>DASTHI010000014.1:0-102414 GCA_035718275.1 Pseudolabrys sp. | reverse complement strand
AGCAGTCCGTAAATGCAAAATGAAGGCGAGAGAAAAATCAGCGCCGCGGCACAATCCGGTCACAGCATGCTCGCCGATTTCCGATGACTTTATACGACGAGAATCCGGTCGTTGTGTTTACCCACAGCCCCTCACGTCCTTCCAAAAACCGGAGGGGAGGACCGCAGCAGCTCATCCGACTCCTCCGCTCGCCCCTCCGATCGGCCGATAGAGTCCGCGCGTCCGAGCATGGCGGGCGATCCAAGTCCTTCGCCAAGCCACTTGCGGCCCTTGCGCAGAGCTCGCTCGGCAATGCAGGCATCGGCAGCGGTGCGAAGGAGAGCGGGAAGCTGCCCTGGCGATCGCAGAATCGATCGCATCACGGCGAGAAGGTTCACCGTTCCGCTTGCATCGAGAGCCAGAGCTGTCACGGGAGGGAGCGTCCTCTCAGCCGAGTCGATGATCACGCGGCAAGCAGCGAACGGAATTTTTCGCTCGGCCGCGATTTCCGCCGCGATGTGGGATTCCATGTCGACAGCAGCGGCTCCAGTGCTTTTGTAGAGGTACGATTTTTCCGAAGGATCCGGCACAAGGGTATCGGAACCGACAATCTCGGCGAGAACAGCCCCCGGAAGGCGCCGGAACAACTCCTGCGTCCAGCCGGACTCGGTCGCAATAGCGCGGCCGCGGTATCTGACGGCGGTCGCGACCACCCAGTCGCCCGCAACAAGCTTCGGATTCAAACCGCCGGAAATTCCGAAACTGATGATGCCCGAGACTCCAGGATCGATCGCCGCACCCAGCGCCGCATGAAGCTGCGAGCTCTGGCTGCAAACGACTGATACCCCATTACCGCGCGCAATCATCGCTTCGCGCGCCAGCGAGGTCACGGCAACAATCTTGCTCTGTGTCGGCATCCCGCCCCCCGACGGTCCCTTGCGATCACATTCGTATCCAACCCGAGCGAGAATTCAAGTAGCCCGTCGCACGGAACCAGCGCAGCGCGTCTTCAATTCCCTGAATATACGGGCGGGATCTGTATGAAAGCTCCCGCTCGGCCTTCGCAGATGTGAAGAACATGCGGTGCTTGGCCATGTGGATGCCATCCAACGTCGCGAAGGGCTCACGTCCCGTCATGGCAGCCATGGCTTCCGCCACAATCGCGACCGGGATTACGGCGCGCCAGGGAAGCCGCACCCGCGGCGCACGGCGGCCGACCATGCCGGCGATATCCTCGAGCATCTGCGAAAACAGGACGTTCTGCCCACCGAGGATATATCGTTGCCCAATTTTTCCCCGCTGCAAAGCTGCAACGTGGCCGCTCGCCACGTCATCCACATGCACGAGGTTCAATCCCGTATCGACGAATGCAGGAATGCGTCCGCGGGCCGCCTGTACAATGATGCGGCCGGTCGGCGTCGGCCGCACGTCACGCGGTCCGATCGGCGTCGAAGGGTTCACGATCACCGCGGGAAGGCCGCGTTCGGCCACCATGGATTCGACAAGGCGTTCGGCTGCAACCTTGCTGCGCTTGTATGCGCCGATGCCCTCGCCTTCCCGCAGCGGTGTGGACTCGTCCGCCACTCCGCCGGATCGCAACGCAATCGTGGCGACGCTGCTGGTATAGACGATCCGCTCGACGCGGACGTCCATCGCGGCTTGCATGAGATTGCGAGTTCCATCGACATTCGTGGCGACGATCTCGGCCGGATCGCGCGCCCACAGACGATAGTCTGCTGCCACGTGAAAGACGTAACGCACGCCCGCCAGCGCCGCGTCGAGCGATGTCCGGTTCCTCAGATCGCCCTCGGCATAGTCGAGCGCGAGATCAGCCAAATGAGCTCGCGGACTTTTCGAACGGACCAGCGCCCGTACAGAGAAGCCGGCATCGATCAGCTGGTGCGCGACGGCAGAGCCGACGAAGCCGCTTGCGCCGGTCACGAGAACCTTGTCCCGATTACTCATCCGCCCCCGCGGCTTCCGAAGTGTGCGGCCTAGCCGCCAAGCAGCTTTTGAGTGCGCTCGCGCAATCTTTTGATCAATCCGTCGGCGCCACCGGAAGCGATGATCGAAGCGAATTCATCGCGCCGCGTCGCAAGATCGCTTATCGTCCCGTTGAGATAGACATCGATCACGCGGCCATGCCGGACCAGGTAATTGATGGTCACGGTGCGTCCGCCCGGCTGCAACAATTTCGTCTTCACGATCTCGCCGCCACCGCGGGATTCCGGCACGACGTTGGGGTCGACGACGAAGCTTTCGCCCGAGTAGTCGGTGACCTGACTGGCATAATCGGCGATGATGAATTTCGCGAATGCGTCGCGCACGGCCGCCTGCTGCGCCGGCGAGAATGTGCGCCAGGCAGGCCCCACAGCGAGCCGCGTCATGGTCGCAAGGTCGAAGGCGGAACTGATCGCCGGCGTAAAGCGTCTGTCTCGCTCGCGAACCGTCAGGCGGCCCGCTTGCTGGATCGTCGGCATCAACTGCTGATAATAGGACTGGATGTGCGACACTGCGGAACTCGAGGCTTGCGCCTGCAAGGGGATCCGGGAGAACAGAATAGCCGCGACTGCGGCCAGGATGAGCAATAAAGGACGCCCGAACTTGACTTTCTGCATGAAAAATTTCCCCTGCCGCACCGACCCCGTGTTCGCAGGCACGATCCCTGCATCCGTCCGTTCGCGTCTTTTTGGAATTGGATTTCGGCCTCGTCAAGACGCAGCCGACAGCCTCCGGTGAATGTTTTTTCGCGAACTGCATGAGCATGAATCTCAATCAGCTTGCAGTCATCCTCACCACGCGTTGCGTCCGTCTGTCGGCGCGCCATGCGTGGCCGGTGATCGTTGCGTTTCTGATTACGGCAGTGCTTTGCGGCATCTATTTCGCGCGCCATTTTGCGATCACGACCGACAGCAACAAGCTGCTGTCGAGCTCCTTGCCGTGGCGTCAGCAGGAGCTCGCCCTCGACCGCGGTTTTCCGTGGAGAGTCGATCAGATCGTCGCGGTGATCGATGCGAGCACACCGGAAGCGGCCGAGGAAGCGGTACAAGCACTTGCTAGCGAGATCTCGCGTAGAGCGGATGTGATCCGAAGCGTATCCACGCCCGGTGGCGGAGAATTTTTTGCACGAAATGGAATTCTCTTCCGCACGCTCGACGAAGTCAGCCGCGATGCAGGCGATCTGATCGGCGCGCAACCGTTTCTGGGAACGCTTGCCGCAGACCCGACCCTGCGCGGCATTCTTCGGACATTGTCACAGTCTGTCGAAGGCATCCGGCTTGGCAAGGCAAAGCTCGATGATCTCAAGCCGGCATTGACCGCCATTGCCGATGCCCTGGAAACGCTTTCGACAGGAAAAGAGCCGGCCTTTTCCTGGCGCAGACTGATCACCGACCGGACACCGGAGCCGTCGGAGCTTCGTCGCTTCGTGAACATCCAGCCCGTTCTCGACTTCGATGATCTCAGGCCCGGGAGCAAGGCAACCAATGTCATACGCGAAGCGGTGTCGAGGCTCGGCCTCACCCCGGAGCACGGGGTGACAGTACGCCTGACCGGATCGGTCGCTCTCTCCGACGAGGAATTCGCCACGATAGCGGATGGTGCCGCATTGAACGGCGTCGTGACCGTCCTCCTCGTGGTGCTGGTGCTGTGGCTCGCGCTGAAAAAGGCACGGATCATCCTTGCCGTGGTCCTCAACCTGGCGGTCGGGCTCGTTCTGACCGCCGCCCTCGGCCTTGCGCTCGTCGGAGCCTTCAACCTGATCTCCGTTGCCTTCGCCGTGCTTTTCGTCGGCCTCGGCGTCGATTTCGGCATCCAGTTCAGCGTGCGCTATCGCGCCGAACGCCACAGCTCGCATGGCCTCGAAGGAGCACTTGCGGCGACAGCGCGCCGGCTGGCCGGCCCTCTTCTGCTCGCTGCCGCATCGATCGCTGCAGGCTTTTACTCTTTCCTGCCGACCGCCTATGTCGGCCTGTCCGAACTCGGATTGATCGCCGGCACCGGGATGATCATTGCCTTCGCGACAACGATCACCTTGCTGCCGGCACTGCTCGCCGCATTAAATCCCTCGGGCGAACCGGCACCGATCGGCTACGCCTCTCTTGCTCCTCTCGACCGCTTCCTCGAACGACACCGCAGGTGGGTCGTCGGCGGAACCCTTGCAGTGACTATTCTCGGCCTGCCGCTGCTCGCGGGACTGCGCTTCGATTTCAACCCGCTCGACCTGCGTGCCCGCGATACTGAATCGGTTTCGACATTGCTCGACCTGATGGCCGACCCCGACACAAGCCCGAATACCATCGACATCCTGGAAAGCAGTCCAGCGCGCGCCGCAGTGCTTGCCGAGAAATTGCGTGCGCTGCCGGAAGTCGCGCGGGTGGTGACCCTGCAAAGCTTCGTTCCCAAAGAGCAGGAGGCGAAGCTTGCCATCATCGAAGACGCAAGCTTCTTTCTGGGGAACACCATCAATCCCGACCAGATCGAGCCAAAGCCGACCGCCGCTGACACGCTGGCAGCGATGGATGAGACCGCTCGCGATCTTCGTGAGGTCGCAGGCGATCACGACAACGCTGCGGCCGTCGAGGCGCGCCGCCTTGCAGGATTGCTGACGGAATTGGCCAAGCGACCTCCTGCGGCTCGCGATGCCGCAGAGCGCGTTCTGGTGTCACCACTGATCACCACGCTGCGTCAGATACGAAGCCTGTTGACGGCCGAGCCGGTCAGCGTGGAAACACTGCCTTTGTCGTTGACCCGGCGCTGGGTGTCCGCCGATGGATCCAGCCGGATCGAGGTGACACCGCGTGGCGACGGCAACGACAACGAGAATCTGGAGAGGTTCGTCGCGGCAGTGCGAAATGTCGCTCCCGATGCGGCCGGAAAGCCGGTCTTCGTCATCGAGGCCGCGAAGACGATCGTGAAAGCATTCATTCAGGCGGGCGTCTGGTCGGTACTCTCGATCACGATCATTCTTTTCATCGCATTGCGCCGGTGGACACATGTCGCACTGACACTGGTGCCGCTGCTGGTTGCGATCATTGTGACAATGGAGATCTGCGTGCTGATCGGGCTGCAGCTGAACTTCGCAAACATTATCGCGCTACCACTGCTTCTCGGCGTCGGTGTCGCGTTCAAGATCTACTACATCATGGCGTGGCGTTCCGGTGAAAAGGACTTCCTGCAATCCAGCTTGACGCGGGCGGTCTTGTACAGCGCGTGCACCACTGCCACCGCATTCGGCAGCCTGTGGTTCTCGCATCACCCCGGCACATCCAGCATGGGAAAATTGATGGCCCTCTGCCTTATCACCACGCTGGCCGCAGCCGCGCTCTTTCAGCCGGCTCTGTTAGCTACTCAGAAAGTTGCGAGTAGCAGTCAATAAATGGCCTAAAACCAGCCGTTGTGACAAAAAAGTAACAGTTCGGATTTACTGGCTCTGCTATCTAGTTGGACGAGCTCGCTGTATCGGGGAGCCTCACGAAGTTACGTGGAATCTCGCGCCGGGGAATTTGGGGCAGGACAAGGAATGCGTCGCGGTCGCGTATGGATCAGATCGGCGATCATTCTCGCATTCGCTGCGTTTGTGGGCGGCTGTGCCGCGACGACCCGGGACGCGTCCTTGGCCGTGCAAGATCCAAACGAGCAAGCAAATCGCCGAATGCTGGCCATGAACCAGGAAGTGCTGCGGCCGGTCGCGGAGACCATCAAAAAAGTCGTTCCACGGCCCGTGCACGACCGGCTGCATGATGTGAATTCGAATCTCAAAGAGCCGCGCATCTTCGTGAACAATCTGCTGCAAGGGCGTCTTGATGCCGCCGCCAAGACGGCCGCGCGATTTGCAATGAACACGACATTCGGAATTGGCGGCCTTGTCGATCTTGCGACCCGGGAAGGGATTCCGCAGCAGAGCGGCGATTTCGGTCAGACGCTTTTCGTCTGGGGCGTAAGCGAAGGACCCTACATGGTGCGACCGTACTGGGGTCCGACGACCACACGCGATGCGGCCGGGGCCGTCGTCGATCTCTTCGCCGATCCGGTGGGCCTGCTGTTCGGATCGCAGGTCGCCGTCGCAATCACCACCGCAAGCCTCGATACGGTGGTCAGGCTGGGCCAGCTGAAAATGGCCGAGGACGCCTCGATCGATTTTTATGCGTTCCTCCGCTCCAGCTATTATCAGACCCGGCGCGCCGAACTGCGTGAAGCGCTCGGCTTGCCGAATGTGATCGATTCGCCGGCGACCGCACTGAGCGAGATCGAGGCAGAGGCAACGCCGAGCGAGGCGGCAGGCGGCTCAGTCAGCCGCGATTCCGCCGCAGGAGGTGATGCCCCTCGCCCCAATACCAAGCAAGCAAGCCGGGCAAACCCAAAAGCAGCTCACGCACCCGTTTCGACAGTGAGATAGCAAGCGCCATCTCGGGCGGAATCCCGAACAAAGATCCGAAAAGAACCAGGCCGCCCTCCTGAACGCCGAGCGCCGCCGGAACGGCAAATGCCGCCGCCCGCACGCCTGAAGAAAGACTCTCGAGGATGAAGGCCTCGACGACGCTGAAGGGCTGCCCGAGGAAGTACATCACGAGCCAGATCTCGCCTGCGCCAGCCGCCCACCCGATCAGGCGCAAGGCAATCGCACGCCAAAACGCCGCGCCACTGCGATAGGACAGCATGATCGCGTCGTCGATCTCCGACGCGTTTCGTTCAAAATCGGACAGGAGGTTCTGCGGCAACAGGCGCCGCATGAGCCTAACGAAGCGCGCAAACATGTTTTTGTGCTGAAAGAAAATGAAGAAAGCGATGCCCGCGACAAGCGCTGCAATACCGGCCAAGAGTCCGGAGAGGACATTGAACGAAAAGTTTTCGGTCCACCATAAGCCGAGCAACGCAACCCCGGAGAGGACGAAAATCAGCTGGGTCACGGCGCCGACTGTCGTATCAACGATCATGCTGGCCGCCGCCTGAGTTCCGGGTACGCCATGCAGGTGTGCGAGGCGCGCGCCTGCAATGTCGCCGCCGATGCTTGCAACCGGCAGCAGCGAATTGATGGATTCGCGAATCCATCGCATCCAGGCAAGACTGAGGATTCCGGGCCGGTCTGAAGGCGGCAACAGTTCCCGCCAGGACAGCGAGGAAAAGAACAGCGGAATGATGTGGAAGGCGGTTATCGGGAACAAGCCCCAACCGACGACCAGCATCGCGCTGGCCACTTCGCCAGTACCGCTATCAATAATCAGATAGGCGACCAGCGCGAGCCCGAAAAAACCGGCAACTAGCAAAGAAGTGGAGATGGGTCGGCTCCTCGTTTTCGCGTCCGGCACCACGACGCAAACAATAGCTGCAGCAATTTCAGTATCAAACTATATTGTCGATCCAAAATTGACCGCCGTCCAATGCATCAGAAAATGTCGAGTGCGGCCGCGACCGCACCAGTGCTGGTTCTTTTGCCGGATTCCGACACAGCGGTTCAGTCGCTTGCGGGAGAAAGCGAACCGCGCATTCTTGGCCTTGGTCTCGGACGACGTGCCGCTCTGGCCGCTGCCCGGGTCGGCTACGACAAGGTCATTTATCTCGCACGAGACCGGACCGCACCATCCGGAATCGCGGTCGTCTCGGATTGGAGCAGCATCGCCGATGCAATGGCCGGTGAAGCCCGGCCGCTGATCATCGCCAACGCGAGAATTCTTGGCGAACAGGAGTGGCTGTCAGCGCTGCTCGGCGTGGATGTTGCACCGGGCACATGGGCAATACAATCAAATGCGATCATCCTAGTTGCCGCTGCATCGGTGCGCGATGCCCTCGCCGAATTGAACGCGCCTGAAAGGACATACGACCTCACGGCGGCGCGCGATCGACTCACGCGACGATTTGGACCGCCTTCCGCACTTCCCGCATCGATCGATCCGATGGTCGTGACAACAACGGCGGATATCAAGGGCGCGGAGTGGCGGCTGTTGCGCGCTCTGATCAAGGAAACGGACGGATTCATGTCGCGGCATGTCGAGCGGCCCATTTCCCTGCGAATAGCCAGACGCCTGGCCTCCACAAACGTATCGCCGAACCAGATGACATTCCTTTCGGCAGGCGTCGGAATGTGCGCCGCACCCTTCTTCCTGTCTGCGGACTGGAAGTGGCAGACCGTCGGCGCTCTCCTTTTTCTTCTGCATTCGATTCTGGATGGATGCGACGGAGAGCTCGCCAGATTGAAATTTCAGGAGTCGCGCTTTGGCGGCATCATCGATTACTGGGGCGACAACGTCGTCCATATCGCCGTCTTTGCGTGCATGGCGGCTGGATGGAGTCTCGCCGTTTCAGCCTCGTGGCCGCTGCTTCTTGGCGCAGCCGCATCATTGGGAACGCTCGCCTCAGCTTCGCTTGTCTATTGGCGAACGATGCGTCCAAAAAAAGACAGTGGCCCGCTGTTTACTTCGGTCGCTGCCGACTCCGGTCAGAAGCTTGGGCGCATGCTTGATGCCGCAACACGGCGCGACTTCATCTATCTTGTGCTGATTTTTGCGCTGTTCGGAAAATCGAGCTGGTTTCTTGTCCTGGCCGCAGTCGGCGCGCCGGTATTCTTTTTTCTATTGGTGCTTCTCTCGCTGCGTGAAAGGCTTCACGCTGCATGACATTCGGTGGTTTCGAGAGCCAGCCTCAGGCCGCCGCCTGCGCTCGAGCGCTGAGCAAGATCGATCATACGTGCACACAACAAGGCTTCCTCAAGATTACCCCTGCCGCCGGCGATCACCGCATCTCTGAACTCCCCGGCAACGCCGACAAACCACTCGCGATGATGAGAGCCGCGAGCCAGAGAAGGCGGCAGGATCCATCTGATTTCTTCGCCATCTGCTCTCAGTGTGAGGGTGTCATCAACGACTATTATGTCGCCTCGTTCGCCCTCGATCTCGATACGGTTGCTGCGCTCGCTGGCGCACCAGGTCAGATGAATTTCGGCATTGCCTGAATCCAGATCGAGGCTAAGGGTGGCAGTATCCTCCAGCGGCCACTCGTGATGCCGGCGATTTTCCAGCACCGCAGCTATGCTTCGCGGGACACCCGCCCAGCGCAGAACGCAATAAAGGGCATGCCATCCGTGATCGAGAAGGATGCCGCCGCCTGCGACCGCCGGATCGAGACGCCAGTTCCTGCCGTCGGGAGTGACCGCGACTGCAGGCTCGGTGCGCAGCGTTTGCCAGCGGACGGATCGCACGCGGCCGACCGCGTCCTGATCAATCAGTTCAGAGATTTTCTCGCACACCGGAGCTTTCAGCCAGTTATGGACCGTATGGAGAGTACGAACGCCCGCTGCAGCTGCTGCAATCGCCTGCGCGTCCGCCAGACGCGTGACCAACGGCTTTTCACAAAGCACGTGGAAATCGGCATCGAGCGCCCGCTTGACTAGCGCCGCATGACTGCTGGGCGGCGTGCAGATATCAACAAAATCCAGCGTCCTGTCGGAGAGGAGATCGTCCAGGTTTTCGTGCCAACGCCCGCGCGGACAGCTGGCCAAGAAACTTTCCCGCCGCTCGACGATCGCATCGGTCGCGGCGACGATCTCGACGCCCTCGACCGACAGCCAGCCCGGCAGGTGCCCCTGGGCCGCGACATTTCCGAAACCGATGAATGCGCCGCGCAACACGTGCCGCGACCTCACTGCAGCGCGAACCGCTTGGCAATTGCAGCGAAGGATTCGTCGAGAATATCGACGCCGCGCAATGCCTCGTCGCGAGTGATGACAAGCGGCGGATTGATCCGGATCACATGCGAATATGACATTGTGACCAGACCGCGTGCCAAGGCCTCGTGGAACAATGCGAGGGTGATGGCCTTATCGAGCGGCGCTTTGGTCTTGCGGTCCGCAACCAATTCGACGCCAATCATGAGCCCACGCCCACGCACATCACCGATAAACCGGTATTTCTCCTGCAGCTTTTTCAATGCGGCGAGCATCACCGCGCCCACTTGCGCGGAGTTCTCGACCAGGTTTTCGTCGCGGATCGCCTCGACAGCGCCCAAGCCTGCGGCAGCGGCCAAGGGATTGCCGCCGTAACTTGATGAGCTTCCGCTAGGCTCGCCGAACGGCCTGGCTGACATGAGCTCAAACGATGATGCGACCCCGCTGAGCGGGAATCCGCCGCCCATTCCTTTTCCAATCGTCATGATATCCGGCTTGAGACCGAATTGCTCGGACGCCCACATCGTTCCGGTGCGGCCGAATCCGGTCAGGATTTCATCGGCGATGAGCAAGATGTCGAATTCATCCGCGATCTCTCGCACGGCACGAATGAAATCGTCCGGCGGGATCACGTTGCCTGCCGTCCCCTGCATCGGCTCGAGGATGATCGCAGCCACCTCGTTTTGCGTCTCGTTCTTGACGACGTTGCGCAGATGCTCGGCGCAGGCGAGCCCACAGGATGGATATTCAAGCTTCCAGGGGCAGCGATAGCAGTTCGCATAAGGAGAAAGATGCATCCCGGGCGGAAAAGGGCCCTGGTGGTTGCGATAGCCACCGCCAAGCAACCCGATCACGCCCGCGGTTTTGCCGTGGTATCCACCCCAGAAACCGATGAACTCGAATTTCTTCGTGGCCGATTTGGCGAGACGAAAGGCGGCCTCGACGGCCTCGGCGCCTCCGGAAAAGAGCTGAATGTGGGTTATGCCGTCCGGCAGCAGGTCCCTCACCAGCTCGAGGAAGCGCGTTCGAGCCTCGGTCGTGAAGCTTCCGAAAGTCGCGCGTGCGAGCTGCTCGCTGATGCGCTTCACATAATGAGGATGGCAGTGGCCGACGCTGCCCACTGCGATCCCGGCAATGAAATCGAGATACTCGTTACCGTCCACGTCGTAGATCGTGCAGCCCCGGGCGCGATCGACCGCGATTTGCGAGTAAAGGGCGATTGATTGCAGGCCGGGCGCCATGACTTCGGCCTCGCGGTCAAAGATCGCTTTCGACTTGGGCCCGGGAACGAGCTGCCGATCCGCATCGGGCAGTTCCGCCGGCGAGGGCTTACGGGACGGAACGCCGTTCATCAGTCAACTCCTTGTCAAATACGACACGCACGCGCCGCTCGAAGCGGTTGACCAGATGCTCCGCAATGGCCTCCGCAGCACGCTCGCGGAAGCGGGCATAGCTCGGCCACGCATTGATGTCGACTATCGTCGGCTCGCCGTTGTCTCTGATCACGGCATCACCGCCGAAGACCTCCAGTTCCAATGCGGCCGCCGCGCCGAACGCCTCCTTGCGCAGCCGCGATGGATCGAAGGCGTAGCCGAGCATTCCCTGATCGCGATGATAGAACCACTCGAACCAGTTTGCCGCGACAGACTTCCCCTCGCCTCGTACTCCGTAGAACTTGACGAGGTCGCCCGGCACGTGCTCCTGGGCGACAATGAACGGGATACCGCGCCGTCCAAATCGATCCAGCGCCTCCCGCCAGCCAGCATCGGTTGCAACGTACATCACATCCGATGCTTGCGTCGCGTGAAAATCGTACCGCTTGACCCAGACGGCCGCTGCCGGCCGTGAGCCGTGCGCGTCGGTCGAGACGATATGGCTCGCGGGTGCCGAGACACCGTGCTGCGCAAAAAGCTCGACCATGCGATGGCGGTATGTATTGCGAATGGCTTTCGGAGAATTCACCACCATCGAGCCGGCGTTCTGTGCCTCAGCCAGGCGGTCGAGAACTGCACTCCGCTCGCACATGACGAAAATGTTGGCGCAATGAGCATCAAAAGGAGCGTCCGGCTCGACGAGCTCGACCTGAAAGTCCCGCGTTCGCAAAATCGCGCCGACTCGATTCATGATGGCGCGATCATCCTCGATCCTGCCCGGCGAGTGATCCTGCTCGCGATAGATGCCCCTGCACACTTTGACCGGCACGCTCATGGCGAATTCTCGCGCAGGCTCACGAGACCTGCCCGTTCCGCGGCGACGACATCGCCCGCGCGGTCAATGTCGAATACGCGTGGCAAGGCGACGCCGTAAACGGGCTGCCCCTCGCTCACGAGCCATCCGAGATAGTCGCGCAACCGCGCGAAGTTTCGGCCAGGCTCACGAAATCCTTTGCTTCCAATCCAATAAAATCCGGCCGTCACATGAGTCCCGCTGCCGGCCCCGATTTGACGGACCCGCCCGTCCGAAGCATCGAGCTCCACCCACAGCGGATTTTCATCGTCCACATGATCGGTGACACCCAGGACCACTGCGTTTGCGTTTTTCGCAAATGCCGAGGCGGACTGCACAAAGATTTTGAAATCATCGAGGGCTACGACTGAATCGACGGTCGTGATGACCGCCGGGCTGTTGAACAAGCGTCTCGCTACCAGTTGGAAGCTCGCAAAGGAGGATTGCGTGTTACGAACGATCATCTCGAGATCGAAATCGCGTGCGTGAGCGTCGAGCCAAGCGCGACAATCATCGCTTTTTTCGTTGATAATGATGACGAGGCGCCGGACACCGACGCAGCGAAACCGGTCGAGAGCGTGATCGATCAGGGGGCGGCCTCCGACCGGCACCATCGGCTTGCTCACGCCAAATCCGTCGGCTCGGAGACGGCTGCCCTCGCCTGCGGCAATGATGCCTCCCTGGAGACCGGGATGTGCGATCGTGCTGTGCATTAAAGGAACTTCGCAAGATCTCGCAAATCGCTGACCGCGTATTCCACCTTGCTTCGCTGTTCGCCGGCGAGAACGTGTTCAGGCGCTATCCAGATGAAGCTCATGCCCATCCGATGGGCGCCTTCGCCGTCGCGGCGCAGTGAATCGCCGATCAGCACGGTCGTCTCTGGCGTCGCATCAAGCCTCTCGAGCGCCGACCGAAAGATCGCCGGATCGGGCTTGTCTGCGCCAACGCAATAGCTGTCGACCATCACCTTGAAATATGAGCACAAGCCTGCGCTTTCGCATACCGCTTCGAGATTGCCGTAAAAATTCGACACGATACCGAGCCGGTAACGGTCGCTCAGCACCTTAAGAATTGGCCGGTTGCGATCGAAGGCGGCATTGGCCTCCGTCAGGAATCCGGTAGCGATCCGCCCGGGACGATCCGCGCCGCTCTCAGGGCTGGTTGCGCAATGCCAGTCATGTTGGCCTGCCAGCTCTCTTTCAAGGTTCGCGACCAGCGCATGGACTGTCTCGGCAAGATTTGTTGCGGGCGGCAACGTACCGACAAGCGGGTCGTCCGCAGCGTAATAGACAGGCGCAAAAGCATCGCCTTCCATGTCCACGCCTTCGCCGCGATAGAGGGCGTGGAAGCGCTCCTTCCAGGCAACGCCGTTAGCGTCGAGCGTGCCGCCGAAATCGAACAGCAGCGTTTCAACAGGCCCATTCATTGCTGCCTCGCTGGTCGCTGAGCACTGGGTTTCCCGTGCCCATACGAAGCAGTCACGAGCGTTGCGGGCCGGAGACGACCTTTTTCACCAATTCGTCGCCGGGAAAATCGAAGGGACGGTTGTCAATGAAAGCGCTGCACGCCTCCAGAGCAACACTGTCACGCAGTTGCCGCGGCGGACTTTTCATGTAGTAGGCGCTGGGCGCTTCAAGAGCACCAGCCTCGCCACGCTGCAGCGCCAGTTTCGCGCATCGGATGGCATCGATGACAACGCCGGCGCTGTTTGGCGAGTCCTCTACAGACAACCGCAACTCGAGCTCGATCGGCGCTTGTCCAAAGCCGTGGCCTTCCATGCGAATGAAGCACACTTTGTTATCCTGCTGCCACGGGACGTAATCTGAAGGTCCAATATGGATATCGCGCGCATCGAGTCGCTCGTCCAACTGCGACTGCACGGATTCGGTCTTGGAAATCTTTTTTGACTTCAGCCGGCTTCTCTCAAGCATGTTGAGGAAGTCGGTGTTGCCTCCGGTGTTGAGTTGATAGGTGCGGTTGAGAGTGACGCCGCGATCGGCAAACAGACGCGCCAATGCGCGGTGAACGATGGTTGCGCCGACCTGGCTCTTGATATCGTCGCCGATGATTGGAAGACCGGCGTCCCTGAATTTGGCTGCCCAGGTGCGATCCGATGCAAGGAACACGGGAACGCAATTGACCATGGCGACGCCTGCATCCAGGCAGGCTTGTGCGTAATGCTTGACGGCGCGCTCTGAGCCAACCGGCAGATAGCAGACGAGCACTTCCGCTTTTGACGCGCGCAGCGCGGCAACGATGTCCGTCGGCTCGAGATCCACGGCACGAAACGCAGCCTCATCCGGATAGTCGGCCATATGCGCGGCGATGCCGTCCAGCACTGGAGCGGCTTGCACAATGACATTGGAAACCGGCAGGGCGCTCTGGAAGATGCGCGTACAATTGGGCTTTGCGAAAATTGCTTCTTCCAATGGGCGGCCCACCTTTCGGCGGTCCACGTCGAACGCTGCTACGAATTCGACGTCGCTGCAGCGAAATCCTCCGATCGATGGACGCATTACGCCTTCGAGCGCTGCGCCTTGACGATCCCGGTAGTATTCTACGCCCTGTACCAGGGCACTGGCGCAATTGCCGACCCCGGCGATGGCAACTTTGATGCTTTCAGGCATGCCACTCAACCCCCCAAAAAATCATTATTCGTCGGTCAGCTGGCTTCTGACAAGCCGAAACATAGTTCTCAACGCTGATATTGAATTGATGAAGTGGGCAACATCGTTTGTGACACCGGAACCATCAGAATGGCGGATATTTCCTCGCCCTCGAAGAAACGCCGTTGCCGAACATGACCGGGAGCAGAATGTGGATTAGTGCTTGCTCTGGGCAGGTCGAGTGCTTTTTTCAACTTGACCGTACACCATGGCGCCCGCAACGCCGACCCCGATCGCATAGACCCAACCTTGGGTGAAATCGAATACGTGCGAATTGAACAGCGACCCGACGAAATTCTGCACGACGACGGTGAGGCCGATCCAGGCGGCAAGCCCGTCGCCGCGAAAAAGCATGAGATGTGCGATCCACATCGCCCAGAGCGCGGCGATGCCGATAAGCCCGAGCTGGATGCCGACAGCAAAGGTCTGATTGTGCGGGTTGGTTGAGATCTCGCCGGCGGCGCCGCTTCTTCCGGTCGCGGATTTCTCAAAAAGCGAGCGGATCGTTCCGGTGCCGTGACCGATGACGGGCGCCTGAGAGATGAAGTCGATGGACTTCTTCCAGAACACGAGCCGTTCGCCGGAGGACGTAACCGTTTCCTCCGCTTTGTATCGCTCCAGATCGGTCCAGATCGCGGTGGTGCGCTGCTGCAAATACGGCGATGACGTCCAGCCGATGGCGCCGAGAACAACGACCGCAACAAGCAAGAGTAATACGCCGCGTGCACTAAGCCTCTTGATAGCAAAAACAACGAGAAGCACCAGCGCGACAAGCAGCGCCGTTCGTCCGGTCGCTACGAAAACGATGCTGGCCAGCATCGCAAGAATGATCGTGGCGCAAGCGATCACCCGCGCTCTGTCCCGTCGCTCCCAGGCATCGACCACAAGATAGAGCATGCCAAAAATGCAGGTGACGAACTCGCCGCTTTGAGTGGCTCCGTTCTTCACCAGCGTGTAGTCCACGTGGAGCAGCGAGCGCGCCAGTGGAGGAATCGCGATCACAACCGTACTTGCCGCCAGCAGGACGACGCAGGAGGCGAGATAGCCCGCAAACACCCATATTCCCCGGTCGGATGCACGAAACTGAACGAGCAGCAATGGAATCGCCAGAAGCTTGAGAAAAGAATCGAGCCCCTTCCAGCGCTCGACAAGGCTCACATCGGCCCACAGCATTCCGGCAATGCCCAGGACGACAAGCACAACCGGAAATCCTCCAGCAGGCGTCATGATCGTGCGGCGCAGCCCGCTCCAATCGACCACCGGAAATAGAGCGGCGGCCCAGGCAGCCACAAGGATGCCGGTTGCCGACGTCGACCACGGAAGCGAGACCGCGATGGCGATGACAAAAGCATCGGCGAGGCCCGCGAGCCGTTCGCGGCTGAAGCGAAGCCTGCTTGGCGCCATCGTCAACCCCGGCTTTTCATCGGCTGTGCACCAATCGAAAGCGAGGACAGCCCCTGTTGCGCGCGAATGCGGCCATCAGCGAGCGTGCCGGCCAATTTGCCTTCGTTCGCGGACAGCCGCGAGCGGTCGGCGCCCGCATGCCAGAGATGAATGACGCCGGTCGCAAACACTCCGTCCTTGCGGCGGACCCCGGCATGCAGCAGCCGCGCGATGATGTCCGAATCCTCCTTGCCCCACCCGCTATACGCTGCATCAAAGCCGTCGACGCGCTCAAGATCGGAGCGCCAGACCGCGAGATTGCAGGAGCGCGCGCCCTGCCAGCTGCCTTTCCGAATCCCGCGCAGTGGACCGAGCGGAACGCGCAAGACCGCGGAAAGGCGATTGGTACCGCCGCGCAGGCGCTCGGCAATCCAGCGGACCAAACTCCAGCTTTCGACGGCGAGCTTTTGCTCCAGCACTTTCGCGGTGAGCGAAGGCGAGAGCAGGACGCGATTGCCCGTCACGAACGAACCGCGCTCTGCAAGTCTCCGGTGCATCGCGACGAAATCCGGCCGCGCGACGCAGTCGCCGTCGAGGAAAATACAATAGCTGCCGCGCGCGGCCAGGATCGCGCGGTTGCGAATCTCGGCGGCGCGAAAGCCCTCGTCGGCATGCCAGACATGATAGAGCCGCCCGTCGAATTTGGGCTTCCATTGGCCGATCAAACTCGCCGTGGCGGGACCGGAGCCGTCGTCGGCAACGATCACCTCGAAGTCCGTATCTGTCTGCCGCGCGAGCGATCGGAGGACCGCATCGAGTGCGTCCTCGCGGTTGAAAGTGGTAACGATGATGGAGATCAGCTCGGCCACGGCGCCCTCTCCTCCCGCCTTTAACCGAAGTCATCCGGGCCGACAAACCCCTAGGGATAGCGCCGCGCCCGGTGCTACCTTGCCCGGCTTTCAATTCGAGCCGTACAGGCGTTCATCCGGCCATGCAGAAAATATCAGCCTATATTCTCACCTATAACGAGGCGGAAAAGATCGAGGCTGCGGTGTCCAGCGTGCTGTGGGCCGACGAGGTCGTCGTCGTCGATTCATTCAGCACCGACCGCACCGCGGAGATTGCCCGCTCGCTCGGCGCGCGCGTTGTCGAGGTGCCATTCAAGGGGTTCGGCGAGCTGCGCAATCGGGCGATCGAAGTCTGCAGTCATGATTGGATCTTCAGCCTCGATGCCGACGAGCGCTGCACGGAAAGCGTGCGCGACGAGATCCTTACGCTGCTGGCGAACACCCCGGCGCACGAGATCTACATGGTGCCTCGGCGGAGCTTCATGATGGGACGCTGGATCCGCGGCTCGGGCTGGTATCCGAACTACCGTCAGCCACAGCTCTTCCGCAAGGGAAGCCTGCGCTACACGCTCGAACCGGTGCACGAGGGTTTCGAGGTGCTCGGCGGGCGCAAGGTGGGGCATTTGCGCAACGCGATCTGGCAGGTTCCTTTCCGCAATCTCGAGGAAGTCATCAGGAAAATGAATCGCTATTCCACGCTGGGCGCAGACAAGCTCGCGGGCAAACGCGTGTCGATGGCCGGCGCGCTCGGACACGGCCTCTGGTCATTCCTCAAGCATTATATCTTCAAGCTTGGCTTTATTGACGGCTGGGCCGGATTCGTTATCGCGTTCGGCAATTTCGAGGGCACCTTCTATCGCTACGCGAAACGATACGAGCAGTCACAAGGCTGGGAGCTGCCGCCCACCTCACCGCTTCGCCGTGTCGCTAAGTCCTGAGCGGCTTGCGAAGGCGACGCGAAAAATTCCGCAGCATGCGGAACGGTAGTGCGAGATAATACTTGCGCACGATTTCCCACCGCTCGCTCCATGCGCAGGTGACCGCCGATTCTTGCGGCACATACCAGCCATTGTTCTCATAACGGCGCACGATGCGGTATCCCGCGGCACGCAGGTAACGGTGCTTGGAAAGATCCGACACGTGGTCCTCGATCAGAATCAGCCGAGGCCGCCAGCGTGCGATATCGAAACCGCGCAGCACCTCGATCTCGTGGCCCTCGACATCGATCGACAGAAAGTCGAATGCGGCCGGCGTTCCCGCCTCATCCAGGATGCTGTCAAGGGTGCGGACCGGCACACTGATCACCGCCTCCGGCGTTGCGCCGGGCGCCATGCGCAGGCGGTCAAGCGAAGAGAGCGGACCCGCCACATGCAGCGGCATCATGCGGCCGGCATTTTCCGGCGAGGAGCAGGCGGCCTCGAAAACCTTCGCGCGGCGCAACGCGCGCAGACTTGCCGCAAGCTCAGGCTGCGGCTCGACCAGCACGCCGGTCCAACCGGCGTGCTCGAGGTGCCATGTCTGCGAGCGCTCTTTGGGATCGTTCGCGCCCACCTCGACGAAATAGCCGGTCCTGTCGCCGAAGAACGCGGCGACGAGCCGCATCTCGTGATCGGGCGCACGTTCAGACAAGGACGCAGACTTTCAGCGCGACGAACGCGCCTTGGACGCGCGCGTGCGTTCCACCATCGACGTCGTGGAGTGACCCGGGATGATGTCGATCAGGATGATCTCTCCGCCGATCGCTTCCACGAGTTCTCGCCCCACCACCTGCTCGCGCGTGTAGTCGGCGCCTTTCACAAGCACGGTCGGCTGCACACGTGCGATCAGCTTTTCCGGCGTGTCATCGTCGAACACTGCCACGAGATCGACGGCTTCGAGCGCGGCGAGCACCTCGGCGCGCGACTGCACCGGCTGCACCGGCCGGCCGACGCCCTTGAGCCGTGTCACCGAGGCGTCGCCGTTGAGCCCAACGATCAGGCGGTCGCAGGCTGCCCGCGCGCCGGCGAGCAGCTTGACGTGACCGGGATGCAAGAGGTCGAAGCAGCCATTGGTGAATCCTACCCGGAGTCCCTGCCGGCGCCACTCGGCAAGATGATCGTCGAGGACGCTCCAGTCGAAGACGATCTTTTCTTCCGGCGCCAGCGTTGCCGCCGGCAGGATGCGTGAGCGCAGCTCCGCAACGGAAGCCGTCGCGGTGCCTCGTTTGCCGACGACCACGGCAGCCGCAGCATTCGCCGCTCGCATTGCCGATTCAAAATCGGCGCCAAGCGCGAGCATGGCGGCGAGCACTGCGACGACCGTATCTCCTGCGCCCGATACATCGCGTACGCGTACGGCGTAGGCGGGAACGTGGACGGCGGCCGAATCAGTGACAAGCGTCATGCCCTCCTCGCTGCGGGTGACAAGGATGGCATCGGCAGCCAACGCTTGGCGCAGCTCCGCCGCCGCCGCGGCGATTTCCTCCCCCGTTCTCGCCGCTCTGCGGGCGGCGTCGGCAAGCTCCTGCCGGTTCGGAGTGATGAGTGTCGCGCCGCGATAGATGGCGTAGTCGCGTCCCTTGGGGTCGACCACGACGGGCTTGCCGGCCGCGTTTGCGGCATCGATCACACCGCGAATGACGCGCGGCGTGAGCGCGCCTTTTGCATAGTCCGAGAGGACAACGGCCCCGACGCGGGGCAAAGCCTTTGCGACATGGCCGAGGAGTTCATCCTCGCTGCCGCCGTTCACCGCCGAAGGCGTCTCCCAGTCGGCGCGAAGCAGATGCGTCGAATGGTGCTCCGACACGAAGCGAACCTTGCGCGTGGTCTGACGCGAAGCATCGATGACAAGGTGAAATTCGATGAGCGGGCTGGCCGCAAGGGACTTGCGCAAGGCGCGTCCAGCCTCGTCGTCGCCGACGGTGCCGATGAAGACGCAGCGGGCGCCGAGCGCGACCAGGTTTCGCGCCACATTTCCGGCGCCGCCGATCATGGTTTCGGTACGCTTGACCGCAATCACCGGTGTCGGCGCTTCCGGCGAGATGCGCGACACCTCGCCGTAAACGAACTCATCCAGCATCAGGTCGCCAATGCAGAGAATGGTCTGCTCAGTGAGATCGGCAAGATGCTTGTCGAAATCGTACATGGTCAACGATAGCGGTCGTCGCGGTCGAGGTAGCGAGTCACGTAGTCGGCAACAGCCGCCTCGATCGGCATGAAGCCGGCATTGTAGCCCGCCCGACGCAGACGTTCGACGCGTGCCTGCGTGAAGTACTGGTATTGGCCGCGGATCGCGGGAGGCATCTCGATGTATTGGATATTCGCCGGCAGATGCATCGCCTTGAACATCGCGACGATCATGTCACGGAAGCTCTCTGCCTTCCCGGTGCCGACATTGAAGATTCCGTTCACGCCGGTTGCTTGCAGGAGCCAGCGCAGAACCGAAACGGCATCCTCGACGTAAATGAAATCGCGCCGCTGCTCTCCATCGGCAATGCCGTCACGATAGGACTTGAACAGCCGCACGGACTTTCCGGACTTCGCGACCTCGAACACCTTGGAAAGCACGCTCGCCATGTGACCCTTGTGATACTCGTTTGGGCCGTAGACGTTGAAGAACTTGAGCCCGGCCCAATGCGGCGGCATCTTTTCCCCTTTGGCGCATCGGTCGGCGACGGCGAGATCGAACAGATGCTTGCTCCAGCCGTAAAGATTCATCGGCTTGAGCCTGCGTAACGCTTCCAACGACCAGTTGTCGTCGAAGCCCTCGCTGCCGTCGCCATAGGTCGCGGCCGAAGACGCATAGAGGAACGGCGTCCGGGTCTGCGTGCACCAGTCGAGCAGCCGAATCGAGAGGCGGAAATTGTTTTCCATGACAAGGTCGCCGTCCGTCGCGGTGGTGTCGGAGATCGCCCCCATATGGATGACGGCCTCGAGCTTGCGGCGCTCAAGCCAGCCTTGAAGTTCGCCAGGTGGCACCAAATCGACAATCTGACGCTTGGCCAGATTGCGCCACTTCGCGTCGCCATGGCCCAGCATGTCGCTCACGACAACATCGGTCGAACCGGCCTCATTGAGGCTTGCCACGATGTTTGATCCGATGAAACCGGCCCCGCCGGTGACCAGGAACATGATACCCCTCAGCCCTCACACAGGGCAGCAAACCTTTGCCCTAGCCTGCGGTCAGGTGCAATCTCAGGGCCTTGGGGCCGGCGGACGACGCCAGAAAGGTTAAAAAAGCCGGGCTGGACGCGGGCTCCGCGTGGAGCTAACGCCTCAACCAGCGGGCAAATCAGGGGAACACGACCTCGATCCGATGACAGAAACGCGCCATCAGGCCCTCGCGCCCGTGCTGATCGTGCCTTTCGTCTGGATCGGCGACTTCGTCAGGGCACATTCTGTCGTGAAGCTGCTGCGGGAGCAGGCGCCCGAACGCCCCGTAGACATCGTGAGCAGCACGCTGTGTTCGCCGCTTGCCTCCTACATGCCGGGCGTCCGCGACACGATCATTGCCGACATTCCGCGGCGGCGGCTTGGCCTGCGCGTGCAGCTCGAGCTAGCGGCACGTTTGCGACAGTCACGCTATGCGCAGGCGTTCGTCATGTCGCGCAAATGGAAGGCGGCACTCGCGCCATGGCTTGCCGGTATCTCGCTGCGGACCGGCTTCGCCGGCGAGTTTCGCTTCGGACTTCTCAATGACGTGCGCTTCGGTGAGCGCACGCTGCCGCGCATGATCGATCAGATGGGCGCGCTCGCGCTGCCTAGGAATACTCCATTGCCGCACGAATGGCCTCTGCCGGAATTGAAAGTGCCACCGCACGAAGTGCAGGCATGGCGCTTGAAGCACCGACTCGCGAGCGATCGCCCTGTTGTCGCACTTTCGCCGGGGGCGGTCGGCGCAGGAAAGGCCTGGCCCGTTGATCACTACGCAAGCCTCGCGGCTGCGCTCGCGAAAGATGGCATCTCTGTATGGGTCCTCGGTGGGCCGAATGAAACCGTGCTTGCGCAGCAAATCGTGACGAGGGCAGGCCGCGATGCGCGTGATCTCACCGGTACGGATTTGCGCAACGCCATCATGGCACTCGCCGCCGTCGACGCCTCCGTAACGAATGATTCCGGACTGATGCACGTGTCCGCAGCGATCGGAACGCCCACGGTTGCGATCTTCGGTCCGACAAGCCCGTGGCACTGGAAACCGCTCAACCCGATCGCCTCGATACTCGAGCCGCCCGACGATGACGGATCAGGGGCCCGCGCTCGCGTCCAAGGCAACGCCGCGGTGCGTCATCGGCGAACGGAGCGCGTCACTGTCGATGCGGTGCTGGCAAGCGTCCGCCCGCTGCTGTCGAGAGACAAGGCGCAGGCGTCCGGCGCGTCTTCGCGCACGGCACACCAGGTGCGGCAAGCCTGACGCCGTAGCCCTTTCCATGCTATGAGTACCGGCCATGGGGACCCTAAAACCTGCTTCCGTCAGCAATGCTGGGGCTCAGGCTGCGATTGAATCGGCTTTGCGCGCACTGGAGGCCGAGGCCAGCGGCATTGTTGCGCTGACCGCGGCGCTGCGCGACGGACTTGGAAGCGAATTTTTTGCTGCCGTCGAGCTGATCCGCGCGGCGCGCGGGCGCGTGATCGTGACCGGCATGGGCAAGTCCGGCCATATTGGACGAAAGATTGCGTCCACACTTGCGTCCACAGGTACGCCGGCTTTCTTCGTCCACCCGGGCGAGGCGAGCCATGGCGATCTTGGCATGATCACCAACGATGATGTCGTTCTCGCCTTGTCGTGGTCGGGCGAAACGGCTGAACTGAAAAACATCACGGACTATTCGCGGCGCTTTGCTATCAAGGTAATCGCGATGACCGCCATTGCGGACAGCGCGCTGGCGAAGCTCGCCGACGTGGTGCTTGCGCTGCCGCAGGCGCGCGAGGCCTGTCCGCACAATCTGGCTCCTACGACGTCGTCGCTCATGCAGCTCGCGCTCGGGGATGCGCTCGCGATCGCGTTGCTGGAAAGCCATGGATTCACCGCCGTCGATTTCGGGCTTCTACATCCCGGCGGCAAGCTCGGCACCCTGCTGAAAACGGTGGCCGATGTGATGCATGAGAAAGCGAGTATGCCCCTCGTCCCGCTCGGCACGCTCATGTCGAATGCGATTCTGGAAATGACGGCAAAAGGATTCGGCTGCGTCGGGATCACAGACGCGCGCGGGGTGCTGATCGGAATCATTACCGACGGCGACCTGAGACGACATATGCGAAACGACCTGATGGATGCCCGCGTCGAGGAGGTCATGACGCACGGACCGAAAACGGTGCGGCCAGACAATCTGCTCAGCGAGACGCTCGACATGCTCAACGCGATGAAGGTCACCGCGCTATTTGCTGTCGAAGCCGGCAAGCCTGTCGGAATCATCCACGTGCACGATCTTCTGCGCGTGGGCGTCGCCTAAATCTGCAAACGGATCTTTTCGACCGCTCTAAGAACAGCTTCGCTCGACGGCGAAGCGCCATCGGAGCCAAGCACCGAAATCAGTCCGCTGCCGACGGGGCCGGTAAGCGCGGGCTGGCTGCCCGCAAAAATCGCAACCAACGGGACACCGAGGGCAGCCGCAAGGTGCAACAGACCGGTATCGACACCCACCACAAATTCGGCCCCGGCTATCATCCTTGCGATCCCATCGATCGTCATGGCCGGTGGAACGCGCGCTGCCGGCAAGGTCGCGGCAAGGCGCTCGCTACGCTCGCGTTCGCGCTCGTTTCCCCAAGGCAACACAAGCTCGATGCCGGCGCCAAGCGTCTTGCCCAATGCAACCCAGTTCGCTTCCGCCCACAGTTTTTCCTCGCGCGCGGTCGCGTGCAGAAGCACGGCGTAATGCTTGCCTGCACTTCTCAACTGTTCCCGATCGAGACCGAACCGCGGCGCTCCTTGCGGCGTGTAGCCAAGCGCGAGGCCACTGAGAATGCGGTTGCGTTCAACCGCGTGCAATTGCCGGCTTACGCTATGGCGTACAGTGTAGAGGAGCGAAGCCAGCGGCTCACGGATGCTTTCGGCATTGTAGCCGTGGCGCCGGCCGCGTGCGGCAGCGGCGATGAGTGCCGAGCGCAACAGGCCCTGAGTATCGACGACATCGTCGTATCGTCTGCTGTGCAGCGCGCGGAGGCTTGACCCGATCTCCTTTAATGCCACGGGCCGATAGAGCGACTTTCGCCAGCGCCGCCAAGCCACGGGAATGACCTCGCCGACGGCGGGATGGAGGCGAACCAGCGGCGCGAAGGTTTCCTCGACGACCCAGGAAAAGGCCGTGTCCGGACACGCCTCCGCAGCATCGACAAGCGCGGGCATATGATGAATAACGTCGCCGAGGGACGATGTTTTGATGAAAAGAACGTGTGCCATGAAGCGTTCGCATCACCCATATACCGGGCATTAAGCATGGCCGCCATAAGCCCGCCATCTGACGGGGCCAATCAGATTTTGCTTTTATATTTATTCGGCCCCCCGAATGCGGGCCGTAAAAGGATGATGGCATGACTGTTCTGGTTACAGGCGGAGCCGGCTATATCGGCAGCCACATGGTGCACGAGCTCGTGGATGCCGGCGAGCGCGTTGTCGTGCTGGACAACCTGTCGACCGGCTTTCGTTTTCTCATCCCGGCATCCGTTCCATTCGTCGCCGGCAGCTCGGGTGACCGTCCGCTGGTTTCTGAAGTCATCGCGCAACACCGGGTGAACGCGATCATCCATTTCGCAGCCTCGATCGTCGTTCCGGATTCGATTGCCGACCCGCTCGGGTACTACGGCAACAATACCATGAACACCTGCGCGCTTTTGGATGCGGCGATCAAGGGAGGCGTCAAGGAATTCATCTTCTCTTCCACGGCGGCCGTTTACGGCAACGCCAGCGACGCTCCCGTTCGCGAGGATGCGCCCACGGTGCCGATTTCGCCCTATGGCACGTCGAAGCTTATGTCCGAAATCATGCTGCATGATGCAGGCAAGGCGCACGGTTTGCGGTACGTCATCCTGCGCTATTTCAATGTTGCCGGTGCGGATCCAAAGCTGCGCACTGGACAGGCAACGCCGGCGGCCACTCACTTGATCAAGGTTGCATGCGAGGCCGCAATCGGACGGCGCCCGAAGATTAGCGTTTTCGGAACAGACTACCCTACCCCGGATGGGACCTGTATCCGCGACTACATCCATGTCAGCGACCTGGCGCAGGCCCATCTCGCCGCTCTTGCCTATTTGCGTAACGGTAGCGTCAGCACGACTTTCAATTGCGGCTACGGTCGCGGCGCCTCCGTTCTCGAAGTGGTTGCCTCAGTGCGTCGCGCCAGCGGCCGGGACTTTCCAGTCGAGATCGCGGGGCGACGCCCAGGCGATCCGCCCGCACTTGTCGCCAATGTCGATCGCATCCGTTCAGCGCTGTCATGGCGTCCGCGGTTCGAGAACCTCGACACCATCGTCGCCCACGCACTCGCCTGGGAAAAGCATCTGGCCGCGCGCCGCAAGACGGCGGTGGCCTGAAGCGGCGGTAATTCCCGCGATTTCGCCCTTTCCTGGTTTTTGCTTGAAAATTTCGTTGCCGGCGGGCAAGGAAGCGTCCATTCCAGCCCCGCGCCAGCTCACAGCCCACACAGAGGGCGGATGAACCAGCCTTTATCAGCGCCTCACGACGACCGCTACAGCGCCTATCGCCTCGTGCGGCGGCTGCTCACCGAGCAGGGCCTTGCGCATTGGCGAACCTATCTGATCGCATTCACGCTAATGGCACTCGCTGCGGCCTGTACGGCCTTCAGCGCCTATCTCATCGGAGATGTGATCAATCAGGCCTATGTGAATCGCAATCTGACCGGCATCGTGATCCTGGGCGCGATTACCGTTGCCCTGTTCGCCGTCAAAGGCCTGGCGACCTACGGTCACAGTGTCGTTCTCTCCCGCATCGGCAACCGCATTGTGGCCGACAATCAGCGTGCGGTGTTTTCCAAGCTTCTCAACGAGGGGCTCGGTTTTTTCTCCGATCGTCACTCGAGCGAATTCATCGCACGTCTCTCGACGGGCGCCGCATCTGCAACCCAGGTGATCAATCTGCTCATCACTTCCTTTGGCCGCGATCTCCTCTCCCTGATCGGGCTGATCACGGTCATGGTGGTGCAAGATCCGCTAATGTCGTTCTTCAGCTTCGTCGTGGCTCCTCCGGCATTCTTCGTGCTGCGCAAGCTGATTCGTCGCATCTACTCCATTGCCAAGACTCAGTTCCACGGCGGGACGCGCATCATAGAGACGCTGCAGGAGACGATTCAGGGCATCCGCATCGTCAAGGCATTCACGTTGGAGGAGATCATGCGTGAACGCTTCGATCAGAACGTGGCTGCCGTGGAGCACGAGGCCAACAAGATGGCGCGCGTTTCGAACCGCGCGAGCCCTCTGATGGAGACGTTGGGCGGCTGCGCGATCGCGATCGCTATCACCTATGGCGGATATCGCGTGATCGAGACCGGCGCCACACCCGGTCAATTCTTCTCGTTCATCACCGCGTTCCTTCTGGCCTACGAACCCGCCAAGCGGCTCGCCCGGCTCAATATCGAACTCAACAGCGCTCTTTTTGGTGTACGTGTTCTTTTTGAAGTCCTCGATAGCCCGCCGACAGAAGCTGCCGACGACAACAAGCCTGCCCTGCAGATCGGGGCCGCCCGACTCGAATTTGAGGACGTGCACTTTGCCTATCGTGATCAGGAGCAGGTTCTGCGCGGGATATCCTTCGTGGCTGAACCGGGGAAGCTCACCGCCCTGGTTGGTCCGTCCGGCGGCGGAAAATCCACCGTCTTCAACCTGCTGCTGCGATTCTACGAGAGCTACACCGGGATGATCCTCGTCGACGAGCAGGACATTGCCGGAATTTCGAGGCGCTCCCTGCGGCAACATATTGCCTATGTCGGCCAGGAAGTGTTCCTGTTTCGGGGCACGATCAGAGAAAACATCGCATTCGGGAAGCCGGGCGCCAGCGAGGACGAGATCATTGCCGCCGCCAGGGCCGCCTATGCGCATGATTTTATCTTGAGCTTTCCGCAAGGCTACGACACTCCGGTCGGGGAGCACGGACTGCAGCTTTCCGGCGGCCAACGCCAAAGGGTCGCCATCGCTCGCGCCCTCATGAAGAATGCGCCGATTATCTTGCTCGATGAGGCGACTGCCGCGCTCGATTCGGAATCAGAGCTTCAAGTGCGCCAAGCGATGGAGCATCTGTGCCGGGGCCGCACGACTCTTGCGATCGCGCACCGGCTGCATACCGTATCGCATGCCGACCGCATCTATGTGGTCGAAGACGGACGCGCCGTGGAATCCGGGCGTCACGATGAACTGCTCCGCAAGGGCGGCCGTTATGCCTCGTTCTATCGGTTGCAACTTCAGGAGCAGGAGCCACATGAGCCGTCGCCGTCGCTGCCACATGCTGAGAACATGCGGTTGACGGCAGAGCATCACACCTGATACGCACAGCCCTCTTTTGCCAGGCGCCGCTTCGAGCGGCCGGGCAGTTTCGCCATCTGCAACAGCGCAATTCTCATGAACGACAATCGTTACGTCATTACACCGCCGCCGCAGGCGGCAATCCCGGTTGCCGGGACAGACAAGTTCTTTCCTGTCCGCAGAATCTGGTGCGTCGGTCGCAACTATGTCGAGCACATCCGGGAGATGGGGCAGGACGAGCGCGCGCCCCCGTTTTTCTTCGCCAAGCCGGCGGACGCGATCGTTCCCGATGGGGGCACGGTACCCTATCCTCCGCTGACGAAGGATATGCATCACGAGGTCGAGTTAGTGGTCGCGCTCAAGAGCGGCGGCCGCAATATCCCCGTCGGCAGGGCAAATGACTGCATTTACGGCTACGCGGTGGGAATAGACTTGACGCGCCGCGATCTGCAAATTGCCTCCCGCGACCTCAAGCGCCCTTGGGAAATCGGCAAGGCATTCGATGCCTCGGCGCCTTGCGGACCGCTGATGCCCGCGAGCAAGATCGGGCATCCGGCAAAGGGCAGGATCTCGCTGAAGGTCAATGGGCAAATTCGGCAGGACGGCGATCTCGCGCAGATGATCTGGAATGTGCCGGAGACAATCTCCAAGTTGTCGGAGATCGTTGCGCTCGAGGCCGGCGACATCATCATGACCGGAACGCCCTCAGGCGTCGCGGCGACGGTCGCAGGCGACAGGATCGAATGCGAGGTCGAAGGAGTGGGAAAACTCAGCGTCACGATCGCTCCGCCCCTGAAATGATGCGCCTATAGGCCCAGATAGGCCTGTCGCACGCGATCATCACGCAGAAGCTGCTCGCCCGAGCCGGCAAGCGTGATGCGGCCGTTCTCGAGCACATAGGCGTGGCTGGCAAGCCTGAGTGAAACCGCGACGTTCTGCTCTACCAGAATACAGGTGAGCCCATCCCGGTTGAGATCGCGCACCGTGGCAAGCACATCCTGCACCACGGTCGGCGCGAGGCCGAGCGAAGGCTCATCAAACATGACCAACTCGGGCGCGCCCATCAGGCAACGCCCGATCGCGAGCATCTGCTGCTCACCGCCGGATAGGGTTCCCGCAGCCTGCTGCCGACGCGCGGCGAGAATGGGAAAAAGCGAATAGACGCGTTCGAAGTTTTGCTCCCGCCTCGTCCGGGCGCGCGGCAAGAGCGCGCCCATCGTCAGATTTTCGGCGACTGTGAGCGAGGGAAAGACTTGCCTTCCCTCCGCGACTTGCCCAACACCGAGATTGCATACCTTGTGGCTCGGCCAACCGGTAATATCCGTTTCCTCAAAGATGATCCGTCCGCGCGATGGCGAATGCATGCCCGCGATTGCGTGGATCAGCGAGCTTTTGCCCGCGCCATTGGCACCAACGATGGTGACGATCGCGCCCCGCTCAATTTCGAGTGTGATGCCATCGAGCGCCTGCGCATCGCCGTAAAAGACATCGAGATCTTCCACCCTCAGCATCAGCCGAGTGCCTCCGCTCCAAGATAGGACTCTATGACCGCGGGATCGCGCACCACCTCATCCGGTGTGCCTTGCGCTATAGCTGCTCCGTGATGAAGAACGAGCACCCGTTCGGCAAGCGCCATGACAGCGCGCATGACGTGCTCGATCAGAACAATCGTCAGTCCAGTTTCCCGATTGATCTCTAGTAATGCCTCGACGATCCGGTCGATTTCGATTGGACGGAGCCCTGCCATGACTTCGTCCAGCAGCAGCAGTTTTGGGCTCGTCGCGAGCGCGCGTGCAAGCTCCAGTCTCTTGCGATCGGGCAATGTCATCGACGACGCCGGCTGGTTGCGCTTGCCGTAAAGATCCAGTCGGCGAAGAATGTCATGAGCATGTACTTCCGCTTGCGGAACTCCATGACGATGCAGGAGCGCCCCAATGATTACGTTTTCCTCAACCGTAAGCGCCGGAAACGGGCGCACGATCTGGAATGTGCGCGCGATGCCAAGTCGGCAGATCGCATCGGGAGGCAGGCCGGCAATGCGGTTGCCGGCGAAGACGATCGAGCCGGCATCGGGCAGGAAGACGCCAGCGATCATGTTGAACAGTGTCGTCTTGCCGGCGCCGTTCGGCCCGATCACGGCAAAAATCTCGCCGTTCCCAACCTGGAAGGTGACCTGATCCACGGCCGTGAGGCCGCGAAAGCGCTTGCTCAGGTCCGAGACGGCGAGAATAGCGGTCATTTTTGCGCGCCTGCGAGGCCCAGTCTCGTGGCAATCCATGGCCAGACACCTTCCGGCCGCGCAATCACGACGAGCAGCAGCATGATGCCGAAAAAAAGCTGATTGATGCCGGGCAGGTCGACGCCGATCAATTCGAGCAACGTGCGCAGACTTTCCGCAAGGGACTCGAGCAGGAACGCGCCCAGGAGCGGACCGAACAACGTACCGATGCCTCCGACCATCGGGCCCAGGATGATCAGAATGGAATGTGTGATGTTGAAGACCTGCTCGGGAAAAAGATTATTGTAGTAGAAGGCGTAGATCACGCCGGCAAATGCTGTCATGGCTGCAGAGATGACCACTGCGAGCATCTTGTATAGAAACGTATCGATGCCGACCGAGCGTGCGGCTTCTTCGTCCTCGCGGATCGCCAGCCAGAAGTATCCGGTCCGACTCTGCAGCAGCAGCCGTGATGCGACGAAGGCGAGAGCAATAGCTGCCAGGAGCACATAGTAGAACATGACCGGGTGCCCGCGCAGGTGCCAGAGATCGTTGTGCGCGTATTGCGCGACCGGCAAAAACAGGCCGGCGGAACCGCGGGTCCATGAGAGATGATCGAATCCGACCCGCGCGAACTCGGCAACGGCAATCGTGAGAATCGCGAAATAGACCCCGGCAATGCGAAAACGAAAGGCAAGAAATCCGACGAATGCGCCCGCGAGCGCCGCAATCGCTACTGCTGCCAACAGGCCGATCCACGGCCCAATTCCGAAATGAACATAAAGTGCGCCCGCCGTGTAGGCGCCGAGCCCAACGTACAGGGCATGGCCGAGCGAAAGCTGGCCGGCGAATCCCATCATGATGTTCCAGGCCAACCCCGCGTAACCGAAATAAAGGATGAGGATCAGCACGGTGAGCACGTAATCGCCTGCAAGTACCGGCAGGACGAGAAAGATCGCGAGGAGAACGCCAAGAAGGACCAGGGCACGGCGCGGAACGCCGGCGGTCAACCGCTCGATCATGCCGCCCTCTTGCCCATGATCCCCTGGGGCCGGAACAACAGCATGAGCACGAGGATTGCAAAAGCGAACATGCTCTTGGCTGATGGCGTAAACAGAAGTCCGGCGAGAGCTTCGGTGAATCCGACGAGAACTCCGCCCAGCAAGGCGCCCGGCATTGATCCAAGCCCGCCGGTGATCACGATAATGAAGGCGAGCAAGGTGTAGGCGGGGCCTACCGACGGAGTGACGTCGAAAATGAGCAGCAGCAGGCAGCCTGCCGCCCCGACACAAGCGGCGCCCAGGCCAAATGTCAGCGCGTAGAGCCTCCTGACATCCAGCCCCACCACCAGGGCGCCTGTGTGATTATCGGCGCAGGCGCGGATGGCGGTACCGACGGGAGTGTATCGAAAAAAAGCGAACAATGCGGACGCGACGAGGATCGCGACGCCCGCTGCATAAACCTTTGTGGCGTCAACTATCAGGGGGCCTAACTTGAAACTGTCGAACGCGTACGGCACCTGCACATTCTGCGCATCGGGTCCAAAGATGATCAGCAACACATTGACGATAATGATTCCTATCGCAATCAGCAGCAGGAACTGACTGTGTTCCGGCCGAGTGATGAACTTGTTGATCACCCCCGCCTGCAACGCGTACCCGAAGGCGAACAGAACCGCGGCGATAGGCACGAGCATGACCAGAGGGTCGAGGTGAAAGGCGGCAAACAGCGTGATGGCCGCATACATCGCGATCGTCATCATCTCGCCGTGCGCAAAGTTGACAACCCGCACCACGCCAAAGATGACTGACAGCCCGAGCGCCATCAGGCCGTAGACGAGCCCGGTCAGAATTCCGCCAACCGCAACGTTGAGAAATATGTCCAGTTGCACGGGATGATGATCCGGAACGAAAGGCTCCGGTCACATCGCTGCTGCGACCGGAGCATACAGTAGTGGCGTCGATTAGCCGCGCTTGTCGTAAGGCTTCATAGGCAGTTCGGGCTTGGCATTCGCGGCAGCCTTTGGCGCCAATGTAACGAGCTTGCCGCCACGATTCTGGATGGCTGAGTTTTTGAGCTTGTCGTTCTGGCCTTTGGCGTCAAACTGAATGCCGGGACCGGGGCTGACATTATTGGTGATGTTCGTCTTGCGAATGGCGTCCGCCAGCGCCTTCGGATCAGCTGAGCCCGCGCGCTTGTACGCATCCGACGCCACCAGAAGAGCCTCGAATGTATAGACGTGATTGGTATTCAGGTTGACTCCCGGATGCGCATTCGCAAGCGCTGTTTCGAGTTTCTTGCTCAGGGGCTTGTTGGGATCGTACCAGGGAACAAAGCTTATCGGTCCGTCGGACAGCTTGCCGAGCGTCTTAAGATACTGGTCCTCGTACCAGCCCGGGCCCATGCTGAGAATGGCGTTCGGCGACCATCGCTGTTTCACCAACTCGCGTGTCAGCAGGATTGCATCGTTGAGCCGGCTGACCAGCAGAAGCGCGTCGGCACCCGTCGCCTTTGCCTTTGATATTTCAACCGACAGGTCGCGCGCTGCCGGATCATAGGCGATGGTCTCCACGATCTTGTACGGCATGTCGAACTTCGGCATGACACCGCCGATGCCCTTTGCCATCGCTGTTCCGAACGTATCGTTCACGTGCAGAAAGACGGCTGACTTCGGCGAATAGCCGCTGATCTCGAAAAGCTCTTTCTGATTGAGGAAAGCATCTCCGAGAATCATCGGCGCAGTCGGGAAATTGCGGAAAACGAACTTATAGCCCTGTTCGGTGATCGGAGGTGCCGCCGCGATATTGATCACGTACGGAATTCCCTTCTGCTCGGCGACCTGCGCGATGGCTGTGCTTTGCCCCGAGTCGAAGGCCCCGACCAGAAGCTGTGCTCCATCCGTAATGAGCTTCTCGGCTCGCGAGCGAGCAATCTCCACCTTCGTCTCGGTATCGCCGTTCATGATCTCGAGAGCCGGCATGCCGAGGTCCTTGAGAATGCCGTTGGCGATGTCGACGCCGCGCTGGCAGTCCTGCCCGATACCTGCCTGGACACCGGAGCGAGGTAGAAGAACCCCAACCTTCAGTGGTGCGCTCTGGGCGCGCGCGATGCCAAAAGGAGCAATGCCGATGGCGGTGCTCGCGCCGAGCCCCACGCTGACTTGGCGGCGCGTGAGGCGCCCCGCTTCGGTGTGCGATTTGCGTGTCATATCATGCCCTCCCGTTCATTTCATAGCATGGCAAAGGCCAGTCACGACATCATGCCGTATGTCGCGCCTGCACAACAGGGTTGCGGCTAGCCGGCGAACAGCCGCTCCACCGAGGCTGCGATGCGAAAGAGCCGGTGGTCGCGACCATTCTGGGCCAGCAGCATGAGGCCGGCAGGAAGGCCTGTTTGCCCCGGAATTGGCAGCGAAATTGCACACAGATCGAAAAAATTGGCGATCACCGTGTTCCGCAGCAGCATCGCATTTTTGCGGGCGAAATCGTCGGGCATGGCTACTTCATCCATCGTGGGAGCCACGATGGGTGTTGTAGGCATAGCCACAACATCCACGTCTGCTAGGCCTTCTGCCATGGCATTGATCAGCCGTGTGCGCTCGCGCACCATCTCGATGTAATCGGCCGCCCCGATATTTCGCGCCCGCTCCAAACGCGCACGCACATTGGGGTCGATGTCGGCGGAGCGGCGCGACAACAACTCGCGATGGACCGCAAACGCTTCCGCCGGTTGCACGCCACCTTTGCTGTTGACTCGGGCCATGTCGCCAAGAAGCGGCAGGGTTTTCTCGGAAAGGCGGGCTCCGGCCCGGCCGAGCCATGCAAGAGCATCCGCGAAACGCTTGCCGACGGTCTCGTCCAGGCGATCGAGGGGATCACCCTGCGCCACGCCGATCCGAAGACCTGCAAGCGGTGCCGCTTCGAGCGCACGAGCGTTTTCTCCCGCCATCACGGCATCGGCCCTGGCGCAAGCCTCGACCGAGCGCGCGAGGGGCCCGATTGAATCGACGGTGTACGAGAGCGGAAAGGCGCCTTCGGTAGGGATTCGCTGTCGGCTCGGCTTGTATCCGACGATACCGCAGAGCGCGGCGGGGATTCGACATGACCCACCTGTGTCGGTGCCGATCGAAATTTCGCACATGCCGTCCGCGACCGACACGGCGGCCCCGGACGACGAACCGCCGGGCACGCGCTTGCGGTCAGCCGGATTGCCGGGAGTTCCGAAATGCGGATTGGCGCCAATTCCCGAATAGGCAAATTCGGTCATGTTGGTCTTGGCCACGATGATCGCACCGCCCGCGCGCAACCGCTGCACTACGGGGGCTTCGTTAGGAGCGGGCCTGCCTTCGTCGGCCAAAACTTTGGAACCGGCGCGCGTGACCTCGCCGGCGACATCGAAAAGATCCTTGATGCTCACTATCGTGCCATCAAGGGGACCAAGCGAAATGCCGAACCTAGCGCGAGCGTCTGCCGCATCGGCCGCCGCCCTGGCCTGCTCGTGATACACGGTCAGGCACGCCCGCGCGCCCTCACCTTGCGGATCTTCAATGCGAGCAAGCGCACCCTCGAGCCGTTCCCGCGCGGAATGTCGTGCCATCAGGGTACCTCACGCAAAACCGGCGCGGAGCGGTCAAGCCATATTCCTCCGGTGTCCGATCCGTCTGGTTGCTTTCCTCTGTTCACCATCATGTCGGCTGTGCCATCAATATACCCGCAACCAATCGACGAGGTCGCTATGACTGCGAGGCCGGTATCCAAAGGGAAGCACTCAGCGCCTGGCGAAGGCAACATCTACGCAAAAGCCAATGAAGTCATCGTCAAAATCACGGGCGAGGACACTAACCAAACGTTCGAAGTGGTCGAGGAGAATTGCAAGCCGGGCTTTCAGTCCCGCGCGCATTATCACATCAAGGCCTATGAGACGTTTTACGTGTTCGACGGCAGTGCCGATTTTCAGGTCGGTGACGAGTTGTTTCATGGAAAAAAAGGCTCATGCGTTCACATTCCGCCGGGCGTGCCGCATCAGGTGACTTCCAGGGAAGGCGTGCGCATGCTGATGATTTACAGTCCGGCAGGAACGGAAGGCATGTTCGCCGCCATGCACGCGCTTACGCAGGAGCAGCTCATGAATGCGGAGCTTACGCGTGAACTCGCGCTCAAATACGACACGGTCATGATCGAGCAAAGCAAGGACGGGCGCGGCAAGGGCACCATCCTGGGCTGACAAAAGCTCCGCGGACGCCTTAATTCATCCTCGAAATTATCAACAGCCGTATTTGCACTTGCCTCGGGGCGCCGCGCGGCTACGGTTACTGACAGGTCACCCATCTTCGGCCTTGCCGGATACGGATGGCCGCCACGACCGGACTGGGCATGAGACGTGGAAACTGCAGAGTTCGTGCCTCATGACGACCGGCCCTGGCTCTCAGTAACTGGTACCTGCGCATAGGGTTTCGGCCCACGCGTGAGGATGGATCCGAGAGCTTGTGACGGGCGGACGACGGTCTGCCCGTTATGGCTTTTGAGCGCTCCTTGAGCTAAAGGCTGGCGCCGTCAAATTTCCTGACCTTGAGTTCGCTCGGATCAATATCATCCAGGCATCTGACGTTGAGCATTACCATTTCCTGGCCGCCCGGCCCCACGCCGTAGGCGTAGGCTTGAATTCCGCAGGTGCGGCAGAACGGATGATGGATCCTCTGCTTGCCGAACTGGTAGTCCATCAGATCGCTCGCGCCGGATACCAGCTTGAAATCAGACATCGGGACAGCCGAAAGCAAGCCGCCCAGCTTGCGGCAACGCGAGCAATTGCATTCGATGACCTCGGTAATCTCCGCCTGCGCTTCGTAACGCACCTTCCCGCAGTGGCATCCGCCTTTGTAAGTCTTTTTCATGGGCAGCTCGTGATCTTTGGACGCCGATTGTCGAATTTCGGTTCGTGGCTTTTGAAATTTGTACACGATCGTGCAGTGCGCAAGAGGCAAAAGCCTACCAGAGATCTTCCACCGTCAGATGCTCCGAGATGAGCCTCTGCTGAACGCAATAGCGCCTTAGCAGATCGAGGCAGCCGCGATTGGCTTCCCTGCCAAAAGGTACGACATCAGCGCCTCCCGTCGGCGGCGCAGCTTTTTTGCTCTCCTCGAGCAACCGGTAGAGCTCGGCGACTGCTGCCGGGTTTGCTTGCATCAGCTCATCGGTCACAACGACCATATGATTGACGGGGACCAGCCCGTGCTTTTCATGCCAGGCTCGCGCGGCAGTATCCGGATCGGAAATGACGCTTTGCAGTCTCGGATCCTTGGGCAGCGCGGCACCATAGACCGCCGCATCCAGATCACCCGCGATCAACATCTCGGTGATGTCCTGGCCGCCGCGCGCGCGGATGATCCCGGGCGGATCGACGGCTTCGGCGACGTGTCCGTCCTCGAACGTGATCCATTGTACGGAAGCGAGATCGATCCCGTAGTCGTTTTCAAAGATCCCGCGAATCCATACACCGGTTGTTTGGCTGTATGACCGCACGCCGATGCGCTTGCCAGGAAGATCCATTGGCGACAGCTTTCCCCGTTCTGCATTGTAAAGCATCGTTCCATGCTGAAATCGCGCAAGCATGGCAGCGGGCAAAAGCGTGAGGCCCTTGTGATGCTCTTTCGCTTGAAAGTATGTGACCAGCGCCATCTCGCTGGCATCGAATGCGTGCTCGCGCACCATGGGCTTGAAGGCTTGATAGAGCGGCTTCACTTCCACGAAGTCGAGCGTGAGCCAGTCCGAAGTAATCAGCTCCCGCTTGAGTGGCAGCGTGTGAGGGTAGTCGCCGATTGCGATGCGCAGCGTGATTGGCCGGGGCAATGTCATTATGAAACGCCTTTGCAAGAACGAGGGCGCTTGACCGCCCTGTGCTCAAGCTAGTTTAACAATCGCGGACGGGAAAGGAGCTAGCAATGGCGGATCAAAAGACCGGCCTGGTCGTTACCGCGCATCCGGGCGACTTCGTCTGGCGTGCGGGCGGTGCGATCGCATTGCATGCCAAGCGCGGCTACAGGGTCAAGATCGTCTGCCTCTCATTCGGGGAACGCGGCGAAAGCCAGTTCGCCTGGAAGGAGACCGGCGCAACGCTTGCGAAGGTGAAGGCCGGCCGCAAGGACGAAGCAGAACGCGCGGCAGCGCTGCTCGGCGCAGAAATCGAATTCTTCGACTGCGGCGACTATCCTCTGCGGCTGAATGAAACCCACTTCGATCGCATGGTCGACATCTACCGCGATCTGAATCCGTCCTTCGTCCTGACCCACGCGCTCGAGGATCCCTACAATTTCGATCACCCCAATGCGGCGCATTTCGCGCAGGAAACGCGCGTGGTCGCGCAGGCCATGGGGCACAAACCCGACGCGCAGTACAAGTATTCCGCCCCGCCCGTGTTCCTGTTCGAGCCGCATCAGCCGGAAATGTGCAACTATAAACCGAACCTCATTCTGAAGATCGACGAGGTCTGGGAGCAGAAGTACAAGGCGTTTCAGATTCTCGCGGCGCAGAAACACCTATGGGCGTATTATGAGCGCGTGGCGCTCAACCGCGGCATCCAAGGCAGCCGCAATACGGGCGTCCCCATGACATATGGCGAGGCATACCAACGGCTATTCCCGACCGTGGAGGAGATTCTGAAATGAAGCCCGTCGTCATCCGCAATATTGATCGAGCCGACAACAATGCCGTCGCAACGCTCGCGGCTGTCGGCGTGTCGACTGCGCACGAGGCGCTTGGGCGATCGGGGCTGATGAAACCGTACATGCGTCCGATCTGGGCCGGCGCGCAGATCGCGGGCCCCGCGGTCACGGTTCTCGCGCAGCCGGGCGACAATTGGATGATCCACGTCGCGGTCGAGCAGTGTCAGAAGGGCGATGTCATGGTAGTGGGGTGCACGGCCGACAACACAGACGGCATGTTCGGCGAGCTCCTCGCCACCGCGCTGCGCGCGCGGGGTGTCATCGGCCTGGTGATCGACGCCGGCTGTCGCGACGTCCGTCCGATTTCGGAAATGCGCTTCCCCGTATGGTCGAAGGCAATTTCCGCTAAAGGAACTGTGAAATCCACGCTGGGCGCCGTCAACGTTCCCGTTGTGTGTGCGGGCGTCAATGTTGAGCCTGGTGATGTCGTTATCGCAGACGATGACGGCGTCGTTGTTATTCCGCGCAAGCTTGCCGTCGAAACGGCCCAGAAGGCGCAGAAGCGCAAGGACGATGAAGATGGAAAGCGCAAGCAGCTGGAAGCCGGCGTGCTCAGCCTGGACATGTACAAGATGCGCGAGCCGCTTGCGAAAGCCGGACTCACCTACCTCGATCGTTTGGATGAGGACTGACATCTCGCGTGAATAATGCGCTCTTAATCCGAAAAACGATGCAGCAGTGTTCGCAACAGCGGGTCGACGCACCAAAAACGCTTTGAAGCACGCGCAAATCAGACGCAAGCATTTCTCGACTGCGCTTCACGCGACAGAATTGTCATAAAGCGGTCCGGATTTTTTGAAATTCCGCGCGCTCGATCAAGCATGCTCTTAACGCGAGCTCCCTAGTGTGGCCGAGTATCAACCAGTGGAGAATTCCAGATGTCCAAGGTGTTCGCGTTTCTTAAAAATGAGTCGGGTGCGACCGCAATCGAGTACGGCCTGATCGCCGCCGGAATTGCCGTCGTTATCATCGGCGCGGTGCAGGCGGTAGGCAACGGACTCATTGCAAAATTCACGAGTGTTGCTACAGCACTGCAGTAAGATCCGTGCCAGTAAGCAGGCGGCATCAAAACCTGCTACGATTGAGCAAGCGCTCAAATTGCTTTGAGAAAGGAGTCACCTTCGCGGTGACTCCTTTTTATTTTCGTTTCGAATGGCTGCGCGGTTCCGGATTTGGCGACACGCGTTTTGTCACGCGGGCCGGTGGTACTAAAATCGGATCAAGGGAGAGGCCCGTAGCACTCTTGCAGGCTTGGATAATGGCCCGTTAATGACCGCGCTCGATCGAGCAATACGGCTCGGCACTTCTACGAATCCACCATAAGATTCATGTGAAAAATCGCGTTCTTTTACGTTGACCGCCAGCCCTTACGCGAATGCACAGGAACGGGCGCGCTCGAATGGATAATATTTTAAACTAATTCGCGATCAGCAGCGAAGCTTCTTCTTAACGGGCCGCGGGTACGGTGCTGCCATCATCTATATGGATGATACCTGACGTCTGGAATTTCAGCCACATGGAGGATGCGTAATGCGTAAGGTTTTCGCGTTTCTGAAGGACGAGTCCGGTGCGACCGCCATCGAGTACGGCCTGATCGCGGCCGGCATTTCGGTCGTGATTATCGCCGCGGTGCAGACGGTTGGTACCAACCTCAACACCACGTTCACGAGCATCGGCACCGCCCTTAAGTAAGAAACAGAGGTCGGCGGATCTCACGATTTGTCGACAGAAGCTGAGAGAGGCCGCCGGCGACGGCGGCTTCTTCTTTTTTGCGTGGCTCGCGCTTGAATGTCTAGCGGTTCGCCTGACTCCAGGGCGCGATGCGGCGAGCAACCCATTTGAGCAATGACGTCATCGAAACCCCAAGCACCATGAGAACAATGACCGGCACGAATGTCTTGTCCATCTCGAATACGTTGGCGTATTTCGTGATCATGAAGCCGAGACCGGAGATCGTGGTATAGAACTCCGCAATGATCATTCCGATCAGACCACGGCCAATCGCCAAGCGCAGGCCGGCGATGATATACGGCACCGCGAAAGGCAGCAGCACATCCTGCCACATCCTCCACTCGCTCGAACGGAAGGATTGCGCGACCTCCAGCATTCCTTTGTCGCATTCGCGGACACCCTGATACGTGTTGATCAGAATCGGGAAGACCGCAAACAGGAATACGACAATGATCTTGGCTTTCAGGTAGATGCCGAACCAGAGAACGAGAAGCGGCACCACTGCAACAAGAGGCGTCGCGTAGAGCGCATTGATTGGCAGGTCGAGAGCCCAATCGAGCCAGCGAATGCGCGCCATCGCGACCCCGAGAGGAATCCCGACGGCGATAGCGGTGATCAGGCCATAAATCATGACCTCCAGACTCTGCGCGAGGAAATATGGCAGCTCGCCTGAGACGGTCGTGTCATAGAATGCGAGCGCGATCTTGGTCGGATACGTAAAGAAGATGGGGCTGATAAACGGCCCGACGAGCTGCCACACGATAAGGATCGCGACCACGAACCCGTACCGGTAGAACCCTGCACGCTGCCACAGCGGTATTCTCGCGCCGGCCTGAGGAGCGGGCGCGGTATGCGCCACGGGCGCCGCCTGGATCTGGTGGGCAACCGTCATTTGTTGTCCTCTCATCGCACCTTCCCGGCGTTCTGTCTTGCGGTGGGCGCCACTGCTAAATGGCGCCCGCCGGTGCGTCAAAGGTGCTCAGAATGCCGCGGTTGGGCAGACCGGTCCTTTCCACTCGCCAAGCTTCTCAATCGATTTCTTAGCGAAGCTAGTGTCGACGATATCGTCATATGAAGGCGTCTTGCCTTCTTTGATATTGCCGACCTTGGTCATCAACTGGGCCGTAAAGTTCACGCGCTCCGGACCCAGCCCGCTGTTTGCATCCCAGATACATTGCTTGACAAGGAAGTCGAAGCTGTCGGCGAGCACTTTCTCCGGATAACCGGTCTGCTTCACCAGGATCGGGATGATCTTGGCGCGGTCCGAATACATGACCCGCGTGGCTTCGATGTTCGCGGTGACTACGGCCTGAGTGATATCGGGCTTTTCCTTGGTCGTCTTTTCTGTCGCCGACAGGAAGGTATAGAGAGTCTTAGGCTGCAGCTCCCACATGCGCGCGATCGCGTGCAGATCCGGCACCTTGCTCTTCGCGAACATTTCCTGCTCGACATGCAGAATGGCGGTATCGACCTGGTTGGCTACCAGTGCAGGAACGTCCTCGCTGGCAATCGTCACGAAATTGACGTCCTTCGGATCGATTTTTGCGGAACGCAACACGCTGCGGCTAAGAATATCGGCAAAGCCGCCGGGCTGCTGGATGCCTATGCGCTTGCCCTTGAGATCGGCCATGGTCTTGATTTCGGCCCGCACGACCATCGAGGCCTCGTACTTCGGCAGGTTCGCGGACAGTGCTTTGATCATGCCGCCATTGGATCGGCCGATGATGGTCGGCGCGCCGGGAGTCAGACCGAAATCGATATTGCCGGCGAGCAGCGCGCGATAGACTTTCGTCCCGTCACCCAGCGATACGATCTCAACATCGAGACCCGCTTTTTTGTAGAGCCCGAGCTCCTTCGCCACGATAACCGGCATGTGCACAATATTTGGTGGCGATGTCGGTATGCCTATGACGACCTTTGTTTGCGCCTGCGCCACCATTGGAAGCGCGACCACTCCGGCGAGTGCGACCAGCAATCCTTTCAGCTTCGGCATTTTTTTCCTCCCAGGATTGTTCTCGTTGTCGTGAAGTGGGCGGATTTTGCCCCATTATCATTCCAAAAACAACGAAACCGGCTCGCTTAATCCGGCCTTTGTAATGGCTTTGACCAGAACCCGACGCAAGGTTAAGGCAATTGGCGGTGTGCTCCAGGCGTTGTGACCATGGCAGAATTCATCGTTCAATTCGGAAAAAGTGCCGGGACTTCGGCGGATGGCCGCCTGGACGCTCCCGCCTTTCACCGGAACAGCACGCCGATCTGGGCGGCAGTCTCGACGTGCCTTGGCGAGGAGACTGGCGACGTGCTGGAGGTCGGCAGCGGCACGGGGCAGCACATTGCCGCCTTTGCCTCTCGCGCGCCGCATCTGACGTGGTGGCCGAGCGACATCTATGACTCGCACCTCCGGAGCATCGCGGCATGGCGTTCGGATGCCGAACTGCCGAATTTACGCGCGCCGCAGCGCATCGACTTGCGTGAACCCGACTGGACATGGATCGGCGATGCGGAGATTGGCGGCCCGCTTGCGGCCATTTTGTGCATCAATGTGCTGCACATTTCGCCCTGGGAAGTGTCACGCAACCTCTTCAACGGCGCCGGCCGCTATCTGCGGCAAGGGGGACGATTGCTCCTCTACGGCCCATTCATGCGCGAAGGCGCGCACACTGCGCCCAGCAATCAGCACTTCGACAGCACGCTCCGGGCGGAAAATCCGGAATGGGGCGTGCGCGACGTCGTCGACCTGAATGCACTCGCAGCAGACGCCGGCCTCACCCTGGAGAGAACATGCGAAATGCCGGCCAATAACCTGGTGCTGGTGTTCGCACGCGGGGTCCGGCAGAATTGAAACCTGAAACGAGAGCGCAAGCCCATTCAACCATGCTTCCTGAACCCATTCACGACATCGCTCATCTTGGCCATGTTGAACTGCTGACACCGAAATTCGAGGAGAGCCGCAAGTTCTTCATCGACGTGATGGGAATGACGCAAAGCGGCGAGAAGGGTGACAGTATCTATCTGCGCGGATGGGACGATTACGAACGCTATTCCCTCAAGCTCACCGCATGCAGCACGTCCGGTCTTGGCCATGCAGCCTTCCGCACGCGCTCGCCGCAGGCGCTGGAGCGCCGCGCTGCCGCGCTCAAGGATTCAGGATTCGATGTTGGCTGGAGCGACGGCGATCTCGGTCACGGCAAAACCTTCGTCTTCAGGGATCCGGATGGTCACAAATTCGAAATTTACTACGAGACGGAATGGTACGATCCTCCGGCTGGGTTGAAACCGGCACTGAAAAACCAGGCGCAACGATTTCCTGCGCGAGGCATCAACGTGCGGCGGCTCGACCACTTCAACGGCCTGGCGGTCGACATCAAAGCCAATCGCGAATTCTTCCAGAACTATCTCGGCTTCATGCTCACCGAGCAGATCGTGCTTGATGACGGTACCGAGGCCGGGATGTGGATGACAGCCACGAACAAGAGCTATGACTTCGCCTACACGCGCGACCACACGGGGACACGCGGGCGACTACATCACGTCACCTTCGCTCTCGATTCACGCGAAGATGTCCTGCGTGCCGCGGACGTCTTTCTTGAGAACGGTGTCTATATCGAAACCGGTCCGCACAAGCATGCCATCCAGCAGACATTCTTCCTTTACGTCTATGAGCCAGGTGGCAACAGGATCGAGGTTGCCTGTGCGGGCGCAAGACTGGTGCTGGCGCCAGACTGGAAGCCAATCACCTGGACAGAAGGCGAACGCAAGAAAGGGCAGGCTTGGGGACTGCAGACAATCAAGTCTTTCCACACGAAGGGCACGCCTCCTGTTCCGGGCGTCCCCGATTCCTGAGAGGCGCGAGATAATGTGAGCCAGCACAATGCACCTCGTATCTCGTTCATCGGCTTCGGTGAAGCCGGCCAGGCGATCGCCTCGGGACTTCGCGATGCCGGCATCGAGCGCATCGCTGCCTGGGATATCCTGTTTCCACTTCCGTCCGGCAAAGGACTGAAGGCCGCAGCGAATACCATCGGCGTACACGCTGCTTCCTCCGCCGCGGAGGCTGTCACCGGAACGGAGCTCGTGGTCTCGGCCGTGACCGCCGCGTCGAGCTTCGAAGCGGCACAATCCGTCGTTTCGCACCTCAGCGGCCAGCCATACTATCTCGACATCAATTCGGTTTCGCCCGGGCGAAAGCAGGAGACGGCAAAACTGATGGGGGACCGCGCGCGCTACGTGGATGTAGCTGTGGTTGCCGCGATCCACCCCGAACGGCACCGGACGCCGCTGCTTATCGCCGGACCAAACGTAGAGAAAGTATCGCCCCTGCTGGATGAGCTTGACATGCGGTTTTCGGTGGTCGGGCCTGAAATCGGCTCGGCCGCCGCCATCAAGATGATCCGCAGCGTCATGATCAAAGGTATCGAGGCGCTTACCTTGGAATGCTTGCTTGCCGCCGCGCGTGCCGGCGTTCTTCAAGAGGTAACAGCGTCACTCAAGAATAATTACCCGGGCGTCGATTGGGCGAAGATGGCCGACTACAATCTCGAGCGCATGGCCAGCCATGGCGAACGTCGTGCGGCGGAAATGGAGGAATCGGCAGCCACTCTGCGCGAATTCGGCCTCGAGCCCCTCATGGTCGAAGCCACCGTGAAGCGCCAGCGCGAAATGGGCGCCATAGGCAAGGAGGAAAGAGTAAGGGCCGCTCTGAAATCCGGCCGGGCGGCGATCCTTGCTGCGATAGACGCCTTGAGGAAGAGCGGGCGGTAAGCCTGCGTATGAACGGGTGTTCAGATTACGATCGTCGGCTGATCACAAAGTTTTCTTGTAAAGCCCGCGTGGCCGCTCCTAGTATGTCTCGTCCATTTGGGGAGGGACTTACATGAAGATCAAAAAATTTGCCTACTTCGCTTTCGTCGCACTCGCCGCCGTTGCGTTCATTCTCGGTTCTGCCATTCCGAGCGAGGCCGCAGCCAAGAAGAAGAAAATGGCGGCAGCGCCCGCGCCTCAGTCGCCGACATGCTGGGTAAGCACTCCAGGCCCGGTATGTGCGACAAAGGGCGGCCAGAAGTTCACCTACATAAACTCCTGTTATGCGGCAAAGGACGGCGCCAGTGCCGCTAAGCCGGGACAATGCAAGGCCGCAGCCAAAGGCAAAAAGTCGGCCGGCAAGAAAAAGATGTCGAAGAAAAGGGCCTGAGCTCTTCGGATCGCAAAAAGGGCCGCTGCATAGCAGCGGCCCTTTTCATATGCCCACCAGCACGATTATTTTTTTGGCGGAGGAATCTGCAACAATTCGACAATTTGCTCTTTCGTGAGAGGTTTCTCCAGGAACTTGAGCTTGACTGCATCGGCGATGGCGCCATCGAGGTCGGCGAACTTCTCACTCTGCATCGATTCCCTCGGGTGGAATTTTTGAATGGATTCCTTCAGCATATCGACGGGCCGATGGATCTTGGCCGCATACATTTCGACCGCCTTCGGGTCGGTATACATCCAGTCAACAGCCTCGCGATATGCATCCATGAAGCGCATGATGGCATCATGCTTTGTCTTGAGTGAATTCGCGTTGACGATCAGCGTGCGAACCGTCTGACCGCGTAGCGACGGCACATCGCTGCCGCGCGCGACAATCCGGATTTTCCCCTCCTTGATTTCCTGCAAACCAAATGGGGGCGCTGACCATCCGATATCGACTTGACCCGACATAACCGCAGTGAGCGTTCCCGCAGGACCTCCCGTGGCGGTCGGCTTGGCCTTGGCGCCGAGCTCGCTGATGAACGCAACGACGATGTTGTTCGAGCTCGAGCCGTTGGTCGAATATGCGATCGTGTTTTCGGACGTGGCATCCTTCAGGCTCTGGATCTTGGAATCCGCCTTGACGTACCAGAAAAGATCGCCGGTTCCGGTAAACGCCGGTGCAAGAATACGCACGGGAGCGCCCTTTGAGAAAGCGCGCATCACTCCGGCCGCTCCGACCCCGCCTCCGATATCGGCACTGCCAGAGATCACCGCCTGAATTGTCTCGCCGGCGCCTTGTGTTCCTGTGTTCTCAAGAACGAGACCATGCTTTTTGAAGAAGCCGGCGTCCTGGCCGAGTGTAGGAGCCTGGTTCTCCCAATTGTTGATTTGTCCGATGACGACCTTGAGCGTGTCCTCGGCCGGCGCGGGGCCGGTGCTTAGGGCTAACGCCGAGATGAGGACGAGCGCGCCCGCCATTCCTCTCCACTTATTCACGGTGATCCTCCCTTTTTCATTTTCCGCACGCCTCGATGCGAGCCTGGAGGCGGATTGAACACCCCTATTGCGGTTCGGGAAAGCCCATTATCGGCGCCGGCGTCCTTTGCCGGCTCGGCTACCCGCTCTGGCGCGTTTTGTCTTTGCACGGCTGAGGGTGGGTGCGGCGCGCTTCTGTCTTCCCGGCGGATGCGCCGCACCAGATGAGAGACCCCCAGAGGACTTGTTGGCAACGCGCATCGACCAGTACTCCCAGGAGCGGATCAGACCGGTGGTTTTCGAGCTGATCTGGCTCGCAAGCTTGGCCTCACCCGGCGAAAGCGTCGCGATCTCCGAGCCGATGGTCATGGCCCTGACCTGATATTCGGCATTGCGCGCGGAAAAGACCGAGCGGAAAACGCAATCGCGGACGTCCGTACCTGCCACGGTGACACCGTGGCGCATCATCAGAACCATCCAATGCGAGCCAAGCGCGCGCGCCAGCGACGCGCCCTCCTCGGGTTTTATGACCAGCATATTGGTGTCGCCGAATTCGTCACGCTGATCCCAGAAAGGCGGACGAATTCCGCCGACCGCACCCAGGTGAAAAATCGGCATGTAGTCCGTTCCTGTCGCAAGCAATGGCATGAAGGCTGGAGAGTGATGATGGCAAACCGAATTCACGTCCGGCCTGGCCTTGTAGATCTCGCCGTGGATCACGCGCTCGGAATATTGCCCGACGCCCGGCTCCCCCTGTGGCTTCGAATCAAGGTCATATTCGATGAAGTCTTCGGGTGTAACGAGCTCCGGCGCACGCGAGCGTGACAACAGGTATCGATTGGGATCATCTGGATGCCGCATGCTCACATGCCCGAAAGCGTCTATAATGCCTTCATTGGCGACGATGCGATTTGCGAGCGCAAGCTCGCTGCGAGCCTGCATAAGAACGTTGGCCACTGATTTTCCCCTTGAGACGTTTGGCGGATCGAGATCCCGCATTATAGGACATGATCCCAACTCAGCCAGACAGTAAATGGAAAGCTTGACAGATCGCGTGGCTTGGGGACGCTTCCTCCAACATGGCCGCCGCAACGCAAATCATAGTCGACCGCGTCAATCATCTTTATCGACCGCCACGCGGCCGCGAGGTGCTCGCACTCGATCAGGTCTCCCTTGAAATAGCCAACCGGGAATTTGTCGCCCTGCTCGGCCCGTCGGGTTGCGGCAAGTCGACACTGCTTTATCTCATCGGCGGCTTTCTTCCGGTGGAAACAGGCACGATCCTCGTCGATGGGCAGAGAGTCGTCGGCCCCGGTCCCGACCGCGGCGTTGTTTTCCAGCATTTCGCCCTGTTTCCATGGAAGACGGTGCGGGGAAACATTCTGTACGGTCTCGAACGACAGGGGATGCCGAAACAAGAGCGCGAAAAGCGCACGATGGATTTTATCGAACTCGTCGGACTTTCTGGTTTTGAGGACAGCTATCCCTCGCAGCTGTCCGGCGGGATGAAGCAACGCACGGCTATAGCCCGCACGCTGGCATTCGACCCGAAAATACTGCTCATGGACGAGCCCTTCGGTGCGCTTGATGCGCAAACGCGCGGACTGATGCAAAGCGAGCTGCTGCGCATCTGGCAGCGCACGCCAAAGACGGTTCTATTCGTGACGCACGACGTGCAGGAGGCAGTTTATCTCGCAGATCGGGTCGCAGTCATGTCGGCGCGGCCGGGTCGCATCAAGAGCATTATCGATACGAAATTCGACAAGAATGATCCCGATATTTTCAAGAATAAATTCTTCGTCGAGAAAGTCGACGAGATCTGGAATCTGGTGAAGGAAGAAGCCATCAAGGCGCAAGGCAAGCGCGGGTGAAGCGAATGCGCGGAACCATAGCACGATCGTTTTTTCGCTATCTTCCCCTGCTGCTGCTGGCGATTGCGTGGGAGGCTGCTGCCCGGCTGGAATTGGTATCAAGCTCGGCGTTGCCGCCGCTATCGGACGTGTTGGCGGCGGGGGCTGCCATGATCAAGGATGGCGAACTGATCAGCAACGGTGCGTCGTCACTTTACCGTGCCGCAGCGGGCCTGGCGCTGGCGATCCTGATCGGTGCGGTAGCCGGGATCGGCATGGCCTGGTGGAAGACAGTGAACGTACTTCTCGCGCCGCTCGTCGAGATTTTCTATCCGTTGCCGAAATCGGCCCTGATTCCCGTGACGGTGATCTGGCTCGGATTTGGAGACGGTTCCAAGATCCTCCTTATTTTCCTTGGCTGCATGCTGCCGGTGACCCTCGGCGCATTTAATGGTGCGCGATCGAGCGACCAGGCACTGGTGTGGTCGGCGCGGAGCATGGGTGCAAGCCGGCTGCGCATGCTGTGGGACGTCGTCGTGCCGAGTGCCATGCCGGAGTTGCTCAACGGGATTCGGACGGCTCTGGCACTCTCGTTCATCCTACTTGTCTCGTCGGAACTGATCGTGGCGCAACGCGGGTTCGGATATCTCATCGGCTTCCTGGGCGCGAACGGCACTTACGATGCAATGTATGCCGTGGTGCTCACGGTCGCATTTCTCGGTTTTGCCGCCGACCGCGTTTACCTGCTCATCACGAAATGGACACTGGCATGGCGCGAGTAGATGAACCTCTCGTGCGCGTGAGCAAGGCGCCAGATGGCGCGCCGGAAAAAGCTGCACGCCTCGCCTACATCGCATTCTGGAGCGTCTCCCGCGTGTTTTCCATCGCGGTGGTCGCGGTGGGCTGGGAGTTGCTGGCGCGCAGCGGGCTCGTGACGCAGTTTCAATTGCCCGCGCTGAGCGCGGTGCTGGCTCGCATCTGGAACGACGCTGTCGACGGCGATCTGCTTATCAACACCAGTCTTACTCTTTATCGCGCAATGGCGGGTTTCGCCATCGCCGGCATCGCCGGCGTCGCACTCGGCATGGCGATGTCGCGCAGCGGGATTGCTCGCTGGTTCTTCGATCCGATCATCTCGGTCGGATTCCCGATGCCAAAGATCGCGTTCTTGCCGGTCGTGATGTTGTGGCTCGGGGTGTTCGACGTCTCAAAGATTACCATGATCGTGTTCGATGCCATCTTCCCCGTGGTCGCCGCAACGGTGATCGCGATCCAGGGCGTCGAGCGCGAGCTGCTGTGGTCGGCACGCAATATGGGCGCCCGCGAGCGCGAGTTGCTCTGGCAGATTGTATTGCCGGCGGCACTTCCGCAAATCATGACCGGATTGCAGGTGGCCCTACCGTTGTCGTTGATCGTGGCGGTTGTCACGGAGATGCTGATGGGCGGTTACGGGCTCGGCGGCGCCATGATGACCGCCTCTCGTTTTGCCAACTCTACCGGCGTGTTCGCCGGCATCGTTGAGATCGCCATTGTAGGCTACTGTCTGGTCAAGGCGATGGCGCTGTTCCGCCGCAGGCTTTTGATCTGGCACCAGGAAGCCACCGCCCCCAGCACCGCATAACCTGCAAATTCGAGACTTGTACCGTATTGCGGGCGAAAGGCCCCGTCAGCGAGGCTTGCCAAAGACCGTTGGACGCCCGACAATCTCACGACTTTAAACGGGCAGCGCGGCAAAATCTGGGAGGATAACTATGCGCTTTTTTAAACTTGCGCTGGCCGGCGTGTACGCGCTCGGTCTCGCCGGGACTGCGCAAAGCGCCGAACCGGTGAAGATCCGCATGTCTTGGGTCGCGCCGGTCGCCAACTGGGCCTCCATCGTACTCGAGAAAAAGGACCTCGCGAAGCATCTCGGAAAGTCCTACACGCTCGAGACCGTCCGTTTTCAAGGCACGCCACCGATGATCACGGCGATTGCCAACAACGAGTTGGAGGTGTCGAACCTTGCCTATTCTTCGCTCGCCATCGCGATTGAGAATGCCGGGCTGGACGACATCCGTGTAATCGCCGACGAGTTTCAGGACGGCGTCCCCGGCTATTACAGCGAGGAATATTTTGTTCGAAAGGACAGCGGCATCAACAAGGTCGAAGATCTCAAAGGCAAAGTCGTCGCAACAAATGCCGGCGGCAGCGCGGTCGATGTTGCCACGCGCGCCATGCTCAAGAAGCACGGCTTGGAAGACAAACGCGACTTTACCATGATTGAAGCGCCGCTCCCGACTATGCCTGCGGTGCTGCTCGAAAAAAAGGCAGATTTGATCCCGGCAGTGCTCCCATTCTCGTTTAATCCGAAGCTTCGCGCCGAAGGCAAGGTGCTATTCCGTCAAAGCGACGCCATCGGCATCACGCAGATGATCGTCTGGACAGCGCGGAAATCATTCATCGACAAGAATCGCGCAGCTATGGTCGATTTCATGGAAGATATGCTGCGCATCGTGCACTGGTATCTCGACCCCAAGAATCACAACGAGGTAGCCCAGATTGCATCCAAGATCACGAAAGTGCCGCCCGAGCGCTTCGACTGGCTTTTCACGAACAAGGATACCTATCGGGATCCGAACCTACTGCCAAACCTGGATGCACTGCAGCGCAATGTGGATATGACGCGCGACCTCGGCTTCGTGAAGAAAAAGATCGACATCAAGAACTATGCCGATCTCAGTCTCGTGCAGGAAGCAGCAAAACGACTGAAATAGGAGTTTGCGAGATTGTCGAATGCCCCGGGGTCTCCCCGGGGCATTTTGTATTCGCAGCTAGATGCGCTTGAGCGGAATTGCACCGAGGAAGTCGCGCTTGCCTACATCGACACCAAAATTCCGTACAACCGCATAAGCGGCCGTCAGGTGGAAATAAAAATTCGGTAGCACGAAATGATTGAGATAATCCGCACCTTTCATCTGCCCCTTATTGCTCTGCCCCAGTGGGAAATTGATTTCCCGATCGGACGATGCGTCGATAGCCTTGCTATCGAGCGACTTCAGGAAAGCTAAGGTCTTGGCAATTCTTTCCTTCAATTGGTCGATCGTCGTTTCGGTATCCTCGAACCTAGGCGGCTCGATTCCGGCCAGCCTCGCACTTCCGTTCTTGGCCTGATCGCATACAACCTGAACCTGGCGCGCTAACGGAAACATGTCCGGTGCAAGTCGCCATCCCAGCAGCACAAAAGGATCTATTTTCTTGGCCGAGGCGTGGGTGGCGGCCTTGTCGAGCACGGCCCTCAGGGCATTGAGGCCGATCTCGAAAACCGGCAGGCAGGCTTGAGACATGGTGAAAGACATGGAATTGAGATCCTCGAAGATGATTGTCAGAAACCGGACCATGCCCAGAAACGCTTGCGCATTTCAATCGGTGACGGCGCAGGCCTGACATCTTGACAGCACTGCTTGGATAGACGTCGCAAATGTGGTCACTGGGATCGGCAGTTGCGCTAAACTGACGGGGGTCGGATAAGTGAACCCGATGATTGCAGTACGGGACCCCAATGCTGTTCGCCGCTGGCCCGACGCCATGCGCTGGTCCCTCTGCCTTATGCTTGCAGGCACGCTTCATGCTGCTGCAGCGGTGGCGCTGTTTCAGTTAAACGACTCCCCCGACATCGTCGCGACCGCGCCCGCGATCATCATTGAACTGGCACCAGTACCGGTCGCCCCGAAACTTCCGCCCGCCGCAATGCCGCCGGAAGTCCAGCAAGCGGAAGCCAAACCAGATCACGAACCGAAAAAGCCGATCGATAAGATTGAAACGAAGCTTGAGGTGGCAAAAGAAGCGGAGTTGCCGGCGGCCACGATCGCCCCGGAAAAGTCGCGGCAGGCACGTCCGGACAACAAGCATCAGCGTATCGCTTCGGCTCCGAGCGTCGTGGAGGAGCGGCGAAAGCATGCGATGGCCCCGGCACCCGGCAGCACGTCACAGATTTCTAATGCGCTTCCGAGCTGGAAATCCGCATTGGTCGCACGTCTGGAACGATATAAGCGCTATCCTCCGGAAGCACAGCAACGCGGCGAGCAAGGAGTCGCCCAGTTGGCATTCAGTGTCGATCGCAACGGCCACGTGCATCGTGCCCGCATCGTGCACAGCTCAGGCTCCCGCGTGCTCGATCGCGAGACCCTGGCCTTGGCCGAGCGTGCATCTCCAATGCCGCCGCCGCCCGCAGAATTATCGGGAGCGCAAATCCCGATCGTCGTGCCGATCCGCTACAGCGTGCGCTGATATTGCTTTTATGTTCAGGCCGTCTTGGCCGAGCGCCGCGAATCCGCAACGGTCGCGGGTGTCATGGTTTTTCCGATCAAGATCAGAACCGGGCCAGGCAATCCGGCTTCGGCAAACCGCTCCGGAAGCTCAGCAATGGAGGCTGTAACGATGGCCTGATCGGGACGTGTGGCACGTGAAATCGCCAGTGCGGGCGTGCGCGGATCAAGACCCTCGGCGATCGCCCTCTCCGCCAACGTGGCCAGCGTCCGTGTCGGCATGAAAATCGCCGTCGTCGTCGCCGGATCGCCTAGGCTCTTCCAATCCAGATCGGCTGGCAGACCGCCATGTTTCGCATGACCTGTGACGTATTGCAGCCGACGCGCTCTCTTGCGATCCGTCAGCGGCAATCCAAGGCGTGCCGCCGCCCCCTGCACCGAGGTGATGCCCGGCACCACATCGACGGCGATGTTAGCCGTTTCGCAGGCGGCGATCTCCTCTGCCGCGCGTGCGAAAATCAATGGGTCGCCGCCCTTCAGCCGCACGACGCGTTTGCCCTGCTTGGCCAGCCCCACCATGAGGTTGTTGATGTCCTCCTGCCTGCAGGATGGCCCAAAGCCGGTTTTCCCCACCAGCATCTTTCTTGCTTCGCGGCGCGCGAAATCCATCACCTCGGGCGACACCAGGTGATCGAACAAGATCACGTCCGCCGACTGCAGCGCGCGCACGGCACGAAGAGTCAGCAGTTCGGGGTCACCAGGTCCCGCGCCGACCAAAGTCACAGATCCGCTCTCGACACCCGCTCCAAAACCCTTCACTTCGGCAACAAAGCGGTCAAAGTCGGCCTGCAGGGGTGCATGCTCTGGATTTGCCACCGCATGCGCGGTGAAGATCTGCCAGAAGCTGCGCCGCGCGGCAAACGAGAGCCCCGCCAGCTTGAGCGCGTCGCGCCAGCGCGCCGCGGCGGCCGCCCAATCCGCAAAGCCTTTCGGCAGCATTGCCTCGAGCTTTCCGCGGATCGCTTGAGCAAAGACAGGCGCGGCACCATCGGTTGAGATTCCGATCACCAAAGGCGAGCGGTTGACGATGGCGCCGAAGGAGAAATCACACAGTGCGGGCTTGTCTATGACGTTCACCGGCACGCCGGCGGCGCGCGAGGCCGATGCAAATACGGCGGCAGCTTCGTTGTCATCAAACGCGCCAATGGCCACGACCGCATTTTCCAGCTGCTCAGGAGACCACGGGCATCGGTGGATGGTAATAGCTCCGCGCGGCGGATCCGCCGCGAGCTGCTGCAGCTCATCACAGATGTCGGCTGCATAAACGTCAACGCGCGCACCCGAGGCCGAGAGCAACTCCGCCTTCCAGGCTGCCGCCGAGCTCCCGCCAGCAACGAGCGCGCGCTTACCCTCAAGCGAAAGAAAAATGGGCAGTCTCGCGAGCGCGCCAAGTCGCGGTGTCGCGGTATCCTGAGGGCTGCGAGATCCCATCACGCTGCTTTTTGCTTGCCCGTATTGGCGTGGAATTGAGCACCGTTTTCCGACTTTGCGACGTGGCCTGCCCGGATCAGGTAGTCGCCAAACCGCTCATCCTTCTGCCGCGCCTTGGCGTATTCTGCGAATAACGGTTCCAATGCGGCGACGATGCCGGCGTGATCGAGATCTTCCGCGTAGAGTTTGTTCATGCGCGTGCCGTCAAAGGCGGCGCCGAGATACAGGTTGTAACGGCCAGGCCCTTTTCCCACGAGGCCAATCTCAGCGAGATAAGGCCGTGCGCAGCCGTTCGGGCAACCAGTCATGCGAATAACAATGTTGTCGGCCGACAGCCCATGAAGGGCGAGCTTCTCATCAAGTGCATCGAGCAGCGTGGGCAGATAGCGCTCGCTTTCGGCCAGCGCGAGACCGCAGGTCGGCAGCGCGACGCAAGCCATCGAATTGCGCCGCAGCCCTGACCAGGGCGCCAACAGGCCCGCCTCGCGAGCAAGGCGCTCGACTTCGGCCTGCAGGTGTGTCGGCACGTTTGAGATGACCAGGTTCTGGTTCGGCGTGATTCGGAAATCGTAATCGTGCATCTCTGCGATTTTGCGCAGCGCGCTTTGCTGTTGGGCACCAGGCACATCACGCACCCGCCCGTTCTGCACAAACAAGGTGAGATGACCGCTTCCGTCGACCCCCTCGGTCCAGCCGTAACGGTCGCCGGTCGATGTGAATGTGTACGGTTTTGCCGGCGAAAGCTGGATGCCCGCGCGCTTCTCAACCTCTGCACGGAACGCACTGAGTCCGCGATCCTCGATCGTATATTTGAGCCGCGCGTGCTTGCGGTTCTTGCGGTCGCCCCAGTCCCGCTGGACCGTGACCACCGCCTCCGAGACTTTCACCACATCTTCGGTGCGGCAGAAGCCCATCACCTCGGCCACGCGCGGATAGGTTTCGGGCTCCCCATGCGTCATTCCCATTCCGCCGCCGACGGTTACGTTCCAACCGGCGATCTTGCCTGTCTCATCCGTGATCGCGATATAGCCGAGATCGTGCGCGAACACGTCGACATCGTTCGACGGCGGCACCGCGACCACGATCTTGAATTTGCGCGGCAGGTAAGTCTTGCCGTAGATCGGCTCTGTTGCTTCCTCCTCGCCACCGGCAATGCGCACGCCATCGAGCCAGATCTCGCGATAAGCCGCCGTATGCGGCAGCAGATGATCGGAGATTGACCGAGCCAGCGCGATCGCCGCCGCATGCGCGTGCGACTGCTCCGGCAGCACGTTGCACATGACATTGCGGTTGATGTCGCCACAGGCTGCAATTGAATTAAGGAGGACTGTGTCGATCGCCTTCAGCGTCGCCTTCAAATTGGACTTGATGACGCCGTGCAGCTGCACCGTTTGTCTTGTGGTGAGGCGCATCGTCCCGTTCCCGTAATCGCGGGCGAGCTTATCCAGCATGAGCCACTGCTGCGGCGTAAGCACTCCGCCTGGGATGCGCACGCGGATCATGAACGCAAACGCCTTCTCCATCTTCTTGCGCGTGCGCTCGGGCCGTAAATCACGATCATCCTGCAAATACATGCCGTGGAATTTCACCAGCTGGGCGTCGTCCTCGACGATGGCGCCGGTAATCTCGTCGCGCAGACCCTGCTCGAGCGTGCCACGCAGATATTGGCTCGCTTCCTTGATCCGCTCGTTGCGCGACAATTCGTCAGGCATTTTTCGTATTACCTCGTCATTCCCGGCGCACGCTCGCAAAGCAACTAAGAGCAGACCTACGTACTGCCATAATTCTGGATTCCGGTTCGCGACTTCGAGCGTCGCGGATTAAGGATCCGTGATCAGTACGTATCTTGCAGATAGCGCTTTTCGCGCTCCAATGTGACCACAGCCTGCTCGGCCGCATCTGCAGACAGAGCTTTTACGTCTCCATAGGCGCGCACCAGCATAGTGCGCACATCTTTCGCCATCGCTTTGGCGTCGCCACACACGTAGAAGTACGCGCCGCCGTCCAGCCATTCGATGAGCTCCGCGCGGCGGTCCCACAGTTTGTGCTGGACATAGATCTTCTCCGGCGTGTCGCGTGAGAAGGCAACGTCCATGCGCGTCAGCGCGCCATCCTTGAGCGCCTCCTGCCAGTCGAGCTGGTAGAGGAAGTCGTGAGTGAAGGTGCGATCACCGAAGAACAGCCAGCTGCGGCCACTCGCTTGGGTCGCGCGGCGTTCCTGCACGAAGGCGCGGAACGGCGCGACGCCCGTGCCAGGGCCGACCATGATGATGTCCCTGTCAGTCGCTGGCAGGGCGAAATGCCTATTGGGCTTGAGCTTTACCCGCACATGGCCGCCTTTGGTGAGGTGCTCGGCAACATAGTTCGAAGCGACGCCCTTGCGCGCGCGGCCATGGCTCTCATAGCGCACGGCCGAGACGAGCAGGTGCGCCTCGTCACCGACTTCCCGGCGCGACGATGCAATCGAATAGGCGCGCGGCGCCAGTGGCCTCGTCAGCGAGCGCAGCTTTTCGGGGTCAAGCGCGATGGGAAATGTTGCGATGAGATCAATCAGCTGGCGGCCGGCAATCCATTCGCGTGCCTGACCGTCGGCGATCAGTGCCTTGACATATTGATGACCTGTTTTCTCAGCGTATGTCTCGACAGTCTTGAGCGAAAGCGTGGTCACGTCGCGCGATTTGATGAAGTCGCTGCGCAGCTTCTCGTCACCCGCAAGCCCGGCAATCCTGAGCAGCTCATCGACATAGGCCGGATCGTTTTCGGGATAAAGATCGAGCGAATCCCCGGGCTCATACGCGGGTGCGCCGTTCTCGAACGAGAGGGCCAGGTGGATCGTCTCCTTGTCCGAGCGCGAGGAATTAAGATCGACATGCTCCGTGATCTCGGCTTCGATGATGTCGTTGTTCGCGGCTGCAACCGGCTTGCCACCGAAATCGACCTCAATGACGCGGCCGCCAGCGTTCGGCGGAGTCAGCGCTTTCACCGCATCGTCAATCCAGCGTGCGGCAGGTTCGCTGAAATCAAGATCACAATCGACGCGGTCGATGACACGCTTTCCGCCAAGTGCGGCGAGACGCTCGTCGATCTTCTTGCCTATTGCGCAGAACTCGACATAGGCCGTGTCGCCCAGCGCCAGCACACCGAATTCCACACCGTCGAGACGCGGCGCGGCTTCGCCCATCAATTCGTTATAAGCCCGCACGGCGCGCGCGGGCGGATCCCCCTCGCCCCAAGTCGCGGCGATGAAAACGAGCTTCTTGGCGGACGAAAGGGCGGACAATTCGAGATCCGCCATGTCGATCACGCTCGGCTTGAGACCGTTCTTGCGTGCCGCTTTGGCGATGTCGCCGGCGAGCTTTTCCGAATTCCCAGATTCGCTCGCATAAACGATTGTCAGGGGCTCGGCCGGGCGCGTTGGCGCTGCTGGTTGAACCGACAATGCGCCGCCCGACGAGGCATCGATCCCCGCCAGGAATCCGGCGAGCCAGGCCCGCTGGACCGGCGTAGCGGTGCCGACCACGCGATTGAGGAGGTCAATCTCCTCGTCGGCGAAAGGCGCGGTCTTTGGTATCGGCGACATCGGAGCGCTCCTACCAATGCCCATGCGGCACGATGCCGATGGTGATCAGCGCGACCAAAGCCGCCGCAAGCGCCAGCGCCCAGGCTTCCATGCCGGAAACACGTTCGGGCTTAGGCGAAAAATCGGACATCGGCCTGGTCCCATGCGCTCAATCAGAACCCGTTAAGTAGGAGCCAATTCTCCGGAAGCGCAATAAGTCCCAGCAAATAAGAAGGAATCTGCTTTCGGACTGCGCTTGGCGCACAACATTTTCCCCTTGACCCTTAGTTGTGGAGAACGCTGCTAACGCTCGAATCCTGAATTAACGTATGCAAAACAGCGAAGATGTCGCTCACTCTCACATTTTCCGTGCGCTGATGTTCGCCTATCAACGCAAGCTGCGCATGCTGCTGAGCGCCGCCGAACATCGGCTGTTCGAGCGTCTTGATACGCCGAACAAGATCCAGGATTTTCTCGACCAGCTGCCGGTTAATTTTGGTCTCGATGGCGACACGGCGATGTCGCCGCGCCGGGTGATCGACACGCGCATGGCGCATTGCGCTGAAGGCGCAATATTCGCCGCTGCTGTGCTGGCCTATCACGGCAGACGTCCGCTGCTGATGGACATCCGCGCGCTGCCGAGCGACCAGGATCACATCATCGCATTATTCCGCGAACACGGACTCTGGGGTGCCATCAGCAAGACCAATCATGCCATTTTGCGTTGGCGCGATCCGATCTACCGCAGCGTGCGCGAACTCGCGATGACGTATGCGCACGAATATTGTCTGCCTGGGGGAAAGAAATCGATGCTGTCATATTCGCGGCCATTTTCGCTCACCCGCTACGCACCGCAAAGCTGGGTGGTTGCGACCGAGGATCTGGACTGGCTTCTTGTCGAGCTCGATACGTCGCCGCATCTGCCAATTGCGCCGGCGCACGTGGTACGCCAACGCCGACGGTCCTCACGAGTTGAATTGTTGTCACAGAAGGTTGTCGAGTGGCCGGACCCGCGAAAGAAGAAAGCAAAGAAACCAAAGGCGCAGCTCTAGGCCTATCGTTAGAGTCGGCAGTGACAGATGACAGGGCTGCGCTATAACGCGAAGTGCCGCAAAGCGGAGAATGATGTGGCGGGATTTACCTACACGAGGCGGTTAACCATCGAATGGGGTCAGTGCGATCCGGCCGGCATCGTGTTCAACGGCCGTTTCTTCGAGATGTTCGATGTGAGCACGTGGCGGCTCTTTCAGGCGGCGCTCGGGGTAGAACCGCACCGGCTCTCGACCATGTTCGGCATCGTGGGGATTCCACTTGTCGACGTGCAGGCAAATTTCATCAGGCCGACGAAATTCGGCGACTCCGTCGAGATCACGTCGTGGATGGGCGAAATTCGCCGCTCCAGCTTTGATGTCGAGCATCGCCTCGCCGCCAACGGTGAACTGACCGTCGAAGGCAGCGAAACCAGGGTATGGGCGGTTCGCAGCAAGGAGGACCCGGAAAGGATCGCCGGAGCGCCCATCCCGGACGAGGTCGTCGCCAAGTTCCGGTCCGTCCAATCATTCCAGTAAATCCCCAAAATTGGCTTGCGGAAGGCTTTTGGACGACGGCGCCATATCGGTATTATTGATCGGAAATCCAACGAAAAGAATAAAACGTGCGGGAAAGCACGTTGAGGGAACGAGACGCTTGTCCCGATTGCTTGAATTCAGACTCAATGGTCGCGACCGCACGGATGCTGTCGCCGACAACATGCTTCTGCTCGACTACCTACGCGAAAAGGTCGGTTTGACGGGAACGAAGACCGGCTGCGACGGCGGGGAATGCGGCGCCTGTACCGTGCTGGTGGACGACACACCGACGCTTTCGTGCCTCACCCTGGCAGCAACCGTGGAGGGCAAACGCGTCGACACGATCGAGTCGCTCGGCCAAAACGGGCAGCTCTCGGCCGTTCAGCGCGGTTTCCACGAAAAGCTCGGCTCGCAATGCGGCTACTGCACGCCCGGATTCATCATGGCCTCGGCCGGGCTGCTGCGGCGAAATCCGAATCCGACCGACGCCGAGATCGTCGAAGCGCTCGGCAGCAACATTTGCCGCTGCACCGGTTATGTAAAGATTATCGAAGCGGTGAAGCACGCGATCGCGCTCGGCAGACAAGGGGTCGCGCCATGAGTGTTCGTGCCAAACACCTTTTCCGCTCGTTTGCGCAGGGTGGGCCCAGGGCCGCACGAAGACACTGGCCTGATGCCCTGGATCCCCGCTTTTGCTGGAACGAGTGGGGTGTGTTGTCTGTCGTGCATGAGGCTGTCGCATGAACAAGCCGGTGCCCGCGCGCAATATCGGCGGCTACGTCCCGATGATCGATGGTCCGGAAAAAGTATCCGGCCGCGCCCGATATACCGCCGACATCGTACAGCCGGGACAGCTCGCCGGCCGCATTTACCGCAGCCCCTATTCGCATGCCGAAATCGTCAGTCTCGACATATCCGAGGCGCTGAAAGTCCCCGGAGTTCTCGCTGTGGTCACGGGCGCCGATTGCGACAAGGGATTCGGCGTTCTGCCGATCGCGCGCACAGAGTATCCGCTCGCGCGCGATAAGGTGCGCTATCGGGGCGAACCGGTCGCAGCCGTTGCCGCCATCGACGACCATGCCGCGCGCGAAGCGATCCGCCGTATCAGAATGAACGTCAAAGAGCTTCCGGCCTATTACACGTCAAAGGACGCGCTGGCTGTCGGCGCTGCGTTGCTGCATGAGAAAAAAGTCGGCAATGTCGAGCGGGATGTTTTGTTCGAGCTCGGCTCGACCGCGCAGGGCTTTGCCGAAGCCGATCTCGTGTGCGAAGGCAGTTACAATTGCGCCGAGGTCTGCCAGAACCAGATGGAAATGCACGCCGCCGTCGCCGAGTACGACGCCGTGCGCGATCGCATGACCGTGCACGCCTCGACGCAAGTGCCCTATTACGTGCATCTGATGCTGGCCCAGATCCTCGGCATGGACATGTCGCGTATTCGCGTGATCAAGCCGCATGTCGGCGGCGGCTTCGGTTGCCGCACCGAAGCGCTCAATGTCGAACTCATCGCCGCATTGCTGGCGCGCAAGGCGCGGTCGACCGTGCGCATTGTGACGACGCGCGAGGAGACCTTCATCACGCATCGCGGTCGTCCGGAAACCGATATTCGCCTGAAGATCGGCATGCGCAAGGACGGGCGCATCACCGCGGTCGAGTGTGACTGCGACCAGCGCGGCGGCGCGCATTCCGGCTACGGCGTGGTGACGATTCTCTATTCCGGCTCGATGCTTTACGCCATCTACGACTTGCACAACGTGAAATACACCGGCCGTCGCGTGCTCACCAACACGCCCCCCTGCGGCGCCTTCCGCGGCCACGGAACTGTCGACATCCGTTTCGCTTTCGAGAGCCTGTTGGACGACATGGCGAGGCAGCTTCACCTCGATCCGTTCGCGGTGCGCCGCGCCAACCTGCTGTCGGCGCCGACCTTCACTGACAACGATTTGATGATCAACAGTTATGGCTTGCCGGAATGTCTTGACTGGGTCGAGCGCGAGAGCGGCTGGGTCGAGCGGAAAAGCAAAGCCGCGAACGGCGACGGCCTCCGCAAGGGTTGGGGCATGGCCTGCTCGCATTATATTTCGGGCGCGTCGAAGCCGGTGAACTGGACGGGCGAGCCACACGCGACCGTGAAAATCAAGCTCGATTTCGACGGTTCGATCGTCGTGCTCTCGGGCGCAGCCGACATCGGCCAGGGCTCGACCACTATTCTTGCCCAGACCGTCGCGGAAGTGCTCGGACTGGATCTTGCGCGCGTGCGCGTTGTTACGGGCGATAGCGAGGTGGTGCCGAAGGACAATGGCTCATATTCGTCGCGCGTCACATTCATGGTCGGCAATGCCGCGCTGGAGGCCGCGCGTAAATTGAAAACCGTGCTTATCAACGCTGCCGCGCGCAAGCTCGATGCGCGTCCAGACGACATCGAATGTCTTGGTGAGGTCTTTCGTGCGGGCGCACAGGACAAGGGCGCGAGCTTCGAGGAGGTCGTCACTGAAGCGCTGAAGGACACCGGCACCATCAGCGTGACAGGAAACTATTCGACGATTCCCGAATCTCACGGCGGCAAGAAATATCGGGGAGCGGCGATCGGGGGGACGATGGGCTACTCCTACTCGGCGCAGGTGGTGCAGGTCTCCGTCGACGAGGAGACGGGCCTTGTCACCGTCGACAAAGTTTGGGTAGCGCATGATTGCGGCAAGGCGCTCAATCGCCTGACCGTCGAAGGCCAGGTGCAAGGCTCGGTATGGATGGGCATGGGTCAGGCGATCAGCGAAGAGGCAGCCTATCACGATGGACTGATGGTGACAGGCAACATGCTCGACTACCGCGTGCCGACCATCCAGGACTCGCCACCGATCGAGGTCGGCATCATCGAGAGCAACGACCCGCACGGGCCATTCGGTGCCAAGGAAGCAGGCGAAGGCTCACTCGCTGCTTTTTTGCCGGCGCTCACCAACGCCATCGCCGACGCAATCGGAATCCGCTTTAACGATCTGCCGGTGACGCCTGATCGCGTGTTCGAGGCGATCGAGAAGCGAAGGCGCGCGACGGAGAAGTCGACGAAGAAGAACGGGAGCGGGTGATGGTGGGCATTGCACATTTGTTCCAATTGTCGTTCCGATCTCGGGCCGGATATCTAAGCCTTCGCCTGCTCCCGCAGGAACAAACGTGGGTGCATCGGAAGTCGGGTTTACCCGAACTGCGCATTGTAGCGTCCCAACTCGGCTGTACCCGACTTGGGACGACAAGCAACAATAGTGGGGGCACCTAATGGACGCGCTCCCCGCCTTTCGCATCGTGACGCCGCGCACTACCGGCGAGGCGATCGCTGCGCGCGCAAACAACCCGAACGCGATGCCGCTTGGCGGCGGCACCGACCTCATCGTCAACATCCGTCGCGGGATCGTAGCGCCGCAGACCTTGATTGACATGAATCGGATCGCCGAATTGCACACGATCAAGGCCGATGCGAACGCGCTCGAGATCGGCGCTTCCGTGCGCCTTAGCGCCCTTGCGCAAAATCCGGACGTGATCGAGCACTATCCCGTGGTCGCGCAAGCCGCTGCACATATTGCCGGCCCTACTCAACGCAACATGGGTACCGTCGGAGGCAATCTCTGCCTCGACACGCGCTGTATCTTCTACAACCAGAGCGAATGGTGGCGAGCCGCCAACAATCATTGCCTGAAGACAACCGGCACGATTTGTCACGTCGCGCCCAAGAGCCGTGGAGTCTGCTTTGCAACCTTCTCCGGCGATCTTGCCCCCGCCTTGCTCACGCTTGGCGCGGAGGTCGACATTGCCGGTCCTGCCGGCAAACGGACAATTCCGCTACAGAAGCTTTACATTGGGTTTGCCCGCCAGGACGTGCCGATGAGCGAAACGCAGGGCGACGGCAAATATTATCTCTCATTACGCCCAGGAGAAATCATCACCGCCGTGCGCGCGAGCAATGCGCCGGGGCTGCGCTCCGCGTACGACAAAATTCGCATCCGCCGTTCGATCGAATATCCCGTCGCTGGCATCGCGGTTGCGCTGCGAAAAGATAACGGCAAACTCGCCGACCTGCGCGTCGCTTTCACGGGCACCAATCCGCGCCCCGTTCTGCTCGCGGGCACGCAAGGGCTGTGCGGTGGTCCTCTCGATGAGCGTGTCATGAGCGGACTCGACAGTCTGGTGCGCGACCAAATCATGCCGATGAAGACGACTTTCACCCCCGGCCACTACCGGCGGCGCGTCGCCGGCGTGCTGGCACGACGTGTCTTGATGCGACTCTTCGAAAGCTGAATGGCGGAGGGCCTTGTGGACATCATCACCGAACGCAGGGCCTACAACGCGGTTTCAGATTTCATCGATTCGCACATTTCTCAAGGGCGCGGGGGCAAAATCGCCTTTATCGATCCGCAGCGGTCCATCACGTATTCCGAACTGCACGACCGTAGCGTGCGTTTCGCGCATGCATTGCAGGCTCTCGGGATCGAACCCGAGCAGCGCGTTGTGCTGCTGCTCAACGACACGGTCGATTATCCGGTGGCGTTCTGGGGCACACTGCGCGCCGGCTGTGTGGCGATTCCGCTGAATGTCTACCTGACGCTGCCGCAGTACGCATATATCCTCACTGACTGCCGCGTACGGGCGCTGGTAGTTGAGATTTCGCATTTTGAGACAATTAGGCCGGTGCTCGACGCGTTGCCGCACAGGCCGGTGGTGATCGTTGTAGAGGACGACCAATCAGCATCGTCACGGTCGCCCTCTTCGCGCCCATCCACGTGTTCGGAACGTGCCACCTCGCAAGACCTTTATGCCCGGCACAAGGCCGGCCGTGACGGATACAAGTTAGCGCAACGCTTCGAAAATCTCATTGCGAGAGCCGACACGACCCCGCTCGTCGCGGACACTTTGTCCGACGAGGTGGCCTGTTGGCTTTACACTTCGGGCTCGACCGGAGATCCAAAGGCCGTCAAGCACGTCCATTCGAGTTTCATGGCCACTGCCAAGCTGTTCGGCCAGGGGGTTCTCGGCATTTGCGAAAACGACGTCGTCCATTCGGCCTCAAAGCTCTTCTTCTCTTACGGCCTCGGAAACGCCATGAGCTTTCCGCTGTCGGTGGGCGCGACCGCCGTGCTGTGGCCGCGCCGCCCCTCACCCGAGGGCGTGTTCGAGATGCTACGGCGCGATCGGGTTACCATTTTCTATGGTGTGCCATCGCTTTATGCCGCTTTGCTCTCACATCACCAGATCTGCAAGGGTGCCGGCTCCGACCGGCTGCGCATCTGCGTGTCGGCGGGAGAAGCCCTGCCCGCCCGTATCGGCGAGCGTTGGCGCGAAATCGTCGGCGTCGATGTCCTCGACGGACTCGGCTCCACTGAGATGCTCAACACCTTCCTGAGCAACCGGCCCGAAGACATTCGCTACGGCTCAACCGGCAAACCGGTGCCAGGCTACGAAGTTCGCATCGTCGACGATAACGGGAATGATGTCGCTGATGGCGAAATTGGCGAGTTGATCGTGCGTGGCCCTTCCGCAGGAGAAGGCTACTGGAATCAGCGCGAGAAGAGCCGGCGCACCTTTGCCGGCGAGTGGACACATACCGGAGACAAGTACCGGCGCGATGCAGAGGGTTACTTTTATTACTGCGGTCGCGCCGATGACATGTTCAAGGTGTCAGGCATGTGGGTGTCACCCTTCGACGTTGAAGCGGCGCTGATATCGCATGAGGCCGTACTGGAAGCCGCTGTCATCGGCAAGGAAGATGCGGACGGGCTGATCAAGCCGAAAGCATTCATCGTGCTGCGCAACGGTTACAGCGCCGACGACGGCTTGCTGGAAAAGCTGAAACTTCATGTGAAGAATAAAGCCGGTGCGTGGAAGTTTCCGCGCTGGATCGAATTGCGCGAGCAGCTGCCGCGAACATCGACCGGCAAGATACAGCGCTTCAAGCTGCGGCAGGAAGACCTGCGCGCCGCCCGGTAAATGACATTGCGCTTGGTCTCCCCTCATTGCCTAGCGAGCAGGACTCCGCAGCACTGCGGTAAGCCATGAAACTACCGGGGCTCTCCGCCTTTTTCCGCAGGAATGGGGCCGGCAAATCCCGCAGTCGAAGGGCAGCCTTCTACACGATCTTCACGTATTCGAAGTCGCCCGGCTTGTTGTCGATTCCAACCTTGGGCGGCGCGATCCAGCTCGCGAATTGTCCGGGCGCGGTTTCCGGTTTCATGAGGCTCTCGATGAAGTCGCGGTCGCTGTCAGAGGGCAGAAATTCGCCGCGGTGTTTCTGCCATTGCTCGTCACTCATCAGCTTACCGTTCACATCGGCCTTGATGTTTGAGAACTCACCGATATGTCGGTGGAATGCCACGTGCGGCAACTTGATCTCGAATGGAATCGCGAACTGCTCGATAACCTTGTTCCAGCGCGCGACTCCGTTGTTGCAGTCATGTACGTAATCGTCACGGAGCCGCATATTGAGCGCCGAGAGGGCTGATGCGTCCTCATTCTTAATCTGCCCATCGATGAGCCGCAACACGGGATAGGTGCCGCTCTCGAGCTGATGGTCGTCCTTGAGGCGGTCCTCGCGATAGCGTCCCTTGAGACCCGCATGGAAGGCGTTCGCCGCATTTGTCGAGATTTCACTGCCGAAGAGATCGAGAGTCAGCGAGAAGTGCAGATTTGCCTTCTTCTGGATTGTCGGAAGATCGATCACTCCGAGCTTACGCACTTTCTCTATCTCATGTGGGTCGCTTATCCCGGCTTCCTTCATGGCCTCGCAAGTGCGCTGGATCACACGTGTGACTCCAGTTTCGCCAACGAACATGTGATGCGCCTCTTCCGTAAGCATGAAGCGGCAGGTGCGCGACAGCGGGTCGAATCCCGATTGCGCCAGCGCTTCGAGCTGCATCTTGCCGTCGCGGTCGGTGAAATAGGTGAACATGAAGAAGGACAGCCAATCCGGCGTCTTCTCGTTGAAGGCGCCGAGCATACGCGGCGTGTCGGGATCACCTGATCTGCGTTCAAGAAGCGCTTCTGCCTCCTCGCGCCCATCTGTCCCGAAATATTTCTGTAGGAGGTAGACCATGGCCCAGAGGTGGCGCCCCTCTTCCACATTGACCTGGAACAGATTCCGCATGTCGTAGAGAGAGGGCGCCGTCTTTCCGAGATGTCGCTGCTGCTCGACCGAAGCAGGCTCGGTGTCGCCCTGGATGACGATGAGTCGCCGCAACATCGCGCGGTACTCGCCCGGCACTTCCTGCCACGCGGGCTCGCCCTTGTGCGTGCCGAAATTGACCTTGCGGCCTTCAACTTGCGGAGCGAGCAGGATTCCCCAGCGGTATTCCGGCATGCGCACATAATCGAACTTCGCCCAGCCCTTCGGATCGACGGAGATCGCGGTGCGCAGATAGACGAGTGACTCCTGAAAGCCCTCCGGCCCCATGTCGTTCCACCAATTGAGATAGCCCGGGTGCCACTTCTCCAGCGCACGTTTCACGCGGACGTCCTGCCCTAGCGCGACATTGTTCGGAATCAAGCCATCGTAATCGACTTGCGCGATGTTCATGGGGCTACCCTTTCTATTCACTCTATCCCGCTCGCCACTGCGAAGCGGGACCGAGAACCAATTTCCCTCATCACACGAATGGTCCTGGACGGCCGCTTTGCGCGGAAATGAGCAGACTCTTTTTGCAGGCACTGAAACACGTCACACCCTCTCCTTATTGAACGTCGGTGAGACGCCGCTGCCATAAAGCTTCAGCGCGCCTTGCTCGCCAATGGCGTTCGGGCGCTGGAAAATCCAGTTCTGCCATGCGGTCAGCCGGCCAAAGATCTTGGTCTCCATCGTTTCCGGGCCGGCGAAGCGTAAGTTGGCTTCCATTCCGGTCATGGCGTCGGGCGAGAAGCTCGTACGCTCCTCAAGCATGACGCGCAGCTCATCGTCCCAGTCGAAGTCCTCATAGGCCGCTGTGACCAGTCCAAGCTCGGCGGCCTCCTCACCTTCGACCGCCGTGCCGATTTTTGTCTTAAGACCATCAAGGGCATGCGGCTCACCGAGAAAGCGTGTCTGCAACCGGGTCAAACCATTGCCCATCGGGTAAAAGCCAAAATTGGCGGATCCCAATGTGATCGCTGCCGCTTTCCGATTGTCCCCCTCGCGCGTGCCAATAAGCATCAGCGAACGGTCAGCGGCAAAGGCGAGTTCGGCGAGCGTGCCGGCAAAGCATGAGCCAGGCTCAATAAGGGCGATGAAGCTCTTGGCTGTTACGTCGATACGCTTGAACACCCTTTTGAGGTAATGACGAATTTCCCGCATGAACCAGTCGCCGTTCGCCTTTGCCAGGAAGTCGTCGTGCGCGAGCACTGCCTGCGCATCACCATCGGTCTTGATCAGCACCACCCCGATCGCGGCCTCGTTCGTGCGCAGATGCAGGATCGCGTCTTCCAGCTCGCGGGCGACCGTGAGTGGCCAAAATTTTGCGCCGAGCGCGTGTGCCGCCTCGAGGGAAGCAGGAATGCTGCCCGCTGGCGCACGGACCGTCACAGTCGCAATTCCCCGCTCGCGATCGATCTCAGCGTCCACGTGCGAATAAGAAACGCGGTTGATTTCAATGCTGCGCTGGATCGGGGTCAGCGTGATGCCTTTTGCGCCTTGTGGCCGGTCAGACCTGGCAGCAATCTCCTTCGCGCGGGCGGCTACTATCTCTTTCCATTTCGAGTTCGGTACCACTTCGTCGACCAGGCGCCATTCGACGGCTTTCGCCCCGCGCACGCCCTCTTCGATCGAGCAAAAGACGTCGGCGCGGTCGCGCCGCACCTTGCGCTTGTCTGTGACGCGCGTGAGCCCGCCGGTACCCGGCAGCACGGCAAGTAAAGGCGTTTCTGGTAGCGCCACCGATGAACGGCGGTCGTCAACCAACATGATGTGATCGGCAGCCAGCGCCAGTTCGTAGCCGCCTCCTGCGGCATTGCCGTTGATCGCGCAGATATAGATCTGCCTGGAGTTTTCCGAAGCATCCTCGATGGCAAGCCGCGTCTCGTTGGTGAACTTGCAGAAATTCACCTTGGCGGCGTGCGAGGCCTTGCCGAGCATGCGAATATTGGCGCCGGCACAAAACACGTTGTCTTTGCCGGACTTGATGACGACGCAGCGTACTTCCGGGTGCTCGAAGCGCAGACGCTGTACCGCGTCGTTTAGTTCGATATCGACACCGAGATCGTAGGAATTGAGTTTGAGCTCATAGTCCCCGAGGCCGCCACCCTGCGCCACATCCATAACTAAATAGGCGACATCCCCGTCATACTGAATTTTCCAGTGACGATAACGAGAGGGGTCGGTTTGGTAATCGATGATGTCAGGCATCAGGAGTCACGGGTCCAAGGGTCAGGTCTTACAATCTCGCAAACACGAGGGACGGTGTTTGAGCTCTCATTCATCCGCCCATTGCCGGCGTTGTCCGGATTGTCGGGGACCATCGGCGTTTTTGCGCCTGCAACGCTCCAAGCGCGGATCCCGGAATCGATACGTCCATGGCACCCGGTTATGCATTATGTTGCAGATGACTAGCACAGTGCCAAGAAACAGTCACCAGTAATCCGCAGCACCGGGGTCAGAGCCAATAAAAACGCATATTACCATCTGCTTGCGAATCCCTGCAGGGCTGAGCTCTGGACCGGCTTGCTCTGCACTATAATGCATGTTACTCCGGAACCATGGCGCAGGACAGCAGCAGGGTGAAAAGCAAGTCAGGGGTAAAGCCGGCCCCTGGCCGCGAGTCCGACATGTATTTGCGCCGGCTTGGCGAACGCGTCCGCACTCTGCGCAACCAACGAGGCATGACTCGCAAGACTTTGGCACGCCACGCGAAGGTCTCGGAGAGGTATCTGGCGCAGGTCGAGGCCGGACTCGGCAACGGCTCGATCGCGCTGCTTCGGCGGATCGCGCGCGCTCTCGGCCTGCCTATAACCCAGCTTGTGCAGGAGGGCCGTGAGCCAGAGCTGGATCTCGTGCTGCTCATGCAATTCCTCGAAAGGCTCTCTCCGGACGCTCTTGCAGAAGCGCGCGACCTCGTGATCGGCCGCTTCAGCACACCCTCTGACCAGACGCGGCGGGGACGCATAGCGCTTATCGGCTTGCGTGGCGGAGGCAAATCCACACTTGGCCTGCTGCTCGCCGAACGCATGGGCGTGCCGTTCATCGAACTCGATCGGGAGGTCGAGAAGCGCAGCGGTGCCAGTCTCAGCGAGATCTTCGAGATGTTCGGTCAGGAAACGTTCCGCCGCGCCGAACGCGAGGCGCTCGACGACCTCCTTTTGCGGCACCCGCGTTTCGTCGTGGCTACGAGCGGCAGCATCGTGACCGAGCCCGGCACGCTCGAATTGCTGCTGGCCTCCTGCCTCACCGTGTGGGTGAAGGCCGAACCCGAAGAGCACATGAAGCGGGTCCTGGCACAGGGCGACATGCGACCGATGGCGAACAGTTCGCGCGCAATGGAGGATCTCGTCTCGATCTTGCGTAGCCGCGAACCGCTCTACGCGAAGGCGGAAATCCTCCTCTCGACCAGCGGCCGCACGCCCGAGCAGGCCGTGTCGGAACTCTTGCGCCTGATCGAAGTTCCCGATACGCGCATGTCGCGGCAGCACAGCGTTTCCCCGACATTGGACAAGGAAAAAGTGTAGTGCGGAGTGCAGATCGCCTCCCTGCGTGATGGGCAGCTTTTTGTCGGAAGCAGGACAAAGAAAAAGACGAAAATGGAAATGGAGTGAACAGAGGCAAGTTGAATAATGAGTGAGACGATCAAAACAGATGTCGTCATCGTAGGTGCTGGGCCCGTGGGGCTGTTCGCGGTATTCGAGCTGGGATTGCTCGACATGAAGGCGCACCTTGTCGATATCCTCGATAAGGTCGGCGGCCAGTGCGCTGAGCTCTATCCCGAGAAGCCGATCTACGACATCCCCGGCATTCCGTACATTAGCGGCAATGGACTGACCGAAGCGCTCATGGCTCAGATCAAGCCATTCGGCCCGAACTTCCACCTCGGCGAGATGGTAACGGAGCTCGAACGAACATCTAATCCCGGGTTTCGCGTGAGGACCGACAGCGGCAAAACTTTCGAGTGCAAATGCGTCGTGATTGCCGCCGGCGGGGGATCTTTCCAGCCCAAGCGTCCGCCGATCGTCGGCATAGAAGCTTACGAGGAAAAGTCGGTATTCTATGCAGTGCGCAAGATGGAGATGTTCCGCGGCAAACGTCTCCTCGTTGTCGGCGGCGGCGACTCCGCGTTGGATTGGACGCTCAATCTTCAGCCTATAGCCCAGAGACTAACCCTGGTTCATCGGCGCGATGAATTTCGCGGCGCACCCGACAGCGTGAACAAGATGCGGGCGCTGGTTGCTGCCGGAAACATGGATCTGAAGATCGGCCAGGTCACAGCCCTCGAGGGTGCAGACGGTGTGCTCACCGCTTGCTCCATCAAGGGCAATGACGGCGCACTCTCACGCGTCGAGGTGGACTGCATGCTCCCATTCTTCGGTCTTACAATGAAACTGGGTCCGGTCGCGAACTGGGGTATCGAGATGAAAGACAATCTTATCCCGGTGGACACCGCCGCGTTCGAAACTAACGTTCCGGGTCTCTTCGCGATCGGCGACATTAATACGTATCCGGGCAAGCTCAAGCTGATCCTTTCCGGTTTCCATGAGGCGGCGCTGATGGCGCAGAAAGCGCACCGCTATGTTTTCCCGGAGAAGAAGCTCGTCTTTCAGTACACGACGTCTTCGACCAGCTTGCAGAAAAAACTGGGCGTTGCGTGATGCCTACCCCGCTTCACCGCGCGCGAGCCTGACCAATGCCCAAAATCACCTATATCGAACATGACGGGACCCAGCACACCGTTGAGGCGGAACTCGGTTCGACTGTGATGGAAACCGCCCTACGCAACGACGTTGCGAGCATCGTCGCGGAATGCGGCGGCTCCTGTACCTGTGCGACCTGCCTGGTACATGTCGACGAGAAATGGTTCGAAGTCGTCGGTCCGCCCTCTTCGGATGAAGAAGAGCAGCTCGATGCCGCTTTCGAAGTGAAACCGACGTCCCGACTTTCCTGCCAGATCAAAATAACCGAAGCACTCGACGGGCTTATCGTCCGCACGCCCTCATATCAGGGCCGGTGAACGAAAGGGTGCGCGAATGGGTATTAACCCCCGGCACAAGTGCCTGAAAGGAGATCCGAGCATCGGCCTTCCTGAAGCGCGTCGACAACGCGCCTCAGGACCGTTTCTCAGACCTCTAGGCCTCGGCGCGCTGACGCTTGGAGGCCTGCTCTGCTCGCTGGACCGCCTGCTCGGCCTGGCGACCGCCCTCCGCAATACCGGCGGATGCCGTGTGCATCAATTCCTGCGCAGCGCGCTGGAAATTCTGGCCGAATTCCCTTGTCTGATCGGCGATAACCTGAGCCTGCCGCGCCATGAATTCGGACTGGCACTGTACGAAATCCTGCGGCTCCTTCGCGCGCGCGAGCTTCTGCCCGTATTCTAGAGTGTTCGACCACGTCTTCTCAGTTAGCGCGGTCGTTTGCTCGCGGATCGAGTTTGCCTGACTCTCAAAATCCTCCGCCATCTTCTTCGAGACTTTCATGAAACTGTCGAGGGCATGCTTGCCCTGATTGAGGCTCTCCTCCGCCATTTCCCTCGCCCAGGTCAGTCCAAAAGTGGCCGCCTGCATTGCGCGCTCGCTGCTTTGCTGCGCGAAGTCTGCCGTGTCTCTCGCCATTGCTGTCTCCTATGGCTTCTCTATCTGGTTTTTATGTCGGGGCTCTTTGAGCTTGAGCGATGTGTCTTTTGGTGTGTCGGATTGATAACGCCCTGCCGTGTGGCAACGGGTTCTCGCAATCCTTGTTCCGGTATTTTGGTAAAACTAAGTCCGGAGCCGCCTATTTCGATGCGGCGGAACGCCCAGCACGCAGGGGCGTTCGCCGGAGATGCCGCTGAATAAAAGCGCCCGCGTGAGTGGTGTGGCCCTTGCCCTTGTCTCGTCTAGCGCACAGGCCCGTGCAAACCAGGAACACGGGAACTGAGAGAGGACTGCATCAAATGAGCGTCGGACTCATTCTTGTTGTGGCGCTCATCCTGGTCGTGCTGGCCAATGTTGTTCTGGAGGTCATCGCCAAGTGGCGTAATCCGCCGATCGGCAAGTTTCTGGAGATCGACGGCGCCCGTCTCCACTATATCGATCGGGGAAGCCCTGATTCCCCGCCACTGGTTATGTTCCACGGGAATGGAACGCTAATCCAGGATCTGATCATTAGCGGACTAGTCGATAATGCAGCAGGAGAATTTCGGGTCATCTGCTTCGACCGGCCCGGGTTCGGCCATAGTACCCGCCCTCGGAGCCGCTTCTGGAGCCCGCAAAAGCAGGCGGAACTCTTCGCCGCTGCGCTGGACCAAGTCGGCGTCAAGCGCGCTGTCGTGCTGGGTCACTCATGGGGCGCTCTCGTGGCGCTTGCCATGACGGCACAAAAACCCGAGCTAGTGAAAGGGCTTGTGCTCGTCTCGGGATATTATTTTCCAAGCTGGCGCATTGACGCGATGTTCGCAAGCACGGCGGCAATTCCCCTGCTTGGTGACGCGCTTCGCTACACAATCTCTCCCGTCTCGACCTGGCTCGCCTTGCCGTTCCTCGCCAAAAAGGCTTTCGCTCCAAAACGCGTTCCCGAGATCGTAAAACGCGAATATCCGCGGCTGCTGCTGCTGCGTCCCGGGCAACTGCGCGCGGTAGCTGAGGATTCCGCGTTCCTGCTTCCCGGAGCGGCATCGCTCACCGGGATCTACCAGCAACTTGACTGTCCCACCGCGATCATTGCCGGACTTGCAGACGAGGTCGTGAACAGTGATCAGGCGTTGCGGCTTGAGAAGTCGATGCGCCGGGCCACAGTGACACGCGTGCCGGAACTCGGACACATGCTGCATTATTTCGTGGCGGAAGAAATCGTGCGCTCCGCCGCGCTGATCAACGCCAAGACCGTATGAGACTCGAATGACCTCAAGGGTTGCCACGGTGGAACGCTGAGTCACCGGGCGGGTCAGAGGTAATGCCTCAAAATCTTCCTAAACGCGCGCAATCATGCGCGCGAAAACGGGAGGCGGAACGGCAATGACCCGCTACAGAATCCAGTTCACCAAGCATCTTTGCAACGATATCGGCGAGCACCGCAACTGCGTGCAGGCCGTCATCGATGTACGCCGCGCGAAGACCGAAGCACGTGCCGTGCAGGCGGCGCAGAAGCGATTCGAGCGCCAGCGACGCATTCCGCATTGGGAGCATGGCGCCGACGCATTCGAGATTACGCAGATCGCCGCGCAGCGCTGAGCATCGCATGCTTTGAAAGCAGGTGCTGCCTCGCATGAGACGAAAGACCAGATTGCCGGACTGAGCGCTTGCATCAGGTCCTAGGCAATAAGGTCAAGTTCGTGCGCACGATGTGTATCGCATCCGCGGAACGTGCATCGGGCGAAAAAGAGCCAGCAAGCGCGCTCTGAGATAAATTTGACAGGTGGTGAGTTCACAGCGCCTGTAATTTTGCGAGTTCTCGCTCGACGTCCTCAGCCACAGGTCCGACTCTCCTCACCGCACTGAGGATGTCGTCGTCGGATACGCCGAGCCTCTCCGACCAGTAACGTACCTCGTATTGATTCTTGGTATTGATCCGCCTGAGGTCAGCGGATGCCCTGTCGTCCGCCATCGCAGCCTCCAATGGTCCCTGTGGACAACCCGCAGCGCGGAGGGCGAGTTCCGTGCATAAGCGGTCCGCGCGGGCGTGCCTGACCCTGGGCTGCCGTGCGCCCCCCGCGTCAATAGGGTATTCTTCGGCCGTTCCGCTGCGAGGGCGACATCATGGTGTTCATCACGGAACGCATGCAGGCGCTCGGCGACCACGCCAGGAGCAGCAATCAACCGCGCGACAGCGAAAGGCCGAGGGCCAGGATCGACCAGAGCGCCGCAAAACAGGCGAGGATGCGCGGGCGCGAATTCAGTCAGGATCGTCCGCCTTCCGTGGCGGCGAGTGCGCCCAGTATCCCCGAGAGTGCACCGGTGGAACGCGGCTTTCAGGAGGGTACGCCCGTTCATAAGAGCCCGTCTGTCGAGGACAGCGCGTCAGGATTGCCTGCTCTAGACAGCCGTGTGCCTGATGTGCACGAAATGGCTCCAAACGCGTCTGCGCTTGACGAAGGGCCCCGACAAACCGAGGCTGTAGATCCGAGCCAGCCAAACACAGGGGCCGAAGCCAACTGCGCGGAGGTAGCTGCCACGGCGACGGTCGATGAAGACGCGGCGAAGCGGAAAATCATCCACGAGTGGGAGAACTGGTCCGCGCTTCACAGCGATGAACTTGGTGATCCCGACGTGGTCGTGTACTTTTTCGACCATCTGCGGAAGAAGAAGTCGGGGCTGCTCAATTTTGACTCGGATGATAAATGCGAGTCGGTGCGCAACTGGCTCGTGAGTGACCGGCGCGTGAGGTCATCTTGAAGTGGCTTGATCAGCACAACATTTCCACGTCCACTCGAATCTGACGGAACACACTACCCCCCCGCGCGTTGAGGCCCGGGCGGAAACAGCGGAAGTCACGCTCATATGAGCGAAAGTCTATGCTCTCCGGGAGCAAGCGAATGCCCCATTTCGGACTTTCTCACCGCGAATTCGAAGCGCAATCCCGTCAAGCGATGAAGGTGAACTGGCGGCGCGGACTGTTTCGCGTATGGCTGCTGCTTTCTGCAGCGTGGATCATGGGTTGGGTCGTCTACTTGCTGGTGTACGGAATCCGCGCCGGCTTTCAAAGCTCGAACGAATTGCTGGCAATCCCTGTGCTCCTGATCGGCCCGCCGATCGCGCTTATGCTGTTCGGTCTGGTCGCTGGCTGGGCATTTCGCGGGTTCAAACCCGACCCGGCAGCGGACGAGAACCCATCAGCCGATCGCAATCATGCAGTCAATGTACAAACCCGGCGAGAATTCCGCTGGTCGAACGATCGCTGACATCAACAGAGTGCTGCATTTGCAGGGCAGAATGCTAGCGGCGAGCGCGCTTGCGACGCTTTCTGTCATTCGACTGCTGTTGGCCGACGAACTCGACCGGCGTTCCCTTCGAAACGGCGGACGCAAGCTGGAGGGCGTCCCAGTTGGTCAGGCGCACGCATCCGTGCGACTGGGTCTTCCCCACATTTGACGGCTCGGGCGTGCCATGAATGCCGTAACCTTCACCGGTGAGGCCGATCCACACAAGCCCCACCGGATTATTGGGACCAGGTTTAATTGTGAAAGGCTTGCTGGCGTGAACACCCTTGAACGCATAATCCGGATCGTAGCGATAGGTCGGATTCTTGCTCACTGTGGTCACTTTCAGAGTGCCGGTCGGTGCAGGTTTCTCCTCGCTGCCGACCGTCGCAGGATAGTAGGCGATCACTTTGCCGTCGGCTGCAAGCGCGGTGAGCTCCTGCTTTTCCCTGTCGACTTCTATGCGGGCAACTTTTTCCGCAACTGAGTGAGACGGCAAATTGGCGACGATGATGGCCTGTCCGGCGGATTCGAAATCCGTCCGCGGGTTCAAGGCCGAGAGCAGTTCTGGGCTCATGTGGAATTTTTCGGCAAGCTTTTCCTTCGCGCTCGTATATGACAGCCTCGGAAGAGACTTCATCTTTTCAAGTTGATCCGGAATGCTCCCGGCAAACGGACCGCGCACATCGTCATCGCTAATCGTATACTCCACCAGCACCGGATCAGTGGACGATGAAGCAAGCCTGTCCCATAACGCTTGGTCGAGATTGGTCGCTGACAAGCCCTGCTCCTCGGCGAATGCTGCGATCGCCTTGCGCAGATTGTCGCCCAACCTGCCGTCGATCTCGCCAGGTGAAAAATTGGCTCGCGCCAGCAAGACTTGAGCCTTGACCAGCAGGGGATGGATCGCGTTCTTCTTTGAACGGAATGAACCATTCCATTGGGCGTCATTGACGCGGCGAGCATCGAGCGACGCGCCGGACGCGGACACAGCGAGCACGAGGCACACAGCTGCCAAGATCACTCGCATTCATTCCTCCGCGTGGAAATGCAACGCGCCACGGCGAGGATTGTTTCGATATCCCGAATTCAGGACTGCGCAGCGTAGTCGATAGTCGACGCTCCCGCGACCCAGCTACGCACAACTTCAATCTTGTCGGGATCCAAGGCCACCATGTCGGCGCGATATCCGCGCGCAAGTCGACCGAGACGCCGATCGAGGCCGAGAAACGCCGCGGGATGGATTGACGCAAGACGCAGCGCGGTCTCGAGCGGCATGCCGATCAGGCGCACACAGTTGCGCACCGCAGCCGCCATGTCGAGAACGGACCCGGCGAGAACGCCATCTTCGCGAGTGCATTGTTTTCCGCCACTCACGCGGATTGTCTCACCATAGAGCGTAAACTCCGCGCGCGTGCCGCCGACAGGCGGCATCGCATCCGTGACAAGCATGGGCTTCGCAAGACCGCGCAAAGCGATGCGCAGCACGGCGGGATCAACATGAAAACCGTCGACGATCATCCCGAACCACACATCGGGACATTCAAGCGCCGCAGCGATCGGCCCCGGATCGCGGCTCGCGAGCGGGCGCATGGCGTTGAAGAGATGGGTGAAGCCGGTCATGCCCTCGGCGATGGCAGCGCGGCTCTGCTCGTAGGTAGCCATTGAATGCCCCAGCGAGACGCGAATGCCTGCGCCGGTAAGGCGGCGCACGAATCCGGCAGGCACCTCCTCCGGCGCGAGCGTCACCAGCATGGCGCCTTTTCTTTTGCGTGTTAGCAACGCCACATCTGCGTCGTCGGGCTGGCGAATATATTCTGGCGCGTGCACACCGGGCTTTTGCGGCGAGAGGAAAGGTCCTTCGAGATGGATTCCGAGAATGCAGGGATCGAGCCCAATCAGCTGCTCGGCAGCATCGACCGCTGCTGCCATTTTCGCCGGTGAATCGGTGATAAAAGTCGGAAGAAGCGACGTCGTCCCAAAATGGCGATGCGCGGCGGCGATGGCGCGGATGGCATCCGGCGTCGGGCTGTCATTGAACAGCACGTCGCCGCCGCCATTGACCTGAACATCGATAAAGCCGGGCGCGAGCCAAATACCGGCCGGAAGCCGTTCGACGCTAACGGACTGAGGCAAATCGCCGGGCGGCAGAACGCCGGCGATATCGCCACCCTCGACAATCACCGCGGCATTCCGATGCGCCACCGCGCCGTCGAACACAATGTCGGCTGTAATGGCGCGCCGGCTTTCCCCGCTCATCGCGTGCGAGTCACTTTCTGCAGATGTCGCGGACGGTCGACATCCGTGCCGCGCCGCGCCGCGATCTGGATCGTCAATGCATAAAAGCTCTGGATGAGGCAGACCGCGTCCGCTTCCGGCTGCTCCGGCACGAGCGTCGGCAGATGGCCATCGGCCGGATCCCCCAGGCCGGTCCAGAACAGCGGAGCACCCTTGGCGCGCAAATCGGCCGCAAGCACTGTGAGGCCTCGGGCGGCTGCATCGCTTGGGGCGAACATCACGACGGGATATTCCGGCGAAACAAGCGTTACCGGTCCGTGCTGGAATTCGGCGCCGCTGAACGCTTCGGCATGCACGTGGCAGGTTTCCTTGAGCTTGAGAGCCGCCTCGCGCGCGATCGACAGAGTGGGGCCGCGGCCTAAGGTGGCAATATTCTTCGCGCCGGCGAGCGTTTCCAGTGCGGCGCTCCAGTCGAGTTCGGCGGCCTCGGCAAGTCGGTCGGGCAGCCGATCCATGGCACTGCGCATCGTTCGGCTGCCCGCCCACTCGGCCGCAAGCCGCAGCAGGATTGACAGCGATGCAATGAAGGACTTCGTCGCGGCAATGCTGCGCTCGGGACCAGCTTCAATGGGCAGAACCAGATCGCAGTCGGCGGCAAGAGGACTGCCTGTGTCGTTGACCACCGCGACTGTGATTGCACCCTCCGATTTCGACATGAGCGCGAATTCGCGCAGATCGTCGCTTTGGCCAGACTGCGAGATGACCAGAACGAGCTGATTCTTCAGTTTGAGCGGGCGGCGATACACGGTCGCGATATTTGGCGCGGCCGCCGCCACTGGAACACCGATATGACGCTCGATCAGATGTTTGCCAAAACTCGCCGCATGCGCGGAGCTGCCACGCGCGCAAGTGACGACCACATCGGGAGGGTGACGTCGGCAGCGAGCGGCTAGATCCCGTAGCGTGGCAAGGTCGAGGGCCTGCCGCCGCACCGCCAGTGGCGCCTCCCTGAGCTCGGCCAGCATTTCGGCGCCCGTGTGGAGCATGTCCCTACCCTGAAACAGAAGCCCTCAGGCGGCAATTGCTTCGGCGGCATGTCGCGCTAGCCGAAGGGCGCCGTCGATGCCATCGCCGAGTGGTGCTCGCAGATGCGACCGCGTCGGCGGCGACAGCCATCTTTGCATTTCCGGCGCCAGACCACCAAGCAAGGCCAGCCATTCGGCCCCCAACGCGACCAGACGCGCTGCCAATGCATCGATATGTAGCGCCGCCTCACCCATCAGCTCGCTGCCCGTGCGATCGCCGAGCCGCGCATGCTCCAGAACAATGGGGGCGAGCGCGGCAAAATCGCGCGGGGAGGCTTTGGTGGCCCAGCGCACGATGGCGTGCGGATCTCCCTCGAACTGCGCGAATGCCGCCTCCAGCAGCGGGGTCCTTTCGATGCGGCGGTCGTGTGCCCAGAGTACCCGCCGCAGCAGTTCGCGCCCAAGCCAGGCTCCGCTGCCTTCGTCCGAGAGCACAAGACCCCAGCCGCCGACGCGATATGTCCGCCCCTTCAATTCCGCCCAGCCGATTGCGCCGGTGCCGATCACGATAACTCCGCCATCCTCCCCGGCGTGCGCACCGACGCAGGCCGCATGCGCATCGCTGGTGAAAATGGCCCGGCGGAAAGGATGCTTGATGCGCTCCGCGGCAGCGAGATCCCGCGGCTCGCTCGCACCCGCCAAAGCGAGACAGGCGACGATCCTCGACAGGTCGCGATCGCTAAGACCCGCTTGGTCAAGGGAGGCGCGCGTCGCCTCGAGCACGGCCGCAAAACTGCGCTCCAGGCCGAGGCGGATATTGGCGGGGCCGGCGACCCCCTCGCCCAGAACGGCGCCAGATGGCGCACAGAGTCTTGCCCGGCACCGGGTTCCGCCGCCATCTATCCCCAAAAGGAGCGTGTCTGCGCGCAAAGACCACCTATAATCGGCCAAGGTCAACGCCCAACAACGATTCCGGATCGTGCAGGTTGACGTCCGGACTACGCGAGGCCGCAATGGACACCGAACGCATCAGCGCGCGTTACGCCGGCATCGACCTCTGGCAGCCTGGCGAGATACTCGACGCTTTGATCGAGTCGCAACTCGATGCCGTTGCTGCCACGCGCGCAGCACGTGAGTCATTGCAGCGCGCCGCTATCGCGATTGAGGCGCGTATACGATTCCGCGGCCGGCTTGTCTACGCGGGCGCCGGCACATCCGGACGCCTGGCGGTGCAGGACGGCGCCGAATTGATGCCGACATTCAGCTGGCCGGAAGACCGTCTCATTCTGCTGATGGCGGGCGGCCGCGAAGCGCTGCTGAAGTCCGTCGAAGGCGCTGAGGACCAGATTGATTTGGCAAAGCAGCTCGTGCAGCGCCACGCGATAGACAGCAAGGACGTTCTCATTGCCGTTGCCGCGAGCGGCACGACGCCTTTCACGCTGGCATGCCTGCGCGAAGCGAAGCGACGTGGCTCGTTGACGGTCGGGATCGCCAATAACCGCGGCACTCCGCTGCTCGAGGAAGCAGACCATCCGGTCCTCCTGGATACCGGCGCGGAGCCGATTGCCGGCTCTACCCGGCTGAAGGCCGGAACTGCGCAGAAGATCGCGCTCAACCTCCTCTCCACGCTGGTGATGATTCTGCTCGGCCGCGTCTATGACGGACTCATGGTGGACGTCCAGGCGGTGAACGAGAAACTCGTGCGTCGAAGCGAGAACATGCTCATCCGCCTGACAGGCTGCAGCAGCGAGGCGGCGCGCGATGCGCTGCATCGAGCGCATGGCAGCGTCAAGCTCGCCGTCATGCTATTGCACGGCTGCAGTCTGGAGAAAGGCGTCCAACTGCTGGATCGCGCCCAAGGCCGGCTTCGTCAGGCACTTGCATTGCAAGAGCGCGGGACGGACGCAGCCTGAATCTCTCGCGGGGGACAACCCTACGCCGGCGGCGGCGCTCGCCAACGGCCGACCGAGGCAAGCCGCCGCATCAGAGTTGTGCGGGCCGGCGGAGGGACGTTTGCAGCCGGCAGCGGAACCGTCGGGGGTACCTCGATTTGCGGCAACTGCTTGCGGAAAGGCGTTCTCGGCAGCGGCCCGGGCGCACCGTTTGTACTTCCGCCATGGCCGGCGCTTCGCTCGACCCGGTCAGCAATGTCACGAATGTCCTCCCGCAACTTGCTGGCGAGATCCGCCAGGGCCCGGTCGCCGGGTGCCTGCTGCGGCGCGCCGGGATAGTCGATCCCGGTCGCGACCACCGAGACGCGGATCCTGCCTTCCAGGCTTTTGTCGAAGGCGGCGCCGACGATCACATTGGCATCGGGGTCAACCTCTCCGCGTATACGGGTGACAGCCTCATCGACGTCATAGAGCGTGAGATCGGTGCCGCCAGTGATCGAGATCAGCAGTCCCCTCGCTCCTTTCATCGATGCGTCGTCGATCAGCGGATTGGAGATTGCGGCCTCGGCCGCGGTGAGCGCCCGTTTTTCGCCGGATGCGTCGCCAGCGCCCATCATCGCCTTGCCCATTTCGCGCATGATCGCGCGCACATCGGCAAAATCGAGATTGATCAGCCCTTCCTTCACCATCACGTCGGTGATGCAGGACACGCCCGAGTAAAGCACCTGGTCGGCCATGGCGAAGGCATCGACGATTGTGGTCTTTTCGTTGACCACGCGGAACAGATTCTGATTGGGGATGATCAGCAGCGTATCGACATCCTTCTGCAATTCGACGATTCCGGCCTGCGCGTAGCGCATGCGGCGCTGGCCCTCGAACTGGAATGGCTTCGTCACCACCGCGATGGTGAGAATGCCGAGTTCGCGCGCGAGCCTGGCGACGACGGGCGCAGCGCCGGTACCGGTGCCGCCTCCCATGCCCGCGGTAACAAAGACGAGATGCGCGCCGGCCAGGTGATCCCGGATGTCATCAGAAACTTCCTCCGCTGCCGCGCGCCCCACCTCGGGCCGCGAGCCGGCTCCAAGACCCTTAGTAAGTTGCACGCCGAGTTGCACGGTACGGCTGGCTTTCGACATCGCCAGTGCTTGCGCATCGGTATTGGCGACCACGAATTCGACGCCCTGCAGACCTGCCGCGATCATGTTGTTGATGGCATTTCCGCCCGCGCCGCCGACACCGAAAACTGTGATGCGCGGCTTCATGCCGCCGAGATTGGAGATCTTTGTCATGCGTGCTTCACCATGAGAGCAGCAGAGTTGTTCGTTGCGAGGAAAGCGCGCTGGACGCAAATGCAATACGGTCTGCGGCCCGCTTCGTTTCGTCTCGCGCGAGATCGACGCAATCCCTGATCGACTCGACGACACCACTCACAGTCGTTCAGCTACGCACAGCTGTTTACCTCGAATCGCACAATCACGGTGGCATCCGAATGCGGTTGCACAATGTGTCACGCGATCCAACTTTCGTGAGGCCCCGGTTCGTCCACAGTCTTTCACAACTACCGGTAACATCGTCCAGTGCGTGACTTCGCTCATGTATCACGCTGCTTCAGGCGTAGATGGAGCGGCGGTATCAGGGCGAAGGATAACGGCTTCGTCGGTGGCCCGTTACTCTTCACTACTGCGGCGGAAGCTGTACGGCCTCATTCTCTCCGGTCAGGAGCGGAGTGATGCGTCGCGCTGTGACGCGACGATTGGCCCGCTCGGGTCCCTGCGTCGGTACCTTGAGATACTGCTCGCCGTAGCCCTGCGTCGTGAGATTCTCGGCGGGCACGCCGAATTGTTCGCTTAGGACCAGCGCCACCGATTCCGCGCGGCGATCGGACAGCGAAAGATTGTCCACGTCGTTGCCGACGGCGTCGGTGTGACCTTCAATGAGAAAGACCTCGCTCGGATTCGCCGCGACGGCGCGGTTGATACCGTCGGCGATCAAGGCCAGCCGCTCGACCTGATCGGGCGTCACCTCCCAGGAACCGGTATCGAAGGTGATGGTATCGAGATCGACACGTGGCATGCGCTCGAGCAGGCTCGGACTGTACCGAATCTCATCGAGCGTATAGGACCGGTCGATTGCTTCGACGGGCGCCGCCCAAAGCGCGTAGTAGATGTCGTCCGGCTGCGCGTATTGCATGTCGACGATGTAGCGCTCGCGGGGAATTCGGATCCGCGGCGGCGGCAGTGTAATGAAGTAGCCGCCAATCCGCGGTGGTCCGCTGTAATGGTTGTTGATGATGATGATGTCGCGACCGTCGCGCGTACGGCGGTAGCGCCGCAGCAAGCGGCCATTCTCATCCGTCACATTGAAGATACGCGATCCGTCCGGCCGCACGAATACGGTCGTGATTTGTCCGTTGTGCCGCTCGACATGCGCATCGCGGGCCTGCCAGCGGAATCGATCGGTTTCGTTGTGACGGATAATTGTGTGCCCGCCTTCTCGCACAATCACACGACCGGGCTCCTGGATAACGACGCGGTCGCCTTCTCGCGACTCGCGCCGAGCGCCACGCACGTCATCAAGACGACGCGCATTGTCCTGAGACGGAGGAGGCACGAAGGCACGTTGCGTTTGCGCCGAGGATGATCCGGGCGGCGGAGGTGGAGGTTGCAACGCCGACGGAGCAATTGCGGGCCTTCCGATGGGCTGTTGCGGCGACGCCGCCTTCGGCGGCGGACCCGGGGGACGATTAGCCCCGCGTTGCTGCGGCTGCGGCTGCTGTTGCTGTGGCTCTGGGGGTTGCACCTGCCGCTGTTGCGGTGCGCCGGAGGGCGAAGTCCCTGAAGGCGGCTGTACCTCACGCCGCGGTTGCGCCGCCGGCGGTTGCGGTGTTTGCGGCGGCTGCACCTGCCGCTGCTGGGGCGCTTGCGTCGGTGATGGCGGCTGGACCTGTCGCTCCTGCGGCGGCGGCTGAACGCGCCGCTCTTGCGGCGGAGGCTGGACCTGGCGCTCGCGTGATGCGGGCGGCTGCGGCTGTTGTGGTGGCTGCACCTGGCGCTGCTGGGGTGATGCGGGTGGTTGCGGCTGTTGCGGGGGCTGCACCTGGCGCGGCTGGGGTGCGGGCTGCTGCGGCTGGACGCGCCTCTCCTGCGGCGGCGGCTGAACGCGCCGCTCCTGCGGAGGCTGCATCTGACGTTGCTGCTGCGGCGACGCAGGGGGGCGCTGCTGCTGTTGTTGCTGCTGCGGCGGACCGCGCCGCGGCGCAGGCTTTTTGTCTTTTTCCTGATCCCCCGTCGCCGGCGCCTGCGCGACGACAAAACTCTGGTTCAGCGCGACCGCGTGGACGGGTCCAAACACGATGGCAGAAAGGATCGTTCCTGCCAGCAAGCGCTCTTTTGAGTTGAACATGAAAATCCTGTCTCGATTTTGGAAGAGGGATAAGCAGCCTATGATTTCAACGAGCAATGAAGCTTCTGTATAAACATGTCCCAAGTGGGGCATTTATTCCATACGCAACAGCGGTTGAACTCAGCACTCCTGCCAATCTGAACGTTCGTACATGAAGATTGCGCGCACGTAATCTCTGTCCAAACTTTAACTTGATTAAGGCCGGCCGGCACTCCTCTAGTTGGCACGTGAGAACTGCCATGGAGGTGGCCATGTTGAAGACGTTTCTCGCCGGCGCAACTGCGCTTGCGATTGTTGGCGGTACCTTCGCCTTTGCACAGCAGCAGGGTCCGGGTGAATTCCAGCGCGTGCGTCACTGGCGTCCGAGTGCGGAAGACATCAGCGCGTTCGGCGATGCGCGCATCGCCGCGTTGCGCGCGGGCCTCAAGCTCAGCGCCGAACAGGAGAAGAACTGGCCGGCTGTCGAGAGCGCGCTGCGTGATCTCGCCAAACAACGCGCAGAGCGCGTGGCCGCTCGCGCAAATGTTGACCGCCCGAGCGATCCCATCGAACGGCTGAGCCGCCGCGCCGATGCGATGAGTCAACGGGCGGCTTCGCTCAAGAAGCTCGCAGATGCTGCAGGGCCGCTCTACAAGAGCCTCGACGACGGACAGAAGCGCCGCTTCGCCATGCTGGCCCGGTTTGGCGCCCGCCACGCTGGATGGCGCGCCCATCGTGGTTTCCGCGACGGCTGGATGCATCGGGGCCCGCGCGACATGGGCGGCGAAAGGGAGCGGCTGTAGCCGCAATTTCCAGCGGCATCGCGGGATCGGTTTGACAGGTCCCGGACGAGTCGCCGCAAGAAAGCAGGCGGCCGGATGCGCGCTCCTCCCCGGCGCCGTCCCGCCCGCCTTCGAAGCCGCCGGCACGGCCGGCGGCTTTTTCGTTGTCAAACTTCATCAGCAGTGGATGACAGGCGCTGCACGATGAAACTGATCCGGACGAGAACGTGCCCACTTACTGAATTGGCGCGCGCTGGACACCACTGAAGGCCTTTGCTAAGCCACGCGCGCTTGGCGGAATTCCGCACGGGCAATCCGGGCGCATAGCTCAGTTGGTAGAGCAGCTGACTCTTAATCAGCGGGTCCAAGGTTCGAGTCCTTGTGCGCCCACCAAATTTTCCTAATGATTTGAAACGGTTTGAGGCTCTGCGCAGGTCGCGTTTTGTTCAAGCCGAGCCCATAAGCAATGCTGTAAGCAATGTGACAACGTCAGCCTAAGCCGTTCGGCATGCACTTTTCCAGCGCCGCCAGCGCATTCATGTGATTTGAACGGATGAGTGCTGCGGCAAGGTCGGCGTCTCGCTCTTCGTAGGCCTTCAGCAGTCGCGTGTTGTCATCCAGTGATTTCTGCATTCTTTCTGGCTGTGACAAGCTTAGCCGCCGCAGCCGCAGCGTCCGAAGCAGCAGGGAATCGAGAATGCGCTTAACGGTCCGGTTGTTCGCAAGCTGCGTATTGCGTTCATAGAAATCCACGTTCGCCCACACGAAACCATTGAGGTCGGTTTTCCGGTATGCCTGTTCCATTTCGGCCAGCGGCGTACGTAACGCGGCGAGGCCCTCGGGGCGCGCAAATCTCGCGACGTCGGTTGCAATCAAATCGAACAGAGCGGCGCGTGCATTGTAGATTTCACACACTTCGGCGGCCCCGAGTACCGCTACCCTCGGTCGCCGCCGGGGCAAAATCTGCACCAGTCCTTCCTTCTCGAGCAGCATCAACGCCTCCCGGATCGGCGTCCGGCTGGTGTCGTAACGGCGCGATAGCTCGACCGTATTAAGGTCGTCACCTGGCTGTCGCAGGTCTTCGATGATTTCCGCGGCAAGATCGCAGGCAATGTCGGACACCAGGGACGGCCGATCGTGCCGCTCGGCCACAATCGCGTGCGCGACGCTTCTGGCACGAGCAAACGAGCGCTCGTCCTTTAACGAGTCTTTGACGGGAAGTTGTTTGGTGCGGGCGTCGATGGTTGCTGCTCCGATTGGTCCGTCTAACCTAGCAGTTGAATCCGGTTTTGTATCAGTTGTCGACACTCAGTTTTGACTGCAAAGGCCGAGCTCCAGGCTACTGCGGAAGCAAGCTTGACCCTTTCCAGAGCAACGCTTTAAGTGTCGACATAACGAGCCGGCGATCGGACGCTGGCCGGGTCAGCAGCAGAGGCAGCGTCATGTCGATGGGTTCGTTTGTGGTCGGCAATATGGACTACATCCGCCGGCCATTTGTCGCCAATATCAAGCCGGGCCATCGGGTCCTTATTCTGAGTGATTTCTCACACGACCCGCGCGTCTGGCAGGTTGTGCAGAGCATCTGCGCCGAGCTCGGCGCAGAAACCACGGTCGCGCTATTCGAGCGACGACCCGCCGATTACTATGATCCGCCATCCGCCGTCTGCGAGGCGATGATGAAATCGGACTTCAACGTGCTGCTGGCCTCCACCGGCATGTTGCACAGTCATGCCAACTTCACTGCAATGGCTGCGGGCATCCCCGCCATTTGCATGGACGGCGGCATGCAACTCGAATGGTTCCAGTCAGGCGCGGTCACTGACGACATGAAGCAAATCGCAGTCCGCAAGCATTACGTGGCCAAAAACGTGTTTGGTCCCAATGCGCGTGAGTGCCGTGTGACCTCGCAGTTCGGCACGGACTTCACTTACAGTGTTGCTAATCGAATTACGCAGCCGCCGTTGCCGACCGACAAATTCGATCCTTACCGGATCATTGACTTCGCCAAGGATGAGAACCGGCCTGGCAACAACTTGCTTTATTATTTGTTCCCGACGGGAGAATTCAACGTCGCGCCGGTGGAAGGCAGTGCCAACGGCAAATTGGTCATCGATCTCACCATGCACCACATCGGTCGGCTGCTTACGCCGATCGAGCTTACGGTCGAGAAGGGTCGCGTTATCAAGATCGACGGCGGTGCGGAGGCCCGCATCTTGCGCGATTATCTCGAAGTCTACGGCGACGACAACGCCTATATGTGCCCGGCGGAAGCTTCGGTTGGCGTCAATGCCAAAGCGGTCGTACGTGGCATTCAACGCGAAGACAAGAATATCATGGGCACGCTGCATTTCGGCCTCGGCACCAACGTCGATGTCGGCGGCTCAGTTAAATCAAAGATCCACATGGATGGCGTGATCCTGCATCCGACACTCTACGTTGATGGTGTTAAGCGTATCGACAACGGCAAGATCCTCGTCCCGATCGAAGGACCATAGGATCAGCGCCCAGCGTCGGATTTGAGTGCGTCCCGCAGGAAGCCACCTATCACGCGCGCCGTCTCCTCCGGTTGCTCAATAAAAATCATGTGCGGGGCGCCGGACAGCTCCGCATAGCGTGCGCCCGGAATGGCGTCGGCAATGGCCCTGACCACCGGTGGTGGCGCCGATTTGTCCAGTTCGCCGGCAACACACAAGGTGGGCACTTGGATGGCACCAAGCCGGGGGAGAGTGTCTATCTGTGCCATCGCATGCCAAGCCTGTGCCCATCCTTCCACGTCATTCGACAGGAGTTGCGTGCGCACGGCGCTGTCCCGGCCGTCGGCTCGGAACGAGGGTGTAAACCAGCGGTCAAGAGTGGCTTCCAGCACCGCTCCCATACCGTACTTGCGTGCATCGTCACCGCGGCCGCGAGCGATGTCGCGCCCCGGTTCTGGCAGGGTGCTGGCACAAGCACAGGGCACCAATGCAGCGACATCGCCGGGATGTTTTAGCGCCAAAGTCTGCGCCACCATGCCGCCGAAGGAGAAGCCGACCACCGCCGCCGGCGCAAGTTCGAGCATGGCGATCAGAACATGCAAGTCATCTGCGTAATCATCGAGCGAAGTCGCTGGCTCCGAGTTGCGGCTCTGGCCGTGACCGCGCAGGTCAACGCCGACCACGGTGAAATCCCTTCGCAACTGCGCTGCGACGGGCTCGACGAAAGTACGGTCAAGTCCGACCGGATGCAGTAGAACAATGGCGGGACCTTTGCCGCCCAGATCATATTGAAGTTTCGCGGTCATTAGGCGCCTCACGGATTTTGACAAACCAAGCACACCGAGAGTTCATCGATGAGCGACCCACGCGGCCTGCTACTTTTCATGACCGATATCGACCCCGCGCTCGAGGACGAGTTCAATCGCTGGTACGAAGAAGAACATCTGCCTGAGCGGGAGGCGATTCCCGGGTTCCTCAGCGCGCGACGTTTCCGCGCCGTTGAGGGCGAACCGAAATACCTCGCGCTGTACGATCTTGAATCGACCGCGGTGTTGCAATCGCCCCCTTATTTGCAGATCAGCGGCACCAATAGATCGTCGTGGACGCGAAGGATGGAGTCGATGTTCACCAATGCGCGCCGTAACGTCTATGTCGCGCTGCCGCGGTCTCGACGTTAAGCGTACACCACTGGTCATGGGATGAGGATCGAGGCGCCGCTGGTGCGCCGGCCTTCCAGGTCGCGATGCGCTTGCGCGACGTCGGCGAGCTTGTAACGCTGGTTAATCGGTACCTTCACCGCGCCGTTCTTGATCATCGTGAATAGGTCGGCTGCCCGTTCGAGCATTTCGCTGCGCTCGTGCAGGTAGTCGGCAAGCCCCGCGAACGTCACGTAGAGTGACCCCATCCGGTTGAGCCGCCACAGGTCGAACGGCGGGATCACTCCACCCGCCGTTCCGTAGAACACCGCCATGCCGCGTCGGCGCAGACATTGGAGCGACATCTCGTAGGTCGAGCCGCCGACACCATCATAAACAACCGGCAGGCCGACACCCCCGGTCAGCCCTTTCACCCGCTCGACCACGTCCTCGGTCGTATAGTTGAGCGGGTGATCGCAGCCATTGGCTTTGGCAAGCGCAGCCTTTGCGGCTGTGCTCACCGTACCGATTACCGTGGCCCCCAGGTGATGGGCCCATTGGCACATGATCAAGCCTACGCCGCCGGCGGCGGCCTGAATCAGAATCGTCTCGCCGGATTGGATGCGATAGGCACTGCGCAGCAGGTATTGCGCGGTCAATCCTTTGAGAATAGAGGCGGCGGCGGTCTCGTCATCGATCCACTCTGGCAATTTGATCAGGCGTGTGATCGGCATCACCGTTGCCTGCGCATAGGCACGCGGCTTCTCCGATGCGTAAGCGACGCGGTCGCCTGGCTGCACTTCGGTGACGCCGGGGCCGACTGCCTCGACGACCCCGGCGGCTTCCATACCGATCACGTGAGGCAGCTGCGGTAGCGGATAGCGACCGGTGCGGAAATGAATGTCGGTGAAGTTCAACCCAATCGCAGTGTGCCGCACGCGCGCCTCGCCAGCGCCGGGCCCGCCAATCTCGACTTGTTCGTAACGCAGCTCGTCTGGGCCACCCAGTTTATGCACGCGGACGGCGTAGATCTTATCAGCGTCGACCTTGCTCATGCCCACTACTTGCATCCTCACTCTGCGAGACGGGCAACGGCGCGCATCGGTGCACCGTCCGACCCCGCGATGTTGAGCCCGAGGAACATGATTTCCGCGCGTTTACCGGCCAATGGCTCGAGATTGGTGATATGTTCGGCGATCAGAACGCCTTGACCGAGCAGCGTATAGTGCACCGGGAAGGCGAAATCCGGTGGACGCCGAACTGCAGCTAGATCAGGCGTGGAGAAATCGACGCCGACGACCTTGGCGCCTTGGTTCACGAGCCATGCTGCCGCTTCGCCGGACAGGCAAGCGTGCTGCATATATAAGTCCGTATTGACGTATTTCGCTCTCCCAGTATCGATCAACACAATATCGCCAGCACGCAGTCGCGGTGTAGCGCGCTCGAGATCGGCAACGTCGAGCACACCATCGGCGGCAACGTCAAAGTGCCAGACTACTCCGGGCCCATAGAGGCGATCGAGCGGCACTTGGTCCATGGTTGGGCCATCGGCGATGAAGTGGCGCGGCGCGTCGAGATGGGTACCGTGATGCACCACCATGTGCACTTCAGTCACGTTGGCGCGGTGGTCGGGGATTTTCGTGATCTGCCGGATGCGGGGCTGTGGGAACGAGGGGATGCGCGAAAGCTCCTCGGTCAGCCGGTGCGACAGGTCGATCCACCCGCCCGATGCGCCGGAGATTGTTGGCTTGGGAACGTCGAGCCAGCCTTTCCAGCCGGGCACCTTTGTGGTCTGAGCTTCACACATGACGCGGACTCACTTGCGGGGATCTCCTCTGTCCGGCACGGGACCGGACTCGTTGCCGCCGACGATGACGTCGGCCCAGTCTTCGATCATTTTGATAAGCGTGGTGTAGTCGTCGCCGCCGCGGCCTTGCGTCATGGCGTGAAACCAGAGCTGCACGACATTGGAGCCGATCCACATCGGTACATTGAGTTCGCGCGCTTCTTCCAGACAAAGGAATACATCTTTGTACATGGTGGCGAGCTTTCCACCATAGTCAAAGCTCCGCGTCAGCACCGATGCTGGGAACTTATCCATGGTCGCGCTATTGCGGCCGGTGCTGGCATTGATGGTGTCGATCAGGACGCGAGCGTCGACGCCGGCCTTCACCGCCATGGCCGAGACTTCGAACGCGACGGCCATGCCGGCCGCCGAGATCATGTTGTTTGCAAGTTTCGTCACCTGAGCTAGGCCGGGCGTCGCGCCAATATAGAAGACGGTGCGGGCAATTGCCTCCAGCAGTGGCTTCACCTCTTCGAATGCATCGCGCGAGCCGGCGACCATCGTGGAGAGGGTCCCGGCGCGCGCACCACGTGGTCCGCCGCTGACTGGAGAATCGAGCACGGAAATGCCGGTGTCCGCGAGTTTTGCGGCAATTGCCTTGATGGCCTTGGAGCCAATGGTCGACATTTCGACATAGACTCGCAGGCCCTTGCAACCGGCGACGGCAAGCGCGACCACATGGCTCACCTCGGGCGATGGCAGGCAGGCGAACGCCACCTCGCTTCCGTCCACGGCGTCGGCGGCGGAGGCGGCGCCAGTGGCGCCGGCGGCAATGAGCGGAGCCACTGCGGACGCGTCGGGATCGTAAATGCGCACACGATGTCCCGCGTCGATGAGCCTCTCGGCCATTGGCGCGCCCATAGCGCCGCAGCCGATGAACGCGAGATTTGCCATCTCAATCTTCCCACACCTTGCCGGTCACTGAGGCCGTCTGGCCTCCATCGATCACCAGCTCGGTTGCGTTGACAAACTGCGCCTCGTCGGAGGCGAGATAAAGCACGCCATAGGCGACGTCCCAGGCCGAGCCCAACTTGCCGTTTGGCACCGCCATCTGTCGTTCCTTGATCTTCTGGTCGTAATCGTGCGGGTTGCTGCGTTTGAGACGATCGGTGATGCGGGGAGTTGCAATGTAGCCCGGCATGACAGCATTGCAGCGAATCCCCTTGGCGGCATATTGCACGCCGATGTTCTGCGAGAGCTGCTTCACCGCGCCTTTCGAGGCAGCATAGGCCACGTTGGCGTAGGTAAAGCGGATACCGGCGGTTGAAGAGTTGTTGATGATCGAGCCGCCGCCCTGAACGATCATGTGCGGGATCACCGCGCGGCAAGTCAGGTACATGCTCTTAACGTTGACAGTCATCAGGCGGTCCCAGTCTTCCTCCTTCACGTCCAGGGGACCGCCGACCACTTGCATGCCGACGTTGTTGAACAAGACGTCTATACGACCATAGGCCGATATACAGGCGGCCACCATGTCATCGACCTCAGCTGCAATCGAAACATCGCAGCGATGCGCGATACATTCACCGCCCTCCGCCTTGATGAGGCTGCAGCTTTCCTCGGCCGCTTTGAGATCGCGATCAACTGCAAACACCTTTGCGCCTTCACGGGCAAATAATACGGCAGTCGCCTTTCCGTTGCTCCAACCTTCCGCGATCGAGCCGGCGCCCGCAACGATCGCGACCTTGTCCTGCAAGCGACCCATCGCCACCGCCCCATCTAACCGCAGAAGTGACCACGCCTGCACAAACAGGTGCAGGCGTGGAAACCTGATGTCATGCGCGCTTTAACTCTTGGGCCATTTCGCCTTCGCCAGCGCACGATCGGTCGGATAGACCGAAACAGGCACCCCGTTCTGCCACTGCACGATCACAAGTGGCGCGTCGACGCGGCGACCAGCAGCATCAAACTTCACGCCGCCCGGAAACGTGTCGGCCGCGGGTCCGGTCTTCAGATCAAGTTGATGGATTGCTTCCGAGACTTTGACTTTATCCGCCTTCCCGACCTTCTCCAGCGCTTCCTTCAGGATCCAAGCATGGCCATAGCCGGCAAGACCATCTTGGGTAATCCACGGTTCGCCCGTGCGCTTCTTATAGAGTTCGCTGATGCGCTCCTGACCCTTCAGGCCCCAGTTCGCCACAATGAACATCACGCCCTCAAGAAGATCAGCTGGCACATTCTTGAGTACTTCGGGCGCGCCCATATGGGCACCGTTGCCAATGACCGGGATTGCGCCCTTGGCAAGGCGAAACTCGTTCATCTTCTCAAGCCCGAGTTTCAGGTCGGAGATGGTCGAGGAGATAAACAGGAGAAATTCCGGCCGTGTCGACCGGATTTTCTGCACCAGTGGCGTCGCGTCAGAGAGCGGCGGCGTGTAGGTCTCATCCATGACCACCTTCATGCCGAGCTTCTCGAGTCCGCCTTCGCGCATCGGCTTGAGGAAGGCAATTGGAGATGCCGAATTGTCGCCGATGATGCCGGCGGTGGTCGGCGCCTTTCCCGTTGCTGCCTTACCCAGGTTGACGATCGTCGGCACAGCCTGAGTCGACTGAAAGCTTGCCGGCGGCGAGCTCTGGAACACATGCTTGAAGCCGCGGGTCGTGATGCCATCGGCGTATGAAAGCGTCAGCCACGGCACCTCCGCGCGTTCGGTGACTTCGGTGACCGCAAGCGTGAAGGTCGAGAGCCAGGATCCCATGCCACCCACCAGGTCGGGCTCTTGGGCGATCAGGCGCTGGGCGGCATTCTTGGCTTTCTCTGCGGAGTCGCCGGCGTCGGCAGAAACAAGTTCGAGCTTGGCGCCACCCATCGACTTGATGCCACCGGCAGCGTTGATCTCGGCAACAGCTGTTTCGGCGCCCATCTTCACAAGCTGCCCCTGCCGCGCCCAGGCACCGGACAGTGGCACGATCACGCCGATCTTCACCGGCTTCGGCTCCTGGGCGCGAACCGCGCCTGTCGTAAGCGTCGCTGCTGCAGCGATTGCGAGAATGCCCGCCACAGCGGCGGCGGCAGACGGCCTCGTTAGCAAACGAAATATGCTTCTCTTCATTGTCTCTTCCTCCCTCGCGGCCGATTGGCCATGCTTGCAATTGGCGGACATTGGCGCCCGCATGACGTCTACATTCCCAAATAGGCTCGCTTTACCCGTTCGTTCGCGATCAGCGCATTGTGAGAGCCTTCCAGAACCATGTGTCCCGTTTCGAGCACATAACCGTGGTCGCATAACTCAAGCGCCTCGGCGGCACGCTGCTCGACCAGCAGCACTGTGAGCCCCTGATTGCGGTGAATGTGCTGAATGCGATCGAATATCGTCTCGACCACCGCGGGTGCGAGACCCATCGAAGGTTCGTCAAGCATCAACAGCTCAGGTGCCGAAGCGAGGCCGCGGCCGATCGCCAGCATCTGCTGCTCGCCGCCCGACAACGTGCCTGCAAGTTGACTGCGTCGCTCGGCCAGGATTGGGAACAGCTCAAAAATTGCCGGCAGCAGCTCCGCGCGCTGGAGACGACCCTTGCTGGTATAGGCGCCCATCTCAAGGTTCTCCATCACTGTCATGGAGGCGAACACCTGGCGACCCTCCGGGACGTGAGCGATGCCCAGTTGGGCCCGTTCGTTGGGTGGCAGCGTCAGCAGGTTCCGTCCATTGTAAGTGATTTCGCCGGATTGCGGCTCCACCACACCGGAAATGGTCTTGAACAGAGTGGTCTTGCCGGCGCCATTCGGGCCGATGACGGCGACGAATTGGCCCTGCTCGACGTCAAGCGAGATGGCGCTCAACGCCCGCAAACCCCCGTAAGCAACGTCAAGCGACCGAATCTTGAGCACGTTCAACCCATTTCTTGCCGAGATAAGCTTCGATCACAGTCGGATCCTTGACGACCTCTGCCGGAGGGCCAGATGCGATCAGTTTGCCATGATCGAGGACGCTGAAATGCTCGGCGAGCTTCACCATGGCGTGCATCGTGTGTTCGATAATGACAATTGTGACTCCGTCGCGGTTGACCCTGCGCAGAATTGTGAGGATGTCCTCGAGCGCGTCGTGCGAAAGGCCGGCCAGCGTCTCATCGAGCAGCAGCAATTGCGGCCGTGGCGCCAGCGCACGCGCAAGCTCCATCAGTCGCAACTGCTTAGTAGGCAGGCCTCCGGCAACGGCCTGCGCTCGCGCGGCGGAGATGCCGACGCGGTCAAGCGCCTCGCGGGCAAGCTGTTCAGCCTCGGCGTTATCACGCGCGCCGACATAGGCACCGACGATGACGTTCTGCAGCACGGTCATGCGCGGAAAAGCGCGCACTACTTGGAAGGTGCGTCCAATACCCTGCGCACAGGCTTGATGCGGCTTCAGTCCGATCAGACCGACTCCGTTAAATTTGATAGTGCCACTGTCGGCAGCAAGAAATCCGTTGACGACATTGAACAACGTGGTTTTGCCCGCCCCGTTCGGCCCTATGATGCCGTGAATCGATCCCGGTCTTACGTTCAGACTGACTTCGTCGACAGCCTTGAGACCGCCGAACGCGCGCGAGACCCGGTCGAGTTGCAACAAGACCGCATCTTTTGACGGCGCGGGCTTTGGTGCTGCGTGTAGCGGTGCGATGCCGACAGGCTCGGCAACGGGTGGAGTTGCTCTGCTGGCGGCACGCCGCGAGACAAGCTGATCGTGGATGCGCCAATAGATGCCCTCGGGCGCCAGCAGGATGACGACAATAATGGCAATGCCGTAGACGACGCCCTGGATCCCGGGCAGGATGTTGCCGAGCTCGGCGTTCAAAGTTTCGGCGAGCGGGACCAGCACAGCGGCGCCAATCACCGGCCCCCAGAATACACCTACGCCGCCGAACAGAGCCATAATCAGCGCCTGTGCCGAAACAAGCCCGCCGAACATGCTTTGCGGCGTAACGACCAGGAGAACGATGGCGTAGAGACCACCGGCCGCAGCGCCCATCGCGGCGCTCAGCGAAATCGCCAGCATTTTCCAACGTAACGCATTGATGCCCGCGGCCGCGGCGGCGGGTTCGTTTTGCTTGATGGCGGTCAGGGACATGCCGAAGCGCGAACGCTCGACATGCATCGACACGAGCATACACCCAACGAGGAGAATGAGCGCGAGTACCATGTAAGCGCGTTGGTCGCTAAACTGCGCATAAAACATTGGCGCCTCGCGCTTCATCGGCAACGAGACTTCCTGGTAGCCCATCCACTCGAATACGTAGAGCATGGCGAGTGGATAGGCCAGCATGGACAGCGCGAAGTAATGCCCGCGCAGGCGGAATGTCGGGATGCCGATAATGATGCCGGCGACGATGCCGACCAAGATACCAAGCGGGATGCCGGCCCACGGCGTGAGGCCAAATTTCACAAAAGCGATAGTCATTGTGTAGCCGCCGAGGCCGAAGAAGGCTGCATGACCAAAGGAAATCAATCCGCTGTAGCCGCTGAGCATGTTCCAGGAGAGTCCGACCGTCGCCCAGATCAGCACCAATGTCATGATGAGTTGGTAGTACGAATTACGGACAAGCCAACCGAGGCAAAGGTAGAGCGCCGCGAAGGCGAAGATCGCGAAGTACTGCCGGCTGATTGCGGTCCTGGCCATCACGTGCGTTCCCAGACACGGCCGAACATCCCCTGTGGCCGGAAAAACACGATCAGTAGAAACACCACGAAGATCGCAGTGTTCTGCAGTTGATACGGCAAAATCAATGTCGACATCTGCTGCACCAGGCCGATGGTTAGACCGCCCCAGAACGCGCCGAGGATCGAGCCCATGCCCCCGAGCACAACGCCCGCATACATCACGATGACAAAATCGAAGCCGATATAGGGTTGAAACGATTGCGAACTAGCGATGAGCCCGCCAGCGACTGCCGTAATGCCAACACCCAGGCCGAAAGCGAGCCGGTGGCAGCGGTCAACATCGATGCCGACATAGGCCGCGGCAATCGGATTATCCGCGGCGGCGCGCAGACTCTTGCCGAGGTCAGAGTGGGTGAGGAATAGGTAAAGCAGAACGGCACATGCGCCCGCGAGAATGAAGGCGATCGTCCGTGCCTGATTGAAGAAGATGAGACCGATCTCCCAAGATTCGCGCGACAGCGGCGTCTGCACCGACAGCGGTTGCGAACCGAAAATGATCAAGCCTCCATTCGCGAGCACCAGCGCAACGCCGAGCGTCATGATGATCTGGGCGTAGTGACCTTCGGCTTCCGCCGATATGACGCGGGCACCAGTAACGCGTGCGAGCAGATAGCGGTGCAGCAGCCAGCCGATCGCAAAGACGATCGGCCCGGCGAGCGCCGCGCCCACCACCGGCCCGGCATAGGGGCCGAGGAAAGCGAGCACGCCGAAGCCCGTCACCAAATAGTAAGTGACGTACATGCCAAGCATCATGAAGTCGCCCTGGGCGAAATTCACCACGCGCATCACGCCAAAGATGATGCCGAGCCCAACACACATCAGACCATAGGTGCCCCCGATCAGCAGCCCGGCAGCAAACGCTTGGAAGAAATCGACGACGAGCCACTTCAACTCCTCCATGGTGGCTAATCTCTGCGGCCGACCATCAGGTACTTCGCCAGTCGCATCGCCCATTTCGGCTCAAATGCCGACACTCGGCGGGCTTGCGCGCTTAGTCCGACTGCGCAGGTGTCAGGACGCCGACCCCGCTCGGCCAGGACACTGACCGGCGCGCCAATGGTGGCACTCCCAAGCTTGGCTTGAAATAGCCCAATAACGGCGGCACTTGGCCTGCTGCCGTGCCGAGCCGAGTGCTCCGAACTCTGCGCCGATGGCGTTCGCACAACCCCACTCCTTCCGGGTATCCCGACGATGTCGGATGCCTCGGCTCAGGATCATTGTGTCGACACTTTTGGACAGGTTACGTTTCGCTGCCTTCGGTCGTCAAGCTTTGGCGCGCAAGACGATCGACAAGGCACGCGTCGACCCCGGATTGCGATCACGCGCATGAGGCTCTGCCGTTCTGGCATCAGCGGCGCGTTCGGTTCACACGATACGGCCTCTGATGCGCTGTGATCTCGCGCAGGTCTCTATGCTCTCAAATCGTTTGCGCGCTGTCAGCCCGAAATCATTCGTTGTGCCAGCACACCCGCCGTAACAACGAGTAGGTAATCCATAGAAAAATGGCTCCGCACGCTCCGAAGATTGCCGGGATAGCGGCATCAGATATCGAGATAAAAAACCGACACAGAGATGACCCAAATTATGCACGCCACACCGATGGCGAAACAAACGATGGCAAGAGCTATTTTTAGCCAACCGAACATCCTGCGTCCCCTAACCAAAGAATACGGATCAATTCTAACCCTGCAAACATCTTGGGTCGCACAGTCGCACCACCGACTCTTCCGTGCGATTAATTGATTGATGATGTCGGTTTTCGGTCGCTTTCAAGATTCGCTCACGTCGCTCCCGGTTTGCGCTTTCATAATCAGGCGGCGATAGCTGGCGAACAAGGCATGCGCAAATCGTTTTGGAATCGCATGCGAAGATTGAGAACGAGAAGAGCGACGTCGTTTCAGCCATAGCAATAGCGATTGGTGGTACCGGCCGGATGATGCGTTGCACCGTTTCTTGACATTCTTGCGCGAATGATAAGGGCCCTCCTCCGACATCAGCGCCATTCCCCACACTGAGCACGAACGAACGCCCTCTGTGAACGTTTTCCTGAAGAAGAGCGCGATGAACGTAGGCGATGTCATGACACCAGAACGACGACCGCCCGGCCGGCGCGCAAGAAGTTTAGGCACGCACGCATCAAGACTGCCGTCGCATTCTCCAGCAAGAACTGCGCAGCCATGCTGAAATCCGCGGCGCTTAGCCGACTTATCGACGCCAGAACCGACGAATTCGACGCCGAGCGGCTCCCGGGCAAGCCCGATCCGGTCCTGTTTTTGAAGCCGTCCGTCGCTTGGGGTCAGGCCTTCGCGTATTATTGTGTTTTAGGATGCGTTGACTGGCGTGGAAGCATCGGCCGCAGGGGTCGATTTCGCTGCGTAATCGGCGTCGATCGAAGGCGGACCAGTCAGAAGCCCTGCTTGAACGGGAAGCAAAAGTCTCCAGGGTAACGGTAGAGCGTGAACAGGATGGAGCGCACGATGGACAAGAAGCAGCAATGGAACATCTGGTATTTTATCGGCGCCTTCTTCCTGCTGATGATCTTCCAGGGCCTCTGGACGCAGTGGCGCAGGGTTGAATCGATCCCCTACAGCGACTTCCTCAAATATCTCAACGAAGGCCGCATCGTCGAAGCCGTCGTTCACCAGGAACAGATCACCGGCCGCCTCAAGGAGCCGATTAACGGTCGCGACTTCTTCATCACCAACCGCGTGGACCCTGCGCTGGCCGAGGAGTTGGCGAAGTCGGGCGCGAGATTCACCGGAACACCCGAAAACACTTTTTTCTCTACCCTGCTCTCCTGGGTAATGCCCGTCTTGGTGTTCCTGGGAGTTTGGTACTTCGTGTTCCGCCGTTTCGCCGAGCGTCAAGGGCTGGGCGGGCTGGTCAATGTCGGCAAGTCCAAGGCCCGCATCCTGGTCGAACGGGAAACTGGGGTAACATTCGACGATGTCGCCGGCGTCGATGAGGCAAAGGCAGAACTGCAAGAACTGGTGTCGTTTCTGAAGGATAAGGACAAGTATGGCCGGCTCGGCGCGCGCATCCCGAAGGGCGTGCTCCTCGTCGGGCCGCCCGGCACCGGCAAGACCCTGATCGCCAAAGCCGTCGCGGGGGAAGCCGGCGTGCCGTTCTTCTCCATCTCGGGCTCTGAATTCGTGGAGATGTTCGTGGGCGTCGGCGCGGCGCGCGTGCGCGATCTATTCGAGCAGGCGCGCAAGGCCGCGCCGTGCATCATCTTCATCGATGAGCTCGATGCGCTCGGCAAGGCGCGCGGCGTGGGAACGTTCGGTGGACATGACGAAAAGGAGCAGACGCTCAATCAGCTGCTGACGGAGCTTGATGGTTTCGATCCGCGGGAGGGTATCGTCCTCCTGGGCGCCACCAATCGACCGGAAGTGCTTGATCCAGCGCTGTTGCGCGCGGGTCGTTTCGACCGCCAGGTCGTGCTTGATCGTCCGGATCGCAATGGTCGCGAGGCGATCCTGAAGGTGCACGTGAAGCGCATCAAGCTCGCACCCGATGTGCAGCTTTCCGACATTGCAGGTATCACACCCGGCTTCAGTGGCGCCGATCTCGCCAACCTGGTGAACGAGGCCGCGATCGTTGCGACGCGGCGCGGGGCGACCGAGGTCGCCACCGTCGATTTCACCGCAGCCGTGGAACGCATTGTCGCTGGCAGCGAGCGCAAGGGGCGCCTGCTGCAGCCGCACGAGCGGGAGGTCGTGGCTTATCACGAGATGGGTCACGCACTGGCCGCCGCGAACATCCCCGGCGCCGACCCCGTCCACAAAGTGTCTATCATTCCACGCTCGATCGGCGCGCTCGGTTACACGATGCAGCGGCCGACCGATGACCGCTACCTGCTGACGATGCAAGAGTTGAAGGACCGCATGGTGGTGCTGCTGTCGGGCCGGGCCGCCGAGGACGTCGTGTTCGGCGAAATCTCCACTGGCGCGGCGGACGACCTGGCAAAGGTGACCGACATCGCGCGCCAGATCGTCACACGGTTTGGCATGGTGGAGGCGGTCGGGCAGGCGGTCCTCGAACACAAGAGCCAGACTTACCTCGGCGATCAGGTGGTAGGCCTGCGCGAAAAAGACTATTCGGAAGCGACCGCCCGCGAAATCGACCTGGCGGTGAAGCAACTGATCGACGAAGCATACCAGCGGGCGAAGGCTCTGCTGAGCGAGCGCCGTGCACTTCTGAACGAGGGCGCGCGGCTGCTGCTCGAAAAGGAAACGCTCACGCCCGAGGATTTTCCGGCGCTCGCGGGCCCGAAAGGCATCACGACGGAGCCCCAGCTCAAAGAGCTGGCGTAGCGCCGTAAATTCGCGGATCGATATCCAAAAGGTGGGATGACGTATCGCTCGTCGTTTGCCTGACGTGCATTACACGCTGTGGTTGAATCCATTCGAGAACCATTGTGCGCAATACCAGCTTGGACGCCGTTCGCGGCATTGCAATCCTCATGGTGCTGCTTGGGCACTTTGCGCCACCAGCGCTAGTGCCTTTTGGTATTTCCCAATTTTTCGCCTTGGCCGGTGTCGTTCTGTTCTTCCTGCTGTCAGGTTATTTTATGGAGCAGACAATGGCGGCCGATGGGGCGGTGGCGCCATTCATCATCAGACGCGCCGCCCGCATCCTGCCGATGTACTGGTTTTCGATCGCTCTCGCGGCGACCGCGCGCGAGCCGCTTGATCTACTCACCATAGCTGCCAACTCGGCTTCGCGGCGGACATAATACATACCCCTTTGCTGCTCGGGGTTTATTGGACGCTCTATATCGAAGTGCGCTTTTACGCGATGGTGCCAGTTCTGCGGAAGCTCGGCGATATCGTGATTGGGCTTACGCCGTATCTGTTTGTTGCTGCAAACAGTGTGCACTATGCCCGCGCCGGCCATGCCAGCCATTTGCTGCTTTACGTCACCTACTGCCTTGCGGGCATGCAGATCAGCCTGTGGCAGCGCAGCCGGCTCGGCCTTCTGGCGCTCGCGCTCTGCACGGTGGTGGTCGGAACGAGTGCGGCTTTCTTCACGCCAGAGCAGCCCCTTGTCTTTTAGTTCCAATCTGTGGCACGGCACTTATTTGCCTTGCCGCCAGGTGCAAGTGCAGCGCCAATCCGCTCGCGTTCATCGGTCGTATTTCCTACAGCTTGTACCTCCTGCATGTGCTGGTCGCCGTCAACCTTTCGCACGTGACAGGTCAGTGGCCTCCACTGGCTGCGACGTTGACCGCAGCCAGTACCTCGATTGCTGCTGCGGCGCTCACCTTTCGGATGATCGAGCTCCGGCTCATCATGATCGGCAAGCGCATTGCGGCAGCTTTCGCGCAGCCTCTCCGTGCACGCTAGATGATGCCGGTGATCTGGCCTTCTCGGTGAACGATAACATCGTCGACCGGCTGCACGGCAAGTTCAGGAGCGACGGCTTCCAGCGCGCGCCCCCCCTTCTATTGGTGCAAGGCGGCTGCGATGGCCTCATAGGATCCCGGAAAGTACGCCACGTTGTACCAGGGCCGCTTGCTCATTGCCTTCGCCAGCCCGAGCACCTGCGCGCCATTCTGTCCGAACAGCACAATTCTTCGATTGAAATCGTCAAGCGGCAATGGCGGGTCTGTCAGCTTTCCTGACATCATTTTCTTGAGCGTGCCATCAAGGGTTTGGACGGTCAGGTTCCGCGCACCCGGCAAGCTTCCTTTTGCGAAGTCCTCTGCGGGTCGCGCATCGATAAACACGGCAGTCTGGTCTGCTTTGAAGATGCGAAGAATTCCGTTGAGTTCAATTACCGTTGGACCGCCGAGTGCGCGCCACACCGGCATGCCAAGCTGATATCGCCGCACATTGGTAAAGCCGGCCGCCATCAATCGCTCCGCCAGCCGGCGGCTGGCTTGGCAATATGGGCCGTTGCAGTACACCACCAGGGCGGCAGCTTTGTCCCCCTTTACGAGCCGCTCCACGGCGCCGATCTGATCGTCGGGCGGCGTGTCGAGGACGCGGGCGCCCGGAATGTGACCCGCGTCGAACTCAGCGCGCGGCCGCGCATCGATAACGATCGCGCTTCCATCCGCCAGGATGCGCCGCAGCTCTTCGGTGCTGACTTCCCCGGTCTTTGCCTCAGGCTCCATCAACGTCGCCTGCTCGATGCTTATGCCCTGTGCTGCGGAGATGAGACCCACATGGGCCAACGAAAAGGCAAGTGTCGCGCCGAGCAGTCCAGTGAAATATGCAAGCCTCATTCCATTCCTCCTTTAATTTAAAGCCTCTTCCCCGCCGCTCCTTCCGAGGAGAACGGCAAAAGAAGGTGGCGTCGCGATGGGGGGATCTTGAGCAACGCGAAAGCCGCGCGTCCAATATGATCGCGTGAGGCCTGCCCGCAGAATTTCCGCGCGTAAATTCTAGGCGGTGCGAACCCAGAGAGGCTGGGCGAGAGGGCCGAGCGCGTCGAGCAAGCCGGTGAGCGACGATCGTACGGCTCCCGTGAGCCCTGCCTCATTTTTGAATGGGCCGTGCTGCTTAGACGACGCAAGAAACAGCGTTCGCTTGAGTGCCGGCATAGTGATGGGTCGGGCGTCGAGCTTTCCAGCGCGCACTTCGTCGAGCGCTGCAAAGTAGGGCAAGATGGCGGAGGCGGCCCCCCGCATCACGAGACTTTTCATTGCCGAAATCGACCGCACCTCATAGGCAACTTTCAATTCGAGGCCGAGCTCTTTCGCGGTACGGGCAACGACGGCGCGAACGGAATCCCCCTCCTCGGGCATGGCGATGCTTTCTTCCAATGCCTCGACGAATGGGACAGGCGTTCCGTTGCCGGCGCGCGGCGGCGTGATAAGCACGAGATCATCTTGCAGCAGGGCCGTGCGGGAGAATTGAGGCAGGTCGGGGACGTCATAACAAAGGATGAAATCGGCATCTCCGCGCGCAAGCGTCTCCGTCAGTACGTGGCTCATCGCTTCTAAAATGCTAAGGAACACATTGGGCAGCTGGTTGCGTACTGTCATGGCAATCTCCGTGCCACACACCAGCATCAGGGCGGGTGTAATCCCCAGCCGAATTGCTTCGCTGTCTTCGCGCTCGCACGCCCGCACGTCCTTTCGAGCTTCCTCAACCTGTTTCAGGATGGCGAGCGCGCGTGCGTGGAGGAGACTGCCGGCTTTCGTTGGCTCCACGCCACGGGAATGGCGCACAAGGAGGGCGACGCCGAGATCCTCCTCAAGCTGCCGGATCTGCATTCCCAGTGCGGTCTGCGCGACGTGCAGCTGATCCGCAGCACGCGTCATATTGCCCGCTTCGACCACCCCGACGAAGTATTTCAACTGACGCAAGTTCATGAGATCTAAGTGATCTTTCTCTGATGAAATCTTGCCCCTGAGGGGCTCTGATCGCAAGCGCCTGATCAACCGGCTGCCAGCCTATCCATAGACCTCAAGATGGCAGCCTTTGGCCCAAAGAGCACTTGAGCAAATGAACTTTTTTGCTTCCAAGTCCGCGAACGCGCCGACAAGTCGCAACAAGGAATACAATATACATTGAACCGGTTGGGCGGGTGAGAATTAAAAAGAAAATAGTGAGAGGATGGACTGCGATGAGAACAATCTTGCCCGTCGTTACGGCGGTTGCACTTGCACTCGCGTTGGTGCCCGCCAGCGCGGCGCCGAAGCACCAAAAACGTCACACGAAGCCTCCCACTGCTGCACAGCCACAGATTGCCTGTACAGTCGTCGGCTGCATGCCCGTTCCACGCGGCTGCCATCCCGAAATGGGTTACACGCCAGGCGGAACACCAACCGGCTTTGATGTGGCGGTGTGTCCGAACTACACGCTTTACGGATACCGCCGCTAATGAGTTGAGTTAGCGAGATCGCCTCGTGCACTACGCATGTCGGCTTTTAGAGCCGACACGGAGGTCACTACTACTTGCCTTCGTTCCAGATGTCAGTGGCGAGTTTCCATTGCCCCCTGACCCTTTCCCACACCACAAGATATTTGCCTGAGATTTCTTTGGATGAGGCCCCTTTGGTCGTCAGATTGAAGGTCCCGATCTCACGGGCTGCGGCAGGACCCAATCGCTTGACTTCAACAGTAATGAGCTTTGGATTGCCCGCTTGCTCCGCCAAACCCTTCCACATTGTGCCGATTGCAGCTTTCCCTTTCACCATGGCCGAGCCCGGCGGAAGTGCGAT
>DASTHI010000013.1:0-37203 GCA_035718275.1 Pseudolabrys sp. | reverse complement strand
GGACTGCGCTGCCTGGTCAGATTTCCCATCCGGGTGTCACGTAATCCTGTCTCGCACGCGGAGGCTTGAAAGCTGCCTTCCAGGAACAAGGTCCCCCTCCGGGGATGAGGCATCTGAATCCATGTTTAGAAAGGCAAGGCTGGATCGCTATGCCAATGACAATGGGCGTATTGATTATGAATATTTTTGCAATGCCACACCGCACCAAAGATCCAGATCGCTATATAATGACAAAGAAGCGCAGCGCCGCTTTGAGGCGGCATTGAATACGCCGCCGCTTAGGGTTGCAAAGAAGAAGCAGAATGCAAAGAAGAAGCAGAAGAAGAACAAGAAGAGGGCCCCGCCAAAGCGGGACTAATTTCACGCAACGTGGCGGCGTAATTCACGAGGACGCGCGGTGGGCGCATTATCTTTGCGTTGAAGCTCGTATGGTGCGGCCAAGGCCTCAATCGGAATATGCCAAGCCTCGCTGATTATTCGGATCATTTGGAGTGTTAGCGGTCGTTTGCGTTGTAGGATTTCAGTTGCTCGCGAACGAGTAATGAGATGGCCAAGTTCAGCTTGAGTTTTTCCCATGCTTTCAATTGCAAACTCTAAAATTTCAATCGGGTCGGCATCAGGAATGCCGAACTGACGCTTTTCGTAGTCCGCAATAAGTGTGGAGAGCACGTCGAACCGATCGGCCTCTGGCGTGCCAGAGGCCGGCACATTGTCGAAATACTGTTCGACCTCTTTCAGAGCCCACTCGTAGTCCTCGTCGGTGTGAATAGCGCGAATGTCCATCATCACACTGTCTCCGGATTAATTTTGTCGTACTCTTCATGAGTGCCGACAAACTTAATCATCACTCGATAGAACGGGTCGTACACAACCCGCACAATTAATCTGTATTTGTTGCCTCCTATATCGAAGATAACTCGACTATCTCCGACAAAATCGACATTCGTTCCGAAAGCCCTCTTCAGCTCGTTAGTCGTTTTCCATCTCGCCGCCGAAACCAGTTTGTGCCAAGTGCGAAGTGGTTTTTCGGCTTCGGGGTACTTTGTCCAAAAGTCGCGTAGGGTCTTAAAAGATAGTACCTGCATAGGAACCCTACACTGTTCCCAATTTGGGAGCAAGCATTTTGTTCCCAGAACGGGAACAAAGTTAAAAAATGTTGAGGTTCCAGAGTGCCCCCGTGGAGATAGCTTTAGGTTCCCGGGCGGAATGGCGCAACTTTAGCGGGCACCTGAGGGCCGCCTAGCGGTAAAGCTAAACTCAGGCTTGGTGAGGTTGCTGATATGTGAGGCGCTTGCCTTCAATACCCTTAATGGCAACACGTTCTCCTTCACTAAAGCCGAGGGCAACTCGGTGGTTATAGCGGAAGCCAAATTCCGCAAGGTAGCGATGCAAATGCTTCTCGAGGCAATGCTGGTGCACACCGCGCGTTGGCCCTAGGATTTTGGCCCCTTGTTCTTCCGCCTTCGCGGTTTCGTTTTCCGATGCTTCGGTGGAGTGTTCAATCCACCGCGCAATGCCGCACCTCAAAGCGGCGCTGCGCTTCCTTGTCGTTGTATTGATCTTTGTCCTTAGACATTGGAGATCGCCATGGCGTGGGCACTGTTCGGTAGCCAGGAGCGCGGCGTACTGGAAATGATAGAGCATTCCGGGTCGCATCGGGTAACCGCAATTGTAGGTGGCGCGCTACTGGATGAAGCACTCACCCGCACAGTTACAGAGCGCCTGCGTAAGCACGCCGATATAGCTGACAAGCTTTTCAAGGTTAATGGTCCACTCGGAAATACCGTGCCGAAAATCGACTTGCTTTACATGCTATATGGCATCGACGACGCCACCAGAAAGGGCCTGTATGGCATTGCAGAGGTGCGCAATTTCTTTGCACACAACCTAGACGCCTCCTTCGATTCTACGAAACCCAAGTTTGTCGACGGGATGAGCAAACTCACCATGCATGAGGGGCGCACAAAATACCCACATCACCTCAAGAAGGGTGCCGATTCCGAACATCCCATTGAGAGCATTCGAAATGTTCGAGACCGCTTTGTTGTGAACCTAAAGATCGGCTTGATTGCACTCATGAGTGACAGGGTCAGTCACAAGACTTGGTCGAGTGAGCCTGGATAGCGCGATAGATTTCAGCCACCCAATACGCTTCTCATTATCAAACCGATAAAGCACTCTGGTTCCCGCTTCGATCATCGCCGGGGTGATTTTGATTTCCTCGGTTGGCGCTGCCCTCAGGCATGAACCACTCCTGGTAGCCTGTGGTGTCAGGTATATAATTAGGAAAAAATGCCTTGACAGCGTAACGCTGCCGGTCTATCAAGCGCGCAGGCTCCACAACTGCGGGCCATATCACGATGTTGCAACGCGAACCTGTTGCAACGTGACTCTCTCACCGGGAACACGGCCGCGAGCTTCGCGTTGTCCTCGGAATTTTTCGAGGAGAGCGACATGCCGCGTCTGGAGGACGATCGCATCGTTGAAACCTTGACCGAAGCGCGGGCTGGTGCGACGGGTCACAACGTTCGTTATGTGCTCGTGATCGGCATCGTTTCAGTTTGCGTGCTGTTTGCGATCGCCTACCTCGCCACGAGGTGGTGATGCGCAAAAGATTTCATGGTCAGGTTCATCTCAGCCGGGTTTCCCGGCTTTTTTGTTGAGAATTGCTGCGAGACTTGCTCGATGTCGGAACGGAAAGATATTTCGCCGGAGCTCATGGCCGGGGCACGTCACCTCTATGAGCAGACGATCACGCCGGTGGAGGACATTTCCGCGATGCTGGGTATTTCCAAACGGACTTTCGCGCGACGGGCTGCCGAGCAAGGATGGCGAAGGCGTCATGCGATGCCGCAAAGAAGGGCCTCTGTTCGCGCCGCTCCCGAAGCGGCCAAGCCGCTGCATGCCGAGGTGCAGCCTCTTGCCGATCATCCGCAAGGCGACGATCGCGCGCAAACAATCACGCAAATTGCGCTGGCGCAGCGCGTCCAGAACGCAGTCGAGCGCGAGATCGAAGCCGTCGAGCGGATTTTGCAGAAGATCATGCCGGCTGACCAGGGCGAAGCCGAACGAAGCGCGCGCGCATTGGCGAGCGTCTCACGCGCTCTGAGCCAAATCGTAGCGCTCAATCAAACCGAACTGTCAAGCTCCGCAGATGCGACTGATGACGACCCCATTCCCGACGACGAGGACGAGTATCGCGCAGAACTTACTCGACGCATTAAAAACTTTATGGCTTCACGATACGGCGCTGGCTGAATTTCTGCTCAAGGAAAAACTGCATTGGATAAAACACGTCGGGGCCGATTTCCGGCTGTTCGCCCACGCTCACCAGCGTCCGCCCGCGCAGGCGGATAGCGGACGCGAGTGGAAGATTTGGCTCCTGCTCGGCGGCCGCGGCGCCGGCAAGACGCGCGCCGGAGCCGAGTGGGTCCGTGCCACGGCATTGAACGATCCGAAGGCGCGCATCGCCATTGTCGGGGAAACCGAGCATGACGCCCGAGAGGTTATGGTCGAAGGCATCTCCGGCATTCTTTCGGTGCATCGCGACAAGGAGCGGCCGGACTGGATATCCTCGCGGCGCAGGCTTGAATGGCGGAATGGCGCCATCGCGCAGACCTTCTCGGCCGACGAGCCGGCGAGTCTGCGCGGACCGCAGTTTTCTGCAGCCTGGTGCGATGAGTTGGCCAAGTGGCGCCATGCCGAAGCAACATTCGACATGCTGCAGTTCGGGCTGCGCCTTGGCAAGCGGCCGCGGCAGGTGATCACGACCACGCCGCGGCCGATTTCTCTTCTCAAGCGCCTGATCGCGGATCCAGACACCGTGGTGACGCGCGCCCGTACCTCGGCGAACGCCGGCAATCTCGCGCCGAACTTCCTGGAAACGATTGTAGCCCGCTACGCCGGAACGCGACTCGGACGGCAGGAAATCGATGGCGAGATCGTTGAGGAACGCAGCGACGCGCTGTGGTCACGCGCCGGACTGGAGCGCTGCCGCGTGCGCTCGGCCCCGGAGCTCGCGCGCATCGTGGTCGCCATCGATCCGCCGGGATCGGCCCGGAAGGGATCCGATGCCTGCGGCCTGGTCGCTGCGGGATGCGACCCATCGGGCAGCATCTATGTGCTTGCCGATGCAAGCGCCGCCGGATTGTCGCCGCAGGCCTGGGCGACGAAAGCTGTCACGCTGTGGCGGCGCCTCAATGCCGACACGCTGGTCGCGGAAACCAATTTCGGCGGCGAAATGGTGCGCGCCGTGATCGGCGCGGTCGATCGGAATATCCCGCTGACGACCGTGCGCGCGACGCGCGGGAAATATCTGCGGGCCGAACCGGTGGCGCAGCTCTATGAGCAGGGGCGGGTCATGCATGTTGGCGCGTTTCCTGAACTTGAAGACGAGATGTGTGATTTTGGACGCGATGGGCTTTCCACGGGCCGATCGCCCGATCGCCTCGACGCCCTCGTCTGGGCGGTGAGCGCACTGACCTTTGGCGCACGCAGCGAGCCACGGGTGAGGGTCGTATAGAGCAGCAAGCATCGTCATGGGCGGGCTTGTCCCGCGTATCTTGCGCACCGCTCTCAATCGTCATGGCCGGGCTTGTCCCTGGCCATCCACGACTTTCTCGAGGTGCCTTTAAGGAAAGACGAGGATGGCCGCCATGAATGTTTGTTCTGGACAGATCAATGACAGGTGTTCGGAGACATAGCTGACACATTCAAGATGGCTGGAACGAGCGTTGGGAGACATCCCCAGAGTCATTCCGGGGCGCGCTGAAAGCGCGAACCCGGAATCCACAAAACGGACTCAGCGCGCTCATCCGGTTTCCGGGCCCGGCGCTGCCGCGCCGTCCCGGAATGACATGCGGGCTTGTCCCACGCATCTCGCTAGGTGAGCATAGTGCCTTCCAAAGCGAGATGGCCGGAACAAGTCCGGCCATGACGACTGAGATGTGGTGACCGCCTGATGTGCCTTGAGGAAAGGCGTCGATGCCCGGCACAACACAGAATGTGCCCAGGCTTTCAGAACTAGCGCCGCTTTTTCCGTTTGGCGCTCTTTCTTTTCCGCCCGCGCGCTTTCTTCCGCGCCGGCTGCGATGCGCGAAGCTTCACCACCACATCGCCGGACACCGGGTCGGTGACGCCCATTCCATTCCCGAGGTCCTCGAGGTCCTCGCGGAAGGTATCAAGCAAGCTGATCATTTTCGGCCGTGCGTCGGCCAGCTTCTTGAAGTTGGTCCACTCTCCGATGATGCAGAAGGTTTGTTCTCCGGTGCGGATGAGGGAGCCGCCGCGGAAACCGCTCATGGCCGGATTCCGCATCTTCCGATGTGCCTCGATGAAATGCTCCTGCCGTCCCGGCTTGACGCGGAAACGCACGATATTGAACGCGGTCATCCTGGCCCTCCCTGGATACGCGAGGGCTCAATCCTAGCTGCTGGCCGATGCCTCGCAAGATGCGGATTCACCCGAAAACGAGCCAAGAACCGATGTGGTCTCGCCTGAAGAACATGTTTGCTCCGCCGGAAACCAAGGCCTCCCGAAGTGGGAGGCTGATATCGCTTGAAAGCGGCCGCCGTCCCCGCTGGACGCCGCGGGACTACGCCGCGCTTGCGCGCGAGGGATACAGCCGCAACGCCATCGTGTATCGCTCGGTGCGGCTGATCGCCGAAAGTGTCGGCTCCCTGACATTCGTAATCTACGAGGGCGCCGCCGAGCGCGATGCGCATCCGCTCCTCGATCTCATACGCCGGCCCAATCCTCGCCAGGACGGCGCATCATTTCTCGAGAGCGTCGCTTCTCATCTGATGCTCGCCGGCAATGCCTATGTCGAGGCGGTCAGCCTGAGTGGCGGTCGGGCCGCAAAGGTTCGGGAGCTCTATGCGCTAAGGCCCGACCGCATGAAGCTGGTGCCCGGCCCGGAGGGATGGCCGCAGGCTTATGACTACACCGTCGGGGGAGCAACGGTCCGCTTCGATCAGAGTGCGAAGCTGCCGCCAATCCTGCACCTGACGCTTTTCAATCCTCTCGATGACCATTATGGGCTGAGTCCGCTCGAAGCCGCGGCCGTGGCGGTCGACACCCACAATGCTGCGGCGAACTGGAACAAGGCGCTGCTCGACAATGCCGCGCGGCCATCCGGCGCGCTCGTCTATGACGGCGCGGATGGCACCATGCTTTCCGCCGCGCAATACGAACGCATCAAAAGAGAATTCGACGAACGCTACCAGGGTTCGAGGAATGCCGGCCGGCCGCTGCTGCTCGAAGGCGGCCTCGACTGGAAGCCGATGTCGCTCTCACCGCGGGATATGGACTTTCTTGAGACGAAGCATGCAGCAGCGCGCGAGGTCGCACTCGCTTTCGGCGTGCCGCCGATGCTTCTGGCAATCCCCGGAGACAACACGTACTCGAATTTTCAGGAGGCCAATCGCTCGTTCTGGCGCCAGACGGTGTTGCCGCTTGGGACCCGCATTGCCGGCGCGCTCACGCACTGGCTTGCGCCGGCATTCGGCGAAAGCCTTGTGCTTGGAATCGACATCGACAGGATCGAAGCGCTGAGTGCCGATCGCGCCGCGCTGTGGAAGCGCGTCGGCGAGTCCGGATTTCTGACGATCAATGAAAAGCGCCTGGCGACCGGCTACGGAGCGGTCGACGGGGGCGACGCATTTTCCTGAGTGATCAATGAGACCGGCGCCTGATGCGCGTCACACCCGATGCTGAACAGGAACAAGGCGCTGCGCCTGCCGTTCTCATGCTGAAAGTCTTCTTGCGCGAGGGGCAGTTCATGGAACCGAGAGGTGAAGTATGAAACGAACAGGTGTGATACTCGCCGGCATCATGGCGGGATGCCTTGCAGCCAGCGCTGCGGCTGCGCAGACAAGCCAAAACAAAGCGAGCCAAAACAGATCGAGCGAGATGGGGCAGCCAACGCGTGCCCAGCAGGACAAGGCGGACAAGGCCACCCGAAGGTTCATCAAGGATGCGGTCCAGGGCGACCTGACCGAGGTCAACATGGGCAAGCTTGCGCAGGAAAAGGGCCAGAGCGAAGCCGTGAAGGAGTACGGCGCCATGCTCGTGCAAGATCACGGGAGCCATCTAAGCAAAGTGCAGGAGATGGCGAGCGAACTTGGCGTGAGCGCACCGAAGTCGCTCAATGCGGAGCAGAAGGCGGACTACGCGAAACTCAAGGCGCTTTCAGGGGCTTCATTCGATCGCGCCTTTGCCAGGGCGATGGTGTCCGACCACAAGAAGGACATCAAGGAATATCAAAAGGAAGCGTCGAAGAACGATGCGGCGGGCCAACTCGCCAAGCAGACGCTGCCGGTGCTGCAGAAGCATCTTGAGCACGCCCAGCAGCTCACATCGCAGACATCGCAGAAGCAATCGTCACGCTGAGTGATCGCGAATTTCAAGCAGATGAAATGCCCGTTGCGAAAGCGGCGGGCATTTTTCTGCGGAAATTTTTTCCCTGGACAACGAGCAGCGTCAGCGCGCTACCGCCCGCGAGGCGAGCTCAAGGTTACGCGGTGACCTCCGCCTGTACGTGATGCAAGTCGCTGGAAAGACCGCCGCATGCGGCGCTCTTTTCTTTTGCGGTCGAAGTCAGCAACCCGTTCAACTTCTTGAGCTGCGTCCTAAGCGGGGCGCTTCTTGCTTGGTGCCCCATGCCGGACATTGTCGAGATCTTCAATCAACGCGGCGATCTTGCGCATCTCGCGCTACTGCTGTGGGCGATATCGGCCAGCGCATTGGCCTGGTTTGCACTGCGCGAACTTGCCTGCGCCACTCGCCGCTTTGACGACTTTCTGCGCGAGCTCGCGCGTTTCAATGAGCGCTTCAGGTCCCGATCATAGGGCAGATGAGCGAAGCTTAAGGCACGTCAGCAAAGGAAGTCGTGGATGGCGGGACAAGCCCGGCCATGACGATTGAGTATGCCGGGCGTGGGGAGCGCCAGAGACCCTCACCGCTGGGGGTCAGAAATCCCGAGCATGCCCTCCAGAACGAGAAGAGCCCCGGCTTGTCCGTCGGGGCTCTTCATTGATTCTAAGCTTAAAGCTTCACTCGAAAATGAATTCAGGAGTGCTTCAAGCTTCAGTCGAACTTGAATTCGGGCATGCTCTTCACGGAGTCCTTCGTCGCGCCGCTCAGAACAGCGTGATCGGGCACCCATTTTTTACCGTTGCTGGTGCTGGAAGCCGAGCTTGAGGTGCTTGTTGCGGGACGGGTTGCCGAGCCTGTCGTGGCCGTTCCTCCAGTTCCACCGGTAGCCGAAGACGTGCGCACCGGCTCGTCCACGAATTTGAGCTTGTCCATCTCGACCATGATGTCGCGGCTGCCCATTCCGAGGAATCCGCCGACGCCGATGACGATCCCATTCACTTTGCCCGACTTGTCGAGAAGGATTTCGTCAATATCGCCAAGCTTCTCGTTCTTGTCGTTGTACACATCAAGTCCGATCAGCTTCGATGCCCGCCACATGTCGCCCTTCGAAGCGCTCGATGCTTGCGCCGGAGGAGTCGCGGACGAAGATGCCGGCTGATTGGTTTGTGCCGAAGCAGGCAGCAGCATCGCCGAAGCGAGCAGTGTGCCGATAATGAGAGCGCGCATTGGGTCCACCTCTTAGTTTGTGAATCGTGCCGACCAAACGCGGGCGGCCAAAGTTTTGTTCCGCGAGCGACTCTTTCCGCTGATGCAGCGCTGCGCACGACTCGCGAATGTATCGCATCGCATCCTTGCGCCTGCATCGCAGCATTGCGGTACAGCCTTGCGCAAAAATGCGCTGATCGACCTTTCTGCAGCTCAAGCACAATCAACGCGCTGCATGAGGGTCCGTTCCCGGAAGAAAGCCTGGATTTTTGGCCCCACAATCATCGGAGATGAAAAATGAAGACGCAAAACCATGTCAGTCGCACAACGCGCGGGGATGCCAATGAACGTCGCGAGGATCTCGAGATCTTCCGGGAGTTTCTCGATCACCTGCACCGTCTCGCAGGCGCGACGGTCAAAGCAGGCGGGGCGAAGGCTGCCGCGAGCAGCGGCCGCTGAACCGATCGAAATAAGCCCGATTGATATCCGCTTGAGGCTTTCCTGTCGCAAGCGGCCCCGGGCTCAGGTCAACCGAATCCATTCCGTCCGAAAGCGGAGGTGCCCACGGGCGCCGCCACGCGGATTTCATTTTGCGGATTTTCTTATGCCCATTTCATGCGAACCGACAGCCGCGTCGTTATTTGCGCCCCGCGCCACAATCGAAGCGGATGGCAGCGTCGAGGGCTATGCAAGCCTGTTCGGCGAAGTCGACCAGGCGCGCGACATGATGATGCCAGGCGCCTTCGCGCAGACGCTGGCCACGCGCGGGGTTCGGCGAATCCCCATGCTGTTTCAGCACGATGCCGCGCAGCCGGTCGGGATCTGGCTGGAGCTGCGCGAAGATCACCATGGATTGTTTGCCCGAGGGCGGCTAATTCCTGAGGTGGCGCGCGGCCGCGAGCTCATTGCGCTTCTGCGGGAAGGCGCGATTGACGGGCTTTCGATCGGTTTCCGGACCTCGAAGGCGCGTATTGATCCGCGAACGCGCATTCGCCACCTGCACGCGGTGGACTTATGGGAAATCTCGATCGTCACATTTCCGCTTCTTGCAGGAGCGCGCGTGCATGCCCTGAAGCGTGCGAGCCCCGATGCGAAGCTTTCGCGCGGGCGGACGCGCGCCGAACGTGAATGGGAAAGTCTCCTCAACAACAGAGGCTCAAGGGCACGCTTACCGGAACGGACCTCCGCGGCAATCTCCGCACCCTCCTGTGGTAGGTCCCGTCTGCACGCTTCATGATCGTGTCTGCAGGCGACTGATATCGAAATCCGCCGTCTGGAACTCGGACGAGGCCGCATTGCCCAGGAACCGCCGACGTCCTCGACGGTTGGCGTGCGGGCGATGTTGCCCAGGCGAAATGGAGTTCCGCATGAAACGCGTGCTTACGATCGCGAGCGCGATCGGAATGCTGGTTGGGGCGCAGGCCATTGCGCAAACGGTTGGCGTCGCTCCCGGTGAGAGGCTCGTCATCGAGCCTGAGCAAAGAACAGTCATCAGACAGTATGTAGTAAAAGAGAAAGTTCCTTCGGTGAGAGTGAAGGAACGGATCACGGTTGGTGAGGCGATCCCCAGCGGTGTCGAGCTGCATGCCGTGCCGTCAGCGTGGGGACCCAAGCTGACGAGATACAAATACGTCTACACCGATGATCACGTGTACCTGGTCGATCCAGACCGGCGGATCGTGGTGCAGGAAATCGATTGAGCGGACTGAGCGGGCAAAGGAGAGAGCCGGCAGAGCGCGACGCTGCCGGCTCTCCGGCCTCGCGCTCCAGCAATCTCGTTGCGCTCAGGCGGCGTGCTGCCAGTCGATGACGACCGCGATCCAGCAGCCGCGCTCACGGTCGAGAGATATCTTGTAAGGAGTCCATCCGGCCTCCCGCAGTCGCAGCGACACGTCGACCGCGGTGGCAGATTCGGGCACTGTAAAGGGAGCCTTGCGAGTTCCTTTTCGGCTCTGGATCAGGACTTGGCGACGTCGGGACGCCATCGTTATTCACCGAACAAAACCTGCCGCGCCCAGCACACCTCAACGCGCGCCGGCACACTTGGATCGCTTGCTTCATGTGCTTCATGAGGACCGGCGCAGGCGGACCGGCGACGGATATCTAGGACGCCGCCGGCGGATTTCCAGACCTGGTCCGGGTCAGGACTACAGGCGGTCCGGCTCTTCTCCGTTCTGATCATCCGCATCATCGGAGGAACCCGAATCGGAGCCGCTGGTGCCGCTGTCCCTTCGCTCTCGCAATTGCGAGATTTCCTTCAGCAACCTGGTGGCGGCATCAACACAGGCCTGCAACTGCTCGCGTTCCGAGCAGCGGATGTCGATGCGGGCATTGCCACGCACGAAGCGGAAACGTGTTCCCCCGCCGCCCATGCGGCGGTTCCGGCGGTCGTCTCGGCCGAAAGCGCGATCGGCATCCTCATCGCGGTCTTCTGCAGCTCTGCCGCTCGTTCCATCGAAGTGATGACGCATCATGGGACTGCCCATGCCGCGGCCAGAAGGCGCGTTGCTGAAGGGCTGGTCATCCTGCCCGCGCCCGGAATTTTGTGACGAGTTCTGTGCAAAGGTGGGATACGCGATCGTGGCGGCCGCCAGACTCGCGGCCGCGATCGCGAAGATTGCAACTTTCATTGGCCATAGCTCCATTGCCTGAAGTGAATGCCAAACACGCTCCTCATGCGCGCGTTCCAAGGTGATGCCCTGGAACGCCCGGACGTGGAGGACTGTGCACTTTTCAGGAAGAGAACCGTTATCCCGTTCTCAGGCGCTGATCGCGCCTCTGAACTCTGACGAGAGACTCTTCGGGCGCGACTGCGGAGGCCGGCAGGTTAAGGGCGCACACGAGACCGGAGGGCTGGTATCTGAAATTTGCGCTGAGCATTCCTGAATGTTTTAGATTCCGGAAAAGGGCGCTTCCAAATCCGTAGCTGGTCGGCTTGCGGACAGGGGGCCCACCCGTTTCCTTCCAGAGCAGGCAGATCATGCGGCTACCGGAATGGAGCCGCCACGAGATCGAAAGGCGCCCATTCTCGGCGCCAAACGCGCCATGCTTCTGCGCATTCACGCCCAGCTCATGCAGCGCGAGCACAAGAACATAAGCGGCATTCGCCGTGATCCGCAGATCAGGTCCCGACAGGGTCATCTGCACATCTCCGAAGGCCGCCATTTGCTGTCTGACCAGATCTTTCAGGCGCGCATTCTGCCATTTCGACTCGAGCAGCATGGCATGAGCCCGACCGAGTGCCGATAAACGCTGCTCAAAATCTTCCTTGTAATCCGCCAGGCCCGCCGCCCTGCGAAGGCTTTCGCGCGAAACGGCCTGCACCATCGTCAGCACGTTCTTGACGCGATGGCTGAGTTCGTTGGCGAGCAACTCCTGCTGCTCGGAATGCGCCTCTTCACGTCGCAAGCGCGCAAGTATCTCCGCGGCGTGGCTCGCATACAGCGCGGTGACGGTCATGTTCGCGGGAGACGGAAGCTTGGGCTGGCGGAAAAAGGTGGACACCAGCGCGATCAGATCACCATCGCCAACCATGAGCGGCGTCGTCTGTACAGCACGAAAGCCCTCATCGCGTGCTATTTGCACAAAAGGGGTGAACTCGGGGTCATTTTCGACATCCTCGATTACCACCGTGCTCTTTAATTTGAGTGCCCGCCCGCAGGCGCACGGCAGGTCGGCTGAAACGCTGGCGAATGCACGGAGAAAGCCATCGGAAAGTCCGCGCTGTGCCACGATGCGCGCGCTCAAACCCTCAGAGTCCACTATCTGCACGCACCCGAAGTCGGCAGCGTGGAGACTCATGACCGAATCCAGCAGCGCTTCAAAGGTGTCGCTGACTTTGTTGCACGAAATCAGCTGGCTGGTGAAATCGTATAATTGCGCAATCAAGCGCGGCTCGGACATTGAAAGGTCGTTCAATGCCAACCGGCTGTGCCATTCCAACATGCGACTTTCGTCCCCTTTCACCATTCCGCTCGCCCATGATGCCTAAGGCATCGGACTGTGCACGAGGGCAGGGGTCGAAAGTCAAAAACGCACGCACACAGACGTTGCCGAAAGCGACCTGGCGGGAGCATCGCAAATTGTGTTTGCCGGCGGCGGCCTTACTCGTATTGAATTCATCCTCGCCGACGGGGGCTTCATTACTGCACGCTTGTTCATTTTCGTCCACCGAAAAGGAGACAGGAAGCGATCAATTTTTCGTGGACCGCAAATTTCTCTCAACGACTGCATGGAGACGGAAACAATCATGCTGTCGATTCAAGCTGCGCCCGTTCTCTCTCTTCACTGGTGCGATCGAAAACTGAATTTTGCGCAATCGGTTCAGATTGAAAACTGTTCGCGTCTGGGGCGGACTTCTTCCGGCGCTCTCGTATCGGGAACTGCGCGAGGCGAGGCCCGCGATTGGCGGAAACCAGCGCTACCCACGGGAACCTGCGCCGGCGCCATTCCTTCCGGTCTGATCCAGATGGAAAAGGAGAAGTGCGGAGAAGACATTCGATACATTTACATATGTAGACGACGACACGTGACAGCCGCGAGAGAGATGGTTGCCTGCTGCCCGCGGCTACCGTTCGCGTATACGCGCAGAAAATCACGGTAGGTCAGATAGTAAGCGGCTAATGATAGAGCACAGGATGAGGAAGGTGGGTCAGCACAGGATGAGGAGGGAAGCTCGGCGAACTTCGCCGGGATATTTAAGGGACGAGCCGCCATGCCTGAATTCAAACATGCCTGAATTCAAAGGCGGCTCGTTCCTCGTGAAGGTCACCACGCGGCGTAATAGGGTCCGACGCTCAGCAGCGGCGCAGGTTCGCGCACGATCACTTCGCGCACGGGCGGGAGTACCGGCGGTGCCGCATAGACCGGCGCCGGAGCTGCGTAGATCGGTGGCGCGACCACAACGGGCGCCGAATAGATCGGAGCCGGCGCATAGTCATATATTGGTGCATACGCGTAGACCGGTGGTCCGAACGTGCGCTCGACAATGACCTGCGCAGAGGCAGTGCCGAGTCCTGCCATTGTCGCAATGCCGGCAACGGCTGCAATCCATGCTGGTTTCATTTGCTTTTCTCCATGCTGATCTAGCCTGCTGAATTAAGGCGAGGTCCGAGGTCGGCGTTCCGGCCATAACTGTGACATTCGCGTGGTAATTTCTTGCCCTCGCGAGCCAACCTCGACGTTCAAATTCGCGGTTTAAGCGCCCGAGCGAATTGCTGAATTTGTTCCCCGGCGGGTTCTTCGGTTCCCTTCACACGATTTGTCGCGGAAGTGATCCGCGCGCTACAGCTTCTGCCGCCGCCGCGCGTTAAGGTGAGTAATCATCTGTCGCGAGTGTTCCGATGTTGAACTTTGTCCTCAGTGACGGCCGCGTGCTGGCGCTTAAGCCTTCGGAATGGATTTTCCTGCTGGGAGGTGTCGCGCTCTGCGGATTTGTGACGCTGTTCAGCATCGGCTTGTAGTCCCAAGAAACGACGCGGGACTAGCTCCCGCCATCCCTGGCGTCAGGGGTGGCTTTCTTACATTAGCAAACAGATCCCATTATTCGTTTCGCAATTTACCCTGTTGCACGAATGCGACGACCGCCGACTGATCCTCAGGAACGGAGGCAGAACAGGCGGATCGTAGCCGATGCAGGTTCGCTTCGAACCGGCTAGATTTAGCTGCAAGGGTTTCGGTTTTGTAGGAGTCCGCTATGGCCCCGCGTGCGTACTGGAAGGGCTATCTTCGCCTGTCTCTGGTGGCTTGTCCGATTCAGTTGTTTCCTGCGACCAGCGAGCGCGAGAAGGTCAGCTTCAATCAGATCAACAGCGCCACGGGAAACCGCATCCGCTACCGCAAAGTGGACGAGGAGACCGGCGAGGAAGTCACGCCCGAGAACATCGTCAAGGCATACCAGATCGAGAAGGGGCGATACATCGAGATTGCGGACGAAGAGCTCGAATCCATTGCGCTTGAGAGCAAAAAGACAATCGAGATCGACGAGTTTGTCCCCGAATCGGAGATCGACGAGCTTTATCACATGCGTCCGTATTACATCGCACCCGATGGCGAGGTCGCTCAGGAAGCGTTTGCGGTGATCCGAAACGTCATTGCCAAAAAGAACATGGTTGCCATCGGACGCGTTGTGCTCACCAACCGCGAACATGTCATTGCGATGCAAGCGAGGGGCCGGGGAATGATGGGGATGCTCCTGAGGTATCCCTATGAGATCCGCAAGGAAGAGGAATACTTCGACGACATTCCCGATCTGAAAATCGCGAAGGACATGATGGAGCTGGCGGAACACATCGTCGAAACGAAGTCGGGCCACTTCGATCCGAAGCTTTTCGAGGATCACTACGAGACGGCCCTGCGGGAGCTGATCGAAAAGAAATCGAAAGGCATACCTCTCGAGGCCCCAAGAGAAAAAGAACCGAGCAAGGTGATCAATCTCATGGATGCGCTGCGACGAAGCGTTCAGGCCGAGCAGCCGGCTCGCAAGCAGCAGGCAAAGCGGGGACGCAAGCGCATCGAAGGGCAGAAGGAAATGCTCCTTCCCATTCCTGGCAAGAAGGTGCCGAAGGAAGAGGTCCGAAAATCCACTCGCTCGGTACGGCGCAAGGCGGGATAGAAGCGGCGCAAGAGACGACCGATCCCTTCCGATCGCCCCATTGGGAACTCCAATTACGCCTTGCCGTTATTCCCCCAACTTCATTGCGGGCGCCGTTGCGGCGGCTCGTCAACCAGGGGAATTTCATGGCTAGAAGAAAAGCGAAGTCGATTGCGCAACGCAGTGTCAGAGGCATGAGGTCGGTTGCCGGAGAAGCGGTCGGCGGCGTCAAAGCTGCTGCAGGTGTGGTGTTGAGCTCCGCCGGGAGAGCACTGAAAGCGGGACGGACGGCTGTCGAACAGGTCACGCCAGTCAACAGACGCCGCCGGAAAGCCAAGCGTGCCCAGAACCGGAGAACGCGATCCAAATCCGCAACCAAGTCCGCCAGAGGCCGGCGCAAGCGTCGCTCACGGTAGTTTGCGCGCGAGAAGACCTTCCGGGTTCTTGAATGCACCGCTCTTTTTTGCTCCGCGCCGTCATGCCCGGCTTCATTGCGCGGGCATGATCTCTCATTGGTCACGGCCGGGCCTGTCCCGGCCGTCCACGACTTGAGCCTTGCAAGGCTGCAAAGACGTGGATGCCCGCGACATAGGCGAGCGAAGCGACGCCGTTCTTCGAACGGCTATGCGCGGGCATGACGTGGAGAGGCCGTGCAGACTCTCACCCGCTCATCCCCGCGGAAAGCGGGGATCCAGACTAATGCCAACGACTGCGGCGTTGCGCTGGATTCGCGCTTGCGCGCGCATGACGTGGTGAGACTCTATGCCGCTGCTTGCGCGGAATGGGCGGGTGAGCGCGTGCGGGGTGAACCGCACAATTGAGATCGATAGCCACATCGCTTCCGCAAAAACCTGATCATTCCCGTTGCGCAGAATGCACCGCGCGCATTCGCGATCCGACCCCATTCATTCACAACAAAGGAGAACCTGATGGATATTGCCACCGACGACAGTCTTGAAATCAAAGCGGGCATTCCGGCCGACGCGGTCTTGACTCACGCCGAACTGATGCGGGCTTTCGAGGAATTCAAGCACGCAAACGACCAGAGGCTTGCCGAAAAGCGTTCGGCGGACGTCCTGCTCGAGGAAAAACTCGCTCGCCTCGACGAAACGATCATCACGCAAGCGCAGCGGCTTGAGGCGCTCGAGCTGAAACAGGCGCGGCCGGTCTTGGCCGGCGAACACGAGACGAACCACAAGCGGGCCGAGGCCGGAATCGAGCACAAGGCGGCCTTCGAAGCCTATGTGCGTTCGGGCGAGGCGGTGAACTTGCGCGCGCTCGAGTTGAAGGCCTTGTCGGAAGGGTCCAATCCCGACGGTGGATTTCTCGTCCCGCCCGAGATCGAGAGCAAAATCGGGGAGCGGCTCTTTGCGATCTCTCCGATCCGTGCCCTTGCAAGCGTCCGCACGATCAGCAGCAATGTCTACAAGAAGCCGATGATGGCGACCGCCGCGGCGGCTGGTTGGGTTGGCGAGACCGATGCACGGAGCCAGACGGCCGCGCCGACACTCGATGAATTGTCGTTTCCCGCCATGGAGCTTTACGCCATGCCGGCCGCTACGGCTGCATTGCTGGAGGACTCGGCGGTGAATATCGGCGAGTGGCTTGCCGGCGAAGTGGACCGCGTGTTTGCCTTGCAGGAGGGCGCCGCGTTTGTCTCGGGCGACGGCAATAACAAGCCGAAAGGCTTCCTTTCGTACAACACGGTGCCGAACAGCGCCTGGACGTGGGGGAATGTCGGCTATATCGCGTCCGGTTCAACGGGCGCTTTTCCGTCAAGCAGTCCATCGGATGTGCTGATCGATCTCATTCTGGCGGTGAACGCGGGATACCGGCAGAACGCCGTATTTCTGATGAACAGGCGCACGCAATCCATAGTCCGCAGGTTCAAGGATACGACCGGCAACTACCTTTGGCAGCCGCCGGCGATGCCGACAGGCAGGCCGAGCCTGATGAATTTTCCTCTGTATGATGTCGAGGACATGCCGGAGATATCGTCCAATTCGTTCTCGATTGCTTTTGGCGATTTCAACCGCGGCTATCTGGTTGTCGATCGCGCGGGCGTGACCGTTCTGCGCGATCCCTATACAGCGAAGCCTTACATTCTCTTCTATACGACAAAGCGCGTAGGAGGGGGCGTACAGGATTTCGACGCGATCAAGCTGCTGAAATTTGCCGACAGCTGATGTCGGAAAACCTGGGGCGGAGCAGGATTTGCTCCGCCCTACTCGTATGTGCATGCACAGGCAATGGGCAAGCTAGTGCGGCTTGCGCACGGTGCCAGGCGCACGCCGTGTGCGCCGCCGCGCCCGCTGTTCCAGCTCGTCGCTGACAAGGATGGCTTCGGCCACGTCGTTGTTGTCGAGAGTGGTAAGAAGCTTCTCGACGGCATCTTCGCAGCCCTCGCCGTGTGAATGCATGTATTCGGTCAGCGTGTGCTGCGCGTCCTTGACTGCCTGTTTGATGATCCTGTCGGGATCCTCCATTCGACGCAGCCGTTCCGGCGTACCTTCATCGGGAGCTTCTGTTTCGGGCTGGATGGCTGATCCAGGCTGCGCATCTTCGTGCGGGGTGCGATGTTCGCGCATCGGCTTCTCCGACTGCGGAACGATATTGTCGGCCGCCCCGCCGCGACGGTCGCGAAGGCCCTCCTGCTGGCGGTCGGGACCGCGTAGGCCGCCGGCTCCCGGCTTCACGGGATCTCCAGTCGCGCGCTTGGATCGCATGCCGTGCTCCTTTCTCGGACCGAGGCGTAACGCGCCGCAGCAGGCGAAGTTCAGGGGAACCCCGGACATCGGCGGCGATTGATTGCTCATGCCGCGCCGCTCGCGCCCAAAATCCCAGCGCCAGTACGTCGTGCAGAATGACGCCACGATGATCGCGGCCGGACTCGCCGGCGCAAAGGCCGCCGCGATGCCGGGATTCATCGCGCCATGTCTTGCGACATCGAATACGAAGGTCCCGCGCGGAGCGCAGTGGATCCATGAAATCAAGTTCGATGGATATCGCCTTCAGTTGCACAAGCGGGACATCGATATCCGCTTTTACACCCGCCGTGGCCATGACTGGACGAAACGATTCCCGGCCCTTCAGGCGGCCGCCTGGTACCTGCCCGCCGAGCGCCTGATCTTGGACGGCGAGGTGATCGTGCCGACCGAAGACGGACATTCGGATTTTGCCGCACTCGAGAGCGACCTGGGCAGCGGACGCTGCGATCGGTTCGTTTTCTTCGCCTTCGATATTCTCTACATAGGAAGCCGCCTGCTGCGGGGCTGTACGCTCGAGGAACGCAAGCACGTGCTTGCCGAGCTTCTCAGCGGAGCCTCCGGAGCGATCCGCTACAGCGAAGATATCGAGGGCGGGGGCGAGCCGCTGTTCAGGCGGGCCTGCAAACTCGAGCTCGAAGGACTTGTTTCCAAGCGGAAAGATTCTACCTACCGATCCGGCCGCAGCGCGGATTGGACCAAGCGCACGTGTCGCCAGCGCGACACCTTCGTGGCGGCCGGAATAGCGTTCAAGCGCGGACGGTTTAATGGTGTCTATCTTGGCCGTCGGGAGGATGGCGAGCTGCGCTACGCCGGAAAAGTAGAGCGCGGGTTCGATCCTGGACTCGAACAGCAGTTGCGGGCGCGCGCGGACAAACTGAAAAGGCGCACGCAGCCTCTGACCCGCAAGATCAGAAAGCCGAAGGCGACCTGGCTCGAGCCGAAGCTGCTCGTCGAGGTGGAATATCGAGCTCTGACGAGGGATGGAAAGCTGCGCCATCCCACATTCAAGGGGATCCGAGAGGATCTTTCCCATGCATAAAAATGCAGGGCCGCGGTGGCAGCCCTGCAAGTCTTAAGGGGATCGACACGCTCGCGGGGGGTAGGGGGACGTACGAGCGCGTCCGCCGATCAACGCATGCAGACTGCGAACGTTCCGCGGTATTGAGGACCCGGTGAGGAAGCCGACGTCCGAGCAGACGCGATTACCCGAGGCACGGGTCAATCGTCGTCCTCGTCGTCATCGTCGTCTTCATCGTCCTCGTCATCGTCATCGTCATCATCATCATCATCTTCTTCTTCTTCTTCTTCCTCATCATTACCGGCGTCACTATCCTCATCGTCGAGCTCATCATGCTCGCGATCCAATTCAGGCGTTCTTTGCTCGTCAGTTGCGTCTTCCTGATCGAGCCGTTGCTGACGAATGTCGGTTCCACCCGGATTGACCTCTCCGATCGGCTGGCTTGGAGCGGGACCGGTCAATACGGTTTGCGTGGGGGGCACGAGCGGAGTGTCCGCGGGCACGTCAATTGCAAGTCTCATCCTCATTCTCCTGCTGCGAACGGCTGGGCTGCCAACGAGGGGCGACGCCTCCGCGTTCCGATATTCCGATAACAATGCGGTGTGATCTCGATTTCAATTTTTGAACGGTGGCCCGGAACAGATAGCACCAAACGTGAGGACAGGAAACGTGATGGCACGAATTCATGCAGGGGCGGTTAGGGTGGTTGCCGTCGCAGCAAGCCTGTAATTTTCGGCCCAGGTGCAGTCGGAAAAGGGGCAAATACGAGATGGTGCCGGTTTGTTTCACTTTGGTCCTGATCGGATGCGATCGGGCAAGAGCTTTGTTGGAGGGAATTTCCGATCAATGAAAAAGGCTCGATCGCGCGGGTGATTGAAATCCATTTCGGGCGGTCGCGGGTTGTCATTGCGTGTCATCACAGGAGTCGAACATGATCGAACTCTGGCGTGCGTATCTTCGATCGCTGGAGATGGGATGGGACGCCAACCTTGTGGTTGCCATGCGCATGCTGCGCATCATGTCCGGGGGGGCAGGCGCGCAACGCGAAATGCAGAGGATGATTCTGGAAAAAGCCTCTGCATTATCGCAGGCGCAGGCGAGTGCAGCAGCGAAGCTGGCGGGGGGCGGCGGAGTTTCGCGGGCGGCGAAGTCAGCTTCGAATGTTTATCGCAAAAAGGTGCGTGCCAACCGACGCCGCTTGAGTCGGAGGTAATCCTTCGAACTCGCACGGCATTTCTTTTCATGCTGGATCCGCGCTTACGGGAATGAGCGGATGAGAGTGTGTGCGGCCTCTTCAATCGTCATGGCCGGGCTTGTCCCGGCCATCCACGTCTATGCAAGGCAAAGGAGTAAAGACGTGGATGCTCGCGACAAGCGCGAGCATGACGCCGAGTGAATGGCGAGCTCGTTCTCTGACACCGTCATGGCCGGGCTTGTCCCGGCCATCCACGATTTTTTTGCGGCGCTTCAGCAGAGCAAGACGTGGATCGCCGGAACACGTCCGGCGATGGCGAACTGAAAGCCTGGGCACGTCTCGCTTGCTCGACAAATGAGCGGATACGAGTCTGCGCCGCTCTTTACCGTCATGTCGGCCACCAAACATCCGAGAATCGTCAGGTAATCGTCACGCGATCGTCAGAATGTAGTCACTTTCGCATAAGAACTCTTCCGGCAACCCCCAAACATCGTGAGAGGTGGCTATGGACAGAATGCATGCGTATTTTGACCCTGAAACCATCAATCTCCTCGACAAGACGCTGGATGATGCCTGGTCGTGCCTGCAGCATGAGCAGCAGGCTGCGATGCTCAGGCGAATGCTGGCCCGACGCATCCTGAGATCAGCGGCGCAAGGGGAGCGCGATCCGGAACGCCTTCGCCGCGCAGCACTCGCCGAACTTGCGGCCTAGGCATCGGGGGCATTCCTGGCTGCATACGGACAGCGCTTTGCTTGCACGATGAGGCCTTGCTGCATTTTATCACAAGCCACGATCGAGAATTTTGCACACTGGGCTCGTCCACTCTGACTACGTCGTGAATCCACGGGGCCGCCTGCAAGCGGCCCCGTGAACGTTTCCGGCAGGTGTGGCTAGCGCTAGGCTTGTACATCGCCGCTGGGGACCGTCATGAGCGAGATGCAGTTCTTCACGGATGGTGAGCTCTACGAACGGCAGATGGGGCGATGGAGCAGGCTCGCCGGGGCCATATTTCTCGACTGGCTTGCCGTGCCGAATGGACTTCGATGGCTTGATGTGGGATGCGGCAATGGGGCATTCACCGAAACGCTCATCGCGCGATGTGCTCCTGCTGCTGTCCACGCGGTCGATCCATCCCAGGCACAAGTGGCCTATGCGGCCTCGCGCCGGCGGGCGAATAACGCGCAATTTGGCGTCGGCGACTCCATGGCGTTGCCCTATAGCAACGGAAGTTTCGATGTTGCGGTGATGGCACTCGTCATCAGTTTCGTTTCCGATCCGGCTCGGGCTGTCTCAGAAATGGTGAGGGTGGTGCGGCCTGGTGGCTGGGTCGCAGCTTACATGTGGGATATTCCCGGCGGTGGACTGCCGCTCGCGCCGTTGCGAAAGGCGGTCGTGGCGGCTGGATTGCCGGCACCAGCAACACTGCCCGGAGCCGAATAGTCGCGTGTCTCGAAGCTGTGTGCATTGTGGGAGGCGGCCGGCCTGCAAGATATTGAAAGCCGCCGGATTGAGATTGAAGTCGATTACAAGGATTTCGATGACTTCTGGGAGTCCTCGACGGCTCTGGGCAGCCCGTCCGCGCGACAGCTTAAGTCGCTGCCGAAAGCTGATCTGGACCGCGTGCATGATTGGCTAAGAACGTCGCTGGCGCCCGATCCAAATGGTCGCATTCGCTACCCTGCATACGCGAATGCAGTGAAAGGGCGTCTGGCTCAGTAACGCGCGGCGATTGCCTACAAAGAAATACGAAAGGCAAAGACCGCGCGGTCTCCGGAATGGACGGTTAAGCACAGTCTGTATCCGGACACCTTGGCGCATGGTCAGCTACGGCGTGTTCATCGAGCGCGTTGCGAGCTGCGGTAGAAAAAAGGAATCGACTGGCGTCGGTGCTTACAGCGGCCGCGCAAACAAGCTAGCCTTGGCGGCGTACCAGGCTTTCGGGACACCGAAGCCGTTTTTGCTTCTCGAGGGAGAAGGCAATGAGGACGCCAGCTGTAGTTTACGATGAAAAAGCAGAACGCATGGTGGACGCGATGATTGCGGCCGAGGCGCGGCACATCGCTCGCCGCAAGGCGGCGCTTGAAGATTGCGACTGCAAGGAGGGCATGTTCGCCCGCGCGCCAATGACCGACCGGCGCAAATTCGTGCTTGCTGCAGGGTCGTCAATGGCCGCTGCGGTGGGCGCCATGTCGATCGCGCAAGCGCAGGACAAGGCTCCGCCGGGCGCCGTTCATTTTGACGTGCCGGCCGATCCGACAAAAGAGCAGGGCCGCGCCGTCGCCGCAGACGGCGGATATGGTTCGCGATCCCAGTTTGAAACAGAAGTGCGGTGGCGTTTCCCGACCGCCAATGAGAACACGTCGTGGAGCATGACGCCGCTCGATAAAATGCTCGGCAATCTCACCGCGTCGGGCCTGCACTTTGAACGTCATCATGGCGGAATCCCGACGATCGACCCCGCCCGGCACACGATGATCGTGCATGGGATGGTGGATACGCCCAAAAAATTCACGATGGCCGATCTCAAGCGATTCCCGTCGGTCACGCGGAAATACTTCATCGAGTGCTCGGGCAACGGCCTGACAGAATGGAACAAGCCGACCCTCAAGACAGTGCAGGGGACGCATGGCCTGCTGAGCACAAGCGAATGGACTGGCGTGCAATTCGCGACAATTGCGCGCGAGGTCGGTCTGAAGGATGGCGGCCAATGGGTGCTGGCCGAAGGCGCAGACGCCGCAGTGATGACGCGCAGCATTCCCATGGAAAAGATGCTCAAGGATGCGCTCATCGTGTATGGGCAAAATGGCGAGGCGCTGCGGCCCGAACAGGGCTATCCCCTTCGTCTGCTTTTGCCGGGTTACGAGGGCAACACCCATATCAAATGGCTGCGCCGGCTCGAAGTCAGCGACAAGCCTTTCATGACCCGTGAGGAGACTTCAAAGTACACCGATCTTCTTGCCGACGGAAAAGCAAGACAGTTCAGCTTCGAGATGGAGGCAAAATCCGTCATCACGTTTCCATCCGGGGACATGAAATTGCCGGGGCCGGGCTTCTATAACATCACGGGCCTAGCCTGGAGCGGTCGCGGCCGCGTGCAATCGGTGGAGGTCTCGCTCGATGGCGGCAAGAGCTGGAGTCCAGCCCATATCGATACGGTGCCGGAGCCTATCTGCACGGTGCGGTTCTCCTTACCTTGGATCTGGGATGGAAAACCGGCAATCCTGCAAAGCCGTTGCACGGATGAGACCGGATACATACAGCCAACCCTCAAGCAACTGATTGCAATCCGCGGCTCGAACGGAGCGTTCGGATCGATCTATCACCTCAATGCCATCCAGAGTTGGGCCGTAAACGAGGCGGGGGAGGTCAGCAATGTGCACGCCTAGCCGCCTTGTGTGCGCCGCGTTGATGTTCTTTACAGTTGCAGGCATCGCTCTCGCTCAGACTGCGCCCGCCAAGTATGGTTTCGGCTCGCCGGTCGGCGAGCAGGAGCTCTCGAAATATTTCGCAATCCCGCCGGACGGCCGCGGCCTGCCCCCGGGAAGCGGCAACGCTGCGGCGGGCGCCAAAATCTACGCGACAAATTGCGCCGCTTGCCATGGCGAGAAACTGGAGGGGAATCCCGCGAAAGGCATCGGCGGTGACAAACTGATCGGTGGCCGCGGCTCTTTGGCCACAAAGACTCCGGTCAAGACGGTCGAGAGCTATTGGCCCTACGCCACCACGCTGTTCGACTACATCAAGCGATCGATGCCGTTCTCCTCGCCGGGATCGCTCAGCGATGACGATGTCTACAGCGTCGTTGCCTACATCTTGTCGGAGGCCAAGATCATCCAGCCGAGCGACACAATGGATGCAACCTCTTTGCCCAAAGTCAGGATGCCGAACCGGGACGGATTCATTCCCGATCCGCGTCCCGAACTGGAACTCTATCACTGATCGGCACGGCACTGCGCTGGTCAAAACCCGGTCCCGGCTGCGGTGCACCGCTCACTGCGGTGCGCCACGGCCGGCGGCTGCGGGCAATCTGCATTCCAGTCGATACATTAGAAATTTTATCCGTGACTTATTCTATCAATGGTTGAAAAACACATGTAACCGAATTGACACAGATGGTTTGCGTCCGCCTTTAATCAGTGGATTGCGCCAGGACTTCTCATCACAGCCAGGTGTAGTGTTGCTACTAGCAAGGGGCTGTGGGACTCCGATTTTTGGGATCGAAATAAAGATCGCAAGGCCGGACCCTTGCATCGCTCAGATCACTTCGGCTCGGGCATGCTCGACGTCTGAAGAGACTAGGGGACGATCGAGGTACTTATGCGAGCGATAAAAAGGCAACTCCTCGGCGGTGTTGCAGCGATAGCGCTGTTCCAGACCTCAAGCGCAATGGCGGCTTCAGCCGGCCCCTTGTGGACCGGTTTTTATTTCGGCGGTCATGTAGGACATAGCTGGGGATCAATCGACGGGGATACTACGCGCACCGTCGTTATTCCGCCGCCGTCTGCGCCAAATTTTTGGATGAACGCACCGAATCCGGTGCCATTCGTTTTTGAGCGGGACATAAACCCAAGAGGATGGCTTGGCGGAGTTCAGGCCGGATACAATTTTCAGGCAGGCCAGATCGTCTACGGAGCGGAGACCGATTTCACCTGGACCGACCAGAGCGATTCGATATTTCTGAGCGGCGACACTCGGCCGGCGTTTTTTAATACCGAAGATTTTTCTTACAATGAGACCACGTCTGCGAAACTCAAATACATGGGCACCGTGCGCGGGCGCTTGGGCTACGCACTGGGTCAGTTCCTGCCTTATGTGACCGGCGGTTTCGCCTGGGGTCGCTTGTCGATGGACACGAATTGGTTGCTTCACCAATTCAATCAGGTGGCCAACCTTCCATACGCTGCATCAGAATCGCACATGCATGTCGGCTGGACGCTGGGTGCGGGGTTCGAGTATGCATTCGCCGATCGGTGGACGGCCAAGGTCGAATATCTCTACGTCGATCTTGGTAAAGAAACCTATTTTGCGGGCGTGCAGGGCGGGGGCTCTTTTGGCATACAGGATCATATTGTCCGTTTGGGGATCAACTTTCGACCCTGATGTAGGCGCGACGTAACCAAAGGCGACGTCGTATTTCGCAAGCCGGGTATTGCTGGCTGCTCATGTATGAAAGAGGACGGCAGGTTGGCACTGTAAGCGATCGGGCGCAGTACAGACCCGAAGCAACGCGCAACCTTATCCTTGTGCATGAGCCCTTTGTTCAGGATCGCAGAGATCTGGAAGCAATTGCCCGCGAAATTCATTCCATCGCGTCGGATATCGAAGTATTCGTCGCGTCGAATGACAGTGGTTCGTCGGCAACGCGCAAGCAAGCCGCAGGCCGTCCAACGCTGATCTACTCACCGACGGAGCTTCGCAGTTTCCATCCACTGCGTGGGAAAATTTATGCGGGGTCATTGATCCCCAAAGATTTGCAGTTGCAGCGGCTCGCGCAGGCTGGCTTACCGATTCCCGATTTCGCGGTTTTTCAGGATGGCTTCCAACTTGACCCGGGTCGGTTCGGTCCGCTCGTCATGATCAAGCCTGCTGGATTGACGTCGCACGGCAGCGGCATCGAATTGGTACGAAGTGAATCCTTGTCCGGATCCCAGTGGCGACAACATCCTGCGATCAGGACTGCGGGCGGCATGCCCATGATTATTCAGAAATTTATCGATACGGGCGAATATCCCTCGCACTATCGAGTACTGACGCTGTTTGGCGAGCCGATCTTCGCGTTTCGAGCCGTTTCGACGGTTCGGCGTCCGCCGCTCGACGCGGCGCGCGAGGCGTTGAGCGCGGGGCCGTTTATGGCACGACATGGTCAGCGGAGGTTGATCGTCCCCGTCGAGCCAGATGTGCTCGATCTTGCGCGCAAGACATTTCTAGCGATCTCGAATGTTGCGCTTCACGGCGTTGACGTCATCCGCGAGCGGGCGACAGGGCGCCTGTTCGTCCTGGAGGTCAATCCGGGGGGCAATACGTGGTCGTTCTCGTCGAAATGGGCCGCAACTTTGAAATCGGAATTAAACGTATCCGATCTCGCCGCGCAGTTCGATGCCTGGAAAACCTGTGCGCGCGTCCTGGTGCAACGCACGCGTCGGGAAGCGATATGACAGAACAATGGCCTTGCAGCATTCTGACAAGTTCAACAGCTCTGCCGCATGGACCGGGCTGCGCCTCAACCAGCAGTCTGTCGATCCGCGGGTTCAAACCGTCATCCGCTTGAGCTTGTGACGTCATTTGTCAGGGCATCAAGGCCAAGCTTTTCCTCGCAGCGCGCTATCCACTCGCGAAGGTTCGGCCGGTCTTGCAGGTCGAATCCTCCTTCAGGTGCGAGCCGCGTATAGGCCAGCAGCGCGATGTCGGCGATTGTCATGGTGCTCGAGGCCAGCCAATTCCTGCCCGCGAGCTCGCGCTCCATGAGGTCCAGAGCTCTCTCGCCGCGCTCCACGCGCCAGGCTTCGCGGGCTTGTTTGGATTTGCCCTGGTACACCATGTTGAAACGACAGACCGCGATGTATGGCTCATGACTGTACTGTTCCCAGAACAGCCATTCGTCGATCTTCGCCTGGGTCCAGGGATCATCAGGGAGGAGATGTGAGCCGCGCGCGAGATATCGAAGGATCGCGTTGGATTGCGCCAGGCAGCGGCCGTCGTCGGTTTCGATGGCGGGGACCTGACCTTGGGGAAATTTGGCAAGGTAGGCCGGCGTGCGGCTCTCATTCTTCAAGGTGCTGATCGCTACCCATTCATAGGTAAGCCCAAGGTGATCGGCCGTGAACCGCACTTTCTGACAGTTGCCGGATAGCGCATCGCCATAGATCTTCATGGAGCAATCGCGGAGCATCAGTTGTCTTCACACCCGCAAACTGTCGCACCTGATACGCGATGCGTAAAGGATCGCGAAGGCGAAAGATGGAGGCACCGGATACTTGCTGCATCCTGCACCACCTTTCACCGCGCCAGGCCTCCTTGACCGCGCTCACGCTGCATCTAGGATGGTGTCTTGAATGGGGATGGGGTCCCCCTTGAACCGCCGGAAGGCTGATGACTCCTACCGGGCGCGCTTGCGTCGGTAGGTGCACGTCTCCTCCGAAGAGCGCTCAACGGATCGGGCGCATGGTGATCAATCGACTTTCCTTAGGAATGTGCCGCCGGGTGCCGAGTCATCCGGATTGGTGTTATTGGGGCGGTCGCGACAGCCATTCCGCAAGTTGCCTGCTCATGGTTGCAAGTTTCTCTGACCGTCGGGCTTTGGTGCAGCACTCAGGAGCATGAACATGGATGTGCCACGGGACGCTATCCTTCTGCGGATCTTCTTCGGAGAAGATGATCGATTTGAGAATCAGCCGCTGTACGAAGCGATCGTGCGCAAAGCCCGGGAGATGCATCTCGCAGGCGCAACGGTCCTCCGCGGTCCTATGGGGTTCGGCCAGTCGAGCCGGCTTCACACCGCCAACGTGCTCCGGCTATCGTTCGACTTGCCAGTGATCGTGGAGATCGTGGACACCGAAGCCAAGATCAATGCGTTCTTGCCCTTGCTCGACGGCATGATGCCGAGCGGTCTCATTACTCTGGAGAAAGTGCAAGTCCTGCAATACGGAAAAGACGGATTGCGGCAGCGCGCCGGCATTGCCTGAATTTTTTACAGGTGGATTTCAGATGAATTATTTATGGGTGGCGCTGGGCAGCGCGTTGGGTGGAATGGCTCGTTATTGGTGCTCGGGAGTCGCGTCCCGGCTGACGGGAGAGTGGTTTCCCTGGGGCACGTTGATCGTCAATGTCACAGGATCTTTCATCATCGGACTGTTTGCCGCGCTCGGCGCAGCAGAAGGTCCGCTCTTCATCCGTCCCGAGATCCGCATATTCGTCATGGTGGGTCTCTGCGGCGGATACACCACATTCTCCTCTTTCAGCCTTGAGACATTTGCCTTGTGGCGTGAAGGACAGTGGCTCTGGGCGGGCGCGAACTGCGTTCTCTCCGTCGCACTGTGTCTTCTCGCGGTGTGGCTGGGGCATCTCGCCGTCGCGGCAATGATCCGCTGATCAAGGCTTGGGTTGCGCGCTTCCCGACTGGAGCATGCCTTGCGCGGCGATGACTTCGTCAAAGCATTGGATTTTCAAGGGAGCGCCGATATAAAGAACGTATAAATTTCGGGGGGCGCGCCATCACCAATATACTCGCTGTCACGCTCGTATTCCTGTTCATGCATGCCCTGCTTTGGTACCAACGTCCGGACCCCAATGTGTGGCTCTTCGGTTCGCTAGCTCTCGGCCTTGCCTGGGGATTCCTGTTCGCGAAGATGATCACTAGAAATGGGAAGAAAATGAAATGAACGACCTTCTTATCGGCATCGTATTGATAGCGATTGGATGTGTCCTCGTTTTCATCGCTCGTCCCAACAAGAGCGGTCAGCATCCGTATTTTCTGAGATTCGAATCCTCGATGGTCTTGTACCCGCCCGTTATCATGATCTTCCTGGTGATCGGCGCGGCGGAAGTTCTCACCTGGCTCTTTGCAATTGAGCGCTAAGGCATTCCGTTTGCAGACGTGCCGGGCCGGTTGTTTCGGCCTAAGGGCCGGCCAAAAGAACCCGCGTCTTTGCCGGAAGAGTCCAGACGTCAGACGGTCGGCTTATAGCTGACCACTCTGATCATCACGTGCTGACACCTCGGGCATTCGAAGGTGCGCTTGTCGTGATCGGGTCGATCGGGCTCGATGCAGGTCAGCCACATAGGGGCGCCGCAAGATTCACAAGCGGGATGGCCAATGATCTGCTCGCGCAGAATTGCTTCAAACGGTCGCACGCGAAACCCTGACGTTTACAGGCGGGGAAGCGAGGCTCGATGAGCTCCGCGCTACCTGAGGGAAAAAATTGCCCCGATCGATTGGCAATCATAACTGCTGAAAGCATGCGCGCTATTTCAAATGACGCAATAACGTAAATATATTTCAGAACCATCCGAGTGGAACGCGATTTGCGAATCCGTTGAATTTCTACCGCTGCACTGTTCAGGGCTCTAGGTTGGCTGCAGTCGCCAGTTCCGCCCTTTGCGACGGGAAACCCGGGGTGTACTTGCCGCCCAAAGGAACACCGATCAGGCATCGGTTCGCGGAACCCCATTCCAGGAGTTGAATTTAGTCAGCAGGCGCATCGCTACATTTAAAGGTGCCGAATGACCAAGTTCATTGGCAAGCTCGAACCAGAAATGGACGTGGAGTCATCAGACGGCTGCCACATCGGCAAAGTGGATCGCGAGGATGGACCCGATCGAATTCAACTCCAGAGCGAGGACGGCGGCGAAAGATTCGTCAATTGGGATTGGGTCGACCATATCGAACCCGGCAAGCTGATCCTCAACGTCCGGCGCACACAAGTGGCCGTTGCATGGAGAAAAATTCCCGGTGCGCATGTAGGATGAGATTGGGCAAATGGGATGCCGTAAAAAAAGTGGAGCCGCAAAGCCGGCTCCAGCAGTCCGACACGTGTGTATGAGGATGCCTACTTCAGTGCGGTCCCAATACTCGTAAAAGTCACGTTGAGCGTGGTCCCGACGGAATTCACGGCAGCGACGATCACGATCGAAATGCAGCCCGCAATCAACGCATATTCGATTGCAGTTGCACCTGAGGAATCCTGCAGAAACGCCTTCACATTCGACATCCGACCACTCCAGGCGCTGTGTAATCGGGCAAACCATATTCGTCTCCGTTTAAGAACTTGCTTCGGGAATCATCCGAATGGAGGAGGGGCGGTTTACGAGCCATTAAATATGTGTCGTCGGAGCCCGACTGGCCGCTAGCGCTCGATTGCTGAATTGAGCTTGCGGGCGGTCTCGAGAATCCAATCCCGGTAAAGGAGGAGCGGGGTGATACCGGTGAGTCCGCCACATCCCTCCTCATCGCCCGGCGCGGTGGACCAGCTCACGATGCCGATGACCAGCGGACCTTCGCCATCATAGGCTGGTGCACCGGAATCGCCGGTGCACCCTCCGAGCCCTGATCGCTCATTGCGGGTCGCGATATCATAGACACGAATCTGCAGCGAACCGGGTCGACCAGTGACGGTGAGGGTTGCCATGCGCGGCTGCCCGAGCCCGCGCGCGGTGCCGGCGAGTGTCACGCCGAAGCCGGCAATAGTCAGCGTCTCGCCTGGCGCAACCCGGCGCGCGGCAGCCAGCGTGGCCGGGATGACAATATCGGGCAGCGGAGCCGCGAGCTTCAAGAGAGCGATATCTGCGGTTGCGCGGCTTGCGGCGTAGCTGGCGTAGTCGAATTGCGGGTGCCGCGCGATATCGCGTACGGGGATAGCACCGCCGCTCTGATAGGCCTTGACCTCATAAGTGAGCGGGCGCGCAACACAATGAGCTGCGGTGAGGACGAGATCGGGGGCGAGCGCGGTCCCGGTGCAGAGATCGTGCTTGGCATTGACAATCATGACAATGGCCCGGGCGGCCCATCCGACCGCCGGCGGAGCATTGCCAGTGATGCCGAATGCGGGCGCAGAAAACAGCATCAAAAAAATGATCGAGAAAACGCGGGGCATGGATCCGAGCATCAGCCTCGCGCGCGAACCTTTGTCAACAATCGGTCAGTTGAATTTCCAAACGCGACTCTGACGCGGGAGTCCGATTCCCAGCGACTTCCAGGATGCAGTTCCACAATTTCAGGAGATTTCGATCAATGTCATCTGTCCTTATGACTCCGCCGGCAGTCGAACCGATCTCTCTCGAAGAGGCAAAAGCATTTCTCCGGGTCGAAACCAGCGATGAAGATGCGATCATCGCGTCATTGATCGCAAGCGCAAGAATTCACGTTGAAGCGCAAGCGCAGCTCGCTCTTGTGACGCAGCAATGGCGGATCGTGCTCGACTGCTGGCCCGCGCACGGGCGCATTGCGGTGCGGCCAGGTCCGTTAAGGGGGGTCACCGCTGCACGTGTGTTCGATTTCGATGGCGAGACACGTGCTGTCGACACGCAGAGCTTGGTCCCGGACAAAGGCTCCTCGATGCTTGCCTTCATGCCGTGGATGCTGCCGATGCCGACACGGATTGCCGCAGGAATAGAAATCGATGTCACCGTCGGATTCGGCGACAGTGCAGCGGATGTGCCAGAGCCTTTGCGCCAAGCTGTGCGGCTCTACGTCGCTCATTGGTATGAAAACCGCGCCGTTCTCGCTGCAGAAGGCGCAACGGTCGCGCTGCCGTCGAGCGCTGCTGGCCTGATCGCGCCCTTTCGGATGCTGTCGCTGTGACGGTCCCGGGAAAGCTCAACCGAAGGCTCGTGCTGGAAGCGCCGGTCGATGTCGCAGACGGTGGCGGCGGAGTGACGCGACATTACCAGCCGGTTTCCCCGGTTTGGGCGCAGCTGGTGCCACTGGGGGCGCTTCCGGATGTGGCGGCAGGGCGGCTTGGGGTTGTCTTGCGATGGCGGATCGTCATTCGCGCACGTTCGGATGTGACGACGCATCATCGTCTTCGTGACGGCGACCGCACCTATCGTGTTCTGGGGGCGCAACTGAGCGCAGACCGACGTTTCCTCGCGATCGAAGGCGAGGAGCAGGACGTGTAATCCGAAGCAACATGCGCAGGCGCTGCGCGAGCCCCGGATCACATTTCGCCTATGCACCCGCGCGCCATCTGCGCGAGCGACATCTTAACAGGAAAATCCATATGCCGACCGCAGCATCTTCAGCGCTTCGCACCGCCATCCATGACGCTCTCATCGCAGACACGACCTTGATTGCGATGCTTGGAGGGCGAAAGGTCTATGACGAGCCGCCGCGCGACGCCGCGTTCCCCTACGTCTCGATTGGGGAAGCCCGCGTGACCGACTTTTCCAGCGGGGATGGACCCGGCCTGGAGCACCAACTCGTTCTGCACGCCTGGTCCCGGCAAGGCGGGCATCGCGAGGCCCATCTCATCGCAGGCGCGCTGCTCCAGGCGCTCGATGACGCCCCGCTCACACTTTCCGATCATCGCCTCGTCAATCTGCGATTTGCAGTTGCGGATGTGCGGCGCGAAGCCGATGGGCGCACCTATCATGCTTTGGTGCGCTTCCGCGCCGTTACTGAACCGGCCTGATTGCGGCGTCCACGGAGGCTCCTGCCGCCTCTGATCGGCAGCCGATGCGCGTGCATGATCTCAACAGAAAGGAATTGTGATGACTGCCCAAAAGGGAAAGGACCTGCTGATCAAGATCGCCGATGGCGCCGGATTTTCGACCGTGGCTGGATTGCGCACGCGGCGCCTGGCCTTCAATGCGGAAACAGTCGACGTCACTCATGCCGAGAGCGTCAATCAGTGGCGCGAACTTCTTGACGGTGGCGGCATCAAGCGTGCTGCCGTGTCCGGCCGGGGTCTGTTCAGGGATTCGTCGACCGACGAACTCATGCGACAAACATTCTTCGAGGGCGCGGTGCTCGATTATCAGATCGTGATACCCTCATTCGGTACCGTTCAAGGGCCGTTCCAGATCACGAGTCTCGAACTGGCAGGCGAGTATAACGGCGAGGTGACGTTCGACATGTCCCTGGAGTCGGCAGGCGCGCTGACATTCGCGCCGCTGTAAGCTGCGCGCCACCGCCTGCCTTGATATGTCGCTGAATGCTCTCGCCTGGCTCGAGCGCTCAACTCACCAGAGATCCGAACGATCTCTGGCGAGAGATGACATCGCCCTTTCCGATAATTGATACCGGTAGCTGCATTCGCAGCTGAAGGTCACGGTACTGTCATTAGGCTCAATTGGCTCGATCGTAGCCAATCGCATGGCAGAGCCGCAGAACGGGCACGTCACCTTGGGAATGGATGACGATACTCCTCGCGTGAACCCGAACGCAAACATGACACGAACCTCACTCGATACTCGTTACAACCGTAAACCAGCCCGTTGTCGGTCGGCTTCTCAGGAACAGATCGCGGAAGTCCCCCTCTGTGTCTCTTAGGCTGCGCCTCTCCGCAGCCAACCGCCAATCATATTTTCGTTATTCGAAATCTTGACGCAGGCAAAAACGCGAAGGTTCGGCAGCTTTTCCGATAAAGCGCCGACCGTGCGGCGGCATGCGAGTGTTTATGCCCAGTTTTCGAGCAACACGAGCGCATGCCCAAACTACGGACGCTGTTGCTGAGCAGATCATGCTAGCAGCGAGCGAAAAGACGCCAGAAAAAATCATCGGTTGAAAAAAGGAAAAAGAATGGCCAATCGCTACCGCGGTGAAATCGAAGCCGAAATGGGCGGCAAGAACCGCAAGCTGCTTCTCACGTTGGGTGCTTTGGCCGAACTCGAAGATTCTTTCGGAGCCGAGGACCTCGTGGCGCTCACCGAGCGCTTTGCCTCCGGCCGGCTCAGGGCCCGCGATCTGACCCGTATCATTGCGGCCGGCATGCGGGGCGCCGGCGAGTCGATCTCCGACGAAGAGGTTTCAGCCATGGCCGTCGAGGGTGGGGCCCAAGCCTATGTTCGAATCGCTGCCGAGCTGATCCAGGCCACCTTTGGTGATTGATGGCGCGAGTCACCATCGTTTTGCCGCTTCTGAAAGTGTGAACCGCTGATAGGTGAGACAAGAGATGGCCATTCCCGTGCGAGCATTCCCGTGGAAACAGGCGATTGGCTTCGGCCTGGGCGTGCTTCGGCTCGCTCCTGAACAGTTCTGGTCGATGACGCCGCGCGAACTCAGCTGCGCCATCGAAGCGATCACCGGCACCAGACCGACTCTTGACCGGAACACGTTTGCAGAACTGATGCAGAGGTATCCTGATGCCTGACGGCTTCCTTGATTTGCAAAATGCCGATGCCGAAGGTGCAGAGCTTTCCGGCACACTCGATAAGATGCGCAGCCGAACCCATGCGCTGGGCCTGGGCGCCAAGGCATTCGCGCGCGAAATGACCAAGGCTTTCGCTGACGCGACAACCGGCGGCAAACAATTCGACGACGTACTCAAATCGATGGCGCTCCGCCTGTCCAATGTCGCGGTTTCGCAAGCGTTCAAGCCGATCACAAAAGATATCACGAAGGGCATCGGCCAGTTGCTCGGGACGCTGCTCGGGCCTGACGCAGCTCCCAATGGCGGAACCGGGCGGAAAAGTGGCCGCGGCGACGACTCCGGAAATCCTTTCGGTACGTTCAGTGCCGGAATGCGAGCCGTATTTCCGTTTGCGACCGGTGGCGTGGTCGGCGCGCCAAGCTATTTTCCGCTCGCTGGCGGTCTTGGCCTTGCGGGCGAAGCGGGGCCGGAAGCGATCGTGCCGCTCACAAGAGGCAATGACGGGCGTCTTGGTGTCGCGATGAACGGGGCAGGACAGGGCGGCAATATCACTGTCCATATCGTCACGCCCGATCCGGAAAGCTTCCGGAGGTCGGAAACCTACATCACGGGGCAGATCGCCCGGGCAGTCGCGCGCGGTCAGCGGGGCTTTTGACGCTTCCGCGCGAATGCGCCTCGATGGCTGCGGCATTCGACCGCGCGAGCTTGGCTTTTTGACGAAATTCTCCCGTTCCAATCTGGAACAGCGTCCGCCGCAAACCGTTTTCGGCACCATGGACACTCCTCGTCCTGTTTTGGTTCAGCGGATATCCTTTCTCGCAGATACATCTCCTCTCGGAATCGAAAGATGCAGGAAGAAATCAGGAAAAAAATTCTGAGGCTCCTCGAGGATCATCGGATCATGACGGTTGCGACACTACGCCCGGACGGTTGGCCGCAGGCAACCACGGTCGGGTATGTGAACGAGGACCTCACGCTGTATTTCCTTTGCAGTCCGCAGAGCCAGAAGGCGCAAAACCTGGCAAGAGATAACCGGCTATCTCTCACGATCGATTACGACACGCCGGATGTGATGGCTATCAGCGGATTGTCCATGGCTGCGCGAGCGCAGCCCGTCGAAGACCCCGCCGAGATCGATCGCATTGTTCGTCGCCTCATACTGAAGTACCCGAAACAAACAGCTCCGCTGCCGATGCCCAAGCCGGAAGAGGTCCGCGTCTTTCGTGTTACGCCGACCGTGATCTCGGTCCTGGATTACTCGAAGGGCTTTGGACACACCGATCTGGTCACCTGCTGAAAGAATTGCGCTCGCCAGCCGTTCCGGCCGCGGAGAATTTCAGCGGCTCGCATCGCGATGCCGATTTCGCTTTCCGACACACATCTATCTCGGTTTCAAGCCATGACAGCCTTCCACGAGATTCTGTTTCCGCTCGATATCGCCCTGAAAAGCGCAGGCGGCCCCGAGCGGCGCACGGATGTCGTCACGCTCGGCTCCGGTGCCGAGCAGCGCAATTCACGATGGGCGCATTCCCGCCGCCGCTATGACGCGGGTTACGGCATCAAGACACTCGATGCCCTCGCGCAGGTTGTCGAGTTTTTTGAGGAGCGGCGTGGCCGTCTGCATGGCTTTCGCTGGCGCGACCGGCTTGACCATTCGTCCGCCGCCCCCGGCCTTGCGGCGCGGCCGACCGATCAGCTGGTCGGCACAGGCGACGGCGCCGCCGACAGCTTTCAGTTGAGCAAAACCTACGGCGCGCTGCACGATCCGTATCGTCGCCCGATCATCAAACCGGTGTCGGGCAGCGTTCGCGTGGCGGTCGCTGATGTGGAGGCCGAAGAGGGGACAGAGTTTACGGTCGACGTGACCACCGGGATCGTCACCTTTCTGCCCGGGCACGCTCCGGCGGTCGGGACAGCCGTAACGGCCGGATTTCTGTTTGATGTGCCGGTTCGTTTCGACACCGATTACCTGGAGGTCGATCTGTCGGCCTTCGCCGCAGGCGCTATCCCGAAGATTCCTCTGGTTGAAATTCGTTCGTGAGGCTCCCGCTCAAGAGGTGCGGGATATCAACGCGCAGGGGTGCCAACGCATATTTGAAGCAGGAACATGCGCACAATTCCACTGAAACTGCAGAGCAAACTCGATTCCGGCGTTACGACGCTCTGCCGCTGCTGGACCATCACGCGAACTGATGGTGTGAGGCAGGGCTTTACGGACCATGATGCCGACGTCGCGCTCGGGGATATCGTATGTCGCGCCGGCACCGGTCTTGCGGGATCCGAGGCAACCCAGAAGCTTGGTCTCTCCGTCGATTCATCGGAGATTTCAGGTGCGCTGTCCGACGAGACGCTCAATGAGATCGACCTCGCCGCCGGCCGCTACGATGCAGCGTCGGTGAGCATGTGGCTTGTGGACTGGAGCGAACCGGAGCTGCGCGTATTACTGGCGAAGGGGTCGCTCGGCGAAGTCCGCCGAGACGGAACGGCCTTCTCGGCGGAGCTCCGGGGCCTCAGTGAAGCGTTTTCCCAGCAAAGCGGTCGCCTTTACAGTTCTGATTGTGCAGCCGATCTCGGCGATCTACGTTGCAAGATCGATCTCGCCGATCCTGCATTCAGGGGGAATGGCGTCATCGAGTCCATCGGATCGAGCTCGACCTTCACTGCGACCGGCCTGGGCGATTTCGCGGACGGCTGGTTTACGGGCGGCAAGCTGTCTTTCACGAGCGGCGCGAATGCCGGACTGACCGTGGAGGTGAAGAGCCACCGCCGATCATTGGCTTCCACACTCGTGCTCTGGCAGCAAATGCCGCATGCACTGTCATCCGGTGACCGCTTTGTCGTCACGGCCGGCTGCGACAAGCGCTTTCAGACATGTCACGAGCGCTTCAACAATGTTCTGAATTTCCGGGGCTTCCCGCACATGCCCGGCAACGATTTCGTCATCAGCTACCCGCTTCCCGGCGAACCGGGGAATGACGGTTCGAGCCGCAGAACCTGACTGCATTGCGTAGCTACAAGCTGCTCCAACGCTGAAGGCCAAGGCGATTGAGAGGCTGCACAGACTCTCAACCGCTCAGGTTAAGGCGCGTCGGCAAAGGAAACTCGTGGATGGCCGGGACAAGCCCGGCCATGACGGTGTCAGAGAACGAGCTCGCCATTCACTCGGCGTCATGCTCGCGCTTGTCGCGAGCATCCACGTCTTTACTCCTTTGCCTTGCAAAGACGTGGATGGCCGGGACAAGCC
>DASTHI010000012.1:0-9215 GCA_035718275.1 Pseudolabrys sp. | reverse complement strand
CGCATTGCAGCGCGATGATGCGAGGCGCGACCCGGCGAGTTTCTTCGTGGCGGGTCGCGCCAGTTCTTGATGACCCTGAACGCTCTAGCCGCTGATCGGAATATGACGGGATACCGTTAAGCGTGCTAAATAGAGCCCAGGTTTTGCGCAGCCGCGTTCTATTTCTTGCGAGGTATTTCCTGAGGTATGGATATTCGGGAATATTCGAAAAGCGCTTTAATTCATGCACTTCCGGAACCGTATGAATCCCTCTCTCCCGCCAACTCCTAGATTCGCTCGGCGCGATTTTCTCATCGTCGCAAGGGCAAGTCAGCGCTGGGTTTCGCGCCAATTTCTGCCAATACCCCAGCGAACCCGCTGTATGAGATCAGCTGGATTCAGTTGAAGTCGCACGAAGGACCCCCTTGCGTAACCGAAATTTGCTCAAAGCGAATCGAAAGCGTCGATTTCTTCCTGTATCCGGCGCGCGCTTTGGGCAGTCATCGCGATCGCTATCTCAGGTTCCGATCACGATGAGGACAGCATCGAAGGCGACGTAGGTCCACGGGATCGGCGTACCTCCAGGAAGAAGCTCAGGAAAAGCATCACATGTCCATGAACAAACAAGAGAAATCCGCCGCTACCTTCTCGAATAGGGCCTCGAGACCCGCAGCAACCGGGTCGGCAGGGGCTAGGGACGCGGTCCGGCTACGTGGTTACTGTCAGCTTCACGCCGAGCGAATCGACCAACTTTCGAACCGTTTCGTAACGGACCTTCGCTCCCGGGGCCAAGGCCTTGTACAGGCTCTCGCGTCCGAGACCTGATGCCTCAGCCACGGAAGCCATGCCTCGTGCCTTGGCGACATTTGCCACTGCGCGCAGAAACATGTCGGGGTTCGGGTCTTCAAGAGCGGCCGCCAGGTATTCGGCAATCACTGCCTCACTGTCGAGGTGGCGTGATGCATCGAACGGTGCGAGCTGCCCCGATGCCGCCGATTTCGTCTTCTTCCTCTTCGCTGTCATTTCTTCAGCTCCTGCGCCAACTTCAAAGCGCGCCTGATATCCCGTTTTTGAGTCGACTTGTCGCCGCCGATCAAAAGTACGTAAACAAACGTGCCACGTCGCGTGAAGTACACTCGGTAACCCGGCCCGAAATGGATCCGCATTTCGCTCACGCCTTGGCCGACAGGCTCGCAGTCACAGAAGTTCCCAAGCGCTGCGGAATCCAATCGCGAGAGGATTCGCGCCTTGCCCTTCTCGTCCCGCAGTCTTCCGAGCCACTGCTCGAATTCCGACGTTGCGATCAGGCTGTTCACGGGAGAGCAGTGTATCCGTATAGATACATATTTGCGAGGTGAGCTGGTGGCAATTCTGGTGGCAAATTTGGCGGTTTAAGGGGACTTGAGGGGACACGAGCAGCTATCTGAATCAGCAACCTACTGATTCCACTCAGGGCTTCCCGGATTCGAATCCCTCTCTCCACATGATGGCACCCCGACCGCTCAACGAGCGGCGGCTTCAACGAAGGTCGAGTACCACCACCGACTTTGGCGGCGCCGTCAGCGACACAGCACCGTTGCTCGTCGAGATCTCGTCGAGGGGAACAGGCGCCAACGGGTCCGCTTTCCCGAAGTCGCTCCGCGCGTCCATCGCATCAGCCGTGATGACCCTTCCCGTTGCTTTCCGAACCCTCGAGCCCGGGAGTGACATCTCGATGCGTGCCTCGCGACGGGGATCCAGGTTCACCAACGACACGGTGACCTTGCCATCCTGACCGCGCGAGGCGCTCACGCTCAATGCAGGCACACTCACGCCATCGCGCGAGTAGTCAGGAGCAGCAATCTCGACGGGCAGTGAGATCGCTCCCTGGTGGTCCTGGTAAAGGTCGAACACGTGATAGGTCGGCGTCAGCACGATCTTCTCCTTCCTGGTGAGGATCAGTGCTTGCAGAACGTTCACCATTTGCGCGAGGTTTGCCATGCGGACCCTGGCGGCATGATTCTGAAAGATGTTCAGCGTGAGTCCCGCGATGATGGCGTCGCGCAAGGTCTGCGCCTGGTAAAGATTCGACGGTCGCGCTGGGTCGGTTGCCCACCAAGCCCCCCATTCGCTGAAGGAGATTCCGACGTTCCCGGCAGGATCCAGACGATCCAGAATTGCGGAATGTCGGCCGATCATCTCGTCCGTTTTCCAGGTGCGCTCCATGGCGCGCGCCCAATCTCCCTCATCGAAGCCAATGGCGGGACTCTTCTTGCCCCAATCGTTTCCGGCGAAAGTGTAGAAGTGCACCGAGATCATGCTGATCAGCGGCTGCTTGCTGATATAGGCCAGCGTGGTTGGCATGCCCGGCGGATGGCGATAAAGCGCTCGCGTCAGCAGCTTCTCGGTCCATTCGTAGTCGTCGGAGTTGGCGTCGGATGCGATCAGCGAGCCGTAGGGCTGCAACACGCTGGCGTATTGCCTGTAGATGTCGGCGTAGAACTCGGCAGTCATGTTTCCGCCGCAGCCCCAGGTCTCATTTCCGATGCCGATGAACGGTACCTTCCAGGGCTCGATGCGCCCATTTCTCGCCCGTTCCTGGCCCGGTCCCGACGTCGCGGGTCCGGTCATGTACTGCATCCAGGCCTGCGCCTCGGCCGGCGATCCGCTCGCCACGTTCACTGATATGAATGGCTTCGCGCCTATCTGTTCGACGAAATCCATGAACTCATGGGTTCCGAAATGATTGCTCTCGACCTCATCACCCCAGGCCGTGTTCACGCCGCGCGGGCGGCTTTCGCGAGGTCCGATCGCATCACGCCAGTGATAGGTTTCGGCAAAGCAGCCGCCGGGCCAGCGTACGACCGGGATCTTGATCTTCCGCAACGCGGCGACGACGTCGTTGCGAATCCCGCGAGTGTTGGGGATCGCGGAATCGGGGCCCACCCAGATTCCTTCGTAAACACCTCGCCCGAGATGCTCGACGAACTGACCGTAGATGTTCGGATTGATCTCCGCGCCAGGTTTGTCGCTGCGGACGGCAATTCGGGCGTCGTAGGATTCCGCGAACGCGGATGCGCCGATCGCAAGAGCAAGCACGGCGACCAAAGTTCTCGGTAAGGGATTCATGCACGCTCGACCATGACTGCGGGGCTGATCCTGCCATGAAGTGATGTCGCGATGGCAAGGCAGTCGCAGGCCGCGTCACGATCTTCGGTGAATCCTCGGGCGGCGTCTCGGTGAGCCTGCTGGCTGCCGCGCCAGCGGCCCGTGGCTTGTTCCACCGGGCAATCTCCGAGAGCGGCGGTGCTTTCAATCATGGCCAGCTGCCGTCGCTCAACGTGGCGGAGGCGACAGGTCAGCGCTCTCTGCGAGAGCTTGGCGCAGCGGACATCGAGGCCGCGCGTTCCATTTCGGTAGATAGGCTGCTCGAAGCCGCGAGCGGCCCAGGTTCATCGATATTCGCGCCGCTGATCGATGGGAACATCGTCCGCGCGTCAAACGTCGAGTTGTATCGGGCGGACCTGTTCAATGACACACCTATATTGATTGGCTTCAACTCCGACGATCGGGATGGTGATTTCCCACCTGATGCATCGTTGCTGGATCAATTTCGCGAGCACGGGTGATTCCAACGGCCCGGGCCTTCCTTCCTGGCCCGCATTCGATGAAAGAGCGGAAACCGCGATGATTTTCGACCAGACACCGTCCGCCAGGCCTCTTCCACACGCGGATCGCATCGAGATCTTTGATCGGCTTTTGGCGTGCGTCAATTCAATAACAACAGAGTGAATTGCTCGCAGCCCTCAGCCGTTCTGCGTCGGAGTTTTAGTGGCAAACCGCCCATTCCCTCTCCCAAAGGTGCGTGTCGCTGGGAAAAAGGGGCAAGCTATGCAAGTGTCAATTCGGAGGATCCATGAAAGCACTCTTTGCTCTCTTGTCCTTGATATTCGCAACGTGGGGCTTCGCACAAAGCGGAGGTCCGAAATCTCTGCAGGACGAGTTCCTGGACGGGTTGGTCGGAAGATGGTCTGCGACTGGAATTTCACATGGCCTGTCCGTACCGCAGACAATCCAGGTCGATTGGGTGCTCAACCACCAATTCATTCGAATCCATCAGAAGACGCTCGAGAACAGGCCTGGTTGGGATATCCCATATGAAGCACTCCTCTTCATCGGCTACGACCGGGCGAAAGAGCGGTACGTGCTGCATTCGCTGACCGTCGCGGGCGCATACGGGCCGCGTGCCATATATGGTGAACGGCAGGGCAACGAGATCAAGTTCGAGGCAGATGACGGGGACAAGATCGTGGGCCTGCGAATGGCTTGGCACGCTGATTCCGGAACATGGAACTGCAACTGGGGATTCCAAACTGCTGGTGGGAAATGGGAGACGGTCACTGATTTGGTGCTGGCTCGAACAGCGTCTGCCAACTAGTCAGCTGGCGCCATATTCGCCCGGTACCTCGAATGTGCTACCAAATCATGAGGCCCCATACGGAGACTCAACGTGATCAGAAACATGATGATCGCCTACGATGGCTCGAAGCCAGCGGACGACGCGGTCGATTTCGCCGCAGAGCTTGCACAGGCATTCACAGCCTCGCTGCATGTCTTCATGGTCTCGCGCCCGCTCGAGTACACGGTGAGCGTGGAACTCCAGTCCCACGAGGAGCAGGCGCGCACTCACTGTGAGCAGGTACTGCGGCGTGCTCGCACCACGCTGGAACGTGCGTCCTTCCCGACGCACTTCAGCCATGCCATGGGCCAACCCGCCGAACAGATCCTGCGATATGCCGAGAGTCACTCAATCGATCACATCGTCGTCGGTCATCGCGGCCACAGCACCTTCGAGCGCTGGCACATCGGGTCGGTGGCGCGACAGGTGGTAGCGCATGGGGATTGCGCGGTGACGGTCGTGAGAAGGCGCGACTCGTGACGCGAGACGCCTAGGGGTCGTCTTGCGAAGCCATGTTCGAATTCCGCAGACTTCACCGCGAGCATCTCGAAGAAGTCGTCATTGATACTCCCCATTACTCATCCGCGAGCAGTTTCGCGCAGTACTCCCGTAACTCCGCGCCGGCCGAATCGGCATTCGGTCCTGCCTGGATCTTCATGCGTCCAATCCGCATCTGCATGTACGCCTGGTCGGCGCACGTGTTCTTGCTCACCTTGCTGTACGTGATCGAGCTCTCAGGACCAATGTAGAGAACTGCGTCGAATTGATCCTGCATCAGCGGGGAACGTTGCGGATCCGCCTTCACCTGTTCCCAGGTATTGTCAGGGCGGCGAATGTAGATGTCATCCGGATAGTAGAAGAGGAACGATGCCTGCCCCAACGGTGTGCCCGCGAGCAAGGCGAGTTTCGGCGGTGTCCAGGTGGCGATGTCCGGCTGCAGCTCCGCCAGATTGCTGGTCGAAGTCCGGATCGAGAACACCTTTGTCCCCGATCTCTCGAGCAGCGCAACGATCGTCTCGACGGGCCTTGCATACCGTTCTTTGGCGGCGGCCTGGTCCTCCATCATCCAGTAGGTATTCCGGCGGACGAAATGCATGTCGCCGTAGATGACGAGCGCGCGTCGCCCCTGCGAAATCACTTCACGCTCGATGATGCCCGCCGGAACCTTGTCGGTGCGAACGGCCTTGCGCAGATCCTCCTGCGTCTTGATCCGATCCCAGTCGATCGCCAGATCGCCGAGCAGCACCCGCAGTCTGCGCTTCTTGGGAAGCCTTGCGTTGACCTTGCGGACCTCTCGAAAGAATTCCTCGTAGATCGGTACATCCCAGATCTCGTGCGCTTGCGTGGTGTTCTGCCAGACCTGTTGCAGCTGGGTGTGCGGCACATCCTCACCACCCACGAACCGGTCCATGATGTCCTGATAGCGGGAGTTGCCGAACTCGACGACGATATCGTCGACGACCTTTGCGAAGCGGGGATCGCGAATCAGCGACATGCGAAAGACGTGCGCCTGTTCGTTGTTATGGGCGCCTTCGCCGAGCGCCACTACCTGGTGCGTCTTGAACGCCGCCAGGATTCCCTCGACAGGGTCGAGTGGAACGGCGGCCCTCATCTCTGCGGTCTGCGCGCCGGCACAAGCGGACGCAATTGCCATCAATGCCACGCCGACGAGAAAGGCGGGATTTCGCAATCCTCCGTTGCTCATTCGCGGTCTCCCTCCCGATGTACAGGGATGCGTAGTTTGCCCCGGCAGAGACGAAAAAGCCCCGATCTCGCGCTTGATGCGTTCAAAAGGTCTCAGCGCTGGCCGAGGAACCACGGAGATACGAATGCCTGACAAGAGCCATTTGCACGGAATGCACGCGCTTGCCGCAATCGCGCCGTCGGCACTGCTTTTCGGTTGCGCAGCAAACATCCTCGGATCCCGGGAACCGCCGCCCGATTGGGTGGCGGACTCTTCCGCCGATCAATGCGCAGCACTTACCGGCAGCTACATCTCGGCGGGAATGCCGGCTCCGGCCAACGCCCGCGCAGGAAACTACGGTGTGGTATGGCCGACCGAAGGCTCACTGATCTCGCTCATCGAGCGCGGCACGAATGCCAATCCGCGCAAGCGAGCTCACCCGGATCCCGCGGCGGATCCTGTCGATATCGTCACATCGATCAGAGTCATCGTCGACGCGGCGGGAACTGCCAGGTTCGAAGCGACAAACGCATCCGGCGCGACCGAGCTTCTGTGGCCACAGCTCTGGATTTGCGATCATGGGGCGCTGACGAGCATCGGGTCGCTCCACACGACAAACTTCGAGTCGCATGTCCGCTTGTGGCGGCGCGGCGACGCCTTGATCGCGGAGCAGACCATCCATGAAACGGATGCCGGCGGCTCACGCGCCCATCCCGTGGCACGATTTCATTTCAGGTTTCCCGCGATGACGGATTGATGCTCCGGCGCGGCGGCGACCTCGAGCCGGCAACGCTCGATCAGTACGTGGGTAGTTCGATGTGGTCGCGCAACGCGCGGCCGAGCATGACGTGCGTGACGCCCGGCAGCGCCATGGCGCGCGTCGCCAGGTTCCGCACCCAGATGCCGAATTCCGTCCGCGGCGCGAATTGGCTGGCAAATCGTCGCGCCGAACGTTGCTTGTCCTCTACGAACGTCCGCAGCCGGCTTTCGTAGGCGGCGAATGCCTTGGCGTGATCTCGCGGGGCACACGCCAGCTCGCCGGCCAGGACGTAGGCGTCAATGATCGCCATCCCGCAGCCCTCGCCCGCGAGCAGTGAGGGGCAGTGCGCCGCATCGCCGAGCAATGCCACGCGTCCGCGACTCCAGCGCTGCACGTGCACCTGGCTCACGCGATCGAAATACACCGAGTCGGCGCGTTCCATGGCCGCGAGGATGGCATCGCATTCCCATCCGAGACCGCCGAAAGTCTCTTGCAACACCACGCGTTGCGCCGCGTCGTCGCGCGTCTCGATGGGCTCCGGAGCGGCGAAGATCAGCAGGAAGACGGTCCGATCGTCACGCATCGCAAAGCGTGCGATCTGCCGGCCGGGTCGCGCGAAGCTCGTGTAGGTCAGCTCGTCACGCGGGCGATAGCCGGTGACTTCGAATGCCGCGACGTGATAGCCGAGGTACTCCTCCTCGATCGAATCGGAAGGGAAGGCGAGCCGGCGCACATTCGAGTGCAATCCGTCGGCGCCAATGACGAGATCGAATGCGCGGGGCGGGGCGCGTGAGAATCCGACCTGGACCTGGTCGCCAGACTCGGAGATCTCGGTGATGCTGTCATCGAAGAGCATCTCGATGCGACTGCTGACGGTGTCAAAGATGATCCGCGCGAGCTCGCCGCGAGGCAGGCTCGTGAAGCGGTCACCCATGGCCTTCACCAGCGAGTCGGTGTGGAATCCACCGGCGCGATGTCCGTGCTCGTCGACGATGCGGACTTCCCGCACGCGATAACCGGCAGCCATGACGCGCGGCAGGATTCCCATCCGCTCGACCAAATCGAATCCCTTGCCCCAGAAGTCGATGATGTAGCCACCATCGCGAAAACGCGGGGCAATCTCGACCAGCGTGGGTTCGTGGCCATGTCGCAGCAGCCAATGCGCCAGCGCAGGGCCGGCGATGCCGGCGCCGCTGATGCAGATCTTCATGGTCGGACTTTAGCGCCTCGACGACCCTCGAGGCGACCAGATACCTTTGAGCGACACGAACGCGAGGCCGTTGTTGGCATTCATCGGAATGACGAGTTGATTGGCGTCCGGGTCGTAGCACATCGAGGCGGCCGAGGGGATGTTCTCCGCGATCAGCTTCGCCGGCTTGCCCGGCGCCATCATCGAGATGCCGCCCAGCCGCACGCTCGAGACGAACTTGACGCCGTCGGGCATGATGACGAGGCCATCGCTTCCCGACTGCGCCGCTTGTTCGGTCCTGATCACTTTACCGTCCGGCGCGAAGGTGATCACGTCGGCATTGCCGATGTTCACCACGACGATGTTGCCGTCGCCGTCCAGCTCGATGCCGTTCGGCAGGTTGAGCGGTGCGCCTTGCAGGAACACCGACACCTCGCCCTTCGGCGAGATTTTCCAGACCTGCCAGGTTTCCGGCCGATCGCCCGCGCCCGTGTTGGTGGCGTACACCGTCCCATCCGCGGCCACGGCGAGGTCGTTCAGCCACGGAGATCCGGGCACGGCGACGGACTTGAGCGGGCGGCCGCTCGCCATGTCGAACGTGCGCACGACGGCCACGCGCGCCGTGTTCTGTCCGGCGTTCGCCGGGTCCGGTGTGCCGCCGTCACTATCGGCGAGGTAGAGCACACCCTGATGCAGCGCGCTGCCGAACGGTTCGTTCAGCACCAGCGGCGGCTTCAGGCTGTCGCGCTCGGCGCCGGGGTTCTGGATGCCGATCCAGCGTGGCGTATGCACGCTGCCGTCGGAATTGATGAAGGCGATCCAGGCGTCGTTCGCGCGCACGGACTGGGGCACGCCGCGCGACGGCGCGACGATCACGCCGCGGTCCGGGTCGTAGATGCAGCTCTCGACGGAATAGAGCGCGCCGAACATGCGCACGTTCTTCGACGCCGGCGCGAAGACCGCCGGTGGCGGACCGCCGCCGGTCGACGGCGCGGGTGGCGCCACCGGCAGTCCCACGCCGGGGTTGCCGACGTAGTAGTCGAGCGGCTCCGGCGGCGACTGTTGTGCCAGGGCCGTGCCGGCAAGAGTCGTCAGGGCGATTGTGCCGATGAGTCCAACAGAATTTGAAATCTTCGACATCGCCGTCTCCTTGTATCTGGTTGCT
>DASTHI010000011.1:0-53645 GCA_035718275.1 Pseudolabrys sp. | reverse complement strand
GTGCCATTCGTCGTGATCCAGGTCATCATGGTCCTGCTCGTCATTCTGTTTCCAGCGATGGTCATGCACTACAAGGGCCTTGGGACCGGAGTCGATCCAAGCAAGGTGAAAATCGAAATCCCGCAGATCGAACTGCCGCCGCTTGATCTGAATATGAAGTAGGAGAGTTTTCGCTGGAAACTGAAAAAGGCCCGGAGCTGGTGCTCCGGGCCTCTTCTCCTTCTCGCGACAAGTTCAGCTGCGCGAGTGGCGAACCATGAAGGAATCGTAAGACAGTTCGGCCACCTGGAACCACTGATAACCGTTCCGGGTGTAGTCCATGAGCGAATCGTTCACTTTCTTGAAGCTGGCGTTCTCTTTCGCGATCTCGGCGTGCAGCTCCATCGCCGCCTTGTAGCTCGCTTCCAGGATGGGTTGCGAAAACACGTGCAGCTTCGTCCCACCGGCAAGCAGCCGCCTGAGCGCAGCCGGATTGGCCTGATCGTATTTCGCTATCATCCAAGTGTTGGCGTAATGGCCGGCTTGCTCAAGCACCTGCTGATAGGACTTCGGAAGTGAATTCCATTTGTCGAGATTCACGAAAGTGAACAGCATCGAGCCGCCTTCCCACCAGCCGGGCGAATAGTAGTGCGGGGCGACCTTGTAGAACCCGAGCTTCTCGTCGTCGTAAGGCCCAACCCACTCGCAGGCATCGAGCGTACCTTTTTCCAGCGCCGGATAGATATCGCCGCCGGCAATCTGCTGCGGCACGCCGCCAAGCTTCTGCAGCACGCGCCCCGGGAACCCGCCGATGCGCATCTTCAGGCCCTTAAGGTCGGCGACGGAATTGATTTCCTTTCGATACCAGCCGCCCATCTGGCAACCGGTATTGCCGGCCAGAAGCGCGATACAGTTGTACTTCTTGTAGAATTCATTGAGCACTTCCTTGCCTCCGCCGAGCGTGAACCACCCCTGGTTCAATCGCTGGTTCGGCCCGAAAGCAACCGACGTGCCGAAGGCGAAGGTCGGATCTTTTCCGAAGTAGTAGTACGAGGCCGTATGCCCGCACTCCACCGTGCCGTTCTGCACCGAATCTACGATCGCGAGCCCGGGAATGATCTCTCCGGCAGCAAAGAGCTGAATCTGGAATTTGTTGTCCGTTGCCTCGGCGACCGCTTTGCACATCACCTCAGCACCGCCGTAAAGCGTGTCGAGTGATTTCGGCCAGCTCGCCGGCATGCGCCATTTGATCTCCGGCATCGACTGGGCAATCGCCGGCGCTGCAACTGCGCTCGCAGCCATGCCCAGACCCGCAGCCTTGAGGAATTGACGTCGTTTCATTCCCTACCCTCCCTTTTTCAATCTCCCGGATCCCTGCATCTCTTGATGCGCCGGGGATCGACCGCCTTCAGTCTGCCCTCCTTCGAGGAAAGTTGTAAGGGGGAGAATCAAAAGGGCCGGTCCATCGGGACCGGCCCCAGCCAACCATTCGGATAGTCAGCCTTTTGCGCCGCTGCGGATCATGAAGCTGTCGAAGCCATATTCGGCAACCTGCCACCAAAGGTACTCATCGCGGCGGAACGCCATCATCGAATCCAGCACCTTCTTGTAGCTCGGATTGCTGGCCGAGGTTTCGGCATTCACTTCATTTGATGCCTTCAGACAAGCTTCCAATATGGCCTGAGAGAACGGCCGTAACTGCACTCCGTTTGCCACCAGGCGCTTCAATGCCTGCGGATTGCGTCCATCATATCGAGCCTGTTCGTCGGCGTTGGCGTAACCGGCGGCCGCCGCCACGATCGCCTGATAGGATTTCGGGAGCTCGTTCCATTTCGCCATATTGATCAGCAGATGGTTTGTCGTCCCGCCTTCCCACCAGCCCGGGTAATAATAATATTTTGCGACCTTGTAGAACCCAAGCTTCTCGTCATCGTACGGACCGACCCATTCGGCGGCGTCAATCGTTCCCTTTTCGAGTGCCGGATAGATATCTCCGCCGGCAATCTGTTGCGCGACCACGCCCAGCTTGCCCAGCGTCTTGCCGGCCCAGCCGCCAATTCGCATCTTGAGACCTTTCAGGTCGTCAACCGTCTTGATTTCCTTCTTGAACCAGCCGCCCATCTGGCATCCGGTGTTTCCCATGAGCAGACACTTGGTGTTGTACTTGGCTCCGAATTCATCAATCAGTTTCTGGCCGTCGCCCTCGTAAAACCAGGAGTTCTGCTGGCGCGCATTGAGGCCGAAGGGGACTGCACAAAACAGCGCCCAAGTGGGATCTTTTCCGATGTAGTAATATTGAGCGCTGTGCCCCATCTCGACAGTCCCGTTTTGAACCGCATCGAGCACCTGCAGTCCGGGGACGATTTCGCCGGCAGCGAATGTCTGAATCTGGAATTTGCCGTCTGTTCCTTCCGACACGAATTTCGTGAATGTTTCACAAGCGCCAAACAAGGTATCGAGTGCCTTCGGCCAGCTTGCGGTCAGACGCCATTTGAGTTCCGGCATCGACTGGGCAATGGCCGGCTTGGCAATCGTACTGGCCGCGGCAGCAGCGGCTCCCGCCCCAATCGCGGTAAGAAATTTGCGGCGTTTCATCAGGTCCTCCCTTTTGTCGCCCCCAAATAGATGGCCAGCGCAAGGGCCGGTTTTTGAGCCATCCGGATCAACAATGCGTCCCCGGATGCGGGAGTGCAAGACATCTATTTGGCTGAGAGAAACCCGTGAGGAGCGTTAAATCCGCTTATCACTGCCGTATTCAAGCCTCGATCACGATCTTGGGCGCGGCTCTGGCGGCACCTTTGACTTGTTCGTACACCTTGGCCGCAATCTGACGATAGATCTGCGCGTGCGGGCCATCAGGATCGGTCGCAACAACCGGGAGCCCGGCATCTGATTTTTCACGAATCGTCATGTGGAGGGGGATTTCTCCGAGGAACGCAACACCGAGCCGTTCAGCTTCCTTTCTTGCCCCGCCGTATCCGAAAATGTCAGACCGCGTGCCGCAACTCGGGCAAAGAAAATAGCTCATGTTTTCGACGACGCCCAGCACAGGCACATTGACACGCCTGAACATCGCTACGCCGCGACGCGCATCGATGAGCGCCAGATCCTGCGGTGTGGAGACGATGACAGCGCCTTTCAACGGCACCTGCTGAGCCATCGTGAGCTGTGCGTCGCCCGTTCCCGGCGGCATGTCGACCACCATGATGTCCAGCTTGCCCCACTCCACTTCGCGCAACATTTGCGTGATGGCAGACATAACCATGGGACCGCGCCAGATCATCGGCGTTTCTTCGTCGATCAGGAAACCTATTGACATCACCGTCAGGCCATAGCGCTCGATTGGCTTGAGACGAGTCCCTCCGATTGTCTGCGGTTTCTCCCTGATCGCGAGCAGCTTCGGCAGTGACGGCCCATAAATGTCGGCGTCCAGCATGCCGACCTTCAATCCGAGATCGCGCAGGCCGAGCGCCAGATTGACGGCCGTTGTGGATTTCCCGACGCCACCCTTTCCCGAAGCCACTGCAATGACCGCATCGACACCGGGAATCCCCGGCTGCACCTTGTCGGCAGGATGCGCGCGCGGAGGGCCACTGCGCGGAACGCTCTGCTGCTGCGGCCCTCCCCCTCCCGCCCGCTCTGCCGTAAGGGCTACGAGTGCGGATGTGACCCCGGGAATTCGGCGCACCGTATCTTCGGCGGCTTTGCGTACGGGCTCCCATTCCTTCACGGCAGCGGAATCGACGGTGAGCGAGAAGAAGACCTTGCCGTCGGTGACGACGACCTCTGAAAGAACTTGCGCATCGGTCAAAGATTTCCCGCTGGGAGACGAAACTCCCGCCAATGCGGCAAGGACTTGCTCTCTGCTCACTGCCATAAGCGCTTTTTCCTATTCACGGCGCCGGCCCGGTATTGGTGCCCAGTGTTTTTCACGCACATCAAAGCCGTTGATGCTTCCGCAATGGCCTATTGTGAGATAGGCATCCCGTCGAGGCCAGCCAATGGTTAGAGCAGATTTTCGAAGGAGACAAAGATGGCAAAAGTGGCGTTTCTGGGTTTGGGTGTCATGGGCTACCCGATGGCGGGACACCTGAAAAACAAGGGCGGGCACGATGTGACTGTCTACAACCGGACTGCAGCCAAAGCCGAGCAATGGGTGAAGCAGCACGGCGGCAGATCCGCTCCCACCCCGAAAGCCGCGGCCGAGGGCCAGGACTTTGTGATGGCCTGCGTGGGCAATGACGCCGATTTGCGCGAAGTCACGTTAGGACCCAACGGGGCCTTCGCCGGCATGGGTCGCGGTAAGGTGTTTATAGATCACACGACCGCCTCTGCGGAAATCGCGCGGGAGCTCTATGCGGCGGCGAAGAAAGGAGGCTTTCAATTTATCGATGCGCCGGTATCCGGCGGTCAGGCTGGAGCCGAAAACGGCGTCCTGACGGTGATGTGCGGCGGCGATGCCGACGTATTCGCCAGTGCCGAAAAGGTCATTGCGGCCTATGCCCGCGCCTGCAATTTGCTTGGTCCGGCAGGTTCAGGGCAGCTCTCCAAAATGGTCAATCAGATCTGCATCGCGGGACTCGTGCAAGGCCTCGCCGAAGGACTGCACTTTGCAAAGAAGGCCGGCCTCGATATCGAAAAATTGATCGCAACAATTTCGAAGGGAGCGGCGCAGTCGTGGCAGATGGAGAACCGCTACAAGACCATGGCCGCGAACAAATTCGATTTCGGTTTCGCCGTCGATTGGATGCGCAAGGACCTCGGAATTTGTCTTGGTGAGGCGCGAAAGAACGGCGCGCATCTTCCGGTCACCGCCCTGGTCGATCAGTTCTACTCGGAAATTCAGGCGATGGGCGGAAAGCGCTGGGACACGTCGAGCCTGATTGCACGCCTGGAGCGCTGATCCTGGCGCAGTGTTATGCTCGTGCACTCGGCCGCGCCGATACGCCGGCATGCCAGCGTCTTACATTCGCAGCATTCTCTGGAATTTCGAGCCGCGCCGGCTTCATGAAGTCGACAGCGACCTGCATCGTGATATCGGCGACCGTGTAGCGGTCGCCGGCGATAAATTCGCGTCCTGCAAGTTCGCGATCGAGCATTTCGAGAAACGATGTCACGCGCGGCCGGTTGGCTTCCGCCCATGCCGGGACCTGCGGCACCTCAAGCTCCTTCATGGCGGGATGTGTGTGCCTGAACACGGCCGCGACACAGCCGAAGAAATTCATTTCAACACGGCGATTCCACATCTCGACCATCGCCGAATCCTTCGGACCCACACCAAACAGCGGCGGCTCGGGATGGAGCATTTCGAAATAACGGCAGATCGCGATCGACTCGGTGATGACCGTGCCGTCATCAAGGACGAGTGCCGGCATGCGCTGCAGCGGATTGATTGCGGCATATTCCGGTGTCTTGTGTTGCTTGGCTGCAATGTCGATCTGCTCGGTCGGGAGTTGCAGCCCCTTCTCGGCAAGGAAAATGCGTGTCCGGCGAGGATTCGGCGCCAGTTTGCTGTCGTAGAGTTTCATGGAGTCCGTCACCTGATGTCTGTGCAGCGATTCAGCCGATCACGGGGAAAACTGGCTGTCAAAGCGAATGAAAAATTCGTTAACCACGCTTTTTAGCTCGGCTTTAAGCCTCGTCTTAAGGATTTTGCGCAAGGGTGCCTGCATTGTTCGTCGCGCCAGTATCGAAAATGCCGATTCCGGGCCATCAAACTGAACTCAAGGCGCTGCCCCCGGAAACATCGCCGGTCAAGCGGCGGCTGGCCAGTCAGCATCTGCGCGACGCGCGGGACCGTCTGACCTCATCGAGCGGCACGCGACCCGCCTTTGATCACGAACTGCTCCGCCAGTATGCCCAACACCGCATATCAGCCTCGCTAGTGATTTTGCTGCTCGTCGCAGCGGTCGGATTCACATCCAGTGTCTGGAGCGGCGCTCTCGCGGCGGGGACATGGACCGTAGCGGTTCTGTTGATCCATGCCATCATCGTAAGAAAGTGCCGGCAATTCCTCGAGCGATCCATCAATGAGGTATCGACGCGCGCATGGCGCCTGCGATTCATAATATTGGACCTGTTCTACGGGCTGGCGTGGATGTTCATCCTGATCCATCCGGTTGGTGTGGACGAAAGCTCCAGCACGTTCATGCTCTTCGTCATGTTGCTGGTTGTGGCGGTCTCCAGCATGCTCGCGTCCAGCTTGCCGGCAGCAGTGTTCGCGGCCACCTTCCCGGTCACGACCGCGATTGCGCTTGACTTCGTTCTCCAGGGCAATGTGCGCGATTATATTCTCGCCATCATGGCGCTGACCGCCCAGGGATACTTCGCCGCCCTGACCTATCAACTTTATTCCAGCACATTGGCTACGCTGGAGGCGCGGGCGGAAAAGGATGCGTTGATTGGAGAGTTGGAGCAGGCCAAAGCGATATCGGATGAAGCGCGCCGTCGCGCCGAGGCCGCCAACATCGCAAAATCGCGATTCCTTGCGCAAATGAGTCACGAGCTGCGAACGCCGCTGAATGCTATTCTCGGCTTCTCGGAGGTGATGAAAACGGAAGTCTTCGGCGCGCACTCGGTTCCGGCGTACCGCGAATACTCCTCCGACATCCATAGCTCGGGTGTACACTTGCTGGGATTGATCAACGAGATTCTCGATCTTTCGCGAATCGAGGCAGGACGCTACGAACTGAACGAGGAGTCGGTCTCGCTCGTCACCGTTGTCGAAGATTGCCATCATCTCCTGAAGCTTCGTGCCAGCAGCCGCAATATCTCCATTCATGAAATGTTTGAAAGCAGCATGCCCAGGCTGTGGGCTGACGAGCGCGCAATTCGTCAGATTTGTTTGAACCTGTTGTCGAATGCCATCAAATTCACTCCGCAAGGAGGCGAAGTTTGGCTGAAAGTCGGCTGGACCGCTTCCGGCGGGCAATACATCAGCGTGAAGGATACCGGTCCAGGAATTCCTGACGAGGAAATTCCCATCGTCCTTGCGTCCTTTGGCCAAGGATCAAACTCGATCAAATCCGCAGAACAGGGAGCAGGCCTCGGTTTGCCGATAGCGAAGAGCCTAGTCGATCTTCACGGCGGGACCTTTACATTGAAATCCAAGCTGCGCATCGGCACCGAAGTGATCGTGAGCTTCCCGCCCGAGCGCGTCGTCGCTGCCATGGCCCCGCTGCCCGAGCAACCGGCGCCGCTGCTGGCCCCGCAAAGCCGCAATCCGGCAGCGGATGAAAAGATGCCGCGGGCGGTTTTTCGCGTAAGCACTTGAGGTATTTCAAGTTGCGACAATCGTGCAATTGCCTTCTCATCCGGAGGCCTTATGGTCGCGCGCACGTGAGCATTTTTTGATGATTCAGAGCCCTTGCGTGAAGATCTGCACTGTGGATGCGCGTAGCCAACTATGTCTGGGATGCGGACGCACGATCGACGAGATCTCATCCTGGATTAAATTGAGCGACTCTGAACGCACCAGGATCATGAACGAATTGCCGGCGCGCTTGGCGGCTTGCAAGCCATTCGATCTACCCCGTTAGCAGGATGATGTCGTGAGTCGCCGCCTCGTCTGGTCGCTATTGCTTGGTGTGGCGTTATCCCTGGCAGCCTTGATTGCGAGCAGCGACCAGGACGCGATCACGAATTTGCTTCGTCACGACATTGGCTCCGTTGCCATCAAGATCGTGCTGGTCGTATTCGCCGGCGTCGTCGTTTTTGGCCTGCTTCTTGAGCGGTTTTCCAAAGCCATCGAGGCTCTCGTCTTCTGGACTGTCATCGGGCTACTGCTGGTGGTCGGATACAGCTATCGCGCCGAGTTACGCGAAGCCGCCGATCGCGTGATTGCGGAATTGATCCCCGGGCACGTCGCAAGTCATGGCCGCAATGTCGAGGTCGTTCGGGGCCATAGCGGAGACTTCTCCGTAGCCGCCCACATCAATGGAAAAAGGGTGCCTATGGTGCTCGACACCGGCGCGAGCTCGGTCGTGCTGACGCAGCAAGCGGCAAAAGCCGTCGGTCTGCCGACAGAGCTCCTCAGTTACACGGTCAGCATCGATACCGCGAACGGCCGAACACGCGCGGCCGCGGTGACACTGGATCGAGTGGCTGTGGGCGAGCTGACCGAACGTGAAGTACCGGCGCTTGTCGTGCAATCCGGCCAGCTGAGGAACAATCTGCTGGGCATGAGCTTCCTCAATCGACTGGAAAGCTGGGAAGTCCGCGGCGACCGATTGCGTATGCGCGGCAATCAATAGTCGGTGAATTTCTAGACCATGCTCAGAGCGAATCGCAAAGCTACCAGGATCAGAAATACTGCAAACGCGATTTCAAGCTTGCGTCGAGGAAGCCAGTGAGCGAGACGCACGCCGTAGCTTGCCGTATAGCTTGAGACCGGGGCCATGAGGATCAGGCCGACAAGGGAAACGAAGCCAAGCGAGAAAGGCGGCAGCTCGGCCATGTGCCGCCAGCCTGCGATGACATAGCCGAGAGCACCGACGATCGTAATCGGCACGCCCACCCCGGCAGACGTTCCGACGGCCTGATGCATAGGTCGGCCGTAAAGAGTGAGCACTGCGTTTGAAATCGCCCCGCCGCTCACGCCGACGAGAGATGAGCACAAGCCGGTGATCAGACCGAATATGGCGAGCACCCCACGACCGGGCAGCTCATTGCCGAGCTGCCAGCGCTCGCCCCCCAACAGCATGCGAATGGCAATGAAGACCACGAACACCAGAAATGCTGTCTTAAACAGGGATGCGGGCGCAAACGATGCTGCGACTGAGCCGATCGCCACGCCCACTATTGCGGGAAGCGTCCAGATTCGAACAACATCAGGGAGCACCGAGCCCTTTTTCTTGTGGCCGAGATATGAGCGCACGGTCGTTGGGACGATGATCGCGAGAGAGGTGCCGATGCAAGCTTGCATGCGGACACTCTCCGGCACCTCAAGTACCCGGAATACCTCGTACAGCACCGGGACGATAACTGCTCCCCCGCCGATACCGAAAAGACCGGCGAGAATCCCGACCAGCACACCGGCCGCGACGATCCATAGCGCGAGCGTGACGATTTCTTCGATCGGATAGCCAAGCAGCATGAGGTCCTTCGAACGCCGCGCAGGGCTGGTTCGGATCAGGCGGCGATATGGGCCAAAGTTGTGCCGGTGTCCACTACACGCGAGATCGCTTCCTCGAGGACGCGCACTCCCGCTCCCGGCTTGACCGCCTCGATCGCCAGATGTCTGCGGAACGCGCGCGCGCCGGGAAGACCATGGAAAAGTCCGAGAAGGTGCCGAGACATCGACTTCAGCGGTACCCCGGCCGCCAGTTGTCTTTCGACATAAGGAAGAAAACTGACCAGCGCGGCCTTGGCCGATGGAAATGGCGGCGCGCAGCCGAAGAATAGTGGATCGACTCCGAGCAGTTGGGCAGGCATCTGGTAAGCCGATCGCCCCATCATGATTCCATCCAAATCGCCGATCTCAGCGCGCCCCTGCTCCAGACTTGAGATTCCCCCGTTCAAGATGATTTCGAGTTCAGGGTGTGCCGCTTTCAATTGCCTGACGAGTGCGTAGTTCAAGGGTGGGAGCGCACGATTTTCGCGGGGCGACAGTCCTTTCAGCCATGCTTTGCGTGCGTGAACAATCAACGCATCAGCGCCAGCGGACTTCACCTTCTCTGTGAAAGCAAAGAGTGCAGCCTCAGGGTCCTGGTCGTCGATGCCGATGCGGCATTTGACCGTGACTGAGACCTGAACAGCTGCCTTCATTGCAGATATGCAATCCGCGACGAGCGCCGGCTCGGCCATGAGGCAAGCTCCGAAGCGCCCTTCCTGCACGCGGTCAGACGGACACCCGACGTTGAGATTGATTTCATCATAGCCGAACTCTTCGGCGATGCGCGCCGACTCGGCGAGTTGGCGCGGCTCAGAGCCGCCAAGCTGCAGGGCGACAGGATGCTCGAACGGATCAAAGCCAAGCAGGCGCTTCCGGTTTCCGTTCAGCACCGCGCCCGTGGTCAGCATTTCGGTGTAGATCAGCGCACGGCGCGTGAGCAGCCGGTGGAAGAAACGGCAGTGCCGGTCAGTCCAATCCATCATCGGCGCAATGCAGAAGCGCCGGGACGGACCTTGAGCTACGATCTTGGCTTTTTCAGTCACTTGATCACTTTCATCCACTGCCGATGCCGTACCATTTCGGAGTTCATTTTGCACCATTTCGGTCGATACCGATGGATACGATAATTGGCTGAGCTCGCAAAGACGGCTCAAAAAGGGTTCACCGTCCCGACCGTTTTGATGGAGCACTTTGGACAATATGGTCGGCCAGCGCCCCTCCTCGGCGGGTCTCAATCCTCAAGTTGGACCTCAATCCAATGATGCAGTTCTGCTTGGGCATACTTTTTTGAGGTGGCGGCAGCAGTCAGCGAATTCCACATTAACTCTAAACCGTCAGTCGCTATGCGACAGGCCGCCTTTTCGCCATTTGATGCACTATTGGCCTGTGGCAAAATCCGTAATAACGTTTTGAGAGATAGAGGTGCGGGCTGCTCAATAGTTCTGCGTGCGGGTCGACTGATGACAGTGCATTCGCTTGAACGAGTCGATCACCATCAGTCCACTTTTCCCAAAGCGCCATATCGTTGGATGAATTCAGTAGGCATCGCCGTAGCCCTGGCGATCGCATATTTCCTAGCGGCGCGTCTTAGCCTTTACCTGCTGACCGAACCCGACGGCGTCGCTGTTTTCTGGCCGGCCGCGGGGGTCTCTGCCGGCGTGCTGATTGCACTTGGGTCGAGGGCACGATTGCCCGTGATCGCCGGCACAATGGCGGCGACTATTGCAGCCAATATTCTGGGCGATCGCAACATCTGGGGTGCCATCGTTTTTGCCGCTTGTAATGCCGCCGAGGCACTGCTCGTCGCGACTCTCATCCAGCGCTATTTTGGCTCGTCCTTTAATCTTGAGAAGCCGCGCCAGGTCATTGGACTGCTTGCGGCGACGGTCGTCGGAACTGCCATCTCGGGGGTTGGTGGTACAGTCGGCTTCGAATTATTTCATAGCTCGCGGGCACCCATTCTGACAATCTGGCATCATTGGTTTGCGTCCGATGCGCTTGGTATTATCACTGTTGCACCGCTCCTGATCGGACTGACTCAAGCGGTGCACGATCCACCGCCACGAAGCGAAATTTTCGAAGGCGTTTTGATATTGATGCTGCTGGCTCTCGTGAGCGGACTCATCGTTCTGTTGCCGCGCGAGCTGTGGGTAGCGGTGGTGCCTACTACACTACTCTTCCCACTATTACTGTGGGTTACCGCGCGCTGCAGACCGGTCTTTGCGGCAGCGGCCGCCTTCATTCTTGCGTTGACTGTCGTTTCCACGACCACGTTCGGCATCGGCATTCTCGGCGATCCGATGCTCCCGGTTGCGCAGCGGATCCTGTGCGCTCAAGCCGGTCTCCTCACGGCATCGCTTTGTGCATTGATTCTTGCTGCGCTGTTCGCGGAGCGACGGACGAACGAGGCTCGCCTCGCACACTCAAACATCATGCTGGAGCGTGAACGGGACAACAAGCTGATGAATGTCCAGGCGGCGACTGCCACAATGGCTCATGAGGCCAAGCAGCCGCTGGCAGTCATTTCGCTCAAAGGCGAAGCCGCGCAACAGCTTCTCAAGCAGACAAAACCCGACCTTGAAAAGGTGCGGTCAGCTCTGGTCAGCATCGTTTCCAACAGTCACCGTGCAAGCCAGATATTGAACAGCACCCGAGCTTTGTTTGCGCGAACCGATAAAGGACACGAGTCAATTGATGTTAACAAAATTGCTCAACAGGCGGTACGCCTTCTTCGAGAGCAGTTAAAGACTCAAGGCATAACAGCCCACGTAGAACTTACATCCGATCTACCGCTCGTCCTGGGGCACAAGGGCCAATTGCAGGAGGTCATTATAAACCTCCTGCAAAATGCAATCGAAGCAATGAGCGCCGTCCACAATGGCCGCGGCAGGATGCTGCAGCTGAGGACGAGACGCGACGGCGATGATGCGATTATTGTCGAAGTCGAAGACTCGGGGCCCGGAATTGATCCGGCAGACTTGAACAACATATTCGATGCATTTTTCACCAGGAAATCGCACGGAATGGGATTGGGATTAGCCATTTGTCGCATGATTATCGAGCGTCACGGCGGACGACTTTCGGCTTTGTCGGATGGCATGAACGGAGCGCTGTTTCGAGTCATTCTGCCCGCGCGCAACGTGCACGCGGGTAACGCTTCCATCGTACGTGCCGACAAGCAGCCCATTGCGGCCAAGTAGCAGCTGTCAAAATTGAACTGGGAAATGCCGTGGCTGGATAGGCATCCATTGTTCTAAGCGGATCACAGCCGCAACAAGCACCTAATCGTAGCAGTATTTGGAATTTCAATTTGTCACCTTGAGCACGGTATTGTGCAATAGTCTTCACAAGACCAAAGATTGATCTGAGAAAACTAGCGGCATTGACCTAAGTTAAGGTTATACGCAAAGGCGACCACGCATCTCGCAAGAGCAATGTCCGCCCGGCTGCTCTTCGAATGGCCCCTGATCGCTCCAGGCTGGTAATCGTCCGGCTCAAAGTTTCAATGGTAAGGCCCAAATGATCCGCGATGTCCTGATGCGACATGCCGAGAACGACCCGATCTTTTCCTGCCGATCTGCTCTTTAACTCACTGAGAAAGAGCACCACACGTGACTTGGCATCCCGGCTAAGCAAAGCTGCATGTTCATGGGCGCGACAGAGCTCTTTTGTCGCCAAGTCGAGCAGCAATCTTGCAAGGCTGGGATTGTGCGCCGCCATGGAGACCAATGGTCTTCGTTTGAAAAACAGGACCACGGCATTCGTAGCGGCTTCGATGGATAACGATTGTGTATTGTTGCACCAGCCCAATAGATCGCCGGGCAGATAGAATGCAACCACGGCACGGTCGCCGTTTTGAAAGATCTTGCAGGCCCGCACGACGCCGCTCACTACCATGAACATGTAATCGGCGTCGTCGCCCTGGCAGGCGATAACATTGTTTCGGCAGAACGAAACTGGCCCGCTCTGAAGGGCAGAAATCGCACGTCTTATGTCCGAATGCGCCAGGACAGCGTGTCGCCCGCTACGAGAATCCTTTATGACATCAAAAACGCAATTGCTTTCTGTCCGAACGTCGGCGTGATGTATTCGGTCCGAAGTTGCCATACACACCCCTCGACAGTCACGTGGCTTACGTTAGTTTAAGGGAGCGATAAAATTGCCCAAGTTGGACTAAAGGCCCATATTTTTTGCATCAAATTAATATTGGCTACTGGCGAATCTCTCCCTCGCTACGGAGCAAGCCCAACGTTCCGAAAAGCTTCCTGATAAAGGAGAGATGCTGCAATCGCCGCGCCGACGATGTTGCCGGCGTAAACGTCGCCGCTGAAAATGCGCGCCGGGAACTCGACTTCAAGAAACAAATTTCAGACTCTTGATTTAGGTCAACGTAGCAACTCAGTCTGTCGCCACTGTTTTCGCGGGCTTCTGGGGCAACTTACCTTGGGAGATCACTCATGCTGAAAACGATAGCCATCGGGGCGACCGCACTGTTCGTTGCTACGTCTCCATTAGCCTACGCGCAAACCACTTCCCCCGGGGCACCAGGCCGGTTAAGCGCGGCGGACCTGAATAGCCTGACGGATTTGCGAATTGATCTCGTCAAGTCCGCACTACAACTCACACCTGACCAGATGAAATACTGGCCGGCTATCGAAAACGCCATTCGCAACCGGGCACAGGAGCGCCAAGCCCGTATCGCAAAGATAGCAGAAACGGTAGGTAGCAAAGTTGACGAAGGCCCTGCCGAAATCCTGCGCAATCGCGATCCGGTCAGCTTCATGCAGCGACGCGCCGACGCCCTGGCTCAACGAGCAGCGAACCTAAAGAACCTCGCCAATGCGTGGCAACCACTCTATCAAACACTTAGCCAGGAGCAAAAACAGCGCATGGCGGCCCTTACTCTTTTTGTCCTCCGGGGCGTAAGTGATGCCATAGAAGAGCGTGGGTCTGACGACGACTAGAATCATCGGCTTTCGTGCAATCGCGGACTGAAGCGAAGCGATCGACTTCGATCCTCAGCCCGCGGTTGCATATGCGGCATGGAAGGACCTTCCCTGTCACCCCCATCCTGACCCTGGCTACAAGCTGGCGTGTTGAGAAGTCGGGGCTCCATTGTCGAATGCGCGCGCCTCCCGCCCGCGATAGTCGCCGCACTCGCCACATAGAGGGCCACATCTCTGCGCTGGTTCGTCTATCAACTACCGCGCACCGCGTTTTCGATCCTGCGGTCGGGAACGAGCCACATCATGGCGACCGAGGCATAGACAACGATGGACACCCAAGGAGCGACAAACGCAAACGCAATGGCAGCAATGTAGAGCACCGGCGAAATCTTGCCTTTCCAGTCGGAGCCGATGGCCGTAGCAAGGATGGAACGTGCGCCTTGCTTCCGCATGATCGCTTTTTGCAGGAGGAAGTAGGCGACGGCGGGCATCAACAAGACGGCGCCATAAACAGCCGTGGGTACCGGAGCCAGAAAATTTTCACCCAACCAGGCTGTTGCAACCGGAATAAGCGATAGCCAGAACAACAAAGAAGAATTGGCCCAAAGAATAAGCCCGTCAACACGCGTCAGAGTGTGCAAAAGGTGGTGGTGGTTGTTCCAATAGATCGCAAGATAAATGAAGCTAAGAACGTAAGTCACGAAGTGCGGAAGCACCGTCGACAGCGCCGCCCAGCCTGCTCCGTGCGGCACCTTCAACTCCAGCACCATGATGGTGATAATGATGGCGATCACGCCATCACTGAACGCAGCAAGACGATCTTTTCCCATGGCCCATGTTCCTGTTCACAGTCACTGTGGCGCCGTCACCCTGGTGCAGCCGCTTGCCATTGGTCTAGTCTAGATAAATGCTTAGCGTCCCCCCGCAATTGCGCTCAGGTTCCCCGCCTCCGCGCCCACAATGTATTTGACGGTTTCATCCATGCTGATGTCGCCGATCGGTCGTTCGGCAACGCATTCGCCGCTTCGAAGAACCATCACCCTGTCGCAAACGGTGAAAATGTCCTGAAGACGATGGCTGATCAGGATGACCGATACGCCTCCTTCTCGCAGTTGCCGGATCAGATCCAATACTTTTCCAACTTCCTTGACGGCAAGACTGGCCGTCGGCTCGTCCATGATCACCACACGCGCTTGGAATGCAACCGCACGAGCGATGGCAATGGCTTGCTGCTGGCCACCGGACATTTGCTCCACGTTTGTGCGAACGGAATCAATGTTAATCCGTAATCGATTAAGAAGCTTTCGTGTCTCGCGCTCCATCCGTCTTTCATCCAGCTGCCGGACTAGCCCGGGAATGACTGTGCGTGTCACCTCACGCCCGAGAAAGACATTTGCAACCACGTCGAGATTTTGAGCGAGGGCGAGGTTCTGATAAATCATCTCGATCCCAAGCGACCGAGACTCGCGAGGAGAATTCAACACCACGCGCTTTCCATCGACCAGGATCTCGCCTGCATCCGGTTGATGGACGCCTGTAAGCGTCTTCATCAGAGTCGATTTGCCGGCCGCGTTGTCTCCCACAAGACCCAGCACCTCGCTTGGCCATAGAGTCAAATTGGCGCCTCTCAATGCGCGGATCGCGCCGAACGCCTTTTCGATTCCCCGCATTTCTATCCGCGGCTGAGTGGACTTGGTCTCGGGAGGCGAGATGCTCATCGCCGTTCACCTTCGGAATCGCAACTGATCGACATAAACGGCGCCGGCGATAATCACTCCGATTGCGACCATCTGGTAATAGGTCGACACGTTTATGAGATTGAGCCCGTTCGTCAGGATGCCCATGGCGACCACACCCAGAAAGGTGTTGAAAATGCCGCCGCGCCCACGGCCCAGAGCGGTCCCGCCGATAACTGTCGCGGCAATCGTCTCAAGCTCCATGCCTTCGCCGAGCGTGGCGTGGCCGGAGACGGCACGCGATGTCAGAACGACCGCTGCCAGTCCGACCAATAGGCCGTGCAATCCCCAAACGAGGATCTTGTAACGTGCTACCGGCACGCCGGCGTAATTCGCCGCCTCCTCGTTGCCGCCGATGGCGTAAGTATAACGCCCGAACCGGGTCTTCTTCATCAGAAGCCAGGAGAAGAAGAAAACCAGCCCGGCAATGACAGCTGGAACCGGCAATGTAAAAATCTGTCCCGCGCCAAGATAGGTGAACTCAGGCGGAAGGTCGGTAATCGGCAATCCGCCCGACAGGATCAGGGCGAGCCCTCGTGCCGCGGAAAACATCGCGAGTGTGGCCACGAAAGGCGGCAACCCCGCCTTGGCGACAAGCAGGCCGTTGACACCGCCCGTCATGGCGCCAGCAAGCAGCCCGACCAGAAGGCCGAACCACAAGCCGTACTCTGCCATTGCGAGCGAACCGACGACGCTGATCAGCCCAATGACCATTCCCACCGAGAGGTCAAAGCCTCCGGAAAGGATAACCATTGTTTGCCCGCACGCCGCGATGCCCAGAATCGCTGTTTGACGCGAGATGTTGCGAAGGTTCGTTTCGCTATAGAAATTTGGATTGAGTAGCGAAAAAAAGATCGCAAGCCCGAGTATAACTGCAATGAGCCCCAGGCTGGACCAGTTTCTGTTGAGCGCCCACGCTCCCAGGCCCTCGCGCAGCTGGATATATTTCGTGCGCGAGAGGCCGAACGTTTCGAGTGTCATCGTGCGCTGCTATAGTGGCGGCTTCCACCCTTTCGGCTGACGGATCGCTCCGATATCAACCTGATCCGCATTCTCTTTGGTGATGACGTAGGTGGGCGTGAACAGCTTTTCCGGGATCGGCTGCTTGGCCAATGCAAGCATTGCAACCCTGATGCCCCACCGGCCCATGGTGACGGGCGTCTGTGCCATTGCCGCAGAAATCCAGCCCTGACGAACGAGACGTTCCGTATCGTCATTGTAGTCAACGGTGGTCACGATGACGTCGCCCGGCTTCTTGCCCTGCGCAAGCAGCACCTGAGCGGCTCCAATAGCGAGCCGATCCGCACCCGAATACACGGCATCGATCTTCGGGAAGGTCTGCGTCCAGTCTTCCATGAGCTTCAGGCCACGATCCGTTGCATTCGGCGTCCATTGCTCGGAGAGAATCTTGATCCCGGGATGCTTGGCAACGAAGTCGCGAAATCCTTTGGCCCTGTTGATGAAAGCGCTGTTTCCGCTCACTCCCGACATCATGACGACGTTGCCGGTCCCGTTCAGTGCCTTGACGATGAACTCACCCTGCAACGTGCCCATTTCGTAATCGTCGGAACGGATCCGGCCGAGGACCTTTGGATTCTCGCTCATGATATTCACGTTGACGACCGGAATGCCTTTGGCAATCGCATCATCGATCTGGGCAACGGCGGTAACGTTTGTGCCAGGAACGATGCAAATCACGTCCACCTTGTTCGCAATCAGGTCTTCCATTTGTGAGACCTGTCTCGCGATGTTCTTATGCTCTCCAGCATCGTACATGATGACCTTGGCACCGAGCTTTTCGGCCTCATCGGCGAAGCCATAAGCCTGAGCCACGAAGTGCGGAATGGCCATGTTCGGCTCGAGCACCCCGATGCGATAGCTCTTGGCCGGCCGCTCAGGCCGCTTTATTGGCTCGTCTGCCGCCTTTGCCACACCTAACCCGACGGCAAGCGACAGAACTGTTGCGAATAGCCGTTTCATGGTCTCCCCCTGAATTACAGCGCGAAGATTAGTCTATGCGTCCCCCGGAGAACCGACGACCGGGGACGGTCAGAAAATATCCAACCGCTTGTCCGCCATCAGCGCCAACGACGCTTCCCGTTGTGTACTGCGCGTCGGATGATGCCAGAAATATTGCCACGCCCGTGACATCTTCCCCCGACCCGACCCTGCCCATGGGAACTCCCTTGCGGCGTCCTTCATAGATCTCGGGGTCGGCGTACATCGCTTCTGTTCCCGGCGTCCGAATGTAGCCCGGCGTGATTGCGTTGGCGCGGATTCCATAGGGCGCCCACTCCATCGCCTGCAGCTTGGTCAACATCAGCAGCCCGGCCTTTACGACGCTGTAAGCGCCTGCCCAGTTGTACGGAAACAGACCAGCGATGGAGGCAATATTCACAAAACATCCCGAGCGTTGCCTGATCATGTGCCGAGCGGCCGCCTGGCTCACCAAGAAGGCACCCTTCAGTCCGATGTTCATGGTGGTGTCCCAGGCTGCTTCAGGAAGCTCTTCGAGCTTGCCTGGAACGATGCGCATCGCATTGTTGACGACGATGTCTACACGCCCGCGTTCCCGCACAGTGGTTTCTATCAATCGATTGACGTCAGCCCTGTCCGCCACGTTCGCAACAACTGCAAGACTCTTGCTGCCAATCTCGGCCGTGTCTCGCGCTGTGGCCTCGCAGGTGGTCGGATCGACATCGTTGATCACAACGTGCGCGCCTTCGCGGGCATAAGCGAGGGCGATATCACGTCCGATGCCCCGGCCAGCACCGGTGATAACGGCGACTTTATCCTTCAACCGCATTGACTACGCCGCCGAACCGTTTGCATTTTCGATTTCCAACCTTTGCAGACAGAACTGTTGTTTGCAAGCTAGACTGACACTTTGAGGCAACGAAGAACCGACTGCGATCGATACAAGTTGGAGTATTCCTTTCTCTCTCCTGCCCGCAGACTCTCCGCCGCCCCGCGCACGCGGGGGTCCAGCGCGAACTGCACAGCAACTTGGGATTGTCCAGCGCATCCGGCTTAACGGGGCACGGTGCGTCCCTAAGCGAAATCGCCGGAAAAAGTTCGGCCATGACGTGCTCTCGGTGGCTGCTTCGTGTTTGATCCACTAGCGGCGTCTGGATTTCCTGGGAGGTGGCTGCTTGATCGGCGGTTCGTTGTGAGCGGGCCGAGGTGCCGATCGCAGACGCTTGGTAGCATCCCAGTCGATTTCGAATTTATCGTCGAGCACGACGCCATATTCCCGCTCGGCAGCCGCCTTGCTGACATAGCCGTCGATGACATCCGTTCGCACGCGTTCGGGATCTCGCGTGAACGGATCACCGTAACCGCCGCCGCCGTCCGCGAGATAGGAAATCACATCACCCGGACCGAACTCGCCACGGAACATGCCGCAATAGAGGACGGACTCCGGCTTGTCGTCGTAGAGATACGCATTATCCGCGTACGAAATGATGTCGCGATCGAAGTGCTCCTTCCAATCCGGTCGCTCGGTATTGGGTATAAGGATACTCAAGTTCATGGGGCCCGGTTTGCCGCCGGCAAGACCCCAACCCGGAGTGCGCGACTTCTTCAGGATCGTCAGCGCTCCGAACGGCGCGAGGAAGCGATAGTCTCGCACTGAGCCGAGCCCGCCGCGAAAACGGCCGGGCCCACCGGAGTCCTGTCGAAATCCGGCCCGGTCGACCATCACTGGCAGCCGCGCCTCCACGACTTCGACGGGAATATTCTTCACGGTACACATCGACACGTGCTGAGTCGTATTGATGCCGTCGCGATCGATGCGCGCTCCCCAGCCCACGCCCGCATTGGTTTGGTGCCAGATTTGACGGCCAGTGTAGGGCTCTTTGCCGTAGAACCCGGGATCGCCGAGATCTCCGCCGGAGCCGGCCCACATTTTGTCGGGCACCGCTTGCGCGAGTGCCTTGTATATCGTCTCGACCGCGCTCACGCCGGCCCAAATGGTGAAGACTGGCGAGGGATAGGTCGCGTTGAACAGGTTGCCTTCGGGCGCGACAACATTGAGAGGACGAAACTGGCCTCCATTGGAAGGCTCGTTCGGTGTGGTCAGGCTCTTGAAGCAGATACGTGCCGCCGAACGGGCCATGCCGAGGCTGAGATTGATCGGACCGTCGACCTTCTGGCTCGAACCGGAGTAGTCGATTGTCATGTTGTCGTCGTCAATGACAACTCGAACATGCACGCGCACAAGGTCGTCGTTCACCCCGTCGTTATCCATCCAGTCTTCCGCTTCCCACTCCCCGTCAGGCATGGCGCGCACCGCCGCGCGCGCCTGCTCCTCACCGGCGGCAAGGATGCGCTCGATCGAGGCTTCGACCGTCTCCGTACCGTACTTCTCGTATAGTTCCCCGATGCGTGCGACGCCGGTGCGCAGGCAGGCGACTTCCGCATTGAAGTCGCCCATCACGGTTTCCGGCGCGCGCGAATTTACTCGAATGATCCGCAGCAGCTCCTCATTGGGCTCGCCGCGCCGCACGATCTTCTCACCGGGAATCATCACGCCTTCCTGGTGCACTGTCGTCGAGTCGAGGATGTAGCCGGGATCCTTGCCGCCCATGTCCGTCCAATGCGCACGCACGACGGTGTATGCGGCAATTGCGCCGTCCACGAAGACCGGCGACACCAAAACGCCGTCGTTGGTATGGGCGCCGCTCCAGTAGGGCACGTTCATATACAAAACGTCGCCCGCCTCCAGTGGTCCGCATTGGCAATGTTTGAGAACTTGCCGGATTGCATACTCATTTGCGCCCAGAAACAGCGGCAGCCCGGTCGCATCCGCAAGCAAATTCAGATTGCGATCGAAGATCGACAGGCCGAAATCGTTGATCTCGTAGATGATGGTCGAATACGCGGTACGCACCAGCGTGCGCTCCATCTCGGTCGCAGCGGACGCAAGATAGTGACGGATGACTTCCGCCGTGGCCGGGTCGGTCACAGGTACATTGCGTCTGCTCATGATGGCGTTGTCCGCGTGATAAACAGGTGACCATATTTGTCGAGCGTCGCGCGCTGGTCGGAAAAGAACACCAGTGTTGTCGTGTTTTCCTCGATGATGGCCGGTCCTGGCACGACATCGCCGTCGAGAAGACCGTCGCGATCGTAAACCGAGAAATCCACGAGGTCCCGCTTTGCAAAGCAAAACGCCTTGCGGCGGGCGCGCGCGACCGGTGTAACCCGGTCGCTGCGCGGAATCGTTTTCAAGTGCGGCCGCGGCGTGAGGCCGATGCCCCGTACACGCACGTGTACAAGTTGTACCGGATCGGTCATCACGTGGCCGTAACGCTGCTTGTGCAGGGCGTCGAAGCGACGGCACAGGCTCTCAATGTCGTCGCCCTCTTTCAGCGGCGTGTCGAGCGTGTGTTCCTGTCCGAAATAGCGAAGCGATACAGCCCATTCGAACTTGCGGTTGGCCGCGGCAAAGCCGCCTGTGGCCAGAGCCTCGTCCGCCTGCCGGCTCAGCCGCCGTGCCAACGCATGTACGTTCTCCATCCCGACATGCGCAAGCAGGCCAACCAGAGTTTCCGAATATTCCTGCATGAGATCGGTCGTCAACATGCCCCATGCGGAAAAACCTGCGGGAGCCTGCGGTACGATCACCTCGCGCACACCCATCTCGCGCGCCACCAGCGGGACGAACATCGGACCTGCGCCACCGTAGGCAAGCATGGCGAACTCGCGCGGATCGTAACCCTCCTGCACCGTGATCTCGCGGATGGCGCTCACCGTGCGCGCAAGGAGAACATCAAATATGCCCCGCGCAGCTTCGGTGGATGTCAAGCCGAGCGGATCAGCGACCTGCTTAACGATGCCCGCGCGCGCCGCGGCGGCATCGAGCTTCACTTCACCGCCGAGGAAATTGTCGGGATCGATGTAGCCGAGCTCGACGGCGGCGTCAGTAAAGGTCGGCTGCTCGCCCCCTCGGCCATAGCAGATCGGCCCTGGATCGGCGCCCGCCGACTGCGGCCCAACCTTCAGCAATCCGCCTTCGACGCGTGCGATACTGCCACCCCCTGCCCCAATCGTGGAAATATTGTAAGCCGGTATCATCAGCGGCAGCTTTTCCAGTTCTGCCTGATACTTGAGCGTGGGCACCCCGCCACGCACCACGCAGGCATCGGTGCTGGTGCCACCGATATCGACCGCGATGATGTCGGAGCGGCCGATGATCTCGCTCAGCCGCGACGTGCCAATCAGCCCGCCAGCAGGGCCGGAAAAAATCGTATGCACCGGAGTTGCGACCGAGTCGCGAGCAAGCAACGCGCCGCCCCCGGAACGTGTGATGTAGAATGAGCCTTTGAAGCCTTGCTCAACTATCGAGCTTTCGAGCGCTCCAATATAGCGACGAAAGATCGGCTGAATATATGCATTGACGACGGTGGTCGCTGAACGCTCGTACTCCCGATATTCGCGCACAATGTCGCTCGAAATCGAGACCGACAGATCGGGCCATTCTGCGCGGATGATGTCGCGCGTGCGCTGCTCATGCAAAGGATTGCGATAGCTGTGCAGATAGCAGACCGCAATGGTCTGTACCTTCCATTTCTCGATCAGTTCACGCGCCGCGCGCCGAACAGCTTCTTCGTCAAGCGGGACCAGCTCCTCACCCGCAGCATTCATGCGGCAGGGAACGCCGAGCCGCATGCGCTTAGGCACGAGCGGCGGGCGCATATCGTATTCGAGCGAATACATTTGCGCGCGGTCGCGGTTGTAACGGCCCATCTCGAAGATGTCCTCGAACCCCGCATTGGTGATGATGCCGGTAACGGCCCCTTTGTGCTCAAGTACCGTGTTGAGGCCGAGCGTGGTGCCGTGAATGAATGAATCGAGCTCGGCGCCATCTATACCGAGGCGCTTGATCGCATCATTAACCCCGGCGGCTGCATTGCTCGCCGTAGTAAAGCTTTTCTCGAGCCGCCAGTCTCCGTCGCGTACATCGAAGAGAACCGCGTCGACGAAAGTACCTCCAATATCAACTGCCAGACGATACGCCACGGTTTACCTCAATTGTAGAGCAGCCAATCGCGCAGCAAGGCCGTTGCAGCATGTGGACGTTCGAGAATTGTCATATGGCCGCAATCTTCAATGATTGAGCAGCGCCCGTATTTTGCCAGTGCCGCGATTTCTTCGTGCTCCTCGATCGTGCTCATACCATCCTGGCGACCACAAATCGCACGCACCGGCCCGGGGTATGCGCGGAGAAGATCGCGTGAATCCTGACGTGAATCGATCGCGTACTGCCTGCGCAGGTAAACCTCGCTACCAACGCGATTAGCCATCGTGCGCACGAACTCCGGCAAGGGTCCGCTTCTCTGATTTGCGTGCAGCAGGATCGGCATCATGCCTTCGATCACGTCAGTAAATTCGCCACGCTTGCAGGCGGCTATAACGCTACGGCGCCACTCGGCTTTCTTCGGCGAGTCATCGCGCGCCGAGGTATCGAGCAAAGCGAGCTTGGTAATGCGTTGGGGCGCCTGGCGAAGCATTTCCAGCGCCACATAGCCGCCCATCGAGAACCCTGCCAGCGCGAAGCTCGCCGGCGCGCGGTCGAGGACGATACGCGCCATCTCGGCCATGGTATCGCCACGCGTAACAGGAGGGACGCTGATCTCGGCAACCTCGGAGAGATGCGCGATCTGAAATTCCCAGACCGCTGCGTCGCAAATCAAACCCGGGACAAGCAGAAGCTGCTGTTTGTCCGCCAACGCCACCCTCCCTATCCTTTCGTCCAAAGGCTAGCGGACCATAAGCTCTAACGAAAATATATATTATTGATGGATGCGATATCATTCCGGTATATTTTCGAAAAGCTTGCGGCCATGAATTTTCGCGCGCTATCCAATTTTCTCAGCGTCGCCGAGACCGGCAGCCTGAAGGGCGCTGCCGGCGTGGTGAACATCGCCCAGCCTGCCTTGACGCGACAGATCGCTCTCCTCGAAGAGGAATTCGGCGTCAAGCTTTTCCTGCGCCATCATCGCGGCGTGACTCTTACCGAAGCGGGAGAGCAACTGCGCGAGCACGCAGAGCGGATTCTCGCGGAAGTTTCACGCGCACGCGTTGCGATGTCGACGGCGCTGGAAAAGCCGAGCGGCGCCGTGTCGTTGGGGCTGCCGACCGCGATGCGCGCCGTTTTTTCAAGCGATTTGATCGCCGCCTATCACACGGCTTTTCCTGACGTCTATCTCAAAGTTCATGAGGCCTTCGTGCACGTCATCGAGGAAATGTTGCAGGCGCGTCAACTCGACGTCGCGATCCTGTTCGGCGGCTCACGCAAGCTCGACAATTTTGGTGTCACACCGCTGGCCAGCGAAAATGTCTATCTGATCGGCGCGGCCAATGCCGGCCTTCATGAAAGCAAGCCGATTTCTATCAAGGAGCTCGCGGACGTTCCGATCATACTTATTTCTCGGCGCAATCAGCTGCGGATCATGGTTGAGCGCGCGCTCGCCCGTGAGCATTGTGCTTTTCGTCCCTTTCTCGAAGTGGAAGGGCAGCCGTTGACGCACGATCTCGTGCAGCGCGGAATTGGCTACACCATCGCGCCCTATTGCGCCGTTCAGAAGGAAATCGAGACCGGACAACTTAGCGGCGCGCCCATTCGGGATCTCACGATCACCTGGGAGCTCGGGGTAAACCGCGTGCGAGCGCACGCTCCAGCGGTGCAAGAATTGATCCGACTTATTCGCCAGGCCGTTGATGAACGGGTCGCGAGCGGCAGGTGGAGGGCCATGAAGCCGAGATTTGTTGCAGCATTCAAACGCCAAAATTCCAGGGGACGCGCAAGGAGTAGACAATCCCGACGAAAGCGGAAGGCTTGATCGAATGACATCAAGCTGATTGGCTCTCTCCGCTTCGTCTTCATCCGCGGCATTTCATGGACAGTCCGGATTTCCTCGTCATCGGCGGCGGCAGTGCTGGAGCGGTCGTCGCCGCTCGGCTATCCGAGGATGCTGCAACGCGTGTCCTGCTGGTAGAGGCGGGACGCGACACACCGCCGGATGCGGTGCCCACCGATATCGCGGACACATTTCCCGCCTCCTCGCTCAATCCCGATTATTTCTGGCCCGGCCTGAAAGCCGCGCGCTCATCCGGCCGCCCGCCCATGCCGTTTCCGCAAGCACGCGTCATGGGCGGTGGCTCGAGCGTTATGGGCCTGTGGGCATTGCGTGGGCTGCCATCTGATTTCGACGCGTGGGCTGCGGCCGGTGCCGAAGGTTGGGGCTGGACTGACGTGCTCCCCTATTACCGCAAGCTCGAAAACGACTTCGATCGCGATCAGAGCCAGACTGCACGCGGCCCCTATCCTATCCGGCGCCTGCCGCGACACGAATGGCCCGGATTTGTTTCTGCCATCGAACGAGCGGTTGCAGAGCGTAATTTGCCGCTCGTTGAAGATATCAACGAAAATCCGGGTGAAGGCTTTTTCCCGATGCCGCTCAGTCAGGATATGACCACGCGCGCGTCCAGCGCATGCGCCTATCTGACCGATGCGGTGCGGCGCCGCCCGAATCTGAAAATCATGGCAAACGCGCGCGTGACCGCATTGCATTTCGACGGGCTGCGAGCCTGCGGCGCCAGCATCGAACACGCCGGCAGCATCGTCAAAATCGACGCACGCCAGATTATCCTGTGCGCCGGCGCAATCCATTCACCCGCAATACTGCTTCGTGCCGGTATCGGTCCGGCCGATGAACTGCAGAGGATCGGTATTGCACCGAGGCTCCATCGGCCCGGTGTCGGACGCAATCTACAAAATCATCCTTACCTCCATTTTGCCACTACACTGCCCCGCCGATCGCGACTGCAAAACGGATTGCGAAGGTTTGCGATTGCCGGCGCACGCATGTCTTCCGGCCAGCCGGGAGCACCTGCGGCGGATTTATTGCTGTTCGTGATCGGACGCGTCAGTCCACGCAATTATGGTCCCGATGTTGCGATGGTCGGGTGCGCGCTTTACGCGCCCTATTCGCGCGGAGTGGTTTCATTGAGGAGCGCGCAGACGGACACTTCGCCGCGGATCGAATTCCAATTTTTTGAGGACCCGCGTGATGCACCCCGTATGCTGCTGGCGGCGCGATTTGCTGAAAGCCTTTTGTGCGCTCCGGGGGTTGCAGCAGCTTATAATGACGCATTTCTTCTGCCACCGGTCATGTCCCTGCAACAATTCAATCGGCCCGGTGTGGCGGGTAGCATTCTGGCCATCGCCACAAAGGCTGTATTGAACGCGCCATCAGTCGTCAGTCGCCAGATCGTCGGGAAAGCTATCCGGCCCGGCCGCTGGTTTGCCAATAGGCAAAAACGTCACGAATTGAGCGATCAGGAGCTGCTCGATGCGGCTGCGCCGATGGCGCATCCGGTCGGCACATGTTCAATGGGACGAGTCGACAACCTGACGGCCGTCGTCGACCCCTCGTGCCGGGTTCGCGGAGTCACAAACTTGCGTGTCATCGACGCCTCCGTGATGCCGCGCATCCCCAGTGCCAACACCAACCTGCCGACGATGATGATCGCAGAACGGGCGGCTGATTTGATTCGCAGAGAAAGAACAGCATCGTGATATCGGCTACGGAACTGGCATTTCAGGTAGTCACATAGATTTTGTGCGCTCTTTTCAATTGCCGTCGTCGATGCCGCTGATGTCCGAAGCAAATGCGGCGATATGTCCAAACCTTTCCATACTTTGTAATTTTGGAAACCAAAGTCCCCAATTTCGTTTGTCATTGTCGGCCACGGTTTCCGACGATCTTCGAGGCACCCGCGTGCGGGTGATTTCGTGCGTATGTAATTTCATGAGTCTGGATCCCTACTTTGCTTGGGGCGGAATTGCACCGCTGAACCCGGCCTCCACACGGTGCCCGGACAAAACCCGATCATCGGGCTTTCAACGTATGCCTCCGGCGCTTGTATATCTGCCCGACGCGAGTCAAGGTTTGTCGTAGCACCCTGGAGGTCACATGACATTTGATGCGGTCATGCTCTCACGGCTGCAATGGTCATGGGTCATTGCGTGGCATATTCTGCTTCCAGCATTCACCGTCGGGCTCGCCTCTTATATCGCGGTGCTTGAAGGTCTTTATTTCTTTTCCGGACGCGACATCTGGTTTCGCATTTCCGGATTCTGGACCAAGATTTTCGCTGTCTCGTTTGCGATGGGCGTCGCCTCCGGCGTCATCATGCCGTTTCAATTTGGTACGAACTGGAGCCGTTTTACAGACGCCACCGCGGACGTGCTCTCGCCCATGATGGCCTATGAAGGACTGATGGCGTTCTTTTTGGAATCCACTTTCCTGGGCATTTTGCTGTTCGGAAGGCGCTTGGTCCCAACCTGGGCACACTTTTTTGCAGCGCTTATGGTGGCCTTTGGAACGTTGCTCTCTTCATTCTGGATTCTTTCCACGAACTCCTGGATGCAAACCCCGCAAGGGTACAATTTTGTCGATGGTCGATTTGTGCCAGCCGACTGGCTCGCAATCGTCTTCAATCCGTCGTTCCCTTATCGTCTCTTGCACAACGTAACCGCCTTCTACATCACCACGGCATTCGTCGTCATGGGAGTGGGAGCGTGGCTTTTGCGCCGCAACCGGGCGATCGAGGATTCGCGGATGATGATCCGCATGGCGCTCGGGCTTCTGATTATCATTGTCCCGCTGCAGATATTTTTGGGTGATCAGCACGGACTTAACACGCTCGAATACCAACCCGCAAAGCTTGCCGCGATTGAAGGACTCTATGAGACCGAACAGCCTGCGACGCTGAAATTGTTTGGCATTCCCGACGATCACGCAGCGACCATGCGCTATCCGATCGAGATTCCGCATCTGGGCAGCCTCATCCTTACCCATTCATGGGATGGCGCAGTCAAAGGCCTCAAAGAATGGCCAGAGAATGAGCGTCCCCCGGTTGCGCTTCCATTTTTCGCTTTCCGGATCATGGTCGGCATTGGAGTCATCATGTTGGTTGTGGCGATCGCCGGCATGGTCCTTCTGCTGCGCGGAAGGCTTTGGGATTCGACCTGGTTCTTGCGGCTTTGTCCGTGGGTGGCGCCGCTGGGATTTGTCGCCGTCATCGCCGGCTGGATAACAACGGAAGTCGGCCGGCAACCGTGGACTGTTTACGGCCTTCTGCGTACCACGGAGTCGGTTACTCCGTCGCTGACAGCGGCTGACGTGACACTCTCGCTCGCACTTTATGTGATTGTGTACTTGATCATGTTCCCGACCGGAATCGGATTCATGGCTGCGCTCGTACGGCGGGGACCAGAGCAGCATGATCTCGAGGCGGAAAGGGTTGAAAGCGGCTTGGCCAAGCGTCCGTTCGAAAATGCCGCGCGCACGGCCTTGGGTTCTTGATCGGGAGGATGCGATGGTCCTCGATTTGGTGCCGATTTGGACGATCCTCCTTGGCCTGGCCGTGTTTTACTATGTCGTATTCGATGGTTTCGACCTTGGCGTCGGCATTCTGTACGGGTTTGTGCGGGACGATTCCGATCGCAGCATCGTCATGAATTCGATTGCGCCCATCTGGGATGGCAACGAGACATGGCTCGTGTTCGGCGGTCTCGGCTTGCTGGCAGCTTTTCCCCTCGCCTTCGCGATTATCATTCCCGCAGTCTATTTTCCGATTCTGATTATGCTGTTGGGGCTCGTCTTTCGCGGCGTGGCTTTTGAATTCCGCTTCAAACATGCGGGACTGCGGCGCTTCTGGGATCGTGCCTTTGCCGGCGGCTCGGCGGTGGCGACGTTTAGTCAGGGTGTCGTACTCGGCACCTTTATCCAGGGATTCCAGGTCGACGGCCGGCACTTCGCCGGAAGTTCTTTCGATTGGGTGACGCCATTTGCGCTGCTCACCGGGGTCGCATTGATGTTCGGCTATGGACTGCTCGGCGCCGGCTGGCTGATTTTGAAGACCGAAGGCCAATTGCAAGATTGGGCACGACGCGCGGCGCGCATCTGCCTGGTGGCGGTTCTCGTCGCAATCCTGGCCGTTAGTATCTGGACGCCGCTCGCCAATGCGGACATCGCACGACGCTGGTTCTCCTGGCCGAGCATCGTTTTTCTTTCACCTGTGCCGATCATCACTGCGCTGCTGGCCATTGGCGAATGGCATGCACTGATGCATCGTCACGAATTGACGCCATTCCTGGGAGCCGTCGGGCTCTTCCTGATGTCCTTCATCGGCATCGCCATCAGCTTGTGGCCGATGGTCGTGCCATTTCATTACACGCTGTGGGAGTCGGCTTCCTCTCAGAGCACGCAGGCCTTCCTGCTGATCGGAACACTTTTGCTGGTGCCCATTATTTTAATGTATACCGCGTGGTCGTATTGGGTGTTCCGCGGCAAGGTGCGCAGTGATGTGGGATATCACTGATATAAAGATTCTTGTCGGGCCGATCAGGTGGCGCTTCTGCCGACTTCGTTGATGGAACCGGCTCGCACACGCGGGTGCATTCTCACGAATCAGCGTTGCGACGAGTTGCCGCGATCTTTCCTTTGACACAGCACAGCGAATCGGGCTCGGCATATGTCAAACCGGACCGGAGCGCATGCATGTCGCCTTCTTCCCCGGTACGCACTCGTCAGACACGTCGCGCCCAGCCGCCGCAGGCCGGGAGCAATCGGCCGTCGCGAGCTGAAGCCGTCGGTACAATCGTCAGGTCGATTCTGCTGGGGGTTGCCGCGGTCTCGGTCATCGCAACAAGCAACTATTTCGCCTACCTCATCGGGCGGAAGCAGGTTACCTACGAAGAATTGCGCAGGCAGGTCGACCGCGTGGTCAAGTTGGTAGATGAGAAGCGGCTCGAAGAGGAACTCGCGGTTTCCACACTGAAGCAGCGGCAGGAAAGGCTGGAGCAAAATGCGTCGGCCTTCAGCGGCCTGACGACGAGCACGATTAATGGGAAGACGACCGTGGTCTCCGCTCCGGCACCGGCCAACGAGCCGATATCGGAGCCATCCGTCGACAGTGGGGCCGCTGCACCGCCGAAACCGGAAGCAACCATCGAGCGGTCCGAACCACCACCAAGCGTCACAACCAAACCTAGCCAAACGCGGGGCGCCGTCCGTCACCGCGCAGCAAAAAGAAAAAAGGTTGCCCCGCCGAAGCCAAGTCCGGGCGAGGCTTTTGCCGAGCAGCCAGGCCAATTCAAAAATACGACAGCAGCGGTGGCGGCGCCGGACGCGGGTGCCGGCACTCAATAAATTAGGCGGGCTTATTCACCCGCTGCGGCAGCGGTCGTTCGCCCCTACATGAGTCTCGGCGGACTGACCGGCATTTGGGCTGTTTTCGCGTTTGTTGGCCTTCACTTGCGCGGTCTTGAGCATCAAGTTGCGGACTTGAGCATCAAGTTAAAGACGACGTGCAGTAATTTGCCCAAACGTTATCTCGGGAGCTTCAGCGCTTTAAGTTGCAAAAATGCGTCTTCAACATTGGCAGACATCGCCGGCAACCGGCTCTGCACGCCAGCAGTGGCATCCGGATCTTTCAACCCGCTCGCCGTCAGTAGCGCAACGATCGTGTCATTGCCCTTGATGTGCCCACTACCCTTCAGTTGTGCGATAGCGGCAAACACCCCGGCAGATGCTGGCTCGACGTAAAGGCCTTCGGCCCTCGCCAGAACCTGCTGCCATTGCAAAATCGATTCGTTGCTGACCGTTATTGCGTATCCTCCGGAGCATCGCAGGACATGTAGCGCCTGGAATGTACTCTGCGTTGCGCTCGTCGACTTGGCTACCGTATCGTGCGTCTGCGGCATGTCGGGGAGTGCGTCACCGCCGCTTTCGAGCGCGGCCCCGAGCGAGCCATAGATCTCTGCCGCCATCATCTTTGGAACGCGATTGGTCCAGCCGAAGCTTCGCATTTCCTCAAAACCGCGCCACATCCCCAACAATGCGTCGCCGTAACACACGGGCAGCACGCAACAGTCCGGCACCTGCCATTCCATCTGTTCGACAATCTCGTACGCCAGCGTCTTGTATCCTTCGATGCCGAAAGGATTGCTCCCAACTGCGGGGCCAAAGAACGGTGATGTGGGGAACCAGCCAAATTCCCGCACGGCACGCTGCATCAGCGGCCAACGATCCGCCTTGGTCGCGGTCTCGATAATGGTCGCTCCATAGACGCGCATTTGCGTGATCAGCGGACCGGCAACGCCTTTGGCGGTGAAGACGACGCACGGCAAGCCGGCCTTGGCCGCATAGGCAGCGGACGCAGCCCCCGCGTTGCCGGTTGAACTTGATACGATAGCAGGAGCCCCGATTTGTTTTGCAGCTGAAACCGCGACGCAGGCCAAGCGGTCCTTAAAAGACCAGGTTGGGTTCCTGGTTTCGTCCTTGCCGAACAAGGCTTCCAGACCAAGGTGCTTTCCGATTCTGCTCAGCCGATGAAGTGGGGAACCCCCTTCGCCGAGAGTGACGGCATCGTTTTTTGCAACCGGCAGCAAGTCGGCATAGCGCCACAACCCGCTTCCATCCTCGCGACTGGGCTTTGCGCGCCGCGCCGCGAATGAGGCGTCATACTCAATGACGAGATTGCTGGGCGCCTGGGACCGGCATTTCTCACAGTCCTGCGCATAGTGCCCTCGGTCATAGCGAGAGCCGCAGCGCAAGCATTGAAGCCCAACAACTGCTGCCATTTTCAAATCGGCCTATGACGAAGATTCGGGAATTGATCGGGTGTGTCCGGTGTACTAAATATCGGCACATTGTTTCAGTTTTTGAGTAAATCGGCCATGTCGCAGAGTGTCAAGCAAGTGCACAGATCGTGCCTGATCCTCGGGTGCGCAGTGGTCGCGCAATAGGCTTTCGCATGGCCCGCAACGCAATACCCAGTGGCGAAAACCAGTCAGTCACACGTGCGATTGATATTCTTGATCTGCTGGCGGGTAGTACCGAACCGATGGGCGTGCGCGAAATCGCAAGGCGACTCGCGTTGGCACCCAGCAATGTACAGAGATTGATCAAGACACTCGCCAAAACGGGCTTCCTCGAACAAACGCAAGGAACACTGCGCTACAAGATCGGGTATCGAGCATTCCAGGTTGGCAGCGCGTTCATTGGGCAAAACAGCCTTTATTCGGCGGTGATGCCGGAATTATATGCGTTGGCGAGCCGCCACATCACCGGTTTCCTGGGCGTCCGCCGACATCAGGCACTGGTTTATCTCGCAACCGTGCAAAGCGAGGGTCCGGTCGCGATCACGCACCGACCGGGATCACAGACCTATCTCCACTCGACCGCCATGGGGAAGGCACTTCTTGCGGAGCTGCCGAATGATGAAATTCGCTCCTTGCTGGGCTCACGCCCGCTGCCGCGGCTAACCCCCAGAACTACCGTGACGCTGCCGCAACTGATCAAGGAAATAGAGACGGTCCGCCGCCTGGGTTATGCGACAAGCGAGGAGGAAAACAGGCAGGGCTTTTTTTCCGCCGGCGCTGTGGTGCGCGATGTAGGCGGTACCGCGATTGCGGTGATTAGCGGCGCTGTTCCAACTCTGACCATGAAGGCCAACGACCGCTCCGCAATAGCGCGGCAGGTGATCGAGGCCGCGCGCAATGCGTCGCGAAAGCTCGGCGCGCCTGCCGTGAGCCTTGCTCAGCAATCCTCGACGACTCGGCGCCGGCTGGCTGCCAAACCGCAATAGCGGCTATCGCACTTCAAAGACATGCGTTCCTGCTTCGGTTGCAGAACGGCCTGAATTGACAGTCCAGATTCACAATGCGAGCATAATTAGAACAATGTGCCGCATACTGGCACATGCGTGGATTTGCCCCGGTGACGCAAGCGGCCGTCGACCAGTCTGCGATTGATCGCGACGAACTCACCAAGGGCGGGCGTCGCCGAACCGCTGTCGCGGCTGAAATTGCCCGGCGCAGTTGCTTTTGTGTTGCCTCTTCGGTGGCAGCGCCGAAAACGCCATTGCTCAATGGACTGCGCGCGATATCGCCCAACGGCCGCATGGACGCATAAAAAGGGAGGATCAATCATGCCAAATAAAGCAGTACTTGCGTTTTTCGCGACCTTGCTTCTGGCCGGGTCACCCTCCGCGGCTTCGAACTTCCCCAGTCGTCCAATGCAGATCGTGGTCCCGTTCACCGCCGGCGGGAACACGGACACCATCGCGCGACTGCTTGCCGAGCACATGCAGGATTCATTCAAGCAGTCGGTGACCGTCGTCAATCGTCCCGGTGCGGGGACGAATATCGGCGCCGGCTCTGTCGCCAATAGCGAACCGGACGGCTACACCATGCTGCTGAATGCCCCGGCATCCTTTGTCGTCAACCAGTTCATCTACAATACCCTGCCCTACAATCCGGACACGGCATTTGCGCCGGTATGTCTTGCGGCACGTTTTCCAAACGTGCTCGTTGTCCACCCGTCCGTAGGCGTGAAAACGATTCAGGAATTGATCGACAAAGCGAAGGCAAATCCCGGCAAGATTGAATATGCAATAGCCGGCATCGGCGCGACCAGTCACCTGTCCGCCGCTTTGTTCGCGGAGATGGCCGGCCTCAACATGGTCTCGGTTCCCTACAAAGGCACGTCGCAATCCTTGCCTGATCTTGTGGCCGGACGAGTCGCCTTCACAATCGACAATCTCGGTCCAATTCTGCCGTTTATTCAGTCAGGCAAACTTATTGCGCTCGGCGTTTCGACGAAAGAGCCGGTCGCACTGCTGCCCGGGGTGCCGCCGATCGCGACTGTCTTGAAGGGATACGAATTGAGCTCGTGGAATGTCCTCGCCGTGCCGGCGAAGACGCCAAAAGAGGCCGTCGACATCCTTAGCAAAGAGTGCGATCGGATCGTCCACATTCCCAAGGTGGCCGAAACCATGCGTTCGTTCGGCTCGGAGCCCGTCGGCGGCACGTCGGAGCAAACGGCGGAATTTCTCAAAAGCGAGCGCCCGCGCTGGGAGGCGGCAATCAAGGCGGCCAAGATTCCGAAGCAATAGGAAGCTGCGGAGGCGCAAAAATAGCCGGCATGCTGGATGCCGGCTATTCTTTTGCGCATCAATGGATTGTCCACGCGGTCATTCGCCGTAGCGCGCGCCGATTGGCCAAGTTTCAACATGACCGGCATCGATCACGTGATAGCGCGCATGCAAGTTGACGGTCGGATCGCAATGCGTTGCTCCGATCAGCAGGCGGTCACCAATCCGCGGCGGATTTTTTCCCGACGGCACGACGATAATTCCGTGCTCGTCACCCGCAAACCTGTAGCTGCTGCCTGCGGGCGCGCCGATTAGATTGCAAGGCGGCGGGCCATTGGTTGCAAGCGCCTTGGTGCCGGCGTCGACTGTAACCTGGCCGGCGCGATTGACCGACACCACAGTTGCCAGAACAAACAGGCTTGGCTCAAAGCTTGGCCCGGCACCGTTCTCATCTACAATTCGGGCGTAATCGGAATCCATGAAGACATAGGAACCGGCCTGAAGCTCGTTGTACGGACCTGCGGCATCTCTTCGATAGGTCCCGGTGCCGCTGCCGCTGATGACTCGACAGTCGAGCCCCGCTTCCGACAATGCCGTGACGAACCGGCGTAAAATGTCAGCGGCTTTATCTGCCGCGGCGTTCCTTTCGTCCGGGCGCGCAATATGTTGGGCGTGACCGGCATAGCCCTGGCAGCCGGCAAATCTCAATCTGCTCGACGCCGCAATTGATTGCGCGAGCCGAACGCCCTCGGCGATGTCAGTAGTTCCTGTACGCGCCTGGCCGACGTCGACGTCGACGAGCACGGACAATGCTTTGTTGCCCATGTTAAGACTGGCGGCGAGGCCTTCAACTTGCCTGTAGTGATCAACGACGACAGCAATATCGTGCGCGTTATTGATTTGGGCGATGCGGGCGAACTTGCCCTCTCCCATTTGCGGCGCCGTCAGCAAAAGGCCGTCGATCCCGGAGGAAGCCAGCAATTCCGCTTCCGCAACCGTGGCGCAGGCAATACCCGTTGCCCCTGCCTTCTTTTGTAGCCTGGCTATTTGCGCGGACTTGTGCGTTTTGGCGTGCGGCCGCAATCCGATGCCCGCCTGCTTGGCCCACGCGGCCATCCCCTCGATGTTCCGTTGCAAGGCGGCGCCATCGATGACGAGCGCCGGCGTCTCGATATCGGAAAGAGAAGTCTGATTGGGCGAAAGTATCTTGCGCTCCCGTATTGCCTGCGATGCAGGTCGGATCGCACGCTAGTCGACGTGCGGCATCACCTCTTCCGAGAACCAGTGCATCTGCTCGATCAATTCATCCTGCGTATTCACCGCAACAGCCATCGCAGCACAATGGTCCACGCCCATTCCCTTGAGCTTGTGAATTTTGTCAACGATCGATTGAGGCGACCCGACAAGATTGGCGGTGACCTGGTGAACCGGATCGCGGCCGGTGTGCGCAAGCGACACACGATGCGCGACCAATCCGCTCTTCATATAGGTGGCCTCGGCTGCCTCTTGGGTCTTGCCGATCAGGAGCGAAAATTGCGGAGCGATTTCGATTTCGTTGGGATTTCTTCCAGCCTTGCGTGCATATTCATGGAGGGCCTGAATGCGCTCTTCTATCTCGTGCAACGGTCTCCACCCAGGCAGCCATCCGTAGCCGATGGTCGCGGCGCGCTCCACAGCCTTCATATTGTGGCCGCCGATGTAGAGCGGAAAGGGATTTTGCTTCGGCTTTGGAAACATTTCGATGTTCTTGTACGAGTAGTATTTTCCGTCGAAGGAAGAGATTTTTTCGCTCATCAATTTCTTAAAAATGCTGATCCCCTCTTCCATCATCTCCCCGCGATGAGGGCGCTCGTAGCGATTACCGACCCAGGCCTCGAATTCCTCGCGATAGGCGCCGATGCCGACTGCCATGATGAATCGTCCACCGGACATCTGGTCGATCGTCGCCACTTGCTTCGCGAGATAAACCGGCTCGCGGTTTGGCATTACTAGCAGCGCCGTGCCGACACGAAGCGTCGTGGTGGCCTGCGCGATCATTGCGAGCGTAATCAGGACGTCGTAGAAATTCGGCGAGCCCGTCGTGTGATCCCGAACATAGCGCGGCGGCGTGATGTGATCGTTGCCCCAAACCGAATGAAAGCCGAGCTTCTCCGCGATCTGCGCGTGACGAACAAGGTCCTGCGGCTTGCAGAAATTGATCGGATAGACAAGTCCTTCATATCCGGTCGCCAGACAGATGGAGTATTTCATCGAAGTCCCGGCTTTCATTCGGCAGTTCGCGTCAGAGTACGCGCAGGGCGGTAGGTAACGTCATTAGCGACTCGGCACCGTCCTTCGTCACGCGAACCATGTCCTCGACCTGCAATCCGGCAAAGCCAAGCTCGTAATATGGCGTTTCGATACACACGACCATGTTCTCCTCCAGAACGTCCGGCGAGCTTTCCGCGATATTCGGAGGATCGTAGCCGTCGACGCCGATGCCATGACCGACATGACTGCGCTTGAAATGCGGAATTCCCTCGCGCTGCACAGTGGCGACGATATCCTTGAACAGCTCCGCAACCTTGAGCCCCGGTTTGATAATGTCATACCCGCGCAAAACGCCCTTTTCGACGGCACGGTAATATTTGCTGATTTTCGGCGTGGGTTCGCCGAAACTCGCGCCACGCGACATGTCCGACCGATAGTGACGATATCGTCCGCCGACATCGAAGCGAATAAGATCACCTCGCTTGAGCTTGCGGTCAGACGGCTGCACGTTGATCATTGCGCTGCGATTGCCGAAACCTATGCAGCCGACAACCGGCGCCGTATCGTTGCGCGCAAGACACGCATTGAACTCTCGAAGCATTTCGCGCTCGCTAATGCCGTCGGCCGCAACCTTTAGAGCCGCATCGATGGCAAGTTCAGTCGCGCCCGCCGCCTTGCGCAAGATCTCGATCTCACCTGGGGTTTTGATCGAACGGACCCTTTCAAAAAGCGAAAAGCAACGAATAAACTTGGCATCGGGCAAGGCGGACCTTAGTTGATCCATGCACTGCGGTGTGATTCCCATCTCGTCGATGCCGAAGGTTGCGCGCTCTAATCTCTTTTCCTTGATCGAGCCAACAAGTGCATCGACCGAATCTTTATACGGCTGGCTGCTGAAAAGCTTTTGCTGCAACTTGTCGTCGGCATCGAGCTCAACCGATGCATCGGCATCAAGCTGAAAGTATCCGTAACGGCGGACGTCGGTGACCCATGGCTTCTGGTCCGCGACGAGGTCGAGAATTCCGGAATTTGCGATGATGGAAGGCTGCTGCGTGCCGGCCGGAAATAATACGTAAGCTTGCGGCCCGCGTCGTACCCACTGCGACATCGCCCAGAACCCGCTTAGGTAGGTGACGTTTTCCGGACAAGTCGCAATCACCGCATCGAGCGTGTCGCGTTTCATCAGCTCCTGCAGGCGAGCAATATTGGCGAGCATGGTGTTCTCTGAAACCCTGTACCGCTATGTAAAACGACGTTTCACAAGCGTGGTGGGCTCGGCGCAATTAGTCAACACTCGGAACGGAATTGACACTCCGATTTTGCGATGTGATCCTATTCGCAACACTGTTCTGAATATCGGAACACCGTGAAATCTCTGAGCGTCGGTTGTGTGCTTTCGCGGTCTGTCGAAGGCGGCTTCCGATTAGTCATTTCTACGATGCAAATGGCTAGAGCGGTCATCGCTTCGCGCTCATCGTGGCATTCCGCCCCGCGCGGTCGTAGCGCCTGTGCCTGAGGAACGGCCCGTCATGGCCCAGCCGAACGCTTATATCGGAAGCCCTCTTGACCGGCTTGAAGATCCGAAACTACTGACCGGAACTGCCACCTTTGTCGCCGATCTGAACCCTGCGGGACTTTTGTTCGCCGCGATACTGCGCAGCCCAGTGGCGCATGCGGTGATTGAATCCATCGACACCAGCGCCGCACGCGCGATCTCTGGAGTGGCCGCCGTCATCACCGCTGCCGACTTCAACCAAGTTCCCGTAATTCCTATCCGACAGCATGGTGTACCGGAGGGAGAGGCCTACCGTCAGCCGGTCATCGCCGACCGCAAGGTGCGCTATGTCGGAGAGCCTGTCGCCGTAGTCATCGCGACCGGGCAGTCTATTGCGGAGGGCGCGCTCGATCTCATCCAACTCCGCCTGCGCGAGTTGCCGGTTGTCTCGACCCACGTGATGTCGGCCCAACGCGACACACTCCTTTTCGAGAACACTGCGACGAACGAAGCCGTGGCGTTCAGGGCGAGGATGGGCGATACCGATGCGGCTTTCGCTTCTGCGGATTACACGCGCCGGCAACGATTCAGCGTGCAGCGGCACACAGCCTTTCCGATGGAAACACGCGGGCTGCTTGCGGAATGGGACGCAATTCGCGGGCGTATGACTGTCCACGGGGCAACGAAGGTTCCCTTCTTCAACCGGCGTGTACTTGCCGACATGCTCGGCCTGAAAATTTGTGACGTCGATCTGATTGAGGTCAACGTCGGCGGCGGATTTGGCGCGCGCGGAGAGTTTTATCCCGAAGATTTGCTCATCCCTTTCGCCGCACGTCTGGTCGGAGGGTCGGTGCGATGGGTGGAAGATCGCCGTGAGCATCTGATGGCAACGAACCATGCGCGCGAAATGTATGCCGACCTTGAGCTTGCCTGCCGGCGTGACGGTACGGTCCTTGGCGTCAGGGGCCGTGTCAGTATCGACCTGGGCGCCTATGCGCGTACCAACGGCTTCAGCGCGCCGCGAAATGTCGTTCAATTTGTATCCGGACCATATCGCATTCCGAATATCAAAATCGACGCGCATTGTTTCGTCACAAACAAGACTCCTAGCGGCACATATCGCGGACCTGGCCGATATGAATCGAGCTTCTTTTGCGAACGCCTGTTCGATATGGCCGCCAATGATCTCGGAATCGATCCGGCTGAATTTCGTCTGAAGAACCTGATCACGGAAAGCGAACTTCCGCGCCCGCTGGCGACAATGCTCGACCTCGATGCGACCTGGCAGACGGAATTGGACTGTGGGGCCTATGCCCTTGTCATGCAGCGCTGCCTCGAGGAGTTCAATTGGCCGGAAAAGAGGAAGGTCCAAGGGCGCTTTATTGACGGTCGATATCACGGCGTGGCGGTCTGCAACTTCGTCGAGGGCGGCGCCGGTGGGCAGTTCGAAAATGCCCATATGCGGATCGAGGATGACGGGAGGATTACTGTCGCGGTCGGTTCGACAGCGCTAGGCCAAGGCCTGCAGACCGTCATGAGCCAGATCGCGGCGGATGCGCTATCGCTCCCGATAGAACGGGTTCGCCTGCTGCATGGCTCTACAAACCTTCTGGGCGAAGGCGTCGGCTCGTTTCATTCAAGAGCGACGGTCATGGGCGGTTCAGCGATCTTGCTTGCCGCCGAAGCCCTGATGGAGATGGTAAAGGCGGACGCCGCGAGCCGGTTCTCTTGCAGCCCGGCTGAGATTTCGATCGCCGAAGGCATTGTCCGCCATCGCGACATGCGGCTTGAACTTGCCCAATTCGCCGGACTTTCTGTAGAGCGAAAATTCGTCAATAAGAAACTGACCTACAGCTACGGCTCACATGCAGCACACGTCGCGGTGGAGCCTGAAACCGGGCACGTAGAAGTGCTTGACTATGTGACCGTTGAGGATGTGGGGCGCGTGATCAACCCGGCAACATTGCACGGACAGGTGCTCGGCGCCGTCGTTCAAGGCCTGGGCAGCACATTCATCGAACATCTGCAATACGATGAGAATGGACAACTGCTCACCGGTTCGCTCGCCGATTATGGGCTGCCAACCGCAACGGATTTCCCGCATATCCGATCCGTTTCGCTTGGACTTCGGCCATGCCCGAACAACCCCCTCGGCGCGAAAGGCGCTGGTGAAGGCGGACTCATCGCTGTCGGCGGCGTTATTTGCAACGCAGTAGCCGCCGCATTGAGGACGTTGTCGGTCGAGCCTTGCGATCTGCCTTTGTCGCCGCCGCGATTGTGGCAACTCATCGAACAGGCTCGCGCCAAACATCAGTTTGGTTAGCGCATGGTCGGACAATGAACGAACTGCCACAGATCGGCATCCGCGTCGACGGATCAATGGGCCCGAGGGAATGCGTTTCGCTCGCTCAGGCCGCGGAGGCCTCCGGCCTCGCGGGTGTCTGGTTTGCGGAAAACGCCTTCGCCAGAGGAATTCTTCCGGCCGCGGCAGCTTGCGCGATAGCGACAAAAAATATCCGGATCAATTCAGGCGTCTTCAATCCCTACAACCGCCATCCCACCCTGATGGCCATGGAAATCGGAGCGCTGGACGAATTGTCCAATGGGCGCGCCAGTCTCGGCATCGGGGCGGGAATACTGGCGGCCAGCGAAAAAATGGGATTGAACGCTGCAAAACCCGCGCCGGCGCTTCGTGATGCGCTCATCATCATACGCGAGCTGTTGGAAAACAAAGAAGTCGACTATCAGGGAAGCGTATTTTCAGCGAAGAAAGTCAAATTGAATTATCGCGTGCGAAATGACATTCCGATTTATCTGGCCGGGCGCGGCAATATAACGGTGAAACTCGCAGGCGAATTCGCAGATGGGCTGCTCATTTCGAACATGTGCTCGATCAAGTTTGCATCGCATCTTGCGGAATTGATGCGATTCAGCGCCCGAGCTGCCGGACGATCCCCGTCTAAAAAAGTGGTTCAGTATATGCCATGCGCAACGCACGCGGATTCGCGCGAAGCGTTCTTCGCTGCCAAGGTTGCAATCGGCGAAATGCTGCCGCGGTTCTGGCAGCTGGGGCAGAAGCTCGATTCGGCAAAGGAGGCGCTGCTCGCGGGGACCGCGATTAGCGAGAGCGATTTCTCGGACTGTACCCTTCGCCTCCTTGCCGGAGAAAAAGCTGCGGACGTCCTCGATGACCGTTTTGTTGCAGCCTTTTCCCTCTCAGGCACCCCGGATCAATGTCTCGTGCGGGCACAACAATATAAGGCCATGGGCATCGACGAATTGGCTCTTACCTTCAGTGGACCTCGCGCAGCGGAAGAGATTGCTGCGATTGGCGCCGCGCTCAGGTCAGCAACGACCTGACGAGTCCGGATCGTTAAGCGGCATAGCCAGTATTGGTCTCAAGGTCCATTCGCACGACGGGGCTGGCGACATCCGAACCCCACGTGGCAGGCATCTCGTTCTCAATGAATTTCTTCCGCCCCTCCGCTCGCCAACGCGTAAAAACGCGGCGAAGATTCCGCCACAAGGGCAGCAAGAATGCTCGCATGCGCCTCAAAACGAGGCGTTCCCCCGCAGGCGGCCCAGCGAATTTCGGCAGTTCCCTGCCCTCGATGCCAAACCGTGCGAACGAGCTGAAATTTCAGCCGCCCGGCCACGTGGTGCGCCTCGTAACCAATCGCTGTTTGGGCTAAACACCGGCCGCATGCAGAATGAAAAAGAGCGAGTCGCCCTCTCCTCGATCCTTGCATCCGGCGCGCTCACGATCGCAAAGGGCATCGTTGGCTTTGCAACCGGGTCGCTGGCGATCCTGTCGGAAGCTGCCCATTCGCTGATTGATTTCGGCGCCGCGGTCATGACTTACATGGCCGTGCGCATATCCAGCAAGCCGGCGGATGAAGAGCATCACTATGGCCACGGAAAGATAGAAGCGCTTTCCGCACTGGGCGAGACTACGTTGCTGTTTCTTCTGTCCGGCATCGTGATCTGGGAAGCGATCAAACGGCTCACCGAACGCGAGACTCATGTCGTCGAGGCCACTTTCTGGGCTTTCGTCGTCATTGTCGTGTCGATTGTCGTCGATTTCTTTCGCGCTCGCGCCCTGTCGCAAGTTGCAGCAAAGACGTCGAGTCACGCATTGGAAGCCGATGCCCTTCACTTTTCGTCAGATCTCTGGTCCTCGCTTGCCGTATTGATCGGGTTGATCGGCCTGCGTCTGGGTTTTTCGTGGGCCGATTCGGGAGCTGCTCTCCTGGTGGCGGTGCTGGTCTGCGTCGCCGGATGGCGGCTCGGAAAGCGCACCATCGATACCCTTACCGACGTGGCGCCGCGGGGCGCAGCCGAAAAGATCGCTGCAATTGCTCGGCGGGTCTCCGGGGTCGTCGCAGTCGAGCAGGTGCGCGCTCGCGCCGTGGGCGAGCAGACTTTCATCGATTTGACCGTCGGGGTCAGCCGCATGCTTCCGCTCGAGCGCGTTAGCGCGATCAAGGAAGAGATCAATCGCGCCCTGCGTCAGGAAATAGCCGGGGCTGAACCCGTGATCAACACGGATCCGGTCGCGGTCAATTCGGAAACCGTGCTGGATCGGATCATGATCATCGCCCGCAACAGAGCGCTGGCGGTTCATCACGTCACGGTTCATGAGCTCCGGGACAAGCTCGCCGTTTCACTCGATCTCGAGGTTGACGGAAACCTCTCATTGCGTGCAGCACACGAACTGGCGGATGGCCTCGAGCAAGCAGTCGCGGACGAACTCGGACCGGGCGTAGAGGTCGAGACTCACATCGAGCCTCTGCAACCTATTGACCTTTCAGGTCGCGAGGCCCCCCCGGAGCGCGTTCAATCGGTTACCCTTGCGCTATCGGAACTTGCAGCCACGGGGCGCGCCATAAGCGACATCCATGACGTTCGTGTGCGCGAGACAGGCGAAGGCGAGATTGTGAACTTCCACTGCCGGGTAGATCCCGAGATGACGGTTCAAAGCGTGCATGAGAATGTGGATGGTCTTGAGCGTGCTCTGAAAGAGCGCTCGAGCTTGATCAAGCGGGTGATCGGGCATGCCGAACCGGGTCGATAGTGCATTCCGATTGCCTGTCAATCGGGAATGAGCACAGCGGCGCCTTGCAGCCGTCCCTCGCGCAAATCGGCGAGCGCTTCATTCGCCTCTGTCAGAGAATACTTTTTCACTTCGCACTTCACGCCTGCCCTCGGTGCAACCTCCAGAAATGAGCGGGCGTCTTCTCGCGTCAAATTGGCGACAGATCGAATTTGTCGCTCTTCCCACAACAAGGCATACGGGAACCGCGGGATATCCGACATATGAATGCCGCCGCAGATCACACGGCCACCCTTCTTGACGGCCTTCAGCGCAGCCGGCACGAGTGAACCCACTGGCGCGAAGATAATGGCTGCGTCGAGCGGTTCGGGCGGCAGCTCGTCGGATGAACCGGCCCAGGCGGCGCCGAGAGAGAGGGCAAATTTCTGCGCCGCCGCATCGCCCGCTCTCGTAAATGCGAACACGCGACGGCCTTGCCACCTTGCAATCTGCACAAGGATGTGTGCGGCAGCGCCGAAACCGTACAACCCGAGTGCGCTGCCCTCGCCGGCCATGCGATAACTGCGCCAGCCGATCAGGCCCGCGCAGAGCCATGGCGCGGTCTCGGCATCATCGCTTCCGTCTCCGAGATGAAAGCAAAAACGGGCGTCGGCGAGTGTGTGCGTAGAAAATCCGCCGTCACGCGTATATCCGGTAAAAACGGGCGTGTTGCAGAGGTTTTCCCGCCCGCCGCGGCAGAATTCGCAGACGCCGCAAGTTCCGCCGAGCCACGGGATTCCGACCCGATCGCCTATTGAATAACCGCTGACCTGCGTTCCTATTGCTGCAACGCGACCAACGATTTCGTGACCGGGTATAATCGGTAATTTGAGAGCCGGAAGTTCCCCATCCACCACATGGAGGTCCGTGCGGCACACTCCGCATGCCCTGATCTCAACCAGAATTTCACCAGAATTGACCGCAGGCAGATTGCGCTCGCGGAATGACAACGGATGCCGCTGTCGATCCAGCACCATGGCTTGCATGCTGGGCATTGGCCTCGTCCTTCACTTTGCCGCGCGAACATCCTAGATCAAAAGCCATGCGCACCGATATTCCCCAGACCATTCGCCTGAAAGATTACCGTCCTCCCGACTGGCTCATCGATCGAGTCTTTCTCGACGTCTCGTTGCATCCCACCGAAACGACCGTCCGGGCTCGCCTGTCGGTCAAACCCAACCCCGAAACTGCAGCAGCCCCGCTGGTGCTCGACGGAGATGGTTTGGTTTTGCTGTCGATGAAAATCGACGGCGAAACTGCAGCAGAGGGCAGCTATCTCGCGACCCCAGACAGCCTGTCGATTCCGCAGCCGCCAAACCGGGCTTTCATCCTGGAAATCGAAACGATCATCGATCCGACAGCGAATACCCAACTATCAGGTTTGTACAGGTCGAACGGCGTCTACTGCACGCAATGTGAAGCCGAGGGCTTCCGCCGCATGACCTACTTCCTTGATCGGCCAGATGTCATGGCGATCTATACGACGCGAGTGGAGGCCGACAAGCAGCACAGTCCCGTACTGCTCTCCAACGGCAATCTCATCGCAAGCGGTGATCTGCCGGGCGGGCGGCATTTCGCCGAGTGGCACGATCCGCATCCGAAACCCTCATATCTGTTCGCCCTGGTCGGCGGTGACCTCGCCTTCGTGGAGGATCATTTCGTCACACGATCCGGCCGCAACGTCACCCTTCGGATCTATGTCGAGCATGGCAAGGAGGCGCGTTGTGCCTATGCAATGGATGCGCTCAAGCGCGCCATGCGCTGGGATGAAGAGGTCTTCGGTCGAGAATATGACCTCGACATCTTCATGATCGTTGCGGTGTCCGATTTCAATATGGGCGCGATGGAAAACAAAGGCTTGAATATTTTTAACGACAAATACGTGCTCGCAAGCGCAGAAACGGCCACGGACGCGGATTTTGCTCATATAGAGGCCGTGATCGCCCACGAGTATTTCCACAACTGGACAGGCAACCGCATCACGTGCCGAGACTGGTTTCAGCTTTGCCTGAAAGAGGGCCTCACGGTTTTCAGAGACCAGGAATTTTCAGCGGACATGCGGTCGCGATCGGTCAAGCGCATCACCGACGTGCGCGCACTGCGGACAACCCAGTTCGTCGAGGATGCGGGCCCTCTCGCACATCCGGTTCGACCGGAGAAATACAAGGAGATCAATAACTTTTACACGACCACTGTGTACGAGAAGGGCGCTGAACTGGTGCGCATGATTCGAACTTTGGTGGGGGAGGAATGCTTCCGGGCCGGAATGGATCTTTATTTTAGCCGCCATGATGGCCAGGCGGCGACTGTTGAACAATTCGTGCAGTGCTTCGCCGATGCAAGCGGCCGCGACATGAGTCAATTCATGCGCTGGTACAGCCAGGCGGGGACTCCGGAGGTTGCGGTACACGGAAGTTTTGACGAGGCACGCAGAACCTACGCCTTGAGCTGCAAGCAAACCATTCCTGCGACCCCTGGCCAGCCGGAAAAGCAGCCAATGGTTATCCCGCTGTCGCTGGGTCTTCTCGGAAAATCAAAGCGCGAACTGCCGCTCAATGGCGCCGACCGAAAAGTTTCCGAACGCGGTCTCATCGTTCTGACGAATTGGGAAGAGAGTTTCGAGTTCGAGGGCGTGGAAGAGAGGCCCGTGCTCTCGATCAATCGCGGATTTACCGCACCGATCAAGCTTGTCACCGATCACAGCGCAGATGACCTGGCATTCCAGGCTGCGCGGGACACCGATCCCTTCAATCGCTGGCAGGCGCTTCAAACCATTTCGATGCGAAACCTGCTCGCAAATGTAGCGGCGCTTCGATCAGGGCAAGGACCGAAAGTCGATGATACTTTGATACGGGCGCTTGCCTCCATTCTGGAGGATGAAGAACTTGAGCCTGCATTCGTGGCCCTGACGCTTGTTCCTCCGAGCGAGGCCGATATTGCGCGTGAGATCGGCCGCGATGTGGATCCCGACGCCGTATTCGAGGCTCGCCAAGTGTTGCGAGTCGGAATCCGCGAACGCCTCGGGTCCGTTCTCAGCACCGTTTATGAACGACTTGACGTCGGGGGTGGGTATTCTCCGGACGCAAAGAGCGCCGGCCGACGCGCTTTGAGGAATATCGCACTTGACCTTCTGGCGGCAGGTGTCCATCCGGAAGGAATTGCACGTGCGAAACGCCAATACGAACAAGCCGACAACATGACCGAGCGCCTGGCGGCACTCGCCACACTGTCCCTGTACGATCTTGCAGAAAGCAGGTCCGTGCTGGATGATTTTTATGAAAGGTATTCGTCCGATGCACTTGTCGTCGACAAGTGGTTTTCATTGCAGGCGGCCATGCCGCATCGCAAGGCACTCAAGAGAGTGCGAAGTCTCACCAGTCACCCGGCGTTTTCATTGACCAATCCAAATCGCGTGCGGTCCTTGATCGGCGCCTTCGCCCAGGGAAACATGACTCAGTTCAACCGGCCGGACGGCGCAGGCTACGATTTCGTTGCCGGCATAATCTTGGAGCTCGACGCAAGGAATCCTCAGATTTCGGCTCGCCTCGCCACGAGCTTTCGGAGTTGGCGAATGTTGGAGCCAGGCCGCCGCTCGAAGGCAGAGGCGGCGCTTGGGCGGATGCGGGCCGCCAAAAGCCTGTCGCGGGACCTGTCCGATATTCTTGAAAGGACGATCGCAGACGACTGAAGCCTCCGGATGGGCGTTTTCGTGAGGCCAGTATTCGGGGGGTAACTTTTTTTAAATAATTGACTCTCGGAACTCTCGACAAATCACGCCTCATCGATTCCAATCGGAAAGTGATTCGGAAACGATGCGGCACATCCTTCCGTTTCGAGACTGACAGGGGCAATTCCTAGGGAGGCTGGTCATGGCGCGCGCCGCAGCGGCGAGTGCGTCTGCACGTCCAGATTCGATCGCGGGTCTCGCACGATCAATCGCAAAGCCTGCCTATCGGCGCCTGCTCACGGCTGAGCCCCTCCTGCGGCGCGCAGTTCCCGTCCTCATCATCGCCTTTCTGGCAACGATATGCGTCGGCGCGCTCGTGCAGGTGCTTGATCACCGACGCCAGGTACTGAGCAGCGAAATTTTCGCACTGCAAGCGGCTGCGGATATTGCGGCCGAGCGGCTGCAGCAGCTGATCAAGCCCGAGTCGCCCATGACGAAAAGGCGGCAAATGCTGGCCGAGGCGTTGCCCTCATGGGCCATGGCACCAGGGCGGCGCTTCATTTTCACCGACGTCAGTGGAGTGATCGCGGCCGAGATTCCGGCCGAAAATGCCATGATCGGTCGTCGCCTTGTTGATCTGCTCGGATCGACCCAGCCGGTGAACGGCATCAGCGGCACCGACGTCGTGGAGTTCACGCTCGCCGATGCGACACCCGCTTTGGGCGCCGTGCGCACGATCAATGGCTCGCTGGGGCAAATCGCAGTCATTCAGTCCCGAAAGGCAGCTCTCGCCTCCTGGCGATCGCTGACGACGCTCACCATCACACTATCCTCCACGACAGGTTTCGTGGTGCTCATCCTCGGCTTCGCCTTTCATTGGCAGGCAGCCCGCGCGCGGGAAGCAGACATTATTCATGACACGGTTCGTAGGCGCATCGACACCGCGCTCAACCGCGGACGCTGCGGACTGTGGGACTGGGACCTCGCTCGCGGCCGCATTTTCTGGTCGCAGTCTATGTTCGACATCCTTGGGCTGGAAAACAAGCATGATCTGCTTACGTTCGGCGACGTGAATGCGCTCGTCCATCCCGACGACGTACAATTGTATGCGCTCGCGGCAGGCTTGGTCGACGCGGCCACCACGACCATCGATCATGCATTCCGGATGCGGCACGCGAATGGCAGCTGGATTTGGCTACGTGCGCGCTGCGAACTTGTCCGGCAGGCCGATGGCGAAGGTCTGCACCTCATCGGCATCGCCGTCGATGTCAGCGAGCAAAAAACACTGGTTGAGAAAACTCTAGCAGCGGACATGCGTTTGCGGGACGCAATCGAAACGATTCCGGAAGCATTTGTTCTATGGGATGCCGACAACCGCCTCGTGCTTTGCAATTCAAATTTCCAGGAATTGCACAAATTGCCCGATGATGCTGTCACCGTCGGCGCCTCCTACGAATCCGTGTTGGCGGCGGGGAGAAAGCCCATCGTACGGAACAAGCTGATCCCGACGGTACCGTCCGCACCAGGAGGACAAACGTTCGAAGCTCAACTGGAAGACGGGCGGTGGTTGCACATCAGCGAAAGGCGCACGAAAGACGGAGGTTACGTCTCGGTAGGTACCGACATTACGGCATTGAAAATGCACGAGGAGAAGTTGATCGAGAGCGAAAAGCGCTTGATGGCCACCATTGCGGACCTGCGGGCATCACAACAGCGCTCCGCGGAACTTGCCGAAAAATACGCAGAGGAGAAAACGCGGGCAGAAGAAGCAAACCAGGCCAAATCAAAGTTTCTCGCCAATATGAGCCACGAACTGCGCACGCCTTTGAATGCGATCATCGGCTTTTCGGAAATCATGGAGTCCGGAATGTTCGGTCCACTGGGGGCCGAGAAATACCGCGAATACTGCGGCGACATCCGGGGAAGCGGCCAATACCTGCTGGAAGTCATCAACGACATTCTCGACATGTCGAAGATCGAGGCCGGGCGGCTACGGCTTGATTTCGAAGATCTGGACATCGACACGCTGTTGAATGAAGCAATTCGTGTCGTCGCTACGCGGGCCGAAGAGAAAGGGTTGAAGCTCGTGTCCCGGATTTCACCGCGTCTTCGACTGAGGGCAGATCGTCGCGCGATCAAGCAGATTGCAATCAATCTGCTGTCGAATGCGATCAAATTCACGCCTTTCGGAGGCCATATCACCGTTCTTGGACGAGCGACCGACACCACCGTGACGCTGGCGATTGGAGATTCCGGGATTGGCATCGCGAAAGATGCACTCACCCGCCTCGGCAGACCATTCGAGCAGATCGAAAGCCAGCTTACAAAAACTCATCAGGGCTCGGGACTAGGCCTTGCAATATCAAAGTCGCTCGTGGGCTTGCATGGCGGACGCATGCGAATCCGATCATCCGAAGGCAAGGGCACCCTCGTGGTGGTTCGCCTGCCGCTTGCGCCACAATGCCTTCTGCCAAAAGAGGTGGCTGCTTAATCAGGAGCTCGGCCGAGTAGGCGCACGAAGCTTTCCCGCACCTTCAGCTGCGTATCAATCAGAGTCGCCTCGAGCGTGGGAAAATCCGGAACGTCGCCGGCGCGAGCCAATAGGCGCAGAAGCCCCGCACCTGCCGCCTTTGCGTCAAATGCTGCCGGCAGGCACAGACGCAGGATCTGCGTGAGATCATGGTATAGCCGAACAGCCGGACGAAGAATCTCCGCGTCCTTTACCGGCAATATTCCCAACGTCCAGGCCTTGTCGAGGACGCCCGCTGTGGACGTGTCCAGAATTTCCGGCCGCTCGTGGGCATGGATGAGCTGCAGATATTGCGCGATGAATTCTATGTCGATGAGCCCTCCCGCCGCGTATTTGAGATCCCATCGTTCACCGTCGCCTTTCTCCTTGGCAATTGCAGCCCGCATTTCTACCACATCGCCCGCCGTCAACTCTGGATCGCGCGGCCGCCGCAATACTTCACGGATGATGGCTTCGACGCGTTCCTTGAATTGCGGAGATCCTGAAACAATTCGGGCGCGAGTCAGAGCCATGTGCTCCCAAGTCCAGGCTTCATTTTCCTGGTAGTCTGCAAAGCTTTGAAGTCGCGTCGCCAACGGGCCCGCGCGACCCGACGGGCGCAGCCGCATGTCGACCTGATAAAGCGCGCCGTAATTCGTCTGTGCGGTAAGCGCATTGATGAGCCGCTGCGTCAACCGCGCATAGTACTGAGTGCCATGAAGGGACCGCTCGCTGTCAGATTGGGGGCTGTCGGTGTTGAAATCATAGATCAGGATGAGGTCCAGATCCGAGGTGGCAGTCATTTCTTCGCCGCCGAGCTTTCCCATCGCCACGACGGCCGATTCTCCCCCATCGAGATGGCCGTATGTCGTCGCAAAATTCCTGCCGACAGCACTATGCACGGTGCGGATCACCGCGTCGGCCAGCCGGGCATATGCCTCCCCCGCCTGCCTTGCGCTAACCGCGCCGGAGAGCGTCCGCACACCGATGAGGAACATGTATTCGAGGCCGAACATACGAATACGTTCTAGAAGGTCTTCCTCGTGTCGTGCCTCTCTAAGCGCCGCATCGAATCGATGACGAAGCTCGCTTTCTTCGGGAAGGGCACCGGAAAAACTGGGATCGACGAGCGTATCCATGACCTCTGGATAGCGAGCCAGCGTCTCGCCCAAACGCGGCGCCGTCCCGAGGACAAGCGAAATGAGAGAAATCAGTTCGGGATTTTGCCGCAGCATCGAGAGCAGGCGCGCGCCACCGTGGAGGTTCGCCAGGAAGTGGTCAAAAAGCACGAGCGCGGCGCTTGGATTGCCCGTATTCGCGAGCTGCTCGAGAAGAGGCGAAAGCAGAGCTTGAAGATGATTTCGCGCCGTCTCGCCCTTGAGGGACCTGTACTCGCCGGCCAGCCAGGTACGGATGATGCTTGATGCCTCCAGCGGCGCAGCAAACCCCAGTTGCGATAGTTGATCGAGCGTCTTGTGGTCATCGGAGTGAGGAGGAAAAACCAGGGCTGGTCGCTCTGCTTCAGCGCTCTTCTCGAAAAGCCGGCCATAATGATGCTGGACGTTTTGGAGGTGCCTAAGAAGATCGGCCGCGAACGCATCTCTTGTCTCGAAGCCCAGGAACCGCGCAAAGCGCTCAAGCTTCGCTGTCTCTACCGGTAGGGACTGAGTTTGTTCGTCATTCATCATCTGCAGGCGATGTTCAACGACACGCAGGAAGCAATAGGCCTCCTTCATTGCATCGCGCGCCTCGGCGTCTATCCATTTGTCATCGCAAAGCTTGTCGAGCGTGGTCAGCGTGTCGCGATCGCGAAGCCCCGGATTGCGACCGCCGGCAATGAGTTGCTGCGTCTGCACGAAAAATTCAATTTCGCGAATGCCGCCGCGGCCGAGCTTGATATTGTGGCCTTCGACGGCAATTTCCGCGTGCCCGCGATAAGCATTGATCTGGCGCTTCATCGCGTGCACGTCGGCCACGGCCGCAAAGTCCAGGTATTTCCGCCATACGAACGGCGCGATCTCCTCAAGAAACTCCTGACCGGCAGCGACGTCCCCGGCACAGGCGCGCACCTTGATCATTGCGGCACGCTCCCAGTTCTGCCCCACGCTTTCGTAATACGAAGCGGCGGCAGCCGTAGAAACCGCAATGGCCGTCGAGGCCGGGTCCGGGCGCAGGCGAAGATCGGCACGGAAGACATAGCCGTCGGCGGTGCGCTCCTGCAGAATCCTGACCACACGTTGGGTCAGGCGCACAAAAAACCCAGAAGGCTCCACGTTCTCGGGAAGCCTGGCGGCTGCTGAATCATAAAGAACAATGAGATCGATATCGCTGGAGAAATTGAGCTCGAATGCCCCCATTTTCCCCATTGCCAAAACGATGTAGCCGCTGCCGATATCGGGACGGCTCTCATCAATCGGGTGAAAACGGCCCATCCGGGCGGCATCAGAGAGCAGGAACCGGACGGCCGCGCTGACCGCCATGTCTGCGACTTCGGTCAGGACCTTTGCCGTTTGCATGACCGGCCATACCCGACCGATATCTGTCAGCCCCACGAGCAGCGCGGCTTCGGACTTCGCGCGGCGAAGGAGGCGCATCACCTCTGCGTCATCTGTCGACTTGGAGACCTTTTCGTCAGTGTCACTCAGAAGCTGAACAAAGTGCGCTGTCGGCTGCGCGTTCAGCAGAGTCAAAAGCCGTCGCGGTTCGCGCGAAGCCAAATCCCAAAGATAGGGCGAATTTTCGCCGACAGACTCAAGCAAGGCCCTGACGAGTGGCCGCGCCGTGAATAGCGCTGAAAATGGCTCTGCGTCGCGTTGCGGCAGACCCTTGAGCCACTCTGCTACACGTGCGCGCGCGGGCTCGGGCTCATTCAATGGCGGCGCATACGAGATCAAGTCCGCCAGAGAGGGATCTTCAGCCGCCCTCGCCGGAGCTACGGCAGCGCGTCCTTCTCTTTTCGACGATTGTTTGCGGGATTTCATCCCTCAATCTGTACCGGCCCTGCCCGCGGCAACGCAATGATACTTTTCAGGCCGGGATGATTGTCATCAAGACTCAATTCGCCGCCGTGCAGCCGGGCGACCGCAGCGGCCAAGCTTAACCCCAGGCCGGAGCCGGGCTGAGAACGACTCTGTTCAAGGCGCACAAACCGCTCGATCGCGCGCGGTCGGTCAGTGGCCGGAATCCCCGGCCCCTGATCCGTTACGCTGAGAAGAATGCGATCTCCGTCAGCGAAAGCACGCACAATGATTTGCGCCGGAGTCCCGTTGTTCGATTCACCACTGGGCGCGGCATACTTTATCGAATTGTCCACGAGATTGGCGAGCGCCTGGCTCACGAGCTCGCGGTTTCCGACGACTCGCGCCGGTTCATTCGCCTCAACCTTTAACGTAATCCCCTTCTCCTCAGCCAACGGCTCATACAGTTCGCCAACATCATGCGCGATTTCGGCAGCGTCGAACTCCTTCATGTCGTCGCGGCCCTGCCCCGACTCCGCGCGTGCAATCATCAACAGGGCATTGAAGGTCCGAATGAGACCGTCAGATTCCTCAATAATGCTGTCAAGCACCGCGCGATATTCGGCCTCGGTTTTTGCAGACCGCAAGGCCTGCTCGCTGCGATTTCGCAAACGGGTCAGAGGTGTCTTGAGGTCGTGCGCGATATTATCGGAGACCTCCTTCAAGCCTCGCATCAATGCCTCGATACGATCGAGCATGACATTGAGATTTTCCGCCAATCTGTCCAGCTCGTCCCCGGTTCCGGCGACCGGCAGTCTTCCACCCAGTTCACCATGCATGATGATGCGCGAGGTTTCGGTCATCGCGTCCACGCGACGCAGCACACGACGGGTAACGAAAAGTCCACCGGCAAGACCCAGCACGATGACAATTGCTATGGACCAGCGTCCGGCCGACAAAACGATGTTGTAAAGACGTTCGCGCTCTTCGAGATCGCGGCCGACCAGGAGGCGGAATCCGCCCGGTAGCTGAAAAACACGTACCAGCGCGTGATGTTCGGGTTGCTCTGCCGCATCGGCGGCCTCGTCAAGGCGACGATAGGCCGTTTCGGTCCAGCCCGGATTGTCCAGAGTCCCGCTCGGCAACGCAGTCACGTTACCGGCAAGGGCATCTCCCGAATAGGTCGTCACGAGATAGAGGCTCGAGCCCGGCCGCCGCGCGCGGGCATCGACCGTGACGACCAGGCGCCTTATGCCGCCAAGGCGGTATTGTTCGGATAAGCCTGTAATCTCCGCATTGACCGTATCGGTGATCTGCTCGGTGATCAAACGGCGCGTATTGAGCGCGAAATATCCGAGCAGGATGGCCGCAAAAAGCGCGAAGATGGTCAGATAGACCAGCGTCAGTTTGAATGTGGTCGTCCGAAAAAGCTTACCGAGCGCCGTCACGTATCATGTATCCCGCGCCGCGAACCGTATGCAAAAGCGGCTGGGAGAAACCTTTATCGATTTTCGAGCGTAAACGCGAGATGTGGACGTCAATCACGTTGGTTTGCGGGTCAAAATGATAGTCCCACACGTTTTCAAGCAGCATGGTGCGGGTCACGACCTGACCGGCGTGTTGCATCAGGTATTCGAGCAACCGGAACTCGCGCGGCTGGAGCGTGATTTCCTCGCTGCCACGGGTCACCGAGTGCGACAGGCGGTCGAGAGCCAGGTCGCCGACGCGATAAACCGTCTCTTCATTGCGGCCTCCGGTGCGGCGTGCCAGCACCTCGATGCGGGCGAGAAGTTCGCTGAATGAATAGGGCTTAGCGAGATAGTCGTCGCCGCCGGCCCGCAAGCCTTTGACACGGTCGTCGACTTGCCCGAGCGCGGACAGAATAAGGGCCGGCGTATGGTTGCCTTTGTCGCGCAGCGCGCCGATTACCGACAGCCCGTCGCGCTTCGG
>DASTHI010000010.1:0-290066 GCA_035718275.1 Pseudolabrys sp. | reverse complement strand
GGAAATACGGGAGAGAAAATCATCAAGGCTTCCGCGGTTCGGATAAGCCCGCGCTACAATGTGAGGCACCGGCTCGAGATTGGCTAAACGCACCTCGCGTGCAAGATCTGCCAGTTCAAACGGCGACAGTTTCGGTGGCGCACTCAAATAAACACGCGTTCCATGATTAACGTGTTCCCGAACCTCGACGATTTCCGATCGCTTTGGCAAAGTGGCTTCAAGTGAGAAGTCATCCAACAGATCAATATACGGCCTCTCAATCAAATTGAAGTCATAACTCATTGGAAACCCTCAGCCCCTGCGGTCGGTTGAAGTTGGCCGCCAGCGCGGCTTCTTTTAGAGTGTCAATCCCAAAAAGACAGCATACGTATTGTATGTATACTGTCAATATAGGTCTTGCGTGTGAGACGATTGAGGCTTGCGGGTACGCGCGCGGGAAGCGTCGGCAGCGAGCGCTAAGGCAGAGTTCGCGTTAAAAATGGAAAGGGCGCAAAACTCTTTCGCAAGATTTTTGATTTTTTGATCCTTGAGTGCCGTCGGCTGGCAGAAAACGCAAAAAACCGCTCCTGCGCAGCATTAAGCCTTCCAGGCAACAGCCTAAAGCGGGGCCCTGAAGCGTAGAAGTACGCTTGACAGGGGATCGTTGTCAGCGCTACTTTTCGACAGTATACTGAAGAACAGTATAATCACAAATGATCTTTGGCTTGGGGAAGATAGTGCGGCTTCTACCGCATAAGCCATAGATCAAGGGGAGGCCATTATGATTCTCTGGATGAGCGAACTCGACAAGAAAGAAAAACGGACACTCTCTGCATGTTTCGGAGGCTGGACGCTCGATGCCTTTGATGTGAATCTTTATGGTCTGGTCATACCGACGCTCCTCGTTGCTCTTCATTTCAGCACAGCGCAGGCTGGAGTCCTCGCAACCGTAACTCTTCTCATGTCAGCTTTCGGCGGTTGGATGGCTGGCGTACTTGCCGATCGCTTTGGCCGAGTCCGCATTCTTCAGTTGACGATCATTTGGTTCTCGTTTTTCACATTCCTCACCGGCTTTGCGCAGGACTTCACTCAATTCTTTATTATTCGGGCTTTGCAGGGTCTTGGATTCGGCGGTGAATGGGCCGCAGGCGCGGTCTTAATGGGTGAAGTTATCCGCTCCAGATATCGTGGACGCGCCGTAGCTGCGGTTCAGAGTGGCTGGCCCGTTGGCTGGGGCCTTGCGATTCTGGCGTATGCGGCTGTCTTTTCGCTCCTGCCACAGGAGGTTGCCTGGCGCGTGCTATTCTGGATTGGGCTCGCGCCGGCCTTGCTTGTCCTTTACGTGCGATATTTCGTCGATGAACCAGAGATCTTTGACAGCGCAGATAAGAAGAGTCGTGGTCTCGTGGGTCAAGCTTTGTCAGTTTTCGCGCCCGGAAATGCGCGCACGGCTATTTTAGCATCACTATTTTCAACCGGTGCGATGGGGAGCTATTATGCGGTAAATATCTGGCTCCCAACTTTTTTGAGGACCGAACGAAAGCTGTCGGTGCTGAGCACCAGCGGTTATCTCACTGTGGTGATTGTTGGGGGTATTCTCGGGGTCCTTGCTGGTGGGTGGTTTGCGGACCGGATCGGAAGAAAGCCCACCTTCTTTATTTTCGCGGTTGGTGGCGGTCTCGTTGTATTTCTCTATATGCTGGCGCCAATCACAGATGGATGGATGCTGGTGGCGGGCTTTCCTCTGGGCTTCTTTGCCAACGGCGTATTCGCACCAATTGGTTCGTTTCTGACTGAGCTTTTTCCAACTCACACTCGCGCAACAAGTCAGGGATTCTGCTACAATTTCGGTCGCGCTATCGGCGCGCTTTTCCCCGCCTTAATTGGCTTCCTTAGTGTAGCGCTCGGCGGACTTGGGCAAGCTATCGGTCTATTTACCCTAGGTGCTTACGGGGTTCTTCTAGCGGCCCTTTTGTTCTTGCCGGAAACCCGGGGACGTAACCTTGAGGAAACCGACAAGGAAAACGTGAGCGCACGACCGATGGCGATCGCCTGAAAATTTCCGCATCCCCATTCCGGCCGGCTTACCTTTGTTACCGAGCCGGTCGGACTTGGGCATCGCATCCACGCCGCCGTACCTGTCCGATCATCTGAAAAATGAAGCTTTGTTAGGAGTGGATTAAATGCCCGTCCTCAAAGAGCACCTAGAGTTCTTCCCGGTCGACATGGAGCTTGGTTGGTCGCAACCCCAAGGAGCTCCAGAGGGCGTCATGGAGAAGATACTCTGCGGGCGGCTAGACGAGGCGGCCCGGACTGGAAGCCGGACGCGACTTGTGAGGTTTGGTGCGAACGTGTTTACCACTGCGCCCGTCATCCATGAGTACTGGGAAGAAGTTTTCGTTTTTAAAGGGGATCTCATCGTCGGAGCAGATGCTACCGGAAAGGGAGGAATCGTCTTCGGACCTGGCACCTATGCTTGCCGACCGCCGCATATCGTTCACGGACCGTTTGGGTCAGAAAAAGGATGCATTCTGTTTGAGGTGCATTATTTCGGAGCAACTCCAGATGCCGGCATCTCGAGATGACCGAGCCTAAGGTGGAAAACTGATCGCTAACTATGTCCGCGAAAGGATGGTCAAGTTCGGAGTCAGAATGTCGGCGATGACCGCTACGTCATCTTCCAGACGTCCGAAATCGACTTTTCCTCCATTGATTGATCGATCTTGGCGACGGCCGCAGGGGAGGAATAACAGAGATGAGCGAAAGCAGGACGAACTGCGTGGTTGACCAGGCCAACACGGAGGCCGTGCGCCGCATCGTCAGCGCTAAGCCCTATCTTGTCGATGTGCGCCCGGCCGGGGAGGTCATCGCTGGACTCAGCGATCGCGATTTCCTGCACGCTGGCCCCCCGCTCACGGGCTGGCATGCGGTGGAAGGCGCGCTGCGCGCTGCCATTCTTGGGGCCATGGTGCACCTGGGTCTCGCGCGCGACCTCGACGAGGCTAGCGAGATGGCGGAGGCGGGCGACATCGGGCTTAAGTCGGCCAGCGACCATAACGCCGGCGGCACCTTCGCGGGGGTTATCGGCGCCCGCACGCCGGTGCTAGTCGTCGAAAACCGCGCTGCCGGCACCTTCGCCTGTGCCGCCCTCGTCGAGGGACGCGGCAAGTGCCTGCGCTACGGCGCCAACGACCCCGAGACGCTTGATCGTCTGGCTTGGATCGAGGGCGCGTTTGCAGAGATTTTGGGTGCGGCGGTGCGCGCCTCAGGTGGCATCGACCTTTACGAGATCCTCGTTCAGGCCCTGCATATGGGCGACGACGGCCATTCCCGTCAGAAGGCGGCATCGGCGCTTTTCGCTGGCGCGGTGGCGCCTCACGTCGCCGAGGCCGGCTATGGGCCCACGGAAGCGCGCCGGGCGCTTGAGTTCCTAGTGCGCAATGACATCTTCTTCCTACCTCTGACCATGGCAGCGGGCAAGGCGACCATGCTTTCAGTCGAGGGCATCCCGCATTCGTCCGTCATCACCTGCATGGCGATGAACGGGGTAGAGTTCGGCATCAAGGTGAGTGCGCTGGGGAGCCGCTGGATCACCGGTCCGCTACCCGAGGTCCTGGGTCATTACTTCGAGGGGTATGGCGCGGCCGATGCCAACCCTGCGATAGGCGATTCCGAAATCGCCGAGACCACCGGGCTCGGGGGCTTCGCGATGGCGGCCGCACCCGCGCTCGCGCGCTACGTCGGCGGCACGCCGGCCGAGGCGACGCGCCTCGCTATGGACATGTACAACATCACCATCGACGAGCATCCGCGCTTCACCATCCCCATTCTCGACTATCGCGGAACACCATGCGGCATCGACCTGCGCAAGGTGGTCTCTTCTGGCGTCACGCCGATATTCAACACCGGCATCGCGCACAAGAAGCCCGGCATCGGCCAGATCGGGGCGGGCTATGCGAAGACGCCCATGGCATGCTTCAAGGCCGCGCTCGAGGCCTTCGAGGGGCGCGCCTAGGCGGTGTCGGCACGACACATTGGCGTCGGCCTTTCCAAGTCCAGCTTTACTTTGCGCCGGCTATGATCATCAGCCAACTGCATGACGGGAAACAGAACCTCCGTAGAACGGCCTCGGTCACGCCCACGCATGGTCGTCTGGTAAGGACAAAAGAGATCATTCGCGGAATCAACACAGGGAGCATGCCATGCCACAGATCATCACCACCGGAATCCGTGCTCTTATCGAGGATGCGGAAAAAAAAATCCGGACGCTGTCCGCTGAGGAGGCGATAGGGTTGTATGGTCGCGCTGATGTCGTGTTTGTCGACATCCGCGACATTCGCGAGTTGCAGCGCGAGGGGCGGATGCCCGGCGCCTTCCATTGTCCGCGCGGCATGCTGGAATTCTGGATCGACCCGCAAAGTCCGTATCATAAAGAAGTTTTTGCGCAGGATAAAAGCTTTGTATTTTTCTGCGCGGCTGGCTTGCGCGCCGTGTTGGCGACCGAGGCCGCACAGCGCATGGGTCTTAAGCCGGTCGCCCATATCGGAGGTGGTTTCGGCGCCTGGAAGAAAGCCGGGGGACCGGTCGAACATTCCGTGCCGGCATCGGCGCCGAAGACATGAGCAGCAACCCACCTGACGTGATTCGCCATCCGCGCGAAGATCGACAGCGGCCAATTCGTGCGCTTGCTTAGAAATGCATCGAGAACGTGATTGGAAGAACTATGATACGCGGGGTGGTATGCTGGGCAATCGAGAAGAGAAGAAGAGAGAGGTGAAACCAGCTCCATTTGATCAGATTGCCGGCTTCCGCGACCGGCTGCTGCTGATATGGGCTTGAAAGTCCATGGAGCCCATGGCGGCCTTGACCTTGTCGAGGACCTCGCGCGGCTCGCGTTCGAAATGCAACACCTCGCCGGGCCGGCGCCGATGCGAGCGTCCTGGGCCAAGGGCGATCTCATGCTCTGTGTCGCTAATCGCCGGCCGGATCCGAAAGGTTCTTTCTCACCATTCGAAATTCGGCTTGGAATGTCGCAGTTGGGTCAGAAGCTGCCTAAAGCTCTCTCCCCACTAGGTCAGCTTCGGGTGCCACAAACAACGTGAAATGAGCCTATGCTTTGGCCGAGCAGATTAATCTGTGGCGTAATTAGCCTGTCGCTCCCAAAGCCTCTCGCAACGCGCTCGTATCAACATCCAAACCGGTAAACACGCGAAAGGCATCGACGCCCTGATAGAAGAACAGTTCGAAGCCACTCATCACCGATAGAGCGTCGGCGCGCGCCCTGGTCAGAAAAGGCGTTTCGACTGGAGTATAGACGGCGTCAAAGGCCCAGCGTCGTCCAATGATCGTTTCGTCGGGAAAAGCGCTACCGCCATACCCGACCATTCCGAGCGGGGTGCAATTAACAAGCCCGTCGGCTCCTTCGCACGCTTGAAAGACGGAATCCGCGGCGATTATTTTGGTGGAAGGCGCACCGGCGGAGAGTGCTTTCGCCAAAGAGTCCGATTTACGGTCGTCGGCATCGAAGAGTTGGAGCGCCTTAGTCCCAAGTTCAATCAGCGCGAAGGCGATCGCACGGCCCACGCCACCGCAGCCGACCAGGGCGACGATCCCGGGATCACTCTTCGGAAAGCCGGTCCGAAAAGCTGCGCAAAAGCCCGTGTAGTCCGTGTTTAACCCAACTGGACCCGAGGGTTCAAAAAGAACGGTGTTGCAGGCGCCGGTCAGCCGAACGGATCCATCCGCAGTATTGAGTCTGCGGAGAACGACTTCTTTGTACGGAAGCGTGATGTTCAGTCCGCGATAGCCTGCGCTTCGCGCGTGCGTAAAGACCTCGTCGAAATTCATTCCTAAGTCTTTTGGAACGAGACGTTCGTAGGAGAGCTTCAGGCCGCAAAGCCTCGCCGCGGTCTGGTGCAATGTTGGGGCCTTTGAGGCAGCGATATTATCTCCGATCAGTCCGATACAAATCATGGTTCGGGCGGCTCAACGCTAGCCCAGGGCAACACTAGCGCCGACTGAAATTTTGCCCGACAGGCGACGAACGCCGGGCATGTTCGCGGGAGTCTTGGCTAAAGTATACGTGACGCAGTCCATGATGTGCGTGGTCAAAAGGGCCTGCGCACCTTCGGCATCCCGTCTCAAAGCAAATTCGAGCAGGTTCTGGTGCTCAGGCGGAGCGGCATCCCGAAAAATCACCGCGATCATGAGGTAACGCATGTATTTGTCGAAAACTGCCGCATGCGCATCGAGCAGTTCGCGAGAGCCGCAGGCCGACAGTAGCGCCTGATGAAACTCGGAATCGTACTGTTTCAATAGTTCGAGGCCGCGCTCGTCGCCAGCCAGCGTCCTTTTCTCCATCGTTGAGAGCTTATGATGTGCCGCCACTACTCGAGCTTCCCACTCCATGTCTCCGAGCGCGAAAGAGCGCTGCAGCGCGTGGCACTCGATCAGTAATCTGAGGTTTGCAAGTTCTTTGAAATTGTCCGCTGAGACCGGCGCGACCTGAAAGCCACGTGCGCTTTCCGCGATGACAAGCCCTTCCGACGTCAAGCGGTTCAGCAATTCTCGCAGCGTGCTTACGCTGACTCCATATGCATCTCTCAACGCCTCAAGACGAAGCTTTTGAGACGGCGAAAGTCGGCCGAAAATGATGTCGCTGCGCAAACGCCGGTAGGCCTTTTCGCCCGCAGTTTCGACTTGGCTGGCGCGGCCAGCCAACGGATATGCCATCGGATGATCCATGGATCGTATGATGATCGGAGCTTTCACCATTGAGGCCGTTTGGGCAACCCCCTAAACCTCGACAAAACGACAAACCAGATGGGAGAAGCGCCATGACCAGCCTTACACGCCGCTCCGCCGTCGTCGGTGGTGCCACGATGCTCGCGATGGCCGTCGCAGGAAGAGCCACCGCGCAAACGAAACAAAAGCTCCGGTTCAGCAGCGCCTTCACCGAAAACGACTTACGAGCTGAAGCCTACAATTCGTTCGCCGCGGCAATTAAAGACGAATTCGATTTCGAGCCTTACTGGGGCAACACACTCTTCAAGCAAGGCACCGAGCTGGTCGCGCTGCAGCGCGACAATCTCGATCTCTGCAACCTCGCGCCCGCGGATATTTCCAAACAGATTCCTGCCTGGTCGTTGCTCACATCGGCATACCTTTTTCGCAGTGCCGACCACGTCAAGAAGACGTTCAAAAGCGACGTAGGACGTGAATTCATCAAGATGGCCAAAGATCAACTTGGCATCCAGATCATCACGCCAGTGTATTTCGGATCGCGCAGCCTGAACCTCAAGCCGGACAAACAAATCAAAACACCGGAAGATCTCAAAGGCATCAAGCTACGTATGCCCCCAGGCGAGTTCTGGCAATTTCTCGGCGAGTCTCTGGGCGCGAACCCGACGCCGGTCGCCTATGCCGAGCTTTACACCGCCCTTCAGACCGGCACGGTGGACGGCCAGGACAACCCGGTCGTCGCCAGCAAGCTGATGAAGTTCGATGAGGTCACAACGCAATTCGTGCTCACAAAGCACGTCATCGCATACGATGTTATGTCGATCCGTTCGAAAATCTGGGATGCGATGAAGCCCGAGCAGCGGGCGAGATTCCAGGCAGCGGCCGACAAGGCCATGGACGAGAACACTGCTAGATTTGAGAAGCAGGAAGCCGAGACGCTTGAATACTTCAGAAAGGAAGGCAAGAAAGTCTATGAGCCTGACCAGGCCGCCTTCCGCGCTTACGCTCAAAAACGCTACGTCGAGAAATACGGCAACGACTGGCCAAAGGGGGCACTCGAACGGATCAATGCTATCCAATAGGGCCACTTAGCTCGATTAACTTGGGTCCGGCCGGGCTCAGCGCCAGCCGGGCCGCGAGACTGGATCGTGCGCTTGCATCCAAAACTGAAGAAGGCTGGACGGTGGCTTCAGCAACGCGCCGAAAATATCTCGGTGGCGCTGTTGGTCGTCATGTTTGCTACGTTCATCGTGCAGATATTCGCGCGCTACGTGCTCAATAGCCCTGTTGGCTGGTCGGAGGAGGTCATTATAACGACCTGGCTCTGGACCGTGTTATGGGGCGCGGCATTCATCCTCCGGGAGTCAGAGGAAATCCGCTTCGACATCGTTTACTCCGCCGTCTCCGAGCGATCGCGGCGCGTGTTCACGATCCTCACCGGAGTGGCGCTTGTCGGGTTGTATGGAATATCCCTTCCCGCAGCCTACAACTACGTCAGTTTCATGTGGGTCGAACGGTCTGCGTATCTGCGCGTCCCGATTGTCTGGATCTACAGCGTCTTTATCATCTTTAGTGTGGCGTGCATTTGCCGGTATTGCTGGCTGACCTGGTGCGCGATCAAGGGTGCGCAGTCTCCTGAAACTGATCCCGCGCAATTGCCCGAATGACAATGCCTTCGCCATTCACGATTTGCATCGTGGCAATCGTCGCGCTTGGTGCGCTCGGGCTGCCCATCGGTCATTCGATGATCGCGGCGTCCATTCTCTATCTGCTGCTCTCGGGTTTAGACCTAGGCACCGCGGCCGAGCAGATCTTGAATGGACTGTTCAATAGCTACGTGCTGCTTGCGATCCCTTTGTTCATTCTGGCTGCCGATCTGATGAACATCGGCAGCCTCACCGATCGGCTGCTCCAGTTCTGCCTGGTTCTAGTGGGCCGCTTTCGAGGCGGCTTGGGGCACGTGAACGTCGTCGCTAACATGATTTTCGCCGGGATGTCGGGCTCTGCCATCGCCGACGCGGTCGGCATCGGCCGCATCATCATTGGCATGATGACGAAGGATGGTCGTTACCCAATAGCGTATGCGGGTGCGATTACCGCCTCCGCTGCGATCATCGGACCGATCATTCCGCCCTCGATCCCGATGGTGCTGTACGCACTGATCTCTGACACCTCCATTGGCTTCCTCTTTCTCGGCGGTTTCGTCCCTGGCCTGATGCTTGGTGTCGCCTTCATGGTGGCGAACGCCATCATTGCTCGCCGGCGCAACTATCCGATCGAACAGCCGATCCCTCTGCGCGAGATTCCGCGCATCACCATCCGCGCATTCCCAGCATTGATGCTGCCCGTCATCCTTCTGTTCGGTATCTACGGGGGCGTGATGACGCCGACGGAGGGCGCCGCGGCAGCCGCCTTCTACGCACTGTTCGCCTCCACCGTTCTGTATCGCGCCGTGACATGGAAGCAGCTCTATTTCGCATTGCTTGCAAGCGGGAAGGCGACGACCTCGATCGGAATGCTGATCGCCGGGGCCATGGTGTTCAATTACGTAGTGACAATCGAGAACATCCCCGCTTCCCTCGCGCGGTTGATGGCTAGCCACGACTTCTCGGCGCCGAGCTTTCTGCTCGTCGTCAACGCAATCCTGCTCATCCTAGGCTGCTTACTCGAAGGCAGCACGATTCTGTTGGCAGTCGTGCCGATATTTATTCCGACCGCGAAGGCGCTCGGCATTGATCTCGTTCACTTCGGCGTCGTCGTGGTCGTCAACATTATGATTGGCCTTCTCACGCCGCCGTATGGGCTACTCCTGTTCGTGCTGGCCAACATGACGAAACAGCGTCTCGGCGCGATCGTCCGCGAGGCAACACCGTTTATTATGATGTCCCTCCTCGTCCTCGCGCTTATCACGCTAGTACCGGATTTAATTTTGTGGCTGCCCCGGTGGTGGGGTTACAAAGGTTGAGAGTGCGATATGAAGCCTATCTATGTGCTGAACGGACCCAACCTGAATAGACTCGGGAAGCGGGAGCCCGAGATCTATGGGAAAGCGACGCTGGCCGATGTAGAGCGATACTGCCGCGAAACGGCCGGCGACCACCCTCTGGAATTCCGTCAATCTAACAGCGAAGCTGAAATTATCGGCTGGATCCATCAAGCCATTGAGGAAGCCGCAGGCATCATCATCAATCCTGCGGCCTTCACGTTTACTTCGCTCGCAATTCTGGACGCCTTGAAGATGTTCGCAGGCCCAATTATTGAACTGCACATCTCAAACATCCACAAGCGCGAGCCATATTACCATCATTCCTACGTCTCGAAAGTAGCTACAGCCGTGATCGCAGGTCTTGGCCCGGATGGCTATAGGACGGCCACGCGCGCCATGCTCACAATGGTGTCTAAGTGAGCCAAGGCCCCGGCTTTCTCGCGATCTGGAGCGACGTAGCAATCGCAGACGAAACGAATTACCTCCACTGGCTCACGCGCGAGCATGTGGCGGAGAGGCTGAGTGTGCCTGGCTTCCTGGCAGCGCGGGTGTTCGTCCGCAAGACTGATCAAGCACGGCGATACTTTATCCTATATGATCTCGCCGGAGCAGCTGTCCTGTCGAGTGACGCTTATCTCGCTCGGCTGAATAATCCGACGGCGTGGTCGCGGCGGATTATGACCCTCATTACCAATTTTCGGCGGGGCGGTGGCGCAGTGCTGAAACAAGTTGGCTACGGGCGAGGCGGCGTGGCAACCGTGACCGAGATCGAACCCGGAGAGCGGCTTTTTTTTGACTGGCGACATTTGACAGATCGTGTGTGTACGGCGTCTCTCATGGTGCCGGATGGAAAAAGCACACGTATTGACACGGTCGAGAAGTCGCTTCGGGGAGGAGATGCAAGTGTTTCCGATTTTCTAATGGTCGAAGCGGTAGACGTACGAGCTCTCACTGATTTTCACGAAAAATATGCTCCTGACCAGCATGTGCAGTGCGTGTCATCTGATCTGTACGATTTGGTGTTCAGCGCGACATGAGGACTAGCCTCTCTGCATCGGCCTGTTAACTGCTCGGGGCTCTCGCCTAGCCAGATGGGATGCGTGGGTCCTTGGGCCTAGCAGGGAAGCGCGTAAAGAGACTGGTTCGAAAGTAACTAAGTGCGCCACCATTTTCGTGAGCGCCCCGGTTATCTGCTTTCCTTAGACTTTTGCGTGCGATCTTTGCGAGCAGCCTCGATCGCGGCTCATTGAAGGGTAGCCGCGAGTTGCGGAAACCCGCCAAGCACCGCGCCATAAAGAGCCTGTGCCGCAAGCGTGGTCAACGGAGTGCGGTATCCGTAGTTGAGTCCCATGAATCCTGGAGGCTCCAACTGTTTGATGGTCGACGCTCCATCGTATTCTGAAGCCATGCGGGGATGAATGTAAGGCAACAATGGCATGGCGCCGACAAGCAGGAAGAGTCCATGAAGGAGGCCGGTCGCCATTCCGGCCCACCAAGTGTAAACGCCCAAGCTTGTGAAGAACAGAAAATAGAGAAAGGCGAAAAGCCAACCGCCAAGCATGTAGACCATGAAACCGATTACAACAGCTCGACGGCGGTTACCCGTGAAGAACGTGCCGGCCAGAAACGGCAGGCTTAGTCTGGATAAGCCGAGGCCTTGCGCCCCTTGCATTACGATCGTCATGACGAGCGTTGCCAAGAAGCCCCAGATGATCATGCTTGATATCGTGGGAAGTGTGGAGGCGCTCATGACAAATGACTATCCGAGTCTGTTCCGCGGGCCAGCGCCATCGCGGCGTTGATCAGTCCCACATGCGTGAAGGCTTGTGGGAAGTTTCCGAGGGCTTCACCGGTCTCCGGATCAATCTCCTCGGCAAAAAGCCCCACATCGTTTGAGAAAGAGAGGATGTGCTTGAAGGCCTTTTTCGCAGCATCGACGTCACCTCGACGTGCCAGATTGTCGATTGCCCAGAAACTGCAGATGCCGAATGCGCCTTCTCGTGATGGCAGATGGTCGTTTCCTTCCTCATATCGATAAAGGAGACCGTTGCGTCCGAGCCGCTCCTGGATTCGTTCGAAGGTGGCTCGCATCCTGGGATGGGCGGGATCCTTGTAGCCAAGGCAGCCCATCAGCAGAAGCGAAGCATCAAGCCGCTCGCCGTCGAGTTCGCTCACATAGCTATTCAGACTCTCATTGAAGCCGCGTGTCTCGATGACGCGTTCAATCTCGTCCCGCTCGCGGCGGAGCGCTTCGGCTCCGACGAGCAGAGACCCGCGATCGTTCAGCTTGATCAGAGAATCGAGGGCGGCCCAGCACATGAACTTCGAAAAGGTATAGTGACGCTTGCGTCCGCGAATCTCCCATATGCCACTGTCAGGATCGCGCCATTGCCTGCACACGGTTTGGGCAAAGCCAATGAGAAGTCGCGCCTCATCGTCTTGCAGGTCACCTCCTTTTTCAACGTAATTGCGAACGGCAAAGAGCAGGCCTCCATAGACGTCCAGCTGTACCTGGCGATATGCGCCATTCCCGATTCGGACTGGACGGGAGCCGCGATATCCACCCAAATGTCCGAGCTCGCGCTCCCGGAGGCTTGTGCGGCCGTAGACGTCGTACATCACCTGCAGTTCGGGCCAGGTCAGCCGCGTCGCATGCAGGAGCCACTCCAGGAACGCACGGGCCTCGCTGCGGAACCCGAGTCCCGTGAAGGCGCTCATCGTCAGGGCGGCGTCCCGCACCCAGCAGAAGCGATAATCCCAGTTCCTTTCGGCACCAATCCATTCAGGCAATGACGTGGTCGGTGCGGCCAGCACGGCACCGGAAAGTACGAAGGTCATGAGCTTGAGGGTGATTGCGCTGCGCATCACCGTTTCACGATGCGGTCCGGCATAGACACACTGATCGCTCCAGCTCCGCCACCAGGAGAGCGTGGACTGCAAACGCTCGTCAGCCTCCCTTCCAAGCGACGCAACGACTGCGATATCGGCTTTGGCGTAACAGAACGAAAACCGGATTCTCTGACCGGACTCGATCCGAATCTGGCCGACGACCGCGCCTTCCTGCGAGCTAAAGTTCAGCGGCGCTTCCGCGCGAAGAAAGAAAATCTCATCCGACCAGGAGCAGGACCATCCAAGCGCGCCGCGCGATCGAATGAGCGCATCGGCCTGCGCATAATTCGGCCGCGGGCTCCAATGGACCTCGAAGCAGACCTCACCCTCGATTCCTTCGATGATGCGCAGCACTTCTCGCAGCGGATGAAGCGCGTCTGAATCCTGCACGACCGGCATCGCGTCGATGAGGCGTGCCGAGCCCGTCGGTGTCTCGAAAGTTGTTTGCAGAACTGCGGTGGGACCGCAATAGCGGCGTGTACTGCGGAAGGGCCCCTTGGGACGGATTCGGAACCGACCGCCGCGCTCTTGATCCAGGATCGCAGCGAAGACGCTTGGCCCCGAGAAGTGTGGTAGACAAAACCAGTCGATCGAGCCCTCATGCGACACGAGCGCTGCGGTCCGGCAATCGCCGATGATGGCGTAGTCCCCGATTCCCATCTCCACGTATTGCGACTGGGGATGAGCAACCGCACCCTTGACTTGCAGCATTCGCTTCTCCCGTCACTTACCTCCCGCTGATCGGGCCGATGCTGTCATTTAGATAAACGACCATGGCAATGGTTCCCAGAAGCCTGGGCACAGCAAGGGGCGGGCGCCATTCGCTAAACGTCGGCGACATCGAACGAATGAGCAGCGAGGCCAAGAGTGGCAGGGCAATTCATCGATAAACCGATCCCAAGCACTATCGGTGGCGCAATATCGCCGATGTCCTTTCGAGTTCGGCGAGGAACGAGTTATCGCGTGGATTCCTGCCCTTGGCCGATTGTAATCTGCTTGAGCATCGGTCTCGGGCGCGTCGCACCGCCCAAGCCCGCTAAACCTGTAAATCGCTGCCATGCCCGTATCGGTCGGCATGCGCTCACCTGGGACGATAATCACATCGGCGCGGTCTTCAGCGTGCGTTCGCCGAGATCATCGAGCAGGTCGTAAATGCCAGGCTCTCCCTCTGGCGCAAATGCAATGGCGCCGCTCGCAGGATCGAAATGGCCGGGGATGATGCGATCCGCCTCGATCAGCAAAGCCGCAATGCGGCCCGCCGCAACCGCTCTGACAATTTCAGCGACATCAGCGCTACCGAGCCCCTTTGCGCTCGCCTCACCGAAACGTTCGACCAGCCCGCTCACACGTTCGAGATAACGCGGCAACACAAGCTGCCATGAACGCTCGCGCAAGGCTTCGACCGAGATGGCGCGGGGGTAGAAAAGAAGCTGCAACATAAAATTTGCACACGGGGCAGGAGTGACAGGGCTTGAGTCCGTCGCATGGCGAGCAAGCGACCCAAGGATTGGCCGGTTGCAAGTGCCCTTCAGTTACTTCACCCGCGCACCGCGTCCATTGTCAGGCGTTGCCGAGACGTTCGAAGCTCGGCCGCCGTGTTTCGTAAAACACTTGTCGCCAGTTTTGACGGCTTCCGGACCATAGGTTTGCAAAGCATGCCGCCGGGCCGCGGCGTATCCGTACTGAGCGACGGCCAATTTTATTAGCCGGCATTGCATTTCGGTTGGCTCTGGAGAGTCTTGGGCGAATGACGAATCTGTCATTAAGAAGATTGAGCCAGTCAAAAGCAGAATCCTGAGCATGGCTGTTCCGCGCTTGCCAATTTTGACCCGGAATCCCCGAACGTGATCGTCGCTGACATGATGGCCGCAGCTTTTTCGCTTTGCCAAGTGGCCGGTGATTAAACTTTCCGGATATGCACACGGAACTTGGTACGAGATGAGCGTAATTGAGAGCGCCAATATCAGCCGAGGAACAGACCACACGCGATAGCACCACAGGTGAGCGATTACCTGCTGATGCAAATCGTCTAGTTGCTAAATTCACCACAGTGATTGGCGATGGGTGCAGTGATTGCCAGTAGGCTTGTGAAAGAGGCCGATACTAATCGACGTTACGTTCGCGAGCTTGAAGTGCACTTGGGTGTTTCAGAACGCGCCCCGAAAAGGCCCAGCCCCGCCGCGGCTCAAATCTCGACAGCAGTACGGTTTCGACGGCCTTACGCCGCAATGTGCGGCATACCGAGAACCCTTTCTATGGGGACGACAAACGCCAAGCCGTGACCGGGTTCGTTCAGTTCGGCGGCGCGTATGATCTCCTGAAGGATCGCCTCGATTTCACTCTTCTGAACGAGGGTCAGGACGATTTCTTTCTCCGGCTCGATGGGTATCCCGAATATCGACTCCTTTTCATTGACTCCGATTCCGCGCCCGAGGAGCACCGTGCCTCCGGTCGCGCCCCCCTTGATGGAGGCTTCCAGTACGGTGTTTCCCCATCCCTTTCGTACGATGCTCACGATTAACGAGGGGTTCAACATTGGATTGCTCCCTTACCCGATGTCTGACGCCGTTCCTTCCAGCGCAACAGCAGGCCTAAAGTCATGACCGAGAGGATGGGCGCGAGTGCGATGAGCGCCACAAGCCCGAGTCCCTGAGTGATGGGATCCGGCTTCCCTATCGAAGACGATACCCCTAACGCGAGGGCGAGCAGGAAGGTGTTCGCAAGCGGGCCCGTAGCCACTCCGCCGGCATCGACAGCAATGGCAACGAAATGCTGATTGCTGAACCATATGGCGAGGAGCACCAGCGCATAACCGGGGACCAACAGGTTCAACAACGGAATCTCGTAGCCGATGCGCAGCAAGCCCACTCCTCCACTAACCGATACGCCAATGCAAATCGCATAAAGGACCAGAGATCGACGGATTGAACCGTTTGACGCTTCGTCAACCTGGTCCGCCAGAATTCGTACGGCTGGTTCACCCCAGGTGGTGAAAAATCCAAGGAGCAGACCTGCCGGCAAGAGGAGCCACTTCTGATCGACCGAGCCAAGCGCAGCGCCGACCACACGTCCAAACGGGATAAAGCCGATCGTCACTCCCAGGAGAAAAAGAAACAGGCCGGCAGCGGCGAGGACAGTACCGGTCAGGATCCTGCGGACGTCTTCGCGCGGCAATCCGAGCACGAAAATCTGAAAAATCATGAAGATCGCCGCCAGCGGTAACACCGCCATTAAGACGCTCCACGCGATTGAACTCAGTTCGTCCAATAGTGCGACGGTCACCTTAGCAAAACCCCCAAGATCAAAATCGCAATAATCGGCCCAATCGAGGCTAGGCCGAGAATCCCAAACCCGTCCGACACCGCCGAACGGTCTGCCAGCACGGAGCTTAATCCCACGGCCACCGCAATCACGACCGGCGCCGTTAGCACACCGGTCGTAACGCTGCCCGCGTCGTACGCGAGGGACACAAAATCCGCCGGCGCGATGAACGAAAGGACAAGCGCCACACTGATGGTTCCCGTAAGCAGGAGGCGCAACGAAATCCCGTACACCACGCGCGCCATTGCCAACGCCGTGAAACACGCAACGCCGAATCCGGTCACGTAAAGAACGACAGTACCGTCGATTGTACCTTTCGAGATGACGTCAACCTGGTCGGCGAGAACCAACACATCGGGTTCCGCAATCGTGGTTGCAAAACCCATCGTGAAGCCAACTCCAACTATTAATGCAACCGAACCTTTCCTTGGCATCTCGGCACCGATGAAGCGGCCCATTGGCAGGATGCCGAAATCGACTCCCAAAAACAGCAGCAACAGTCCGAAGATGACAAACAGCGACCCTACAAGGAATTGCACCAATAGCGCGGCGGGGGCGTGAACGATCGTCACCTGAAGCACACAGACTAAGCCTATCAGGGGCCCCACGCTTCGGAGTACCTCCAGCAGTCGGCTTCTCAATTCCACTGGCATCAATGTCGGCCGGACGTTAGTGCCTGGCGCAAAATAATCCAGCGCGGATCCACGCGGCAGTACTTGGCATCAAAACGAGTGCACAACCATTGCTCGCTCATGGCTTATGTGGAGGCACGACAAGAATATCGACGCTCGCTAAACGTAAGGCCTCTTCCGTCACACTGCCGATCAATGCCTTGATCACCGCCGAGCGGGCGTGCGTGGCCATGATGAGGAGATCGGGACGTGTCTCTGAAACCGCGCGAGAAATCACCTCCATAGGTGCTCCCTCCTCGACCCGCAGCGACCACCGTGTCCGATTGAGGTTGTTCGCTATCAGGAATTGCGCCAATTCGTCCACAGCCACCTGGCGCTCACCGGCAACGTAACGCTCGATACTGGCCTGGTCTGCCAAGCCGATGGAGAGCTTTCCCTTTGCCGGTGCATCGAATGCATAGAGGAGGATTACGTCTTGTTCGTTTATCAACCCTGTCCTCATGGCGACCCGAAGCGCATGAGCCGACGCAGGCGACATATCGACAGGGATGACGACCTTTTCATATTTCCGCTGCGCCTCGTTGTTGACCATCAACACCGGGAATGCGCCTTTGCGGATCACCCGCTCGACCGTGGTGCCAACAAAAAAATCGAGCAGAAACTGTTTACGATGCGTGCCCATGACGATGAGATCAACGCCAAGATCCGCAGCAACGCGCAGGATCGCGTCGAATGGCTCACCCGTCGTGACTATTGACCTGGATCGAACTCCTCTGAGTTCCGGCATGGAATCCAGCTGCTCAGCCAGCAGTCGTTCGGCCTCGCGCTTCTCGATGCGGACAAGTTCGTCTGGCTGATCGTCATCGACGACATGCAGGATATGCAACTGTGCCTCCGGCCCCTGCGCCAAGAGGCCTGCCTGCCGTACAGCCCGGTTTGAGCGGGTGGAGAAATCGGTTGCTGCAAGGATTTCCATCTCGGCACCTGATCGACAAGAGTTTCACGATCCTGTAGAAACCCATTGGACCGTCGACACCAAACTCCTCCATAAGCCGACAAGTTGCCGGCCTGTCTCCACTTCGGGATCGTAGATCTTAACAGATTGCAGCGCGACATTAGAATTTCGCAAGCCATCCGACCTGGCGTAGTCCCTGGATGACGAATGGATAGTGAACGCCCAGTCTTTCGCCCCGCTCAGTCCATGATCGCCTGATAGACGAGCGTCCGCATCAGATAACGATAACTCAGCCGCTGCGCTGGTGCCTGCATTAACAGGATCGCGATGAGCTCAAGCTTCGGATCAATCCAGAAATACGTGCCCGTCACGCCGCCCCAGGAGAAATCGCCGAGGGAGCCGGGCAGCGGATTGCGTCCTGCATGCGTGCGCACCGCGAAGCCAAGGCCGAAGCCGATACCAAGCTCCGACGCCGGTGCAAGCGCGCCGAATAGCGGTCGCGTCGAAGGGCTCGGTTCGATATCCGGATTGAGGTGGTCTGCGGTCATAAGCGCCACACTTGCCGGCGCCAGCAGACGGTCGCCGTTCAGTTCACCGCGATTGAGCAGCATCTGGCAAAACGTTGCGTAATCAGTCGCGGTGGAGAGGAGGCCGCTACCCCCGGCAATCCACTTGGGGCGGCCGCCCGTGTCGAGCATCGGCGGTCGCTTGCCGGATCCGGCCTCGACTTGCGGCTGCGCCGCACGGTCAGCCGAAATAGAACCGAAGGTCGTATCCTTGAGGCCGAGCGGCCGGCAGATGCGGTCAAGGATGAACAGATCAAGCGGCATCCCGGAGGCGACTTCAACAACCCGTCCAAGCACATCCGTCGACATTCCGTATTGCCAGGTGCTGCCGGGTTGGTAGGCGAGCGGAATGGTCGCGAGCCTCGCAACCATGTCGGAATTGCTTTGCTCGATGTCGACCACATTGGCCGCCTCGTAGGCTTGCCTCAGAAGAGGGCCTGTCAGCATCGGATACGTAAGACCTGAGGTGTGCCGCAGCAAATCCTGCACCGTCATGTCGCGACGGCAGGCCTCGGTCTTTAAAGTCTTTGCTGATGTCTCATCCGAACGGACTGCGACCTTGATGTTGGCGAATTCGGGGATGTAGCGCGCGACCGGGTCTGGAATAAACAGCTTGCCTTCCTCGGCCAGCATCATGGCGGCAACCGACGTGAACGGCTTGGTCATCGAGGCAATGCGGAAAATAGTATCGGGCATCATTGGTGCATGTGCTTCCCGATCTCGGAAGCCAAGCGCTTCCAAATAGGCGATCTTGCCACTACGGGCGATCAGCGCGACGGCTCCGGGCACCAGGCCTTTTTCAATACCGATCGTGAGCTCATTGCTGAGCCGGCGCAGCCGCTCGGATGAGAGCCCCACTTCTTCCGGCCGATTTGCTCTCGCCAGCTCTTGAGACATCTGCCTTCTCGCTATTTCCAGAATTGCCGAGATGCCATGTCGGCGCCTTCGGCCATCGCCCTCAGTTTGGCGAAAACGACGTCAGGATCGACTGCGGCCTGTCCTACCCAGGTGCCAAAGCCGCAGTCACTGCCGGCAATGACATTTTCCCGCCCGACAAGGTTCGCGTAGCGCGCAATCCGCTGCGCGACCAGCTCCGGGTGTTCGATGAAATTCGATTTCGATTCGACGACGCCGGGGATGAGAAGTTTTCCATCGGGCAATTTCACGTCCTTGAACAGGATCCATTCGTGAGCGTGACGAGGATTGGCCGCCTCGAGCGAAATTGCCGTCGGCCTGGCCAGGAAAACGATATCGATAATGTCGCCAAGAGCGACGTCGCGATGATGCGGGCCCTCGTAGTTGCCCCAGCATAGATGCATGCGCAGCTGGTCGGCGGGAATATGTGCAACGGCGTGATTGAGTGCCTCGACATGCATTTGCGCTCGTTTGCGGAATTCTGCCAACGTCAGGTGCGCATATTGGATGTGCCGACCCATCGCGAGGTCGGGACAATCGATCTGCAAGGTGAGGCCCGCCCGTGCGACTGTCTCGTATTCGTTGCGCATGGCATCTGCGATCGCAAAAAGATAGCTCTCGAAGTTTTTGTAGTAGTCATTTCGAAAAAACAAAGAGACGACCCCGGGCGACGCCGCGCTCATGAATCCCCCGGCGGCTTTCACCTGTCCGAGCGCCCAGTTGAGATTGTCTGCATCGACCTGGGCGGCAGTCGCGTCTGCTACGCTGATCGCCGCGTTGCATGAGGGAGTCTTGCGGCGTGAACGTCCCGGGTCACCAAAAACGCGCTTCTCAAGACGGGGAAAGTCGGCCAGGTCCTGATAGACAAATGTATTGCCAGTGCCGCCGAACCCATCGAGGCGATCCTTTATGTACGTGGCATAGCTGGGCTTCGACATTTCGCCGTCGTTGATCAGATCGATACCCGCAGCAACCTGTTTCTTGACGATCTCCAGCACGGCTTGGCGCACAAGTGCGCCAAGCGCCTGCCGGTCCACGGGCACGCCTTCCTCCCGGGCGTACATCATCCTGATGAGATCATCCGGGCGCGGCAGGCTGCCGGTGTGGGTGGTCAGAAATCGATCGTGGCTGCGCTGCACGAGGTGGCTCCCGCACTGGACTCTACGGCCAACAACCGCTCGCTGACTCGCGTTGACATGAGCAGGTGGGCTGCGTATGAACCCGGCCAATAGCAGCCAGAGATTGACATGAAAATCCGCAATTCGCTGAAATCCCTTCGCGGCAGGCACCGCAACAATCGTTTGGTGCGCCGGAAGGGTCGCGTCTACATCATCAACAAGACCAATCGCCGGTTCAAGGCCCGTCAGGGCTGATTACTCTCCGCGCGCGTCGTCTCCGCCGCATCTTGGCCACCATCGGCGAAGAGGGTAGACTTTGCGTATGCGCGCTCGATTCCTCCTCATTGGCTTCCTTGCTGCTGCGTTAGCCGCGAGTTCGGCGGTTCCCGCCGTCGCACAATCCCGCAATTGGATCGGGCCCCCCGACAAGTTGCCGCGCGTCGGTTCGGGAGATCGGACCCACAATCTGGACTTTCTTTTTGGAGCTCTGAAAGTCGCTCCTGACGATGCCACGGCCAAGGCGATCGAGGAACGAATCTGGGCGCTCTGGATGGTATCGCACAGCGATACCGCCAATCTTCTCATGACGAGGGTCAAGACTGCGGTCGAGGGAAAGGACCTCGATCTCGCGATTAAGCTGCTCGATGCGATCGTCAAGGTGAAGCCCGACTATGTCGAGGGGTGGAACCGCCGCGCCACGATCTATTACATGAAGAAGGACTACGGCCGCGCGCTGGCTGACATCCGCGAGGTACTCCGGCGCGAGCCGCGTCACTTCGGGGCGCTCACAGGCCTCGGGTTGATCATGCAGGATATCGGTGACGATAAGCAGGCCTTGGAGGTGTTCCGCCGTGCGCTCGCGCTGTATCCGCGCATGGAGCGCATACCCGACCTGGTAAAAACGCTGCAGGAAAAGGTCGAGGGGCGCGATATCTGATCTGAAGCTTCCGGAGCTGGCGCGTGAAGTTCTTTTCGATTGGCGTCTGCGAGTAGGCACCCTGAAATTCAATCTGCTGCGGCGTCCGCACCAACATAGGCAATGCGCAGCATGTTGGTCGCGCCGGGCGTGCCAAGCGGTACGCCGGCGACGACGATGACGCGTTGCCCAGGCTTGGCAAAACCTTCTTTTACCGCAATCCGGCAAGCCCGATCGACCATATCATCCTGATCGTGAGCATCCTCGGTCACGACGCAATGCACGCCCCAGGTCACGGCTAGCCGCCGTCCGGTCGACATGTTCGGCGAGAGTGCAACAATCGGCGGTCTTGGTCGTTCGCGGGCCACACGCAAGCCGGTTGCGCCGGAAGATGTCCAGCAGATCACGGCCGCCAGATCGAGCGTGTCGGCAATATGACGCGCAGCATCCGCAATAGCATCGGCTCCCGTTGCCTCCGGCTTGGCACGCTGGGCCGCTATGATGTTGCGAAAGAGCGGATCGGCTTCAACTTCTTCCGCGATCCGATTCATTGTTGTTACCGCTTCGACGGGGTAGCGACCTGCCGCTGATTCCGCCGACAGCATCACAGCGTCGGCGCCTTCAAAAATTGCGGTGGCAACGTCTGAGACTTCGGCTCGTGTTGGGACGGGGGAATTGATCATGGATTCGAGCATTTGCGTCGCGACCACAACCGGCTTGCCTGCCGTGCGACTTGCTCGCGTGATTTGCTTCTGCACCCCCGGCACTTTTTCCAGAGGCATTTCAACGCCAAGATCGCCGCGAGCGACCATGATCGAATCAGTAAGATCCATAATCTCCTCGAGCCGATGAACGGCCTGCGGTTTCTCGATTTTCGCCATGACTGCGGCACGGCCTCGCGTGATCTTCTTGGCCTCGGCGATATCCTCCGGCCGCTGAATGAATGAGAGAGCCACCCAATCAATTCCGATCCCGAGCGCCGCTTCGAGATCGGATCGATCTTTTTCGGCCAGCGCCGAGAACGGGATGGTCGTATCGGGCAGGCTGACCCCCTTGCGGTCGGAAAGCTTACCGCCGACCACGACCTGCGTCGTAATGCAGCCGGGCGAGACGTCTCTTACGACAAGCCTGACCTTGCCATCATCAATCAGCAGCGCATGACCGGTCTTGATGGTGGAAAAGATTTCTGGGTGGGGCAGGTACGCGCGCGCGCTGTTACCCGGCGCGGCATCGGAATCGAGGACGAACTTATCGCCACTTTGCACGACCGCGGAACCACCGGCGAAGGTACCCAGCCGGAGTTTAGGCCCCTGCAGATCAATAAGTACGCCGATCGGCCGGTCGGCGTCGCGTTCGACCGAGCGGATCGTATCAACCAGTTCCCGCATGCGGTCCTGGCTGGTGTGGCTCATGTTGATGCGAAAAACATCGGCGCCTGCATGAAACAGACGCGAAATCATCTCGCGATTCGACGACGCTGGTCCAAGCGTCGCGACGATCTTGGTGCGGCGCAGACGTCTCATTGCTTGCCGGCTCCGGCCGGGGGAGGCGATGACATCGTGGTGGGCGGACGCGAGGTGCCTATGGGGGCGCGCGACGGCAATGGCCGCTCGGGTGCCTGCTCGGCGGTGTCGGTCAATTGCACGGTCCAGGAGCGCTGCTCGCCGGTATCAACCTCGAAGAATCCGGTGCGGTCGTAACCACGCGCCAGGCAGTTCTCCGTTCCACGAATAGTGAATTCTTTTTCGCGCGAGCACATATAGGCCTTGCCCGACCACTCGCCCCCGCGGTCATAATCAACGGCATAGATATAGTAATAACGCGCAACCAGTGCGCCACGCAGCAGAGTTTCGCAAGAGCGCGCGGAAACGTTCCACCACCCTTCGGTGGTCCATCCTTCTGTGTCCTTGTAGCCTATTGCGATGCCTACGCGGCTGCCCGTGTTGTTGCACAAGCGGAAATCAGCACGCGCCGCATCAGCCGCGGTCCACAAGATTGCTAGGGCAATTAGAGTGGTGCCAAGGGATACTTCCAACCTGCGGGGGAGAACTGCGATAGAGCGAAATCTGTTCACTAGGTACCCATTGAAGGTTTTGGCGTGATTTGCTGAGGCATGCCAACGACAATGGCACGAAAGTCGTTTACGTTTGTGTAAGTTGGGCCAGGTGTCAGCAAATCGCCAAGAGCGTTAAAAAATTCGCTCGAATTATTGTCGGCGAGGAAGGCGGCAGGATCGAGGCCAAGCTCTCTGGCCCGCGACGCCGTTTGTCCGTCCACGAACGCGCCGGCAGGATCGTCCGCATCGCCGCCGCCCCCGTCCGTCCCGTCAGTATCTGCGGCGAGCGCGGCCACCGCCTCCATACCTGAGAGACCCAGCGCAAGAGCTAGGGCGTATTCCTGATTGGGCCCGCCCCGGCCACTGCCGCGAATCGTGACCGTGAGCTCACCACCGGAGAGGATGATTGCTCGCCTGCCTTGCGCGCGCACTTCGCGGGCGATTTGAGCATGAACCGCCGCAACCTCGCGCGCTTCGCCCTCTACGCAATCGCCAAGATAGATGCAGTCGTATCCTGCTGCGCGAGCGGATGTTTCGGCAGCGCGCATCGCGTCTTGCGGTTTTGCTGCAAGTATGAACTGATTTTCGATAGAAAAATCCTGACCGGGCTTTGGGGACTCGTTGCTTGCATCGAGCAGTGCGCGTGAGATGGTCGGAGGAACGTGCAGCTTGTACTTCGCAATAACGGCGCGCGCGTCCGCGAGCGTCGTGGGATCCGGGACGGTCGGGCCGGAACCGATTGCCGACGGATCATCTCCAGGAACGTCCGAAATGGCGATAGTGAGCAGCTTGGCCGGCCTCGCATGCAGAGCGAGCCGGCCGCCCTTGATGCGTGACAAATGCTTGCGGACCGCATTGATCTCACCGATATCGGCGCCTGAACGGAGCAGGGCCTGAGTGACCGCTTTTTTGTCCTCGAGTGAAATGCCATCGGCCGGCGAAATCCAGTTGGCCGATGCGCCGCCTGAAATAAGAACCAGCACGAGGTCATCATGCTGCGCTTCGTCGGCGAGCTTCAACGCGACAGCGGCTGCCTCGACTCCGACGGCGTCTGGGATTGGATGACCCGCCTCCAACATTCGAATGTGACGAAGGCGGCGTCCGTAGCCCCGCCTTGCCACCGCGATGCCGCTGAAACGCTCAGCCGGCAGCGCGACATGGTCTAGATAGTGGGACTCTGCCACTTCGGACATGGAGCCAGCGGCTTTGCCGGCGGCGAGGAGAATCACGCGTCCCCTTGGCGGAGGCGGGAGGAGCGGAGCCAAAAACGTCCGCGGATGCGCAGCAGCTACGGCCGCGCTGTAAAGCCCTGCGAGGAAGGCACGTAGGCCACTTTCCGAACTCTGCATCTCCGCTGCCGTCTGAAAATCGTGTTCTGTCATCGGATGAAACCGCCGGGAGCAGGTCGAATGTACATCGTCAGGGGACGAGAAAGGCTGGTCCGTACCATCGGCAGCCAGAAATTCCACATCTTCTCCCTGGCTGCGACCTAAAAACGAATACGGCGGCCTTCAAAGGCGTACCGGGCGTGGTTATGTTTCGCCAAAGTGGAGGAGAGCGTCATGGACGACAAGACCCGCATCGAGCTCGAAGCCGCAGTGTATCGGCGTCTAGTGGAACATCTGCGGTCTCGCCCGGATGTTCAAAACATCGATCTCATGAACATGGCCGGCTTTTGCCGCAACTGCCTGTCGAACTGGATGAAGGATGCTGCTGACGCCAAAGGCATCGCGATGAGCAAGGAAGAAAGCCGCGAGATCGTCTATGGGATGCCGTACGAAGATTGGCGCAAGAAATACCAAAAGGAAGCATCGCCGGAGCAAAAAGCGGCATTCGAAAAGTCCAGCCCTCGCCACTAGTTGTCACCTGCTGCTTGTGAACAGCGTGGATGGCGGCCCCGTCGCCTTGACCCAACGGCGCCCAACTCAGAAACCTTTTCGCGAAGTGGCGGCATGGCCCGCCCTTAGTGAAGGAGATACTGATGCCTGCCACCGCCGCGGCCGAAACGGAGAAGTCGGCGACTCGTTTCGCCAAGGATCAACTGAAGGCTTTCGTTGAGCGTATCGAGCGTCTCGAAGAGGAGAAGAAGGCGACCGCCGACGACATCCGCGACGTCTATGCGGAAGCGAAGGGAAACGGTTTTGACACCAGGGCTCTCCGGGCTATCGTCCGCCTGCGCAAGATGGATATGAACGAGCGGCGCGAGCAACAAGAAGTGCTCGAAACATATTTGCACGCGCTGGGAATGCTGCAGTAAACGTCATGCCGGGGCGAAAGAGGATCCGGCTGCTTTGATCAGCGAAGCGAGGCGGTCGTCTGCAGTGCAAAGGTCGTTGCCGCGAGAAAAACGACCGCCGGGCCGCTGAATTGGCCAAGGGCTATAACCGAATTCGGGTCGGCGGAGAACGACATCGCGATCGACATCGATGGTTTGTGCAGCAGATTCTGTAACGACTGCATGTTGGATGGACCCAGCTGAGTCACCGTCATGTAGCTGCTGACGCTCGGCGTGAGCATTGCGGCACGGAGCCAGGGACCCTGAAAGGCCTGCTGTGCAGAGACAGACTCTGCAGCCGCGGGCTTGACCGCAATGGTGGAATTGCCATCACCCGGCAGGATGGTCGCTTGCTCTGCAATCTGCGGTACGCTCGAGCCCATCGGGCGTGCCCGGGCGACAGCGGGAGGATCCGCCGTTTCGGCAGCATAGGCCAGGGCTCTTGTTGCAGCTCCGCTCGTTTCGGCAGCAGCGGTCTGGTATATCGTCGCGGCAGCCGTCACGTTAGGATCTGCCTCGACCGCACCGCGCCAATAGCCGCGCTTGTCAAAAAGATTGCTGCCGAGCGAAGCGACCGTGATGGTACGCTGCGCCGGCTTTGCCGCGGCTACAAGTTCGATCGTTTTCGGGCGGGCCGCCGGCAGAGGCACGACACGACTGGCCGCGACGTGTGTGGTGCGCAGTGATTTGGCGCTCGCGACGACAACAGGTGCACGCGTCCCTTTCGATGCAGCCTCTTCGTTCTGCTCGTGCTCATCCTTGCTGCCGAACAGGCGAGCGAAGAAGTCCCGGACGGGCTTTTGCGATACGTGTTCGATGTTGCCGGTGACTATGCCCGCGTCGCGTGCCGATTGAAGTGAGCTTTCGGACGGCCGGTCTCCGCGACGCTCGATGTCGGCGAGTGCCAGTGCATAGCCGCGGAGTGGCTGACCGTCGGAAGGAATGTGCACCGTGCGGCCATCGGGGAAAATTTTTGCCAATTGATCATGGGTCATCCGCGGCCAGTGCCGGACGGTGCCCGTGTCGAGATGGACGAAGGGTGAACCCGATGTCGGGTAGAAGCCAACGCCGCCACGCTGAAGCCGAAGGCCGACCTCGCGGATCTTTTCGAGCGGAACGCCAGGAATAAAGAAGTCCATCGCCTGGCCACCAATATGATTGCTGTTTTTTGCAACGCCGCTGGAGCGAGCACGCAGCATCGAATTGGTGGCGGGAGAGCGGTACCCGCACACAACGTCGATCGGCTGAGTGGCGCCAACCTCACGATATGTTTCCCACAAGAGATCGAAAAGATGCGGATCCATGCGAGTCGACTGGTCCTTGCGCCAATCACGCATGAACCAATCGAGCTTCTTGAGCGCTGCATCATCGTAGCGCCCATTCCGCTTGTAGGTGATCGTAATATTTTCTCCGGTGTGGAGATGGTGAAACGACAGCGTCCGAGTATCGCCTTCGGCGATCGCGGTCTGCAACGAGTTGCTGCCGGCAAAGAGAAAAACGCCCGCCATGGTCAGGCAGGCGCTGGCGCGCGCCAAAGTCAGTGCGAGTGAGCGCCCGCGCGCCGTCTCAAATGCCACAGCAGCGTTCCGTGAAAAAGCTCGTCCCACTTCGCCGTCACGTCCCCGTCGGGCCGCCGTGGCGGCAGCCCCGTGAGTGTTGTCGGGATCGGTTAATGTGATGTTAGCGCCGGTCCCCCGTCCGGGTTCTCACTATCCGGGCAATTGGGCCGAAAACGGGGCAGTTCTGAAACTTCCGCACGATATTTTCCGTACAAAACGGGAAAATCGGGGCGGTATGATATTGCGATTGCGATGTCGATTCGTGACCGTGGCGACCGTCAGGTGCCATGCATCTGCAGGGCATCCAGCTTCCGATACAGTGTCGATCGACCGATTTTGAGCTTTCGTGCGACTTCAGACATCTGCCCGCGGTAGTGCGATATGGCGAAAAGAATCGCATCGCGCTCGATGTCCGCCAGTGGGCGGACCTCCCCACTCGCGTCAGTCAATGGCAATGCTGATGCAGCAGCACTCATCGCTTCAGGAGACACTGCTTCGTGCAAATCACGCCGGTCTACAGCGAGCGGCGGCGCCGGCTCGATGAGATTTTCCGCCGGTTGCGGGCAGGAATCAAAATGGGCGGCAATCTGGGAAAATGCATCGATACCGATTCTGTCAGCCTTGGCGGACCTCACGGCCCGATGAATCGCATTTTTCAGCTGTCGTACGTTCCCCGGCCAATGATAGGCCTGAAGAAGCCCGAGAGCATCCTCATCGATGAAGCGGATTCGTTTGTCGTCTTCGGCCGCAAATCGAGTCAGAAAATGCTGCGCGAGACGCGGTATGTCTTCACTGCGCGCGCGGAGCGGGGGAACCGAAATTCGAAAGACGTCGAGTCTGTAAAAGAGGTCTTCTCGGAAACGTTTTGCCTTCACCTCGGCGAGCATATCGTCAATTGTCGTGCAAATGATCCGCACGTTGCCGGGTAGCTCCCCTGTTTGCAATTCATCTGCGCGTTGGCAGACTTCTAGCAGGTGTAGCTGTGCAGATGCCGGCAGTGCGCCGATATCCTTAAGGAGGATCGTGCGGCCGTCAGTCTCGAAGAGCTTGTGGCCTTGCACTTTCCTGTCATCCGCAAATGCCTGGCTGCGTCCGCCAAACAGGAGAGGCGCGATCGCATTGTCCAGCAGATTGCGACTATCGATGACCACGAAGGGTTTATCGTGGCGCTTTCCACTCCCGTGTATGGCCCGCGCGATGAGCTCCTTTCCTGCTCCAGGTTCCCCCTCGATCAGCACGGGGATCACCGAGGCCGCTGCCTTTTGGGCCGCCTGAAGCACGGATTGCATAGCAGGCGAATTCGTAATTACGTCGGAAAGGGAAAGGAAGTCCTCGCGACGATCGTTCAACCGCTGCACTCGATCCGCCAGAGATTTCATCCTGAAGGCGTTTCTCAAAGAGACTTGAAGCCGTTCGAGAGTTGCCGGCTTGATGACGAAGTCCGTCGCGCCTGTGCGCATGGCGGACGCGATATTGTCGATGCCGCCGTTTGCGGCCTGCACAATCACGGGAATTCTCAGGTTTTGCTCGCGCATTCGGGCGAGTACTCCCAGGCCATCAAGATCGGGCATCACCAGATCGAGCACGATCGCGTCGACTGCCGCAGCTTGAGGGCGCATGAGCAGGCTTACCGCCTTATCGCCGCTTTCGACCGCAATCGTCTGATAGCCTAGGCCTTGGATCACGCCGTCAAGATGCCGCCGGTGTGCCGGATCGTCATCCACGATTAGAACGGTTTCGGCCATTGGGCCCCCTTGCGCAAACAGTGTGCCGATTTGGCGCAATCTGGCCGCCTATGCTTAATGGGTTGTTAAATGCAAGTGACTGGGTGGATTGAGAGCGTTACAGGGTGGGTGGCGGGCGTGCTGGTCAGGAGCGCGCGAGTGACCTCGTAATTAGGCGCCAACTTTCAATCTGATTCCGCACGCATAGACGTATATCGAAAAAGAACGTGCTCCATGGCCAGAACATCGACCGGAAAAAACCTGAAGAGGACTCCCAGGCTCGGTAACCTTCCGGAGTGGAACCTGACCGATCTTTATCCCGGCATCGACAGCCCGGGTGTTAGGCGAGACCTGGAGGAAGCGGACAGCGAATGCGCGGCCTTCGAGCATGAATTCAGAGGCAAGCTCGCCGCGCTGTCGGCAGGAGAGGGGGGCGGTGGTGCTCTGGCTGCTGCGATTAAGCGGTACGAATCGATCGACGACAAACTGGGGCGTCTGGTCTCATACGCTTCCCTTGTCTATGCGGGGAATACCACCGATCCGGTGCGTGCCAAGTTTTACGGCGACATTCAGGAGCGTGTGACCGCGGCATCCCGTCACCTCCTCTTTTTCACCCTTGAACTCAACCGCATCGACGATGCCCAACTCGATGCGGCGATGCGCGATCCCTCCCTCGCGCATTTTCGTCCTTGGATTGAGGACGTGCGAAAGGAAAAGCCTTACCAGCTCGAAGACCGGGTGGAAGAGCTCTTTCATGAAAAGTCCGTCACCGGCTACTCGGCGTGGAATCGACTATTCGACGAGACGATCGCGAGTCTCCGCTTCAAGGTGAATGGAAAAACGCTGTCTATCGAACCGACGCTGAACCTGCTGCAAGATGCCGACGGCAAGAAGCGAAAAGCAGCCGCCGAGGCGCTGGCCAGGACCTTCAAGGAAAATCTGCGACCATTCGCGCTGATTACGAATACGCTCGCCAAAGACAAGGAGATTTCCGATCGATGGCGCGGCTTCAAGGATGTTGCGGACGCGCGGCATCTTTCGAACCGGGTCGAACGCGAAGTGGTAGAAGCTTTGGTGACGTCGGTCCGGAAGGCGTATCCGAAAATTTCGCACCGCTACTATGGACTGAAAGCCAAATGGTTTGGCAAAAAGCGGCTCCCACATTGGGATCGCAACGCGCCTCTCCCGAAGGTTCCTCAGCGGGAAATTCCTTGGGGCGACGCACGCGCGATGGTCCTAACGGCTTATGGCGATTTCTCCCCCAAAATGGCCGAAGTCGCCGACCAGTTCTTCGCAAAGAACTGGATCGATGCGCCGGTGCGCCCGGGGAAACAGCCCGGCGCGTTCTCGCATCCGACCGTGCCGTCTGCACATCCGTACGTGCTAGTCAATTACATGGGCAGGCCACGGGATGTCATGACACTCGCGCATGAGCTCGGACATGGCGTCCACCAGGTGCTCGCCGCACCAAACGGACCGCTGATGGCGCCGACGCCGCTGACGCTCGCGGAGACAGCGTCTGTTTTCGGAGAAATGCTCACCTTCAGAAAGCTTCTCGCACAGACGAGCGGGACCAAACAACGCAAGGCGATGCTGGCGGCCAAGGTAGAGGATATGATCAACACCGTCGTACGCCAGATTGCCTTCTACAGCTTCGAACGTAAAGTGCACTCCGAGCGGCGGAATGGCGAGCTCACCGCCGAGAAGATTTGCGATCTGTGGATGTCCGTCCAGAGTGAGAGTCTTGGACCGGCCATCGAGTTAAAGCCCGGCTATGAAACGTTCTGGACCTATATCCCGCATTTCGTTCATTCGCCTTTCTATGTGTACGCTTACGCATTCGGCGATTGCCTGGTGAACTCGCTCTACGCGGTTTACGAAAAGTCAGCTGCCGGATTTGCCGAGCGATATCTCGAAATGCTCGCGGCCGGCGGAACGAAGCACCATTCGGAGCTTCTGGCGCCATTCGGGCTGGATGCCCGGGATCCCAAGTTTTGGGACAGGGGCCTTGGCGTCATTGCGCATCTTATCGACGAACTGGAAACGCTGTAGGTCGATAAACTCCGCAAGCCGGCGATTGCCACGAAAATTCTTTGCGGCTGCGGCCGCGTGAGCGAAGAAGCCTTTTGGATCAATGATACCTGGCCATTTTCGTAAGCGTGCTAGTTCCTCACGCTTTTGATCGCCGTTTCGACGGCTGTGATGTCATCGTCGATGCCAGCGTCTTTGTTTGCAATGCGAGCCGCCTCAAGGCGGGCCAGCAATTCAGCACGCTCTTTTGGAGTGGCTAGTAGCGCCCAAACCGTCGCCGTATTGCGTAACGCCGCTGCCGTAAGACGTACGTTCTTTAATTTGAGACGCAACTTTATGATGCCGGCCAGGCCTGTCGCCATCTGCACCAAGCCCTGAAGGTGTATCGGAACCGTGCTTGCAACACGCGCACTCAGGCGCAACGCAAAAGCTGCGGCAGGTAACGTATTGTCTTGGTAATCTATTAAGTTGCGCGCTGCGGTTTCAGCGTTGAGCTCCTTTCCGCCAAACATGATCATCGCGGCATAGGCCTCGTTCACGTTTGCAGCCCATTCGGATAGCCAGCTAAAATCTTCCGCCTTTGGAGCCGGCAGAGCTGCAAGCGCGTCGGTATTGAAAATGTGCTTCAGATATTCCGAAGCTGGCGGTTTCGAGTAATCCGGCTGCCGGACTTTCGATTTTTCGAGATCGTGAAGATAGGCCTGAAGCTTGACTGTCGCTTCTTTTGCGGCTGCCGCGGCCTGCGCACCATCCGCCGCTAATGCCGGTGGACAGCAAACTAATGCGAGCCATGCGCCGACTGCCGCCGCGCCAACGCCTGTGAAGAATTTGGCCCATGTAGGTGCCATCGCAATTGTATATTTCATGGAGAGTATCCTCACTGAAGGATACTTCGACGATTTTGAGCCTGTCTTGGCCTGAGATGCTGTCGCTTAAGTCAATGGCGGCATGCGCTCTGCAAACTATATTATCTCATCCAACATGTAGGATTTCCTTCGTTAGTTTCATGGAAGATCGCGAGAGAAACCGCTTTTCCGCCCGAGCTCGACGCTATGCCAGGGTTGGCACGCAGCTCGGGGGAACTGCCGCGCGGTTCGCCAGCGCGCGTTTCTTTGGCGTGCCCCTGGACAGGGCCGCGAATGCAGTCGAACTCGCCGCCGCATTGGGGGGTCTCAAAGGCCCCATCATGAAGGTGGCGCAACTGCTTGCCACAATTCCCGATGCGCTGCCGCCGGAATATGCCAGCGAGTTGATCAAGCTGCAGAGCCAGGCGCCCCCCATGGGTTGGGCTTTCGTCAAGCGGCGAATGAGCGCGGAATTGGGTGTGAACTGGCAAAAGAAATTCTCCGCGTTTGAGCACCATCCCGCCGCCGCCGCTTCGCTCGGGCAGGTCCATCGCGCCCGGGCGCTCGACGGTAGCGAGCTTGCCTGCAAGCTTCAGTACCCGGACATGCAATCCGCGGTCGAGGCCGACCTGAACCAGCTGCAGCTCTTATTTGCGCTGCGCAAGCGTTTCGATCCGGCGATAGATACGAGCGAGATCGCGATCGAAATCGCTGCGCGACTGCGAGAGGAACTCGATTACTACCGCGAGGCTCGGCACGTCGCCCTCTATAGCGACATGTTGAGCGAGCAGCACGCCATTCGCGTTCCCAAGGTGTGGCCCGAAGTGTCGACCGGGCGTCTGCTCACGCTCGATTGGCTCACCGGTCGTAAACTTCTCGAGCACAAGAGCGATTCACTCGAGAGCCGAAATCGATTGGCGACGGCGATGTTCACCGCATGGTGGTTTCCCTTCAGTCGCTTCGGTGTCATTCACGGTGATCCTCACCTGGGCAACTACACCGTGTTTGATGACAAGAAAGGTCGTCCCGCCGGAATCAATCTGCTCGACTATGGCTGCATCCGGATCTTTCCCCCGAGCTTCGTCGGCGGGGTTGTCGACCTTTATCGGGGATTGCTGCACGATGACCATGCTTTGGTGGTTCACGCCTATGAGACCTGGGGGTTCAAGCGGCTCAACCGCGATCTCATCGAGGCGCTGAATATTTGGGCGCGCTTCATCTATGGCCCGCTGCTGGACGATCGTGTCCGTAGCATTGCCGACGGCGTGAAACCTTCCGAATATGGTCGCAGGGAAGCCTTTCGGGTTCACCAGGCGCTCAAGGCTCGTGGGCCGGTCGTCGTACCCCGAGAATTCGTATTCATGGATCGCGCGGCGATCGGCCTTGGCGCCGTCTTCCTCCATCTCGATGCGCAGCTGAACTTCTACAAGCTTTTCAATGAGGCCATCGAGGATTTCTCGGTCGAACAGGTGGCCGCTCGCCAAAGCGGTGCGCTCGCTCGATCCGGCTTGCAGCCTTCCGGGAAAAGCTGACCTGCTCGCCGTTGCTCTTCCGCAACAAGTGCGCTAACCCCTTCTGCGCTTGCACCTTTGAAGACTCGGAGAGCTTCCGCCATGGCCGACCACGGCAACATTGAATACGCGACAGCCACCGGTAACGATTATCCTGTTCACGAGAGTTCCTATGAGAGCTTCGTGCATTTCACGCTGGTCGGCATCCTGTATGTGACGACGATCCTTTTCGGGCTGGCAACCGGCGGTGTGATGGGACATTGGTTTTTGGCTGCATCGATTTTCATCATCGGGCTCCTGGGGGCCATTCCGGGACTGCTCAGCGGTGCAAGGACCCCGAGTTACATCGCCTTCGTCATCTGCTTTCTGATTTTCGCCTTTACCGGACTCTCGGCCGGCTGATGCAGGCGCCAGCCGGGCGTGGAGGCGCGAATGCGAATTGCTGTCCCGCGTGAAGCCGCCGACGAGCCGCGCGTCGCAGCGACGCCGGAAACCGTCAAGAGATTGAAATCGCTCGGTGCTGAAGTTGCTGTTGCACGCGGTGCGGGCATTCCTTCCGGAATTCCGGACCCGGATTTCGAAGCGGCGGGTGCGCAGATCGCGGATGTTGTCGCCGGCGATGCGGATCTCGTGCTCAAGGTACGCAGGCCTGCGGCCAACGAGCTGAGTGATTACAAGAAAGGCTCGCTGGTCGTGGCAATAATGGATCCCTACGGGAACGAGACCGCATTGAAGCAGATGGCCGATGCCGGCCTTGTTGCGTTCGCGATGGAGTTGATGCCTCGTATCACCCGAGCGCAGTCCATGGACGTGCTCTCGAGCCAGGCAAATCTTGCCGGTTACAGAGCCGTCATCGAGGCCGCGGAAGAATATGGCCGCGCGCTCCCAATGATGATGACGGCCGCCGGCACGGTGCCCGCCGCCAAAGTGTTTGTGATGGGCGTCGGCGTGGCCGGGCTGCAGGCGATCGCCACGGCTCGCCGTCTGGGTGCCGTTGTGACCGCAACGGATGTGCGCCCGGCTACCAAGGAGCAGGTTGAAAGCCTGGGTGCAAAGTTTCTGGCCGTCGAGGATGAGGAATTCAGAAATGCGCAAACGGCCGGCGGATACGCCAAGGAGATGTCAAAGGAGTATCAAGCCAAGCAGGCGGCTCTGGTGACGGAGCATATAAAGAAACAGGACATCGTCATTACCACCGCGCTCATTCCGGGTCGTCCGGCGCCTCGTCTCGTCTCGAAGGAGATGGTCGCGTCGATGCGGCATGGATCCGTTATCGTGGACCTTGCGGTCGAGCGAGGCGGAAACGTTGAAGGAGTGCAGGCCGGCAGCATCGTCCAAGTCGGTGGCGTCAAGATCGTCGGCTATGTCAACTTGGCGGGCCGTCTTGCGGCCTCGGCATCCGCGCTCTACGCGAAAAATCTGCTGACCTTCGTCGAGACCCTCATCGATAAGCAAGAGAAGAAGCTGGCCGTCAACTGGGAGGATGAGCTTGTCAAAGCGACCTTACTTACGCGCGAAGGGAAAATCGTGCATCCCGATTTCCAACCCAAGAGTTAAATTTGCACATACGGAAGACAGTGGAGCTCCGCCATGGATCATGCAGCAACCATCGCCGACCCCTTCGTGTTTCGGCTCTCAATCTTCGTGCTGGCGGTGTTCGTCGGATATTACGTGGTGTGGTCCGTAACGCCCGCATTGCACACACCGCTAATGTCGGTCACTAACGCGATCTCATCGGTGATAATCGTCGGTGCACTGCTCGCGGTCGGCGTTGCGCTCGTCGCGGATGACAATGGTCCTTTGTGGGCTCGCGCGCTTGGGTTTGTGGCTCTCATTTTCGCATCGGTGAACATCTTCGGGGGATTTCTGGTTACGCAGCGCATGCTCGGGATGTATCAGAAGAAAGACAAAGTGACTCAGTGAATGCATCCCATTTCTCCCGATACGCCGCGGTGTTCGAGCATGCCTGACGAGGTTCGCCCATGAGCGCCAATCTGGTCGCGCTGCTCTATCTGGTCGCAGGCGTTCTTTTCATTCTGGCTCTTCGCGGACTCTCCAGCCCCGAATCGAGCCGCCGCGGAAACCTGTTCGGCATGATCGGCATGGCTGTTGCCGTGCTCACGACGCTTGGCTCGCACCCGCCCGCAAGCGCTTTCGCCTGGGGTTTGGTCATTGTCGGTATAGTGACGGGCGGCGGAGTGGGCGCGGTCATTGCCCGGCGGGTGCCGATGACGGCGATGCCGGAGCTCGTCGCTGCATTCCATTCGCTGGTAGGCATGGCGGCAGTGCTTGTGGCTGCAGGAGCATTCTATGCGCCCGCGGCTTTTGGAATTGGCACGGAAGGCAATATTCACGCGCAGAGTTTGATTGAAATGTCGCTCGGTGCCGCGATCGGTGCCATCACCTTTTCAGGATCGGTCATCGCATTTCTTAAGCTGTCGGGCAGGATGAGCGGAAAGCCAATACTCCTTCCAGGGCGTCACATTGTGAATATCGCGCTGGCATTGGCCCTTGTCTTTTTTATCTATCACTTCTTTGTTGCGCAAAGCGCGCTGGATTTCTGGATCATCGTCGCGATTTCATTGTTGCTTGGCATCTTGATCATCGTCCCGATCGGCGGGGCCGACATGCCCGTGGTGATATCCATGCTCAACTCCTATTCGGGTTGGGCCGCCGCTGGGATCGGATTTACCCTCGGCAATTCGGCTCTGATCATCACCGGAGCGCTTGTGGGTTCGTCGGGTGCGATCCTCTCATACATCATGTGCAAGGGCATGAACCGCTCGTTCATCTCGGTGATTCTTGGAGGGTTCGGAGGAGAAACGGCTGGCCCCGGAGGGGGAGCCGAACAGCGCCCTGTAAAGCTCGGCTCGGCAGAGGACGCCGCCTACATTCTCAAGAATTCATCGAAGGTCATCATCGTCCCCGGCTATGGCATGGCCGTTGCCCAAGCGCAGCATGCGCTTCGCGAGATGGCCGACAAGCTCAAAAAAGAAGGCGTCGAGGTGAAATATGCGATTCACCCCGTGGCCGGCCGGATGCCAGGGCATATGAATGTGCTACTTGCTGAAGCGAACGTGCCCTATGACGAAGTCTTCGAACTTGAGGACATCAACTCCGAATTTGCGCAGACAGACGTCGCTTTTGTCATCGGCGCGAATGATGTGACCAATCCGGCCGCGGAAGATGACAAGAACTCGCCGATCTACGGCATGCCCGTCCTGCAGGTCTGGAAGGCGGGCACGGTGATGTTCATCAAGCGCTCGCTTGCATCCGGATACGCCGGAATAGACAACCCGCTATTCTATCGCGACAATACGATGATGCTCTTGGGCGATGCCAAGAAGATGACTGAAAGCATCGTCAAGGCGATGTGACCGCCAGTTCGTTGCGGCGCCTATCGCGACCAGGGAAACAGCACGGACGGGAAGTCTGCCGCGTAGCGGCGTTCTTTCGGATGCTCGGGCAAAGTGGGAGGTGGAGCTTTATCGGGGACAACCACCTTCCGATAAAGATGCCACGTGGCGTGGCCAAGAACAGGCATCACCACGGCCAACCCTAGGAACAGCGGTAGCGATCCGACGAGGAGCAAAGCCGCTACGATGAGGCCCCATACAAGCATGGGGATCGGATTTGTCGCGACTGCCCGGATCGACGTCAGTACGGCTACGGCGGCGCCGACGTCGCGGTCGAGCAGCAGCGGAAACGATACGACGCTGATCGCAAGCACGAGGATAGCAAATAGCAGGCCGACCACATTCCCGATGATGATCAGGTTCCATCCGGCACGTGTGGTGAGCACGTCATGAATGAAACTCTCGGGCGAGCTTGGCGTGGCATAGCCGAAATTGGCGATGTAAATCGCATTGGCCGCCGCCACCCATCCAACGAATATCACCATCAGAAGTATCGCTAGGGCGACGATCGCGCCAATGGACGAGGACTCGAGCACATCCAGCGCGTGGGCCGCGGAGGTGTTTCGCCCGGACTCCCTGCGACGGCTCAGTTCATAGAGTCCGAGTGCCGCCACAGGTCCGACTAGGGCAAATCCGCTGGCCAGCGGATAGAGAAGAGGCAGAATGGAATAGCCGAAGGTCAAACGTGCGATCAGAAGTCCAACGAGAGGGTAGATAATACAAAGGAAGATCGCATGCGTTGGCATAGCGTAGAAATCATCCAGGCCTTTGGCCAGGACTTCCCGCAGATCGGCGAGATCGATCTTGCGGATCACGGGGTGAGAGGGGCGGGCCCCCGCACCGACGAGGACATTGGAGTAGCCCATGCCATCACTCCAGGGCTGTGATCCCGATCGTGGGATAGCTGTATTCTAATCTGCGCTGGCTGGACGCGCGATCAAGACTCCGCGATTCTGGTTTTGCGATTGCGGCAACGGCAAGGCGCATCGTAGGCGGATCCCTTCCGCCGCATATTCGATTTGGGTCATGGCCTGAACCTGGCCGGGCAGTACGAAATCCAGCAATCGGGTTCCAAATCCTTGCCGGGTCGGTTCTGTGACCTGGGGGCCTCCGCTCTCGATCCAGTCAAATGCCAATATTCGGCGCGTCGCCTCGATGGTTACGCTCCAAGTCACGGCAACTTTGCCGCCATAAACCGACAAGGCGCCCCATTTGGCGGCATTCGTGGTCAATTCGTGAATGGCCATGGCGAGAGATACTGCAAGTTGGGACGAAAGCGGCACTTCCGGACCACTCAGGACCACCCGGCTTCTGTTGCCATCGTCGAATGCATCGAGTTCATTTTTCAGAATCTCCATGAATCCGACCTCAGCACGCTCGTCGGCAAGCAGCAGATGTGTTCTGGCGAGACACTGGATACGGCCAAACAGCGCGGTCGTGAAATCGTCCATGTTGTCGACCGACCGTGCAGTCGAACCCATGATTGCCTGAACAGTGGCCAATGTATTCTTGACCCGATGATGCAGTTCCCGCACGAGAACCGCCTGTTGCTCTTCTGCCAGCTTCCGATCCGTGATGTCGACCAGCATGTTCACTGCACCGATCATTTTTCCGGATCCGTCACGGATTGGCGTAGGATAGGGAATGAACGGCACGCGCGTACCGTCGGGCCTTTCGGCGGTCGCTTCCATGCCACGGACCGCGCGCTGTTGCTTCAGTGCGAGGGCCATCGGACATTCGTCGTGCCGCATGGGCGTGCCGTCCGGCCAGAACAACTTCCAGGAACCGCACCACTCGCTGGAACCGAGCGGCGGTCGGTAGCCCCAGAGTTCAGCGGCCGAGTCATTGTAGTAGGTGATGCGACCGGCGGCATCGGTCGTATAGACCGCTGCCGGGAGCGCATCGAGCAACTCACGGAAACGGCGTTCGCGCTCACGCAACAGCGTCTGCGAACGCAAGCTATCGGAAATAGGAACCACGTTTTCGCGCGCAGTGGTGTCAGGTGCCGCCGCCGCAAGGTCTGATTCACTCTCTAGGAAGCTGATTGGCACGTCCATCCCCCTCGTAATCACCTGAGTCGGAAGGTGAATCGCGTCCCCCTGCTGCAACGCCGCTCAACAGGAATGGTTTCTTTATTGCGATCGAAAATTTCAGCGGGCGCCGCTAAAACCTCAAATTTATTGCGCTGCCCCGGGAGGCACCTGGCAGCAATCGATTCGGATTTAGGTGATGGCAGCGCTCAAATACCTCTTCGTGTTAGCCGTTCTGCTCTACGCGATCGCGCTGTCGCTGATGTACGTCTTTCAGCGCAAACTTATGTATTTCCCGGATCCGACGCATACGCCGCCCGCAGCTGCAGGCATCCCGGGAGCCGAAGACCTCATGCTGACCAGCGCTGATGGACAAAAGCTGGTAGCTTGGCATGTGCCTCCTAAGGGCGCGAAGCCGGTGATCCTGTATTTCCATGGCAATGCCGGTGCGCTTAAGCTGCGTGCCGAGCGGTTTAGGCGGGTGATAGCGGACGGGACAGGTCTTCTGGCGGTATCGTACCGTGGCTACGGCGGATCAAGTGGAAGTCCAAGCGAGGCCGGTCTCTTGCTTGATGGTGCTGCAGCGTATGATTTTGCGGCATCGCAGTATGCACCCAAGCAAATCGTACTCTGGGGTGAATCGCTTGGTACTGGCATTGCGGTCGCACTGGCTGCCGAGCGAACTGTGGGCGGGATCATTCTTGATGCGCCATTCACCTCCGCCGCGGACGTCGGCGCCGCCGCCTACCCGTTCATTCCGGTGCGTTGGTTCATGAAAGACCCATTTCGATCGGATCAGCGGATCGAACGCGTAAAGGCACCATTGCTTTTCCTGCATGGCGAGCGTGATCGCATCGTGCCCATCAGCTTTGGTGAACGGCTGTTTGCGCTCGCTCCTGAACCGAAGCGGATGGTGCGATTTCCGCTCGGCGGCCATGGCGATCTCGACGATCATGGCGTCACCAGGGCGGTCAGGGAGTTTCTTGCTGGCCTGTAGCGTTGTGGGTTGTCACTTTTTGCGGACACCGCAAACGAAATATTGACCCCCCATCGGCAGCCAACGCAGATAGGATTCGAATGGCCGCAGAACCGCGAGCTGTTGCGGGAAGAAGAGGCAATAGCCCGAGCGGACGATCGCGAGGTCGGCAGACCGAACCCTCTGTGTCGTCTCTCGCATTCCCAGCAGGACGGCATCGGCATCGAACGGGCAGTTGTTCACGAGATAACGAGTGATCGGATTGATCGGGTTGTGTTCAAAGATGATGAAATGACCACCCGGATTCAAATGCCTGAAGCAGTAGTCGACCGCCGCTGTCCGCTCCTCCGGTGGTATGTGATGGAAGACGCACGAGGCAACGATCAGGTCGAATCGCAACTTGTCTCCGAGTTCGTCCATGGCAACGAACAGGGACGCTGGATTTTGCTCGCGTGCGATCGCCAGGCTTTCGCGCGAGGGGTCGCAGCCAACAATCTCGGCTCGCGGAAAAAACTCGCGTAGGTGCCGAATGCCGCGGCCGATGCCGCAGCCGAAGTCGAGTACGGAGGCTGCTGGTCCGACAATTTGTCGCGCCAATTCGATCTTGTAACGGGCGAAATAGGTGCCGTCGTTGTCGAAAAAATGCGTCTGGCTTACCAGGATGCTTTCGTATTGCCCCGCATACTGGTCGAAATCGACGCGCGACATGTCGCCCCCTTTTGGCAGGGCATAGGAACTCGACCGATTGGTTGAAGATCGGGATGCCCTCGGAGCAACCCATAGTCCAGCAAGAATAAAAAAGAGTTTCAGTCAGCGAATGGCCGTCAGACCTGCCGTCGAGCGCAAAAGCTTTCCAAAATAATAGCGCGGGCAATTGGCCCGCGCGATCGCTCGAAATTTCAAATGTACGCCTGTCAGCCCATGCGGGGGGCGCGCGGTCCGTGACCAGGGCCACCCTGGCTTGCGCCGGCGGCCGGGCGGGCCTTGGCCGGAAGAAGGCCTTCGCGCTGCATTTTCTTACGCGCCAGTTTGCGAGCCCGGCGGATTGCTTCCGCCCTTTCCCGCGCTTTCTTTTCGGATGGTTTTTCGTAGTGGCCGCGGAGTTTCATCTCGCGGAAAATGCCCTCGCGCTGCATCTTCTTTTTGAGCGCCTTGAGGGCCTGATCGACGTTGTTGTCGCGAACGAGAACTTGCACGCTTGCTCCTTGGTTGTTGCTCGGTCGGGTTAAGGCAAAAGCCCCGAAAACGGGGGCTTTGAGTCGAGCGGCTCTAGCAGAAAAGGCGTTAAGAGTCCATTCGCAGCCGCCAAGCCTTCATTTGAAACGGTCAGCCCGCAAGCTCACATCGGCACATATTTCAGGAACGGCTCGGCTTCTTTGAGGGCGCGCGCATAGGACGGTCGTTTCATCAACCGATCAAGATAGGCCGCCACGTTGTCAAAAGATCCGGCCAAAGGATGAACCGCCATGTTGTAATAAAATAAGGCCGGCGCGGCAGCACAGTCGGCCATCGTAAAAGCGTCGCCGGCAGCCCAAGGTTTGTTCACCATGTCCTTGTCGACGATCCGCATGGCAGTCTGAAGAAGTGCCCGTGCCTGCTCAACTCCGAACCTATCGTTCTGTCCGGCAGGTCGCAGCCGGTCCGTGATGATCTTCTGCGTCAGCAGGTGCACATTGAGGTCATAAAAACGGTCCTGCGCACGGACGGTTAATGCCAAATCGGCGTCCTTCGGAGCAAGCTGGACCGGGCCCGGATAGTGGTGCGTCAGATATTCGATGATCGAAGTCGATTCCGGAATCGTCTTTCCTCTGTTTTCATCGCGCAGCACAGGAAATTTTCCGATGGGCGACACTTGCTTGAAAGCCGCGTTCTCTTTCTCGTCCATCAGGTCCACTTTTCGCGGCGTGAAGGGTGTACCGTTCTCATAAAGCGCGATCAGCGCTTTCTGGCAAAATGAGGAGAGCGGGTGGAAGTATAGCGTTAGTGCCATCACGATGCTCCAGCGGGCGATGTCCTGATTCATCGGCGTGGCAACCGTGAGGCAGGCCACGGAGGAAGTCATTTCGCAGGCCAGACACGGGTCACATGTCCCATCTTGCGGCCTGCACGCGCTTCACCCTTCCCGTACACGTGTATCGATGCACCGGGGACCGTCATCCAGCGTGCGGCCTCGTTCACTTCCGCTCCGATGAGATTTACCATTTCAACGCGATGTCCGAGCCGCATGGGTTTTGCCAGTGGCCAGCCAGAAATAGCCCTTATGTGCTGCTCGAATTGCGAGACAGTTGCGCCGTCAATGGTCCAGTGACCGGAATTGTGCACCCGCGGCGCGATCTCGTTGACGAGGACTTGTCGTCGCCTCCCTTTGCCGACCACGAACATTTCGACGGCGAGCACGCCGACGTAATCCAGAGCTCTGGCTATGCGCGTGGCGATCTGACTCGCATCGCGAGCGAGTGCATGCGCAATTTTTGCCGGCACCCGCGAGGTCTTCAGGATGTGGTCTCGATGCTCGTTCTCGGTGACCTCGAAGCATTCGACCTTGCCGTCATGTGCGCGAGCGGCGATCACCGATATTTCACGCTCGAATTGGATGAAACCCTCGAGAATGCAGGGGGCGTTTTGAAGCGACCGCCAGGATGCGGCGGCTTCGGCCTGCGTAAGGATCTTCGCCTGGCCTTTTCCGTCGTATCCAAGTTGGCGGGTCTTGAGTATTGCTGGAACCCCGACACCTCTCAACGCTTCTTCCAACTGCGTTGCACTGTGCACAGGAGCATATTCTGCCGTGGCGATCTTGATGGAACTGATGAAGTTCTTTTCCACAAGCCGGTCCTGCGTCGTTTGAAGGACTTGGGGCTCCGGCAACACGGGTTTCCGTTTGGCAAGAAATGCAGCCGTCTTGGCGGGCACGTTTTCAAATTCATATGTAATGACATCCACAGCGCCGGCAAAACGTCCGAGCGCCGTCTCGTCTTCGTAGCTCGCACAGGTTCCCGCATGCACGACATCGAAGGCGCATGACTCTTTCTGCGGCGAAAAAACATGGCACCGTAGTCCGAGTTGCGCTGCCGCGAGTGCGAGCATGCGCGCCAGTTGACCTCCGCCAAGAATTCCGATTGTGGCGCCCGGCTTCAGCACGGGACGCTCCGGTTTGTCCGTCGCCATCGGAAAGTTGAATCCCCAATTTCGTGGGGATGACGCCAATGCGCAACGTCCCACATCGATCAGTCTTTCGGCCGCTTGGCCACGCTCCGCGTCTGCCTCGACCGCCAAACATCCAGCCGGCGGGCGAGCTTTGAATCGGACAGCGCCAGTACCGCTGCTGCCAGAAGTGCGGCGTTGATTGCTCCCGGCTTGCCAATTGCCAGAGTCCCGACAGGTATCCCGCCGGGCATTTGCATGATCGAGAGCAGCGAATCCTTGCCCTTGAGGACATGGGTATCCATTGGGACTCCGAACACCGGCAATGGCGTCAATGAGGCGGTCATCCCAGGAAGATGAGCGGCCCCGCCGGCCCCCGCGATGATCACCTTGAAGCCGTTGTCACGAGCGGCCGTCGCAAATGCGTATAGCCGCTTGGGTGTTCTGTGGGCGGAAATTATTCGGGCGGAATAGCGGATCTTGAGGGCATCCAGCGTTTTGGCCGCGTGCTTCATAGTGGCCCAGTCGGACTGGCTGCCCATGATTATCGCTACGGGATTTGGCATTTCGCTCCCCGAATCCGCGGCTCCTGCGGAAGGAAGCGGGGGATTATAGGTTGGGGTCCCCCACTGGCAAGGCGAAACAGGTATTCTCCGGCACAGGGTTAAGATTCGCGAGAGCTGACACACGAGAGCTGACACAATGGGTCTTCCTCAGGCACGCGTACCTGATGAATCATCGGCGGTCGCCACGCTGGCGGCGGAAAACGAGCGCCTCAAGCGCGAGCTTGCTGTCGCACGGGCCCGCATCGGCGAGCTTGAGGCCCGCGCCGATATCGATCCGCTCCTCGACATTCTGAATCGGCGCGGCTTCGAGCGCGAGCTCAAACGCGCGCTCGCGCATATGAAACGTTACGGCACCCAGGCCGCTCTCATGTTCGTAGACCTCGATGGCTTCAAGGCCATCAACGATCGATACGGGCACGCCGCCGGCGATGAGTTGCTCAAGGCAGTAGCGCGAGAGCTGCTCTCGCATGTGAGGTCGTCCGATGTGGTGGGGAGACTCGGGGGTGACGAATTTGGCGTGCTAATCTGGCGCGTTGATGAGCAGCAGGCGATTGCAAAGGGGCGCGAACTCGAAAGGCTAATCGCCACCGTCGGCATTAATCACGGCAGAGCGCGTGTCGAGGTCACAGCGAGCGTGGGAGCCGCTTCCCTCGTTGCCGATGTCGTTCCAGGCGATGTGATTTCGGCTGCTGATCGCGCAATGTATGCCCGCAAGGATGAGCGACGAGGCCTTCCTCTGCCCGTCCAGTGGGGTGAAAGTCCTACGCGATGATATCCGGTGTAAGCTGATCCTCGATTCGCCTAATCTTGTCACGCAGGATGAGCTTTCGCTTTTTCAGCCTTTGCACCTGGATGAGATCGGAACCGGGCGAGGTGACCAAAGCTTCAATGGCCGCATCTAGATCGCGGTGTTCCTGTAGCAGCCGTGTAAGCTGCTCACGCAACACGCGTTCTTCCTCGTTCGTCATCGCCACCCGATTTTTGCCGTGCTTGGCTGCTCCTTCTCCACAGAAGCGCCGGAATTATCGCGTTTTCCACAACCGTGTTCAAGATGATGGAAAAATGACATCAATCAAAGGGTTTGCGCCGGTTTGCCGCGCCCCCGCTGCGCTTTCCCATCGCACTTGTGGCGACTCTGCGCTAGGCTTACATTTCGCGGAGCAACTGATTGAGGAGACATGCCGCATGTCGATGCAATCGCACCTTGCGGAATTGGAGAAACGACATCAGGCGCTCGAGGATGAAATAAGCGAATGTCTCAGTCATCCCGCCGTCGATGACCTGAAAATTGTGGAGCTTAAGCGGCGAAAATTGCAGGTAAAGGACGAGATCGAACGTTTGCGCCTCAACGGCCACGCCAGCGTGCACTGACGGATTCGATCTTTCGTTTCACGTGGTCCCCGAACTCGGGCGCGCCCGGGCTCGGGGATTTTTTTTCGAAAGACCGTCAAGTATTCTTCGACCCTTCGAATGCGCACAAATGCTCCGGTTATTCCGGGCGGTCCAAGAAACGCACGGACCTGAGAAGTCCGATAACTGCTGGGGGAAATCTTCCAATACTCGCAAGGGGACGCGAAGATGGGACACTGGTTCAGGTTTATCGCTGTTCTTGCCTCGATCACTTGCACGTTACTGGGCGTGCCGGCTGCAAAAGCGGTCGACTATCCCACGCGCCCTGTCACGCTCATTGTGCCGTTTCCACCTGGCGGTGGTGTCGACACGCTTGCGCGCGTGGTGGCGCAGAAACTGACGGAAGTTCTTCATCAGCAAGTTGTGGTCGATAACCGGGCCGGCGGAGGTGGCACCATAGGGACTCGAGCGGTCGCACAGGCCCGCCCAGACGGCTATACGCTTCTGCTTGGACATACAGGCACGATTTCGATCAACCCAAGCCTTTACGTCCAGGCAGGACTTGATCCCCGCAAGGATTTCGAACCGATTGGCCTGATAGGCTCGATGCCGGTGGTGCTGCTGGCAAACCCATCGTTTCCCGCAAAAACCGTGGCCGATATCATCGCCATGGCCAGGAAACAGCCGGGCAAACTCAATCTGGGAACCTCGGCGGTGGGCACAGGCGGATACATGTGCGCCGAATTGTTCAAGGCCGAGGCGGGTGTCGATGTCGCACTCATTCCGTACAAAGGCACGGCACCGGTGATAAATGATCTTCTCGGCGGCCATGTGCCGGTGGCGTTCGGTGTCTTGCCCCCAGCGCTTGGCAACATCCACGCCGGCAAGCTGCGCGCCGTTGCAGTGGCAAGCCTCAAGCGCTCCTCGCTGCTGCCGGATACGCCGACATTTGACGAGTCAGGACTGCCGGGCTTCGAGGGAGTGCTCCATTACGGATTGCTGGCGCCAGCCGGAACGCCGAAAGAGATTGTGGACAAGCTCAGCGTGGAATTGCGGCAGCTTGTCGAAACTGAAGACGTCAAAAAGCGCATTCACGCCGAGGGAGGTGATCCGCTGACCTCGACGCCGGCCGAATATGCGGCCGATATCGACAGAGAAGAAAAAAAGTGGGGCGGGCTAGTTAAAAGGCTTGGGCTCAAGGTAGAATAGGGCCCCGCTGCAGCCATATTGTCCTGATGAGGTTCGCCTTCATGAAATCTTCGGGGACCATCATGATCAATTGCGCCATCGTACGTACGTCCATCGTAGCCGTTACGTTTGTGGCGGCTTTCTGTGTCATCCCTGGGGCGCAGGCTTTCACAATTGAGGATTCCAACGGTCCCGTCGGTGGTCAGAGCTATCTCGATCTCGACAAGCCTGCCACGCAAGACCGTAATGTTCCGGTTTCACGCTTCGGTACGGAAGGCAGCCAGACGACCTTGAGGCAGGGCAACACAACTTTGCAGTTCGGGCAGCAGCGCTCCTTCGATCAGAGATACAGCACGGACAACATCTTCAATCCGTATGCTCGTGATGGACGCTGAGCACGCCCGGGGGATGGCTATCGTCTTCGGTTGAGAAAAGCTGCGAGCGCCTTTTGTGTTTCGGGAGCGGCAAGCCGCGCCTTGAATTCTTCCGCTTCCTGGTCTATTCGCGCGACCACTTCTTCGACCGAGCCCCGCATCAGTTTCCGCGCGGCGGCCACGCTCTCCGAAGGCAGCCCTGAGATTTCGCGAGCAGTGGCGAGCGCTTTGTCATCGAGCTCCCTTGCGGGGACGACCGCGGTCACAATGCCGGATGTCCTGGCTTCTTCGGGCGTCAGTGCTTTTCCCATCACTAGCAGCGAAAATGCGCGCGCGTTGCCCATCAGCCGTGGCCCGATCAGACTTGACCCCGCCTCCGGCAACAGCCCAAGCGACACGAATGGCGTCATAAAGATGGCGTTCTCGCCCGCGATTACCTGATCGCAATGCAGAAGCATCGTGGTGCCTACGCCGACCGCGGGGCCGTTCACCGCTCCTACGAGAGGCTTTTGGCAGCGTGCAAGCGCGTGCAAAAAGCGAATAATCGGTGCGCCCAGGCCACCGGTCCTCGCCATTGCGACGAAATCGTTCAGATCGTTGCCGGCGCAGAATACATCGGCGGAGCCGGCGATGAGCAGGCAGCGAATGCTCTCGGCGCTGCCGGCATCCTCGATTGCCGCAGCCATCGCGTCATACATCGCAAGTGTGAGCGCGTTCTTTTTCTCGGGGCGGTTGATGCGGATCTTGCGCACCCCGCCTTCATTGCTGATCAGCACGTCCGGCATTGGTACTCCATCGCAGGAATGGGGAGGCAGGCGGCGCAGATCACGCAAGTCGAGCCCAAGCTTGGCGGGACGGTGGTAGAGTAAAAACTCTCACATAGTCTTCGCCATCTCGCGAAGCATGAACTTCTGTATCTTGCCGGTGCTCGTCTTCGGAATTTCGGTGAAGACCACGTAACGCGGGCACTTGTATGAAGCGAGGTGCTTGCGGCACCACTGTATGAGCTCCTCCGGGTTAGCCTTGGCTCCAGGCTTTAATTCGATGAAGGCGCAGGGTGTCTCGCCCCATTTTTCGTCGGGCTTGGCGACGACGGCTGCAGCGCCGACCGCCGGATGCTTGTAGAGCGCGTCCTCCACCTCGATCGAAGAGATGTTCTCGCCGCCGGAAATGATGATGTCCTTCGATCGATCCTTGAGCTGAATGTACCCGTCGGAATGCATGACGCCCAGATCGCCGGTATGAAACCAGCCGCCTGCGAATGCCTTCTCTGTCGCGGCCTTGTTCTTGAGATATCCTTTCATGACCACGTTGCCGCGCATCATGACTTCTCCGAGCGCTTTTCCATCGCGTGGAACCGGCCTCATCGTGTCGGGATCGAGCACGTCGAGCGATTCGAGGGCGCCATAGCGCACGCCTTGGCGCGCCTTCTTGGCCGCCTGTTCGGCCGGTGAAAGTGCATCCCATTCTGCATGCCAGTCGTTCACGACCGCGGGACCGTAGCATTCGGTGAGCCCATACAGATGAGTGACATTGAACCCGGCATCTTTCATGGCGGCGAGAACGGCTTCGGGTGGGGGTGCCGCCGCTGTGAAAAATTCGACGATGTGGGGCAGAGGCTTTCTCTCATCAGCAGGCGCATTGAGCAGCGTCGCCATCACGATCGGCGCACCGCAGAGGTGCGTCACTTTATGTGTCGCGATTGCCTCGTACATGGCCGCTGCGCGTACTGCGCGCAGGCAAACGTGCGTGCCGGCGACAACCGAAATCGACCATGGAAAGCACCAGCCGTTGCAGTGAAACATCGGCAGCGTCCAGAGATATACAGGATGCTTGCCCATCGAGCAGGTAACGACATTGCCGATCGCGAGCAGATGCGCGCCGCGATGATGATAAACCACACCTTTCGGGTCTCCTGTGGTACCGGAGGTATAGTTCAGGGCGATTGCATCCCACTCATCGTCAGGCATCCGCCATGCGTAGTCTGGATCGCCCTCAGTGATGAACTCCTCGTATTCGATCGTGCCGATGCGCTCGCCTTCGCCGGCGTATTCAGCATCTTCATAGTCAATGACGATGGGCCTCACTCTTGCGATCGCCAGTGCCTCTTGCATGACCTTGGAGTATTCGCGATCGGTGATCACCAGCTTCGTATCGGCGTGGTCGAGCGAGAACGCGATGATGCGCGCATCGAGCCTAGTATTGAGCGTGTTCAACACGGCCTGACACATTGGCACACCATAATGGCACTCCAGCATCGCGGGCGTGTTCGCGAGCAAGGCGGAGACAGTATCGCCGCGCTTGATGCCCCTTTTCGCCAGTGCCGACGCCAGTCGTCGCGAGCGTGCATAAAAATCCGCATATGACCGTCGCATGGCGCCATGAATGACGGCGGTGTGATTCGGAAAGACGGCCGCAGCGCGTTCAAGAAAGCCAAGCGGTGTGAGCGGCTGGTAGTTCGCCGGATTGCGATCGAGATCGATATCGTAAGGCGTTTTCGCCATATCCCTTCCTTTTAGTGCAACGTTAGCCGCGGCGAGGCCGGCGGATCAATGATTTCTGACGGGCTGAGAATGACGGAGTCCGGGCTTTTCTTAAGGCAAATCGGCGGCCCGACGGCTAGCCTCGCAGAATATCAGTCATCCCGCTGCGTGCGAGTTCGAGAGAGATAAGAAAGAGGACGATGAGAGTGATGCGGTAAAACAGCTCGGTCGGCGTTACGCGTACGACCCAGAATCCGAACCAATTTGCCAGCATCGCAAGCGGCAATAATAGAATTGAAGTTGTCATGCCCTTGGTGGAAAACTGGCCGAGCGCGAAGTAGGGAACCACCTTCATCCAGTTGAGCGCCGCGAACACGATTGCATTCGTGCTGACATAGACCATCTTTGGGAGCTTCAGGCGCAGCACGTACATTTGGTAGGGCGGTCCGCCGGCCTGACAAAGGGTCGACGTAAAGCCGGAGATCGCACCCCACGCTACCCCCTCGAATATGGCCGGCCGCCCGGGCGCTGACCTCGGACTCGGACCAAACCAGTTGTATAGAACAAAGGCGATCGTGGTTACCCCGATGAACACGCGCACCGCCGAATCCGAAATTTGCGCCGCAAGGAGCCAGGCCGCTCCCACGCCCAGGGCCGCCCCCGGGAGAACAATCGCCACGATGCGCCGGCTCCATTCCTTCCGGTAGACCCAGATCGCGGCGGCGTCCTGCACGATCATGATCGGCAGGAAAATGGCCGCAGCCTCGAGGGGTGGCATGACCAGCGCGAGCAAAGGAGTCGCCATCTGGCCGACCCCTACGAAGCCGCCTTTTGAGAGACCCAGCCCAATGACAGCAGGAATGGCGAGGATATAGAACAGCGGTTCGGTGACGATGGTCATGGCACCAGATTCTGGTCGCGCTGGAACGATGCGGGCGGCGTCCTGCCTATACAGCGGTGAGGCGTTTTCACCAGCCTTGTTTGCGCATGGCCGACGCTACACAATCGGGGTCAACAGCAATAAGAGGAGGCGCCTATGGACGCCCGGACCAGCCGTTATTTCGAAACCTACGCGCACTGGCAGCGGAGCCCGGACGTCTTCTGGGCGGAAGCCGCGGCGGAAATCGACTGGTATGAGAAGCCGAAAAAGATTTTTGACAAGGACGCGGGCATCTATGGTCGCTGGTTCAGCGGCGCGACATGTAACACTTGCTATAACGCAGTTGATCGCCACGTGGCGCGCGGCCGTAATGATCAACCGGCTCTGATCTACGATTCACCCGCCACAAACACGGTGAAGACTTTCACCTACGGGCGCGTGTTGTCCGAGGTTCAGTTGCTCGGTGCGATGCTTCGCGATTTCGGCGTCGAAAAGGGCGATCGTGTCATCATCTATATGCCCATGGTACCGGAGGCCGTGTTCGCAATGCTCGCCTGCGCGCGCATCGGCGCGGTGCATTCGGTGGTCTTCGGCGGTTTTGCGGCAAAAGAGCTCGCCACGCGCATTGACGACGCCAAACCGAAGGTCATTCTTTCGGCCAGTTGTGGAATCGAGGGGGCGCGGGTCATTCCCTACAAGCCTCTGCTCGACGAGGCAATCAATCTAGCCACTCACAAGCCCCAGGCTTGCATGATACTTCAGCGGCCCCAATGCGAGGCGCCACTGACGCCTGGCCGCGACCACGACTGGCGCAAAGTATGGGAGAACGCGGTCAATTACGCGAAGACAAGTGAATGCGTTGCGGTTGCCGCGACCGACCCGCTTTACATCCTCTATACGTCTGGAACTACGGGCGTTCCCAAAGGCGTCGTCCGCGACAACGGCGGCCATATGGTCGCCCTCAAATGGTCAATGCAAAACTTGTACGGCGTCTCGCCAGGGGAGGTCTGGTGGTCGGGGTCGGATGTGGGATGGGTCGTCGGCCACTCCTACATTGTATACGCGCCGCTGTTCCACGGCTGCACCTCGATTCTCTACGAAGGAAAACCGGTGGGCACGCCCGATGCCGGTGCGTTCTGGCGTGTCATTTCGCAACACGGCGTGGTCTCGCTCTTTACTGCGCCGACGGCCTTCCGTGCCATCAAGAAGGAGGATCCTAAGGGCGAGTTCATCAAGAAAAACGATTTGTCGAAATTCAGGACGTTGTTCCTGGCGGGAGAGCGCGCCGATCCGCCCACAATCCAATGGGCCGAAGACGTCCTCAATGTGCCGGTGATAGACCACTGGTGGCAAACCGAGACCGGATGGTGCATTGCCGGCAATCCAGTCGGTCTTGGCCAGTTGCCTGTGCGTTACGGATCGGCCTGCGTGCCGATGCCTGGCTACGCCATCGATATCGTCGACGAGTCCAACAAGGTGCAACCGGCAAACAAGATCGGTTCGATCGTGGTAAAGCTGCCATTGCCGCCCGGCTGCTTTCCAACCCTGTGGCAGCAGGATCAACGTTTCAAGGAAAGCTATCTCGAGGAGTTTCCCGGCTACTATAAGACCGCCGACGCGGGCTATAAGGACGAGGACGGCTACATATACGTGATGAGCCGCACCGACGATATTATCAATGTCGCAGGCCATCGGCTCTCCACCGGAGGTATGGAAGAAGTGCTCGCTTCGCATCCCGACGTGGCCGAGTGCGCCGTGCTTGGGATCAAGGATGATCTCAAAGGCGAGGTGCCTTGCGGATTCATCGTCCTCAAGGCGGGAGTCAATCGTCCGCCAAAGGAAATCGAGCAGGAGATTGTTCAGCTCGTGCGCGAGAAGGTGGGGCCTGTTGCCTCCTTCAAAGTTGCGATCACGGTAGCGCGCTTGCCGAAAACGCGCTCAGGCAAGATCCTCCGCGGAACGATCAAGAAGATTGCTGATGGTGAAGCCTGGCAGATGCCGGCGACTATCGACGATCCTGCGATATTGGACGAGATCGGTACGGCCCTGAAGGGCCACGGGATTGGGGCATAGATTCAATGGATCACGATGACCTCGTCATTGTCACCAGACTTTTCGGCGCGATCATCATCGGCGCGTTGATTGGGCTCGAGCGGACATTCCACGGGCGGCCGGCAGGCTTTCGGACACATGCGCTGGTTTGCCTTGCATCGGCTCTACTGATGCTGGTGACGGTATATCAGCTGCATTGGATGACTCAGGTCCCAATCGATACCATTCGGGCCGATCCCACCCGTATGGCGCAGGGAATCATGACTGGTATTGGTTTTCTCGGCGCCGGCGTCATTTTTAAGGAAGGTCTTTCGGTTCGCGGACTGACAACCGCCGCGTCGATCTGGATAACGTCTGCGATCGGGATCCTGGTGGGAATAGGTTTTTGGTATCCAGCAATTCTAGGAGCGATAGCGACATTGGTTGTTCTGGCGCTGTTCCGCTACGTCGAGGTCAAGCTACCAAGCGAGTTTTATGCGTACCACACGCTGCGTTTCACACGTGACCACGTCATCAGCGAAGAGGATGTGCATCGCCTTGTTCGTAAACACGGCTTTACGGTCACCAATCTCTCTTCGCGTCTGCTCGAGGGTGGCCAGCAGTTCGAGTATCGGATGACTATCAAAAGCCGCAATCGAAGAAACGCCGACAGGCTCTCGGGTCACCTTCGCGGCCTTCCGGAAGTGGTCGAGTTTCGTATTTCGCCCATTGGCGACTAAACGCCTGACCGGCGTCAATGAACGAGTGGTGGCTGTTCTTTGGGGTCGGATTTCTGGCGCAATTGATCGATGGCGCGCTGGGGATGGCGTATGGGATTCTCTCGAACGCCGCGCTGCTCAGTCTTGGCGTACCTCCCGCACATGCAAGTGCGCTAATCCATACTGCAGAGATATTCACGACCAGTGCCTCCGCTGCTTCACACGTTTATCATCGGAACGTCGATTGGCGAATGGTGGTGCGCCTCGGAGTAGCGGGCGTAATAGGCGCCGCTCTGGGCGCTTGGGTTCTTTCAAACGCGGAGGTAACGGCCGCCCGCCGAATTGTTTACGTGTATCTGCTCGCGATGGGATGCTACATCCTCTGGAAATCCGTGCGCGTTGTCCCCCTTCCTCGAAAGCTCGCAAGCTGGACTGCGTTGCTCGGTTTTGGGGCGGGATTTCTTGATGCAACGGGCGGCGGCGGATGGGGGCCCATGACGACGTCCACCCTTGTTGGGTCAGGACATTCTCCTCGCTATTCGGTCGGATCGGTCAACACCGCCGAATTCTTTGTGACGCTATCTGCAGCAACCACCTTCTTCGCCGAGTTGGGCGCCGCACAAGTCGAGCACCTCATCCCTCTTGTCATGGGCGGCGTGATCGCCGCTCCTTTCGGGGGATGGATGGTCAAACATGTTCCGTCCAAGGGACTGATGACGGCGGTTGGCGTCCTCATTGCGATACTCTCGCTATGGCAACTGCTTCGAGTCTTCTTTTCATTTTAGCCGTCCCAAACTGCTGCCAGCAAAGGATCGTTTGCGGGCTCTTCGAAGTGAGGGCATGTCCGACGTGATCGGCAGTGGCATGCCCGAAGGGCCTGCGATCAATCCCGCCGTTCAGCAATACCGGGCTTTGAGTTGACTAGAGCGAAACGAATACGTCCGTAATTTCGGGCTCGTGCGGTGCCAATGCAGGCGAGTCCGCCTCTGTCCAGCTCGCAATGTTTACAACAACGCCAACCTGACCGTCTTGCTGGTTTGCACCGGCAGGTTCGATAATGTTCAGACCGGTTTGATCCAGAAAATAGGTGTGGTTGCCAAAAAAACGCACTAGGTCCTCAACCACCGGATTGTCCTCGGGAACGACCTCACCGTCGAATTGATCCAAGGTGCGTTCGATTTGCACTGATGTCAATCTCACGACGCACTCCCATGCTCTGTCCCCGAATGTCGGGGCTCCGACTTTGCTCCACCGCCAAACGGTCGCCGCACATGCAGCGTCAACTAGTTCGTTCGGGACTGCGATCAAGGCCTCTTGTGAAATAGAGGCGGCGGACCTGAAAAGGCCTCGAAATTGCATTGAATTCGTCAGGAACTTGTTTGCGCCCCTTCGATTGGTCGTCCAACGCTGCTCTTTTGGGGAGGTATTAGTGCGTACGCGCGTCATTCACCTTATCAATCCGAAGACCGATTCACTGACCACACGGCCACTCTATCTCAATCGTGCTCTGTATTCGCCGCTTGCGGGTTTGCTCGCCGTTGCGGCCTGTATTCCACGCGATCAATACGAGGTGGTCCTGACCGACGAAAATATCGAGTCCGTCGATTTCGATCTCAAAGCCGATCTCGTCGGCATCTCAGCGATGACGAGCTATGTCAATCGGGGATATGAGATCGCCGATCAGTTCCGGGCCAAAGGAATTCCAGTCGTTATGGGCGGTGTGCATCCAAGCTTCATGCCGGAGGAGGCCCTGCGACATGCCGACGCGGTCGTTGTCGGTGAGGTCGAACTCGTCATTGAAAAGCTACTCGATGACCTCAAGCATCGAAACGTGCGTGGAATTTACAAGTCAAACACGCTGCATCCCATGATCGGACTGCCGATGCCGCGCTATGACCTGCTCAAAAAGCACCGTTATGTGAACCGCACATTTGTGCAAACTTCGCGCGGTTGTCACCAGGGCTGCACATTCTGCGCCGAGCCACTGATGAACGGGCTCAAATTCCGGTACCGGCCGGTCGACGAAGTTATCCGCGAAATGGAGGAGTGTGGGTCACGCATGATTTCGATAAATGACGCGGACTTCTTCGGCACGCCGGATCGGCCGAAAGAAGTGATGCGTGCGTTGAAAGGAAGAAATATTCGGTGGCAAGCAGGGGTCACTTCCAAACTGGCGCAGGATGAACGCATGCTCGAGCTTGCTGCAGCCAGTGGCTGCACGCTGCTGAGTATCGGGTTCGAATCGATTTCACGGTCAACGCTCAAAAGCGTGCACAAGCACGTCAATCGTCCAGAAAACTTCGCCGCTCTGGTAGAAAAGGTACATTCCTACGGGATCATGGTGTTCGGACTATTTATGTTTGGCTTCGATGGAGACGACCAATCGGTCTTTGACCAGACGGTCACATTCAACATCGACGCAAATTATGACGCCTGCGCATATTCCACCCTTACGCCTTATCCCGGGACGCTCACCTGGTACGAATACAAAAAGGCAAATCGAATAGTTTCCTTTGATTGGACAATGTATGACCAGGGCCACGTCGTCTACAGGCCCGCCCAGATGTCCGCGGACGAACTCCGCATTGGGGTCAGCGACGCGTACGCGAACTTTTATCGAATGTCATCGATCGCACGCCGATTCCCTCTGCGGATGCAGAGGCATCGAGGACAATGGATCATCTACAATCTGTTCATGCGCAAAGGCTCGCAAACGGAGAATATACAATCCGTTCCAGTCGCGACGGCTGAACCTGATCATGTGCCGATGCCGCCCATCCTTCCGATCAAACGCGAATGGCGCGAAGCTGTACTTGAATCTGTGTCAGGGCCTCACCTGATGTGACTGGATTTCCCCTGAGGGGCCATCACTGGGTGAGCCACGCGGGATCGGTAACTTGCGCGCATATTGCATCTGCGGTGCAAAGCGTGCCATTAGCGATACGCACTGAGAGTTCTCGTCTCCAGCTGATAGCAAAAGCTGGTCCCGAGGCGAAACATACCTTCCGAGACCGATATGCCCCTCTATATCTGCACAGCCTGTGGTACCCAGTACCCGCAGACGTCACAGCCACCGCAAGAGTGCATCATTTGCGAGGAAGAACGACAGTACGTGCCATCGCGTGGACAAACCTGGACCACGCTCGATGCTCTGTCCCAGAGTCATCAAAACAGCTTTCGCGAATACGAGCCCGGTGTCATAGGCATTGGCGCCGGCTTTGCAATCGGCCAACGCGCGCTACTGATTCGTACGGAAGCTGGGAATCTCTTGTGGGATTGCGTAGCGACGCTTGACCCTGCGACGATAACGTTGATCAAGGGGCTTGGCGGGCTGAAAGGCGTGGCAATCTCGCACCCGCACTTCTACACGACCATGGTCGAGTGGGCGCACGCGTTTGGCTGCCCAATCCATCTTCACGCTGCGGATCGTGAATGGATCGTGCGCAAGGATTCTGCAGTCAAGCTTTGGGATGGCGATACCCTCAAACTCTGGGAGCACGTCACGTTGGTACGATGCGGCGGGCATTTTCCAGGCGGAACCGTGATGCATTGGTCGCGTGGAGCCGGCGGCCGAGGTGTCGTCTGCGCAGGAGATATCCTGAGCGTCGCCACCGATCGGAAATGGCTGTCGTTCATGCGCAGCTATCCGAATTTCATTCCGCTGTCGAAGCGAGAGGTCGAATATATCGGGATGGCGATGTCGCCGTTCGATTTCGACGTGATCTATGGCCACTACTTTGACCGCGTGATCGCAAAAGATGCCAAGCAGGTACTGGAAAAATCGGTTGCGCGATATGTGGCCGCCATTGAAGGAAAGCGCGGCTATTGAAGCCGCACATTCGGCGGCGACGATAGCGCGGCGGCAGCAGATGAACTCCTAGCCGCCGTCGCCCTCCTTGTCGCTCTTTCCGCCGAGTTGCTTGAGTTTTGCGAACACGGCGTTGACATCCAGTTCAGTCGCCCCAGTTTTTTGCTCGGCCTGCGCAGAGGCAGGAGCAGCTTCTTCTCTACGTGATGTTGTCTCGGAAGCGGGCAGCAATGTCGCGCCGGCGTCCACGGGCGCGGGTTTTTCCTTATTGGCGCGCTGGACCTCGAGATCGAGATCGATCTGCGAGCAGAGTCCCAGCGTCACAGGATCCATCGGCGTGAGGTTGGCGGAGTTCCAGTGCGTGCGGTCGCGTATTGACGCGATGGTCGACTTCGTTGTGCCGACGAGTCGCATGATCGCGCTGTCCTTAAGTTCCGGGTGATTGCGAACGAGCCACAAGATCGCGTTGGGGCGATCCTGACGGCGAGACACGGGCGTATAACGAGGCCCCTTTTTGGCTCGTTCGGACGAGGGCAGCGCCACCTTCGGTTCCGTAAGCTTCAGGCGAGCATCGGGGTTCTTCTCTGCGTACGCGATCTGCTCGCGGGTGAGTTGTCCGGTAAGAATGGGATCCAGGCCCTTGATACCTTGCGCGGCATCACCGTCCGCGATCGCCTTCACCTCCAATGGGTGGAGCTTGCAGAACTCGGCGATCTGATCGAACGACAGGGCAGTATTGTCCAAAAGCCAAACGGCAGTCGCTTTCGGCATCAAGGGTGCTGCGGTCGCCATGGCAAAATCTCCTCTACGCTTCGCCCGCCTTCAGACGAAGCACCGGATCATCAGCGATGATCGGAAAATTGCCGAGAATATAGGTGGGGATCCCCCTTCATGCAACCGTTTCGCTTGACAGAGTAGGCCGGCGCGGCCCATTTCGACTACTGAGATGCGCGCGTAAACGCGCGATATTGAGGGATCATGGCATCACCTTCAAAACCCGCTCTGAAAGTGCTTCTCTGCTCGCCACGGGGTTTTTGCGCGGGGGTTGTACGGGCTATCGAATCCGTGGAGAGGGCGCTCTCAATGTATGGACCGCCCGTCTATGTTCGCCATGAAATCGTGCACAACCGCTATGTAGTCGACAGCCTGCGTGCCAAGGGCGCCATCTTCGTCGAGGAACTTAGTGAAATTCCGGATAGCCAGTCGCCGGTCATCTTTTCTGCGCACGGGGTGCCGCGGACGGTCCCCGAAGAGGCGGCCCGGCGCAACCTGGTTACGCTCGACGCCACATGTCCCCTGGTCACCAAGGTTCATCGTGAGGCGGAGATACACAACCGACGGGGACGAGAGATAGTACTTATTGGCCACGCCGGTCACCCCGAAGTTGTCGGAACGATGGGCCAGCTACCTGCGGGAAGGGTTTGCCTGATCCAGAGCACGGATGATGCCGAGCAATTTACTCCGCGAGATGCTAATAACCTCGCATATGTGACTCAGACCACGCTGTCGGTGGACGATACAGCCGCGATCGTTGACGTTCTCAAGCGGCGCTTTCCAAACATCGTCGGACCCCACAAAGAAGATATCTGTTATGCGACGACTAACCGGCAGGAGGCAGTTAAACGTGTTGCGCCTCGGGTTGATATGATGATTGTGGTCGGCGCGCCGAACTCTTCGAATTCGCAGCGGCTAACCGAGGTCGCCGAGCGGAGCGGTTGTCCTCGTGCTGTGCTGGTTCAGCGGGCGGCCGATATCGACTGGCACGCGTTCGAGGGAGTGTCCAGGCTTGGCATAACAGCCGGGGCTTCCGCTCCGGAAATACTGGTTCAGGAAGTTATCGCTGCATTTTCTGCCCGGTTCGCGCTGGAGATCGAAACGGTTTCCGCGGTCGATGAGGGGGTGTTCTTCCCATTACCTCGTCCATTACGAGAGCATGAGCCGGCGGAGTGATGCTCGATGGCTGTCTATACCGACGTTGCGGCGGACGAGCTCGCACGCTTCATTGCCAATTACGATATCGGAGAGCTGCTGTCCTACAAAGGCATCGCCGAAGGCGTCGAGAACTCTAATTTTCTCCTACACACCGGCGCCGGGAATTTCATTCTCACGCTATACGAAAAAAGGGTGGCTGAGGACGACCTTCCCTTTTTTCTCGGCTTGATGGAGCACCTCGCCTCGCGCGGCATCACGTGCCCGCAGCCTGTGAAGAACAAGCAGGGCGGGGTTCTCGGAAGACTAGCAGGCCGGCCAGCCGCCGTCGTGACATTTCTCGACGGACTCTGGATTCGTCGCCCGAATCCGACGCATTGCGCGGCGGTCGGCGACGTGTTGGCTCGGCTGCATCTTGCCGGAAGCGGCTTCAAGCTCAAGCGTGCCAACGCGCTATCGCTCCGCAGCTGGCGTTCGCTCTATAATCAGGCGAAGCTCCGCGGCGATGATGTGCGGGATGGCTTGTGCGCCGAGATCGCCAGGGAGCTCGATGTTCTCGAGAAAATCTGGCCGCGTGACTTGCCGCAAGGGGTCATCCACGCAGATCTGTTCCCGGACAATGTATTCTTTCTTGGCGATAAGCTGTCAGGCGTGATCGATTTCTATTTTGCCTGCATCGATACGCTGGCATACGATATTGCGGTGTGCCTGAATGCCTGGTGCTTCGAGGCCGATCATTCCTACAATGTCACGAAGGGTCGGTCCCTGCTCAACGCATATGGGAAAATCCGTGCACTCTCGCTATCCGAGCGCAAAGCCCTTCCCATACTGGCCCGTGGCGCGGCGATGCGGTTTCTGCTCACGCGGCTGATCGACTGGCTGGCGGTCCCTGATGGGGCTCTCGTGCGACCCAAAGATCCACTCGAATATTTTCGTAAGCTGCGTTTCCATCAATCCGTTAAGGGCATTGAGGACTACGGACTCTGATGAGCGATCAGCGCGTCACGATACATACCGACGGCGCGTGCTCCGGTAATCCGGGACCGGGCGGCTGGGGAGCGATTCTCGCTTTTGGCAATCACGTAAAAGAACTCTACGGAGGCGAGCCGCATACGACCAATAATCGAATGGAGTTGATGGCGGCAATTGCGGCTTTGGAAGCCCTCAACCGATCCTGCACGGTGGACCTTCACACCGATAGCGAATATCTCAAGAACGGAATCACGTCATGGATTGTCAGCTGGAAGAAGAACGGCTGGCGAACGGCCGACAGGAAACCAGTCAAAAACGTCGACCTCTGGAAGCGTCTCGACAAGGCCCTCGGCCATCACAAGGTGCACTGGCATTGGGTTAAGGGTCATGCCGGTCACACGATGAATGAGCGCGCAGATGAGTTGGCGCGGCAAGGCTTAGTGGCAGCACGTGCGGGGGCAGTCGGCGCCATGAAAGTGAAATAGATTGCCGCCTACCGCGCAGCATCGATTGCTTGCGGGCAAAAAATCGCATTGCAATTGATCGGACTTGTGCAGGTCTGGATTGAATTGCCGTGCCTGCGCATAGCCGTCCGAAAGACAGCGTGCTCTCGCACGCCTCAGCTCGCGGGTCTCCGTCAGGCTTGTGCAATTTCAATCATGGCTGGAACAAGTCAGGCCCGACGGCGTGCCATTTCAATTTCCGATTCTGCTCTAAAGTTGCGCGAGAAGCGCCTGCCCCCCGGAAATATCGCATTTTCCTGGAGCATCTTCGACGTTCAGCTTTTTGACCACTCCATCATCAACGAGCATGGAATAGCGCTTGGATCGTACGCCTAGCCCATTGCCGGCGCCATCGAAGGTCATGTCAATAGCTTTGGCAAAATCGCCATTACCGTCGGCAAGAAACTCAATTTTGCCGTCAGCTCCGCTCGATTTCTTCCAGGCTTCCATGACAAAGACGTCATTAACGCCCGTGACCGCAATGGTGTGGACGCCCTTGGCCTTGATCGCCTCGGCATTTTTCAAAAAGCTTGGCATATGCAGATTGTTGCAGGTGGGAGTGAAGGCACCCGGCACTGCAAAGAGAGCGACCTTGCGGCCCTTGAAAACCTCGTCCGTGGTTTTCCAAGCGGGTCCCTCCGTTGTCATCACGCGGAATTTGGTATCGGGCAGTCGATCACCGACCTTGATGGGCATGGTCATCCTCTCACTTTCCGGTTCGCTTCGCGTTTCTTCGTCTCGGCTGGCGTAATTACGCCGTTGCTTCCGATTAGTCGAGACGGGTCTTCACTTCAGCCGCCCGGTCTCCAGTGACCACCGTAAATACCAGGTCGGTTGCGCGATTGGGATCGACTCCCGGAGGCAATCCATCAAGCTGAAACTGGAACCGGGCGCGCCCTGGAGGCGCCGGTTTCACGGGCGTTGGAATGGGGAGGGCCCAATTCGGGGTGGGACCTTCCACGAAAATTTCCACCAACTTGCCACTTGTGGCACTGAGTTCAACCTCGACCTTAGGTTTTGCTCCGCTTGCAATGCGCTTGACCAATAACCCCAGATCGGCCGCAGGGACGGGTTTTGGCACACGTGCTTCGGCTGCCTTCAACAATGCGGCGTGCGAGCTCGTCACCGAGAATATTTCGAGCTCAGCAGTACCTTCGGCTGGAATGCATAATTTTTCACAGACGGCATACGTCAGTTTCAGGCGCAAGCGGATTGGCTTGCCCTGATGCTGAGGTGAGACAAGGATCGGAAAGACGACGGCATCCTTGTAGCCAAGGGATTGGCCGGTTTCATCCGTGAAAAGATGGGGCGCAGGATATAATACATCAGCGTCCTTCAGGTTTTCGGACCCCGAAAAATCGAAATGTGGAGGTACGCCGGAATCACCCGGATAGCGCCAGTACGTCTTCCATCCCGGCTGCAACTTGATTTCAACGCCGGCGTGCAAGGTTGGATTCCCACCGGTATTTGATCCGGCAATCAGCCGCATGGCCGACCGCACGTCTTCGCTCCAGCGCGATTCGTCGTCGGCGCGCGCGTTTTTGGCGGGGAGCATAGCAATCCCGCAGCAAACCAGTGCAATAGACAGGCTCCGGCGCCTTTTCATAGAAAGATCGTGTAATTGGTAACCATTTGCCGCGCCATTGAATTCATTGTGAGCAGATATTGAACACGATCTGAGCGAGCCCCTGCCATAATTCTTGCGTCGAATACGTGTGAAGGATTGAACTTTCCGACCCAAGCTTCGTTTGCAAAGGCAGATCGATCAGGTAACCTTTTGCCATGAAGATTTCAGGCAAATCGAGGGATCAAGCTGTGGCTCCGGGACGCGGCTATCTCGATGGGCAGATGCTGATCGCAATGCCTGCGATGAATGATGAGCGTTTTGCCCGTGCAGTCATCTATGTGTGCGCACATTCGACTGAAGGTGCAATGGGCATCATCGTCAATCATCCGGCCCAGAACATCAAGTTCCCCGACTTGCTGGTTCAGCTTGAAGTCATTCCCGCAACCGAACGAATCCAGATTCCGACCCGGGCCGAGGACGTCAAAGTGCTCAAGGGTGGCCCCGTGGAAACTGGGCGGGGATTTGTCCTGCATTCGGCAGATTTTTTCATCGAGAATTCCACGTTGCCGATCGATGAAGGCATTTGTCTCACGGCGACGCTCGATATTCTCAAGGCCATTGCGCGTGGCAAGGGACCAACCAGCGCAATTCTCGCTCTCGGTTACGCAGGCTGGGCACCAGGGCAGCTCGAGCAGGAAATTCAGCAGAATGGATGGCTCCACTGCGCTGCGGATCCAGAGCTGATTTTCGGGCAGGATACCGACACGAAATACGAAAAGGCGCTTAAGAAGATCGGGATAGATCTCGGCATGTTGTCGAGCGAAGCTGGGCACGCCTGAACGCCATTGCAAGACGCGGCACGCGCTACTCTGATGCGACCTTCAGGGCGCGCAGCCGACTTGGCTTGTCAATAAGCAGGTCACCTGCAGCCTCGCTTGTCATAGGCTCACCAAACGCAAATCCTTGCGCGTATTCGCAGCCAAGCTGGTACAGCTCGACAGCATCAGAATCGGTTTCGGCGCCTTCAGCCACGACTTCCATCCCGAGATCGTGTGCGAGTGCGATAATCGAGCGCAGGATGACCGGTCGGCTGCCGCGCGGAGTTGTGCGAACGAATGACTGATCAATTTTTATCGTATCGAAGGGGAAACGTTGCAGGTATGCCAGCGATGAGTGTCCAGTGCCGAAATCGTCGAGCGCGAGGCCCGCGCCCAGCTCTCTGATGCGTCCCAGCATTTGCGCGGCGTGCTCAGGATTTTCCATCACCAGTGATTCCGTGATCTCCAGTTTCAGCGTGCCGCGGGCTACGGCTGACCGGCTTAGTACACTGCGCAGATCTTGAATGAGATCGTGCCGCAGCAGTTGACGCGAGGAAACATTGACGCTGGCAAATACTGGCTCCTGGGAACGCATACCGGCTTGCCACTGGGTGAGTTGCTTGGCCGTGTAGTCGAGCACGAATAGCCCAAGATCCACAATCAGCCCGATTTCCTCCGCGATGTTGATGAACTCGGCCGGCGAGAGACGGCCGAGCTTCGGGTGATCCCAGCGTGCCAAAGCCTCAAATCCGGCAATGGCTCGATCTTCCAGCCGCACAATGGGCTGATAGAGCACCTTGATCTCCTCGCGCTCGATGGCTCGGCGCAGCTCCGATTCCATCGTCAGCCGATCTGTCTTACGTGATCGCATTGCCGGTTTGAAAATCTCGATACGATCGCCGCCGATGCGCTTGGCATAGTACATTGCGAGCTCCGCATCCTTGAGCACCTCATCGGAGCGCCGCGCGAGATTCTCGGTAAGTGCAAGTCCGATCGATGCGGTGAGGAAGATCTCCCGGTCATTGAATGCAATGGGTGCACGCAGTGTTCGACGGACGGTTTCGGCAAAAGCGACGATCCGGGCCGGCTCGCGTTCCGACATCACAATAAGGGCGAACTGATCCCCGGAGAGCCGAGCCAAGGTGTCCTGCGGCTTGAGCAGGCGTGACAAACGCCGCGCAATTGTGAGCAGAATCGAATCGCCTACTGCCATTCCGACCGAATCATTGACCTGCTTGAAACGATCGAGGTCGATGACCAGGATGGACGGTCGAATCTGAGAATCGGCCCGCGCAAATCCAAATGCCGCTTCCATCCTGTCGATGAACAGCTCGCGGTTGGGCAAGCCTGTCAGGTTGTCGTGTACCGCGTCAAAAAGCAATCTTTCTTCAGCGGTTTTGAAGTCGGTCACATCGGCTAGGGTGCCGACGAGCCTGACGACTTCTCCATCAGACCCGACCACGGGCCGTGCTTTAAGCGTGAACCAGAGATAGTGCCCATCGGCCGTCCTTAGCCGGAAGTCTTGCGTCAGCCGTCCGCGCCTCTGCTCGACTACTCCATCGAGCGAGGCACGGAACCGGTCGCGATCGAGCGGATGCAGGACCTCAAGCCAGTCGGCGGCCGGGCCCTCCAGGGCGCCACGCTTGAGTCCCAGCATGTGCTCGGTTTCAGGGCTGGTGAATACCTTATCAGCCGACACATCCCAGTCCCATATCAAATCCCCGGCGCCGGTAAGTGCGAGCGCTCGCCGCTCCACGTCAGAAACGATGCCGTGGGTAATTCCGCCGGCGAATGCATGCTGCATCACGGTGAAACCGATCAGCATTACGATCAGCACAAGTCCGCCAAGCAAAGCCGGGCCGATGATGTCGTTAGTGACCATGCCCGTGACAGCCAATGCGGCGGCAGCCGTCCATACGACCAGAAGCAGCCAGGTCGGGATAAGCAAAACGGCGCGATCGAAGCCGTGCATCGATAGATAAATGACAAGGCCAAGGCCAAACACCGCTATGCCAGCGAGAGACATGCGTGCAATTCCTGCGGCGACTGCCGGGTCAAAGACTGCTACCGCGATCAGCGCCGCAAGCGCAGCGAGCCAGGCAATCGTGATGTGCGCATATCGCACATGCCACCGTGACAAATTCAAATAGGCAAACAGAAACACCAGCAAGGTTGCCGAAAGAATGGCTTCGCCGCAGGCGCGCCAGATACGCTCTGCGCCCGCAGACATGTCGAACACTTTTCCCCAGAAACCGAAATCGATTCCGATATAGACCAATACCGCCCAGCCAAGCGCGGCAGCGGCGGGGAACATGATTGAACCCTTCACCACGAACAGAATTGTAAGGAAGAGGGCAAGCAGGCCGGCGATGCCTATGACGATGCCGTAGTACAAGGTGAATGAATTCACCTTGTCCTTGTACGCATCAGGCTCCCAGAGATAGATCTGCGGAAGCTTTTCGGTCCGCAACTCTGCAACCAGCGTGATTACCGTGCCGGGGTCCAGCGTAATGCGAAAAACGTCGGCGGTGGCGCCTTCCTGCCGGACAGGGCGGTCGCCGCTCGATGGAGTAATCGCAGCAATGCGCGACAGGCCAAGATCGGGCCAGAACAGACCGGAACCGACCATCCGATAATGCGGTACGACGATCAGTCGATCGATTTGCTCGTCGCTGTTGTTGGTCAGTGCCAGTACAGCCCAATTGGTGCTGCCCTCGCGCGCACGCACTTCGATCCGGCGCACAATTCCGTCCGGGCCGGGAGCGGTGGAAACCTGAATCCGGTCGCTCTCGGTTTTCTGCACCTCGGTTGCAGCAGTGAGGTCGATCGCAGCGGCATCCAGACGCGCGTTGATTGCGTCGATTGCATGAGCGGGGGAATCCGCCAGCAGCAAACATGCGAGCGCGACTCCAACCGCCGTCAGCAAACGCGTCATACCCAGTCCAAACCCCTGACCGCAGCAGTTTTTCGCGATCTATTGCTGGTTGGTTCCGATTGGCAATGGTGAAACAATGGCACCCTTTTAAGGCTAAGGCCGACATTGCGCCGATTTCGCGGCCTGAAAAACGTGTAACTTCTCAGACTGTTAGCACAATCTTCCCAATGTGTGAGCTTGATTCCATGAGTGCGTGAGCGGCTGAAGCGTCCGACAACGCAAAAGTCTTGTAGATGACCGGCTTCACCTTTCCACTCGCAAGCAGCGGAAGCACGTTTTCTTCGACAGCATGCGCGATTGCCGCCTTGTCGGCCACCGAACGCGATCGGAGCGTCGACCCTGTATGGTGCAAGCGCTTGAGCATGATCCTGCGGAAATCCACGGTTGCTTTCGGACTTCCCTGAAACGCAATTTGCACGATGCGTCCCTCTACGGCCGCCGCTTCATAGTTTCGCGCGATGTAGTCGCCGCCGACCATGTCAAGTATAACCTCGACGCCTTTGTCACGGGTGGCCGCCTTGGCGGCCGCAACAAAGTCCTCGCTCTTATAGTTAACCGCGACATCGGCTCCCAGCTGTCTGCATGCGCCGCACTTTTCCTGCGTGCCGGCAGTGGTAATGACGCGGGCTCCGAAGGCCTTTGCTAGCTGGATGGCGGTGGTACCGATCCCCGAAGAACCGCCATGCACCAACAGCGTTTCGCCGCTTTTGAGCCCGCCGCGTTCGAATGCGTTGTGCCAGACGGTAAAGTAAGTCTCGGGTATTGCCGCCGCTTCGACCATCGAGAGCCCGGGGACGGGCAGGGCGTGGCTCTCGTGCGCGACGCAAAATTCCGCATAGCCGCCGCCCACGACCAGCGCCATCACAAGGTCTTCGCTTTTCCATCGCTTGACGCCCGGCCCAAGCGCTACAACTTTGCCAGCGATCTCGAGGCCAGGAATATCCGGCGCTCCAGGTGGTGGGGGGTAAAGACCCATGCGTTGCATGACATCCGGACGATTCACGCCCGCCGCTTCCACCTTCACCAATATCTCGCCTGGCCCCGGCTGCGGCACGCGCCGTTGCTGCGCCACCAGCATTTCAGGACCACCTGCGGACGCGATACATATTGCAATCATTTCGGCTGGAACGGAGGTCATCGGCTCCTCACTGCTTCGAGTTCAGAGCATTGTTTAAGCGGAGGTTCTCCATGTGACAATCGTGCGCTCCGAAGATAAGTTCGCTCGCAAGGGAGCACGACATGCCGGCCTTCGATGAAGACGACAAACCAAAAAAGAAGATCACGCATGAGATTGGACAGGATCTCACATTGCTCTCCGTCGAGGAACTCGAAGCGCGAGTGAGAGTTCTGCACGATGAGATCAACCGGATTGAAGCGGACATGGCCCAGAAGCGTGCGTCGCGCGCTGCCGCCGATCAGTTTTTCAAGCGGTAATCGATGTGTTCGGATTGCGTCCAGATGCTGCAATCCAGCGCCGGATCTGAAAAAATATTTGGCCTTGCGCGCAAGTTCTTAAGGTGTCGTTAAGCTTTCTCGACGATTACTGATATGTCCATCTTCATGTGGACATTGAGTGGCTCCTGTCCACTCTGTTTGACGCCTCCCTGTTATCACCTTAGAGCCGCCGGCAACGGCGGCTCTTTTTTGTCCCAATTTGGGTCAGGAGGGCAACCGGCTGGCAAATTCCGCAATTCGAATGGAAACTATATTGGAGCGTTAACCATACGAGTGTCTGGACAGACCCGGCGAGGCGCGCAATGCTTACTCAAACGTTACGAAGCGCGTACCGGCTCCGTGTATCAGAGGCGTTGCGTCATGTCCGAAAAATCCCTGAGCGAAACGCGACCGGTCCTGTTCAGCGAGCGCCTACCGAGCTCGCAGGCCTTTGCGGAGTTGTTTCGAGAAGGAATGGCGCTCGTCGAGGAAACGGCGACTTACCTTGACGGTCCGGGCCGGCAACAATCAAAGAAGCTGGATCGTGCTGCTGCTCTGGCTTACGCGACCGAGAGTATGCGTCTCACCACCCGCCTCATGCAGCTTGCGTCGTGGCTTCTCCTTCACCGGGCGGTGAAAGAGGGCGAGATGTCACTTGCGCAGGCAAGCAAGGAGAAGACCAAGGTCAAACTCGGACTTACGGACGCGCACGACAAAAGCAATTTCTCGCTTTTGCCCTCGTCCTTGCGCGACCTGATAACGAGATCCCAGAAGCTCTATGCAAGCGTGCGACGCCTTGACACCACTATTTACAGCCCTGCGAGCGTCGACAGCAGCCCCACCGCAAATCCGGTCGAGCATCAGCTTGGGTTGTTGAAGGCGGCCTTCGAAAGTGGCCCGCTCGCTCAAGAGCGATAAGCTGCACAGAGGCCGGACTTTCGTCGGACAGTGCAGCTACTTCTTCTCGTCGGCCTTCAGAAAACCGGAAAACTTCTTCTGAAAGCGTGATACCCGGCCGCCACGGTCGACGATCTGCTGCTGGCCTCCGGTCCAGGCCGGGTGCGATTTCGGATCGATGTCCAAATGCAGGACATCACCTTCCTTGCCCCAGGTGGACCGCGTGGTGAATTCGCTTCCGTCCGTCATCACGACCTTGATGGTGTGATAGGCGGGATGGATATCTTGCTTCATCGTGTGGTTCCGAACGCCAAAATGTCAAATAAGGTCTGAATTTGGCGCTCCTATACAGGACTGCATGCAGAGCGGCAAGCCGCCACAATTGACCGCTGGCGAGCGGCCAAGGCAATAAGGATGCGAGGGGTGGCAGCAAAGGCATCGCATGAGTTTTTCCAGCGATGGACGGGGCCTCGATCATTCAAGCGCCTCATCGTCCGGTGATCGTCTCAGTGTGAAGCTCAAGCCGCTCGCCGGCCTCATTCCGTACGTTATGCGCTATCGTGGGCGCGCCCTGGCCGCACTGGCTGCGTTGATCATCGCCGCTTTCACGACGCTCGTCGTTCCGATCGCCGTACGTCGAATGATTGATTTCGGATTTTCGGAACAAGCCGCGAAACTGATCGACAGCTATTTTGCAGTGTTGATTCTGGTTGTCGTGGTCCTCGCGGTCTCGAGTGCGCTTCGTTACTACCTCGTCACGACCTTGGGCGAACGCATCGTGGCGGACTTGCGGTCGGACGTGTTTTCGCATCTGACCAGGCTCTCGGCTTCCTATTTCGATACTGTACGCGCCGGGGAAGTTGTGTCGCGCCTGACAGGTGATACGACGCAGATAAAGGCGGCCGTCGGGGCTTCAGTATCGATTGCTCTGCGAAATCTAGTTCTGTTCCTGGGGGGTGCCGGCATGATGGTGTTCACCAGTCCGCGCCTTTCGCTGTTCGTCCTCGCGGCGATCCCCATCATCGTGCTTCCGCTGGTCGGCTTTGGCCGCGCGGTGCGCCGTCGTGGCCGAGCGGCACAGGATACGCTGGCCGACGCGTCCGCCTATGCCAATGAACTCATCGGCGCAATGCGGACCCTGCAGGCATTCACAAACGAGAAGTTGGCGCAGCGCCGCTTTGGCGCCGCCATCGAACAAGCCTACACGGCTGCTTGCAAGGCGACCAAGGCGCGCGGGGTGCTGACAGCGATTGTCATCTTCCTTGTTTTCTCCAGCATCGTGGTCGTGCTCTGGATCGGCGCTCAGGATGTACTCGCAGGAGACATCACGCCCGGCAGGCTTGGGCAGTTCGTGCTCTACGCGGTCTTTGCCGCGGGCGGGCTAGGCGAATTGAGTCAGGTCTGGGGAGAAATCTCCCAGGCATCGGGAGCCGCCGAACGGCTGTTCGAGATTCTGAACGTGAAGCCTGACATTCAGTCGCCGCCCAATCCCGTTATTCCTGCCGAGCCTTCCGCGGGCGCTGTCGAATTCCATCATGTTGGATTCTCGTATCCCGGTCGCGTGGACCTGCCGATTCTAGAAAACCTTTCCTTTAAGTTGTCCCCCGGCGAAAAGCTAGCAATAGTGGGGCCGTCCGGTGCGGGAAAGAGCACGATTTTTCAGTTGCTCCTGCGCTTCTACGATCCGGCGAGCGGCAAGATCACCTTTGATAATGTTGATCTCACGGAAATGGATCCGGCGCTCCTCCGTGCTCTGATTGCGCTTGTACCGCAGGACGCCGTCGTGTTCGCCGCCACTGTCCGCGAGAACATTCGATTTGGCCGACCGGATGCGACCGATGCCGAAATCGAGCGAGCGGCCGAAGCCGCTCACGCGCTCGAGTTTATACGGCGCCTGCCACTCGGATATGAAACATCGGTTGGCGAGCGTGGGGTGACGCTTTCCGGCGGGCAACGCCAGCGTATTGCGATCGCGCGCGCCATCTTGAGAAAAGCGCCATTACTCTTGCTCGACGAAGCGACGTCATCTCTCGATTCGGAAAGCGAGACTTTGGTGCAACACGCGCTCACGCGCTTGATGCAGAACCGGACAAGCATTGTCATTGCTCACAGGCTTGCCACCGTCCAGTCGTGCGATCGAATCCTCGTGCTGGATCACGGTCGAATCGTGGAGGAGGGGACCCACTCATCGCTGGTGTCAGCAGGAGGCTTGTACGCACGACTTGCCAAACTGCAATTCGACCAGACAGGCGCCTAGGGACGCCAGGACATTCGGTTCACGGCAAGACCCGACACGGGATTCTTGTCTTCGCCGGCATAGATGAAGCCGTTCTTCCGATAAAATTGAATCGCCCGGAAGTTGTCTTTGTTGACAAGGAGATCGAGCCCCTTCGGGGAAAGCACCTTGGCCTCCTCGAGCAGGGCACGGCCAATAGGTGAGCCCCAATGCTCAGGTGCGACCACGATCTGGTCGAGATACATTGTCCGCGGATCCACCGTTACGAACCCGACCACGGCCCCATCCGATACGGCCACAACGATATTGGCGTTCGGCACGAGTTCCTTGCGCCACCGCTCACGCCACCATGGCTCGCGGGCATCAAAATCCAGGTGTGGATAGTGCGCCGACCACGTACGGCGCCACAAATCGATAGCTTCGTCTTCATCGGCGGCACGGTATGCTCGAAGCGTGAATTGGACCATCAACGCGTCCGCGCTTTGCGCAGCCGGAAAAAAGTGCCGTCGAGCAGATATCGGCTGTCGCCGATGGAAGAGTTGCTGCAAGAAGCCGATCGCCGGCGCATTATCGTTCTGTCAGCTTCAACTCGATCCGGCGATTGCGCCTGAATGCGTCCTCGGTCCTCGCCAGGTCTATCGGTTGATATTCCCCGAAGCCGGCAGCGACCAACCGCTGGGGTGAAACGCCCCTGCCAATCAGATACTGCACCACCGAGATCGCGCGTGCCGCGGAAAGATCCCAGTTCGACTTGAATACGCCGGTAATCGGCCTTACGTCCGTGTGGCCGTCGACCCGCAGGACCCAGGCTATATCGGCTGGGATCTTCTTTTCCAGTTCGAGCAGGGCCGCCGCAACCTTGTCCAGTTCTTCAATTCCTTCGGGCTTCAGGTCGGCCCTGCCGGTATCGAAGAAGACTTCCGACTGCAATACGAACCGATCGCCGACCACACGCATGTCGCTGCGATTACCAAGAATTTCGCGCAACTTGCCGAAAAAATCCGATCGATAGCGCTTGAGTTCATTGACCCGTTCGGCGAGTGCGAGGTTGAGTCTCTGCCCGAGTTCGGTGATTCGGGTTTGCGACTCCTTGTCCTTCTTCTCGGCCGCGTCCAAGGTTCGCTCCAGTGCGGCAAGCTGGCGCCGCAAGGCCGCAATCTGCTGATTGAGTACCTCGACTTGGGCCAGCGCGCGCGCCGAAATTTTCTTCTCCCCTTCTAATTGGCTGTTCAGCTCGACGACCCTGCTCTGGGCTGCTGTCGCTCCTGCACCGGCGCTTTCGGCAGCTCCTCTGAGCTGGTCACGCTCGTTCTCTGTCGTTGCCAGAGTTGCGCGCAGTTGCGCCAACTGGTCCTCAAGATCAGTTTTACCCGATCTTTCCAACGAGAGCAGATCCGTAAGCTGCGCGATTTGCGCATTCAGTCGGCTGAGCGCAGTGTCTTTGCCGGCAACTTCCTGCTGCAGATAAAACTGCACCACGACAAAAACAGTGAGCAGAAAAATGATGCCAAGAATCAATGTCGACAAAGCGTCGACAAAGCCGGGCCAGTAATTCATGCCGCTCTCGCCGCGGCGCGCTCTCGCTAGTGACATTGCTACTCCACGCTATGGAGACCGCAGCGTAATTGTGCTTCGAGGGATCAGCGGGCGGTCGGACTGCAGCATTTCGAGTCACTCCGCTCGAAGACCGATCAGCGGCCAACGTTCTCCCGTACCATCACTTCAAGCAACTTCTTGATTTCGCGCTGTTGATCCGCCTGCGAGTCGACCCAGTCGCGGATCATCTGTTGCTCGGTGCGCATGTGATGCACCAGTCCTTGAATCGCTTCTGCCAGGTTTGCCATCGCGGCCGAGGCGGATTTGCCCGCGCCGGCTTGGTCCATGGCCTCCCGTAAACGCTCGATTGCGGATCGCACCTCGCCTGTAAGAGCGGAATTTGTCCCCGGCTCGGCCGCGTAGTCATAGACCGTGGTGGAAAGCCAATCTTCGAGCTCGGTGTAAAAGCGGTTCTGGGCCTGGCTCGACTGCAAATCGAGAAAGCCGAGCACCAGCGACCCGGCGAGACCGAACAAGGATGAGGAGAATGAAATTCCCATGCCTGAGAGAGGTGCAGCAAGCCCTTCACGCAATGAATCGAACATGCTACCCGCGTCGCCGCTCGCCTTGAGTCCTTGGATCACGCTTCCGACCGAGCCGACTGTCTCGATAAGGCCCCAGAACGTACCAAGCAGTCCGAGAAACACGAGCAGCCCGGTCATATAGCGCGAAATATCTCGAGCTTCATCGAGGCGCGTGGCGATGGAATCCAGGATCCCGCGCATCAATTGTGCCGACATCGCCATCCGGCCTACTCGGCTGCCCAGAATTGCCGCCATTGGTGCTAGCAGAACCGGTGGTCGGTCCACAGCCAATCCGGGATCGGCCATGCGAAAATTGTTGACCCAGGCGATTTCCGGATAGAGCCGCAAGACCTGGCGGAACGACAGAACAATACCGATCGCCTCAACGCCGAGGATCAAGGCGTTCAGGCCTGGATTGGCCATGAACGCGACCTGTATCTGCTTGTGCAATACGAATGCAAGGAGGCCAACCAGTATGACGAACACCAGCATCCGGAACACAAAGATGCGAGGAGAAGACAACTTGAGTGGATCGAGTTCCTTGGCCATGTGATTCAATTCTTACGGACAACCCCTCGGCTGCACTATGGCACAGACCGGCGCCCAGGAAAAAGCAGATGTACCGGGCGGCAGGCCCGGATAAACCCCGCGATTGAGTTGAAATTGCGGTGCGCTAGTTCATGCGACCCGCGTTCAGCCGGCTTAACAGCTCTTTGTGGATGATTTCGTTTCCCGCCACGATGTGCCCACGGGCCAGCATGGCGTCACGGCCTTCACAGTCGGAAACGAAGCCACCGGCTTCCCGAATGAGAACGATTCCCGCTGCCATGTCCCAGGGTTTCAAGCTACGTTCCCAGTACCCATCAAGCCGCCCGGCGGCCACCCAGGCGAGATCGAGGGCCGAGGCGCCAAAGCGCCTCAGTCCTGCGACCTGATCTTGCATTGCGCCGACTTCCTTGATCGAAAGCGGAATGTCACCGTGGCCGTAGTGCGCGAGTCCGCACCCGACGATCGCATCGAACAACCGTGTTCTTGCGGCCACCCGTATGCGCCGCTCGTTCAAGAATGCGCCCTTGCCGCGCTCGGCGACGAACATCTCGTCTGTCGCCGGATTGTAGATCAGACCCGCAACAATTACGCCCTCGCGCTGGAGTGCCAATGAGATCGCAAAATGAGGAATTCCGTGCAGGAAATTAGTCGTCCCATCGAGTGGATCGACTATCCAGGTATGGGTTTTGTCAGTGCCTTCGCGCTTTCCACCTTCTTCGCCGAGAAATCCGTAGTCCGGCCGTGCTTTCATCAATTCCGCATAAATCGTCTCCTCGGCTCGTCGATCCGCGGCGGATACGAAATTGGCAGGGCCTTTCAACGAGACCTGAAGTTTCTCCAGTTCGCCGAAGTCGCGCTTGATCGCGCGGGAAGCCTTGCGGGCCGCCGAAATCATGACGTTGAGCAGGGCAGAATACTGCATGGTTCTCGCGATCTGCCCGTGGGGATAGCCGGCGTCAAGGCCGATGCTTCGGAGCCGTCGAGAGCCACTTCTTGGCGGCTAGATCGGCGGCATTGCGTACCGCCTCGGTTTGTTTTGCCGCGAAGACATCGAGATCCGGATCGCCGCTCCCGGCTGCCTTCGCAATGAGGTGCCATTTCACAGCCGCCGCAGGATCCGCAGGCATCCCGCGGCCGGCCATCAGGATTCGTGCGAGGCGATTTTGTGCGATCGGACTGCCGAGGTGCGCGGCCTTGAGAAACAGTCGTGCGGCAGCGCTCTCATCTTTGGCGGTGCCCTCGCCGTTGAACTGCGCGATGGCGAATTCGACCATGGCGTCCAGATTGCCGGCAACGGAAGCCTGTTGCATGAGTTGCGTTGCCTTGCCGAGATCTTTCGGAATGCCGCGCCCCTCTTTGTACATGGTGGCAAGGGCGTATTGGGCTTCAGGAATTCCCGCTCGCGCAGCCGATGCGAACAGTTCTGCCGCCCGCCTGAAGTCTTGTTGAAATTGTTGTCCTTGCAGGTAAAGAAGCCCGAGATCGTATGCCGCGCTCGGGTGGCCCAGCTTTGCAGCTTCGCTCAGCAGGCGTGCAGCTTCCTCGACATTCCGCGCTCCTGCGCGCCCCTGAAAATTGAACATTGCCAGCGCGAACAGTGCGTCGCGGTCGCCTCTCGCAGCTGCAAGCTTGTACCATTGCGCCGCCTTGGCGTCGTCCCGGCCTACGCCGAGACCTTGCGCGTACAGCTCACCAAGCAGAGTCATGGCTGCGGCATCGTTGTGCTGGGCACGTTTGGTCGCCTCGTTCAACGCCGTGAGATAGAAGCCACGCTGAAAGGCGCCATAAGCGATATCGATGTTCGATTCGTCGCTGCCTTCGGATGGGCTTTGTTGCGCCGGCGGAGCCGGATTTTTCGAGACCTGGGCTTCACATATAGCGGGCAGAACAATGGCGATAGCCGCAATTCCCGCGCAACCATGACGCCAGCTCGTCATGCCACGGTCTCCGGGAGTCGTAGCAGCGCAGCCGCCTTGCTGATCACCTCGGCGGCCGCTTCCGGACGGATCCATGGGAAATCGCCCATAGCCACGAAGTCGGCGCCCGCCGCTACAAGCGGCGCAATTTCCTCCAAGGACGCTGCATAACCAATGCAAGGCACTTCGAAGAGCTCTGCCCACCAAGCGATGCGTTCTTCAATTGCCGAAAAACTCGGACGCTTTCCCTCCCGATCAGGTTCTCCAAACATTACGTAGTCGGCGCCCTTTTCCGCGCTCGACATCGCGTCGTGCCGGGTCGTCAAACCGCCGATACCGACAATGCGTTCGGGCTTGAGCCGCTCCAGCGCGCTCGCGAAAGCTGCCGCTCCTGTCAGATGAGCGCCGTCAGCGCCGCCGCGCGCAACAAGATCGGCATAGCCATCCAGCAGAAGCGCTGCACCGCTGCTCTGCACGATCGGAGCCAACTTTTTAATGCGATTGATAAGGCTTCGCTCATCGGCTTCGGCAAGACGCAGCAAGACGGCCGCGACATCGGCAGCACGCAGCAGCTCGGTCAAGATCGACTCGATCTCGGCGGCTTCGGCGAGCTCGGGCGTGACGAGATAGATGCGCGGTGGTGGGCGAGGTGCTGGGCTTTTGGATCGCTGACTCATAATTCCGGAATGCTATCGCAATCGGGTGGAAAATTGACCTTCTCGGTCATTTGGTCGCCCTGCCGGAAATGCCTTTCGATTTCCTGCCTTACCTGGGCAATGACCTTAGGCCAGCCGCCCGTTCTTGGCTGGCGGAACAGTCGGGCTGTCGGATACCATGGGCTGTCGCAACGCTGGGTAAGCCAGCGCCAGTCCTGTATATGCGGGATCAGCAGCCACAATGGTCTGGCAAGAGCCCCGGCCAGATGGGCCACCGCAGTATCGACGGAAATAATCAGGTCGATTTCGCTTAGGATCGCTGCGGTATCGGAAAAATCCCGGATTTCGTCTTCAAGGCGCAAAATAGGTAATCGCGCCAACGTGAGCGCATCACTCTCACGATATTCGCGTTGCAGACTGATGAAGTGGACGCCGCGGATGGAGAGTATTGGCTCGAGCATTTGCAGTGGAATGCTTCGATTGTGATCGTTCTTGTGTGTCGTCTTGCCTGACCAGGTGAGACCGATGCGAGGCCGAGGGATGTCTGCCAGGCGCTTTTGCCAGAACACGAGACGTTCGTCTTGTGTCTGCAGATAGGGCACTACGGTCGGAATACTCTCCACTCTGGTCTCAAAAGCGAGCGGCAGGCTCATCAGTGGACAGTGAGTTTCGAACGAAGGCAGCCGGTCGCCGCGACAATAAAGGCCTATGATCGCGTCGCACTTGGGGACGAGCGGAATGAGGCTTTGCGGCAGTTCGAGTAGGATCTTGGCGCCTCTCGCGGCCACCATGGGAACGTAGCGGAGAAATTGAATGCTGTCCCCAAAACCTTGTTCGGCATGGAGCAGAATGGTTCTGCCCGCCACGTCCTCGCCACGCCATTGCGGCTGAGGAAAATCGCGGGGCTGCATCGCGCCTCCGCGTCTCCAGCGCCACTCGTATCCTTCCCAGCCGCGCGCGAAATCACCAATCGAAAGGCAAAGCAAGCTGCTGTTCCAATGGGCTTCGGCCAACGCGGGATGTAATTCAATGGCGCGATCGAAGCTTGCCAAAGCCTCCTGGAATCGGCCGAGATATCGCAAGGAGGTGCCGCGGTTGACCCAAGCATATGCATTGTTCGGGTTCAGCCCCAAGGCGATGTCGTAATCAGCTAATGCCTCTTCCGGACGATTGAGCTCATTCAACGCGTTTCCGCGATTGTTATAGCCCTCTTCATAGTCTGGCTTGAGCGCCAGTGATCGGTCAAACGCCTCGAGTGCTTGTTGATGTCGACCTAATTCGCGCAAGGCATTGCCGCGGTTGCCGTGCGCTTCGGCAAAATTTGGCTTCTGTGCCAGGGCGTCATCGTAGTCATTGAGTGCCGCCGCATGGAAACCCATCGCAAATTTTGTATTGCCACGCGCGACTAGGATCGCGGGCTGACCAGGTTTGATCATCAGCGCGCGATCGTAGCTCGCGATCGATTCCGAAAATTGTCCAAGTTCGCGCAGGACCCGGCCTCGTTGCGCTAGGGCATCTGCCGCGCGTGGCTCTAGCTCGAGGGCTCGCTCGTAGCTCTGCAGCGCCTCTTCTTTCCTTTTCAGCGCCAGCAAGACGTCGCCCCTGGCGGTATGGCTCGCCGCGGCGTTTGGATTCAATTCCAGCGCTGCATCGATATCGACCAGAGCTTCCTCAAGGCGCCCAAGCAACCGGCGGGCACTCGCACGATTAAACAAGGCATCATGATATGAAGGACGCGCCGCCAATGCACGATCGTAGCTGGCGAGAGCGGCTTCGGGCTGGCCCAGCTCCATCAATGCGTTGCCCAGATTGTTCAATGCTTCCGGATATTGAGGGCGCGCCGCAATGGCCTGTTCGAAGCTTGCCAACGCCTCCCTCGGCCGCTTGAGCGCGCGAAATGCATTGCCCCTGTTGTTGAAAGCCTCTGGGTATTTTGGATTCAGCAGGATCGCACGATTATAGGCTTCAAGGGCATCTTCGTGCCGGCCGAGAGCCGATAGAATGGTTCCGGAGCTGCAATATGCCTGAAATGAACGTGCATCGATTTTCAGCGCCAGACCAACCAACTTGAGTGCATCGGCATGGTTGCCGCGCTGATACTGCAGTATCCCGAGAAGGTGCAGCGCTTCGAAATCCGCCGGAGACACGGAAAGCAGCGCTTGATACAGCTGTGCCGCTTGTTCGAGCCGTCCACTTTGATGGTGTGCGACGGCACGACCAAGCAAGTCAGCCCGGTCCGGATTTCGATCGCTTTGCGTTTGGCCCATGGCAGTGCGGTTGTCATGAGAACGCAACAGCACGCCGTAGAAGCAACGGCGAATCACGAACAAGACTATTCGTTCGCCAGGGAAGCTCCAAGCGGGTGGCGAATTCGTTTTCTCGGTGAGCCGGCAACGATAGTCGGCCTCAAGAGGGCAACGGAATGGGGCCCATGTCCTTTGGTATGCGATATCCTTTTTGAACCGCCGGACGTGCCGCGATCGTTTCATACCAGCGTTTCACGTTCGGATACTGGTGCAAGTCGATCGTCTGCCACTCGAAACGGGAGATCCAAGGCCAGATGGCAATGTCGGCGATGGAGTATTGATCGGCGACAAATTGGCGGCCTTCTAGCCGCGTGTTGAGCACCTTGTACAGCCGGTGAGCTTCCTTGAGATAGCGCTCCTCGGCGTACGGTGCTTTGCCCTTGTTGTATTTTACGAAGTGATGCACTTGGCCGAGGAAAGGGCCGATCCCACCCATCTGCCACATCAGCCATTCGAGGACACGGTAGCGCGCCTCACCCGACTTCGGCATCAATTTGCCGGTCTTGTCGGCGAGATAAATCAATATCGCGCCCGATTCCATCAGCGCAATATTGGTGTCGCGATCGACGATGGCCGGAATGCGATTGTTGGGAGCAATCTTCAGAAAATGAGGCGCGAACTGCTCATCCTTTGAAATATCGATTGGATGAACAGTATAAGGCAACCCGAATTCCTCAAGCGCTATAGAAACCTTTCGGCCGTTTGGAGTCGTCCAAGTATAAAGATCAATCACGTCATTGTCCTTGTATCGCTGATAACTCTACAGCTTTGTGAGAAGTGACGAATTGGCGAGCATTTCTTAGCGGATGCGAGCATGAAGCTCAAATCACCCGAGCAGGACACGTCCGCAGTGCCGCGGCAGTGCGTTGCGTGGAGAGAGTGCTGATTCAACCGATCACATCGATGTCCCCGAGCATGGGCAATCCTTTGTGACCAAACAACGGTTCTGAATCAGGCCGCTTTTTTCTCCATGTCGGATTTCCATTGGCCAAGCGCGGCGAGGCCGTTCATTGCGGCGCGATGCGCGAATGCACGTTGCGCGGCGGCAACGTTTTCGGTCTTGCCTTTCCAGGCAGTGAGTGGAGCGTGCTGCAGGGCACGACCATATGAGAATGTAAGCCGCCAGGGCAGACCGCCGATCCTGTTCATGGCATCGAGATGGGCAGTGGCCTCTTCATCGCTCTGCCCGCCAGAGAGGAACGCAATCCCGGGCACCGCTGCCGGCACGCACGCCTTCAGCATCTTCACGGTCTTTTCCGCCACCTCCTCGATGCTGGCCTTCTTCGAGCTTTTTTTGCCGGCCACGGCCATGTTTGGCTTTAGCACCATGCCTTCGAGCTTTACCCGTTGATAGTAGAGCTGTTGAAAGGTCTCTTTGAGGACGAACTCAGTCACTTCATAGCAGCGGTCGATATCATGATCGCCGTCCATCAGCACTTCGGGCTCCACGATCGGCACAATCTGATTGACCTGGCATAGCGCTGCATATCGCCCGAGCGCGTGAGCGTTGGTGTGAATGCAAGCGTAACTGGGGATACCGGCGCCAATGTCGATAACGGCGCGCCATTTCGCAAAGCGGGCGCCCTGTTCGTAGTATTTCGGGAGCCTTGCGGGCAGTCCGTCGAGGCCGAATGTGACAACCTCTCCTGGGCAGAACGGCAGCGGCTTTGTCCCCTCGTCGACCTTGATGCCGGGAATGGAGCCCGCCTTTTTGATGAGATCGATGAGCGGAGTGCCGTCCTTCGCGTGCTGCCAGATTGTCTCGTCGTAGAGTATCACTCCAGAGATATGCTTCATGCCTTCGGCTGACCGGAAAAGCATTTCCCGGTAGTCGCGGCGGGTCTCTTCGGTTGACTCCACGCCAATACCGTCAAAGCGTTTCTTGATTGTGCCCGATGATTCGTCAGCGGCCAAAATGCCCTTCCCAGGCTCTACCATGGCCACCGCAATCTTGTTCAATTCATCGAGATTCATCGCCAACTCCCTCTCAATCGCAAGTCCAGATGCAAAGCGCAGTCCAAGCAGGTTGCTTCAGCGATTGCATGTCGAAAGTTTCAACGTGGTGTCTAATTGATGCCAATCACTATTTTACTCGCAAGACCTCGACTCCGGGCAAGGACTTGCCTTCCAGCCACTCTAAAAAGGCCCCGCCGGCGGTCGAGATATAGGTCAGGCGGTCGGCAACCCCCGCGACGTTTAGTGCGGCCACCGTATCGCCGCCACCCGCAATCGAAATAAGCTTTCCAGCCTGAGTGAGTTCCGCAGCGGCCTCAGCAACTTCAAGGGTGCCATTGTCGAACGGCTCCACTTCAAAAGCGCCAAAAGGACCATTCCAGACCAAAGTCTTGGATCGGGCGAGCACTGAGACGACCTGCTCGATGCTGCGGGGTCCTATGTCGAGGATCATCTCGGAATCCTTCACATTTCCGGCATCCACGACCCTCGAGGCCGCATGCGGTTCGAATTTTTGTGCAACGACCACGTCAACCGGCAGCACGAGTTCACGCCCGCTCGCGCTCGCTTCGGCCAAAATGTCTCGGGCAGCGCCAACATGATCGGCCTCGACCAGTGATTTTCCTACCGGATTGCCGTTTGCAGCCAGGAACGTATTTGCCATTGCGCCGCCGATTATCAACGCGTCCACCTTCTTGAGCATGCTGCTCAGCAGATCGAGCTTCGTGGAAATCTTTGCGCCGCCCACAATTGCTGCTAGCGGACGGCCCGGGTTTTCGAGCGCTTTTGTCAGAGCAGCGAGCTCGGCTTGCATGCTGCGGCCGGCATAGGCCGGCAATTTGTGTCCGAGTCCTTCGGTCGACGCATGTGCGCGATGGGCAGCTGAGAACGCATCGTTCACCCATATATCGCCCAGTTTCGCAAGCTCTGACACAAATGCAGGATCATTCTTCTCTTCGCCACTGTGAAATCGGGTGTTCTCGAGACACAGGATATCGCCCGGTTTCAGGGCAGCCACGGCGCTTTCAGCGGCTTCGCCGATGCAATCGCTCGCAAAGCGCACCGGCCGTTTGATGATGCGCGCGACTTCGGCTGCAACTGGCTTAAGCGACTTCTTAGGATCTTTTCCCTTAGGTCGGCCAAAGTGCGAAAGCAGCACCACCTTGGCGCCCTTGTCGGCGAGCTCCGTAATTTCGGCAGCCACTCGCTCGATCCGGGTTGTATCCGTGACGATGCCATTCTCGACGGGCACATTCAGATCTACTCGCAACAGAACACGTTTGCCCTTTACGTCCACCTCGTCGAGTGTTCGGAAGTCACCCATCGGATTTTGAGGCTCAGAGCAGTTTGCCCATCGCGACCGCGGTATCGGCCATCCGGTTTGAGAAACCCCATTCATTGTCATACCAGGCCATGACGCGCACAAACGTGCCGTTCATGACCTTCGTCTGATCCATGTGGAATGTGGATGAATGGGGATCGTGATTGAAATCGATCGAGACGTTCGGATGCGTCGTATAGGTAAGGATGCCCTTGAGTTGCTGTTCCGATGCGCGCTTTACCGCATCGTTGATTTCTTCCTTGCTGGTCTCTCTTTTCGCGACAATCTTGAGGTCGATCACGGAAACGTTCGGAGTAGGGACACGTATCGCGACGCCATCCAGCTTTCCTTTCAATTCCGGTAAAACGAGCCCGATTGCCTTTGCGGCACCGGTCGAGGTCGGGATCATGGACAGGGCGGCGGCGCGCGCCCGATAGAGATCCTTGTGCAGTGTATCGAGCGTGGGCTGATCGCCGGTATAGGCGTGGATCGTCGTCATGAAACCGGTTTCGATCCCCACCGCGTCATTGAGGACCTTGGCAACCGGCGCAAGGCAATTGGTCGTGCAGGAGCCGTTCGATACAACTTTGTGATCTTTAGTCAGCTTGTCGTGGTTGACCCCGAAGACGACAGTAAAATCTGCGCTATCAGCAGGTGCCGAGACCAGGACGCGCTTGGCTCCGGCGGCTAGATGCGCCGATGCTTTTTCCTTGGCGGTGAAGATCCCCGTGCACTCAAGCGCGACATCCACACCGAGGTCCTTCCATGGCAATTTCGAAGGATCCCGCTCGGCAGTGACCTTAATCTCGCCGTTTCCGATACTGATCGTGTCGCCCTTGACGGTCACCTCGCCAGGGAAGCGACCGTGCACGCTGTCAAAGCGCAACAAGTGTGCATTGGTTTCGACGGGGCCGAGATCATTGATTGCAACGACTTCGATATCCGTGCGCCCCACTTCGGCGATGGCACGAAGGATATTTCGGCCTATCCGGCCAAATCCGTTAATGGCGACACGTACTGTCATTTCCTCACTCCCGATTTCGTACCCGTCTTGGCTCAGGCCGAGCAAATTGGCGCCTGAAATGTCGGAGGCGGTCGTCCCGGGCGCAAGACGATCTAGATCAGTGCTTTTGTGGCTGCCTGAGCCACCATTTCGGCGGTAATTCCGAACTTCTTGTACAGTTCCTTATAGGGTGCGCTGGCTCCGAATGTGTTCATTCCGATGAATATGCCATCGGAACCGATGACCGAATCCCAGCCCTGGCGGACGGCGGCTTCCACGCCAATTCTGATTCTGGAGTTGCCAACCATTGCGCGGCGGTAGCTCTCGTCCTGAGCGAGGAATAGTTCGAAGCAGGGTATTGAGACGACGCGCGCCGCGATTCCGCGGGCGGCCAGCAATCTTGCTGCGTCGACGGCAATGGCAACTTCCGAGCCGGTGGCGAAGATCGAGACATCGGCGCGTTCGTCGGGGGCGGCGATTTCATAGGCGCCGCGGGCGCAGACATTGTCGCGATCAAAACGGTTCCGAAGCTGGGGGAGGTTCTGTCGCGTGAGCGCGAGAACACTCGGCCTGTCCTTCTGTTCGAGGGCGAGTTGCCAACACTCGGCCGTTTCAATCGCATCGCAGGGCCGGAAGACGAGCAGGTTCGGAATCGCGCGTAGCGCTGCCAGATGCTCGACTGGCTGGTGCGTCGGCCCATCTTCTCCGAGACCAATTGAATCGTGGGTCATCACGTGAATCACGCGCTTTCCCATCAATGCAGCAAGCCGGATCGCGGGTCGGCAATAATCGGAAAACACCAGGAAGGTGCCAGAATACGGGACAATTCCGTCGTGCAGCGCGATTCCATTCATTGCCGCTGCCATCGCATGTTCGCGCACCCCGTAGTGGATGAAGCGCCCCGAAAAATCAGCCGCGGAAATCGATTTCATTCCTTTGGTGCGCGTGTTGTTGGAGCCAGTCAGATCTGCGGACCCGCCGATCATCTCCGGCAGCGCGGGAACGAGGCTTTCGAGGGCAAGTTCGGACGCGCTGCGGGTGGCCATGTCTTTTGGCTCGGCCGCAAGCTTCTTCTTTACCTCATGCACGGCATGCTCGAGCGCATGCACGGGCAACATGCCATTCATCCGCCGCTCGAACTCGCTACGCTTAGCAGGATCAAGCGCAGCGAGCCGTCTTTTCCATTCGATGTGCGAGCTTTTTGATCGCTCTCCAGCGCTACGCCAGGCATCAAGAACGTCGGGTGGAATTTTAAAAGGCTCATGAACCCACCCGAGGCGCTCGCGCGCGCCCTTGATTTCATCATGACCGAGCGGCGAGCCGTGTGATTTCTCCGACCCTTCCTTGGTAGGAGCGCCGAAACCGATCTTCGTCTTGCAAGCGATCAGTACCGGTTTAGCGGAGGTCTGCGCCTTTTCAAGGGCGGATTCGATTGCCGCCGGATCATGTCCGTCGACGCGACTTGCAAACCAGCCCGCGGCTTCGAAGCGTTTGACCTGATCGACGCTGTCGGTGAGCGATAAGAGGCCATCGATCGAAATCCCGTTATCATCGAACAGCACGATAAGCTTGTTGAGCTTCAGATGCCCCGCAAGTGCAATTGCTTCCTGACTGATACCTTCCATCAAGTCGCCGTCGGACACGATCACATAGGTTTTGTGGTCGACCACGTCAGATCCAAACAACGACGCCAGGTGTTTTTCAGCGATCGCCATGCCGACGCCATTCGCCAGGCCTTGTCCGAGAGGACCGGTCGTCGTCTCCACCCCTGGCGTGTGGCCGAATTCAGGGTGGCCGGGCGTTCTCGAATCCAATTGGCGAAAGCGCTTGATTTCTTCGAGCGTCATGCCCTTGTACCCGGTGAGATAAAGCAGCGCATAGATCAGCATCGAGCCATGGCCTGCTGACAGGACAAACCGATCGCGGTCGTGCCAGTTCGGGTCAGCAGGATCGAACTTCAGAAAGCGTGCGAAAAGCACGGTGGCTACATCAGCCATGCCCATCGGCATCCCGGGATGCCCGGACTTCGCCTGTTCCACGGCATCCATGGCCAAGGCGCGAATCGCATTCGCCATGGTGGAGTGTGCAGCGAGGTGCTTGGCCGCCGATCCACGCCGCTCAAAATGCGCGCTTACGGTCGACGAGGCTTTTGCGCTCATGGAATGGGGCCTTTTTGCGGGCTGGATAGCATGTAAGCCCCCCGAGTCAATGTGACCGGAGCGGTCAGCATCCTCCATTCACAGGCCGTGAAAACAGGTGGGCAAGTCATGCGTGCAGCGTTGACGGCGGCGTCGCGCACCACGTAAGCTTCCTGGCCTAAATGTCTGCCGCTACAAGATTTTTTGTGCGGATCAGAGATGATGATGGAGCAAAGCGCAATCGATGCGGCGGTGAAGCGTCTCGCGCTTGCGCTCGATGCGCTCGACGCGGCCGTTGAACGTCGAAAGCAAGCCGATCGGAACGAGGAGGGTCTCGCGGCGCAAGTGCAGGCTCTCGGGCTTGATCGAACGCGCCTCGCGGCGGCACTCGACGGCGAAACAGCCCGGTCGCGACGACTGGAGGCGACAAATCGCGAAATTGCCCAGCGATTGGACTCTGCCGTTGCCTCAATTCAATCCGTGCTGGATCTCCAAGAGTAGCTTCATGGCACAGGTGAACGCGACCATTGCCGGCCGCCAATTCCGTCTCGCCTGCGAAGACGGTGAGGAGGATCATCTACTCGCACTCGCCAAGCAAATTGATCAGCGCATCATCGATCTTCGGCGCAAATTTGGAGAGATCGGAGACACGCGCCTCACTGTGATGGCTGCGCTCATGCTGGCTGACGATCTTGCCGAAACCGCCGACAAGATGCGTCGGCTTGAGGAGGAAATCACTGCGCTTCATGACGCACGGCTTGTGGCAGCCGATCGGGCGAAGGCCGCATCAGATGCCGTTATCGGGGCATTCAACTCTGCAGCCGAGCGGATCGAGGGCATCACCAAAAAACTCAATCAAACACTTGGCAATGGCGCCATTGCCATCGGGTAGCGTCACGCGGCAAGTCATTGACTGCAGGAACTGGCTGTGGCGGCGCTCGCAGATAGGCACTACATTCGAATCTGCGGGGCTGCGGGGTGCGTCAGGAGACGCAATCCCCGGGGCCTTATCGATCCTTAAGGGAGCTGTCCCTGACCGGGCCCGTGGGCTCGGACATATGGCGCCCACCTACTTTCGTAGGGAACCCGGGATCGGTGCTCCGACGGCCACTGCGGCTCCGCACTTATGATTTGAGACGATGTTCGGATGATTTTGAGACGATGTTGCGGTTGATCATGCACCGAGAAATTGGACAACCGCTCAGGGTTACGGATTGAACCTGATCGAACCGGCACCATCCAAAGAATTGCTCCGCGTCAAGACATTGGCTCGTCGCGACGCCCTGGCACCTCACCTGCGTGCTGCGGCTGCCGAAGCCATCGCTGCTCGCGATTTTCCCGCAGAAATTCGGCCCGGCGTGATCGTGTCTGGGTTCTCGCCGATGAAATCGGAGATCAATCCGATTCCGTTGATGAGAAAACTCGCCGCTGCTGGAGCACGATTGGCGCTGCCGCGTATTGAGGGCCGTGGAAAGCCGCTGAGCATGCGAGCCTATTTTTTTGGCGATCAGCTTGATCGCGGGCAATGGGGCATTCGCGAGCCTCTCAGCAGCGCGCCTGAAGTCCTGCCGGACGTTCTGATCGTTCCTTTGGCCGCCTTCGATCGAACCGGTCACCGCATCGGTTATGGCGCCGGATACTATGACATGACAATCAATGCCTTGCGTCGAAAGAAACCGGTCATTGCAGTCGGCATCGCATTCGCAGTTCAGGAGATCCCGAAGGTTCCAGCCACGGAACGCGACGCCCGCCTCGACCTCGTGCTAACCGAAGCAGAGGTTTTGGATTTTCGCGGGCACCCTTGAATGCGCATTCTGTTCATTGGCGACATTGTCGGCCGTTCCGGACGCACGATCGTGCTCGATCAGCTTCCCGGACTGATCAATGACTGGAAGCTCGATCTTGTCGTCGTCAATGGCGAGAACGCGGCCGGCGGTTTTGGTATCACAGAAGTCATCTACGACGAGCTTGTCGATGCCGGAGCCGACGCGATCACGCTCGGCAATCATGCCTGGGATCAGCGCGAGGCGCTCGTTTTCATTGAACGAGCGCCGCGCCTCATTCGTCCGCTGAATTATCCTAAGGGAACGCCGGGACGGGGGGCGGCGCTCGTGGATACAAAAAACGGAAAGCGCGCGCTGATCGTCAATGCAATGGGGCGGATTTTCATGGATCCTCTGGACGATCCTTTTGCTGCCGTGGAGCGCGAACTTTCTGCTTGCGTACTTAATTCCGATGCCGACGCAATCGTTATTGACTTCCATTGCGAAGCTACGAGTGAAAAGCAGGCGATGGGCTATTTCGCAGACGGGCGTGCCAGCCTGGTCGTCGGAACCCACACGCATGCTCCCACGGCAGACGACCGCATTCTTCCGAACGGCACCGCCTTCATATCGGATGTGGGCATGACGGCCGATTACGATTCGATCATCGGAATGAACAAGGATGAGCCCCTCAACAGATTTCTGAGGAAACTTCCCGGGGCAAAATTCGAGGCATCGAACGGACCCGCGACGCTGTGTGGTATTGCCGTGGAGACGGACGATAGCAACGGACTGGCATGCAAGGTTGGCGCGGTGCGTCTCGGCGGCATTCTGCAATCCAAATTACCGGAGTTCTGGAAATAGCAAGCGACGACCGCAACGGGCCGCCGACTGTGCTCGATAGTGAATTTCCTGCCCCTCCCACCCTGTAGTTTATTTTCCTGTAAAGCCGGCCTATATAGCCGCTTCACCAAGATCATTTTGCAATTATGGCCGGTCATTCCCAATTCAAGAACATCATGCACAAGAAGGGCCGCGCGGATAAGGCGCGGTCCAAGCTGTTCAGCAAGCTTGCGCGTGAAATTACCGTAGCTGCCAAGCTGGGCATGCCAGATCCGGCATTTAACCCGCGCCTGCGAGCCGCCATCCTGGCCGCGCGGGCAGAGAATATGCCGAAGGAGAATATTGAGCGAGCTATCAAGAAATCGCAGGGCACCGACACCGACAACTATGATGAGATCCGGTATGAGGGATACGGGCCTGGCGGCGTCGCTATCATCGTGGAGGCACTCACCGACAACCGGAATCGCACCGCTGGTGAAGTGCGTGCAATTTTTGCAAAGCACGGCGGCAATCTCGCCGAAACCGGCGCCGTGTCATTCATGTTCAATCATGTTGGCGTCGTCGAGTACGATCCGAACGCAGGAAGTGCCGACAGCATACTCGAAGCGGCGATCGATGCCGGTGCCGAAGATGTCATTTCGAACGAGGATGGCCATCAGATCTTCACGACGCCAGAAACACTGAGCGATGTCGGAAAGTCTCTGGAAGCCAAATTCGGCGAACCGCGCAAAACGTCGCTGTTGTGGAAGCCGCAGAATACCGTGAACCTCGATGACGAGGCCGGTGAAAGGGTTCTCAAACTGATCGAGATGCTGGACGACAGCGACGACGTCCAGAATGTCTATGCCAATTTCGAGGTATCGGACATCCTGGTACAGAAGATGAGCGCTTAACCTCAACCGCCGGGACGCCGGAAATTTTCCCTCGTGACTTCATCGCGGATTCGGTTGGTCGTCTCGTTACGTGGGCGCTTGCGCCACATATAGCCGGCGTAAATGATTGCTGCGGCTAAAACAACGACGAAAACGACGTCGATCAAGAGCATAAGCCAGCCACCAACATCGGAATCCATCGGGCATCCTCCTTAGGTGTTCCCGGCTTAACGCTCCAGTGTCCTGATCGTTCGCCGTTCATTCAAGCTCGAGGATGTAGAGCCCCGCATTGTAATCGGTCGCGTAGATCATGCCGGCAGCGTCGACGAACACATCAGCCGATTGAATTACTTGTGCCCGATTCGGACGCGTGTCCGCGAGAACTGCAGGCCGCGGGGGTACGAGAGCAGCAATTTCTCGGGGGGCGAACGCGTTTGAGATATCGAACGCGCGAATGCCTGCATTCTGATAAGTGGCGAAGACCAGTTGCTCGCTGACGAAACTTCCGGGCCTATTTTCGTGAATGTTGTGCGGCCCGAAATGCCCTCCCTTTGACTTGTAGTCGGCCTCGGCAGGGGTGGGAAACGTCGAAATACTGACCGGGTTCTGCGGTGCGCGGTTGTCGAATACCCAGATTAGTTTCAGACCATCTTCCTGATGATCGAGAACCGCTTCATCGAGCACGATGAGAAGTGCGCGCTCAGGCAACGGCAGGCAATTGTGGGTGCCGCCGCCAAAAGGCGGCGACCAGTTGCGGTGAACGATCAACTTCGGCTCAGCACGGTTGGCAACGTCGAGAACTACCATGCCCGCATCGCGCCAGGCGGCGTAGGCTGTGTCTCCGTGGACGATCGCGTGATGGAGCCCGTAGCGGCGTGCGGCCGGCCATGAGGGTGTCTCGCCGGCGGCCAAATTCATTCCGGGAATCCACCAGCGACCGGCCTCGCTCGGCTTCGACGGATCAGTCAAGTCGACCGTCATGAAAATGTAATCGGTGAATCCATCGAGCAGAACTGACACGTAAGCCCAGCGTCCGCCGGTGTACCAGGCGCGGTGAATCCCACCGCCGTCGACCGGCATGAAACCGATCTGGCGTGGGATTTCCGGTTTTGAGATGTCGTAAACGGCAAGCCCTGCGCTCCAATCACGTTTCCGTTTAGCTTCGGCAGTTCCGACGGCCCTTCCAAGTGCGCCGCTATAGTAGGCGCGTTCGTCCGCGAACTCGGCTGCCGCGAACATATCTTTGGCGTGTATGACGAGGAGAAGATCGCCATGGGCCTGCAGATGGATGTTCCAGGTGTTCGTGGGCGCAGCGATATAATTCACCACCCGCGGTTTCCTCGCGTCGCGCACATCGATGACGGAAAAGCCTTTCGAGAACATATGCCCGACGAATGCGAATCCGCGATGCACCATCACCTGCACGCCGTCGGGGCGGCCGCCCTGATCGGTATGACCCACGATGCGCATGCCATGCGCGTAGTCAGGTTTTGGAAGATCGGTCATTTGCTGTTCCCTCGCGCCGAAATGAGTTCTCTCACTATCGCACGATCCCTGCTTGCGGTGAGAAGGTGAAAGGCATCTCGCATCATTTTGTGTGTCGAGAAAATGCGGCGCTGCGCTCCAATCGAGCATTGCGCCGCCCAGCAATTGCGGCGGTGCGAAGAACCCGGCACGCGCCGAACCATGCCTGCTCATCTGGTGCTGTCTATTGTGACGGTCGGGAATAGGGCATCGCCGGTGCGACTGTGGCGCAAAACGCGCTAGGCGCAGGCCGGGGCCGGAGCTATCAACGACTTCATGGCTTGGCATCCGATTCGCATCCTCGGAATTGATCCGGGGCTCCGCCGTACCGGCTGGGGCCTTATCGAAGCCGATGGCAACCGGCTAGTGCACGTCGGCTGCGGCTCGCTCGAGACAAACGATCGTGCCGGCCTCGGTAACCGTCTTCTGGCCATCCATGATGGTCTGCTCGCCGTGATTCAACAGTACCGGCCGGACGAAGCAGCTGTGGAGGCAACCTTCGTCAACAATAATGCGGCGGCGACGCTGAAGCTCGGTCAGGCGCGCGGCATCGCGATGTTGGTGCCCGCAAAGGCAGGGCTTGCTGTTGCTGAATACGCCCCGAATTTGGTGAAGAAGACGATTGTGGGAAGCGGTCACGGCGAAAAGATGCAGATAAGGATGATGATCGGTGTACTCCTGCCGAAGGCCGAGCCGCCCTCTGAAGACGCCGCCGACGCGCTGGCCATTGCAGTCTGCCACGCGCACCATCGTACGAGCGCGATGCGGAGGGTGGTAGCATCATGATCGGCAAGCTCAAGGGTATCATTGACAGCTACGGAGAGGACTTCATCATTCTCGATGTTGGCGGCGTCGGCTATCAGGTGCACTGCTCGACGCGCACCCTGCAGGCGCTTCCGTCGCCCGGCGAGCCAGTGACGATGTCGATCGAGACCTATGTACGCGAGGATCAGATCAAGCTTTTCGGCTTCGCCAGCGATGTCGAGCGTGAATGGTTCCGTCTGCTGCAAACCGTGCAGGGCGTCGGCGCTAAGGTCGCGATGTCCGTACTCGGGACGTTGAAGCCAGCGGAACTTGCATCTGCAGTCGCTATGCGTGACAAGGCGCTTGTGGCGCGAACGCCAGGCGTCGGACCAAAGGTTGCCGAGCGCATCGTCACCGAACTCAGGGACAAGGCGCCGGCGTTTACGAATATCGATCCCGCGGTCGTGCACCTCGCGGGCGCGCTCGACGAGAAGCGCGCGCCACGGCCGGTGGCCGACGCCGTCTCCGCGCTGATCAATCTTGGGTATGGCCATCCGCAGGCGGCTGCCGCGATTGCTGCCGCTGCGCGCAGTGCCGGCGAGGGTGCAGATACGGCGACCTTGATCAGGCAAGGTCTGAAAGAGCTGGCCAAATGAGCAGCTCGCCCCGCCTCGTGACATCCCACTCGCGAACCGAAGACCCGGACGCCACGCTGCGTCCGCAACGTCTATCGGAGTTCATCGGCCAGGAGCAAGCACGCGCGAATCTCGAAGTTTTCATCCACGCCGCGCGTGCCCGTAACGAGGCGCTCGATCACGTGCTGTTCGTGGGACCCCCCGGCTTGGGCAAGACAACCCTCGCGCAGATCATTGCGCGCGAACTTGGCGTCAGTTTCCGCGCGACGTCAGGCCCGGTCATCGCCAAGGCAGGCGATCTCGCAGCACTGCTGACGAATCTCGAGTCGCGCGATGTGCTGTTCATTGATGAAATTCATCGACTAAATCCTGCAGTGGAGGAGATCCTCTATCCGGCTATGGAGGATTTCCAGCTCGATCTGATCATCGGCGAAGGACCGGCGGCGCGCTCTGTCAAGATCGACCTTGCCCCCTTCACCTTGATCGGTGCGACGACCCGCGCCGGTCTCCTGACCAATCCATTGCGCGACCGCTTTGGCATTCCGTTGCGGCTCAATTTCTATTCCGAGAAGGAGCTTGAGGAGATCGTCAATCGTGGGGCGCGCGTCATGGGACTGGCGATCGCGTTGGACGGGGCTAACGAAATTGCGCGGCGCGCACGGGGTACGCCACGCATTGCCGGAAGGCTGCTGCGCCGGGTACGCGATTTTGCGCATGTCGAAGGAGCCAGCATTATTGATCGTAATGTCGCGGACCGGGCCTTGTCGGCACTCGAGGTCGACGGCGTCGGTTTGGATGCTATGGACCGGCGCTATCTAAAGTCCATCGCGGAAAATTACGGCGGCGGTCCGGTTGGTGTCGATACGCTGGCGGCGGCGTTATCGGAACCGCGCGACGCGATTGAAGACATCATAGAGCCTTTCCTCATTCAAAAAGGCCTTCTCCAGCGGACGCCGCGCGGAAGGCTGCTCACCGGACTCGCTTATCAGCATCTCGGAATTCCAGAACCTGCTCGCGAACCGAGCCAGTTCGGGTTGTTCGGGCAGGATGACTAGATGCCGGCTTTGTATGAAGGCGGCTGCCATTGCGGTCGCGTGCGCTTCCGAGTCACGGCCGATCTCGATCGGGTGACCTTTTGCAACTGCTCGATTTGCACGAAGAAAGGGTTTCTGCATCTGATCGTGCCGCCGGCGCAATTCGAACTCGTGAGTGGCAGGGACAGTCTCACGGCTTATCAGTTTAACACCAATACCGCCACGCACACGTTCTGTAAGGTTTGTGGAATCCATCCGTTCTACGTTCCTCGGTCGGATCCGGACAAAATTGATGTGAATGTCCGGTGCCTGGACGAAGTCGAACTTGCGAGCCTTCCCGTGAAATCCTTTGATGGTCGGCATTGGGAAAACGCCATGCTGAATGACGTCCCGTGGCGGTGCACGTCCGCATGGTGAGGCGGTCGAGTGGACATGGCGGTCGAAGCGCATGAACATCACTGCACTTGACGGACACATCCGCGACGGCTGCCATCATCAGGCTGTGCGCGTCTATTACGAGGACACGGATTTCTCCGGCATCGTCTATCACGCAAGCTATCTGCGTTTCATGGAGCGTGGCCGCACCAACTATCTGCGGCTGATCGGAGCCGACCATCGCGCCCTGTTCGAACAGACGGAGAAGGAGGCGCCAGGATTTTCGTTCGTCGTTCGCCAGATGAGCATCGATTTCAAAAAGCCGGCCTTCATGGATGATGTGCTCGATATCGTTACCGCGCCAAAGGAGGTAAAGGGTGCGTCGGTTATGCTCAACCAGAAGGTCATGCGCGGCGAGGATTTGCTGGTGGAAGCCCAGGTGCAGGTCGCATTCGTGTCGGGCGGTCGCGCGCGGCCCATTCCGAGGGCGCTGCGGATTGCGATGAAGGCTGATCAGGAATCGGGCGGCGTCGGATCGCGCTAGGCCTTATAGGTCGTGTCATGGAGAAAAGATTTGCGATTTTTGAGACGGCGATCGGAACCTGCGGCATCGTATGGACTGCGCGCGGCATCGCCGCCGTGCAGTTGCCCGAGATAGATGCGCCTGCTACTCGCGCCCGCTTATGCCGGCGCCATCCGGCAGCAAATGAGGCAATCCCGCCGCCTGACGTGCAACGCGCGATCGACGGCATCGTCGATCTGCTTGCCGGCGGGAAGCATGACCTCGCCGATATCACAATCGACGACATTGGGCTGCCCGAATTCAACCAGCGGGTCTATGCCATCGTTCGCATGCTTCCGCCTGGCTCCACGATGACCTACGGCGATGTTGCTGAGCGCCTGGGCGACAAGAACTTGTCGCGTGCCGTCGGTCAGGCCATGGGCGAGAATCCGACGCCCCTTATCGTGCCCTGCCACCGCGTGCTGGCAGCGGGTGGCAGGACCGGGGGTTTCTCTGCAGCAGGCGGCGTGGTCACCAAGCTTCGTTTGCTGACGATCGAGGGTGCGCAACCAGGTGGGCCCACGCTGTTTGAAAAGCTGCCGCTCGTCGCCCGCCCCGGGCCATAGTAGATCGACGCAGGCTCCGCCATAATGTAAAAGCGATTCACATGAGATGGGGCAAGCGAGGCCATGCCGCCCGCGGCTATCACCATGGCAATCTGAAAGAGGCCTTGGTCCGTGCCGCGCTTGAGCTGATTGCCGAAAAAGGTCCGGCGGGATTCACTTTCGCGGACGCGGCGCGCTGGGCGGGCGTGAGCCCGGCTGCTCCCTATCGTCACTTCCGCGACCGCGAAGCATTGGTGGCCGACGTCGCGCGGCGCGGCTTCGAAGAGTTTTCCGTTGCATTGGCGAGAGCGTGGGACGACGGCCGTCCCGACGTGATGACCGCATTCGACCGCCTTGGAAAAAGTTATCTTTCATTCGCAAAACGCGAGCCGGCGTACTATTCCGCCATGTTCGAAGCTGGCCTCGCACTCGATAGCGATCACGCCCTGCGTGAAGCGAGTGAAAATTCATTCGCCGTTCTGCGCGCGGCTTCGGAAAGGCTGGTCGCGTTGATGCCCAGTCAGAACAGGCCACCAGCTCTGATGGTGGCCCTTCATGTGTGGTCAATGACGCATGGCATCGCGTCATTGTTCGGCCGTGGCGATGCCGCGCGTCGAACGTTGCCCATGTCGCCGGAAGACCTGCTCGAAGCCGCAGTCCTGATCTATCTGCGTGGTCTGGGATTGCAGCCCGGAAAATCCCGATAGCCTCGTCTGTGAGGGCGATTTGCCCCATCATGGGCGAGACGGCGTGACATGATCTGGCCCCGCGGCAGAGGGACCCAAGACCAGGTCACGGGCTGGCAAACACGGCTAGAAGGCACCACCTGGATTTTGCTGTTGACAAGACCTCCTTTCGCTCTTAGCTATGTGAATGTTATTTACATTCACGCGAGGCCGTCCAATGCCCATCACCGCAAAACTCGATGAATTAGGCAGACCCGCCTGGATCGCGTTGATCATTCTGGGCTTCATGGTTTGGTGGCCGCTTGGCGTTAGCGTCCTCGCTTTCACGATATGGAGCGGACGAATGGGATGCGGCTATCACGGCGGGCAAGACCACTGGCAGCACAAGATGGAGCGTATGCAGCACAAGATGGACTGGATGCGCTCGCGTATGGGCGGAGGCGCTTGGGGCTATGCGCCGTCGAGCGGCAACCGCGCATTCGACGAATATCGTGCCGATACTCTGCGTCGCCTCGAGGAAGAGCAGCGCGAGTTCCGCGAGTTCCTCAATCGACTGCGCCTCGCCAAGGACAAGGCCGAATTCGATCAGTTTATGGCCGAGAGGCGCAATCGTCCCGCTCCGGACGAGAGGCCTGAGCAGACCTGAACGGACTTCGAGCAGACCTGAGCGAGACAATCCGTCGCCCGCCGCAAGCGGGCGGCTTTTTTTTGCCGCGGCGGCCGATCTGCCAAAGTAACGAGTCTTTAACCACAATCAGCGCTGTCTACTGTCGGAAGTCCGCTTCCGCGCCCAAGTTTGGCCAAGTTTCGCAGAGATTTCGTAGCCGCCGGTGGACGGACATACGCATTTCGCGAGACATTCGGTTTTCGACTTAGCGCGTAGGCGGCATCGTCGCGCGCGCTGGTTGACACCAAGTATTGCGCCGCGCCGGTTCGACCGGAAGGATCGGATCAAGCGGAAAGGATGTGCCCATGAATCCTGCCGACGTGGCACAGTCGGTGCTCCCGCTGACCTCTTCCGATCTGTCGCTGTTCACATTGTTTTGGAACGCCCATTGGGTCGTGAAGACCGTGATGATCGGGCTTCTCGTGTGCTCGATATGGGTGTGGGCGATCGCGATCGATAAGACGGTACTTTATTCGCGGACTAGGCGCGCCATGGACCGCTTCGAGCAGGCCTTCTGGTCGGGACAGTCGCTCGACGAACTTTATCGCACGCTGTCCACGCGCCCTGCACATTCGATGGCCGCGCTTTTCGTAGCCGCGATGAGAGAGTGGAAGCGCAGCTTCGAAGGCAATGCACGCTCGCTGGGAGGGCTGCAGATGCGTATCGAAAAGGTTATGGAGGTAACGATCGCGCGAGAGGTTGAGCGCCTTGAAAAGAGATTGCTTGTTCTTGCCACGGTCGGATCTGCCGGTCCGTTTGTCGGTTTGTTCGGAACGGTATGGGGAATTATGACGAGCTTTCAGTCGATCGCTGCATCCAAAAATACATCCTTGGCTGTGGTGGCGCCCGGCATCGCCGAAGCTCTTTTCGCGACGGCTCTTGGTCTCGTGGCCGCCATACCAGCGACCATTTTCTATAACAAGTTCGCGGCCGAGGTTAATAAGCAGGCGCAGCGGCTGGAGGGATTTGCCGACGAGTTTGCCGCCATCCTGTCGCGGCAGATCGACGAGCGCGGATAGGGGATCATCCCATGGCTGCCAACGCCGGCACGCCGGTGATCGGGAAACGCAAGCATCATCGCCAGCGGGTGATGAGCGAGATCAACGTCACGCCGATGGTGGACGTGATGCTGGTTCTGCTCATCATCTTCATGGTGTCCGCGCCGCTGCTTACGGTCGGAGTTCCGATTGATTTGCCGCAGAGCCAGGCAAAAAATCTCGATCAGGAGAAGGAACCCCTGACCGTTTCCGTGAACGACAAGGGACAGATTTTCCTGCAGAATAGCGAAATCGGGCTGGAAGATCTTATTCCGAAGATGCAGGCCGTCTCGGAGGCGCGTGGCGGCTCGGAGGCGCGCGTCTATGTGCGCGGCGACAAGAAAGTGGATTACGGCACGATGATGAAAGTGATGGGCCAGCTGTCGTCGGCGGGTTTTCATCGCGTCGCTCTGGTCACCGAGTTTGAACAAGGCGCGAAAGCGCAGTGATGAGAAAGGCCACTACAATTTCGGTTGGCCTGCACGCAGCGGTCCTGCTGTGGGCGACTCTTTCGTTTTCCGGAAAGACATTCGACGTCACCTCTGCGGAATCGCTGCCAGTGGATCTGGTGAGCGAAAAGCAATTCTCGGAAATAACCAAGGGTGTGAAGGATGCACCCAAAGTCGAGACACCCAAGCCATTGGTCGAGAAAAAATCGGAAGAGCCACCCAAGCCAATCGAGGAGTCGAAGCCAAAACTCACAGACAAGAAGGAGCTCCAAGCTGCGAAGGAGATGGCTCCTCCGCCTGAACCGCAGCCGCCCAAGCCGGACCCGATTGCAGAAAAGATCAAGCAGCCGGACGAACCAAAACAACAGGCTAAAGCGGAGCCGCAGCCGCTGCCGCCAAAAAAGCCCCCGCACCGGCCGCAACCGAAATTCGATGCCGACAAGATCGCTGCGCTCCTGGATAAGCGCGATCCGAAGCGGCACGCGGCCACAGGCCTGGAAGCCAATGCAACGCCCGCGCTCGGCACTGCAACGGGGAGCGCCGCGAGGTTGTCTCAGTCCGAGATTGACGCGCTTCGGGCGCGGCTGATGGCGTTATGGAATCCGCCGGTTGGAATGCAGGATGCGCAGCAAACACAGGTCACGATCCGCATCAGATTCCGGAAGGATGGAACGCTTGCAGCCGGTCCGCAGGTGCTCACGAGCGGAAGTGGTGCCCAATTTAATGCAATGCGCGACAGTGCGGTCCGTGCCGTGTTTCTGGGCCAGCCTTATACGATGCTGCGGCCCGATCACTACGACCTATGGAGGGAAATCGACTTCACATTCGATACCAAGCAGATGTTTCACGACCTTTCCGCAAGGTAGCGCAATCTCGTGGCCAAGAATTCCAAAGCTTCATTGACTCGCCGTGGACTCCTGATCGGGGCGGGGGCCTTCGCGCTCGGCACGCGTTCGGCCGAAGCTGTGCTCAACATCGACATCAATCAGGGTAATGTCAGACCGATGCCGATCGCGTTACCGGATTTCTTGTCCGGTCCTGCCGAGACCGACACGGGGCGCAATGTCACCGCAATCATCAGCAACAATCTGCAACGTAGCGGGCTTTTTGCGCCGATCAATCCCGCCGCTTTCATCGAGCGAATCGCGAACAGCGATAGTGTCCCGCGCTTTGCCGACTGGCGCGCGATCAACGCCCAGGCGCTCGTGACGGGCCGCACGACACGACAGAGCGACGGACGGTTGAAGGCAGAGTTTCGCCTGTGGGATGTATTCGCCGGCCAGCAGCTCGATGGAAAACAGTATTTTACCACGCCCGACAACTGGCGGCGCATCGCACACATCATCTCAGACGCCATCTACGAGCGAATGACGGGTGAAAGAGGATATTTCGACAGCCGCATTGTATTTGTCGATGAGACCGGGCCCAAGAATCGGCGCGTGAAGCGTCTTGCGATCATGGATCAGGACGGTGCAGGCGTGCGCTATCTGACCCGCGGTGATGATCTTGTCCTGACTCCTCGTTTCAATCCCTCCACACAAGAAATCACCTACATGTCGTATGGGCATGGCGATCCGCGCGTTTATCTCCTCAACATCGAGACTGGCCAGCGTGAGATCGTCGGTAACTTCCCTGGAATGACCTTTGCGCCGCGGTTTTCGCCGGATGGTCAGCGGGTGATCATGAGTCTCCAGCAAGGCGGCAATGCCAACCTCTTCGTCATGGATCTGCGTTCGAGGCAGACGACGCGACTCACGGATACGCCCGCAATTGACACCGCACCCTGCTATTCGCCGGATGGCACCCGTATCTGTTTCGAGAGCGACCGCGGGGGCACGCAGCAGATCTATGTGATGCCCGCAGGTGGCGGAACGGCCCAACGCATCAGTTTCGGTGAAGGTCATCACTCGACGCCAGTGTGGTCGCCCCGTGGCGATTACATCGCCTTCACCGGTCAGGCGCGCGGCAGCTTCTCGATCGGCATTCTGAAGCCAGATGGGTCGGGGGAACGTATCCTGACCGAGGGTTTCCACAACGAAGGTCCAACTTTTGCGCCCAACGGCCGCGTGCTCATGTTCTTCCGCGATGTGGGGCAAGGTCCGTCGCTCTATACCGTCGACATAACGGGTAGAAACGAACTCAAAGTTCCGACGCCGAGTTACGCATCAGATCCCGCCTGGTCCCCACTTTTGTCGTAAGAGGTCCTAAACCGGCCTCATTTTCACCCTGTCTTAACCATGAGAAACGGTTTAAGGGGCTGCAACAACTTTAAGGGGGACATGCAAGGTTCCATCAAGGTTGATGGAACGCTCGCTTAACGAACACCCTGCTAGATCCGCAAGCAAAGCTCCGGTCAAAGGACGTGAATGGAGGCACCGGAATGATCGACCTAGGTAGGATGCTGCACGTTGCCCGCATCGCCGGCGTATTTGCTGCAGCTCTGGCAATTTCAGCGTGTGCCAACAAGGCTGCGGAAGACGCCCAGGCGAATGCCGCGGGCCAGGCGAGTCCCGGCAGTCAGCAGGACTTCGTAGTGAATGTGGGTGACCGCGTATTTTTCGAAACCGATTCTTCCGAACTCACCCCGCAGTCGCGCGCCACACTCGACAAGCAAGCACAGTGGCTAAACACGTATAGCCAATATGGCCAGTTCACGATCGAGGGCCATGCCGACGAACGCGGCACGCGCGAGTACAACATCGCGCTCGGCGCCCGGCGCGCGCAGGCTGTACGCGATTATCTGATTTCGCGCGGTGTCCAGGCTCAGCGGATGCGCACCATCTCGTACGGGAAGGAGAGACCGGTTGCCGTTTGCAATGACATCTCATGCTGGTCACAGAACCGCCGCGCGGTCACGGTGCTCGGCATTAGTTCATAGGAAAGGCCGCGAATCATTTATCAAGCAGGTGCACGGCTGGCGGCCTGTCGTTCGGCGGGTTGCAGGCGGCACTGCTACTACAAACGGCTTTCAGCCGTGCTTTCGACAGCCACATTCTGGTCGCACTCGTTTCCCTATGCTAAGGGACGCCCCGCGGTGGCGTCTCAACGCAAAGAGTAGGATTTGCGACCCGACGGCGCGGGCGGTCAGACTCGTAAAGTGTCATGCGGGGATTTCCGCAACACGGCTTGGAAACGACCATGCTTCGAGACTATCGCGTGCTCGCCAGTGATTTGCCGACGAGGCGCTGCCGCCTGCAGTTTTCAATCTGCATTCTGGCCGCCGCGGCGATGATTTCAATTGGGCTGGAAACTGGTGCGCGCGCGCAGCAGAGCCCGTCATCCGGCAATTTTCTGGATGACCTATTCGGCCGGGGCGAGCCGAGCCGGGAGCGGCAGGCGCCCTCGCAGGCAGTGCAAACCGGCAGGATTGCCCAAGCTGATCCTGGAGAACTCGCCGTTCGCCTCGATCGCATGGAAAACGCACTTCGCCAACTCACGGGCACAATCGAGCAGCTGCAATATCGCAATCAGCAACTCGAGATGCAGCTCAAACGCATGCAGGACGAGCAGGTTGGGGCAAAGCCTGCCTCGCCCTCTGCGCCGCAATCGAATCCCATCGTTCCGGGCACCGCGCCACCCTCGGCCCGTCGATCCGACGTTTTCGATCCCGCCCAGCATCCCAATGCGCCCGGAGCTCCGCGCTCGCTCGGCAATCAGGCTGTCTTGGCGCCCGAGGCCGAGCATTCTGCACCCATTGGCGCTCCTGGGGGACGAGCAGCCGGCGCTCCGCTCGATCTCTCAACGCTCGCCGGGAATAGTCAGGCTATGCCGGCCCCACCGCAGGGTTCGGTTGCTTCAACCGGCGGGTTGCCTGCATCACAGCAGCCGGGTTCATCCATTTCGCCACAAGCGCGGAATCCTGCTCCGGCGCCGGCACCTGCGAGGGGTCCGCAGCTCGCCACTCTGCCTCCGTCGTCTTCGCCGCAGGATGAATACGACATGGCCTATGGGTATGTACTGCACAAGGACTATTCGCTCGCCGAACAAGCATTCCGGGATTTCCTCAAGAAGCACCCGAACGAGCATTTGGTAGCTGATGCCAACTATTGGCTCGGCGAGAGTCTTTTTCAGCAGCAGCGCTATCGTGATGCAGCCGAAGCGTTCCTGAACGTCTCCACCAAGTATGATCGCGCCAGCAAGGCCCCAGACGCGTTGCTTCGGCTTGGACAGTCGCTCGCGGCCATGAATCAGAAGGAGGCGGCTTGTGCGACGCTTGCCGAGGTTGGACGCAAATACCCGCGTGCTTCGGCTGGAGTGAAGCGAGGTGTCGCGCTGGAACAAAAGCGTGTCCACTGCTGAGGCGAAGTCTGTTTCGCGGGCTGAAGCTGCGGCCATTTTTTCGGACTTGCGGGCTCTTCCAGTCCTGATCCTCGCGGTCTCCGGCGGACCGGATTCGACAGCACTGATGTTTTTGGCGGCGCGGTGGCGCGACGGGCTCAAGGTGAAGCCCAGGTTGCTAGCCGTTACGGTCGATCACGGATTGAGGAAGGAATCAAAAAGTGAGGCTGCGGCGGTGGCCCGACTCGCCCGCAAGTACAGGATTGCGCATCGCACCCTCCGATGGATGGGCCCGAAGCCGCTAACAGGTGTGCAGGAAGCTGCACGCATCGGCCGCTATGCGTTGCTTGAAGAGGCCGCCCGACAGGCAGGGGCATCACACATTCTCACCGGTCACACGCTCGACGACCAGGCAGAAACAGTCCTCCTTCGCATGAGCCGCGGCAGCGGGTTGGCCGGGCTTGGCGGCATGAAACGAGTCTCCGTCATTCCGCGTCGGGAAGCCGTCAGGCAAAATTTCGGTTCGCAGGCGTTGCAAAAACCACTTTCACGTTCGGATCCGCCGAGGCAATGCGCGGGTAAGCCGCAGATCTGCCTGGTCCGTCCGCTGCTCGAGATTCCCAAGACCCGGCTGATCATGACGTTACAACAGGCAAAGATTCCCTACGCCGAGGATAGCTCCAATCGCAGCATGGCATTTGCCCGGGTCCGAATGCGTGATCTGATGAAGGCGCTTGCAGGCGAAGGCCTGGACGCAGCCCAACTTGCGAGGCTGGCCCGCCGGTTACGGCGCGCCGATTGCGCGATCGAGGCCACGGTTGATCGCACGTGGGATGAGCTGGTTGTCGAGCTGCCTGGCCCTCTTTCTCTTGCAATGGAAGCGCGCAGGTTTGTGGGCTTGCCTGCCGAAATTGCGCTCAGGCTGTTGGGCCGGGCACTGGATCATGTCGGGGATGAAGGGCCGGTCGAGCTTGGCAAACTTGAAATGCTGCATTTGGCCCTGCTAGCCGCGTGCCAAGGTGGACAACACCGATTTCGTCGTACGTTGGCAGGGGGGATGGTGACGCTTGCAGATCCCCAGATCATTATCGAACGAGCCTTTCCCCGACGTGGCAAGCTCTTAACCAAGTGAGGACCGGATGAGCGACGGGACCGGAAAAGTCACTAGAATATTAAGAGTTAAGGCCTTTTCATGGGCGCCCGTGCTGCCTACATTGTTTTTCGGGTCCGGCGTGAAGTTGCCACGAAGGGGATGCACAACACACAGGCGCCGCGTGGGTCGCGCGTGGCCGGTCAGGACGGCTGATGAACGCTAATCTTCGCAATTTCGCTCTTTGGGTTATCATCGTCCTGCTTTTGCTGGCGCTGTTCACCCTCTTTCAGAATCCGGGTCAACGCACGACAGCGCAGGACATCTCGTTTTCGCAACTGCTCTCGGAAGTTGATCAGGGACGCGTGCGTGACGTTGTGATCCAGGGCCCTGAGATTCATGGCACTTTTTCGAACGGCACCAGCTTCCAGACGTATGCTCCTAATGATCCCGGTTTGGTGCAGAAACTCTATTCCAAGGGCGTTTCGATCACAGCGCGGCCGCCGTCGGACAATGTTCCCTGGTTCGTGTCCCTGCTCGTCTCATGGCTTCCTTTCATTGCGCTTATAGGCGTCTGGATCTTTCTGTCACGGCAGATGCAGGGCGCGGGTGGTAAGGCGCTCGGTTTTGGTAAGTCGCGCGCCAAGTTGCTGGCCGAGGCTCACGGACGGGTCACATTCGAGGACGTGGCCGGCGTCGACGAAGCCAAGCAGGATTTGCAGGAAATTGTCGAGTTCCTGCGCGATCCCGGAAAGTTCCAGCGCCTGGGCGGACGCATTCCACGCGGTGTGCTTCTGGTCGGTCCTCCGGGAACGGGCAAGACGCTGATCGCCCGTGCAGTCGCCGGTGAAGCCAATGTGCCGTTCTTCACCATTTCCGGCTCAGATTTCGTTGAGATGTTTGTCGGCGTCGGTGCGTCGCGTGTGCGCGACATGTTTGAACAGGCGAAAAAAAACGCACCGTGCATCATCTTCATCGATGAAATTGATGCTGTCGGTCGTCATCGCGGTGCCGGTCTCGGCGGCGGCAACGACGAGCGCGAGCAGACGCTCAATCAGTTGCTGGTCGAGATGGACGGCTTTGAGGCGAACGAAGGCATTATCCTCATTGCGGCGACCAATCGTCCGGACGTGCTCGATCCCGCCCTGTTGCGCCCCGGCCGCTTCGACCGGCAGGTGGTCGTGCCAAATCCGGACGTCGTCGGCCGCGAAAGCATTCTCAAGGTGCATGTGCGAAAGGTGCCCCTTGCGCCTGACGTCAATCTCAAGACTGTCGCGCGCGGAACACCAGGATTTTCTGGCGCCGATCTGATGAATCTTGTCAACGAGGCGGCCTTGATGGCGGCACGGCGCAACAAACGCATGGTGACGCAGTCGGAGTTCGAGGACGCCAAGGACAAGGTCATGATGGGGGCCGAGCGCAAGTCATTGGTAATGACTGAAGAGGAGAAGCTGCTCACCGCCTATCATGAAGGCGGACACGCCATTGTGGCTCTTAATGTCAAGGCGACCGATCCGGTGCACAAAGCGACGATTATCCCGCGCGGCCGCGCGTTGGGAATGGTCATGCAACTGCCGGAACGCGACAAGCTCTCGATGAGCCGCGAGCAGATGACCTCGCGTCTTGCGATCATGATGGGCGGTCGCGTCGCCGAGGAGATGGTATTCGGAAAGGACAAGGTGACCTCAGGCGCTGCCTCCGATATCGAGCAGGCAACAAAGCTTGCTCGCATGATGGTGACGCGATGGGGCCTCTCCGACGAACTCGGCACAGTGGCCTATGGCGAAAATCAGGACGAAGTTTTTCTCGGCTATCAGGTATCGCGTCAGCAGAACATCTCCGAGGAGACCTCGCGCAAGATCGACGCTGAAATCCGTCGTCTAGTCGAAGCAGGGTACGCCGAAGCCACGCAGATCCTGACCGACAAACGGGCGGATCTCGAAGTGCTCGCGAAAGGCCTGATCGAATTCGAGACGCTGACCGGAGAGGAGATCAAGGATCTGCTCGAAGGCAAGCGACCGGTTCGCGAATCAGTGATTGAGCCGAGCACCCCGCGCTCCTCCGCCGTGCCGCCGGCCGGCAAGGCTCGCCCTCGGCCGGAACCGCCGACCGGCGAGGTTGCCCCACAGCCGCAGGCTTGAAGAAGCGCGGCAAGGCGCTTCTGCCCAGCCGCTAGTCGCCTTTGCCGAGGGCGCACATCCTCTTGCCGGAGGATTGCGGACCGTCTGACTGGGGAGCCGACGGGTGAGCAAATGCCTCTTCCTAACCGGGTTTCCCCGTTCGGGGACTTATTTGCGACTAGCGAACGCGGAACGCTGATGGGCAATCGCGGTGGGCGATTGCACGATCTGGGATGCCGGCTATCCGATCGGCGTTGGGTCACACGGGCGTGGATTTGCTGCAAGCTCGAGTTCAACGGGCGTCATCGCCAGGTGTGGGGCCGAGGCTACACTGAGCTCTTTTTTCTCGATGAAGTAACTGCGCTGGCGGCGGGTCACAGGCCTTGCTTCGAATGCCGGCACAAGGATGCCGAACATTTCGCCGCGCTGTTTTCGGGTGAAGCGCACCGCGCGTGGGCTGCGGGCATGGACGAGGTGCTTCATATCGAGCGCCTTGCCGGAAAACTCAAACGCACGCACAGGTCCAGGGTCGACGCGCTGCCAGATGGGGCGATGATAGCGCTTGAGGGCACAGCCTACGCCGTTCTTTGCAAGCGCCTGCTCCGATGGACGCCGGCTGGATATTCCATGGTAAACCGAAATCCAGAAACCGGTGTCGTGGACGTACTCACTCCGCCATCGATCCTGCGCGTGCTTGAAAGGGGCTACGTTCCTCTTTGGCATCACAGCGCGATGAGCTGACTTGCGTGGTGGAGTTCCTGCCTCTACCTCTGATTTAGATCAATCGCCGGCAATTCGTCGTGTGCGAAACCGGTGCGAAAACAATGCGAGCGTAGAGGTTCATGAATGTCGATGCCCGCCGCACTTCGGCGCCGCCGCGATTACGCCGGCCCGGCTCTATTCTCCTATGGCTTCCGGCCGTTCTTCCTGGTTGCCGGGTTGTGGGCGGGCTTTGGAATAGTCTTCTGGCTGCCCCAATATATGGGCCTGCTAACTCTGCCGACCCATTTTACGCCGCTCGACTGGCACATCCATGAAATGCTGTACGGCTACGTTACCGCGAGCGTCGCCGGTTTTCTGCTCACCGCAATTCCGAACTGGACAGGCCGACTACCAGTCAGTGGATGGCCACTTGCGGGGCTTGCCTTACTGTGGCTTTCGGGGCGGGTCTCGATCCTCATGTCCGGAAGCATCGGAGGACTCGCCGCGGCCATCATCGATACGGCTTTTCTCGCCGTGCTTGCGGCCGTTGCAGCACGTGAAATCATCGCCGGAAAGAACTGGCGCAATCTGCGCGTTTTGCTCGTCCTTCTTCTACTGATCACAGGCAATGTCGTCTTCCACGCCGAGGTATTGCTTGACGGCACGGCAACTTATGGAACGCGGATTGCGATCGCCGCTGTCATACTGCTCATCTCGCTCATCGGTGGACGCATCGTGCCAAGCTTCACCAACAACTGGCTTGTGCGCAATAATCCGGGTCGTCTGCCAATTCCTTTCTCGCGATTCGATATGGTGACCGTCGGCACCAGCGCACTTGCGCTGGTCGTTTGGGTTGCCGCGCCAGTCCACTTGATCACCGGCGCGCTTTTCGGTCTTGCAGGATGCCTGCAGGCAATCCGCTTGGGTCGCTGGGCAGGTGATCGCACCATCGCGGATCGTCTCGTTCTGGTGCTCCACATCGGCTATGCGTTCGTGCCAGTCGGCTTCCTGCTTGTTGGAGCGGCGGTATTCTTTCCGATGATACCCGCAACAGCCGGCATTCACGCCTGGACCGTCGGCGCGATTGGCATAATGACGATGGCGGTTATGACGCGCGCGACACTCGGCCATACGGGACAACCGCTGCAGGCCGGTCGCGCCACCCAAGCCATGTACGGCTTGCTGGTCGCCGCTGCACTCGTTCGTATTGCGGCGGCCTTTATGGGTTCGGTCGATCTGCTTGAATTCGCAGGCTTTGCATGGACCGCAGCGTTCGTTCTGTTTGTCCTGCTCTATGGTCCGCTGCTGACGATGCGCAAGCCGGCGTGGGCCGAAAGCCGCTGCTAGCCTATGCAGGTTCGACGGGGGTCCGCCTTTCCTGCCGGGGGGTATCGCTCCACGCGAGGACGACGATCATCGCCATGACGGCGAGCACGACTGCAACCAGGCCAACGCAGGCCGCCCAACCGCCAAAATTCCAGGCGATGGCGCCGACCGCAGCACCGAAGCTGCCCCCAAGATAAAAGGACGTGACGTAAAGGCCCACGGCCGAGGAGCGGCCGGATTTCGCTGTGATCGTCACATATCCCGTGGAAACGGCCTGGCAGATCAGTCCACATCCGGCTCCGACCGCAAGCCCAATGATGATGATAGGCAGTGACGACGCAAGCGTGAGTGTGATGCCGCAAATCCAGACCGCGATGACAGCCGCCATAAAACGACGCAGGCCAAACCGTCCCACCGCCCACCCTGTCCACGGCGTGAGCACCGAGCCAACCAAATAGACCGTGAAAATTGCGCCGAGCCAGCTGGCAGACAGGTTGTATGGCGGTGCGGCGAGATGAAAGCTCACGAATGTAAACGTGCAGATGAAGTTGGACAGCACCCCGAAGCCTACTGCGTAAGTCGCGACGAGTTGGCGATTGCGGAAGTGCCTCAGCATCTGCCGTGCAGATGCCAGCACTCCCTCGGAGCGCACGAAACGACGCTCGTGGGGCAGCAGGAAGCCCACGATGACTGCTCCGGCAAGAGCAACAGAAGCAAGCGCGGCAAATCCTGCGCGCCATCCAATGAGGTCGGCGAGCAATCCCGTCACGAGGCGTCCACTGAACCCGCCGAGGCTCGACCCTGACGAATAGATGCCCGCAGCCGTCGTGGCTTCCTGCGGCCTCCATTCATCGCCGATATAAGCGACGGTGACCGCGAAAATCGGCGGCAAGACCAAACCCTGCATCGCGCGCCAGAAGATCAGTTCGGGAAGCGTTGAGGCCATAGCGATCATGAGTGTCGGCACGACCAGGAGGAACATTGCGACCACGATGACGCGCTTCCTCCCGAGCACATCAGCAACAGCGCCAGTGAAAGGAGCCGTCACCGCAACCGCGAGCGTACTCACCGTGATGACCATCGAGGTCTCCGCGGCGCCGGCACCAAATTCCTCCGACAGCAAGGGCAGAATGGACTGCGGAGAATAAAGATTGATGAAAGCGCAATATCCTGCGAGTCCGACCGCCAGGTGCCGTGCCGAGAATGTTCGAAAGTTTTCAGCCTTCATGCAGGAAAAAGCCGGGGCAATGACTTGCTCGCGAGCTATGCATTGGTTCTGCACAGAATGCTATGGGCAACCCGGCGTATCAGTGTGTCGCGCATTGCATAGCTTTATTCGCCAAATTTGAGCACCGCGCGCGCTCTTATGAGCGTCTCCTCGCGCGAACCTGAAGCATCGATCCTGGTCCAGTTCATTTTCCCTAGCGCAAACTGTTCCTGCCTTGCTGCAACATGTTCATCGGCATCGGAGGCGTCATTCTTTCTCCCGCCGACGCGCGCGATGCGTGTCCGAAAATCGGCGGTGAGGAACAGGCCGAGAAATGCAGCAGGCGGCGCACTGTCGGCGATGGCGGAACGCTCTAGGGGATCCGCAAAGACCGCATCGACAACGGCCGAGTGGCCAGCCGCAATCACACGCCGGGCTTTGTTGGCAAGGGCGCCATAGACTTTGGCGTTAGCATCCGCGGCGTATGCCTCCTGTGGCAAACGATCCGTTTCACGGACGCCGAATTGCATTTTTCGTTCAATATCGCTGCGCAACACCACCGCGCCGGGCAATGGCAGGATTTCCGGTGCCAGGTCCCGCGCAAGCACCGATTTGCCCGTTCCGGAAAGCCCCCCGATCGCGACGAGGCGAGCCTTAACGGGAGCCAGCAGCTTCTGCGCAAGTGTCACATACTGTCTGGCTCTGTCCATAATATCGGAGTTCGAATCGCCCCGTTTCCGGCGGGCCGCGGTGACCTTCGCGCGGATCGCCGCGCGCATAGACATGAACAAGGGAAGTGCAGCGAGCGCATCAAGGTCGTGAGGGCGTTGCGTCTCGATCAAATAACGATTGAGCACGATGTTTGCTGCCCGGACCAGCCCGCGCTCGACAAGATCCATGAGCAGGAAGGCAAGATCATAAAAAACGTCCCCGGTCGCTAGCCGTTCGTCGAATTCAAGAGCATCGAACAGGACTGGCTCGCCTGCGACGAGTACGATGTTTGCAAGATGCAGATCTCCATGACACCGTCTTACCAGGCCCGCGCGTTCACGCGCGAGGAGCAAGGGAGCAACTCGAGCGAACGCACCACGCGTTGCTGATGATAACGTTCGCAGATCTTGCAGGGAAACCAGATCCGGCTCCGCCGCAAGCTCGGCCTCGTTCTGGCTGATGATGTGATCCACCAGATCCGTGAAATGCGCGTCGGAAACGGTTGGTGCCATCCGGTGTGCTGCTGCTACCGCGCGGCCGAGCGCCTCGGCGAGCTGGTCATCGATGCGCCCCGCTTCGGCAAGGTGATCAAGCGTCTGGTTTTCATCGAAGCGCCTCATATCGACGGCCCATTCGACCGGCTCTCCCTTGCCGGCGATGGCAAAAAGCCCGTTCTGCTCGCGCGTAATCGGAATGACACGGCGATAGATCGCCGGCGCGAAAGCACGGTTGACGGCAATCTCGGTGTCACAGGCGGCCTTTCGTTTTTGAAGAGTCGAAAAATCCAGGAATGGAAAGCGTACCGCCCGTTTGACCTTCAACGCTCGATCTCCGGCGAGGAATACGGAAGAGGCGTGCGTGTCGATCCGCTTCACGGGTGAGCCGCCGTGAGTGGCCGGGCTGCCAAGAAAATCGAAAACCGCTTGTTGTGATGGCTCCGACGTCATGGCGCTGTACTTCCAACCCATGAAATTTCAAGAAAAATCACAGCCTGATCCAGATCAAAGCCACTTGCGAACCGCGGCATAATGATCAGCATTATAGTCTTGAAGGAGAGCATACTGTGACCACTTTGCCGCATTCCTTTAAACGCATCAGGCTCAATCTCGCTCGATCTAAGGAATTCCCGCAGGGGTCATCGCGGCACGGCTACGAATTCGTGGCGCCCCTCGACAGCAACGGATACATCGATGCTAGGGAGTGGAAACAGCATCGGCAGCACTGTCGCGTGCGCCGATTCTGGGAAGGGGAGGACGATGAGCATGGCTTTCTGGTGCACAAACCGGGCGGGCCTGAGCACGGCAGATGGATCTTCGACTACGACCAGACAGCGGAAGACGACGATGAAAGTGGCTACAGATTCGGGGCTCACGTATTCCGTCCGGGTGAATACGTTTCCATCCGCGATGCTGAAGGCGAGACGCACACCTATCAGGTGGCTTCGGTGGAACCCGCCGTGTGAACAAGGCGTTGTTCAAGCAGCGGCGGGGCGACGCAGCTCCTGCAGCTTACCCCGATGCGTGCCCTCACCGTCAAGCCCGGCGAACCGCATTCCATCAGACTGGATGATGTTGCTCAGCCGCGGATGGATGAGGGCTCGGTGCTGGTCCGAGCCCTGATGCTCGGCATTTGCGGCACGGATCGAGAGATCATAGAAGGCACTTACGGATCACCGCCGTCGAATTCGGATCGTCTGATCATCGGCCACGAATCGCTCGGTCGAGTCGATGATGCTCCACCAAAATGCGGTTTCGCCGCCGGCGATCTTGTTGTCGGCATCGTGCGCCGGCCTGACCCGGTTCCTTGCCCGGCGTGTGCCGCCGGCGAATGGGATATGTGCAGTAACGGGCGCTACACCGAGCGCGGCATCAAACAGCGGAATGGCTACGGCTCCGAATTTTTTCGCGTTGAGCCGGACTTTCTGATCAAGCTCGACGACAGCCTCGAGGGCGTCGGCGTTCTGCTTGAGCCGACCAGCATCGTAGCGAAGGCATGGGAGCATACCCTTCACATCGGCAGGCGCAGCGCGTCATGGGTTCCCCATACGGCATTGATCACCGGCGCGGGCCCGGTCGGGTTGCTGGCGGCGCTCATGGGTGTGCAGCGAGGGCTCGATGTGCACGTATTTGACCGAGCTCGAGGCGGTCCCAAGCCTGCCCTCGTTCGCGCGCTCGGGGCAACCTACCACATGAACAATTGGGGCGACCTCGAACCGGACATCGTGATGGAATGCACCGGGGCGAGCTCGGTCGTCGTCGATGTCATGGGAAGCACGGCAGCCAACGGCATAGTGTGTCTGGCCGGCATTTCTTCGGGCGGACACAAAATCCAGTTTGACGTTGGTGGTCTCAATCGATCTCTCGTGCTGGAGAATGAAATGGTCTTCGGTTCAGTCAACGCAAACCGGCGCCACTATCGCGAAGCGGCCGACGCGCTCGCACGGGCTGAATCGCGTTGGCTTTCCGCACTGATTAATCGCCGCGTGCCGCTTTCCCGGTGGTGCGAGGCATTCGAGGACCGTGAAAATGACATCAAGGTCGTTCTCGATTTCACGGCCTAGTGTGTGGCATTATTTTTTCGATCCACTTGTTTTCCTGCACCTCGAAGTGAAGGATCATTTGGGCTTTCGATGACGGGTCGGGTTTCAGAGACAGATCGAGCTGTAGTAACGGACAATGGCTTCTCGCATTGAAGACTACGCCATGGTCGGCGACCTCGGTACCGCAGCGTTGGTCGGTCGTGACGGCTCTATCGATTGGCTTTGCTGGCCTCGCTTCGATTCGGATGCCTGTTTTGCCGCTCTTCTTGGCGCTCCCAAACACGGCCGTTGGCGAATCGCGCCAAGATCTGACGTTCGGAACGTGACGCGTCGTTACCGCCGCGACACTCTCATTCTCGAGACGCGGTTTGAAACCGATGAAGGCACGGCAACGCTGATCGATTTCATGCCGCCCCGCGACAAACATTCAAATCTTGTTCGAATCGTCAGGGGCGAGGCGGGGAAGGTGGCGTTTCACAGCGAATTAATACTGCGGTTTTCATACGGCGCCATTGTGCCGTGGGTCACCCGCGTTGACGACTGCACGATACGCGGGATTGCAGGTCCGGACATGGTCGTTCTGCGGTCTCCAGTTTCGATGCATGGTGAGAATTTCACGACCGTTGGCGATTTCGATGTCACGCCTGGCGATGAGGTGCCGTTCGTTCTTTCCTTCGCCCCTTCGCATGAGGGTCTGCCTGATGCAATCGATGCCCTGGAAAGCATGCGCATCACTAAAGCGTTCTGGACGGAGTGGACCGGCCGCAACAAAATCAAGGGACCATGGCATGAGGCGGTCACCCGCTCGCTGATCGTGCTCAAAGCGCTTACTTATGCGCCGACCGGTGGCATGGTCGCCGCTCCCACAACGTCATTGCCGGAATGCATCGGGGGGCCGCGCAACTGGGATTATCGATTTTGCTGGCTTCGCGATGCGACTTTCACACTTCTAGCACTGATGAATGCAGGCTACTACGACGAGGCGAGAACTTGGCGCGAGTGGCTGCTCCGCGCGGCTGCGGGCAGCCCCCGACAGATTCAAATCATGTACGGGCTGGCCGGCGAACGGCGATTGACAGAGTGGGAAGTGCCTTGGTTGCCCGGCTATGAAAGTTCAAAGCCCGTCAGAATTGGCAATGCCGCACATAATCAGCGGCAACTCGATATCTTCGGCGAAGTCATGGACGCACTTCATCAAGCCCGAAGGGGCGGCCTTGGGGCGAACGAGGCCGGCTGGGCCATGCAGCAGGAATTTCTGCTGCATCTTGCCCGGGTTTGGCACGAACCAGATGAAGGCATTTGGGAGGTCCGGAGCGGCCGCGAACACTTCACTCATTCAAAAGCAATGGCGTGGATGGCCTTCGATCGCGCCATCCGCAGCGCCGAAACATTCGACCTGCCGGGACCGCTCGAAGAATGGCGTCAAACACGCAAACGCATCCACGATGATGTCTGCACGCGTGGTTTCGATTCCGAGCTTGGCGCCTTCGTGCGTGCCTACGGTTCGAAAGAACTCGACGCCAGCCTGCTTCTGCTTCCGACAATCGGATTCCTGCCTCCAGATGATCCTCGCATCGTGGCAACAATCTCGGCGATCGAACAAAGGCTCATGGTCAACGGGCTTGTGCTCCGCTATGACAGCGCCACGGCAAGTGACGGGCTTCCGGCAGGTGAAGGTGTGTTCCTGGCGTGCAGCTTCTGGCTAGTGGATGCCTATTTGATGCTGGGGCGGCGCGACGACGCGCTGCGTTTGTTTAATCATCTCCTTTCGCTGCGCAACGATGTCGGCTTGCTTAGTGAGGAATACGAGCCGCGCACCGGCCGACTCGTCGGCAATTTCCCGCAGGCTTTTTCGCATCTTGCACTGGTAAGCACTGCAAGCAACCTCGCCCACTATCACAAACCTGCCGAGCAGCGCGCCGAGCACCGCGTCGTCAGCAAACCCTCTATGCATCCGGATACCCTTGAAGTCTATTGACCGCCGGACGGGTTGCCGGAAAAGTGCGCCGACACTGCCGAAGCCGGCGGCAATTTTTCAAGGGAGGCATATCGTGCTCATCGATCATCGGACATATCGGATTTTGCCGGGCAGAGTGCCGGCCCAGCTCGAGCTGTACGGCAAGCTCGGGTATCCTGTACAACTGCGCTACATGGGCGAGCCTCATTACTATTTGGTCAGCGAAACGGGTCAGCTCAATACACTTGTGCACGGCTGGATTTACGAAAGCGCGGCAGATCGCGAGCAAAAGCGCGCCAAGATGATACAGGATCCCGACTGGAAGCATTTCCTTTCGGAGAATGCAAAAGCCGGGAACGTGATCGAGCAATCAAACTGGCTCATGTCGCCCGCCTCGTTCTCGCCGAAGATTTCGCCGGCGAAAATCGTCCGCTGAAAATGTGCGTGCTCGCAAGCACGACGGAGCCCTGCTGCAGGAATCGCGGGAACAGCGATTGATGTCTGGCAAGTCAAATGTACGCACAGGCGGCGAAATCCTGATCGACCAGCTGTCGATACATGGCGTGCGACACGCATTTTGCGTGCCGGGTGAAAGCTATCTCGCTGCGCTTGACGCCCTCCATGACAGTGACATCAAGCTGACGGTCTGTCGTCACGAAAGCACCGCGGCAATCATGGCCGAGGCGGTCGGCAAGATAACAGGCCGCCCCGGTATCTGCTTTGTGACCAGGGGGCCGGGGGCGACAAACGCTTCGGCAGGCATCCACATTGCGCGGCAGGATTCCTCGCCCGTGATCGTTTTCGTGGGTCAGGTCGGCCGCGATATGCGTAATCGGGAGGCATTTCAGGAGCTCGACTACCGAGCGGTGTTCGGCTCGATGGCGAAATGGGCCACCGAGATCGATGATGTAGCGCGCATTCCTGAGATCGTTTCGCGCGCTTTCTACACGGCTTGCAATGGCCGTCCGGGACCGGTGGTGATCGCGTTGCCTGAAGATATGTTGGGCGATCAGGCTTCCGTGGCCGATGCCGGTCCATTCCAGCCGGTGGAGACCTCTCCCGGCGACGCCGACATGCGCGGCCTGCAGGAGTTGCTTTCGCGCGCAAAGCGGCCGATCGCCCTCGTCGGCGGCAGCCGTTGGAATGAGGAAGCCAGCACGGCGCTGTTGCGCTTTGCTGAACGATTTTCTCTGCCGATTGCAACCACTTTTCGCCGTGGCCATCTCGTTGATGCGATGCACGCCTGTTATGCAGGTGATTTCGGCATCGGCCCCAACCCCAAGCTTCTCAAGCGGGTCAAGGAAGCCGATCTGATCCTCATGATCGGTGACCGATTCAGTGAAATGCCGTCACAGGGCTACACTGTACTTGGCATTCCGGAGCCAGGGGTCACGCTGGTGCATGTGCACCCGAGCTCCGATGAGCTCGGCCGCGTGTACCGGCCCGCCTTGGCCATCAATGCGTCTCCAATCGCCTTCTGTAAGGCGCTAGAAAATCTAAGCGCGCCGAAGGACATCGCGTGGCGCGGTGAATGTAAAACGGCCCATGCGGATTACCTCGCATGGGGCGAGCAGGCGACTTCGGTGCCCGGGTCGGTCAATCTGGGAACGATCATGGTGTGGCTGCGCGAGAATCTTGCGCCCGACGCGATTGTGACGCAGGGAGCAGGTAACTTTTCCGGCTGGGTGCACAGGTTCTATCGCGTACGAAAATTCGGCGGGCTAGTCGGCGCGACATCCGGTTCAATGGGGTATGGGCTGCCTGCGGCATTGGCCATGCAGACCCTTTATCCCCATCGTACGGTCGTCTGTATCGCTGGTGATGGCGATTTCCTGATGACGGGTCAGGATTTTGCAACGGCTGTTCAGTACGGACTGCCTGTCATCGTTGTTGTTGCGGACAACGGCATCTACGGCACGATCCGCATGCATCAGGAGCGCGAATATCCTGGCCGCGTGATCGCAACTGATCTGCGCAACCCCGACTTCGTTGCATACGCGACGGCCTTCGGCGGATACGGAATCTTGGTTGAAAAGACCTCCGAGTTTCCCGTTGCCTTTGCTGCCGCGCGCGCCTCGGGCAAGCCGTCGATCATCCATCTGAAGATCGATCCAGAGGCGATCACACCGGCAACGACGCTCTCGGCCATTCGCCAGAAGTCGCTCGCAAGCAAGCGCTGAGACACCGGTCCTTGCGCAAACGAGGCTTGGCACTTGCCTGCGAGGTGTGAATCATCGTTCACTGCTGCATGGCCTATCGCCGTACGGAAAATGTGGCGCGACGGCTCGCCGAACGCGAGCAGAGGATTCTGGATGCGGCTCAGTCGATCGCTGCCGAGGGTGGAATGGGCGCTGTGCAAATCGCGCCGGTGGCGCAACGGGCCGACATCGCTGCTGGGACGGTCTACCGATATTTCCCTTCAAAGAACAACCTTGTTGCGGAACTGATCGCAACCACTGCCGAGCGCGAGCTTGCCGCGATCCGCGCTGCCGCCGAGGCGGCCCCCGGTGCTCTCTCTGCGCTTGCCGCGTGCATTATGACGTTTTCGGCGCGTGCGCTTCGCGATCGCAGACTCGCCTGGGCCGTCCTGGCAGAGCCAGTTGATGCCAATATCGATCTCCTGCGCCTTGAATTCCGCCGCGCTCTCGCAGGCGAAATTGAATTGCGGATTCGCGCGGCACTAGCCGACCGCCATTTGCCGAATCAGGATCCTCGTATTTCGGCGCCAGCAGTCCTGGGCGCGTTGGTGGAAGGCCTTATCGGTCCGCTTGCTCCGCCGGCAGGTAACGCACGTGAGGCCGTGCAGAGCGCGGGTCTTCTTGCGCTGCGGGCCCTCGGGATTGTCGATGCACGTGCACGAGGCCTCATCGCCCAGTGTCCGTTGCCGTACCCGTCCCGATAACCGCATTAATCAGCGCGGCGGGATGGCTGACAATTCGTGAAGCGGCAGCGTCACGCGTTTGACTCCATGCTCTTCGGGGTCATCTGTGATGCTGAAGCCGAGTTCTGCGCACATCAGCAGCATCGTGGAGTTCTCGGCCAGCACCTGGCCGTGGATCATCTGCAGATTCTTTTCGCGGGCATAAGCGATCATGTGCTTCATCATCAGCCAACCAAGTCCACGCCCTTTGAGCCTAGAACGAACCAGAATCGCGAATTCTCCGCTATTTCCGTTTGGATCATCATGCAGGCGGACAACGCCCAACATGCTTTTCGTCGTTTCTTCAATGGCGATGAATGCCATTGCGCGTTTCGGATCGTAGTGAACGAGTTTGTCGATTAGCTCTGGCCTGAGCTCACGCATCGGCGCAAAAAATCTCAGACGCAAATCATCAGGCGTGACCTCGGCAAGGAAGTCCGGATAAAGATCGGCATCTTCCGGTCGGAGCGGCCGGATCAGGGCCTTCTGTCCATCGCGCAAGACGACATGACGCTCAAGCATGGCCGCGTCACTCCGGTTTGAGTGGAGCATGGGGCCAAGGTCGTTGCAGCGGTATCTGCCAGCACTCGACAGATCGCAATTTAATGCGACATCAGGACCGGTACCGTCATCGACTCGAGCAGCCCGCGTGTGGCGCCTCCGAGCACGAACTCCCGCAGGCGCGAATGCCCGTACCCTCCCATCACAATCATGTCTGCTGAAGAATCGGCGGCGTAGGAAAGAATCGTCGACGGCACGTCGGTGTCCGGCGCGGTAATGCGTTTGACCTCGACCTTGAGCCCATGCCGTGCAAGGTGCTGGCCAAGATCGGCCCCGGGCACCTCGTCCTTTTTGCTCGGCTTGTCGGAAATGATGACGATCTCCACCTGCTTCGATTTTTTCAGGAACGGGAGCGCATCCGCGACCGCTCGGCTTGCCGCCCTGCTACCGTCCCAGCACACCATGATGCGGTCGAGTTTCATCCCGCCCTTCTGAATAAAGGGCACAAAGATAACTGGCCGGCCGGACTCGAAGAGCACACCTTCACCAACAACCTCGGCAGGAAGCGAGTCCGAGCGCGGTGGTTGCCCTACGATGACTAGGTCGAAGCGGCGGGCAATCCTGCCAATCTGGTCGGCGGCACCCGACAGGGATGCGGAAATGACGCGAGTTTCGAATGAAATGCCGCTGCGCTTTGCGGCCTGTTCAAAGCGGGCGATTGCGGCTTGCGCGCTCTTGCTCGATTCCGCGCGCTGTCCTTCAATCACTTCCGGGGGAATGGCGCCCATGATTGTGCCGGGAATGACCGGTTCATAGGCAACAGCAATTCCGAGCAAATGGGCATCAAAGGCCTCGGCGACCGACACGGCATACTCGCAGGTCGGATCTTGTGCCCCCAACCCGAGATTGACGACAATATCTTTGATCATGATGCGATCCTCCTAACTTTTTTATGATGCGGCGTTGTCGGCCCCATCATATTGACAGAGGTCAAACGCCAGGCCCCTTGCAGTGCAATCCTATTTCTTTTTGCCGTCCGGACCGAATTGCTTGAGATAGGCCCAAAGATCGGTGGCCTCTTTTTCGTTCTTGATGCCCGGAAAGACCATCTTGGTATTGGGGATTTTAGCGCGAGGATCCTTGATGTACTCCTTGAACGTCTGTTCGTTCCACGTAATGCCGGAATTCTTGTTGGACTCCGAATAATTATAGTTGGGAGCCGTGCCGGAATGGCGCCCGTCAAGGCCATTGAGCTCCGGGCCCACCTTGTTCTTGGCTCCTTCACCAACAGAATGGCACGGGAAACACTTCTTGAATGACTGTTCACCTGCTGCGACATCTTGCGCCAATGCAGCATCAGAGATCGCAAGAACAAGCAAGACTGCAGAAAGCAACGACTTCATGATTATTTGGCTCCCATAAGTGGACTTGGCAGCAAATCCCCCGGGTCCTCCCCGCGGTTGCATGGCTTGCTTGGTATTTGCCAGCCCTATGTGTAAGCCGTCAAATCACTGATATCTTTGCAAGGCCAAAGGAGTTCTCAATGTCAGTGCGCATGCCGGAGCCGAATGCGTCCGTGCTGAAACGTCGCGATCGCATCATCGCTTCGCTGCGGGCCATTGTTCCCGGAGAGGGCGTAATCGCAAGCGAATTGGAAATGCGCCCCTACGAAACGGATGGGCTGACCGCTTACCGGCAACTTCCTATGGTCGTGGTGCTCCCGGAGACGACGCAGCAAGTCGCGGCGGTACTTCGTTATTGCCACGAGGAGGGGATCAGGGTTGTCCCTCGCGGAGCAGGTACCTCTCTGTCGGGAGGTGCGCTTCCGCTGGCCGACGGCGTGCTGCTTGGAATGGCTAAGTTCAACAAGATTCTAGAGATCGATTTCGAAAATCGAGTGGCTGTCGTTGGGCCTGGTGTTACGAATCTTGCTGTAAGCAACGCGGTGGCGCACGCCGGATTCTATTACGCGCCCGATCCATCATCTCAGATCGCCTGCACCATCGGCGGCAATATAGCTGAGAATTCCGGCGGCGTGCATTGCCTGAAATATGGAATGACCACCAACAACATCCTTGGATGTGAAATCGTGCTGATAACCGGCGAGGTGCTCCGTATCGGCGGAAAGCACCTTGATGCTCCCGGCTACGATTTGCTCGGCCTGATCACCGGGTCTGAAGGCCTTCTCGGGGTGGTGACGGAAGTGACCGTGCGTATCCTGAAGAAGCCCGAGACAGCACGGGCTCTGCTAGTCGGCTTTCCAAGCTCGGAAGACGCGGGCGAATGTGTCTCGCGCATTATCGCGGCCGGCATCATTCCGGCTGGCATGGAAATTATGGATGGTCCGGCGATCATGGCCGCCGAACAGTTTGTCCACGCAGGTTATCCGCTCGACGTCGAGGCGTTGCTGATTGTGGAACTCGACGGACCGGCGGCCGAAGTAGATCACCTGATCGAACGCGTAGATAGAATCGCTCGCGAGTGCCGTGCAGTGTCCTGCAAGGCCTCGCGTTCGGAGCAGGAACGATTGCTGTTTTGGGCTGGCCGCAAGGCGGCATTCCCCGCAGTCGGACGCATCTCACCGGACTATTACTGCATGGACGGGACCATTCCGCGCGCCCGGTTGCCGCTCGTACTCAAGCGCATGAAAGAAATGTCATCGAAGTACGGCCTGCGTGTTGCCAACGTGTTTCATGCGGGCGATGGCAATCTTCACCCGCTTATTCTCTATGATGCGAACGTGCCTGGCGAACTGGATGCCACCGAACAGTTCGGGGCCGAGATTCTCAAACTCTGCGTCGAGGTGGGCGGGGTGCTGACCGGCGAGCACGGAGTCGGAGTGGAAAAACGCGATCTGATGCCCACGATGTTTTCCGAAATAGATCTCCACCAGCAACAGCGCGTCAAATGTGCCTTCGATTCAAAAGGATTGCTCAATCCCGGCAAGGTATTTCCGCAGCTTCATCGCTGCGCCGAGCTGGGACGCCTGCATGTGCACAGCGGGCAGCTGCCGTTCCCTGATATTCCGCGGTTCTGATAAGGGGGGGCGCTCGATGAGCATTACGACCGCGTCGCGTGAAGGCACGGCCATGAGCGATCAGGCCAGGACAAACGCACTCAAACCCCGCGACGAAAGGGAGGTGGAGGAGGCAGTGCGCTGGGCACTTTCCAATGAGAAGCCTCTCGAGATTGTCGGTCAGGGAACCAAGCGTTCCATCGGACGTGCGACGCAGACCGATGTGACTCTCGACCTGTCGGGACTGACGGGGGTGACTTTGTACGAGCCTGCCGAGTTGGTCCTGTCCGCGCGGGCAGGAACGCCGCTCGCCGAAATCGAAGCACTCCTCGAAAAAAACAAACAGGAATTCGCTTTTGAGCCGATCGACTATGGCCCGCTGCACGGCGGAGACCCGGGGCGCGGCACGCTCGGCGGCGCCGTAGCCGCCAATCTCTCAGGTCCGCGGCGCATCAAGGCGGGTGCTGCTCGCGACCATTTTCTTGGTGTGACCGCGGTCACGGGCCGCGGCGAAACGATCAAGTCCGGCGGGCGGGTGGTGAAGAACGTCACAGGTTATGACCTCTGCAAGCTGCTGGCCGGCTCCTGGGGCACGCTCGCGGCGATGACCGAAATTACGATGAAGGTGCTGCCTAAGGCGGAAACCGAGGTATCGGTTCTGGTCGCAGGGCTGGACGATGCGCGAGCCTGCGCCGCAATGGCTACGGCGACGGGATCTGCTTGCGACATCTCCGGTGCCGCACATTTGCCCGATCATGTCTCCTCGTGGTTTGACGGACTGCCGCGGCCACAGGCTTCGACCGTTCTGCGGGTAGAAGGTTTCGCGCCATCGGTGGTGCACCGGAGCAATGCGCTCGTTTTGATAATGAAGGAATTCGGTCAGGTGAGCGTGCTGGATCACGCAACCTCCCGCGCGCTCTGGCGAGACATCCGAGACGTGAAGCCCTTTGCCATTGAAGCGGCCCGCATTCGTCCGTTGTGGCGAATCTCGGTCACCCCGAGGCGGGGGCACGAGATTGCAGCGGCGATCACGCCGGCAGCACAGATGTATTACGACTGGGCTGGCGGGCTCATTTGGGTGGCGATGCCGCTCGCGCATGAGCCCGACGCTGGGGCGATCCGCCGCGCAGTTGCCGCACTCGGCGGGCACGCGACTCTGGTTCGCGGACCGACGTCTGTGCGCGCTGCCATCGATGTGTTCGAGCCAGCAGACACGGCAACACGCGCTTTGAATAGTCGTATCAAGGAGAGCTTTGATCCCAAGGGCGTACTCAATCCTGGCCGCATGTGGGCGGGCCTTTGAGCGGCGCGTTGGTCGTGCAACATAAGATCGCCGGGTTGCCTTGCCTCTCCCTTAGAAAGTGAAAGCGTGAATTGCTGATGCAGACCTCGTTCACTCCCACGCAGTTGCTCGATCCTCAAGTCGCGTCATCTGAGAAGATCTTACGGGCGTGCGTTCATTGCGGTTTCTGCACGGCAACCTGCCCGACATATGTGCTGCTCGGCGACGAGCTCGATTCACCACGCGGACGAATCTACTTGATCAAGGACATGCTTGAGAGCGCGAGACGTCCCTCGCCCGAGGTGGTGAAGCATCTTGATCGATGCCTGTCTTGCCTGGCGTGCATGACCACCTGCCCCTCAGGCGTCCACTATATGCACCTTGTCGATCACGCGCGTGAGCACGTCGAAAAGACTTACAAGCGCCCGCTATCCGATCGCATGCTGCGCGGATTGCTTGCGCGTGTCCTTCCAAATCCGGGCCTGTTCAGGCTCGCGGTGGTGGCCGGCCTGGTGACCCGTCCGTTCGCGCCCATTCTCCACGTATTGGGTATGGGTCGGCTGGCAGCCATGCTCCGGCTGACGCCGCGCCGCAAGCCTGCGCCCCCGATCGAGAGGGTAGGCAAAGTCTATGCCGTCGATGGGCGACGTCGGGGCCGCGTGGCTCTGCTGTCCGGTTGCATCAATCCTGTCCTTGCTCCGTCGATTGATGATGCAGCCATTCGGCTGCTCAACCGCCACGGAATCGAGGTTGTTGTGGCCGCGGGCGAGGCGTGTTGCGGATCTCTGCTGCATCATATGGGGCGCGAGGAAGAAGCGCTGGCGCAGGCCCGCAATAATATCGACGCATGGACGCGCGAAATAGAAGGTCCTGGGCTTGATGCTATTCTGGTTACGGTCTCCGGGTGCGGAACGACGATCAAGGATTACGGATTCATGCTGCGCATGGATCCGCATTACTCGGTCAAGGCTGCGCGGGTGGCGAATCTCGCAAAGGACATCACCGAATACCTTGCGGGGCTAAATCTCAAACGCGCGGTTGCGAACGAGCATCTCATAGTTGCGTATCATTCCGCATGCTCTCTTCAGCATGGGCAGAAAGTCACACGCGAGCCCGTCGAGTTGCTTCAGAAGTCGGGATTTGCCGTCAAAGAGGTGCCGGAAGGTCACCTGTGCTGCGGATCTGCGGGGACCTACAACATTCTTCAGCCCGGCCTGGCAAACCAGCTTCGTGCCCGAAAACTTGCCAATATCGGGAGTCTCAAACCGGATGTGATCGCAGCCGGCAACATTGGCTGTATTACCCAGCTCTCCGGCGGAACGACGATTCCCGTCGTGCATACGGTCGAATTGGTCGACTGGGCAACGGGCGGCCCACGTCCTCAAGCTCTCGGTGAGACCGCGCGATGAACTGCACAATGCCGTTCAAACAAAACAACCGCCGGATTGGCGGATTGCAACAATTTGTCCAGCCGCATAGCATGCCACGGATGGCCGCCAGGGCCGACATTCTCTATTTCAGGAACAAACAATAAGGGAGGCCGCAATGCCGGCAACTTACAAAATTCTCATCATGGGCGCCTCATACGGATCACTGCTTGCTTCCAAGATGTTATTTGGTGGCCATTCGGTGCATCTGGTGTGCCTGCCGGCCGAAGCGGATCTGATCAACGCGGAAGGCTTCCGCGTGCGTTTGCCAGTGAAGGGTCGCAAGGATCAAGTCGAGATCGACTCGCGAAAGCTTCCGGGCAAGGTCACTGCCGGTGGAGCCGCAGGTGTAAATCCGAAAGGTTACGATCTCGTCGGGCTGGCCATGCAGGAGCCGCAATATCGTTCGCCGGGGGTTCGTGAATTGCTGGATGCTGTCGCCAAATCCAGGGTGCCCTGCATGTCGATCATGAACATGCCACCACTTCCGTATATTAAGCGCATTCCGGGCCTCAATTACGATGCGCTAAAAGCAGCGTACACCGATGCGAGCGTTTGGGACAGCTTTGATCCCGGCCTGCTCACTTTGTGCAGTCCCGATCCTCAGGCCATTCGCCCACCGGAAGAAAAGGTCAACGTTCTGCAGGTGACCCTGCCAACCAATTTCAAGGTTGCCAGGTTCGACAACGACATGCACACGGCAATCTTGCGTCAGCTTGAGAAAGATATCGATGCCGTTCGTTTCGAGGTGCCGGAAGGAAAAATCGAGCTGCCGGTGAAATTGCGTGTGCACGACTCAATTTTCGTGCCACTGGCCAAATGGGCGATGCTGCTCGCCGGCAACTACCGCTGCATTACCAAGGATGGAATGCGAACTGCGCAGGAAGCGGTGCATTCCAATATTGAAGAGGCCCGCTCGGTGTATAATTTTGTGTTCGACTTGTGCGTCAAACTGGGAGCTTCTCCCAGTGATCTGGTACCGTTCGAGAAATATGCGGCCGCCGCGCAAAGTCTCACGCGGCCCGCTTCTGCCGCCCGTGCGCTGCAAAACGGAGCTCCGAATATCGAGCGCGCCGACAAGCTGGTGCAATTGATCGCCAGACAGAAGGGGCTGAGCCACCCGGTCATTGATGGCATCGTGGCTCTCGTCGACTCGCGGCTTGAGGCAAATCGCAAGAAAGCCGCCGCGGCATAGTGGTGCTGCCAGCCCAGGCGTTGGACGCCGGTCCAAATCGGCGGACGCGCCTGTGGCCGGCGCTGCCTGCTTGTCACGAAGCATTGCGCTTATGATTTTCCGCGCAACGAGCGGTTTCTTTTTGTTGAAAGTTCGTCTTACCGCCTAAAAAGGCAGCACTTGCCGCTGTTTTCGTCTTGCCGCGTTGTGCAAAGCCGGCTCTAAAATTCGACGGCGCATATGTCGCCATGGGAATCTCCGTAGCCGCCGGTTGTTAAATCAGGCGCATCCGACGGGCGCGGAGACCGGCAGGAATTTGGCGCCGGTCAATAAGAAGGGGGCTGGTTCGATGAGCAGGCTGATCTTGTCGGTTGCAACTGCGCTCGCGCTGTCCGCCGCAACACCCGTATTTGCTGCAGACATGCCCGTCAAAGGCGTCAGGGCAGTTCCGGCTGCTGTGCCGAGTCCATGGGATCTCGCATTCGGTGCGGCTATTATGAGCGATTACAATTTCCGCGGCATTTCGCAATCTGATCGCGGACCCGCCGCCGCGGCTTACTTCGAACCACGTTTCAACATCACCCCGGACGTGCAGGCGTACGCTGGCATCGCCGGGACGAGCGTCAAGCTCGCCACCGATCCCACGGCGGAAATTGATCTTTACGGAGGCATTCGGCCGACCTTTGGAGCTCTGGCCTTCGATCTTGGCGCGATCTACTACTGGTATCCGCACGAGACGCAGTTCTGCGGGGTAGCAGGGGTCTGCGGAGGCGTGCCGGGCTTCCTGAACGGGAATACAACGCTCGCCGACACGGACTTCTGGGAAGTCTACGGCAAGGTCGCGTGGACGGTTAATCCCGTGGTGACGCTCGGGGCCAACGTCTATTACTCGCCCAGTTGGCTCAAGACCGGCGCGGATGGGACCTATGCCTCTGGGACGGCCAAGCTCACTCTTCCCACTGGCATGCTTCCGCCTGATCTCGGCTTCTATGTGTCAGGTGAAGCGGGATATTACTGGCTTGGCACGACTGATCTTGTTCCCGGCGTATTCGTGAATAATGCCGGCACTGGTGGCTGGGACCTTCCGGACTATGCCTACTGGAATGTCGGCCTGGGATTCACATGGAAAGTGTTCACACTTGATCTGCGCTATCACGACACCAACCTGTCGAAAGCCGAGTGCAACTCCTTGACCGCGGATCCCGGCGCCGCTGGACCCATCAATACTGTCGTCAACAACTTCACCACCACGGCCCTGTCGAACTGGTGCGGGGCGGCATTCATCGCAAAGCTGTCGGCAGACCTGACACTCGGCAGCTTGAAGTAGTTCGCCTGCATCTGCTCTTTCCGAATCGGCGGCCATGATCGGCCGCCGATTCTCATTTGCACGATCGCTCAGCCCGTCTGGGCATAGCTTGCCTCATGCAAGGCGCTGTGATCGCCGTCGCGCGCGAGCACCAGTCTCCTGCGGTGGAAAGCCGCGAGGGTGGCGCGATGTCCAACCGAGACGATCGTTGCCTCCGGAAGATTCTGCTCAAGGAGGTGATAGAGCTTTGCTTCGGCAGGCTCGTCGAGTGATGCGGTCGCCTCGTCGAGGAACAGATAGTCTGGCGCGCAGAGGAGCGCGCGTGCAATGCCCAATCTCTGCTGTTCACCGAGCGACAATATCCGATTCCAATGCGCCTCTTCCTCGATGCGCGAGGCAAGCTCCGGCAGCCCGACGGCGCGAATAAGTTCTGCCACGCGGCAGGGATCGCAACTGCCAGGTTCTGCCGGATAAGTCACTGCATCGTCGAGTCGAGCAATCGGGAAATAGGGACGCTGTGGCAAGATCATCATGCGCGCATGTTTTGGGATTTTGATAATACCGTTTCCCAATGGCCACACGCCGCCGAGGGCGCGCAACAAGGTCGACTTGCCCGCGCCGGAAGGTCCGCCGATCAGAATCCGCTCACCCAATCTCACGGTCAGCTCATTCACGGTGACAAGCGGCCCGCCGCCGGGCAGATTCACTATCAGATTTTCGAGGGACATCTCGCTTGCGGTTGCCGGCATGATCGCAATTGCAGGCGGGGTTACGGCAGCGCGCCGCGCGGAAGCAACCGCACGATCGAAGCCGGAAAGACGCTCCACCACCGCTCGCCACTCGGCAAGCTGCCGATAGACGTTGATGAATACCGAAAGGGCTTCCTGGACGCGGCCGAAGGCGTTGGCCGTCTGCATGAGCCCGCCAAGCTGGATGGCGTTTGCAAAATAGGCGGGACTGACCACCAGGTAAGGAAACACGACTGAGGCCTGGCCATATCCCGCGGTAAAGAAGGTCAGCTTCTTTTGACGCGTCATGATGGCGATCCAGTTCGCGACCACAGATCCGAAACGCGACAGCAGACGGTCGCGCTCAGCGGATTCGCCATTTAGCAAGGCAATCTGCTCGGAATTTTCGCGCACACGGACGAGATTGAAGCGGAAATCGGCTTCGTAACGCTGCTGCTGGAAACTAAGCCCGATGAGCGGCCGGCCGATCAGATGAGTGAGTGCAGTCCCGACACATGCGTAGATCAGCGCTGCCCAGAACAGGTAGCCGGGAATGTCGACCGAGACACCGAACAAATGCAGGGGAGCGCTGGCTGACAAGTCCCACAGGATGATCGAGAATGAACCGAGCGTCACGATCGCATTTAGAAGACTCAATCCGATGGGAAGAATTCCGACGCCTGTCTGGAAGCCTGCATCGATGAATTGCTTCACGTCCTCCGCGATCCGCTGGTCGGGGTTGTCCGCCGCGTCGCCGAGCAATTGCATGCGATAGTGATTGGCGCCGTCGAGCCAGTGGTCGAGGTAAGCACGCGTCATCCATCGCCGCCACCGAATTTGGAGCCACTGATTGAGATAGAGCTGGTAGACTGCAAGAAAAATATAAAGCGCAGCGAGGACGCAAAAATATGCGAGCTGATAGATGAAGACATCCCAATTCCGGTCCTGAAGCGCGTTGTAGAACGTGTTGTTCCAGGAATTCAGCAGGACCGTAATTCCGACAATCGAGAGCTCGATGGCAATCACGGCTGCGAGCAGAAGGCGTCCGGCCCACCTGTCTTCTGAACGAAAATATGGGCTGGCCAATCGCCAGACGATTGCGACCGTCGACATTAGTCCTCTCACCGAAGATCTCCTGTTGAGCGCGGTTCCATGCGGAGTGCACTTGAAACTGAGAGAGCATCCCAACGGCTCAATGCGCGAAGGTACAAGCAGGTTAGCGTCGCTGACCTAGACGAAAGTCGAATGCGCCATGGGGATATTTGCCCGCGTCCCTGCTTCTCCAATTGATTCGACAGGTCAAGACAACGCAAGACATCGGGTGGCTCTTGCCTACACGCGCAAACTCGCAATAGCATAGCATCAAGGGGCGAAATCTCGCATTATTGCGAGGCAATTTTGCGAGTGGGGGCCGGTTCGCTTCCTGGAAAAAACATCGACAACATGGGAGGACAAAGCCATGCGAGAACGACACGCTGGCGATAAACGCACGACACGTCGGCACTTGTTGAAAGCCGGTGCTGCCAGTGCAGCTGGTGCGGTGATTGCCGCTCCGTACATTCGCGACGCCGAAGCGGCAACCACAATCACCTGGAAAGTGCAGACGTCGTGGCCTGCGGGAGTAGGTCTGAATACCTTCAAGACGTGGTGCAACAGCATCAAGGAAAAGACGGGCGGCGAGCTCGAGTTCAAGCCATTCGCGGCCAAGGAAGTGGTCGGCGATTTTGAACTGCTTGATGGCGTCAAGAACGGCGTGCTGGAAGCGATGAACTCGTTCTGCGTCTACTGGGTAGGCAAGATTCCCGCCACCGCCTTTCTGTCGTCCTATCTCATGGGCCTGCGCTATCCGCACGAATGGGACATCTTTTTCTACGGTAAGGACGGCGTGAAGATGGCCCGCGAGATCTACGCTAAGCAGGGGCTGTTCTGGGTTGGCCGCATCCAGCATGGGCCCAACATCGTGCACTCGAAGAAGCCGATCCGCTCGATCGACGACTTCAAGGGTCTGAAACTGCGGGTGCCCGGTGGTATGATTGCCGAAGGATTTGCGGCGGCTGGGGCGAGAACCACTCTACTGCCGGGCGGCGAGGTGTTCTCGGCACTGGAAAAAGGAACCATTGACGCGGCCGATTACACCGGTCCCGCCGTTAACTGGGATCTCGGCTTTCAGCAGGTCACCAAATACATCTGGATGGGACCAATCGGGCTCGAATCGATCTACCAGCCGGTCGACCTGATGGATCTCGTCGTCAATATGAATGTTTGGAACAAGCTTTCGCCGAAGATGAAGATCTGGGTCGAGAACGAGGTGGAGGCGTATTCGGCCGTCCATTTCGGCGCAATTCAGAAAGCCGACTTAGAGGCTTGGGACAAGTTCAAAAAGCTCGGGACGGAGATCAATCGTCTGCCTACCGAAGACCTCGAGAAATTCCAGCGTATTGCGGTGCCGATCTGGTTCAAGTGGGCGAACAAGGACAAGGATGCTGCGCGCGTCTTCAAGGCTCAACTCGATCTCATGGAGTCGCCAACCTGCGGCTACGTGACGCCGGACATGTACAAGGGCCAAAAGCTCGATCTCTAAGTCTCGACGCGAGATGCATTGAAGGAGACGCCGACTGGCGTCTCCTTCCTTGCGCGCGAACCTCCCGAGGAGCCGATGCCAAATCTGAATTTCGTGCTGCCCCACTGGCTCTACTGGGGCACGCTGATCGTTTTTCCATTCATTGCAATGTACCTAGTCAAGCGACAGCGCGCGCGGGGGGAGCCGCGCGGGCCCTCGCTTTTCATTGCCTACCTGTTTTGGCTCTGCGCCGGATTCATGGGTCTGCACCGCTTCTACCTGAAGAGTATGTGGGGGCTTGCATTCATCCCGGTTTTTCTCCTGATATTGCAAGTCAATGATGTCGTGCGCGATCTGCGCGAGGATGTATCGCGCACTCATGCCGCCCACGAATCTTCTCTGATCCAACTGAACCGAGCAAAAATTCCCTCCGGTGCGAATGTCACGCCGGAAATGACAACCAGACTCGAGAAGGCACAAACGGAGGAGGCTAAAACAAAATCCGAAGCGGAAACCGCCGGTAACGAGCTGAGCCAATGGCTCGGCTATTCGCGTTGGCTGGCATTGCTGATGGCGGCAATGCTGGCGATTGATGCGATCCTTCTGCCCAGCGTGGTCCAACGCACAAAAAGAGAGGAGCAAGCGGCTCGCGCCGCGGGTCCGCCAGACATTGTGGTTCCCGATGTAGCGCCGATCGGCACGCACGAGGATCCGACGCTATACGTGCATACGCGCATCACCGATAAGCTCGAATGGCTTAATGTCAGGGTGGGCGAGTTCGTCGCCTATTGGGCGTTGATCTCGGTGTTCGCCTACTATTACGAGGTGGTCGCGCGTTACGTATTCAACTCACCTACCAACTGGGTACACGAGAGCATGTTCCTGATGTACGGCATGCAATACATGCTGTGCGGCGCTTACGCGTACCGAGAAGACCAACATGTGCGCGTCGACGTCATATACACGAGGTTTTCTGCGCGCGGCAAAGCCATAGCTGACATCATCACATCCGTCTTCTTTTTCATTTTTATCCTGACGATGCTCTGGACCGGGTCGATCTTCGCTCTCGACGCGATCCACAACGGCGAAGTGTCGTTCACGGAGTGGGGCGTGCAATATTGGGTGGTGAAACTGATGATCCCGATCGGGGCGGCGCTGATGGCGCTGCAGGGCCTCTCTAAGCTGATCAAGGACATTGTCGTCGTTGCGCAGGGGAGGGCCTGAGCTGTGGGTCTCAGTATCGATATTGCTTGGCTGAGTCTGCTGCTCTTCGGCTCGCTCGCGTTGCTGCTCGCGCTGGGGCTGCCGATGGCGTTCTGCACAGGCAGTCTCGCGACGATCTTCCTGTTTGTGTTCGGCACGCCCGCAATACTGAACATGATGCCATCGCGCATCTTCCCGTTCATGACCGACTATCAATTGTCGGCGGTGCCTCTCTTCATATTCATGGCGGCAATGCTCGAGAAGGCGGGCATCATCGAAGAATTGTTTGACGCGGTCTACAAATGGCTGGGCTCGCTGAAAGGCGGGCTTGCCGCCGCGACGGTCCTTGCTTGCACGGCGCTCGCTGCGATGGTGGGCGTTGTCGGTGCAACGGAAGTGACGATGGGCATGATCGCGCTCCCGGCGATGCTCAAGCGGGGCTATGACGAGAAGCTTGCTTGCGGCTCACTGCTTGCCGGCGGCACGTTGGGGATTCTGATCCCGCCTTCGGTCATGGCCATTGTCTATGCCGTTGTTGCGCAGCAGTCGCTTGGTGAACTGCTGGTCGGCTCTATTTTTCCGGGATTGCTGCTGTCGGGCATGTACGTCAGCTACATTCTCGTGCGCTGTTACATCAATCCGAAGCTCGGGCCGGCTTTGGCCATCGAGGAACGTGTGAGCGGGCGTGAGAAGCTGCGGCTGCTCAAGAACACGATCGCTCCCATTCTGCTGATCGTGCTCGTGCTCGGGGTGATCTTCGTTGGCATCGCGACTCCGGTCGAGGCCGCCGGAATCGGGACCTTCGGCGCGCTGTTTGTCTCGGCCTTACACCGGCGTCTCACATGGCCGGCCATTCAGGAGGCAGCCATCGCGACCCTGAAGGCGACCGCGATGGTGATGTGGATCTTCTTCGGGGCGACGATGTTCGTGGGCTTTTTCATCGTCAAAGGCGGGCAGGAATTTGTCGCGAATTCCATCCTCGGCACTGGTTTGCCACCCTACGGCATTCTCATGCTGATGATGTTGATTTTGTTCGTGCTTGGCATGTTTCTCGATTGGGTTGGCATTCTTCTGCTGACCGTGCCGATTTTTCTGCCCATCATGAAGAGCCTGCAATGGGACGGGATTTTCGGCCTTCCCGGAGTAAAGCCTGAGGACGTTCCGCTCTGGTACGGCGTCATCTTCATGGTCAACATGCAAATGGCGTTCCTGTCGCCTCCATTCGGCTACTCGCTTTTCTACCTCAAGAGCGTTGCGCCTCCGCAGATCACCATGGCGACCATTTTCAGGGCGGCGGTGAACTTCATGGTGTTGCAATGGATCGGGGTGGGGGCCTGCATCATATTCCCGCAGATCATTGTCTGGCTGCCCAGTATCATCTACGCAGGCAATTGACGCAGTTCAGGTTTCAGCCTATCGCACTCTTGCCGGGCGCGGCATCTGCTGGTTCCGTCCCGGTGTTTTCGTGCGCGCCTGGTCCTCTTGTCGCGGTGCGAAAATAGTTACAGACTATTCGCCAAGCAGCGGTGTTAATCACTGCAAAGCAAGAAAAAGATCAATCTGAGTTCAAAACGCTCGTATTACGGGGGAGACACAATGACCGACAATACTCGTACGACTGCGACCCGCCGCAAGTTCCTCGGCGGGGCTGCGATTGCAACCGCAGCTGCGGTTGCCGCACCAACCGTCGTAAAGGCTCAGGGCGCGATCACCATGCGCTGGCAGAGCACCTGGCCCTCCAAGGACATCTTTCACGAATATGCCATCGACTTTGCTAAAAAGGTCAATGACATGACTGGCGGCGACCTGAAAATCGAGGTTTTGCCGGCCGGTGCCGTGGTGCCCGCATTCCAGCTGCTCGATGCAGTTTCGAAGGGCGTGCTCGACGGGGGCCACGGTGTGCTGGTCTATCACTACGGAAAGCAGACTGCGCTCGCGCTGTGGGGCTCGGGTCCCGGGTATGGCATGGACGCAAACATGCTGCTGTCCTGGCACAAATACGGCGGGGGCAAAGAACTGCTCAACGAGATCTTCACCGCCATTGGCGCCAACGTTGTCTCGTTCCCCTATGGCCCGATGCCAACCCAGCCGCTCGGCTGGTACAAGAAGCCGATCACCAAGGTCGACGACTTCAAAGGCCTCAAGTTCCGTACCGTCGGTATCTCGATTGACGTGTTTTCCGGGATGGGCGCAGCTGTGAACGCGCTGCCCGGCGGGGAGATCGTGGCGGCGATGGACCGCGGCCTGATCGACGCGGCCGAGTTCAACAATGCGACTTCGGATCGCGTTCTCGGCTTTGCCGACGTTTCGAAAGTGTACATGCTGCAAAGCTTCCATCAGAACGCGGAACAATTCGAGATTTCGTTTAACAAGACGAAATTTGATGCGTTGCCGACCAAGATGAAGGCAATCATCGAGAACGCGGTGGAAGCTGCCTCCCAGGATCTGCAGTGGAAGGCGATCGATCGTTACTCGAAGGACTACATCGAGCTACAGACGAAGGACAAGGTGAAGGTCTACAAGACGCCCGACGCCGTCCTCAAACGGCAGCTTGAGATCTTCGACGAGGTCGCAAAGAAGAAAGCGGCTGAAAATCCCATTTTCAAGAAGATTATCGAATCGCAGCTTGCGTTCGCAAAGCGTGCCGTGCAGTGGGAACAGGACACGGTCGTCAATCGCAAGATGGCGTACGACCACTACTTTGGGCCGAACGCGAAAAAACCAATCTGACGGCAGGATAAAAATTGACAGAGCACCATTCGGCATTCAGACCGGGTGGTGCTTTGTCGTTTCGGAAAACTACCGCGCTCGGAGCGGCGGCCTATGACTGTTCAGCAGACTCTGCACACAATTGACGCCATCAGTACGTGGGTTGGGAAAGCATCTTCCTGGCTGATGATGGTGTTGATGACCGTCGTTTGTGTCGAGGTTTTCAAGCGCTACATCATCAGTGCGCCGACTGCGTGGATATTCGACGCCGAAAACATGCTTTATGGCACCTCCTTCATGCTGGGCGGTGCTTATACGCTGGCGCAAAACGCGCATGTGCGCGGCGATTTTCTCTACAGTTCGATGAAGCCGCGCACGCAGGCGGGACTCGATCTGGTGCTTTATGTCGTCTTCTTCATTCCCGGTATCGCGGCACTGATCTATTCCGGCTGGATATTCGCTGTTGAATCGTGGAGCATCAACGAGCATTCGACGGTGACCGCGAACGGGCCGCCGGTGTGGCAATTCAAATTCATGATACCGTTGGCGGGCGTCCTGGTGATGATTCAAGGCATCGCCGAGATTATCCGCTGCGTCGTCTGCCTGCAGACAGGGGAATGGCCGAGCCGCCTCAAGGACGTTGCAGAAATTGACGTCGTTGAAGAACAGCTGGCGCACAGTGAGCTCGTCGACGAAGAGTCGCGCAAGATTGCAATCCAGCGCGCAAAGGAAATCGACGAAGCGGCGCGTCAGCGTGGAATGGGCGGAGAGCTGAACACATGAGTGATCCCGCTCTCGGTCTGCTGATGCTGTGCCTCATCGTGGTGGTCATCATGATGGGCTTTCCGACAGCGTTCACGCTGATGGGACTCGGAATGTTCTTCGGGTACATCGCGTTTTACCAGCCGCACCAGTTGTTCACGGAGAACCAGGTTTTTGACCTGATGGTCCAGCGCACCTATGGCGCGATGACCAACGATGTCCTCGTGTCGATCCCGCTTTTCGTGCTCATGGGCTATGTGATGGAACGTGGCGCGCTGGTCGACAAGATGTTCTATTCCATTCAACTCGCCTTCCGAAACGTCCCGGCCTCGCTTGCTGTCGCGACCCTGATTGTGTGTACCTTTTGGGGCATTGCCAGCGGTCTGGTAGGCGCGGTGGTCGTGTTGATGGGCGTCATTGCCTTCAATCCGATGCTGCGTGCCGGCTATGATGTGAAGCTGGCGTCGGGAGTCATCACCGCGGGGGGGACACTCGGCATCCTGATTCCGCCCTCGGTAATGATCATCGTCTATGCAGCGGTGGCAGGCCAGTCGGTCGTGAAGCTCTACGCCGCCGCGATGTTTCCAGGCTTCTTTCTGTCGTTCCTCTACCTCGCCTACATCATCGGCTGGGCTTTGCTCAATCCGAAGATCGCGCCGCCACTGCCCGAAGAGCAAAGGCGTGTACCGGTAGCCGACTGGTTGCGGAAATTCAGCGCGCAATATTCGCGAAATGTGTTCGTCGGCCTTGCCACGGCTTTGGTTTCACCTTCGCGCGCGTTCGCGATCGAAACCGACAACGGCCGCGTCAATTATCTGTGGCTGGTGAAGAATTTCGCTTACTCGCTGGTGCCATTTGTAATTGTCGCTGGCACGCTCTGGCTTACGTGGTGGTACGTCGTCATCCATCCGCAGGCTGCTTCCGAGGCAGTGAGCGAGGGAGTGCAGCAGCTCGGAACACCGGGACTGGCGACGCCCGAGCCGGTGCCAGTCGACCAGGGGCCACCGCAGGCCTTCTATTGGTCGTTCGGGGCGATCGTTCTGATCTGCCTATTGTGGCAGATCAGATATTATTCGCGACTCGACGCTGATCGGCTCGAGGTTATCAAGCTGCTCTCAACGTCCATCATGCCGCTTGGCACGCTGACTGTGGTCGTGCTGGCGGTCATCCTCTTCGGGATCACCACCGCGACTGAGTCGGCCGGCGTCGGCGCCCTAGGCGCTTTCCTGCTGGCTTTGCAGGCAAAAACACTCGATTGGAAGCGGACAAAAGAAGCGGTGTTTCTGACCGCCAAGACCACGGCAATGGTGTGCTGGCTCTTCGTGGGCTCGGCACTGTTTTCGGGGGTGTTCGCCATTCTCGGCGGCCAGGCTCTCGTCGAGGAGTGGGTGCTCTCACTCAACATGACACCTGTGCAGTTCATGATCCTGTCGCAGGCGATTATTTTCCTCCTCGGCTGGCCGCTGGAATGGACCGAGATCATCGTCATCTTTGTTCCTATCTTTCTGCCCCTGCTGAAGCATTTCAATATCGACCCGGTCCTTTGGGGGGTGCTTGTCTTTGTCAATCTGCAGGCGGCATTTTTGTCGCCTCCCGTCGCGATGTCGGCTTTCTACCTCAAGGGCGTCGCACCCAAGCATGTCACGCTCAACCAGATCTTTAGCGGAATGATGCCGTACATGCTGATCGTGATCCTCTGCATGGTCGCCATGTACTTCTGGCCGGGTCTCACCCTCTGGCTTCCGAATTATCTCTATGGAAACTGACCGGAGCTTGCGAATTGGCGGATTTGAACCTGACAGCGCTGACGGCGACGCAAGCCGCGGCCGATATCGCAAGCGGTGCCATCTCATCTGAGGAGTATGTGCAAGCTTGCTTGGATAAGATCGCGGCCGCCGAACCCGGCGTCCAGGCCTTCGCCCACATCGATAGTGAACACGCGCTCGCGCAGGCAAGAGAGCGCGATGAATGGCGAAAGAGTGGCCGCCCGATTGGCCGGCTGCACGGCGTTCCGGTCGGTATCAAAGACATCATCGATACCTCCGACTACCCGACAGAGTGCGGCTCCCAGTTTCTTTCGGGTCGCCGTCCGCGTATGGACGCGACGGTCGTGTCGCGGTTGCGGGAAGCGGGCGCGGTCATCATCGGAAAAACAGTGACGACCGAATTCGCCTATTTCCATCCGGGGAAGACGCGCAATCCGCACGATCCGGAACGCACGCCGGGTGGTTCCTCGTCTGGATCGGCTGCCGCCGTGGCCGCCGGAATGATCCCACTCTCGCTTGGCACGCAAACCAATGGGTCGATCATTCGTCCGGGTTCATTCTGCGGCGTGTTCGCAATGAAACCCACTCATGGCCTGGTCTCGCGATCGGGGGTGCTGCCGCTGTCGCGAACGCTTGACCATGTTGGGCCGTTTGCGCGCTCGATCCAGGATCTCGCATTGGTTCTGGATGCAATTGCCGGATATGACGCGGGCGATCCTGATACACGACCCATCGCAGCGCGGAGTTTTTCCGAGGTGGCGATGCAAGATTGTCCGCTGCCGCCGCGCTTCGCCTTTATCCGGACACCTGTCTGGAACAAAGCCGATGCCGAGACGCACGAGGCGTTCGATAACCTTCTCGCCGAACTCGGTGACCAATGCTTCAGGTTCGAATTGCCGGACCGCTATATGGATGCGTGGGACGCGCAGCGTGCGATCATGGCCAGCGAAATGGCGCATAACCTCGGGAAGCTTGTCGATCAAGGCGGAGAATCAATCAGCAGGATGATGCGCGACCTTGTCGAGGAAGGCCGAAAGGTTACCGCCGCGCAATACCTCACGGCGGTTGCGGGAGCAGCCGAACTGCGGCATGGGCTAGATCAGCTGTTCGAGCAGGAATGCACGGCAATCATTACTCCGGCCGCACCAGGGGTCGCCCCCCGGGGGACCGCGACGGGAAGTCCCATCTTCAGCACGCTGTGGACTTATGTGGGCTTGCCGGCGATCACAATCCCATTGATGACCGGCGAGAGCGGGTTGCCCCTGGGCGTCCAGGTGATTGGCGCGTCAGGCGACGACGCACGGCTGCTGCGTACGGCACAGGCTCTGGTGCGAAGGATTTCGGAGATTTCATGACCCGCTGGATATCGCTTTGCGGCGCAGTGGGCGCCGTCCTCATCTATTGGCAGCAGACATTGCTCGGCGCGACTGAAGTTTTTCCTTTCGATCGAGAGCTCCTGCTTGAAGCCGCCCCGATACCTCCGGGCAAGCGGATGCCAATTCTGACCGTCGAGGCGAACGGTAACGCAAGCATAGACTTGTGGTGCAGAACGGTGACGGCACGACTGGAAATTTCCGAAACCGCTTTGAAAATTGTGGTTGATCAACTCCCGGAAGAGCTGCCCGCGATGCAAAGCGCCGGGCAATGCACAGCGGATCGCATCAAGGCGGACGAGGACATGCTAGCAGCATTTGAGGAGGTGACCGGATGGTCACGTGAAGGCGAGTTCATCATTTTGCGCGGACCGACGAACTTGAGATTTCGCGCGAGCGATCACTGAGCTTTCCCAGGAGTTTTCGCGTGGGGGTCCCGACTGGCGGCATTTGTCCGCTGGCTGCCGCCGCGTGAGGCCTTATGAAAATAGCGATCACTTCTGGGTGCGCATCCCGGATCGAGTGCTCAAGAGATCGAGTGACGGCCTCGACTTCAGGGACAGTCAGTTTGTCATGAAAGTCCACGCCGAGAATGGCAACGACTTGATCGGGCGCAAGGTGAACCGTGAGTACTAGCTGCGCATCATCGATGCCGTCGGCACTCCTAACGATCGACAGAATGGCGCGGCGTAGTTCGCGGCTCGCCGGCTCCCCAATGAGAAGGTTCTTGCTTTCACGCGCCAAGGCCAATGCCGTTAGTGCGAGGAGGATGCTGATTGCAACGGAGGCAGCGCCATCAAGTCTGGGCATCGAAAACATCTGCGCGGAAAATGTTCCGATGAACGCAATTGCCAGGCCAAGAATCGCGGCGCTATCTTCGAAGAGGACGATGAACGACGGGGGATCCTTGCTGCGGCGCATGGCTTCGAAGTAACCGAACCGCCCTTTCGACGACCGAAACTGACGAAACGCGATCGTCCAGGTGCATCCCTCGAAAATGGCTGCACAGGCGAGGACAATGTAGCTCACCTCGGGGTTCCTGATTTCCACGGGATGCCTGAGATGCACCACGCCTTCATAGAATGAAAGTCCTGCCCCGAGTGAGAACATCAGCAGGGCAACGATGAAGCTCCAGAAATAGAGTTCGCGACCATAGCCGAGCGGATGAGTTTCGTCCGGTGGCTGCTCGGCGCGATGAATTCCATACAGCAATACGGCCTGATTGCCCGTATCGACCAACGAATGGATCGCTTCGCTAGCCATGGCCGCTGAACCTGTCCACCACGCTGCGATGAACTTCGTGATCGCGACCAGAAGATTGCCGGCAGCCGCCGCGTAGACCACAAATTTGGAAGACTCTGCCGCCATCGTTGGTCAACGCAGAGCTAGCAAAGGCGGTTCGCGCAATCCGGTATTCAACTGTCTCGCGCCTTCCTTGCGGCTTCCGGAGAGCATGTCAACGAGGGAATGCGTGCTTCTTCAACGACTGGCTTGATGCGCTGTATGCGCCTTTGGTCCACGACTGCAGCTTGCGGATCCAGTCTTCGCCTCGAAAGCAGAGCCACAAAAAAACAAGGGCGCGGTCTGACCCGCGCCCTTACGGTGATGCAGCTTGCGATCAGACGATCGGGTTAAAAGCCCATCCCACCACCCATTCCGCCGCCCGCGGGCATCGCGGGCGCGGGCTCCTTGGGCAACTCAGCCACCATGGCTTCGGTGGTCACCAGCAAGCCGGCCACCGAGGCTGCGTCCTGCAGAGCGGCGCGTACGACCTTGGCCGGATCGATAATGCCCTCGTCCACCATGTCCACGTATTTTTCGTTCTGTGCATCGAAGCCAAAGGTCTCGGATTTGTTCTCGACGATCCTGCCAACAACGATCGAGCCCTCCACGCCGGCATTTTCCGCAATCTGGCGGATCGGCGCTTCCAAAGCCTTCAGCACGATATTGATGCCAGCCTGAACGTCGGGATTTTCGTCGTGGATGCGGCCGACGGCCTTCTTGGCCCGCAGCAACGCGACACCGCCGCCGGGCACGATGCCTTCCTCGACAGCAGCGCGGGTCGCATTGAGCGCATCTTCGACCCGATCTTTCTTTTCTTTGACCTCTACCTCCGTGGCGCCGCCGACCTTGATCACGGCCACGCCCCCCGCGAGTTTAGCCAGCCGCTCCTGCAGCTTCTCGCGGTCGTAGTCCGATGTGGTTTCCTCGATCTGCGCCTTAATCTGTCCGACGCGGGCCTCAATGTCGGCCTTCTTCCCGGCGCCGTGTACGATCGTGGTCTTCTCTTTCTCGATGATGACCTTTTTCGCGCGGCCAAGCATTCCGATTGTAACGTTCTCGAGCTTGATGCCGAGGTCTTCCGAAATCAGCTGACCGCCGGTTAGGATCGCGATGTCTTCCAACATCGCCTTACGCCGATCGCCGAATCCGGGAGCTTTCACTGCGGCAACTTTCAGCCCGCCACGCAGTTTGTTGACCACCAGAGTAGCGATCGCTTCGCCTTCAACGTCTTCGGCGATTATGACGAGCGGCTTCCCCGACTGCACCACGGCTTCCAAAACAGGCAGCATTGACTGCAACCCGGAAAGCTTTTTTTCATGCAGGAGGATATAGGCATCCTCGAGCTCGGCCAGCATCTTTTCGGCGTTTGTGATGAAGTAGGGCGAAATGTAACCGCGGTCGAACTGCATGCCCTCGACGATCTCAACTTCTGTTTCGAGAGCCTTGGCCTCTTCGACGGTAATGACGCCCTCATTGCCGACTTTTTGCATCGCTTGAGCAATCATCTTGCCGACGGTCGCATCACCATTCGAGGAAATGGTCCCAACCTGGGCGACCTCGGAAGAAGAGCCGACCTTCTTCGCGCGTTTTTCGATGTCCTTGACCACCGCATGCACGGCGATGTCGATGCCCCTCTTGAGGTCCATCGGATTCATACCCGCAGCAACGGACTTTGCGCCTTCTTTCACAATTGCCTGCGCAAGTACGGTCGCTGTCGTGGTGCCGTCGCCGGCAAGATCGTTGGTCTTCTGAGCGACTTCGCGCACCATTTGCGCGCCCATGTTTTCGAACTTGTCTTCCAGCTCGATTTCCTTAGCAACTGTCACGCCGTCTTTAGTAATACGCGGTGCACCGAAGCTCTTGTCGAGCACCACGTTGCGACCCTTGGGGCCGAGGGTGACTTTGACGGCATTTGCAAGAGTATCCACGCCGCGCAACATCCTGTCGCGCGCCTCGCCTGAAAACTTTACGTCCTTGGCAGCCATTTCAAATTACTCCGGGGGTTGAAGCGCGTTAATTTCCGTGGTCATTGCCGGGTAACCCGGCGACTCTGAAGAGACTCCCAAACGGTAACGGCCGGAAACATTCCGACCCTGACTTTGGAGCATCTGCTCGGGTTTGGAGATCAGGCGATAACGCCCATGATGTCGGATTCCTTCATGATCAGGAATTCCTCGCCATCGAGTTTGACGTCCGTTCCAGACCACTTGCCGAAGAGGACGCGGTCGCCGGGCTTCACGTCGATCGGGATAAGCTTGCCCGATTCATCGCGACCACCAGGGCCAACAGCGACGATTTCACCTTCCTGGGGCTTCTCTTTGGCGGTATCGGGAATAATGATCCCGCCTTTGGTCTTCTCTTCGGCTTCGATGCGTCGCACGACCACACGGTCGTGGAGTGGACGGAATTTGGTTTTGGCCATGGATTTCCTCGCGGCGCTAATGCGCGTCTCGTGGTACAAATCTATCGGTTTGTCAGCTTCTTAGCACTCTTGCATCGCGAGTGCCAATGCCTCGGCCGGAAATATTGGTTTCGCCTGCGCATGTCAAGCTTGGTTCGTCGTATCGTGGGCGCCACAGTCGGCGAGAGCGCGCTTGCGCCGCATGCCATTGCCCTTCAAAGTCAGCGCCTGCCTCGCAAGGAGTCGGAATGAATTTCCCCGCTCGTCACGCAGTTCTGCGCGCCGCTTTTCTCGTCCTGTTTGCCGTTTCTCTCTCCAACTGCGCCACAGGACCTCAACCTGAGCAGCCGGCAGCGCCCGCGGTGGTGCCGACGCTGCCGCCCGCATTCCCGCCGCAGGATATCGTCGGTCGCTGGGGACTCGCCGCCTACCACAAGGAAGAGGATCGCGCCCGGACAGAGGCCGCCGCAACGGGTCAGTGCAGGCAGCCTTATGTGATCACGCTCGGCCCCACCGGTGGCGTCATGATGCACCTTGCCGATCAGGCCACGCCGACGGAGCTGCGATTGAAGGGAGCTCCCGGCGGGAAAACTTTCGTCGGGCCGGCCGATACGGAGCCGGGCAGTGCGCAGGATCGCGAAGTGGTCTCCTTCAACGGCCGTGTCCTCATTTTGCGCTGGATGGATCCGGAGGTGCAGGGACGCTACGGCACCATGGTCTACGTTCGGTGCGGGGCCGAAGGAGCCAAACGTCAGGCTAAGCCCAAGCCGGCGGCACGATCGACGCGGTAAACTGAGCTTCCTTCTCACCATCTGAACGAAGATTTCGGGACCAAAGACCCGTGTGTGGACGTGCTACGGTGTCGAAGGGCACTGTCTTCCGGAACGGCTGCTGATGATCGCCGCACGCGAGTTCATTGAAGGCCCCTGGCGCGCCGTGCCGGTGCTTGGCATCACCCAGATCCTGTCCTGGGGGACCATTTTCTATACGCCGGTTCTGGTCGTACCCCTTATCGCTGCCGAGCATGGTTGGTCGATGTCGTTCGCGATGGGCGGCTTTTCATTCGGCCTTCTCGTTGCAGGTCTCGCCGCGCCCTATGTAGGTCGGGCCATCGACCGTTACGGTGGGCACGTGATTATGGCGCTCGGTTCGCTGATTGGGGCGGTTGGCTTGTCGCTGATCACCGTCGCCGACCGTGCGCTCCTGTACTACGCGGTGTGGCTGATCCTCGGCATCGCAATGGCAGCGAACCTCTACGACTCTGCTTTTGCAACGCTCGGCCGGATGTTCGGCACCGCCGCACGACGACCGATTACCGCACTTACTCTAGCGGGAGGATTTGCGTCGACCGTCAGCTGGCCCGCCACGCACGTGCTGTTGGAAAGTCTCCAGTGGCGCGGAACTTATCTGGTTTACGCTGCCCTTCTGGCATTCATCTCTGCGCCGCTTCACGCATTCCTGTTACCGCGCACACGGTTCGAATCCGATCTCAAAATCTCGCCCGGATCGGGAACAGCCTTGAAAGTGCTACGTCCGCACGGGTTGCCGTTTGTGCTCGTAGCTGCGGCATTCGCATCCTACGCCTTCGTTCCATCTGGACTGTCGGCACATTTGCTCGCGATTTTCACCCGCACTGGGATCGAGCCGGCGACGGTTGTGTGGATCGGCGCATTGTTCGGGCCGGCGCAGGTCGCCTCCCGCCTCGTCGAGTTCGCATTCGGGCGGAATGTGCATCCGCTCTGGATCGCGCGACTAGCGCTCACCTGTTTTCTCTGCGCCTTCCTGATGATTACTCTGTTCGGCGTCTCGGTCGCGACCGCCGCGACTTTTGCAGTTATGTTCGGCGGCGCAAATGGTTTGATCACTATCGCGCGCGGGGCAGTACCTTTGGCCCTATTCGGAGCATCAGGGTATGGACATCTCATGGGCAGACTTGCCGGTCCGTTTCTCCTGATGCAGTCCGTCGCCCCACTAGTGATGGCTTTCGTGGTCGAACACGCGTCGGATATGAGCGCGCTGGCACTGGCAGCCGCGTTTGCCTCGCTCGCTTTGATTTGTTTCGTTTTTCTCCGTCGCCCGAACTAGGCGAACATCAGGTCGATGTCTGCTGAGTGGCATGGCCGCTCTCGCCGTCCAGTCGAGGCCCATTGACGAAGCGCTTCTCATGATCGCTCGCTCCCGATGAAGCGTGATCAGTTGCCAAAAGGCCGCAACGGGCGATCATACCGGCTACCAGTTCTTCCATCTTCATCAACGTGGTGATCACCTTGCCAATACGCTGTCCGGCCAAATCCTGAAAAGTTGCAGGCTTTGTAGATGCGGACGACATGATCCTGCACATCCTGAGCCAGACCTTGATGATAATCATCGTTCAAGGCGACCGCGAGGGCACACTCGTCGATCGACTCGGTGGAAGCCAAGACCTTTTGCGTTGGCCCTTCCATGCTTTCGATGGCAGCGGCAAGCTCGCCGGCCGCGCGTGTCATTCGGCGGTCGCTTCCCTCATGGAGGACCGTGGAGAGGATAAGCCGATTCTGCTCGAGCGCATATTGGATCAGGGCGAGCTCTCCTCTGCAATGCGGCTCAGTAGCCGCCGAAGCTGCGGTGGCCGCCTGATCGCGGGACTATTGTCTCGATGCGAAAAACTTTGCGCTGCACGTCTCGTGGCCCTGAAAGTTCAAGGCCTTTTACCAAGCGTGGGATTAATGGCCGTTAAACGCGCTAGAAACCGCGCATTTACCATAACGATTCGTGGTTGACGCCAATTTACCATTGGGTGTGCGTTTGCGATTTTAACTTCGGCGCATCGATCAATATTCGGGATGCTGGCGATGCGGTGTCGGACTGTTCTTGCAATTGCTCTGGCTATGGTCTCAAGCGTTGCGTGGGCTCAGCCGTTTTTCGACAAAAGAGGAGAAGGGCAAGAGCGCCAGGATCTGGCTGCGCCGCAGCGCCCGGATCTTGGGAAAGGATTCATCGAATTTTTGTTCGGTGACTCCGCTCCGCAGGCGAGCCGGACTTCACGGAACCAGTGGTTTGGTCCGCCACTCACGCGAGACGATCAGAATAACTACGCTGCGCCAATGTACGCCAATTCGTCAGCGCTCGATCCAATGGAAGAGCAGCGGCGATCGGATACTCGACTTGATCCTCGTTACCTGCGCCGCGAAGTTGCCTATGAGGGCAAGGAATCGCCCGGTACGATCGTCATCGACACTCCGAATCATTTTCTCTACCTGGTTGAGCCCGGCGGCAAAGCGATCCGCTACGGTATTGGCGTTGGCCGCCCCGGATTTACCTGGTCGGGCGTTCATGCCATTTCGGCGATGAAGGAATGGCCAGACTGGGTGCCTCCAACCCAAATGCTGAAGCGGCAGCCTTATCTGCCGCACTTCGTGCCAGGCGGGCCGAATAATCCACTCGGTGCTCGCGCGCTTTATCTCGGTTCTACGCTTTATCGCATTCACGGCTCGAATGAGCCCTGGACGATCGGCAGGAATGTCTCGTCCGGATGCATTCGCATGCAGAATGCGGATGTCATCGATCTTTACGAGCGCGTCAGAGTTGGGACTAAGGTCATCGTTCTCTAACAGATCAGACGTCCTCGCCGCCGCCGAAATCACCATTGAAGTCGCCGGCGGGATCACCCTCGAATTCATCCACAAAATCGGCGGAATCATCCTGGGTGGCGCTGTCGTCGTTGTCGTGATCGTTGAAGAGCCCGGCCGACTTCGCATCATCGCGGGCAGCGCTTCCGATCTCGTTGATACCTGCATCTTGCGAGAGTTTGCCGCCGTGAGCACTGTCATCGCCTAATGGACTCCATGGAGATGTGCCCGCGAAAGCAGTGCCGCCTCTAGTGAACATTGAACTGATACTATTGAGCAGCAAGGCTCCCCCGATCACCCCAGCGGCCGACGCCGCGGCGGTTCCGAGAAAGGAGCCGCCAGCCATCGGCGCACCGGCGGCCGCTGCCGGGCCGCTGTTCCAGCGCGGGTCCTGATCGCGCGTGGTGCTCACGCTCGGCACAGACGTGTTCGCGCTCCGACCGGAAAGTGCCTGTCGCATCGTATCGAGAAATCCGCCGCTCGCAGGCTCTTCCGCACCGCCGCTCAATTCCCGGATGCGGGCATCCGCCCGGCGGAGCGCTTCATCCTGAACGAGGACGGTCTGGACGAGGGCGTAGACCGCATGGGGAGCTCGAATCAGCCCCTCCTTGATTGCAGCTTCTGCTTCGGCGTCTCGTGGATTTCCTTCGACCTGGGACAGGCGCTCAATCAGCTGATCGACCAGCTGGCGTTCTTGCGGGGTCATCTTGTCCTCCCCTTGTTGCATCGCACATTCCGCGCTGTCGCCGCCAACCGGGCTTCCTAGCGCGGGCGCTCAAGCTCAACGCTGTGGGCGGCCATTATTTCCGGGAAAGCATCGGAAGCAAAAAAGGCGAATTCTTGCTCGCGCAGATCGGTGAGTGAATCGATCGCTTTCAGCTCCGCATCGACAAACCCTGGATGGCACATGACCAGGCCGCCATCCGGCAGGCCGGAGAGAAAACGAGGAAACAGGTCCGCAAATTGCGCGCGTCGACCGAAAGCGTATGTTCCGGCGAAAGCGCGATTGACCTTGATCCCGAGCTTTTTCGCCTTCCGGCGATAGCCCAAGCTCAAAATGTCAAGTGTCAGGGCCTTCTGGTCGTGAAGCCGCCTGAGCCGGGCCGCTCGACCGCACTGCCTGACCCATGCGTCTGGGGCTCCTTCCGCAGTTACCTTGAGGAATGCATCGCGGATTTGAGGAAATAGCTGCACGTGCTGATGTCCGTCGACAAAATCGGGTGCGCGACCGAAAACATTCAGGAATCGTCGAAGTTGTGCGGAGATTTCGTGCACCAGCAGGTCCATGTGCAGCCGTCGCGCCGCCGTCCGGCGCAGGAGCGTAGCCAGCGGCGGAAATGCGCCCTGGTGCATCGGCGCGAATGCTTCGGTGAGCGGCTTGAACGGGGCAGTCAGTGTGACATGCAAACCCAGCGCCGCGCGTTTCTTGCCTGAATTCAATGCTTGAAGCGCCGAGGCCTGATTTGCATCGAAATGCGGCGCGACCACCATGACTGAGGTGGCGTTGAGGCGCTCGCGGGCGATCAATTCTCGGATGCCGGTGCTGACTCCTGGAGAAATCCCATAATCGTCGGCACACAACCAAATGCGCCGGGTTCTCGATTGCATACGACGACTATTCTGCTGCGCGTGGCGTTGCGGGCCGAGTCTTGGCCGATTCGCTCGCGCGCTTCACAGTGTGCTCGGCAACGAAATAAACCGGGCGCCCTTTGATTTCGGACAGCATTTTGCCGATGTACTCGCCGAGTACCCCGATCAAGATAAGCTGCACGCCGCCGATCACCATCACGCTGACCACCAGCGAAGGATAGCCGGGCACGTCTTTCCCGTAGAGCAGCGTTTCCAGAACGATCCAGCTGCCGAAAAAGAGTGCCGTGACCGCGAGCACGACGCCCAGCAGACTGGCAACACGCAGTGGTGCCACCGAAAACGATGTCAGGCCTTCGATCGAGAGTCCGATCAGGCGGCGCAGATTCCAGCTGGTCTCCCCATGCTCGCGAGCAGCCGGTTCATAGTCGACGCGAACTTGTCGAAACCCTATCCAGCTCGACAAGCCTTTGAAAAATCGATTCCGCTCCGGCATCTGGCGCAGCGCTTCGGCTGCGCGCGGCGAGAGCAGGCGAAAATCGCCAGCATCCTCCGGAATCCGGTGTCGTGCACCCCAATTGAGCAGCGTGTAAAAAAGGTAGACCCCCGCGCGCCGCATCCAGGGCTCGTTTTCTCGATGTGCCTTCGCGGTATAGACCACGTCATATCCATCATCGAGCCAGCGTGCGACAAGAGTCTCGATCATATTCGGCGGATGCTGACCGTCTCCGTCCATGAAAAGAATGGCGCCAGGACGGGAGTGGTCGAGTCCGGCAAGCAATGCCGCTTCCTTGCCAAAGTTGCGCGACAACGTAACGACCTGGACGCCTAGGTCGGCCGCCGGCAACGTCTTCGCCACGTCACTGCTATCATCTTGACTGCCGTCATCGATATACACGACCTCAACGCTCAGGCCGCGGTTGGTTTGCAGGAACCTTGCTGCTTCAGCGATCCGTTCATGCAGACCAGGAAGGCCAAGCGCCTCATTGAAGACAGGCACGACAATCGACATGACCGATTCGCCCGAGGACGATCGCCTGCGCATTCCTGGTTTCGTTGGCTTCACTGGCATCTTCTCGGTCCGTAAGGCTAGTCGCGAGAGCGTTCTATACCGCACGACGACCGGTGCTGTCGCGTGTGCCCTACCGGGCCGCGGCTCGTCGTGCTAAGCGGCGCGGCAATGATCCCACCTCTTCTCCGGAACATCCTTGACCGTCTCGTGCTCGCCTGGCGCGAAAGGGCGATCGCTCTGAAAGCCGCCAGTTTCGCACTTGTCGGGCTCGTGAACACGGGTGTCGATTTCAGCATATTCTGGACCGGGGTCACCTATTTTCACTGGCCGCTGGTTCCGGCCAACGTTCTGGCCTGGCTTGTCGCCGTAACATGCTCATACATCATGAATTCCTTTATTACATTTGGCCCCGAGTCCGGGCGAATTCTGCGTTGGCGCGATTATGCAGCTTTTGTCGTGTCGGGGATCGCGGGGATGGTCTCGAGCACGGCGACTCTGCTCGCGCTGTCATATGCGATGCCCCTTCTGGTCGCGAAGCTCGTCTCGATCCTGGTGAGCTTTGCGGTCAATTTTTCGTTGTCGCATTTCGTCGTATTTCGCAAACGCAAGCCGAGGAGCGACATCGGCTAGAGTGGCACCATTGATGCATCACGACAGCAACCTGACTGCCGCGCTTCCCAATTTCGTCACGCATCTTGAATGTGCAATGACGGGCGAACGGCACCAAGCCGACAGGGTGCACAATTTGTCCCGCGCCGGGAAACCGCTGCTCGTGCGCTACAATCTTGCGGGGGTGGGCAAGGTATTAAGCAAGGAAATCCTTGCCGGGCGTCCGGCCGATCTTTGGCGCTATCGCGAGATGCTGCCGGTGCGCAGGAACGAGGACATTGTGAGTCTCGGTGAAGTGATGACTCCGATGATTCGAACTCCGCGCATCGCTGCAAAGCTCGGCAGTGGCGAGATCCTGGTGAAGGACGAAGGCCGCCTTCCGACTGGCTCGTTCAAGGCCCGAGGCCTGGTGATGGCCGTGTCAATGGCCAAGGCGCTCGGCATCACGCATATGGCTATGCCGACAAACGGCAATGCCGGAGCGGCGCTGGCTGCCTACGCTTCGCGTGCCGGCATCAGGACTACGGTTTTCTGCCCGGAAGATACGCCGGAGGTGAATGTCAGTGAAATTGCACTGCAAGGCGCCGCCGTTTATCGCGTGAACGGCCTCATCGACGACTGCGGCAAGATCGTCGCCGAAGGCAAGGAGAAAGTCGGGTGGTTCGATACCTCGACGTTGAAGGAGCCCTACCGGATCGAAGGCAAGAAAACGATGGGAATTGAACTCGCCGAGCAGCTCGGTTGGGAGCTGCCGGACGCGATCTTTTATCCGACAGGCGGTGGCACCGGACTGATCGGCATGTGGAAGGCTTTTGCGGAACTGGAGGCGATAGGTTTTATCGGAAGCAAGCGCCCCCGCATGATCGCCGTTCAGGCCGCCGGCTGCGCCCCGATCGTGAAGGCCTTCAACGCAGGGAAGGAGCATGCCGCTCGCTGGGAGAACGCTCATACGATTGCATCCGGCATTCGCGTCCCGCAGGCAATCGGTGATTTTTTGATCTTGCGTGCCGTGCGTGAAAGCCGTGGCTTCGCGATGGCAGTTCCCGACGAAGAAATCACTGATGCGCTCGGCGAAATGGCACGCGAGGAAGGACTGCTGCTCTGCCCCGAGGGCGCTGCCACTTATGCCGCTTACAGGCAAAGCCTCGCGGATGGACGTATCAGGCGAACGGATCGGGTTGTGCTTTTCAACTGCGCCAGCGGGCTGAAATATCCGCTTCCTGCCGTGCATCGCACGCTGGACCGGCACAAGCCGATCGACTACGCCACGTTGTGAGGCGCGCAGTCTTCATTTTGATCGCGGGGTTTTTGGTGCTGTTTGTCAGCGGCGGATCCCGCTTTGCCGTTGGCCTGACACTGCGACCGATTGTTTTCGATCTCGGCTGGGGACGCAGCGATTTGGGGCTTGCCGTCGCGCTGTTTCAGATCGTTTCGGCAGGCGCCATGTTTGCCGCCGGTTACGTCGTCGATCGCAGCGGACCAAGGCTTGTCTTGACCGCAGGCTTGGTCGTAAGCGGCATTGGCATCGGCCTTATGACCTTGATGTCCGCACCATGGCACGCGTTGGCGCTATACGGCGTGGCCTATGCCATCGGCAATGGTGCCGCCTCGATGATCCCGGTCGGCGTAATGGTGACCCGCGCGTTTCCCGAACGTACGGGCATCGCCAACGCCGCAGTGATGTCCGGCATGAGTGCAGGTCAACTCGTGATGATCGCCGCGCTCGCAGCAGTGATGCTGATCGCCAGCTGGCGCTCCGTCTTTCTTTTCCTTGGTCTCGTCCATCTCGCGCTACTTCCTCTGGTCATTGCCGCCTTCCCGAAAACGACCCCTTTGCAGGCAAAGGCGGACCGGCCCAAGGACGGTGTCGGTGTCATCGAAGCCACCCGTTCCGGGCGGTTCTGGCTGCTGATTGTGATTTATGCAGTCTGTGGATTCGACGACTTTTTTGTTTCGACCCACGTCGTTGCTTTCGCGCAAGATCGCGGAGTCGACGCGTTTCTCGCAGGCAACCTTCTTGCGCTGATGGGATTGACCGGGCTTCTCGGAGTCGTCGCAGGCGGCGTGTTGAGCGACCGCGCTGGTCCAGCATGGCCTACCGCAATCGCATTCGCCGCGCGCGTCGTCGGGTTCGCAATAGTCATCGTGAATCCGTCGACACTTTCGGTGGCGATTTTTGCGCTCGTATTCGGCGCTACATTTCTCGTGACAGCGCCTCTGACGGTCGTGTTCGTCGCCGAAAGCTTTGGAAAGCGCCATCTCGGCGCGATCACCGGTCTGATCACGATGGTGCACCAGGTCTTCGGAGGCGCCGGCGCTTATCTAGGGGCCGTGGCCTTCGACCGGACCGGCAGTTACCAGAGCATCTTTTTGGCGACCCTGGTGGCGTCGCTCGCGGCGATGTTTCTCGCTGTGATGCTTCGCGGACGAAACAAGAGTGTCGACTAGAGCCCGGCTTCGAGCTTTGCGAACAGCGGATTTTCGCGGGAAAAGACATATCCCAGTTCAGCGACCGCGACGGCCTCGGCGCCGTTCTCGCGTAAAAAATTGGTTAGTGCGTAAACCTGATCGGGCGGGCAGTGCAGGGTGAGCATACCGGAGGACGTTGGGCCGCCGAACGGCGTTTGTACGCCAAATCTACGCTTCGCATTTTCCACCAGCGCGTCGGTACCGGCGGCAAAACGCGCGCGTACCTCACGAAAAGAGCGCGCCCGGGCTTGCGCCGCAAGGCGGTCGAGGATCACACGCGCAAGATCCCGCTCCTTGTCGCTCCATCTGGCGCCGCGCGACGCGACCAGGTTCGCCTGCGAACGTAAGATGGTGCCGTCGTCCACGACTTTGAGGCCATTGGCCGCGAGCGTTGTACCGGTCGTTGTGATATCGACGATCAATTCCGCCGTTCCCGCCGCAGGAGCACCTTCCGTTGCTCCCGAGCTCTCGACGATTCGGTAGTCGATGATCCCGTACGTAGAAAAGAACTCGCGGGTCATATTGATGTATTTCGTGGCGACTCGCATCTTTCGGCCGTGATGATGGCGAAATGCGGTGGCGACATCGTCGATATCGGCCATCGTGCGCACGTCAATCCAGGCCTGCGGTACTGCGACAACCACGTTGGCGAAGCCGAACCCCAGGCGGTCGACGAAGACGATCTTCTTGTCAGCATCCACAATCAGCTCGCGCACCAGGTCCTCGCCAGTGACCCCGAGATGGATGCTGCCCGAGGCGAGTTGAGTCGTGATTTCTGCGGCGGACAGGTAGGCCACTTCCACGCCGTCGAGACCGTCAATGGTGCCGCGATAATCACGCGCGCCACGCGGCTTGGTCAGCATCAGGCCGGCACGTGCGAAGAACGTTTCCGCATTTTCCTGCAGGCGACCTTTTGCAGGCACTGCGAGAACGAGAGGCGCGCTCATGGTGCGCCTCCATAGCCGGCGAGTCGTTCGATCCAGACGGCGAAACCGACGGCAGGTATTGGGGCGCTTGCGCCTAGCCGCGCGAGAAGTTCGTCGTAGCGGCCCCCCGCGACCAGTGCGTCACCCGTGCGGCCTGGATCGGTGACTTCGAAAACGAAACCGGTGTAGTAGTCCAATCCTCGTCCAAAAGCCGTGGAGAAGCGCAGATTCTTCACGTCCACACCGCGGGCCTCCAGAAATCCGGTGCGGCTTTCGAATTGATCCAGAGCCGCTGCGAATGGCGACGGGATTGCGATTTCGCCCGCGAGCGTACGAAGCGCGGCAGCAGCTTCGTCCGGGTTGCCATGGATTGCCAGAAAACGTTCAATCAGCCCCCGCACGTCTCGCGGGAGTTTGGTCGCGGCGCCCAGAGCGGATTGCTCGAGAAATCTTTCGGCAATCTCACTGATCGAACGTCCGCCCACCGCGTTGATTCCGGCAATCGAGAGCAGGTCCGTGACGAGAGCGTGCGCTCCCCGCGGATCGGAACCGGCGAGTGCAGCTAGCACGCCTTGGTATTCGGGACGCGAGCTGCTTCCTAGCTCAAGCCTCTGCAGATCGTGGGCAAGATTGGCTTTGCGGTTAAAGTCCTTTACCAGCCGCCGCTTCCATGCGGGCGGCAGCTCAAGTCCGCCAATCAAGTTCGAAAAAAGTGATACGTCGCCGATCTGGATTGCAGGCGTAGTGAGGCCGTAATGCGCGGTCGCCTCGATTGCGAGCGACAGCATCTCCGCGTCGGCTGCAGGCTTGTCAAACCGTCCGAAAGACTCGATTCCAGCTTGTAGGAATTCGGCAGGTCCATCCTTTCGATGACGAAATACTGGCCCTAGATAGCAAAAGCTCGCAGGCTTACCGGCCGCTGTCGAAGCGAGGTAATCGCGTGACACGGGGATAGTAAGATCGGGACGCAAACAGAATTCATTGCCATCGGGCGCAGTGGTCAGATAAATCCGGCGGCGAATGTCCTCACCGGAGAGATCGAGAAAGGGCTCTGCCGGCTGCAAGAGGGCAGGCGTGAGGCGTGTGTAACCGGCCCGCTCGTATGACGCGACCAGCGCCTCCGCCCGATTGTCATTTGCTCGTAATTTCGTTTTTGCGTTTGCGTCCATTCGACTTCCGGAGCGGCGGTCCGTGCTTATGCTGCTTCGCGGCGGCCTTTACCATGTCGGCCTTAAGGATTCGACGATCTTTCCTCGGCGGCCTTAACGACTGCGCCCACAACGATCTTTGTTGTTAATAAATCCGTATCCGGCGCCCGAACCACAGGTCTTTGTGAAGTAAGGGAATTTCAATACAGACCACGTTCACTGGGCTTTATGGAGACGACAAAACTGACGAGCGCCACGGTCCCCCGGGCGGTTGTCGAGGCGTTTTACGACGCCTTGGCGAACCGCGAAATGGATCGTCTCGCAACCTTCCTCGATGATCAGGTGATCTGGACGATCAGCGGTCCCGTCGACATTCTGCCGTTCTGCGGCCAGCGCATCGGCAAGGATGTCGTCATGAAGATGCTGGCCCGTGAGATACCGACGATCCTGTCCGGACGGCGATTTGTCCCTAAAGCGATGCTCGTCGATGGTGACCGGGCGGCGGTGCTTGGGCGATTGGCCGCCAAAAAGCGCGATGGCGGACGCGCGATCAGCTACCGCATCGCTCATTTCATTCAGTTCCGCCACAATAAAGTCGTTGAATACGTCTCGATCATCGACAGCTTCGATGCCGTAGAGCAGATGCTCGGCTACAATCTCGATGTGTACGAAGGCCATCGGGTTGAGAGCAATGTCGTGACAATTTGAATGGCGTGCGCCCTGAGCTCAGGCGTAAGCGATATCGTGTCGCACAAGCAATTTACGGACGGAGTCGACGAGATCCTCTTCCTTTACTGCAAATTGCGCTTCTGCCTGCCTCTTCAAGTATTCTTCGCGTTGTGCTGCGTTGGTCAGCTTGGCCCCGATAATTAGGTCCTTGATCTGAACCTCTCCTCGCGCTTTCTCGTCCGCACCCTGGATGATTGCGCAAGGCGCGCCGCGCCTGTCGGCATATTTCAATTGCGCGCCAATGCTATTTTTCGGATTGCCCAGATAAAGTTCGGCCCGGATCCTGCCTGCACGCAACTTCGATACCATGCGCTGGTAATCCGCAATTCGCTCGCGATCGAAAACGGTCACGACCACAGGGCCGGTCGGAGGACTCTCGCCAATCTTGCCGAGATGGGTGAGTGCCGCCTGCAGCCGCGAGACGCCGAGCGAGAAGCCGGTCGCTGGCACCGATTCGCCGCGGAAACGGGAGACGAGCCCGTCGTAGCGACCGCCGCCGCCGACCGAACCGAAGCGCACCGGCCGACCTTTGTCATCCTTGATCTCGAACGTGAGTTCAACTTCATAAACGGGGCCCGTGTAATATTCGAGACCGCGGACGACGGTCCTATCGATGCTGATGCGGTCCTCATATCCAGCCGCGCTTACCAGAGACGCGATTTCCGAGAGTTCCTGCTCCCCGGCGGTGTCCACTCCCTTTGATGAGCGCCCCGCCTCGGTAATCGCGCTGACAATGCCTCCGATCTGGGCATCATCGAGTTCAGCACCCTTTGTGAAGTCGCCACTTTCATCTTTGCGACCAGGACCAAGCAGCATCTTCACGCCCTCGATCCCAAGTCGATCGAGCTTGTCGATTGCGCGCATCGTCGTCAGCCGCTTCTCCGCGGCTATCTTGAGCGCATCCATCGCGCTGTCTAGAATTTTTCGATTGCTGACTTTCACCACGTAGCTGCCGCGTTGAACGCCGAGCGCCTCCATGGTGTCGGCAGCAAGCATGCACATCTCGGCATCGGCGGCCATCGTCGGGGTTCCGATTGTGTCAGCATCGAACTGCATGAACTGCCGAAACCGGCCCGGCCCGGGCTTCTCGTTGCGAAACACCCAGCCATAGCGATACGAGCGATAGGGCAGCGCAAGAGCTTGAAAGTTCTGCGCAACGAAGCGTGCGAGCGGAGCGGTCAGATCGTAGCGCAACGACAGCCACTGTTCGTCATCGTCCTGAAACGAGAATACGCCCTCGTTCGGCCTATCCTCATCGGGCAGGAACTTCCCAAGCGCGTCGGTATATTCGATCGCCGGCGTCTCTACCGGTTCAAAGCCATAGTGCTCGAACACGCCGCGGATGGTCTCCACCATGTGCCTTGTCGCGGCGATCTCGGCAGGACCCCGGTCGACGAGGCCGCGGGGAAGGCGGGCTTTGAGCTTGCTCGGCTTTGCCATTGACCAAGTCGCGCGTTGATTGTGCGCCGCGTGTAGCAGCGGATTCCTGCTTTGTCATTATGCGCGAAAGCGGTTAATGCTCGATCAGCCCAATCAGCCCTCGGCCAGGAGCCAGGTGAGCCGGGAAGGCCCGGCTATGCGCGGTACTCGACAAGGGCATCGGTAAGCGAGGCGTCAGATGGCACTGGCAGCATCTTCGGTCCCGAACGATCTTGAACCATATTGGATGCCATTCACTGCCAATCGTGCATTCAAGGGCCGGCCACGTCTCATCGTCGGCGCCAAGGACATGCACTACGTGGCGAGTGACGGACGGAAGTTGATCGATGGTTCAGCCGGCCTGTGGTGCACAAACGCCGGTCACAATCGCGAGCCGATCGTCGCGGCGATCCAGCGCGAAGCGGCTACATTGGACTACGCGCCGGCGTTTCAATTCAGTCATCCCAAAGCGTTCGAACTTGCCGGGCGTATTGCCGCGCTGGCTCCAGGCGATCTGGATCATGTTTTCTTCTGCAATTCCGGCTCGGAGGCTGTGGACACTGCACTCAAGATTGCGCTCGCCTTTCATAACGTGCGCGGTAACGCATCACGCGTCCGCCTGATCGGCCGCGAACGTGGTTATCACGGGGTGGGGTTTGGTGGAATCGCGGTCGGCGGCATCGTCAATAACCGCAAGCACTTCGGAGCACTCTTGGCCGGAGTGGACCACCTTGCGACGACATACAATCGCGAAAAGCAAGCCTTCACCATAGGCGAGCCGGAATGGGGGGCGCATCTTGCCGATGAGCTCGATCGGCTGGTCTCGCTCCACGACGCTTCGACCATTGCGGCGGTTATTGTCGAACCGGTAGCCGCTTCCACCGGCGTTTTGCCGCCGCCGCAGGGTTATCTCGAGCGGCTGCGGGCAATTTGCGACAGGCACGGCATACTCCTGATCTTCGATGAGGTGATCACCGGCTATGGCCGTCTCGGCTACGCGTTTGCTGCCGAACGTTATGGCGTAATTCCGGACATGATCACCTTCGCCAAGGGCGTCACTTCGGGGTCCGTCCCGATGGGCGGAGTGCTCGTGCGCAAGAACGTCTATGACGCATTCATGCAAGGGCCGGAGCACGTCATCGAACTCTTTCACGGTTACACCTATTCGGCGCATCCACTCGCCTGCGCGGCAGGACTTGCCACTCTGGACGTCTACCGCGAAGAAGGCCTGTTCGAGCGCGCGCGCGAATTGCAGGCCGTCTGGGCGGAGGCTGCGATGGGCCTAAGGGGATTGCCCAATGTACTGGACGTGCGTCCCGTAGGTTTGATGGTCGGCATCGATCTGGCGAGCAGGCCCGACGCGCCTGGCAAGCGTGGCATCGAAGCGCTGGAACGGGGCTTTTTCGCCGAGGATTTTATGTTCAGGGCAGTGGGCGATACCCTTGCGCTCAGTCCGCCGCTGATCGTAAGCGAGGATCAGATCGGCGAGATGTTCGACAAGCTTGCCCGCATTATCAAAAGCCTCGCTTGAACTTCAACATTAAACGTTACACTTGAAGTTCGACGCCGTCCTAGCCTGTTGCGCTAGATCAACAATATAGAGCCTTAGCTGATATTTAAGGATGACGTGAAACGGCGCCGTTTTCTTTCCCTCGTGTTGCTTGTCCTGTTGGTCGCAGCCATTGCGGGCTGGTGGCGCATCGGGCGTGTACCCCAGGTGGCGGCGGCGACTGCCACCCGGGGAACGGCGGTCGAGATCGTTTACGCAACCGGAGGGGTCGAACCGGTGCGGTGGGCCAAGGTGGCGAGCCTGATCCGCGACCGTATCGTCGATCTTTGCTACTGCGAGGGAAAGACGATCCGCAAAGGTGACGTTCTCGCGCGCCTCGATAGCAGGGAGGTCGAAGCGGGACTGAGGGAATTGAAAGCGCGAGAGGAATTTCTCAAGCGCGAAATGTCGCGCGTGACCGACCTTATTGCGCGTGGCTCCACGACAACTCAGGCATATGAGCGCGCGGCCATGGACCTTCAGACGGTACAGGCCCTCATCGCCGTGCAGAGCGAGAAAATCTCAGACTATACCATTGTTTCGCCGATGGACGGGGTTGTCCTGCGGCGGGACGGCGAAATTGGCGAGATCGCCGAAGCTGGACAGATTCTTTTCCGTGTCGGCGTGCCCAAGCCATTGCACGTCGTGGCCGAGGTCAATGAAGAGGATGTTCCCCGCGTCGCCGTCGGGCAAACCGTGCTTTTTCGCACCGATGCGTTTCCGGACCGGAGACTCGAAGGCAAGGTCAGCGAAATCACGCCGATGGGCGATGTGACGGCGAAGACGTTCCGAGTGAAGATGGCATTGCCCGACGACACGCCTCTCCAGCCGGGAATGAGCGTCGAAGCCAACATCATTTCACGGGAAAAGCCGGACGCCCTATTGATTCCGGCTGACGCGCTCAGAGGCAATGCCGTTTTCGTCGTACACGACTCCCGGGCCGTGCGCCGCGAGGTGAGCGTCGGCATTCGAGGCACCCGCACGGTTGAGATTCTCTCCGGGCTTTCCGAGGGCGAGCGGGTGGTCACTCCGGCTGCGACAGATCTCAAGGATGGTGCGCGTATACGCGTGGTATCAAGTCAATGAACCTCATTTTCGAAATCGCATGGACGCATGTCCGCAGTCGTGTCCGACAGACCGGCTTTGCGGTCGCGGGGGTTGCGACCGGGGTGGGATTTTCGATCATGATGGCCTCGTTGATGGAGGGATCGCAGAACGATTTCACCCAACGGCTCGTCGACACATTGGCGCATATCACTGTTTCGGACGAGAGGCGGAGCCCACCTCCGCAGCCTGCCGAGAAGTTTTTTGCGAGCGCCGAGATCCATGGCCTGACGCCTCAAGCGCGTCGGCCAGGCATAAAGAATCCGCTGGCAACCATGGCGGCTCTGGAAGCGTGGCTCCCGGGCGAAGTCGGGCCTTCGGTCAGAGTGCCCGGCATTATTCGCTATGCGAGCCAGGATGTGGCCGTAAATATCGTTGGGATTGACCCGAACCGCGAGCCCAAAATCTCCGATCTTCCAAAGCAGATGCGCGGAGCGACGGTCAATGCGCTCTTCCGTGCGACAAATGCAATCATTATCGGCGACGCGCTTTCAAGTCGTATCGGTGCGCGAATCGGAGCCAATATCACCGTTCAGACTAGTGAAGGCGCGCGCATCAACGCCCAAGTGGTGGGATTTTTCCATTCGGGTGTGCGCAGCCTTGATGAACGCACCGCTTATGTGCTGATCAAGACGGCGCAAATCCTCTCGAAACAGACTGGTCTCATCAACGAATTGAGGATTCGTTTGCGCGATCCATTGGCTGCGCGCGACATTGCGATGCGAATAGAAAACGAGACAGGATACAAGTCGGTGTCCTGGCAAGAAGCGAACGAAGATCTGCTCAGTAGCTTCATTATCCGGAACATGATCGTGTACGCAGTGGTCGGTGCAATTCTGCTGGTCGCGAGTTTCGGTACTTACAATATCATCGCGACAATCACGCACGAGAAGGCGCGCGACATCGCGATCATGAAATCGTTGGGGCTAAGCGAATTCACCGTGCGCGCCATCTTCGTAGTCGAGGCCCTGATTATCGGGTTGATCGGCGGTCTTTTTGGATTCTTGCTGGGCTATCTGCTGTGTCGAGGGCTCGGTGTCATCCGTATCAAAAGTCCATTTATTGACTCCGACCGGCTGCCGCTTGCTTATTCATATCTCCACTATCTGCTCGCTGCGGGCGTTGCGCTCGCCTCTTCGGCCGTCGCTGGGTATTGGCCCGCACGCAAAGCCGCACGGGTACATCCCGTCGATATTATTCGGGGTGCCACGTGAGCGCTGAGGCGGGAACCGCGAGCCGGACTAGCCTTATCGAAGCGCGCAACGTGACACGCATCCTGCCGGGCATCGTCCCGACCACTCTGGTGCAAGACATCGATTTGAGTATCCGCGAGAATGAATTCGTCGCCATTACCGGTCCCTCCGGATCAGGGAAATCCTCCCTTCTTTATCTCCTCGGACTTCTTGATCTGCCGACGTCGGGCGAGGTCCTGATTCGCGGCCGGGCAACTGCGCACATGGAGGAAGAAGAGCGTGCGTTCATACGCCTTTCCCTGCTCGGATTCGTGTTTCAATTTCATTTTCTGCTGCCGGAATTCACGATATTGGATAATGTCATGCTGCCGATGCGGGCTCTGGCCCGAATTCCGGTGCCGACGATGCGCCGGCGCGCGCGGGAGCTCCTCGGCTCGCTGGGGCTCGCCGATCACGTGGACAAGCGACCCGACCAACTTTCAGGCGGCCAGCGGCAGAGGGTTGCGGTCGCACGGGCTCTTGCCAATGAACCGCCTATCATCCTTGCTGACGAGCCAACCGGTTCCCTTGATTCTAAAGCGAGCGAGCAGGTGTTCCAGGTGCTGCGCGAACTGGTGGACAGTGAGGGCAAAACCGTTGTCGCCGTCACTCACGATCTCGGCCTCGCTGGCCGTATGGACCGCCGCATAGAATTGCTTGATGGACGCGTCGTCAGCGACCAGAAGCTTCAGCGCGCCACGGCTGCGGGATAGCGGGCAAAAGAGGGTCTCGGGTGCAGGATCGCCCAACCGACGTAGAGGCTGGAGTCACCACGCAGATACCGGAGCAGAAATGGAGGCTGCACCGAGGCATCTGCCGCAACAGTCCGCAATCCGACAGGTACCGCATTGAGATCGCCAGCCGTCCACACCACGATCGCGCCTTTTGTCCTGAGGTCTGAGAGATCGATCCATGGTGCCCGCTCCGGCTTGCCATCGATCAGCACCCGCGGGTGCTCGGGTGCATAATGCGCGATATTGCCGGCAACCCACATGCTGCCGATCACGTAGAAGATGGGTCTGCCGGTCGCAGAGCGATATCGCTCCGACAGTTCTCGTGCGAGGTTGCTGCCCGGAAAAAACACCGCCCGGTAGCGGTGATCATAGCGGGGAAGAAGCGCGTAATTGACAATGAACGCGACCACAAGCCCCACGAATACGACCCACCAACTCGTGAGAACCCGCGCAAGCCGTCGTCCCTCGGGCAATTGGCGGGACGCCATCACGAGAAAGACGCCCAGGAACAGCCATAAGGGATAGCCCCACATTGCGACGGTCCCTCGGCCTGTTAGGGCCGAAAGCGCGATGACGGCTGTGGCAGGGCCGAACGCAAGGCAGATCACGATTCGCTGGTCGAAGCTGAGCGACCGCATTCCGGTCTTTTCTCGCGGAAAGAACAGCGGAGCGGCGATAATGGCTGACGGAATCAGGAAAAAGGCTTGGCCCAGCAGGAATTGCAATGGATGCCACAGATGATCGATCAGTCCGCGCGAAGGTATTGCGCGGTGCTCGGCGTAGGCAAAGGGCAAAAAATCGTTCCGCACGAGCCAGACAAGATGCGGAGACGCTATGAGGAGCGCCGCTACGGCCGCCAGATACGGCCCCGGGGTCCTCAAGGCCTTGCGCGCATCGCTGTCGAGGAGCATGGAAAAGAACAGCGGTATTGCGAGCACTACCACGAAATATTTTGCCCACAACGATGCGCCCACGGCCAACCCAAGCAGCAGCCAGTGACCCATCCGGCCGCCGCGCAAGGCGCGATGAAACGCGAAGCCGGCCAGGGCCCAGAACGGCAGCTGGATCACGTCGTGATTAAATTTCGCCGCTGTGTAATTGAAGTAGTGCAAGCCATCGGCGATCAGTACCGCTACTAGCGCTCCGAGAGGGCCGGTGAGCGGACGCGCAGTGAGCCAGACCAGCCAGAGGGCGAGGACGACTGCGGCCTGCGCCAGCAGGTAATAAGCAAAATCGTGACCGACGGCGCGATAAACGATTTCGACGAGCCACCATGGCAAAGGCGGAAGCTTGTCGTATCCGAGCTGCCATTCCCGCCCGTAGGTGAGTGCCTCAATGAGGTCGAGCGGTAAATTTGGATAAAGCAAGCTCGGGAGGAGAGTCCACACGCCTGCGTGCATGAGCAGAATCACCGCAAGCGCCCGTTGCGGATCGTCAGCAATTCGATCCAATGCCAAAAAGCGTCCAAGTTTGGACATGGGATGCAGGTCCAAAAAATTATTTCAGGTTTCTGCGAATAACAGGCGTTTTCGCGCTACCATATCAGCAGTTCGAGTTGCGCGAAGGCGGGCCGTCGTAGACATTAGATTACCACCGCGCGAATCAGGGAACATTTAACTGGTTGCGCAGGCCGTTGGGCACGGCCGGGGATAAACAGCATGCGTCGTATCAGCGCCATCTTCATTGCGGTTTGTATGGTGCTTATCGCCACCTCCATCGGAGCTGTGCTGTATCTCGGATTCAGTTTTGATGCGAGCACATCTGCGATCGTTGCGGTGGGGTTGCTCACCGGCATGGCACTTTTCAATACGGTTGGCAGCCGGTTGCGTGATCGAGTCGACCTTGGTGACCAGATCGCTGATCTGTCACGAGGTACGGCCGATCTCGCCCGACAAGTTGCGGAGACCTCCCGTCGGCTCAATGCAATGGAGCTGAAGATCTCGGCAGCTGTTCAAAAGCCGCGAGGCGGCGCGGATCCACTCGCGGCAGAAATTGGCGAACTAGGCGCATTGGTCAAGCAAATTGCCGAAACTGTCGCGAGCCATGCGGCCGCCTTGCAAAAGCAAGGAGCCCTGTCCGTACGCGCGGTGCCGGCCGCCACGAAAAACAATGGTGCCCATGCCATTCAAGCCCCCCTGGCAGTGACCGGAGCCGAAGCGGCAAGTGGGAGTGAGCATTTTCGCGGCCTTTCGCGCGAAAGAATTGCCGATCTGGTTGCGAAAGCTGCAGAGGACAATCGTATCGATCTTTATCTTCAGCCAATCGTCACCCTTCCGCAGCGCAAGGTGAGATATTACGAAGCGATGTCGCGACTGCGCACTGAAGATGGCGATGTCATTCCCGCTCTGGATTTCATGGACATTGCCGAAAGCGTCGGCTTGATGCCGAAGATCGACAATCTCGCGGTCTTTCGTTGCGTGCAGGTCACGCGTCGTCTTCTGCTGAAGAGTCGTGACGTGGGACTGTTCTGCAACCTCAGCAACGCCACTCTCAACGACACGGTCGTGTTTCGGCAAATACTGGACTTTATGGAAGCCAATCGCGTACTTGCGGCCTCTCTGATGTTCGAATTCACGCAGGAAGCCTATCGGAATTTCGGCGCGATTGAGCATGAGAGTTTGGCGGCGCTGGCGGAGCGTGGTTTTCGCTTTTCACTCGATCATGTGACCGACCTGCGGATCGAGCCGAAGGACCTTGCCGATCGCTCTTTTCGTTTTGTAAAGGTCCCTGCAAGGCTCCTCCTCAATAAGGTGGCGGGCTCCTACAATGACATCGACCCCGAAGACCTTTCGGATCTGATGGCACGCTTCGGCATTGATCTCATCGCGGAACGCATCGAAAGCGAAACGACCGTTGTCGACCTTTTGGATTACGATGTCCGGTTCGGGCAAGGCTTTCTGTTCTCGCCGCCGCGTCCGGTCAGGGCCGAAGCATTGCACGGGACAGCTTCGGAGGTTGTCAAACCCGCGGGTGAAAGTGCCGGCGTGCTGATCGCGGCCGATGCTTCGGTCGGATGATTGCTTCAAAATGAATGGATCTTGACGCCCGGTTGCGCCGCCACTACTGCGCTCTGCCGGAGAAGAAGAGTTCATGGACAAAGGCCTGCCGCCCTTGATTGCCGGATTTTCGGCACTCGCGGCTGACTACGATGTTCTCTTGTGTGACGTCTGGGGTGTCATTCACAACGGCATCTCGGTCTTTCCGCATGCCTGCGATGTGCTGATGCGCATGCGCGCACAGGGCCGGACCGTAATATTCATCACGAACGCTCCCCGCCCGAGCGAGCAGGTCATCCGTCAACTGGAACGGCTGCATTGCCCTCGCGAAGCCTTCGACGGGATTGTCTCTTCCGGCGATGTCACACGCAGCATTATCGAGCAGCGTCGTGGTCAGTCCTTGTATCACCTCGGTCCTGAGCGTGACCGTTCCATTTTCAGCAGTCGCGACGTGCGGTTCGCTTCTTTGGAGTCAGCTGATTACGTGGTTTGCACCGGGCTTGAAGATGATGAAGTGGAAACGCCGGAAGACTATCGCGCGAAGCTCGAGGTTATGTTGGCGCGCAGGCTTTTCATGGTCTGCGGAAATCCCGACCTAGTCGTCGAGCGCGGTTCGAGGCTTGTCTATTGCGCCGGTGCCATTGCGGATCTCTACGCGACCATGGGCGGCGAGGTCCTCTATGCAGGAAAGCCGTACCGTCCGATCTACGACCTGTCTCTTGAAAAGGCGGCGGCGGCCACAGGCCACAAGATTTCATTAAATCGCGTACTTGCCATAGGAGATTCGGTGCGGACCGATCTCAAGGGGGCGCGAATGATTGGCGTTGATTTCCTTTTTATCACCTCCGGAATTCATGCCGAGGAACTCGGCGGGCGCGAGCGCCCGGATAGCGCCGCGCTGGTCGCAACATTTGCTGCCGCGGGCGGGATGCCCAGAGCTGTCATGCGCGAGCTCAGGTGGTAGTTCTCACGCGGCCGGAGCAGGAATTTCGGAATCGCCAAAGACGGCGTCAATCTTGTTTTTCAGCGTCTGCGCGTTGAATGGTTTGACGATGTAGTTGGACACACCTGCCTTCTTCGCCGAGATCACGTTTTCAGTCTTCGATTCCGCAGTCACCATTATAAACGGAATATCGGCGAGCGAAGGGTCGGCGCGCATCTGCTGAAGCAGTGCAAATCCGGTCATTGGCTCCATGTTCCAATCGGAAATCACCAGCCCGTATTCGCGTTTGCGCAATTTGGTGAGTGCCGCAGAGCCATCGTTTGCGTCATCCACCTCCTCAAACCCGAGCTGCTTGAGCAGGTTGTGCATGATGCGAATCATGGTGTTGTAATCATCGACGACCAAGACAGGCTTGCTCAGATCGACAGCCATGGTGCGTCCGCCCTGGGGTTTTCTCCTGGAAACGTGGGTAAATAACAGCCGCCTTTTGAAGAACCCGTTAATTTGAAAGTTTATTAATGAGGCGCTAACCGTAAGAGCCATCAAATTCCGGATGCGAAAAATATGTGCCGGTTCTCGGCGTCATGCCCAGAAAAATGACCGTTCCCAGCGCGCCTGCCGAAAACTTCCACATTGCACGCGGCGATGCGCGGGGCATTGATGGCGGTCCGCTTGAGGGCGCTGTTGTGGCCATTGGTAATTTCGATGGCGTCCATCGGGGCCATAGGGCCGTGATTGGGGCCGCAGTCAGGCGTGCACGCAAGTTGGGGCGCAGGGCGGCGGCGCTGACCTTCACACCTCACCCACGCCTGTTTCTGCGCCCACAGGAGCCTTTGTTTCAGCTCTCGGGCGAGCGCGACAAGTTGCGCCTTCTTGCCGCAAGTGGTCTTGATGGCGCCATTGTGATGAAGTTCGACGCCGCGCTTGCTTCGACTTCGGCCAAAGATTTCATTGAAAAAATCCTTGTGCAGGCGCTTCGGATTGGCGGTGCGGCTATCGGCTTCGATTTTCATTTCGGCAAGAACCGCGCCGGTTCACCCGCGTTCCTGGCGGATCAGGGCGCGAAGCTGGGCTTCGCCGTCGATGTCGTACCCCCGCTCGAGGACGAAGGCAGGCCTGTCTCCTCCGGAGCCATCCGCGCCGCGCTTACGGCCGGCAGGGTGGTCGAGGCAGCCGAGTTGCTGGGCGCACCATGGTTCGTGTCCGGTGAGGTCATTCACGGCGACAAGCGGGGACGCGATCTGGGTTTTCCGACTGCCAATCTCAAACTGGATCCGTCCTGTGGTCTCAAGCACGGCATCTACGCGGTGCGCGTGGCCATCGCCGGCGTCCACCACGACGGCGTCGCCAGCTTTGGCCGGCGGCCAATGTTCGACGACGGGGCTCCTCTGCTCGAGGTTCATCTTTTCGACTTCGACGATGATCTCTACGGGCAGACGATCGACGTCGCGTTCATCGGTTGGATCCGTCAGGAGCAGAAGTTCGAGTCGATCGAAATATTAAAGCGTCAGATGACGTCCGATACGATCAAAGCCCGCGATTCGCTCAAGCGCGCGGGCAAGGCCTTCCCGCGGCTACGAGACATATAGCCACCAGGGAGGTTCCAATTCCGGTCACCGATATCGTCCATGCAATGGCACGATCATCGCCTTGATTAATAGCCGGGGCATGACAACCGAGACGTCAGCCTGCTACTAAGCCCTCATGTCAAAGCCCGAGCGCGACTACTCCGAAACACTGTTCCTGCCGCAGACCGAATTCCCGATGCGCGCGGGCCTACCGCAGCGTGAGCCAGAAATCCTGGCGCGCTGGGAAAAAGCCGGTCTCTACCGACAATTACGCGCGGCGGCGAAAGGTCGCGAAAAGTTTATCCTGCACGACGGGCCACCCTACGCCAATGGCAACATCCATATTGGTCACGCGCTGAATAAGATTCTCAAGGACGTGGTGACACGCAGCCAGCAGATGCTGGGCTTTGATTCGAATTACGTGCCGGGCTGGGACTGCCATGGCCTCCCCATCGAATGGAAGATCGAGGAAGAGAGCTACCGCTCCAAGAACAGGAAGAAGCCGGATCTCTCCGATCCTGCCGCGATGGTCGCCTTTCGCCAGGAATGCCGCGCCTATGCCCAGCATTGGCTTAACGTTCAGCGCGATGAATTCAAGCGCCTCGGAGTTGAGGGCGACTGGGAGAATCCCTATACGACCATGGACTTTTTCGCCGAGGCGCAGATTGCGCGCGAGTTGATGAAGTTCGCGGCCAACGGCACGCTCTATCGCGGATCGAAACCGGTGATGTGGAGCGTGGTGGAAAAGACTGCTCTCGCTGAAGCGGAGGTTGAGTACGAGGACTACACCAGCGATCAGGTGTGGGTAAGATTTCCCGTGGCCGCAGTCGATCTCGAGTCCTCGGCTAACAGAGACATGACGGCCCTGGCTTTCAATCTCACCGACTGGCACGCAAGCGTGGTCATCTGGACGACGACGCCGTGGACACTGCCGGGCAACCGCGCGATCAGCTATTCACCGAGAATCGATTATGGCGCATATCGCGTCACTGATGCGCCGGCAGACAATTGGACGAAGCCCGGTGATGTCCTCATCCTGGCAAACAAGCTCGCGGCCGATGTGTTCAAGCAAGCGCGCGTGACCGCGTATCAAAAACTGCATGATATTCCAGTTCAGATTCTCGCGTCGTTATCGTGCACGCATCCGCTTTCCGCAAAAGGTTACGACTTTAATATTCCGCTGCTGGCGGGCGAGCACGTGACCGACGATGCGGGAACGGGTTTTGTGCACACCGCGCCTGGACACGGTCGTGAGGACTTCGAGGTCTGGACTGCAAATCGAGGCGCTCTGGAGGAGCGTGGCATCAATCCGGCCATCCCTTACACCGTCGACGAGAATGGCGCTTTCACGGAAGCGGCACCTGGATTCACCGGCCGGCGTGTGATCAACGACAAAGGTGAGAAGGGCGACGCCAATGAGGCGGTAATCAAGGCCTTGATTGATGCGGGCATGCTGATCGGGCGCGGACGCCTCAAGCACCAGTATCCGCACAGCTGGCGCTCAAAGAAACCGATCATCTTCCGCAACACGCCCCAGTGGTTCATAGCGATGGACAAGGGGATCGACCGAGCGGGCGACACGTTGCGTCATCGCGCGCTTTCGGCGATCAAGGTTACGCGATGGGTGCCGCCGCAGGGCGAAAATCGCATTACCGGAATGATCGAGAGCCGGCCCGACTGGGTGATCTCGCGCCAGCGTGCTTGGGGCGTGCCGATCGCGCTGTTTGTGAAGGAACACTCCGACGGATCGGTCGACATCCTGCAGGATCCGGAGGTCGAACTGCGCATTGTCGAGGCCTTTGAGAAAGAGGGCGCGGACGCGTGGTACAAAGTTGGTGCGCGAGAGCGTTTCCTTGGCAAACTGGCTAATGACGGCTGGAAAAAGGTCGACGATATTCTCGATGTTTGGTTCGACTCCGGCTCCACGCACGCTTTCGTGCTTGAGGACCCGAAGCATTTTCCGACGCTTGCCGGCATTAGGCGCAAGATGGACGGCGGCAACGATACGGTGATGTACCTGGAGGGGTCAGACCAGCACCGCGGTTGGTTCCACAGCTCACTGCTGGAAAGCTGCGGCACCCGCGGGCGCGCCCCTTACGACGTTGTGCTCACGCACGGATTCGTGCTCGACGAGCAAGGACGCAAGATGTCCAAGTCGCTCGGCAATGTCACCGCTCCGCAAGACGTCATCAAGCAATCCGGCGCCGACATTTTGCGCATGTGGGTCTGCGCGTCCGACTACGCTGACGACCTACGCATCGGCCCCGAAATTCTCAAGACCACGGTCGAGACCTACCGCAAGCTCCGCAATACGATTCGCTGGATGCTCGGCAGCCTCGCGCATTTCCGTGAAGAAGACCGGGTGAAGTTCGAAAAGATGCCGGAACTCGAGCGGCTGATGCTGCATCGATTGCATGAGCTCGATGCGCTCATCCGCAAATCCTATGCCGATTTCGACTACAAGCGCATCTTCGCCGCCCTCTCGAGCTTTATGACGTCGGACCTGTCAGCCTTCTATTTCGACATCCGCAAGGACACGCTCTATTGTGATCCGTTTTCATCACTCAAGCGCAAGGCCTGCCTCACGGTGCTCGAACATCTGTTCCGCTCGACCGTCACTTGGCTCGCGCCGATGCTCTGTTTCACCGCCGAAGAAGCCTGGCTCTCGCGGTATGGCGAAGCCTCGCAATCGGTGCATCTCGAAACTTTCCATGCGGTTGCATCCGAATGGCAGAACGACAGGCTTGCTGAGAAATGGCGCAAGATCCGCATGGTCCGCCGGGTAGTGACCGGCGCGTTGGAGATCGAGCGTGCGCAGAAGCGCATCGGATCCTCGCTCGAGGCCCACCCGATCGTACACGTCTCGAACGCGGAGCTCTACGAGGCCGTGGTCGACTGCGATCTCGCAGAGGTTTGCATTACCTCGGCCGCGACGCTCGTCGGGGACGCGGGACCAGCGAACGCTTTTCGTCTGCCTGATGTGACCGGGGTTGCGGTCGTGCCAAATCTCGCGGAAGGCAGAAAGTGTGCGCGATCCTGGAAGATCCTCACGACCATCGGTGCCGATCCGCAATATCCCGATGTCTCGCCGCGCGATGCACAGGCGCTGCGCGAATGGGAAGCGATGCGCAGGGCAGCGGAGTAACTCAAATATCTCGGCCTATGCTCTTCGTCGGAAGGTCGCCAGCCATGACCACGAGGCGACTTGCAAGTGCCTTTGTGTCAGAGTCTGGTTTTTGTGTGCGCGTCTGGTCAAGTCGTCGCGATGCAATCGCCTTCGGCTGATCGAAGGATCACATCGTCGGATGAAAATGGATGGAAGGTGCATCGCATTGGTCCGGACGAAAGCTATGATCGGGCAACGCTTCGCGCAAAGTCGGGGACGATGCACTGATGGGTTTTGAATTGAAGTCTTACCTGAATGGTCCGCAAACCCGCTTCGGGCTCATTGTAGCAGCGGTCGCCTGTCTGCTCGATCAGGCAAGCAAGCTCTATCTGTTATTCGTTTTCGACCTCGCGTCCAATGGACCGGTGCGGCTCGGACCATTCTTCGACATCGTGCTCACTAGGAATACCGGAATAAGTTACGGCCTGTTCCAGACTCAGGGGCCACTTGGCCAATGGGTGCTGCTTATCATCAAGGCCGCCGCAGTCGCGCTTTTATGGGCGTGGCTTGCGCGCGTGAAGGATCGCCTTACCGCGCTTTCGCTCGGACTGATTATCGGCGGAGCCCTAGGCAACGCCATCGACCGGCTTGCCTATGGCTGGGTGGCCGATTTCATCTTTTTCCACATTTCGACGGCCAATTGGCGCTTTAACTGGTACGTCTTTAACTTGGCCGATGTGGCCATCGTTGCTGGCGTAATCGGGCTGTTGTATGAATCTCTTGTAATGGGCGACGCCGCAAAAGCGCCCTGATCCGCCGCAACAGTCGCTTAGAAGTTCCAGGTTCCGGTTCTGGATTAACACGATGCGCTTGACAAAGGTCTTCACAACCTGTGCCGCGTTGACTGCGCTGCTCGCTACGGCTGCGTTTACGACGTCTGCTCCGGCGCGGGCCGCCGATGACGACGAGCCCTCGATCGACCAGAAGGTCATGCGCAGCATCATGGAAGGCCTGGGGCTTCGGCGAGACGGTGAAGAAGGGATCACCTATCGCGAACGAGCCCCGCTCGTAATTCCGTCGAGTCGCGATCTGCCTCCACCCGACACGGGCGATGCTGCGGCCACCAATCCCGCATGGCCCAAGGATCCAGATGTCGAACGGCGCAAGCTCGAGGCAACGCTGGAGAAGAATCGAAACATCAGCGATGAGCGCGAACGAGAGCAGAATCCGTTGCGTCCGGATCAGCTGATGCCCGGCGGCCGCGGAAAGAAGCGGCAAGCAGCGCGGACTGATGATGGATATCAGTCGCCCGCATCCGGCTTCGGGAGCCAGCTGCTTCCTTCGGAACTTGGATATAAGGGCAATCTTTTCGGCACCATGTTCGGAAGCAAGCCGGACGAAACAGCAAAATTCACTGGGGAGCCGCCGCGCACGTCATTGACTGAGCCACCGCCCGGGTACCAGACGCCCTCGCCAGACCAGCCCTATGGTCTTGCGAAAGGAACAGCAAAACCGAACACATATGACGACTACCGGGATCGCGCCGACCCGAGCTTGCGCCGATAAGAGTTGCCGATTCTTTCCGAGAGCTGACCCCTTGATTGGTCGACAACGTCCGCGGCGTGCTTAGAGACAGCAAAGGCAAAAACAAATCCGTGTCCAATCGATTGATCTTCGCAACAGCGCTTATGGTCCTGGTTGCTGTCGCAACCACTGCTCGATCCGAAACCCAGATCAGTGACTTCATATTGCCGAACGGCCTCGAGTTGGTGGTTATTCCCGATCACCGAGCCCCGGTCGTCACCCACATGATTTGGTACAAGGTAGGGGCGGCTGACGAAACTCCGGGAAAGTCGGGTCTCGCTCATTTTCTTGAACACCTCATGTTCAAGGGCACTGCAAAAAATCCTGCCGGCAAATTTTCCCAGGTCGTGGCGCGGATAGGGGGACAGGAGAATGCCTTCACCTCACAAGATTACACCGGCTATTTTCAGCGGGTGCCGAGCGAGCAGCTCAAGACCGTAATGGAATTCGAAGCTGATCGCATGACGGGCTTGCAGCTTACCGACGAAGTCGTGGTTCCCGAACGCAACGTAATTCTCGAGGAGCAAAACCAGCGGATCGGCAACAATCCGCGTGCACGGCTCACCGAGCAGATCGATGCCGCATTGTATGTCAATCATCCCTACGGCAAGCCGGTGATCGGCTGGCGGCACGAAATGGAACAACTGAGCCGTAATGATGCGATCGGCTTCTATCGACGATTTTACGGACCCAACAATGCGGTGGTCGTGATCGCCGGGGATGTCGACCCCGCACGGGCAAAGGCGTTGGCTGAGGAAACCTACGGGAAGATGCCGCGCCATGGTGCCATGGGCCCGCGAGTGCGGCCCGAAGAGCCGCCGCCGGTGGCAGTCCGCTCCTTAACACTTGCCGATCCGCGCGTCGAAATGCCCGCTTTGCAGCGGGAATATCTTGTCCCTGCTTTCAGGACAGCAAGCCGGGGCGAATCGGAAGCGCTAGAGGTCCTCTCGCACATCCTCGGCAGCGGCTCGAACAGTAGACTCTATCGCGCACTGGTCGTTGAAAAGCAGACTGCGGTGATGGCCGGAGCTTGGTATGATGCCAATGCGCTCGATTTGTCCAAGTTCGGAATTCAGGCTGGGCCGCGCCCGGGGGTTAGCCTGCAGCAGCTTGAGAAGGACGTGGATAAAGTCGTCGACGAACTCATCGACAAAGGGGTTACGGGCGAAGAGCTGGAGCGTAGCAAGACGCGCCTGATCGCGGACGCAGTCTATGCGCAGGATAATCAGGCAACTATGGCTCGCTGGTATGGTGCCGCGCTCACGACGGGCGCAACCGTGAAGGACGTGCAGACCTGGCCGGACCGCATCCGCGCCGTGACGGCCGAACAGGTTCGCGATGCCGCGCGGCACTGGCTCGATAAGCGTCGATCCGTGACGGGATATCTGATCAAGGACACGAGCCCGCGAGTGGAGAAGCGATCATGATGCGCCTGGTAGTGTCGTTTCTCACGGCGGCGGCGCTGATTGCGGGCACAGGGGCTGCCTCGGCAATGACGATCGAGAAGATCGTCAGCCCGTCAGGCATCGAGGCTTGGCTCGTCAAGGAGAAATCGGTTCCTCTGATCACCCTAAATTATGCATTTCATGGCGGAGCCAGCCAGGATCAAGCAGACAAGGCAGGCACCGCCAATTTTGCCGCTGATCTGCTCGACGAAGGCGCAGGCGACCTGGACGCTAGCGCTTATCACGAGCGGCTGGAGAATCATGCAATCGAACTCAGCTTCAGGGTAGGGCGGGATTACTTCCATGGCTCATTGCGATCGTTGAACGAACATAGAGAAGAGGCATTCGATCTCCTGAATTTGGCGCTCACCCGGGCTCGGTTCGATGCCGACGCCGTCGAACGCGTGCGCGAGCAGGAGTTGGCCGGCCTGAGACGCGATACGACCAATCCAAATGACGTTGCCAGCCGCATCTGGTGGGCGACAGCATTTCCGGGCCATCCATATGGGCGGGAAACCAAGGGCACGTTGGAATCGGTGCCCCGCATCACGGTCGATGATCTGCGCGGCTATGTTCGACGGGTCTTTGCACGCAACGAGCTCAAGGTTTCCATTGTCGGTGACGTCGATTCCGAGACTGCGGGTGCGCTCATAGATAGAGCGTTTGCGGGCCTGCCAGCCAAAAACGACCTTACACCGGTGCCGAATGCAGTCCCGGGAGGTCTCGGCCGACTCATCGTGGTCAATATCGATGTACCGCAGGCGGTCGTCACCTTCGGAGGGCCGGGCATCGCCCGCCATGATCCGCAATTTATGGCCGCCTATGTCGTAAATCACATTCTGGGCGGCGGGAGCTTTTCGTCGCGGCTCTACAAGGAAGTGCGTGAGAAGCGAGGCCTAGCCTATGGCGTGTCGGACAGCTTGGTCTGGTTCAAGCGGGCGGCGGTTGTCCTTGGCGGCACCGCCACACAAGCCGACCGTACAGCCGATGCACTCTCCGTCATCGAGCAACAGATTAAACGCATGGCGGAGCAGGGCCCCACGGCTGATGAGCTCGAGGCAGCGAAATCCTTCCTGAAGGGTTCGTATGCACTGTCGCTCGACACGTCGTCCAAGATCGCCGCGCAACTGACTCAAATCCAAATTGACGAGTTGGGCATAGATTACATCCAGCGCCGGGGCGCCCTTATTGACGCTGTAACAATCGAGGATGCCAGGCGCGCCGCTCGCCGTCTCTATGGTGATGGGCTGCTTGTGACAGTCGCCGGTCGGCCCAAGGACTTGAAGTCCAGCGGAACAGAGTAAACTCAGCCAGCGTTGGGACTCATTACACTGATTGCGCAGCTGGCAACCGGGCTTGTGCGGACCAGTTCACTTCGGTAGGCACGGTTGTCGGGCCGGTATGGAGTCCGGGCGTGACAGCGGAGGGGTCATGGCCTTCCACCATATTATCGACGGTGCTCGCGAAGAGCATGTCGGCCAAAATGGGATCGGAACGGGTGCATTGAATGCCGCTCTCGAGCGCGCCGAAACGGCACTTGAGTGGTTGCGTGCCAGTCACCGCGACGGCAGCCTGCCATTGCTGCGTTTACCTGAATCTCGCGGCGATCTCGAGGGCATCCGCGATACCGCACGGCAATTTGCCGACCGGGCAACAGACATTGTCGTTCTGGGTACTGGCGGCTCCAGTCTGGGCGGCCAAACCCTGGCGCAGCTTTCAGGCTATGGCGTTCCGGCAATCGGCGAATTGCGCCCGCCACCGCACTTGCATTTCATGGACAACCTTGATCCGGAATCTTTTAACTCGCTTCTTGCCCGCCTGCCACACGCGACGAGCCGGTTCCTTGCGATCTCGAAATCCGGCGGTACTGCAGAAACGCTGATGCAAACAATTGCGGTTCTTAGCGCGTTGACGGACGCCGGCCTGCGAACGCGCATACCTGATATTTTCCTGGGGGTCAGCGAGCCGGCAAAGAGCGGCAAAAGAAACAACATGCGCGATTTGCTAGAAAAATTTCGAGTGCCACTCCTCGACCACGATCCCGGAGTGGGTGGGCGTTATTCGGCCTTCACGAATGTGGGCCTGTTGCCCGCGGCGATGCTGGGGCTTGATGTCGCGGCGATCCGCGAAGGTGCGAAGCTTGCGTTCGCGCCGATTCTGGCGAAGAAACCGGCAGCAGAGGTGCCCTCGGCCCTCGGTGCGGCTCTTGCGGTCGCGCTCGCAGAGAGCAGGGGCAAATCGATCAGCGTGCTGATGGCGTATTCAGACAGACTCCAGCGATTCACGCATTGGTACGTGCAACTGTGGGCGGAAAGTCTCGGCAAGAATGGAAAAGGCACCACTCCGATTGCAGCACTCGGGCCGGTTGATCAGCACAGCCAATTGCAGTTGTTCATTGCCGGCCCCAGAGACAAATTGTTCACCGTCATCACGGTCGATGGTGCCGGGAAAGGGCCGCGCATTGATGCGGATATGGCCAAGCTCGCGGGCGAACCAGGATTTGCAGACCGGACGATCGGTGATTTGGTGGCGGCGGAAGCCCGCGCGACTGCCGAGACGCTGGCCACAAACGGCTGTCCGGTTCGCACCATTCATGTGGACCGCCTCGATGAAGAGAGCCTTGGCGAGTTGATGATGCATTTCATGCTGGAGACCATCATCGCCGCCCGTCTGCTCGGGATAGACCCCTTTGATCAGCCGGCGGTTGAAGAAGGCAAGGTGCTGGCGAAGAAATATCTGGCCCGCGCGTGAGGACTTTCGATCGCGCGGCCGTATTTACTCGATAAAGGCTTGACCCTAAGTTGTTGCGGAGCAGTTGAAACGGCTGTGCAATCCGCCGTGCGGAATATGATTCACATCACCGATACTATCGCGATCGATGAATCCGAACTATCGGAGTCCTTCGTCCGCGCGTCTGGCCCCGGAGGGCAAAACGTCAACAAGGTCTCGTCTGCCGTGCAGCTTCGTTTCGATGTGCGGCACTCGCCTTCTTTACCGAACGACGTGGCGTTGCGGTTGATGCGTCTTGCGGGCAAACGCCTCAACAAAGACGGCGTGATTGTCATTGTCGCACAGCAGCACCGCACGCAGGAACGCAATCGTGAGGATGCGCGCAAACGCCTGTTCGCTCTCATTCGCCAGGCGGCGGTAAAGCCAATCCCGCGGCGGCCGACGAAAGTGCCGAAATCCGAGCGCCGTCATCGCCTCGAGGCGAAGAAACATCGTTCCAGCATCAAGGCCATGCGCAGTGGAAAGCGCTGGGATTAGGAGCTTTTTCTAGCTGCCCTGCCAAGGATAGCGGGCAAAGCCCGAACTCTGCGCCTCGCGCGCTTGCGCGCCGGTCGCTACAATCGGCAACGATTCGACGCCGCCGCTATCGCAAGATGCAACAGCCGACTAGTGATGCCCGTTCGACAACTCTCCGAAGCCGTAATCAACCGGATCGCCGCCGGCGAGGTCATTGAGCGGCCGGCGAGCGTCGTGAAGGAATTGGTCGAGAACGCGCTCGATGCGGGCGCGTACCGCGTCGACGTGCTCACAGATGGTGGAGGAAGGCGGCTCATCCGCGTGGCCGATGATGGCTCGGGCATGACCCGCTCCGATCTCGAACTCTCGGTCGAGCGGCATGCGACCTCTAAACTCGAGGAAAATGATCTGCTGTCGATCCGCACGTTGGGATTCCGCGGCGAGGCTCTGCCGTCCATCGGGGCTGCCGCCCGGCTAACGATTACGACGCGGCATGCTAGCGAGCCCCATGCGTGGACCCTCACAGTCAACGCGGGGAAGAAATTGCGCGTGAAACCCGCAGCTCTTGGTCAAGGCACTGTCGTGGAGGTTCACGACCTCTTCTACGCTACTCCTGCGCGCCTAAAATTTCTCAAAACTGATCGCAGCGAGGCAGAGGCTGTCCGGGACGTTTTGCGTCGATTGGCGATGAGCCGGCCCGACGTTTGCTTCGCGATTGCCGGGGAGGATCGCGCGCCGCAGAGCTGGGTGGCGTCAGAGCAAGAGAGTGGACTTGGCCGGCTTGGCGATGTGCTGGGTGCCGATTTCAGGGCCAACGCGTTCGCGGTCACCCTTGAACGTGATGGTGTGCGGGTGACAGGATTTGCAGGCCTGCCGACGCTCTCTCGTGCCAATTCGTTGGGACAATATTTGTTCGTGAATGGCCGGCCCGTGCGCGACAAGCTCCTCTTCGGTGCGGTGCGTGCTGCCTATTCTGACTATCTGCCGCGTGATCGCTATCCGCAACTGGCTTTGTTTGTGTCGCTGGATCCGCGAGAAGTGGATGTGAACGTGCATCCTGCAAAGGCAGAAGTACGTTTTCGTGACGGCGCGCTTGTCCGCGCCCTCATCATACGGGCGCTAAAAGATGCGCTGGTGCGCGAAGCCAAACGTACGGCAAGCATTGGTGCAAACGATACGATCACGCGCTTTCGTCTTCCTGTGTCGGAAAGCATTGTTCGTCCCGTTCGGTCGCTCGGCTCCATGTTTACGGCCACCGCCACGGCACGCGAACTTGCCGAATCCGAGCAGGCAGACTTCGACGTCGGACAACCCGCGGCGGATGATTCCTTTGCACGCTTCCCACCGCCGGCCGATCAGATCGAGTTTCCGCTCGGTGCAGCGCGAGCGCAGTTGCACGAGACCTATATTGTCGCGCAAACGCGTGATGGGCTTGTCATTGTGGATCAACATGCGGCACACGAGCGCATCGTCTACGAGCGCATGAAAGCGGCGCTCGAGAAGTCCGGAGTTGAACGGCAGATCCTCATGATTCCGGAAATCGTTGAGCTCGATCCCGCCGATGCGGCGCGACTATGTACGCGCAGCGAAGATCTCATTCGATTTGGCTTGCTCATAGAGCCATTCGGGCCGGGTGCGGTAGCAGTGCGTGAAACACCATCGAGTCTCGGTGACATCGACGTGCGATCGATGGTCAAGGATCTTGCCGAGCACATGCAAGAATGGGACGACTCTCTGCCCCTGGAGCGGCGATTAATGCATGTCTCGGCTACCATGGCATGCCACGGCTCGGTGAGGGCGGGCCGTCGTCTCAAGGCCGATGAAATGAACGCGCTCCTGCGCGCAATGGAGTCGGTACCAAATTCCGGACAGTGCAATCATGGCCGTCCGACCTATATCGAATTGAGCCTGAAAGATGTCGAGAGGCTGTTCGGCAGGCGGTGATTAGGATTGCTGTTCGGCCCGCGTGGCGCAATCTTATGGTGCGCGCAAGAACACGAGCTCGCTGTCGTCGTATCTGCGGCGCTCAAGCTCCGCGAATCCTTCCGGTGGCTTGAATCCAGCATCGGTCGCCTCTTCCACCACTATGAGGGCATTATGTTTGAGCCAACTTCCATCTCGCGCCGACACGAGCGCCATTTCCGCAAGTCCTTGCCGATAGGGGGGATCAAGGAAAACCAGAGAAAAAGGCTCGAGCGGATGTGCAGGGCCCAATCTGGTGGCATTGCGGCGGAAGATTCGGGTGATACCGCCCAGTCCCAGGCTTTCGATATTGTCGCGCAGCAGCGCGCGGGACTCGACGCCCTCGTCAACAAAAAGGGCGAATGATGCGCCTCGGGACAGGGCCTCGATGCCGAGCGCGCCTGTTCCCGCAAACAGGTCGAGCACGCGCGCTCCAGTGACTGCATCGCCGTAGGAATGGGCCAATATATTGAACAGCGTTTCGCGCAGGCGATCACTCGTCGGCCTTAGATTTTGGGATTTCGGCCCTGCAATCCGGCGCGAGCGAAACTTTCCGCCAACGATTCGCACTATTTTGTTCTCGGCCGGGATGGACGCGGACCGCCGGACCGGTCGCGCGGATGGCGCGGCCCTTCGGCATCACGATGTGAACGGCGCGACTTTTTTTCCGATGCTCGGTGCGACCGGCTCGAGTGCTTACTCGCAATCGCCACAAAGTCGCGGTGCTCGCGCGCTCGCACCTCAGCGTCCGGCGCAATTTGCTCCGCTTCACAGGCCACTAGTGGCGCATCGAAATCGGCGCCCGATTGAGCAATAATCTCCTCGCCCAAAATGGTACGCAGTTCCGGCGTCCCGATCTCGCGGATTGCGCCAGGTTCGATTTCACCGAGATCGAAGGGACCGTAAGCGATACGGATAAGTCGGTTCACCTTCAGCCCCAATGATTCGAGAACTTTGCGCACCTCACGGTTCTTGCCCTCGCGAATACCCAAAGTGAGCCAGATATTTGCGCCCTGTTCGCGATCGAGCGTTGCCTCGATAGGGCCATAGCGGATGCCGTCGATCGTGACTCCTTTGATGAGTCGATCGAGTGCCTGCTGCCGGACACGACCCAGCGCGCGCACACGGTACCGCCGCAGCCAGCCCGTTGTCGGTAGTTCGAGAATACGCGCCAGCCCGCCATCATTGGTGAGCAGCAACAGTCCTTCGGTATTGATGTCGAGCCTGCCTACGCTGATCAATCGCGGCAGGCCTTTTGGCAGCGCCTCGAAAACCGTCTCTCGTCCTTCAGGATCGGAATGCGTCGTCACCAGCCCCCGCGGCTTGTGGTAGACAAAAAGCCGCGTGCGCTGCCGCGTCCGCAATGGCGTGCCATCTATCGCAATCGAGTCGGATGACGTGACGTTCAAGGCTGGAGACGTAATCACTGCGCCATTGACCGATACGCGGCCAGCAACAATCCACGATTCCGCCTCGCGCCGGGACGCAAGCCCCGCACGGGCCATGACCTTGGCGATCCTTTCGCCGTGGCGATGTTTGCCGGATTTTTGGGTCATCGGTGATGCGCGCCGTGGTCCACCTTGTATCGGGCCGTCACGCCCTTATACACACTGCGCAATAGAAGACATGGATTGTCCGGACAAGCCCGGACATAATATAAATGCCATCATTCATGCAGATTGCGGTCGAGGAGGCGCGCGCCGCCGGCAAGCGCGGCGAAGTGCCGGTCGGCTGCGTTGTCGTGCGCGATGGTCACGTCATCGCGCAAGCCGGAAATCGGACCATCACCGACCACGACCCCACGGCGCATGCCGAGCTAATCGCCATTCGGGCAGCTGCTGCTTCGCTCCGCAATGAGCGGCTTACGGACTGCGATCTCTATGTAACACTTGAACCGTGCGCAATGTGCGCGGCCGCAATATCTTTTGCGCGCATCCGCAGACTTTACTTTGGAGCCTCCGACAGCAAAGGCGGCGCTGTCGAAAATGGCGTCCGTTTCTTCACGGCGTCAACGTGCCACCATAGGCCTGACGTTTATGGCGGGATTAATGAGATTGAATGCGCGTCCGTGCTGAAGGACTTCTTCCAGGCTCGCCGATAATTATTTGGCTGCCCCTCATCATGCCAGTTTGTCGATGATCTTACCCATCCCCGGCGGCGGAACCGGCCTGGACGGGGTTTGAGCCGTGGCCTCGCGTTCGTTCGCAGGCGGCGGAACGTTTGCTGCTGATGTTCCTGTTTTCGGCATGATCGCTCGATACCGCTGCTGCTCGAAGTATGGGTGAAACATTAGCGACCACGTCTGAACGAACTCACGGTGTGGAAGGTGAAATCTGCTGTATTTGGGAAAGTTCTTGTTGCCTTTGCGATTGGCAACATGCGGCTCGGTTACGCCTGCTGGGCGAACTCCCAGCCTTTTTCGGCGAGTGGCCGAATCATTTCAGCCTTGGCGGGAGCGAATTCGCTTGTCGCCGTCCCGTCTCGTACACGGCCGATGATGCCTTGCAGGATGGCCGCGATCCGGAAAAAATTGTACGCGAGGTAAACGGGCAAGTGACTGCCCGGATCGAGTCCCGTCCGTCGGACATACGCATCCACATAGTCGTCGATTGTCGGAATCCCGAGCGCGGTGAGATCGTAGCCGACAAGACTGCCGGTACCGGCGGCGCTATCCGAATGCGGCATATGCCAGGCCATAAGATGATAAGTGAAATCAGCGAGTGGATCGCCGAGCGTCGACAATTCCCAATCGAGCACAGCGGCGACATGGGGCTGGTCTCGTGCGACGATCACGTTATCGAGCCGGTAATCGCCGTGCACGATGCGCACTGGTGCTGCCGGCGGCAGATTCCGCGGCAGCCAGGCGATAAGTCGTTCCATCGCATCGATCGTTTCCGTTTCTGATTTCCTGTACTGTTTGGACCATCGCTCGATTTGACGGGCGACGTAGTCCTCGCCTTTGCCAAAGTCCGCCAAACCGATCTTTGTGGGATCGAGCGTATGAAGCCGGGCGATCGTTGAGTTCATTGAGTCGTAGACCGCGGTTCGCTCCGCTCTCTGAGAGCCCGGCATTTGCGGCTCCCAGAAAACCCGTCCATCGACGAAGCTCATGATGTAAAAAGAGGTCCCGACAATAGTGTCATCGGCGCAATAGAGCAGCGGTTTGGGCACAGGAAAGCCGGCCGCATGCAGCGCGGAAGTAACCCGATACTCACGGTCGACGGCATGCGCTGAGGGAAGGAGGTTGCCGGGAGGCTTGCGTCGCAGCACATATTTCGTCGAAGTCGTCTCCAGGAGGTATGTCGGGTTTGACTGTCCGCCTTTGAACTGGCGGACAGTCAGCGGCCCGCAAAAACCTGCAATCCGCGGGACGAGATATCTCTCGAGCGATGCTGCATCCAAACGCAACGCCGGAGCGGCGTCCTTCGTGCCGGAAAACGCCTGCTGCCGATCGATCGCAGTCATACCAGCTGGTCCCGATAATTCAGAGGCGTCGCACCTTTTGGGGCAACAGGGGAGCCGCTGATCAAACTCGCGATCAACAATTTTCTTCCCAAAACTACAAACGTCACTGCTTCAGTCCGAAGACCAGCGGCGCGTCGGCATAGATCTTGTACTGTTGTGACTTTGGCTTGGCCTTGTCGCCCTCGTTGACATACTGAATTGAACTTTTCCCCTGGAGTTCGCGCGGAAGAATCATCACTCGGATGAATCGGGTCGGCTTGTCGGCTGATGCCTGCGCGAAAACGGGATCTGGTCCGGATTCGTACCAAGCGCCGCCGGGACCGTAGGAGGTTGAACGACCGTGCGTGTCGACACGAATCCCGCCTTCGATCAGGCAACGAATTCCGGGTCCCTGGTGACGATGCAGATACGCGCATCCTCCCGGCGGGAAAGCAACGCTGTCACCGCGCATCAGCAATTCGCCTTTGGGCAAGGTTTCCAGAAAAGCAGTTAGCTTTTCCTGCGTCATCATGCCGGGCGCATTCGCCGTGGTGCTCCCTTGATCGCCGCGCACAAGCTCCCAGCGCCAGCAAGTCGCGCCCTGAGAACCGGGCTTAACGGTGATTGACGTCTCGCCTTGCCAAGCCTCTCCTTCAGCGAGCTCCGCAGTTCCAATGCTCACCGATCCATAGGCAACAAAGATAAACCGGGCCACTGGCGGCAGTCGGAAGTCGGTACTCGCTTTGCTGGAGAGCACGTCTTCATAGAGGCGCAGCACAGGATGCATTTACGGACCCCTTGATCACGCAGCGAAGAATTTCAGCAATGCGGCTTCTGTCGCACCCGGATTTTCCTCCGCGAGAAAATGACCGGAATCTACGGCCTCTCCGCTCGCCTGAGGCGCCCATTCCTTCCATATTTCGAGTGGCCCGCCGGTTTCGCTGGCTACTCCGGTGCCTCCCCAGAGCGTCAGAACCGGGCAGCTGACCGTTTTCCCGATCGAACGGTCGGCTTCATCATTCGCAAGATCGGCGTAGCGGCCGGCGCGATAATCCTCGCAATGCGCATGAATGCGTACCGGATCGGAGAACGCTGCACGGTAATGATCCAGCGCACGCGAGTCGAACGCCGATAGATTTTTAACTTTCGTCCAGCTGGCCATCTTCCATTCGAGATATTCGACCGGCGCCTTCGAAATCAGCATTTCCGGCAGGGGCTCAGGCTGCGCGAGAAAAGGCCAGTGCCATATTTTCGTGGCCATGTGCATGTCCATCCGGTGCCACATGTCGTAGGTCGGCACGATGTCGAGCGTTGCCATCCGCTCGACCCGCCCTGGATTATCGAGCGCGAGCCGGTAGGCAACTCGCCCACCGCGGTCGTGACCGGCGAGCCGGAAGCGGGCGTGACCCAACTTCTCCATCATCTCGACCATCACCCTCGCCATCGATCGCTTGTCGTAGGGCGCGTGCGCCTGATCGGCGGCGGGCACGGCTGACCACCCATAGCCCGGCAGGTCAGGAATGACGAGCGAGAACCGTTCAGCGAGCGCGGGCGCAATGCGGTGCCACATCACGTTCGTCTGGGTATAGCCGTGAAGAAGCAGCAAGGCTGGCCCATTTCCTCCGGTGCGCGCGAACACCTTGCCGATGGAGGTCTCGATCCAATGCGATTCAAAGCGTGGAAACAGATCGGCGAGATCGGGCATGGGCTACTCGCGCCTTTAGTGAACGGATTGCATGCTGCTTACCGGGTAGTTGACCCTTGCTCTCGCTCCACCGCTCTCCAGCCGATATCGCGGCGGCTAAATCCATCGGCCCACCTGATGCGGTCGACAGCCGCGTAGGCCCTTCGCTGCGCTTCGCCAACAGTTTTACCTCGTGCGCAAACATTGATCACACGCCCGCCATTTGCCACGATCCGGTTGCCCTCGGCCTTAGTGCCGGCGTGAAATATTTCGACGCCTTCGACTGCCGCTGCAGCGTCGAGCCCGTCGATGGCTGAGCCCTTGTTGTAGTGTCCTGGGTAGCCTTTCGCAGCCATGACAACGGTCAGCGCTGCGTCGGGATACCATCTCACGTCGAAATTCCTCAGTTGCCCGTCTCGCGCCGCGAGCAGAGCGGGCAGCAGATCAGACATCATGCGCAGCATGAGGACCTGGCATTCGGGATCGCCGAAACGAACATTGTATTCAATGAGCTTGGGACCGTCTTTCGTGATCATCAGTCCGGCAAACAGCACTCCTTTGTAGGGCGCACCCGCACGCTTCATTGCGCGCACGGTTGGATGAATGATTTCGTCCATCACTCGATGGTTCACGTTTTCGGTCATCACCGGCGCCGGCGAATAGGCGCCCATTCCGCCGGTATTCGGTCCCCGGTCACCGTCGCCGACGCGCTTGTGATCCTGCGCTGATGCCAGCTCGATGGCCGTCTCGCCATCGCAAAGTGCGAAGAAGGAAGCTTCCTCACCAACAAGACATTCCTCGATCACGATCTCCCAAGCTTTTGTGCCGAGGCCGCCCGCGAACATCATGTCGATCGCTGCTTCGGCTTCATGGACGCTACCAGCAACCACCACGCCTTTTCCGCCGGCGAGTCCGTCCGCTTTCACGACAATTGGTGCACCCGTTTGCCGAACATAGCTTTTGGCGTCAGCAGCGCTTTTGAATCGCGCGTATGCGGCAGTCGGGATATTGTTTGCCTTGCAGAGATCTTTCGTAAACCCCTTTGAGCCCTCAAGCCGTGCGGCCCATTTGGTCGGACCGAATGCCTTGATGCCCGCGGTTTCGAGATCATCGACAATGCCAGCGCATAATGGACCCTCTGGCCCAACGACGACGAAATCCACTTTTTTGTCCTTGGCGAACGCGATGACCGCCCGGTGATCACCGATATCGAGCGGTACGCATTCGGCCTGGCGCTCGATGCCGGCGTTACCTGGCGCACAATAGAGCTTTGTCGTAAGCGGGCTCGCCGCCAATTTCCAGGCCAGCGCGTGCTCGCGTCCGCCGGAACCGAGAATGAGAATGTTCATGGGAGCTGGCGGGCAGCCTTTATTGAATGGGGCGCGATTGGTGTACCATGGCCGCTTGCACCCGCAACAGATTCGACGTGATGCCAGTACCTGTCCTGAATAACCTTGTGGAATGGACCGTCTCGGAGCTTTCGGCGGCGCTGAGGCGAACCGTCGAGGACGCTTATGGCTACATACGCGTTCGCGGCGAGGTGTCCGGTTTCAAAGGAGCTTCGCCTTCAGGACACGTGTATTTCCGGCTCAAGGACGACAAGTCCGTACTGGAAGCTGTGATCTGGAAAGGGACCTTCGGCCGCATGCGCGTAAAGCCGGAAGAAGGTCTGGATGTCGTGGTCTGCGGCAAGCTCACGACTTTTCCCGGCTCGTCCAAATATCAGATTGTCATCGACACTCTGGAGCCCGCAGGTATCGGCGCGTTGATGAAGCTCCTCGAAGAGAGGAAAAGAAAGCTTGCCGCCGAGGGGCTTTTTGACGAGACCCGAAAACAGCTGTTGCCATACTTGCCCGATGTGATCGGGGTTGTGACTTCGCCGACAGGCGCGGTCATCCGCGATATCCTGCATCGCCTGCAGGATCGTTTTCCACGTCGTGTGCTGGTGTGGCCTGTCCGCGTTCAGGGTGAGACTTCGGCAGCCGAAGTGGCAAGTGCAATTCAGGGGTTCAATGCGCTTTCCGGAGACGGGCCCGTGCCACGGCCGGACCTGATTATCGTTGCGCGGGGGGGCGGCTCATTGGAAGACTTGTGGTCCTTCAACGAGGAAGCCGTGGTGCGCGCTGCAGCCGAGAGCATAATTCCCCTCATCTCCGCCGTGGGTCATGAAACCGATATTACACTGATCGATTTCGCTGCCGACAGACGCGCGCCGACGCCGACGGCGGCTGCCGAGATTGCAGTCCCGGTCCGCGCTGACCTTATGTCGATGCTCGTCGATCTCGGAGCACGCAAACTTTCATGCTGGCGTCGCAACATCGGCCACCATCGCAAGGAGCTGTATCTGCTGTCTCGATCGCTGCCGGCGATCGATGATGTGCTTGCAGGTCCGCGCCAACGGCTCGATGCCTGTGTCGGCCGCCTTCCGCGTGCGCTGAGGGCAAATGCTCAAATTCACCACACGCAATTGACTCGCGTGTCGGCGCGCCTGTCTCCGCGGCTGCTCTCCTATCGAATCGATCGATGCGGTGAGCAAACGACCGGACTTGGCGCGCGCGCCCGACGGGCATTCCAGACCATGCAGGATCGCCGGGCTCAACGCATCAAGAGCGCCGGTCAGCTGCTGACCGCGTATTCGTACCGCGGGGTTCTTGCCCGCGGATTCGCCCTAGTCCGCGATGCTGCCGGGCGCCCGGTGCGTTCCGCCGAGACGGTTACGGCCGGCATGCGCCTTGCAATCGAGTTCTCGGATGGGCAGGTCGAAGCAACGGCTACTGATGATAATCAGCCGCCTCGACCGGGGACCAAGACAAGAACGCGAACGCGAGGCGGCGGCGATCAAGGAGGCGCTGGCGGGCAGGGGAGTCTGTTCACGGCCTAGAAGCGAGGGTTTCGCCGGCACCGCCGAATGATTATGTTGGCTCCGGCCGTTCGAAAGCCGCATCTTGGCATGGAGGTGCAATTGCTGAATCGCTACGATCGATCGTCACCGATGAGTGGCGAGGCAGAGGTGAAATACCTCGACGGCGATTTTCGCGTCGTACGGCCCGGCGCGTTCGTTCGCTGCGCTGTTACGGGGGTACCGATCCCACTGGAAGAGCTGAAGTACTGGAGTGTCGACCTGCAGGAAGCCTATGCCACGCCAGAAGCGGTGCTGCAGCGACATCGCGATCGAGAACCATCAAAGAAAGCCTAACGGCGGATATTTTGCTCCATCAGCCTGCGTAACTCCTCAGGACTTTTCAGCACCATCGTGACCGGCAGCGTGCGGACGCGCGCGGCCAGCTCATCAAGCGCTTTCTCGCCAATCATGCGGGCGCGGTCCTTCTCGGTGGTAAGCAGCATGAGCCCTGCATGCTCCGCCTTTGCGATAAGTTCTTTCGCCTCGCCCGCGGTAAAGCGATGGTGGTCGGGAAACAATCGATACTCCTTGACTGCGATTCCGGACTCCATCACGGTTGCGAGGAACTTTTCCGGGTGTCCAATTCCGGCAAACGCCAGCACTGCATGGTCCTTCAGAGTTGACGTTATCGCCCTATCCGCAACGAGCCGCCCATGCAGGATCGGTAACGCGGCTGCTCGGGCTTGCGTCAGCGTGTGGTCGGCGGAGCGGCCCTCTCCCACGACAAGTATTACATTCGTTTGTGCAAGCTGTGCGCTCAAGGGCGCGCGAAGCGGGCCTGCAGGGAATACGCACGCGTTTCCGATTCCATGATTCGCGTCGATTACAGCCAGCGTAAAATCCTTCTCTAGCGTGGGATTCTGTAGGCCGTCATCAAGTACGACAGTCGTGGCGCCATGCTCGCGCGCGAATGCGGCCCCGGAAATGCGGTCCTTCGCGACCACAGTCGGTGCCACGCGGGCAAGCAACAATGCTTCGTCGCCGAAATCGGCAGCAACAGCCGTATCAGGGTCGACTAATTTTGGCCCTCTCGCCGATCCGCCGTAGCCGCGGGTCAGGAAGAATGGCCGCTCGCCCATCTCCGACAGCATGCGTGCGAGCATGATGGCAGCAGGAGTTTTTCCGGCCCCGCCCAGGATAAAGTTTCCGACGCATATGACAGGTAACTTCGCTCGCACGCCGGTACGCGTCATTCGTTTGGCAACAATCGATCCATAGATGAGTCCCAGCGGAGACAGCATGCGCGACCAAAGACCCGTGTTTCGCCACCAAAACGCCGGCTCACGCATGACGCGCCCGTTCGTGCAACTGGAGCTGCATCAAATACGGATTGAGAGATGCCAGCGTGCGATCAAGCGCTCCGCCGAGATTGTCCACGGCCGCGGAACCCGCCTTTGCGATGCGGGCGCAAGCATCCGGATTCATGAGCAAGGTTCCGAAGTGCCGCACGAGCGCACCGGAATCACTAACCGTTTCGGCACCATGAACTTTGTCGAGCGCCGCGTAGACTTCCGCAAAATTCCAGACATGCGGACCGTGCAGCACGGCGCTACCGAGTTTGGCTGCCTCGATCGGGTTCTGTCCGCCGTGTTTGACCAACGAGCCGCCAATGAAAACGGCGGGGGCGAGACGGTAGAGCAGCCCCAATTCACCAAGGGTATCGGCGATATAAACGTCAGTGTCTGCCGCAGGCAATGCACCGCCGGAGCGCAGCGTTGAGTTGAGCCCGGCCGCTGCCGCCGCCGCCGCTATGCGCTCGCCGCGGATCGGATGTCTCGGAGCGATAATCGTCAACAAGGCGGGAAATCGCTGGCACAAGCTCTTGTGAGCCGAGAGAATCGCGGTCTCCTCGCCCTCATGGGTCGAAGCAGCGGCGACTACTGGTCGGCCACGAATAGCCTCCTGCAAAGCCGACAATGCATCGGGATTGGCGGGAGGTGCAGGTGCGTCGAGCTTGAGATTGCCGGTGGTGACCACCTCGGCGGCACCGAGTTCTCTGAGGCGCGTTGCGTCCGGATCGGTGCTTGCCAAGCAAAGATCGATCCGCTTGAGCAGATTGGCAATCGAATTTGGCAACCGGCGCCAACGTCGGAATGCCTTTTGCGACAGGCGCCCGTTGACCAGCACGATCGGAATCGCTCGGCTCGAGGTTTCGACGATCAAGTTCGGCCACAAGTCGGATTCGATTAGTAACGCAAGGTCCGGATGCCAATGGTCAACAAAGCGACGGATAAATCGCGGTACATCGATAGGTATGAATTGATGGATCGCGCCTTTCGGAAGTCGTTGTTCCGCAAGATCGCTTGAAGTCACGGTACCCGTTGTGACGAGCATCCGTATGCCGCGCGCGCAAATACGCTCGATGAGCGGCAGGGCACTTGCAAGTTCGCCGACACTCGCCGCATGAAGCCAAACAAGTGGACCATTTGGTCGAGCGGCGCCGGCTTTGCCCCTGCGCTCCGCAAGGCGTTGGCGGTGCTCCTTGCCTTGCCGCACCCGGTAAGCCAGCAGAATCCCGATGAGCGGAGCCGCAGCCATCGACAACAGGCGATAAACCCGTAAGGGGGCAGGGGTCTTGCTCACGTGGCCCGACTCCCGGTCTTGTCTGCAATCTCATAAGCCCGATGTGTGAGCCTATTCAGCTCATCCTGAATGTGCCGCCTGATATCTTCGAGTTCGGCGCCTTCCGCATCGAGGGGCACAGTTATGGGGCCAGTCGCCGCAATGCCAAGTCTGCTAAAGGGCAGATTGATCGCCGAACGATCCCAATTGTCGAGCTCGATTCGGCGGCTGGATGCAATCGCCACGAGATAAATAGGTCTGCCGGAGTGCTGCGCTAACTTTACCAATCCGAGCCCGGCGATTCGTGAGACCTTCGGAACGTCGGCAGTCAATGCCACATTGTAGCCGTCCCTGAGCGCCTCGAGCATCGCGTTGAAGGCAGCGGCACCACCTTTGCGGTGAAATTCCCCATTGTGTGCTCCTGATCCGCGGATCGTCTCGATGCCGAGCTTCTCGGCAACGCGAGCGTTGATTTCTCCATCACGGTGGCGCGATATCAAGACTTTAACGCGATGCCGTTCGGCGTCTCTGACGAAGGGCATCAGAAAATGCTGTCCATGCCATGCCGCAATGATCGCTGGCATGTCTGTCATTTCATAGATCGACATTGCTTCGGTTTCGACGACAGGCCGGCTGGTCAGCCAGACGAATCGAAGATACCAGGCTCCAAGCGTACCCAGCAGTTCCTGAAAGATTGGAGACCGGGTGAAACGCTTGATCGAGAACATCAACGCCCGCTCTGACGAGGCCCACGACCGGCGGCATCGGGGTCGAGCAGACGGTGCAGGTGGACGATGAAATACCGCATATGGGCATTGTCAACAGTCTGCTGCGCTTTCGCCTTCCATGCCACATAGGCGCTCGCGTAATTGGGATAGATGCCGACAATGTCGAGCTTGTCCAAATCCTTGAAAACGGTGCTGTCAATGTCCGTCAACTCGCCGCCAAAGACGAGATGCAGAAGCTGCTTTTCCGGCGCGGGCGAGTCTGCGGACATTCTGATACCTGGACGGTGCGGCAAAATCTGGCGTTGAACTACCCTACGCGAACTCTGCTGCGCGACCGCGTACAAGCGTCAGCAGGGAATGATGACGGCGCCGACCAGCCGCCACAAGCGCTCCAAATACGCGTTGCGGGCTGTGGTACTTGAGCGGTTCGCCCGTGAAGTCGGTAAGGACGCCGCCCGCTTCGTGCACTAAAAGATCGGCTGCTGCAAGGTCCCAACTTCGGCTGCCCTGCGAAGCAAAAGAGGCGTCCACCGATCCTTGTGCAACCCGTGCCAGCCTCAATGCCAGCGAATGGACTTTCGCTTGAGCAATGAAACCTGGAATGACCTTTGAAAACTGATCAAGATGGCGCTTCGGTCCGGCAATCCTGACTCCCCCGAGTGCATCATCGTCCTTAGCTCTTAGGGGAGCATCGTTCAGGGTTGCCCCACCGCCGCGCGAAGCCAAGAACATCTCTCCGCTTGCGGGCGCAAACAGGGCGGCGACGGTCGGCCGGTCGCGTTCCGCCAGCGCGACAGAGATCGACCAATCCGTTCGACCTGAAATGAAGGCGCGAGTCCCGTCGATCGGATCGACGATCCAGGCGGACGAAAATGGCTCCTCGGGTATTGCCTCGGTTTCCTCCGAGATCCACACGGCATCACTAACCAGATCAGTCAATCGGCTACGCAGAAAATCATTTACGGCAATATCAGCTTCGCTCACGGGTGAACGATCAGCGCCCTTGGTCCAGTGCCTGAATGCGGACCGCGACGTTGCAATCGCGAGTGCGCCAGCCTCGCGTAAGATACTTTCAAGCTTTGGGCGCAGCGCGCTGAGGTCATTGCCCGGCAACCGTCAGTCCCTCTATGCGGAGAGTAGGCGCATTTGTGCCATAACGAAATTCGAGATCGTTGGCGGGGGTCAGCGTTCGGAACATATCCAGTAACCGGCCTGCGATCGTGATTTCACTGACCGGAAAACTGATCTTTCCGTTCTCAATCCAAAAGCCCGATGCACCTCGACTGTAATCACCGGTGACCATGTTGGCGCCCATTCCGATCAGATCCGTAACATAGAATCCATCAGAAATGTCAGCGATCAACGCATCCGGGCTCAGATCCCCGGCTGCGAGGTGCAGATTTGTCGGCCCCGGAGATGGAACGGAGGAGGCGCTACGTTGGGCGTGACCGGTCGTTACAAGTCCTAGTTCTCTGGCGGACGCGCTGTCGAGCAGCCAAGAGCAGAGCACACCGTCTTCGATGAGCGCTAGGCTTTCGCAGGCAACGCCTTCGCCGTCAAATGGGTGCGAGCGCAAGCCGCGCTTTCGCAACGGATCGTCGATGATGCGTACACCATCGCGAAAAAGTTTCGCGCCCATTTTGTCCCTGAGAAAGCTCGTCTTGCGGGCGATCGAGGCGCCGTTGGCGGCACTGGCGAGATGCGAGACGAGCGAGCTGGCGGTCCGCGGCTCGAAGACAACAGGGACTTTGCGGGTCGCCACTTTACGGGGATTGAGGCGTGCAACGGCACGCCTTGCCGCGGCCTGTCCGACATCCTCAGGCTTTTGGAGGTCGGCGGCGTGACGTACGGACGAGTAGTCGTAGTCGCGCTCCATCCCCGTGCCTTCGCCCGCTATCGCAGTCATCGAGATCCCGTGGCTGGAGCCGAGATAAGCACCAAGGAAACCAGAGCTGGTGGCAAGGACCATGCCCCCGATACCGGCTGAAGCGGACGCTCCTCCCGATTTGGTAATGCCTTCGACTCCAAGCGCAGATTCCTCGGCGGCGCGTGCCATCGACTCAAGCTGGCGTACCGTTGGCAGCTCAGGATCAATAAGATCGAGATCGGGAGGCTGGTGCGCCAAAAGGCGATCATCCGCGAGGCCGGCAAATCTGTCTTCAGGTGCCACGCGCGCCATCGCAAGGGCGCGCTCGACCAGGGGGGCCAAGTCGTTGCTCGAGACGTCGTTTGTGGACACGACCGCTTGCCGCTGGCCGACGAGGACGCGAAGTCCTAGATCGTCGCCCTCGGCCCGTTCGGATTCTTCGGTATTTCCGTCACGCACTTCCACCGAAAGCGACATGGAACGCAGGGCCACGGCATCGGCAGCATCAGCGCCAGCCGCTCGAGCCGCGCGGACGAGCCGCTCGGCACGATCGATCAATGCGCTCAGGTCCAGAAGGGAATCTGCGGAAGCGAGCATCGGTTAGCTTTCACATGGGCGCAACGGCACAAGAATTCAACATCACTTCGGGACATTTTGCGCGAGCCCGGCAATACCTCGTCAATCATGCTTCGCAACGTCGCGTCAATCATGGATGCGCGTCGTCCGGCGATACGACCGGTTAACCCATAACCTTAAGCGGATCTCGAACTGTTTCTGGCACGAATGGGACGCGACCCGACGGACAAGTCGGGCGTGGGAGAGTTTCGAGGCGTCAAATGCGAAGTGGCGGATGCGCCGGGTCGGGCCGCAGCCTGCGGCTCGACCCGTTTGGCTTGCCCGTGCGGTTCCTCGCGACCGATGCCGCCGCGGACGGGCAGGTGCGTCAAATCGAGCTTCACAGAAAACGTTTGGTTGTGCGCCGCTCTCTGCGCGGAATGCGGATGGCGCTCAACATGCCGCTTACCGCATTTGACGGGATTTCATTGCAGCTGCTTGCCGCGGACCCGGGCTCCGATCCGGCGCTCGCGGTCGTCCTTGAACACAGCGATCCTTCACTGGCCTTGCCGTTGTTCCTGACGTCGAGGCCCGATGAGGCGCTGGCCGAGTGGTGTGCCTGGGGCGAACTGCTGGACGTGCCCCTTTTATTGTCCCGCGACGGTATGCGCGGCGCGAATGCGCGCTTCGGACAAATACGAATCGAGCGGCCTCGCCCTCGCCGCCGCAGAAGGAGCGTTCTGAAAAAACGCCGCCCTTCCATTCTGCTTCGCCGATTTCAGGGCCGGATGCAGGAGCCTGCAACAGTGCATCGGGGTGAACGCGAGATCATCGCTCGCAACTAGCTCGCGTTTACGGAAATGGCTCTTGGCGTGGAGCAGAGCGAGAAAATTTTATCAAGTTGCGTTGTCAGGCGTCCCGTATCCACCTGCAGTAGGCGTTTGAATGACAATGGCCTCGCCCGCATCAATTGTCGTCGCGTCGCACCCTTGAAGGCGTTCAATCTGGAAACTCTTACGACGCACGCAATTTTTGCCGACCTGGCCAGGCTCGCCGCCGGCAAGACCAAACGGCCTGACGCGACGGTGGCCGGACAGTATCGTGCATTCCATTTTTTCCAGGAAACGTATCGTGCGCCGGACGCCATCGCCGGCGTGCCACTTGCCGCGACCGCCCGAACCTGGACGGATGTGAAAGTCCTCCAGCACGACAGGGTAGCGGAATTCCAGGATTTCCGGATCGGTGAGACGTGTATTGGTCATATGAGTATGGACCGCATCTGTGCCGTTGAACCCCGGGCCGGCAGGCGAGCCGGAACAAATAGTTTCGTAATACTGGTAGTGGGCATTGCCGAAATTAAGATTGTTCATCGTTCCCTGCGCAGCGGCGAGTGCGCCGAGTGCGCCAAACAGGCAATTGGTCACTGCCTGGGACGTCTCCACGTTGCCGGCCACGACGGCCGCGGGGTATTCCGGCGAGAGCATCGAACGCTTCGGAATGACGATATTGATTGGACGCAGACAGCCGGCATTCATGGGGATGTCGTCGTCGACCATGACGCGAAACACGTAGAGAACTGCTGCGCGGGTTACGGGCTCGGGCGCGTTGAAGTTCGTTTCCTGCTGCTCGCTCGTGCCGGTGAAGTTGACGGTAGCTTCGCGCTTTTGCTTGTCGACTGTGATCTTCACTTTGATGACCGTGCCCTGATCCATCTCATAGCTGAATTCGGAATCGTGCAGCCGGTCGATCACGCGCCGCACGCTTTCTGCGGCGTTGTCCTGTACATGCTGCATATAGGCTTTCACCACCGGGAGCGTGAATTGGCCCACCATCTTGCGCAGTTCGGCCACGCCCTTTTCGTTAGCGGCTATCTGCGCTTTGATGTCATTGATGTTCTGCGCGGGATTGCGGGCCGGGTATGTCGCACCCGTCAACGCCGCCATCAACTCCTTCTCACGGAATCGTCCGCGATCGACCAGCTTGAAATTATCGAACAAAACTCCTTCCTGCTCGATTGTCGTCGCATTTGGCGACATTGAGCCGGGCGAAATCCCGCCGACATCGGCATGGTGGCCCCGCGAGGCGACCCAAAACAAAATCGATTTTTTCTTGTCGTCAAACACCGGCGTGCAGACCGTAATGTCCGGCAGGTGCGTGCCGCCATTGTAGGGCGCATTGACAACGTACACGTCGCCCGGCCTGATCTTACCCGCATTGTCACGAATTACTGTTTCGACTGAACGATCCATCGATCCGAGATGCACTGGCATGTGTGGCGCGTTCGCAACCAGCGAGCCGTCCTGCGCGAAGATGGCACACGAGAAATCCAGCCGCTCCTTGATATTGACCGAATAGGCTGTGTTCTGCAGCGACACACCCATTTGCTCCGCGATCGACATGAACAGATTATTGAATACTTCGAGCATGACGGGGTCGGCCTGCGTGCCAACCGCATGCACCCGCTTGAGTTTTGTGGCGCGCGTAAGAAGGAGGTGATTTTTCGGACTGAGGTCAGCCTGCCATCCGGGTTCGACCACAATAGTCTGGTGCGGTTCAATAATGATCGCGGCACCCTTTACGCGCGAGCCAGGTCTGAGCTGGTCGCGTGTGTAGACGTTAGCCTGGTGCCAGGCACCATTCGAATAGAAGCGGGATTGCAGCGCCGGCCTCGGCCCGGCGGAACGCGAGCGCCGGCTCGATTTTTCTATGAACCTTGCTCCGCCACCGACGGCTTCGACTGACACGGCTTCGATTACGATTTGCTTTGTTCGATCAACGAATCCGAAGCGAGCCTTGTGTGCCTTCTCGAAAGCCCGCTTCATGGCGGCACCGCTTCCCGCCGGTACGACTAGCGCGGTATCGGTGCCGGCATAGCGAATATGGGCGCGTATATGCACCTTGATCTTGTTCGCGGCGACACCTTGCCCGGCGACTTCGCTCTTGACCGCTTTGCCCAGTCTCGCACCAATGCGAGCGATTGCACCGACGGCTTTATTGCCGAGCGGCAACTCAATAGCCTGTTCGCGGGTGGCGCGAATGTCGGCCAGACCCATCCCGTAGGCCGAGAGGAGTGAAGAGTAGGGGTGGATGAGCACGCGGGTTATGCCAAGCGCATCTGCAACGAGGCACGCGTGCTGACCGCTTGCGCCGCCAAAGCAGTTCAGCGCATAGCGCGTTACGTCATAGCCGCGCTGGACCGAGATTTTCTTGATCGCATTGGCCATGTTCTCGACCGCGATCTTGATAAAGCCATCGGCAACCTCCTCCGCCTTGCGGCCGCCGACTTGCTGCGCCAGATCCGTAAACGCGTTGCGCACGGAATGTGCGTCAAGCGGCAGATTCTGCGTCGGACCGAAAATCTTTGGAAAAAAGTCCGGTATCAGCTTGCCGAGCATGACATTCGCGTCGGTGACGGCTAACGGGCCCCCGCGTCGATAGCATTTTGGGCCGGGATTTGCGCCCGCTGAATCGGGGCCGACTCGAAAGCGCGCGCCGTCGAAATGCAGGATCGAACCGCCGCCGGCCGCCACCGTATGAATGAGCATCATCGGGGCGCGCATTCGCACGCCGGCAACTTCCGTCTCGAATGCGCGCTCATATTCTCCGTCGAAATGCGAGACATCTGTGGAGGTCCCGCCCATGTCAAACCCGATCAGGCGATCGAAGCCCGCCTGCCGTCCTGTTTCAGCCATTCCCACAACGCCGCTGGCCGGGCCAGAGAGTATCGCGTCTTTGCCCTGAAAGAGTTCGGCAGCCGTCAAGCCGCCGGAGGACATCATGAACATCAGACGTGCGGCAGAGCGTTTTGTGTCGAGATCCTTGTCGATCTGTTTCACGTAGCGACGCAGGATGGGTGACAAGTAGGCATCGACGACGGTGGTGTCTCCGCGGCCCACAAGCTTGATGAGTGGCGACACCTCATGGCTGACGGATACTTGCTCGAAGCCCAGATCGCGCGCCAGGCTGGCAACCTGAATCTCGTGCTCAGGGAAGCGGTAGGCGTGCATGAAGACGATCGCGACAGCTTTGAGTCCATCGGATCGGGCGCGCTCAAGCTCTGAGCGCAATGCCGTCAGATCGGGCGTCCGCTCCACCGTGCCATCGGCCAGGATCCGTTCGTCCACTTCAACAACACGCTCATACAGCATGTCGGGCTTGACGATGTGCCTGGCAAAAATCTTCGGGCGCGCCTGATAGCCAATTTTTAGCGCGTCACGGAAACCCTTTGTGATCAGCAATAGCGTGCGGTCGCCCTTCCGCTCGAGAAGGGCATTGGTGGCCACTGTTGTTCCCATTTTAACCGCCCCGATTGTCTCGGGCGGAATCGCCTCGCTTGCTCTCAAGCCAAGCAAATCGCGAATGCCCTGCACTGCGGCGTCAGGGTAGGCTTCCGGGTTCTCGGACAGGAGCTTGTGCGCGAGAAGCGACCCGTCGGGCCGACGTGCGATCACATCGGTGAATGTGCCGCCGCGGTCAATCCAGAAATCCCAGAGCTTCGGTGATGATTGTCCGGCCATGAGCTGATTGCGTTGTGGGGCAGCACTATGTCCGCCCTTTCGGGGCGATTACAAGCGGCAAGCGGTTGGTCCGACTAGCTTGCTCTGCCGAGCTGGGTGGAATCATCCAATAGACGCTCTTGCCAGCGCCGGGTCGTTGGCCGCATGCTTGCACAACGAGAAAACCGGGCAGGCGTTGCCGGCAGACAGCTTTACAGGGAGGTGGTCATGAGGAAATTCGTGTGTGCGTGCCTGGGGCTCTTGTTTGCGAGCGGAGTTGCCACGTCCGCGGCTGCCCAAACCAAATGGGACATGCCGACGCCTTACCCTGACGGCAACTTCCATACAAAGAATGTCATTCAGTTCTCGGGTGACGTGGAGAAGGCGACCAAAGGCTCACTAAAGATCACGGTGCATTCGGCCGGCTCTCTGATCAAGCACCCCGAAATCAAGCGCAGCGTGCGTCAGGGAACGGCGCCGATCGGAGAAATCCTTGAATCGCTGTCCTCCAATGAGGCCGCGGTCTATGGCTTGGATTCAGTACCATTTCTTGCGACCGGCTACGATGCCTCACGCAAGCTCTATGCGGCCCAGAAGCCCTTCTTAGAGAAGCAACTCGCTTCCGAGGGCCTGATGTTGCTCTTCTCTGTGCCGTGGCCGCCACAAGGACTTTACGCGAAGCGCGAAATCAAGTCGGTGGACGATCTCAAGGGACTTAAATTCCGGACTTACAATGCAATGATCGGCCGGATTGCCGCGCTCGCCGGCGCAATTCCCACCCAGATCGAAGTGCCGGATTTACCCACGGCATTTGCCACCGGCCGTGTGGACGTCATGATCACGTCCGCCTCGACTGGCGTCGACACCAAGGCGCAGGACTATCTCACGCACTACATCGACACGCAGGCCTGGCTCCCGCGCAATATCGTTTTCGTGAACAAGACCGCGTTCGACAAGTTGTCTGCCGACGAGAAGAAAGCGATCACAGATGCAGCTAAGGTCGCAGAAGAGCGTGGGTGGAAGCTTTCCATCGAGGAAATGTCGATCAAGACAGAGGCACTGAAAGCCGCGGGAATCAAGGTCATGGCTCCTTCTCCGGAGCTCAAGGCAGGTCTTGCAAAAATTGGCGAGACCATAGCATCGGAATGGGAGAAATCGGCTGGTCCTGACGGGGCGGCCATGCTCGCCGCGTACAGGAAATAGGTGCGGCCCGCTCTGGATTGGGTGTATCGCGGCGCCCTATGGGCTTCAGCTCTCTGTCTGGTTGCGATCGCCGTTTTAGTCGGTGTGCAGCTTGGTGCGCGGCTGATTGACGGCGTCCTGGCGCTGCTGCATCTGCCGCGCACCGAGTTCGTACTTCTATCGCTGAATGAGATCTGTGGCTATTTGCTCGCCGCCGCGAGCTTTCTGGCGCTCGGCGGGACGTTGAAAGCAGGCGCCCATATCCGCGTCACGCTGGTGCTGGCAGCTTTGAGTGAGAAGCGGCGGCGGTATGTAGAGCTGTGGGCGTTCGGTTTTGCCGCCGCTGCTTGCGCGTACATGACGGGACATCTCGCGAGCTTTGCCTGGGTGTCCTTCCGCTTCCATGAGGTCTCCCCCGGAGTCGTGAGGGTGCCGCTTGCGTATCCGCAAGCAGCGATGTCGCTCGGCGCGCTGATCCTGACTATCGCATTGCTCGATGAATTGTCGGTCGTTGCAACGCGCGGGCGGCCGAGCTTCCGCGCGGCCGAGGATGCCATCACGGTGGGCAAAGAGGGCTAGCGACATGTCGGTGCTCGAACTTTCAATCGTCCTCATGCTGCTCCTGTTTGCGATTCTCGGCTCCGGCGTCTGGATAGCGGTGGCTCTAGCCGTCTGCGGGTTCGCGGCCGTGATGACGAAGGTTGCTACCCCGGCGGGTCAGGTACTCGCTACATCCATGTGGACCGCATCCAATTCCTGGGATTTGACCGCCCTTCCCATGTTCATCTGGATGGGTGAAATTCTCTACCGCACCAAACTTTCCGACGACATGTTCGAGGGGCTTGCTCCTTGGCTGCAGAGACTGCCTGGACGGCTGCTTCATGTGAACGTCGTCGGGTGCGCGATTTTTGCCGCGGTTTCCGGCTCATCCGCAGCAACCTGCGCGACGATCGGGCGGATTGCTTTGCCGGAACTGTTGAAGCGTGGCTATGACGAGCGCATGGCCATCGGCACGCTCGCCGGAAGCGGCACACTGGGATTGTTGATCCCGCCCTCGATCATCATGATCGTTTACGCAACCGCGACGGATCAGTCGATCGCCCGATTGTTCATCGCTGGCGTGATTCCGGGCATGGTGCTTGCGTCATTGTTCATGGGCTTCATTGCCGGCTGGGCGCTGCTCAACAACACGCGAATGCCGCCGCCCGAACCACGGCTGCCGATACGGCAGCGCATTCAGGCTTCGCGACGTCTGTTACCAGTGGTGCTGTTGATCATCGGCGTGATCGGCTCGATCTATGGCGGGCTGGCCTCCGCAACCGAAGCAGCCGTCGTTGGAGTTTTTCTAGCTCTGATACTGTCATGGTGGTCGGGCACGCTGTCCCGTCAGGGATTCATTGATTCGCTCTTGGGCGCCACCCGCACTAGCTGCATGATTGCGTTTATCCTAGCCGGTGCTGCATATCTCACCGCGGCGATGGGATTTACCGGAATCCCGCGTGCGCTCGCGGAATGGATAACGGAATTCAATATGCCCTCGTGGGCTCTTCTCAGCGTGCTCACCGCATTTTACATCGTGCTGGGTTGCTTTCTTGACGGAATCTCAATGGTCGTACTCACGACCTCCATCATCATCCCGCTGGTCACAAAAGCCGGTTTCGATCTGATCTGGTTCGGTATTTACATTGTGCTCGTGGTCGAGATGGCGCAGATCACCCCGCCGGTCGGGTTCAATCTTTATGTTCTGCAGGGAATGACTGGTCGCAATATTTTTGCGATCGGCACATACGCCCTGCCATTATTCATCCTCATGTGCTTGTCAGTGGTTTTGATTGCTGCTTTTCCCGGAATCGCGCTCTGGCTTCCATCAACGATGCTGGACGCACGCTAGCGTCGTTTCACCATCATGCGCTGCCCGATAACCACGACAGCTACCACTGCGGCAGCATAGGCCAGAGTTGAAACATCGAAGCGCTCCCCATTCACAGGTACCGATAACGTCACGATTACGAATGGCTGCAGCAGCATCAATTGGCCGGATCGTGCAACCCCGCCCAGGGACATTGCCGCATTGAAGACGAAAAATGCGACAAGTTGGCTGATGAAGCTGACATACGCCAGAGCAATCCATGCGGAACGCGGCGCGTCGAGCAAAGTGGGTGGCCAGAGAAACGCCGTGGTGATCAATGACAGCGGCAGAAACGCTGCCACTTGCCACGAAATGACTTCCCACCCCGGCCGGTGAGCGCTCAGGCGTCCGGAAAACGCATATCCAAAGGCTCCGGACACCACGGTGCCGATCAGGAACAAATCGCCGACTTCAACACTGTTCGAATCGCTGTGTCGCATCATGAAGACAAGGACGATCGTCGCTCCGGCGACGCTCGCAATCCAGAAGCCGACACTCGGGCGTTCGTGCGTGACGATCGCGGCAGCTGCGACTGTGGCGAGCGGAAGGATGCCGAGGACGACGCCACCGTGCGAACTCGGCACATAGGTCATTGCCAGAGCCATGAAGACGGGAAAGCCGATGATCGTGCAGAGACCTGCGAGCAGAATGTCTGCCCACATCCAAAGCGGCGGTAGAGGCCGGCGCAGGACGAGAAGAAGGAGTACCCCTGTGCATCCGGCGATCGCGGCGCGTGCCGCGGAAAGAAATAACGGATCGATCGATTGGACAGCGACTCGTGTCGCCGGCAGCGTGCCGCCGAACAGAAGTACTCCGGCAAGACCAAGCGCGACGCCTAATTTTTCGCGGGAAGTTGATGACATGAGGGAGCAGCAAGGTACCTGCTGCGCCTCCTAACGGCTAGGCGAAGCGAATGCATGCCAGCTCAGCGCCGGCGAATGCCTCAAACTGGCGGGGGCCCGGCGATCTGCTCCGCCGAGCCCCCTATAATGCATCAGCCGACCTATAAGCCGGGTTCTGTATGGCCTGCAGCCGTGCTGCAGGCGTGACGGCCATTCCTCTTGCACGCCCGTTACCGGGCGCGTCGAGCAACCTACCCGAACGGCTGATCCGGACTGATTCGGGATCTGTCCTGCAAAGCAGGATTTGGTCCCACGCCGTTCCTATTCGGTCTTGCTCCCGGTGGGGTTTGCCGTGCCGCTTCCGTTGCCGGAAACGCGGTGCGCTCTTACCGCACCGTTTCACCCTTGCCGCGGCAGTACGCAACGCGCGCCGAGGCGGTCTGTTCTCTGTGGCACTATCCCTGAACTGCCCCGAAGGGCCATTCGCCGGACGTTATCCGGCACCGTTCGTCCATGGAGCCCGGACTTTCCTCCCCGGCCGCCTTTCGGCCTTGGCTCGGAGCGGCCGTCCGGCCGACTGACTTCATAGGAATGGTGCCGTGCGGCACCTGCGTCAAGAGGCGTGGCGGGCATTCAAATGCTTGGTTAAGAGTCGGTACGCAGGACTACGCGAGAGGCGCCGGCCGCGTCTCGATCAGCGCACGCAAGGTGAGCAGGGTTGATGGATCGGCGATCCCATCAACGCGCGCCTGGCGGAAATGCCGTTGAAAGGCTGCGACCACGTCACGCGTCGCAGCGTCATATGTTCCTGTTTCAGCCAGGCCATATCCATACGACCGTAACGCCCGCTGCAACCTCGTTACTCCTTCTCCGCCGTCGCCGGGCTTGAGGCCAACGCCTTCAAGATCCAGAGGGGCGGCGCGGACCCAATGCCCGATCCCGGATTCGCTCAGCAGCCCCCAGGGAAACTTTTCTCCTGGATCCTGCTTGCGTGACGGAGCGACATCCGAATGCGCGAGAATACGGTCGGCGCTGATCGGGCCGCGCCGGGTGATGATAGACCTGCAAAGCGATATGACTGCTGCGATCTGGCGCAGCGGAAAATCCGAGTATCCGAATTCGTGACCAGGATTGACGATCTCAATGCCGACCGATCGTGAGTTGATGTCGGTTTCGCCGGCCCAGGAGGCCTCGCCTGCATGCCATGCGCGGCGTTCCTCGGGCACGCATTGTACGATGCGGCCATTTTCAAAAACTACGTAGTGAGCCGATACCTTGCTGTCTGCCGCTGTGAGGCGGTCAAGGGCGCCGTCGCCGGTCTGCATGCCCGTGTAGTGCAAAAGGATCATGTCCGGCACACGACTGTTCTTACGCTCGTCAAAGTTTGGCGAGGGCTTTACGTCCGCGACGATGAACGAATCCGGCTGAAAAACGGACATGGGCCGGACAAACACCGGGCGTGAGAAAAGATGAAAGACATCATTCACTGTGCGGGCTCAAAAAAGCAAGCTTCACAAGTCCTGGTCGCTGCATTCACGCGCCTTCGAGGAGACGCCGCCCCAACACGGGCGGCAGACCGGCGCTGTTGATCTTGCGGGCCGCGAGTGCCGCATCATAGGGCACCCGGAAATACATCAGCACATTGCGTTCGATATCCAAGGCGCCATAGCACGCGGCTGGATTGCCGTCCCGCGGCTGGCCCACAGAGCCGATGACTGCGATCCACCTTTGGTCCCTGTGAAGAGGAATTTCGATGTTCTGCGAGGCCAAAACGCGCGAAACGCAGCCACTCGGCGGCAGATGATAGAGTTGTGGCACATGCACGTGCCCGCAAAACGTGGCCTGCGCACGTGTGGCGGAAAAGCACTCCGCTGCCTCTGCGGCGCTCACGATATACTCCCAATTTCCCGGTGCATGCGCGCTTGCATGCACGAAAAGATGATCGTTGTTTTCGAAGGTCAAAGGCAAACCGGCCAGGAAGTTGCGCTGCACCGTGTTGAGGCGGGGCCTCGTCCAGTCGAGAGCCTCTGCCGCGACCGGATTCATCCTTGCCGTACCGACCGATATTGCCGCGTCATGGTTGCCGCGCAGTGCCACGGCTCCAAGATCAACCTCACGCATGACAGTATCGACGCAAAAGCAGGGATCGGCGCCATAGCCGACGTAATCACCGAGAAAAATGAAACGATGGATGCCGTTCTGTCGGGCGTGCTCAAGTGTCGCCTCGAGCGCCTCCCGGTTTGCGTGAATATCGCTGAAAAGCCCGATCCACATTGTCGGTCCGACCGGCTTCTAGGCCTCGACAGCCCCGTAGATTCGCAACGTTTCCTTAAGTTTAACCGTCGTTAATGGGGGTTGATCCAAGACAGCGCGACATTCGCAACACTCGTCCGGGACCGATTTGTTGACGGTCGTATAATCCCATGATATCCCATAATTTCCCAAAATGGGACGGCCGTTCGTGGGCACGGAGTGCCCACCGGCGCGACTGGTTTGGGGCCATAGTTTCTGATTGCCCTGAGTTCTGTTCGTTCATTGAGAGTACGCCCGATGGACCGCTTCGTGGCGAACTTTACGCTGCGGCTGGACTCAAAGGGGCGTTTTTCGGTCCCTGGTGCATTTCGCTCGGTGCTCGCCCGCGACGGTTTCGAAGGTCTCTATTGTTATCCGGCGCTGGATCGGCCCGCGATCGATGCGGGCGGCAGCGCGTTGATGGTCGAAATCGAAGCTCTGATAGGCCGCTTTGCGCCCTATTCGACAGAACGCGAGCAGTTTGCGTTGGCCCTGTATGGGACCAGCGAAACGCTCAAGGTGGATGGAGAAGGCCGGGTAGTGTTGAGCGAAAAACTCAAGCATCACGCAGGCATCGCGGACACCGTCGCCTGTGTGGGTTTGGGTCACAAATTCCAGATCTGGGAACCCAGGCGATTCCAGCAGGAGCTCGCGGAGGCCACCCAAAAGGTGCGCGTGCTCAGAGGAGAGCTGAGTTCCCAGTTGACGGTGGGCGCGCGAGGAGCACGGGAATGATGGTGGACGGCGGCGGCCCGGCTGTCGCTGGCGGACCGGTCTTCCATATTCCCGTGCTCGTTGGTCCTGTTGTCGATCTCCTGAACGTACGTTCGTGCGGAGTGTACATCGACGCGACGTTCGGAGCCGGCGGCTACACGCGCGAAATTCTCGCTCGTGCCGATTGTAAAGTGATCGGAATTGACCGCGACCCCCATGCGATTGCTTTGGGTGCCGGTCTCGTCGAAGCCGCCAATGGCAAGCTGAGCCTTATTGAGAGCCGTTTCTCGAATCTTGAAGCTGTCGCACGCCAATGCGGGCATGCTGCGGTCGATGGCGTTGTGCTCGATATTGGCCTCTCGTCAATGCAGGTCGATACGGCCTCGCGCGGATTTTCCTTTCGGCTCGACGGGCCGCTCGATATGCGGATGAGCGGCGAGGGGCCCACCGCAGCTGATGTAATTAACCTCGTTGAGGAACGTGAACTCGCCGATATCATCTTTCAGCTGGGTGAAGAACGCCATTCACGCGCAATAGCTCGCGCTATCGTCAAGGCACGTGCCGATTCCCGCATTGAGACGACCCGCATGCTTGCAGACTGCATAAGTGAAGTCGTGCACGCGCGGCCGGGTGAGATTCATCCCGCCACGCGCACGTTCCAGGCCCTGCGCGTGTTCGTAAATGACGAACTTGGTGAATTGGCAGCCGCAATACTGGCAGCCGAGCGGATCCTGAAACCGGGCGGACGCTTGGTGGTGGTGTCGTTCCACTCACTGGAGGATCGAATCGTCAAAAGGTTCATTGCAGATCGAGCGGAGGCAGCCAGGGGGTCGCGACACGCGCCAGAAGTCGAGCGTCCGGCGCCGACCTTCATAGTTCTGACTAAACGACCGCTCGTTGCGAGTGCTGATGAGGTGGCGCGCAACCCGCGGGCGCGTTCGGCGAAACTTCGTGCTGCCGAGCGCACGCAGGCATTCGCTCGTAGTGGCCTTCCGGCAGACTTACTGCCGAGAATCCCAACGCTTGCCCGTGTGATGAAGAAGGGATGAGCCATGCGCCTTGTCAACATCCTTGTGATCGGCGCGCTCATTCTCTCTGCTGCCTACGTCTACAAGATCAAATTTGATTCTACCCTTCAGGCCGAGCGCGTCGCCAAGTTGCGCGGTGAGTTGCGAAAGGAACGCAACGCCATAGCGATTTTGCGCGCAGAGTGGGCAAAGCTCGATACCCCAGGGCGTATTCAAAGGTTGGCCGACCGGCATCTAAGCCTTCAGCCGGTTCGACCCACTCAGTTTGACACTCTCGATCGGCTACCTGAGCGCCCGCTTGACGTCACATCGGAACGCGACGCCATCGGCGCTATGCTTGCACCGGCGCAACGTGAAACCACCGGCAGCACTCCGACAGCTGCTCCGCGATGACCGCGATGTACGCACGAACCAATGTTTTCGAAAATCGATGGCAGCGCGTCTTGCGTTCGGTTCTTTATGGCCGTGACGTCGACCGTAGCGTGAAGGCGAAGGCGCGCCTGGGCCTGGCTATTGTGGCGTTCGTTTTGGTTTTCGGAACTATTGCGGTTCGATTGGTGCTCTTTGCGTTTTACAGCGAAGAGCATGGCGGCCGTCGTAGCATCAGCCAGGATGCAGTGGCGACTGCGCGTCCAGACATTCTTGACCGGAACGGCGAGATCATTGCCACCGATGTGAAGACGCCCTCTCTGTTTGCCGAACCGCGCAAGATAATCGATGTCGACGAGGCTGTGGAATTGCTGACCGCGGTCTTGCCGGATTTGGATACGAACGAAGTCCGAGAGCGTCTTTCGTCGAAGCGAGGCTTCGTGTGGCTCAAGCGCGAAATCACGCCCAGTCAGCAGCGCGAAATTCATCGTCTTGGAATTCCCGGCATCGGCTTTCTCACCGAGAACAAGCGCGTATACCCCAACGGACCGGTTGTCTCGCATGAAATCGGATACGTGAACATCGACAATCAGGGTATCGCAGGAATAGAAAAGTGGCTTGACGGGCAAGGGTTGGCTGCGCTGCATATGGCAGGGCTGGCCACCGATCAGCTGCAGCGTCCGATTAGCCTCGCACTCGATCTGCGCGCGCAATATGCATTGCGGGATGAACTCGCCGCCGCGCGCGAGAAATTCAAAGCTAAGGCGTCAGCTGGGATCATCGCTGATGTCAACACCGGTGAGATTATCGCCATGGTCTCAGAACCGGATTTCGATCCGAACACGCCGCGCTTGGCCAACGATCCTGACCATCTGAATCGGCTGACCACCGGCGTTTACGAGATGGGCTCGACATTCAAAGCCCTGACGCTCGCCATGGCGCTCGATAGCGGCCGCATTTCTTTGTCCTCATCTTTCGATGCACGGATGCCGTTGCGCTATGGAAAATTTGAAATACACGATTTCCATGCGCAACGGCGCGTTCTGACAGTTCCGGAGATTTTCACCTATTCTTCGAATATCGGCACGGCGCGTATGGCGCTTTCATTAGGTGTCGACTACCACAAGGCCTTCCTAAAGAAGATGGGACAGCTTGATCGGCTTCGCACCGAACTGCCCGAAAGCGCGGAACCGCTGGTCCCAAAACATTGGGGCGAACTCAACACGGTCACGATCGCATTTGGGCACGGGCTGTCGGTCGCCCCGCTTCAAGCCGTGATGGGGATTGCAGCCCTCGTCAATGGCGGCAACATGATCCCGCCCACGTTCCTGAAGCGAAGCCAGGCCGAGGCAGACCGTTTGGCCAAGCGGGTGATAAAGCCCGAAACCGCAGAAAAAATGCGCTATTTGATGCGCTTGAATGTTGAAAAGGGAACCGCTACCCGGGCCAATGTCCCGGGATATTATGTGGGGGGAAAAACCGGCACCTCCGAAAAGGTGGTCGGCGGTCGGTATTCCAAGACCAAAGTCTTGACCAGTTTCACAGCCATCCTGCCCGCCGACAAGCCTCGCTATCTGCTCTTGATCATGCTCGACGAACCGCAGGGACTCCCGGAAACGCACGGCTTTGCCACGTCCGGCTGGAATGCCGTGCCGGTTGGAGCGAAGGTGATCGAGCGGATAGCACCATTGCTCGACATTGCGCCCCGCTTTGATCTGCCAAAAGCCGATCAACTTCTACTGGCGAGCGCGAAGGAGACGCGGTGAAGCTGGGTGATCTTCTGCCGGAGGAGGAGCTCGATGAGCGCCGGTCCTCTATCGAAATTGCCGGTGTCACTGCGGACAGTCGAAAGAGCAAGCCTGGATTTCTGTTTATCGCCGTTCCGGGCGTGAAGGCAGATGGTGTTCAATTTGCCACGCAGGCCGTCCGGGCGGGTGCGGTGGCCGTTGCGGGCGAGCATAGGCCGCAGGATTTGCCGGAAAACGTCGAGTTCATACGTGTGGCGAATGCCCGCCGCACGCTATCGCTGGCGGCGGGCAATTTCTTTCGGCATCAGCCCGACACAATCGTCGCAGTCACGGGGACGAGTGGTAAGACTTCGGTGGCTGCATTCACTCGACAAATCTGGAATGCGCTCGGTTTTGCATCCGCCAGCATCGGCACGATTGGAATCGTGTCGCCCAAGTCCGAGCACTACGGAGCTTTAACAACACCGGATCCGGTCGATTTGCATCGAGCTCTCGACGAACTGTCCCGAGAGGGAGTGACGCATCTCGCGCTCGAAGCTTCATCGCACGGCCTCGACCAGCATCGCCTTGATGGCGTGCGTATCTCGGCGGCTGCTTTCACAAATCTTTCTCGCGATCATCTCGACTACCACCCCACTCTTGAGGCTTATCTGGCTGCGAAGCTCCGTTTGTTTGAAGATTTGGTTCAGCCTGGCGGCCACGCCGTGATCGCCAACGACACTCCGTATGGAGAACGAGTCGCCGAAGTGGCACGGGCACGAGGTCTGACAGTTATGACGGTGGGCGCGCAGGGGCATGGAATCCGCATCGGCGCTTCCAAAGTGGATGGTTTTGCTCAGCACGTTGCCTTCCATCACGCTGAACATCGATATGAGGTGAGGCTTCCACTCGTCGGCACATTTCAGGTTCAGAATGCTGCTGTAGCGGCCGGGCTCGCCATTGCGACCGGTGCTGATGCGCCACGCGTCTTCGCCGCGCTCGAACGTCTGAGCGGGGCAAAAGGACGACTGGAGCTCGTGGGCAGTCATCACGGTGCGCCCATTTTTGTCGATTACGCTCACAAGCCCGATGCGCTGAAGAAGGCGCTTGAAAGCCTGCGACCGTACACGCAAGGAAGGTTGATCGTCGTGTTCGGTGCCGGCGGCGACCGCGATCCTGGAAAACGCCCTATAATGGGCCGGACCGCCGCGGAATATGCGGATCGCGTGGTTGTCACCGATGACAATCCGCGCGGCGAAGATCCGGCTGCCATCCGGGCTGCCATTCTATCTGGGGCGCCCAACGCCCTTGAAGTTGGCGATCGTGCGGAGGCGATCCGGATGGCAATTAAGGATCTGAAGGCCGGTGACGTCCTCCTTATTGCAGGCAAGGGCCACGAGACGGGCCAAATTATTGGCACTCGGGTGCTGCAGTTTTCCGATCATGAGGTTGTAGCAGCTGTCTTGAAGGGCAAAGTGGCATGACTGCGCTTTGGTCGAGCGGTGACATGGCGGCTGCAATGCGAGCGGAGAAAGTCGGTGCACTCCCGGCCAATGTGAGGGGCATTTCAATAGACAGCCGCAGCCTCGGGAAGGGAGAGGCATTTTTTGCAATCCAGGGAGAAAATCGTGACGGTCACGATTTCGTGGAGAATGCGATAAGAGCGGGCGCGGCGCTCGCGGTTGTCCGAGCGTCAAAACGAGACAGCTTTCCGGGTGCGCCGCTGTTGCTCGTCACCGATGTGCTCGAGGCATTGTGCGATCTTGCACGTGCCGCTCGCACGAGATGCCCTGCAACCAGGATTGCTGTGACGGGATCCGTCGGCAAGACCACTACGAAGGAAGCGCTTCATCTTGCTCTTACTGCGAACGGCGAAACTCACGCATCTGCTGCTTCCTACAACAATCAATGGGGTGTCCCGTTGTCGTTGGCGCGATGTCCCGAAACCGCGCGATATGCAGTATTCGAAATTGGAATGAATCACTCGGGCGAAATCACGCCGCTCACGAAACTCGTCCGTCCTCACATCGCGATTATCACTGCGGTTGAACCCGTTCACCTCGAGTACTTCGGCACTCTCGAAAAAATCGCCGACGCCAAGGCGGAAGTCTTCGTCGGAGTTGAACCCGACGGCGCGGCCGTTCTCAATCGAGACAATGCGCAATTTGCCCGCCTCGAGGCGGCTGCGCGTGCGAACGGAATTCGGCGCTTCGTCTCGTTTGGCGAATCGCGCGAGGCGGACGCGCGGCTTGAACGAGTTTCCCTGCAGCCCGATTCATCGACCGTCGAGGCAACCATCTTAGGCCGTTCACTGACTTACAATATCGGCGCGCCAGGCCGCCATATTGCCATCAATTCGCTTGCCGTCCTCGCTGCTGCCGCAATTGCAGGAGCGGATCTCGAATCGGCCGCGCTGGCGCTCACCAAATTCGCGCCGCCAGGCGGAAGGGGTGCGCGCTCAATCCTCACGGTTCCGAACGGCAGCGCGCTTCTCATCGATGAAAGCTATAACGCCAATCCGGCTTCGATGCGCGCCGCCTTGGCTGTTCTTGGCCAGGCGCCGATCGGCAAGCTCGGCCGGCGGATTGCCGTCATGGGGGACATGCTTGAATTGGGCCCGGACGGCAGCGAGTTGCACCGGGCTCTTGCCGGGGCTATCGATGACTTGGAGATCGATCTCGTTTTTTGTTCCGGACCGCTTATGCGCGCGCTTTGGGACGCCCTTCCGCTGCGTTCGCGCGGAGGCTATGCCGAAACTGCCGCAGCTCTTGCGCCTGCCGTGCTTGACGCGATTCGTGCTGGTGACGCCATCATGGTGAAGGGTTCGCTCGGTTCGAAAATGGGGCCGCTCGTCAAGGCATTGGAACATCGCTTCTCCAGCCAGCCGGCACGCGGTCACATCCCGGCACGAGGCTGAACTCTCAGGATAGACACAATGTTCTACTGGCTGACCGAACTCTCGGACAAAGTCTCATTCCTGAACGTATTTCGCTACATCACATTCCGCACCGGCGGCGCGATCGTGACCGCACTCGTATTTGTGTTTCTCTTCGGAGGTCCTATCATCGATCTGCTTCGATTGAAGCAGGGCAAGGGGCAGCCCATCCGCACCGATGGTCCTCAGTCACACCTTGTGACGAAGAAGGGCACGCCCACCATGGGCGGTCTGATGATCCTCTCCGGCCTGCTGGTCTCAACTTTGCTTTGGGCGAATCCAAAGAGTCCGTATGTATGGGTCGTTCTCGGCGTGACGATCTCATTTGGGATCATCGGCTTTTATGACGACTATCTTAAGGTCATCAAGCAAACCCATGCCGGGTTCGGCGGCCGTACCCGGTTGATCGCAGAAGCCGTGATCGCTGTTCTGGCCTGCACCGCGCTCGCGCATCTTGGCCGCGGCCCGATCGCGACATCTCTGGTATTTCCTTTTTTCAAGGACCTCGTGATCAATTTCGGTTGGGCATTCGTTCTCTTTGGCGCTTTCGTGATCGTTGCAGCCGGCAACGCCGTCAATCTTACGGATGGACTTGACGGCTTGGCGATCGTGCCGGTGATGATCGCGGCTGCAAGCTTCGGCCTCATTTCGTATTTGGCGGGCAACGCCGTGTTTGCCGAGTACCTGCAAATCCATTATGTGGCGGGCACCGGCGAACTTGCGGTACTTTGTGGTGCGGTCATCGGCGCGGGCTTGGGCTTCCTGTGGTTCAACGCGCCACCTGCCTCGATCTTCATGGGCGACACCGGCTCACTCTCCCTGGGAGGCCTGCTCGGCTCGGTGGCGGTCGCAATCAAGCATGAGATTGTCCTTGCGATCGTGGGAGGCCTCTTCGTGCTTGAAGCGGTGTCGGTCATCGTGCAGGTGGTCTCATTCAAGTTGACGGGCAAGCGCGTGTTCAAAATGGCTCCCATTCACCATCATTATGAGCAACTGGGCTGGACGGAGCCGCAGATCGTCATCCGATTCTGGATCGTTGCCGTTGTCCTCGCGCTTGCAGGATTGGCAACATTGAAATTGAGATAGCTTTGATCCCGGTCACTACGTTCGCCGGCAAACAGGTTGCGGTCTTCGGACTAGGGAACTCCGGGCTTCTTTCAGCGCGCGCGCTGAAAGAAGGTGGTGCGACGGTTGTTTGCTTCGACGATAACGAAAGCAAAATCGATGAGGCTCGAAAGGCTGGCATCCCAATCATCGATCTGCATACGGCGGATTGGTCCCATCTGACAGCACTGGTACTCACGCCCGGCGTGCCGCTCACCCATCCAAGACCACATTGGAGCGTCGAGCTAGCACGAAAGAACAATGTAGCGATCATCGGGGACATCGAACTGTTTTGTCGCGAGCGAGCAAGATTGGGCTGCGACTGTCCGTTGATCGCGATCACCGGCACAAACGGAAAATCCACCACGACCGCTCTGATGGCACACCTGCTCACCAGCGCGGGAATGGATGCCCAAATGGGGGGCAATATCGGCGTGCCAGTCCTCGCTTTGCAGCCTTTCAAAACGGGGCGTTTCTATGTTCTGGAAGTCTCTTCTTACCAGATCGATCTGGCGCCATCATTACAGCCGACTGTCGGTATTCTTATCAACATCTCCGAGGATCATCTGGACCGCCACGGCACGATCGAGAACTATGCGGACATAAAGGCGAGGCTGCCGGCAAACGTGGACAATGGCGGGACGGCGGTCATCGGCATCGACGATCCGTACGCGCAATCGATTGCAGAGCGCGTTGCACGGTCTGGCAAGAGAGTCGCACGCATTTCGGTGTCGCAGCCGGTTGCGAACGGATACTACGCAAAGGGGAGCCGCATTTTCCGCGCGAGCGCTGGGACGGCGGAGAAAGTTGCAGATCTTGCGGGAATTAGCTCGCTGCGCGGCGTGCACAACGCCCAGAATGCCGGCTGCGCCATCGCCGCTTGTGATGCGCTTGGTATGTCCATCTCCGTCATCCAGAAGGGGCTCACCACTTTCCCAGGTCTTGCCCACCGCATGCAACAGGTCGGGCACAAGGGTAATGTGCTGTTCGTAAACGACTCGAAAGCGACGAATGCGGATTCTGCGGCGAGGGCGCTGGCCAGCTTTGACGACATATTCTGGATCGCTGGAGGCAAGCCGAAAACAGGTGGAATAGAAAGCCTGGCAGAATTCTTTCCTCGCATTCGGAAGGCTTATCTGATCGGAGAAGCGGCGAAGGAATTCGCGCGTACATTGGATGGCCGTGTCACCTACGAGATCGACGGGGAACTCTCGGCAGCTGTCAAAGCGGCCGCCCGCGACGCCGAAGCGTCACGTTTGAGCCAACCCGTGGTGCTGCTGTCGCCGGCGTGCGCTTCGTTCGACCAGTACCCCAATTTCGAAGTTCGCGGCCAGGCCTTCAGCGATTTCGTGCTTGCCATGCCGGGGGTAACCGCAACCGTTAATGCTTCCTAAACCACGAGGCGTCAGCCTGCGCGTCACGGGGAATGGAAAATGCTCTCGCGAGCGCAACGCACGCCTTTTGGTGAGTGGTGGTGGACGGTCGACAGGCTCACGATCGCGGCCATCGGTGCCTTGATGCTGGCCGGAGTGGTGCTCTCTCTTGCGGCGAGCCCTCCGGTCGCCGGCCGCCTGGGCCTTGAGCCATTCTATTTCGTCAATCGGCATATTCTGTATTTGTTGCCGTCGATTGCGGTGATGCTCGGGGTGTCTTTTCTCAACCCGCGACAGGTGCGTCGACTGTCACTGATCGTTTTCATCACAAGCCTGGTACTGGTCGCAGCCACACCTTTCTTTGGTGCCGAGATCAAGGGCGCGCGCCGCTGGTTGGTCGTGGCAGGAATAAGCATCCAGCCCTCGGAATTTCTTAAGCCCGCATTCGTGGTGATCGTTGCCTGGCTTTTCGGTGAATCGGCAAAGCGTCCCGACATGCCGGCGAATTCATTGTCGCTTGCACTCCTGCTCATGGTCATTGCTCTGCTGGTTGTCCAGCCTGACTTCGGACAGACCATGCTCATTGCGCTCGTATGGAGCGCGCTCTTCTTCATAGCCGGAATGCGATTTGTCTGGGTTCTTGGAATTGCCGGAATGGCCGGTGTTGGCCTTTTGAGCGCGTATTACACTGTCCCGCACGTCGCCAGGAGGATCCGACGATTTCTCGATCCTGGGTCAGGCGACACGTTCAACATCGATATCGCCACCGAAAGCTTCATGCGGGGTGGCTGGTTCGGGAAAGGGCCTGGTGAAGGGACAGTAAAGCGGCTTCTCCCGGAGAGTCATACCGATTTTGTATTCGCGGTGGCTGCCGAAGAATTCGGTGTGGCGCTGTGCTTGGCCCTGGTCGCCCTATTTGTTTTTATCATCGTTCGCATGTTGATGAGAGCGATGCGCAATGATGATCCATTCACGCGCTTTGCCGCGGCAGGGCTCACCATCCTGTTCGCGAGCCAGTCGGCCATCAACATGGCTGTGAACTTGCATCTAATTCCCGCTAAGGGAATGACATTGCCGTTCATCTCGTACGGCGGCTCCTCGATGATTTCGCTGGCTTATGCGATGGGCATGCTGTTGGCATTGACGCGCGAGCAGCCGCGCGCCGCAATGATCTCGCCCGACCTCGTCGCGGCCGGGAGCAAGTTCTGATGGTAACGAGCGGCGTGCCGCTCGTTCTGTTGGCGGCCGGCGGCACTGGCGGTCACCTGTTTCCCGCCGAAGCCCTGGCCATCGCTCTCAAGAAGCGCAACATCGCTGTTGATCTCGCCACGGACCGGCGGGTGGCGCACTATCAATTCCCCGCGCGGGCATTGCACTTCATCCCGAGCGCGACATTGCGCGGGCGCGACCCGCTGTCGCTGGCGAAGACCGCGACTCTTCTTGCTTTTGGCACCGCGAAAGCGTGGCTTCTTCTCGGACGCATCAAACCGAGGGCCGTCATTGGTTTTGGTGGTTATCCGACAGTGCCGCCCGTTCTTGCGGCCACCTGGCGCGGCATACCGACGATTTTACACGAGCAAAATGGAGTGATGGGTCGCGCCAATCGCCTGCTGGCAGCGCGCGTGACCGCGATCGCCACAGGATTCCGCTCGCTCAAAAACTTCAACAGACATTGGGAAGGCAAGACGACTTTCACCGGCAACCCCGTCCGGCCGCAGGTCATCAGCGCGGGGTCCATCCCGTATGAGCCGCCGAGCGACCTTAAGCTTCGCCTCGTCGTGTTCGGCGGAAGTCAGGGTGCTCGCGTGATGTCTGAAATCGTTCCAGCGGCGGTCGGTCATCTCGACGCGCAGCTGGGGACGAGGCTCAGTATCGTTCAGCAGGCCAGGCCCGAGGACGTCGAATCCGTTCGCAAGACCTACCATCGCCTCGGAGTGAGGGCGGAAGTCGAGCCGTTTTTTGCCGACCTCCCTCGCCGGATTGCGGACGCGCAGCTCGTCGTCTCCCGATCTGGCGCTTCCACCGTTGCCGAGCTGTCTGCAATCGGGCGGCCTGCCATTCTTGTTCCACTGCCGCATGCTTTGGACCAGGATCAGTCGGCAAATGCGGCTGCACTCGAATCCGCGGGCGGTGGGATCTGCATCGAGCAGAACGATTTCACCGCTGAGAGGCTGGCCGCCGAAATCGCTACTCTTGCTAATGATCCCGCCCGACTTGCTCGCATGGCAGAGGCTTCCAGGGCTGCCGGCACGTCGGATGCTGCTGAAAGGCTGGCTGATTTGGTCGTAAAAGTTGCGGGGATCTGATCATTGGGCGGCGATCGGTCTTGTTTCGGCCTTTCCTGTCCTGCATGAGATGGCCGGATGGGCGCATATTCCGACGCCCGATAGAGGCTGAGGGGCGACCTTCATGAAGCTGCCGCGGGATATCGGCCCGGTGCATTTTGTGGGCATCGGCGGAATAGGCATGAGCGGTATTGCCGAGGTCCTTGCCAATCTCGGTTACACCGTGCGGGGTTCCGACGTTGCCGAAAGCGGGAATGTCAAACGGCTTCGCGAGAAGGGCATCGAGATCTCGATTGGCCATGCGGCAAAAAACATCGAAGGCGCCGACGTCGTGGTCGTGTCCTCAGCAATCAGACGCGACAATCCCGAACTCATTGCCGCGCGGGCGAGGCGTCTTCCAGTCGTTCGGCGTGCTGAGATGCTTGCTGAACTCATGCGTCTCAAGAGCTGCATAGCAATTGCAGGGACGCACGGTAAGACAACAACGACGTCGCTGGTTGCTTCATTGCTCGATGCCGGCGGTCTGGATCCGACCGTCATCAACGGCGGCATCATCAATGCCTATGGCACGAATGCCAGGCTCGGCGCCGGAGACTGGATGGTTGTGGAAGCGGATGAATCCGATGGCACGTTCCTGAAGCTTCCCGCCGATATTGCCGTCGTCACCAACGTCGATCCGGAACATCTCGATCATTTTCGCACCTTCGATGCTGTGCAGGAAGCATTCCGTGCCTTCGTCGAAAACGTGCCGTTCTATGGCTTTGCCGTCATGTGCACGGATCATGCAGTGGTGCAGAACCTTGTCGGAAAGATCGAAGATCGGCGCATAGTCACCTATGGCGAGAACCCACAAGCGGACGTGCGCCTCGTCGGTCTCGATCACCTCAACGGCGAGTCACGTTTTTCCATTCTGTTTCGTGACAGGGCTACGCCCGCGCATCAAATCGAAAACCTTACGCTGCCGATGCCGGGGCATCATAATGCATTGAATGCCACCGCGGCGGTTGCAGTTGCGGATGCGCTTGGAATCGCCCCCGACACAATTCAAAAGGCACTCGCGGGCTTCGGAGGCGTCAAACGACGATTTACCCGCGTGGGGGAGTGGAACAAAGCCATCATTATCGACGACTATGGGCACCACCCGGTTGAAATTGCAGCCGTCCTGCGGGCCGCGCGCGAAAGCGCAAAAGGGAAGGTCGTCGCTGTCGTGCAACCGCATCGTTACACGCGTCTCCACGATTTGTTCGAACAGTTCTGTACCTGCTTCAATGACGCCGATACGGTTATCGTGGCGCCGGTGTATCCCGCAGGCGAACAACCTATTCCCGGCGCCGACCGGGACGCGCTTGTAGCGGGGCTGCGCGCGCGGGGGCACAAACAGGTAATCGCTCTCGAAGGCCCGGAAAAACTTGCGCCGCTGATCAAACGCACGACAAGGCCCGGCGACTATGTTGTATGCCTCGGTGCGGGTTCAATCACAAACTGGGCCCATGCTCTGCCCACCGAACTGAAATCGTTATGAGCTTCACCGATATCGTCCCCGATTTGAAATCCAGGATGCCCCAATTGCGGGGACGATTGCTCGCCAACCAGTCACTCGGAGAGCTTACCTGGTTTCGCGTTGGCGGGCCGGCGCAGGCATTCTTCATGCCGGACGACGAAAACGATCTTGCGTATTTCATGCGCAACCTGCCGGCTCAAGTTCCGGTTGCTGTCATAGGTGCGGGATCAAATCTGATCGTACGCGATGGCGGAGTTGCCGGCGTGGTGGTCCGGCTGGGGCGCGGCTTCAACGACATCACAGTCGACGGCGAGAAAGTCATCGCCGGCGCGGCGGTACTCGATGTCCTGGTTGCCCGGGCAGCTCAGGCAGCCGGTTTGACGGGGCTGTCCTTTTTCAGCGGAATTCCAGGAACCATCGGTGGCGCATTGCGAATGAATGGAGGTGCTTACGGAGGCGAGACCAGGAATGTTGTGCTTCAAGCGCGCGGGGTCGATCGTGCCGGAAACATCAAAATCTTCGACGTGGCCGAGATGGGATTCTCCTACCGGCACTGCAGCGTTCCCGAGGATGTGATTTTCACTCAGGCAACGCTGCAAGCCAGGCATGGCGAGCCGGAAAAGATCGCGGCCGAAATGGCGCAAATTAAGAAAAAGCGCGAAGCGACTCAGCCACGCAATAGAACCGGTGGATCAACATTCAAAAATCCGCCGGGGCACAGCGCGTGGAAACTGGTTGACGAGGCGGGCTGCCGCGGTCTCACGATCGGAGGCGCGCAGGTTTCCGAGCTTCACAGCAATTTCTTGATCAATCTCGGCAATGCATCCGCCGCGGATATCGAAACACTTGGCGAAACTGTTAGGGAAAAAGTGAGGGCGTGCTCGGGTGTGGATCTGGAATGGGAGATCAAGCGCGTTGGAGTGAAGAATTGATATCATGAAGCATGTCGCGGTTTTGATGGGTGGTTGGTCAGCCGAGCGCGAGGTTTCCTTGCGCTCCGGAAAAGCCTGCGCCGACGCGCTGCAACGGATCGGATATCGGGTCAGCCTGGTGGATGTCGATCGTGAAATCGCCACAACGCTACGCGCAATCAAACCTGACGTGGCGCTGAATGTACTGCACGGGCGGCCTGGAGAGGATGGTACGTTACAGGGAATGCTTGAGATTCTCGGAATTGCTTACACGCATTCCGGAGTGCTCGCCTCCGCAGCCGCCATGCAGAAGGATATCGCAAAAACCATACTTAAAGCCGCGAATGTGCCCGTGCCCGGAGGAATGATTGCATCTCGAATCGAGGCTGCCAAACGCCATCTCATGCCCCCACCTTACGTGATCAAGCCCCTTGCGGAGGGATCGAGCGTAGGCGTTTTCATAATTCGCGGGGATCATGAGCACCCGCCTCAGGAGTTGACGCACCCAGATTGGAAGTTTGGCGAAAGCGTAATGGTTGAGCCATACATTCCCGGCAAGGAGCTCACTTGTGCCGTGATGGGCGACGAGGCGCTGGGTGTGATCGAGATCGTGCCTGCGGTCAAGTTTTACGATTACGAGGCCAAGTACGCCCCCGGGGGATCGAAGCACCTGCTGCCGGCTCCTATTTCTTCTGCCGTTTACCGAGAGGTCCAGCGACTCGCCCTTGCCGCCCACCGGGCTCTGGGGTGCCGCGGTGTAACTCGATCGGACTTCCGCTTCGATGATCGGCTCGGAGGTGCAGCAGGTCTTTTCTGCCTCGAGGTGAACACCCAGCCCGGGATGACCGAAACTTCGCTGGTGCCGGAACTTGCGGCGCACGCCGGCCACGCGTTTGAGAATCTAGTGAGATGGATGGTCGAAGATGCGTCGCTTGGGCGTTGAGCGACGCCGAATCGAAATCGTTCAAATTTTACTAATCATTTACCAATAGGCCTGAAAACTAGGCGAGGGCGGGGCGTTGCGTGCGTGCCGCCGCGACCGCGTGCGTGCGTTAGCGGACTGCACCTGCGGCATTGGAGTGAGTGTTTCGTCAGATGCCGATTCGGACTGGAACGGGGTCACATTCGGTGCAGGAATTGCGTGCGCTTCCACAATCAAGTTCGGGCTGTCATTCGTGATGGAAGCTCGCAACCGCCTGGCAGGATCGCGCACTAGAGGGCGCCGCTCGGCGTCGGCGCTTTGGCTGCGCGTCTCTGGGTGGCAGCACTTTCGAACTTTACGCCGCTGCGCGAACGTGCTTCTGAGATTGGACATCCCGCCGGGTGTCGGCTCGTCCGCCGCCACCCTTTTACTTCTCGCGAGTGTCGGCTACGGCGTCCTCGTTGGCGGACATGCGCCGCAATTCTTTGAAAACCTGCAAAATCTATGTGACGGAGCTGCCAATAGGGTCGGCTTTCGCATCACCGAAGTGGCCATTACGGGAGAGCATGAGGTCGATCGAGACCGCATTCTGTTGCTTGCCGGCATAAGCGAGCATTCCTCGCTGGTGTTTCTCGACGCTGCCCGGGCACGAGCACGCCTGATGAGCAGTCCCTGGATTGCCGACGCCACCGTCCTCAAACTGTATCCAGATCGCCTCCGCATCGAGATCAGGGAGCGCCGGCCTTTTGCACTTTGGCAGAAAGACGGTCGAATTCGTCTGATCGCCGATGACGGCGCGGTGCTCGAAGAAAACGTTCCCGCCCGCTTCTCCGGACTTCCCCTTGTGGTGGGCGCGGGCGCGGATGAGGCCGCCCGGGACTTTCTCGCAATTCTTGCGAGATATCCCGCGATCACGCGCCTGACCAAATCATCGGTGCTCGTCGCGGAAAGGCGATGGAACTTGCATCTGAAAGGCAGCGTCGAAGTGCTGCTACCGCAGGCACAGCCCGCGTTTGCGCTCGAAAAGCTTATCGAGCTCGATCGGACGAGAAAGATCCTTTCACGCGACGTCGTTGCAATCGATCTGCGTCTTCCTGACCGGGTCGTTGTGCGGCAGTCGGAGTCAGCGGCCGCCGACCGCGAGGGGGCCCTTAAGGAAAACGAAAAGTCAAAGAAGTTGGGTCGGCCGAGGGGAGGCGAGGCATGACCGTATTGCGGTTCGGTCTTACTCCGAAGATGAGGCCGGTTTCGCCCAGGCGTGCGGTGATCATTGCAGCGCTCGACGTTGGAACGAGCAAGATTGTTTGTCTTGTCGCTCGGCTCGAGCCGCAACCACCGCAGGATGTCCTGCGGCGAAGGAGTCACAACATCCGGCTGTTGGGATTTGCCCACACGGCCGCAAGCGGGATGAAAGGCGGCGCGGTTGTCGACCTGGCCGAAGCGGAGGAAATGGTCCGGCACGCGATCGATATCGCCGAGAACACCGCCGGCGTACAGCTGGAATCCGTGATTGTCTCGCTATCCGGTGGACGGCTCGGCAGTGATCGTTTCATGGCGAATATCGACATCAGAGGCGGATCCGTGACGGATGCGGACATTGGCCGCGTCCTCGCGGCGGCGAGTCGCCATTCCGTGCGGGACGGGAGGGCTGTGCTCCACTCTCTGCCGATTGGATATAGCGTCGACGCCGCCTCCGGGATTCGAGAGCCAAGGGGCATGCTGGGCCACCAACTGGGCGTGGACATGCATATAGTCACCGCCGATGTGGCGACCGTCCGCAATCTCATGCTGACGGTCGAGCGAAGCCATCTGGACGTGGAGGCGGTGGTTTCGTCACCCTATGTGGCTGGTCTTGCGGCGCTTGCCGATGACGAGGCTGACTTGGGTGTCGCGACCGTCGAGATGGGAGCCGGCACGACGAGTTTGGCGGTATTTTCCCGAGGCCAGTTCGTCCACGCCGATGGTTTTGCCCTTGGCGGTCACCACGTCACGCTTGATCTCGCCCGCGGCCTCAACACTCGTGTGTCCGACGCAGAGCGAATCAAAGTGATTTATGGCAGTGTTTTGACTGGGGGATCGGATGAACGGGACATGATTGCAGTGCCGCCGGTCGATCAGGACGGACGTGAGCCGCCACAATTTGTGTCGCGCGCCTCTCTCGTGCGTATCGTCAGGCCTAGGGTCGAGGAGATTCTGGAAATGCTCCGCGATCGGCTGGCAGCCTCGCCATTTGGGGCGGAACCACGCGGCACGATCGTATTGACTGGAGGTGCCAGCCAACTCACCGGACTGGCCGACCTCGCAGCCCAAATCCTCCGCCGCCCGGTGCGCATCGGGCGACCGCTTGGCTTTGCCGGCTTACCCGAGGCAGCAAAAGGCCCCGCCTTCGCAGTGGCGGCAGGCCTGCTCGTGTTTCCACAGGCAGCCCATCTCGAACATTTCGAACCGCGGCGAACGCGGCAATTGATGACAGGAACCGGCGGTTACATGGCACGGGTCGGACGATGGCTACGCGAAAGCTTCTGACCTTCACACTCGGAACCAGGCACCGGCCGGCGGCGGACCGGCCTCGGCCGGCGGCGAGCCTTCGCGCCTCGTCGTCCGTGCAATCATTGAGGCAGACATGACAATCAACCTAACAATTCCTGATATTCGCGAGATGAGACCTCGCATCACGGTTTTTGGCGTCGGAGGGGCCGGCGGCAATGCTGTGAACAACATGATTGCGGCTGGTCTGCAGGGCGTCGATTTTGTGGTCGCCAATACGGACGCTCAGGCGCTCACCATGTCGAAGGCCGAACGAATCATCCAGATGGGTGCGCAGGTCACTGAGGGTCTCGGGGCGGGATCACAGCCCGAAGTTGGGCGGGCCGCGGCCGAAGAGGTCATGGACGAAATCCGCGATCACCTCACTGGCGCGCACATGGTGTTTGTGACGGCAGGCATGGGTGGCGGCACCGGGACCGGCGCTGCACCGATCGTCGCCAAGGCGGCGCGTGAATTGGGCATCCTCACCGTGGGCGTGGTGACAAAGCCCTTTCACTTCGAAGGTCAGCGCCGAATGCGCTATGCGGAAGCTGGAATTATCGAGCTGCAGAAGGTAGTGGACACGCTGCTCATCATTCCGAACCAGAATCTCTTCCGGGTAGCGAATGAAAAAACAACCTTTGCTGATGCTTTCGCGATGGCCGACCAGGTCCTGTATTCTGGCGTGGCCTGCATCACCGATCTGATGGTGAAGGAAGGGCTTATCAATCTGGACTTTGCCGATGTTCGTGCCGTGATGCGCGAGATGGGCAAAGCCATGATGGGCACCGGCGAGGCGTCCGGCGAAAAACGAGCGCTCACAGCCGCCGAAGCGGCAATTTCGAACCCGCTGATCGACGATGCGTCAATGAAGGGCGCACGAGGGCTCCTGATCTCAATCACTGGCGGCAGGGATTTGACTCTTTATGAAGTCGATGAGGCTGCCACCCGGATACGTGAGGAGGTCGATCAAGAGGCCAACATTATCGTTGGCGCGACTTTTGACGAAACCCTCGAGGGCATAATCCGTGTCTCAGTCGTTGCTACTGGCATCGACAACACTGGTACAATCCGGGCTTCACAGCCGGCAGAAACGGCTTTGCGAGAGCTCGCCGGCAAGATACGAACCGACAGCCGGAGATTGACGGATCGGGTCGAGCGTAGTGCGCCTGCGGCGCAGGTGGCTCCATCAATTGAATCGGCCGCCCAGGCTGCGGTTGCTGCCGCAATCCTGCCGTCTGGCCCCGGCGAAGAGGTCTCCATTCGACCCATGCCGATCAAGCCTTCGCTGATCGAACCCTCCCAATCGGAGGTCCCTGTTATCGAACCGGCCATGCCCGCCGCGTTCATTCCGCCGGCGCCTGAACGCGCGGGACGGCCCCCGCGCATGCCGCGCGTGGACGAATTGCCTCTACCCGCCCAGAACGAGATTCGCGCTCAGCGTGGCGAACTCGGCGACGAACACCCCGAGAAGCGGCGCATGAGCCTCATGCAGCGACTCGCCTCCGTAGGACTTGGTCGGCGCGCCGAAGGCGAGACTGCACCTATGCCGAGGCCGGCGCGCCCTATGCCGCAATTCGACCGCCCGCAGCAGCGGCCGACGGCACGTCATCCCGAGGGTCGGCCAGTAGAACCGATATCTGAGTTCGCCCGCCGGACGGCTCCGCATGGTCTCGATATGCACGGGCGCGCTTCATCTGTGAATAATTCGGGGGAAGACGATCACCTTGATATCCCCGCCTTCCTGCGCCGGCAGGCAAATTGAGGTTCGATGAATGTGCTAAGGCCCCGCTTTTGGTCAGAAAGCGGGGCCTTTGTCTTTTTATAGCGTCTTTGTAGGCGGCTGAATTTACTAGATTTTTTGACGTATCAGCGAAAACGGTATTTGGCTCTGCTTCATTTTGAACACAAGTGACCGCGTCTTGGTCTGCTGCGTCAGGCGAATTGCGTCGGTTTGCCGACGATTGCGGCGAAAAAGGGTAACAGTCAGTAAGAAAGCGTGAGTTGGAGCAGGCCGCGTTAATGGCCTAAGTTCCAGCACGAAAAAGGATTTTGAGTCGCTGGGGATTGGCCGCTCCTCCGCTGGAGAAGCGGATCAGAGAAGGCGGAAATGTGGCCCCTTACGGGCCACGGGGGATGGGGCCGTCCGGCATGATTGGGGCCGGCGGAAAAAGGTAGATGAAGGGCGCTAAGCAGACAACGCTACGCCATCAGATTGCCGTCTCAGGCATCGGGGTCCATTCCGGACTCCCCGTCACGCTTACTCTGCATCCGGCAGATGACGATACCGGGATCATTTTTCAGCGTGTGAGCACCGACGGCTCGATCGAGCGGGAAATCCGGGCCGATGTACGCGCCGTGACCGCCACCGAGTTTGCCACCGTGCTGGGCGATGCGAGAGGGCCTCTGTGCTCGACTGCCGAACACCTGTTGGCAGCTTTGCGCGGCCTGTATGTCGACAATGTCGTGATCGAGATCGACGGGCCGGAAGTACCGATCATGGACGGGAGCGCGGCCGCATTCGTCGACGCGATCGATCAGGCCGGTCTTACTACCCGGGCCTTGCCGCGCCGTTATATCGAAGTCATCAAGCCGGTGATTGTCGGCAAGGGAAACGCATACGGCGAATTGCGGCCTTATGAGCACGGGTTCAGAGTCGAGGCCGAAATCGATTTTGATCATCCGCTGATCGGGAAACAGGAAATTTCAGTCGAAGTCGAGCCAGAGTCTTTCCGCAGGGAAATCGCGCGCGCCCGTACGTTCGGCTTCATGCGTGACGTTGCAAAGCTGTGGACTGCCGGTTACGCGCTCGGGGCCTCGTTCGAGAACACGCTAGTCGTCAGTGAGGATCGAATACTGAATCCGGAGGGCCTCCGCTTTTCGGACGAGTTCGTGCGCCACAAAGTGCTCGATGCAATAGGGGATTTGGCGCTTGCTGGGCAGCCATTGCTGGCCCTGTACAGGACCGTGCGCGGAGGACACAAGCTCAATCACGCCGTTTTATCTGCACTGATGGCCGACCCGTCCGCTTGGCGGGTGGTCGAAGCGGTTGAACCCGCACGCCGTGCACGTGGCCGTGCCGACGTGATTACCGGGCTCGTCGCACCGGCCTATGGCCCCGAAGTGTCCTGAAAATCATCGGTATTTCGTCCCGAGCTTCGCCTTAATGCCGGCCGAATGCCGGCTTAATCGCATGGCGGGATCACGTATTTTCGGATACACAGCCGTGCATAGCGTGCACCGGGGGTGCCGCAGGACCAGGGGAAGCGATACGTTCGCCCATATGAGTGGCTCCAGACTTTCATGGCCGGGAACAATGCGCCCTGGAGGCTTACAGCCATGATCAGGCAACTCATGCTCTCGCGCTTGAGACATCTCCTGCGGCCCGTGGCGATCGCAGTCCTCGCAGCAAGCCTGGGTGCGTGCAGCAGCTTCGATCTTTTCGCAAAGAAAGAGGATCTGGCTCCTGATGAGCCGGCAGACCGGCTCTACAATGAGGGGCTCTATCTTCTGAATGCAAAAAAAGATCCGCGGGAAGCAGTCAAAAAGTTCGAGGAAGTCGATCGTCAGCATCCATATTCGGAGTGGGCTCGTAAATCTCTGATCATGACCTCCTATGCCTATTACCAAGCCGGCGAATACGACGACTGCATCAACGCCGCAAAGCGCTACATCACGTTGCATCCTGGCAGCCCGGATGCGGCCTATGCGCAGTTCCTGATCGCCTCATCCTATTTCGATGAGATTCCAGACATCACCCGCGATCAGGCACGCACTGAAAAGGCCTTGGCTGCGCTCGATGAGGTGATCCGAAAATACCCGACGAGCGAATATGCAAATAGCGCCAAGCAAAAGGTCGAAGTGGCGCGGGATCAGCTCGCCGGCAAGGAAATGCAGATTGGACGGTATTACCTGGACAAGAAGGATTACACCGGCGCCATCAACCGTTTTAAAGTGGTTGTGACGCGGTATCAAACCACACGCCACGTCGAAGAAGCCCTCATGCGGCTTACCGAGAGCTACATGGCGCTCGGAATCACGGAGGAGGCGCAGACTGCTGCCGCGGTTCTCGGGCACAATTTTCCGGATAGCAATTGGTACAAGCACGCCTACGCGCTTGTGAAGAATGGCGGGGTTGAGCCCTCCGAGAACAAGAATTCCTGGATCAGCAAGGCCTTCAAGAAGGTCGGCTTGGGCTGAGGCCTAAACGCAGTTTCTCTAATGGGCCTGTCACCCCAACTTAGTTTAAGTCACTCGCTCATTAAGCTGTGGAAGCCGAGCAGACTCAGCTTCCACTCCGATCCCCGTCTTTGATGATGCGATTACGACGGAAGGTGTGACCGGCGCATAGTCCGGCATGAGAGGTGTTTGGGCGCGCGATGCTTTCCAGGCTGTCTATTCGCGACATCGTATTGATTGACAAGCTTGATATCGATTTCGCCGGTGGTCTGTCGGTCTTGACCGGCGAAACGGGTGCCGGAAAATCTATTCTGCTTGACGCGTTCGCATTGGCTTTGGGTGGGCGAGGAGACCAAACGCTGGTCAGGCAAGGCGTCGAGCAGGGACAGGTCACCGCAGTATTTGAGCTTGCGTCCGAACATCCCGCCTTGGCGTTACTTGCTGCAGAAAATATTCCGAAAGAGGATCAGCTCATACTGCGACGCGTGCAGCTTGCTGATGGGCGAACGCGTGCTTTTGTGAATGATGTGCCTGTGAGCATTCAGGTGCTCAAGCAACTCGGCAGCGCTTTGGTCGAGATTCACGGTCAACACGACGAGCGTGCACTCACTGATGTCGCCACTCATCGGCGACTGCTTGACGCATTCGGCGATCTCGAAAGCGCAGCGGCCGAAGTCGGGAAGCGCTGGCACATAGCCAGGGATGCCCGCACAGCGGTCGATTCTCATCGCGCTACGGTGGAGCGTGCCAATCGCGAAGGTGAATGGCTGCGGCATGCGATTGAGGAACTGAACAAGCTTTCGCCGCAGCCCGGCGAGGAGACAAGCCTTGCAAATCGGCGTGCGGCAATGATGCAGGCGGAAAAGGTTGCAGAGGAGCTGCAGGAAGCTCACGAGACTATTGCCGGCAGCGCCTCGGCAGTGCCTGCGCTCTCGGGTGTTATCAGGCGGCTGGAGCGGCGGGCTCAACAAGCGCCCGGTCTTATCGAGCCGGCAGTCAAAGCGCTCGACGTCGCATTGAATGCGCTCGAGGAGACTCGCGCGCACCTGGAGTTCGCACTTCGCACCGCAGATTTTGATCCGGTCGAACTCGAACGGATGGAAGAACGCTTGTTCGCGTTGCGAGCTGCGGGCCGTAAATACAACGTGCCAGTCGACGAACTTTCCGCTCTCGCCAGCAGATATAATGCGGACGTCGCGCTGATCGATGCAGGCGAGGATAAACTCAAGCTCCTGGAGGCAAGCGCGGCAGAAGCCGAAGCGGCTTATCGCAGCGCTGCCGAGGCGCTCTCGAAACTGCGCAAGAAGACTGCGATCGCGTTGGAGAAAGCCGTCAACGGAGAACTCGGGCCGCTGAAGCTCGATCGCGCAAAGTTCTCAACCGAGATCGACAGCGGTACCACGGTCGCCGGAGCCCACGGAATCGACCGCGTGGAATTCTGGGTGCAGACCAATCCCGGTACGCGGCCCGGGCCCCTGATGAAGGTTGCATCCGGCGGCGAATTGGCGAGATTCTTGCTCGCGCTGAAAGTCGTGCTGGCTGACCGCGGCTCGGCGCCTACGTTGGTATTCGATGAAATTGACACCGGCGTTGGCGGCGCGGTGGCCGATGCCATCGGCATGCGGCTCGCCAGACTCGCGCGCGGCGTGCAGGTGCTGGCGGTCACGCATGCACCGCAAGTGGCGGCACGTGCCAGTCATCACTATCTCATCAGCAAGGATGCACTGGAAAAAGGCAAACGCGTTGCAACCCGCGTTACCGAACTCGCGGCGGAACGCCGGCGCGAGGAGGTGGCCCGCATGCTCGCGGGTGCCGAGATCACGAAGGAAGCTCGCGCTGCTGCGGATCGACTGATCAAGGCGGCGAGCTGATAAGTGCCGGCATGGCTACACGCGACGTTTCCGAAATCAGGCCCGAGGACCTTACCGAGTCCGAGGCCAGAAGCGAATTGAAGCGTCTCGCGCGCGAAATCGCCGCGCACGACAAGCGATACTATCAGCAGGACGCTCCGACAATCAGCGATGCCGAATATGACCAATTGCGCCGACGCAATTCGGCTATCGAAGCGCGTTTTCCTGCACTCATCCGCCCGGACTCACCATCGCGGCGCGTCGGAGCAGTCCCGTCGGGGAGATTCAAGAAAGTTAGGCACGCTCAGCCCATGCTGTCGCTGGACAATGCGTTCAGTGACGATGATGTGCGTGATTTCATCGCCCGTATTCGACGTTTCCTGAAATTGCCCGAAAAAGAAACGATCGCCTTCTCCGCGGAGCCCAAGATCGACGGTCTTTCCATGTCATTGCGCTACGAAGAGGGCAAACTGGTCACCGCCACAACACGTGGCGACGGTGTTCAAGGCGAGGACGTGACGGCCAATATTCGCACGCTCGAAGACGTGCCCCACGCGCTCAAGGCGCCCAACGTGCCGAAGATTTGCGAGGTGCGAGGTGAAGTGTACATGACAAAGCAAGCCTTCCTCGAGTTGAACAAGCGGCAGAAGGCGAGCGATGGACAGATCTTCGCCAATCCACGCAACTCGGCGGCCGGCTCGGTGCGTCAAAAGGATCCTAAAATCACCGCCTCACGTCCGCTCGGCTTCTTTGGCTATGCCTGGGGTGAAATGAGCGAGATGCCGGCCGATACTCAGACCGGCATGATCAAATGGTTTGAAACGTGCGGATTCAAGACCAACCCGCTCACACGTGTTTGCCGGTCTACGGATGAGTTGCTCGCCTTTCATCATGAGATTGAAGAGAAGCGCGCCGAGCTGGACTACGACATCGATGGTGTCGTCTACAAGGTCGACCGCATTGACTGGCAGGAACGCCTCGGTTCCGTCTCGCGAAGCCCGCGCTGGGCTATTGCTCACAAGTTTCCGGCAGAGCGTGCCATCACTGTGCTCAAGGACATTGAAATTCAGGTGGGCCGCACGGGTGCTCTCACGCCGGTCGGCAAGCTTGAGCCGGTCGGCGTCGGCGGGGTGATCGTGCAGAACGTGACACTGCATAACGAGGATTACATTAGGGGCATCGGGGGCAAGGGCGAAACTCTGCGCGAGGGTCGTGACATCCGAATTGGTGATACCGTTGTGGTCCAGCGCGCGGGTGACGTCATTCCCCAGATCGTGGATGTGGTGATCGAGAAACGGCCCAAAGGCGCCATTCCGTATGAATTTCCCAAGAAATGCCCTTGCCCGCTGCATACAGATGTCGTGCGCGAAGAGACGGCGGCGGGAGAGGAGGGATCACGGGCCCGCTGCACCGGCGAATTCGCGTGTCCCTATCAGAAGACCCAGCATCTGATGCTGTTTGTCTCGCGCCGCGCTTTCGATATCGAAGGCCTGGGCGAGAAGCAGATTGAGCTGTTCTTCGAGAAAGGTTGGGTGAAGGAGCCTGCCGATATTTTCACACTGGAAAAGAAGCACAAGAGCGACTTGCTAAAACAGGAAGGCTTCGGCGAGACTTCGGTACGCAACCTGTTCAACGCGATCAACGCACGCCGCACCATCTCGCTGGACCGCTTTATCTACGCGCTCGGCATTCGCCATGTCGGCGAGACGACTGCCCTGGCGCTCGCGCGCGGCTACGGATCGTGGCAGCATTTCCATGATGCGTGCCTGAAAATCGCGAAAGGCGATGAGGATGCCGCGGCCGAAATGGATGCCTTGGATCAAATAGGCGATACCGTCATCAAAGCGGTGAAAGCCTATTTTGGCGAAGTCCATAATAGAGGCATTGTCGAACGGCTGAAGAAGCAAGTGGAGGTGCTCGACGCCGAGAGACCGAAGACCGACAGCGCTGTCGCCGGAAAGACGGTCGTATTTACCGGAGGGCTCGAGAGGATGACGCGGGAGGAAGCCAAGGCGCAGGCCGAGCGTCTTGGAGCCAAGGCCGCAGGCTCGGTGTCGAAAAAGACGGATTATGTTGTCGCCGGTCCAGGTGCCGGATCAAAGCTCGCCGAAGCGAAAAAGCTCAATGTAAAAGTATTGAGTGAGGATGAATGGCTAAAGCTGATCGGATCCTCGTGAGAACTCTTAGAAGAGCTCGTAACTGCGTTGGGTCCTGAAGGGACGAACCCGAAAACAGAACGAATTCGGCTCGCAGTGCCCCACAACTAGTGTAGTGGATGTCACGGCTTAGAGCGGCTTCGTTGCGTTGGCCAGCCAACGCTCTGTCTTGGAATCGAGAGACGGTGCTACGAGTTCGTGGACTCGCTCGTGATAACTGTCGAGCCAAGCCTGCTCCTTCCTTGTCAGCAAGCGTTTATCGATCAGCCGTCGATCGATCGGCGCGAGCGTGAGTGTTTCGAATGTATTGAGCGGCTTTTCTGCGCCGATGGGTTCGGGCGCCGCGATCACGAGCACCAGGTTCTCGATACGGATGCCATAGCATGCCGTCTTGTAATATCCGGGTTCGTTGGAAAGGATCATTCCCCGGCACAATACCGCCGTGCCCAATTTCGAAATACGGGCGGGACCCTCGTGGACCGACAGATAGCTGCCGACGCCGTGGCCCGTGCCATGGTCGAAATCAAGGCCAGCCTGCCATAGCGACGTTCGCGCCAGCGGATCCAGTTGTGCCCCTGTAGTGTTCTCGGGGAATACCGCTGTGGCAATTGCAATATGTCCCTTGAGCACGCGGGTGAAGCGGTCCCGCATTTCCTCACTCGGATCGCCGATGACCACGGTGCGCGTGATATCTGTCGTTCCATCCTCATATTGAGCGCCGGAGTCAACCAACAGCAAAGTGTTGCTGGTCACTCGACGATTGGATGACCGCGTGACGCGATAGTGCACGATGGCACCGTTCGGGCCGGCGCCTGCAATGGTCGGAAAGGAGATGTCTTTGAGAGCTCCCGTCTCGCGGCGAAAGGTTTCAAGCGCGCTGACCACGTCGATTTCGGTGAGCTTGCCCGCTGGCGCCTCTTTATTGAGCCAGCAGAGAAAACGCGCCATCGCGGCGCCATCGCGGCGGTGAGCGCTGCGGCTGCCGAGGATTTCAGCATGATTCTTGATCGCTTTCAGGAATGTGATCGGGTCCTGAATGCGCTGTGGCGTCGCCCCTTTTTCGGCAATAATCCGCGTCAATGCGTCGGAAGCGCTCGCCTTATCGAGGCCGACGGTTCTGCCGCTGAAGGCTGAAAGATCGTCGATCAGTTCAGAAGGGTCACGGACGCTGCTGAATTCTTCGATCGCGTGACGAACGTGGTTCGTGAGCTTTGCCCTGTCTATGTAGAGTGTTGGACGGCCGTTCAGCGGAAGCAACGCGAATGCCAATGGCAATGGCGTGTACCGAACGTCGGCTCCCCTGATGTTGAAGGTCCAGGCGACGCTCTGCGGGTCCGATACAAGCAGAGCATCGAGGCGAAGTTTGACGACTTCGGCCCTGATTCGTTTCAGCTTGTCTGTCGCGCTTTCGCCAGCGAGCCTCGCCTCGCGAAGCGTGACCGGCCCCAACGGAGGTGCGGGGCGATCTGTCCACAACGCGTCGATCGGATTGTGATCGGTGGGCACGAGCCTGGCGCCGGCAAAACGGCACCCCCTTTCGAGCTTTTCCACCTGCTCGGTCGTGTGCAGCCACGGATCATAGCCCAGCTTGGCGCCACTCCTGAGTTCACGCTCGAGCCACTGTTCAGGGGGCCGATCAACAAGATGCTCAATCGAAAAAATCGCTGCATCGACTTCTGAGTTTGCCTGCAACGTGTAGCGCCCGTCGACGAACAGGGCTGCCTTGTCCGTCAAAACCACCGCGAGCCCGGCAGAACCCGTGAAGCCGGTCAGCCATGCAAGTCGTTCTTCACACGGCGGCAGGTATTCATTCTGGTGGCGATCTGCGCGAGGCACGACAAAGCCCTGAAGGCCGAGCTTCTTCAGTTCATTGCGAAGCGAAGCGACTCTCGCGGCACTTTGTGCTCGTTCGCTCGTGTCTTCGAATGACTGCAACAGGGCTTCAAACATGTGATCGCCGCACTCTAATCCTCCAGTCGGGCCTCGCAATGCAGCTATGTCCTTCTTGCGCGTCGCGTATCGTCAAGCACATAGGCGGCGAGATCGGCTTCGAAAGACCTTATGGGCGGTTCTGCCACGCATTGTGCGTTGCATCAATCAGCTTTGGTGATGCCAACTATTTACGAGCACGATAGCCATTTCATGCAAGAACCGCAGCACTCTTATGCGGGTTCCGAAGTTTTCGGAAACCGTCGCCTACCTATATTGCATTGCAGCATACGCTGTTCATTGCTTGCGACAGGAGTTTAAAATGGTTGCTGTCACATATGACCGTGGTGAGTTGAGCACGGAGAGAAAAGGCGGGTGCATAAAACATGACGGCACCCGAAAGCGAGCGTTTGCACGTATTCTTGATGCGATTTTCGAGGCTCGCCTGCGACGCGCGAGTCGGGAAATAGCCAGGCACGGGCGTCTCATTGCAAAAAGGCTGGACGGCGAAAGAGCCAAATACAATTCAAACAAGCTGCCTTTTCAAAGAAGCTGATCTGATGCCGGCAGATGCCTCGCAGTCCTGCCGGCTTTTTTTGCAATCGTTCGACGCCGCAGCACAAGGGTAGCCCATCCGTCGAGAAGAATCTTCTTTTCGAGAAACAGTCCCTGTGCGCGATAGATCGGCAGTGCTGCGTTGACATCGGTTGGAAGCAGCCCGGACAGAATGATTCGGGCACCGGAAGAGGCGAGCTGGCGCAATGAGACCGAGATACTCGTCAGTGGCTTTAGCAGAATGTTCGCCGTAATCAGATCATATGGGCCGCCCGCCGCGACAACGGGTGAGTTGATGCCGGCCGCATGAACGAGGGTGACAAACGCTGCAGTTCGGTTGCGGCGCAAATTGAGCCTTGCCACTTCGACAGCCTTTTTGTCAATATCTGTCGCCACGACACGCGTACGGAACGCCAGCGCGGAAGCAATCGCCAGGACCCCGGTTCCCGTTCCGACGTCGAGCGTTTTCCGCCTGCGACCTCGCTTCGCCAAATCGCTTAGCGCCGCAAGACACCCTCGTGTCGTGCCATGATGGCCAGTACCGAATGCGAGGGCCGCTTCGATTTCAATGCCGACGTCGTGAGCGCGCAGGTGCGTGCGGTCATGTGCGCCATGGATGATAAACCGGCCCGCCCGGACAGGCGTCAACCCCGCAAGGCTGGTGGCGACCCAGTCTTTGGCGGCGAGCTGCTCAATGACCAGCTTCTCGGAAGCACCTTTGCCGGCTGCCAGCGTGATCAGTTCTCGGATCCGGGCTTGATCCGCTGCGTCGCGAAAATGCACCGCCACCTGCCAGCAGCCGTCGTCACCTTCGACCGCCGAATAGGCGACTGCGTCGGACTCGATACCGTCATCGAGAATGCGTGCAATCCGGTGGGCAGTGAGCTGATCGCAGTGCAGATGGGCAATACTCGAGGATACCTTCATGCGTCGGAAGTTTGCTCTTCGCATTTCGTCGCGCAATGGCTATTTAGGTCCTGTGAGTAACGAGCCAGCCGATTCCTTGGATGTTGCAGCTCTCGCGCTGGGGCGGCGCAGGGGCTGGCCAGAGGAAATGCGCGTCCTGATTGCCCGCTATCCACGCGAGCGATGGCAAGGTCACCGAAATCTTGGTGCAATGGCGAGATTTTGGTTGTCTCGCCACGCGATGTTTCGCGAACTCGCGGGCTCGATCCGGCAACTCAGCGGAGATTTCGCGGCAGGGCAAATGCCAGCCATGGAATTTGCACGGCAATTCGTGCCGCGACTTCAGTTCATGCTGAACCAACTCGACGTGCATCACCAGATTGAGGACTTTCATTACTTTCCGCTCTTCCGAGCGGCGGATGCGCGGCTTGCTTGCGGCTTCGATGTCCTGGAAGGTGACCATCATCACATTCATGGCGATATGGAACGAATCGCCGAAAAAGCCAACGTAATGCTTAGAGCGCTGCAAGCCGGTAGTGAAAAGCTCCGGAAAGTGGCCGATGATTATGCGGACGCAAGCGGCGCGCTGCTGAGCGGTCTCCTGCGCCATCTGGACGATGAGGAAGACCTCATCGTCCCATTGATCCTGGACCGCGGCGAGGAAGCGCTCGGCGTTGCCCACCATGGATGACATGATCGGATTTCTGAAATGAGAAAGTAGCCCAGCTATGCCGGAAGATGACGCAAAGGAAAATCGGATACTTCATGTGAAGATCAGGGTACCTTCTTCCGATGCAGGAACGCTGCTGGCCTCAATGATCAGGAGCGCCGCGCCGATGTATCAGGCGTTCGGCGACGCCAGAATTAGGCTCCTGCGCAATGCCGATGATCACACGCAGTTTCTTCAGGTTATCGAATACAAGGCCGACCCGGTCTTCGAACAGAGTCGTCAGAAAATGGTCAGCGATCCGAGGACACAAAGTTTTGTGCAGGGCTGGCGCGCACTGTTTCCAGGTGCGATCGATGTCGACGTCTACGAGGATGTGACGAACGACTGAGGGTCTCTCTTAGCCTTGTACTCTAGCGCCGCTTGAAAAAGTGGATTTCCCGCTCATGCTGCTGCGCTGCTTTCTTCGTGGTGAACGTGCCGAGATTGCGTCGTTTTCCGGTGCGCGGGTCCTTCTTTCGGGAATAGAGCCGGTATTTCCCGTTTGCAATTTTTCGGATCATGCTTGCCGTCGCTTCATTGGCTCACATGGGCTCAAGCATCGTCCTTGGTTCGCACACTGATCCAGCGTAAAGCGGTCGCCTCACCACGACCCAAATGGGAAGAAGAAGCTTGGCCGGTAGACTCGTCGCTCGTAGTAGCGCGGCTGCTCGCGATAATAAGGCCGCTCGCGATAGTATAGGGGAGCCTCGCTCGCCCCGGATCGGGGGAATTCGATGACGTCTTCTTCAGCCGTGCCGAAATTTCCGGCATAGGCGTGTTCGTTTTCAGCCCTGCGTGCGGCCTGTCGCTCTCGGTCGTTAGTTCGCTCACGGCTCGCGACCGGCACGTCCGAAGATCTCGGTGTTGCGCCCGTCAGGCGGACGCGTGTGTGGGGGAGTCCCTCTTCCTTTACCAATGCGTACAGCTTGGCCGCATTCTGCGGCGCCAGCCGCACGCAGCCATGCGATACCGGACGTCCGAGATTGCGGGTTTCGTAAGTGCCATGAATTGCATGGCCGATCTTCGTAAAAAAGATCGAATTGGGCATAGGGGCGTCATCCCACTCGCGGGAGAAGTGGTCTCGTTCCATGCGGAAGGGCTGAAACTCGCCGCTCGGAGTATCGTAGCCGTGGCGCCCGGTCGAAACCGGCCAAACGTAGCGGTCCTCTCCATTCACGGTGACGGTCATTTTTTGACTGGATTTGTCGATCGTAATCATCACGTTGGCGTGGGCGCTCTCGCACCCGACGAAAACGGCGGCAATGGCGATGACAAAGATGAGCCGGTGGAGACGCATACCACTATTCCAACCCTAAGTGTCGATGGCATCGTAGTTCGATCTCAAGTGCAGATTATGACCGAACACGCGATTCATGATGGCGCAAGCAAGGAATGTCTTCTGGGAGGCCAACAAGCTCTCTGCTGGGCGGCCAAAGCGAACCAGCCAGCCCAAAGCGTAACGCGGCTGCCTAAATCCGGTTCCTGCGGCGCGCGACCGCTTCCCGATTGTCTGCCGGTTGTTTGCACTCCGTGAAAGCGTGTGCGTGAGGTCGCGCCTTGGGATCCGCTCAGATGATCGGCTTGCCGCGGATATCGATTGCCTTATCGATTCTGACTAGCACGCCGATTCCGCTCTCCGCACCTGCATGCGTCTGCTCGCGCGGAAGCAATTTCGCGAATATTGCCTCACGCACGGATCCGCTCTCGTGAAGTTCTGCGGATCCGAAAAAGCGAAGGAATCCTGAATCCAATATTCCGTCACGCTGAGCTTTAAAATTTGCGTACATGATGCACACGCGCGTGTCATGGGCCAGATTGTCCAGGACGGCTCGTTTCGAGCGTTCCCACCAGGCAAAATGCGCGTCGTCGAACACAACCATACTGCCTTTCGGGGTAATGTTCGGGCCCTGGGGACCGTTGGTGGCGACGAGACAGGGGTAGCCATCGTCCCACGCATTCCGGATCAGATCTTTGATGGTATCGGAGATCGGCATCGTGGCGTTTTCCTCCAATGCTCAAATGAATTCGGCTGTCGTGCGAGTCCGGGGGATTGTTGACAGGGCGGCAAGTCGCGCCGGCAATGCAGGCACGTCAGCCTTTTCCCCGACAAAATCGAGCCCATATATCTGCAGCGATCACGAGAACTCAGGTCGATGTCAGAACCCCTCGTAGTTATCATTCCCCATCGCCTCGGCAAGGACGAGGCTTTGCGTCGGATCAAGGATGGGCTCGCTCGGGCCAAGGCGGAGTTCGCGTGGCTGCTCACGCTTGAAGAGGAAACTTGGGCAGGAGACCGATTGACCTTTTGCGCTGCAGCGCTGGGGCAACGAGCAGCCGGCAGTCTCGACGTCTATGAGGCGGGCGTCAGGCTGGAGGTAAGACTTCCGTGGTTGCTCGCCCGGTTTGCGAAAGCTGCTCAGCGCGTGATCGGTCAGAGGGGACAATTGATGCTCGAGCAGAAGTAGGATGATTCGAACAGCATCTTTCCGCCGCAACGCGCACACGAAAGCCCATCAGTTTCCCATCTCGAGAACCCAGTAGCGGAGACCGTTGCTGCCCACCGCCGAGGCCAGACCATAAATCGTAACGTCGCGTCGCAGCATGTTCGCCCGGTGTCTCGCCGATCTTGCCCACATGCGAATGACGCAGTCTACTGTGGCGCAGCCAAATGCAACGTTTTCGGCTGCTGTGCCGGACGTTATCGAGATCCGCTGGCGAAATCCCACATGATCGAGCCGCCGGCGCGAAGCGAGGCTGCGCGCATGGCTATGTGCGGCGCTCGCAAGATTTGTGCTGAAAGCGAGCGGAGGTCGCCCGTGCTGTTGCTCGGAAGGAATTCAAATCCAGCGCCTCAGCCGGTCCGCCAAGAGCGGCACCTAGCACCCCGGCCTTAATGATCGGGCCGGGCACTTCATGAGATCACCTGATTAGGCCACGCATCCGGACTGTACCAACGACATGTCGCAGGTCCGGTATCTACGAACGAAAACGCCTGGTACCGCGAGGCGGTGGGTCCCACCGGCACACATAGGCGATATAGTCGCCATAGACGCGATGAATGCTTGTGATCACCGCATATCTGTTGAATCGGTCGCAATTGGCCTGCGCGATTAAATGTGCATCGCGTTCTGCTTCCGGGGACCACGGAATGATGCCGCCCGTATCGTTCCCTTTCGGACCGTAAACACCGCATGAGGCGAGTGCCAATGCGAGCACCGCCAAAACGAGTGCTTGTCTTTTCATCTTGCGCTCCCCAGCCCCGACTGACGATCTGCGACTCAATGCTAGAAGCTTGCGATGCATTGCGCTAGCCCTCAGGCTGACCGCTTTTGCACAGCTTATCCTCATGATGGCATGCGGGTCTGGCTTTGAAATCCTTCCAAGGCGGAACGAGACCGGTTCTGGCACGTTTATACCTGCTGAAAACGTGAGGACCTGCCGGTGCTTCCTCGCGCCGGGCGCATTCTCCGCAGATGCAGTCTCCCGAACGAGGTGCTCATGCGCGGCTTTGCCGCTCTCTTCGTCTATCTGATCACCGTCGCAACCATCAGCGGCATCCTCCTCAAAGCGGGCGCCGCATTCATCGCCTCGCCGAGTGAGGTAGTACGCTCGTCAGCCGCGCGGCCGGTGTCGACAGCAAAACAGGCCAGTCATGGCTTTGCGTCCGGTAAAGCCGCCAAGAGGACCCAGAAAAACCATGTCCGACTGAGCGCCGCCAGTTCGCGGAAATCAACTCACAAAAGCAGACTGACGGGGCAGCGACCGGTTGCCCGGTCGCACATGACAAAACATTCCAGTTTGACGCCCAAAGGCTCGTAATGCGCTATCACTTCCACGTCGTAAATGACGAGGTGTCTCTAAACGTCGATATTGCCGAGCTCCCAAACTACGAGGCCGCGGTTGCGCACAGCCGAATGCTGGCGCAGGAATTGTTGAAGCGATCACCTTATTCCGACGACCCCCGCGCATGGGAAATCAGCGTGACCGACGAAAGCGGAGAGGAAGTTCTCGCGCTGCCGCTGGCGGGACCTTTCGAGACGAGTAGCTGAGCGGGCTCCATGATGTGGAACTACGGCTCTCGTGCGGCGGAGTAGCCGCCATCTTACCACGCTACCTCCAAAAAACGGTCGCCTTTCAAAAGCACTGACGTGTCCGAAGGGCGAGGGGTCTCTCCTTCGATTTCCGGTTAGGGGCGCGACATGGGGCGCGCGGAAGTCTTGCGTGCGATTTCGGGGACATGATGCGGCGTTTGTTTTTGCCTGCCTGCTTTTGTTTCATGACACTTTCGTGTTCGACGGGCGCCGGAGCGGGCGTCTCGCTCGAGCAGATTTCCGGGTCCAATCTCGATGAGACGAAAGTGGAAACATCCACAACCGACTCATCGCCGGGCCATGGCTCGCACGGGGATCGGGACGTCGCTGCCGACGGCGGTTCCAACGTCACAGAAGAAGATTTGTCTATTGAGACACAAGAAATAGTCCCCACCCCGCAACCGCGACCCTCGCGGGGCAATCGCGCAGTCCAACCTTTCAAGCCAACGGCGCATTCGCGTCCCGAAATCTGCAAGGCGGTGGTCGACGCGGCAGAGTCGAACGATCTTCCGATCCCCTTCTTTATACGCCTTCTTTTTCAGGAAAGCCGTTTCAGGCCGGACGCGGTCAGTCCCGCCGGCGCTCAGGGAATTGCGCAATTCATGCCGGCGACGGCGGCGGATGTCGGTCTGCAAAATCCGTTCGACCCGCTGCAGGCCGTGGCCGCATCTGCTCGCCTGCTGCGCGATCTTGTTCGTCAGTTCGGAAATTTCGGTCTTGCTGCAGCTGCCTATAACGCGGGACCGAAACGCATTCAGGACTGGATCGCAAAGAAAGAAAAGCTGCCCCGGGAAACACGACATTACGTCAAGACGATCACAGGTGTGCCGGCTGAGAAATGGACGGAGCCCGCGCCGGGCAATCCCATGCACACGCTGCCCGAACAGGTGCCATGCCAGTACGCCGCCGGCGCAATTGCTATGGACAACCCACATCCTTCGGGAGATTTGAGGGCCGCGCCGCAATCGGTGGGACCTTCGGAAAAGCCGGCTTCGAAGCATAGCGTGGCCAGTGCTACCCCCCGGAGATCAATTCGTCGGGCACCCAGAACACCCAAGGCGCAAGTGGCCAGGACAAAAGACAACGGCGCAATTCAACTCGCCGCATCCCGCAAGAAAAAGCGGTCCAAAAAACGCGTCTCTGAGCGATGACGCCTGCCACTCCGAGAATCTTGCCTTTGGCGGACATTCTGCTCAGAAATCGGGTTTGTGTTCCGGCGGCATGGGGGTTTCGCCGACTTCTCGAGGGTCAGAAAATGGCCGTGGTATCATGCCCAAGGGGCTTTTCGCTCCCGCCCTTCGGCTTGGGCGAACCGCTCACCCTGCAGGCGATTGCCTCAAGCGGTAATCGATGCCGGCTAAGCATTTCGCTTGAAACCTGTTACAAATTCCCGGCTTTTGTCTGGATCATTTTATGCCGGGTACGCGATGGCCCCCTCGTTGCGTTCTACCGATATCCTCTCTGATCTGCCAGAAAGGCTATCGGCGACCCTTCTTGCAAATGCGAAGCCGGTCAAACTGGCCGCTGACGAGGTATTGTTCCTGGCGGGTGATCCCGGAGATGGCTGCTATCGGCTGGAGGAAGGGCTGCTGAAAGTCAGCATGGTGTCTCCGACGGGCGCGGAGCGCATCCTCGCCATTCTTGGCCCGGGATCGATCGTCGGCGACATGGCAATGATCGACGGGAGGCCGCGTTCTGCGTCGGTTTCGGCGTTGCGTGATTGCAAGCTCAGCTTTGTGAGCCGTGCGAGCTTCGAAGCCATAGCCTCAAAAAATCCGGTGATATACAAACATCTTCTTACACTCCTTGCCGCGCGACTCCGCGATACCGACCAAGTCGTGGCTGCTGGAACATTCCTTCCCGTGAAGGGGCGCGTTGCCCGCGCGTTGCTGGATCTGGCGAAGGCATTCGGTAACGACGTCGGCGGGGGCCGAATTGTGATCCGGCAGAAGATCAGCCAGAGCGATGTTGCGGCGATGGCGGGCATCGCGCGCGAAAATGTCAGTCGCATCCTGAATGAATGGATGCGGCTTAAGCTGGTGACGCGGCTCTCTGGATATTACTGCATCGAAAGCAGGGCAAAGCTCGAAAAAGAGCTGAAATTGTAGCCCTCGGCAGGCCGTCTCCAGGATGTGCGAAAAAGGCGCCATTCTGTGATCTAGGTCACAGCCGTGCAGTTATGGCCGACCTAGGGTTCATTCTTAGCAGGAAGCGAATTCCTTGGATCGACAGGGTAACAGACATGCGTAAGACCATCATTCTCGCCGTCGCCACGATCTTTCTCGCCGGCGCAACAGTTGTTGCGGGTATCGCACGCACAGTCGATTGGCCCCTGGAAGAAACGATTTTAGCGGCCGTGGCGGCCAGTCCCCCCGCCATTGCCAGCCTGACGGCCCGGATTTTCAATCCGATCTGACCGTCTTCGGCCTGCCCCTGCCCCGGGGGCAGGCCCCGAATTGCGTGAACCTCCAAACTCTAAGCGGCCCTCGGGCCGCTTTTTCTTTGCCCGAAGCCGCCCGGGCCGTCAGGGCGAGGTTGCAGGGGCGGTGCTCCGATTTTTCTTGCGGTTGGAAATCCGCACGCCTCAGCTATGGGCACTATATGCTCCAACCGACATTTAGTATGCTAAGTGCGACATCTCGTCTGTTGTAACCGTTGATATTGGAGGAAAGTCATGAAGCGGATCGCCCTTGCTGCATTGATCACCTGTTTCGCGGCTGGTTCGGCGCTCGCGCAATCCTGTGAAAGCAAAGCCGTGAGCAAGGATGGAAAACCGCTTGCGGGCGCCGCCAAGACCAGTTTCATAAAAAAATGCAAGCAGGATACTTGCGAAGCCAAGGCTGTCGGCAAGGACGGCAAGCCGCTTGCGGGCGCCGCCAAGACGAGCTTCATGAGCAAATGTGAGCGTGAATCCTGAGGAGACAGACAGAAGTAATGCCGGTCGACAGCCATGGTGTCGACCGGAATGTGACTGCGGATAGTTGAAGCAATTTCTGCAGGCGCCGGTGATTTTAAGACAGTTTGTTTTTTCTAGACCGCTATCGCTTTCCGGCGCGATCTCGTATGGCCCACGCCGATCGCCTCGGCGTATGCCTCAATCGGCAAGGGTCTGCCCGTGAGATAGCCTTGCACCTCGTCGCAGCCCTCCTGTGCCAGAAATGCAAGTTGACTTTCGGTTTCGACGCCTTCCGCCAGGACGGGGATATTGAGGCTATGTCCGAGCGTGATGATTGCGCGGACGATTGCCATGGAATGATGATTGTTTTCGAGATCGCCGACAAATACGCGATCGATCTTGATTTTCTCGAACGGGAATGCGTGCAGGTAGGACAGGGAGGAGTATCCAGATCCGAAGTCATCCAGCGCGATATGGACGCCGAGCAATTTTAGCTTTCGCAGGATCGACACTGCGCGCGAGAAGTCGTCAATCAGGACGCCTTCCGTGATCTCCAATTCGAGCCGATCTGCTGCCAGGCCGGTCTCAAGAAGGATGGAATGGACCAATGTGGGCAGATCGCCATGATGGAACTGGATGGGCGAGATATTCACGGCGAGCTTGAGCGGCGTCGGCCACGACGCCGCTTCCTTGCAGGCTTCTCGAAGAATCCATTCACCAAGGCTGATGATATGTGTGCTTTGCTCGGCAATGGAGATGAACGTTTCGGGCGAAACCCATCCGCGCTTCGGACATTTCCAGCGCGCCAGCGCTTCGAAGCCGATCACCTGCCTCAGCGCGATAGTCTTCTGGGGCTGGTAGTGAAGGAAAAGATCGCCGCGGCTCGGTGCGCTTCTGAGATCGGTCTGCAACTCGCGGCGTTCGCGCAGCCGCGAACCAAGCTTCTCCTCGAAAAACCGGACGGTGCCGCGCACTTCTGATTTCGCCTGATAAAGCGCCGCATCTGCATTGGCGATCAAGGTCTTTGCATCCTTGCCGTCGTTCGGATAGACCGCGACTCCGACGCTCAGCCCGACCTGTATCTGGTGACCGTCTATTTCGAAATTCTCTTTAAATGCAGTTACCATGCGATCACCGAGCGCGGCGGCAACCGCGGCCGGACGCTCGCTTGACACTACGATAATGAATTCATCGCCGCCGATGCGGGCAAGAAAGGCGCCCTTTGCCGCGATTTGCAGGCGCCGAGCGGCTTCGCGCAGAAGTCCGTCCCCTACGAGATGTCCGTAGACATCATTCGCTTCCTTGAAGCGGTCTAGGTCGAGGCACATGACGGCGAAAGATTTGCGTGACCTGGACGCCTTTTCCAAAGTGGCGGCAAGATTCTCGAGAAACGAGGTGCGGTTTGGCAGTCCGGTAAGAGAGTCGTTATGTGCGAGATACGAAATGTGCTGCTCGCTGCGGCGTCGCTCGGTGATGTCGTCGAGAACCGTCAGCAGGTATTGCGGTTCTCCGCTATCATCCCGGATCGCGATCTTGCTGGCCTTGACGAGCCGGAGCCCGTTGTTCGCAGTGTTGATGTAGTGCTCCGGAGTGGAGACGACCTTGTTTCCCTGCAGAGCGTCGTTGTCCGAGCGCACTATCATGTCGGCGCGCTCAGGCGGAAACAGCTCATGTGCCGTCTTGCCGATCAGGCGCGATCGTGAGTCGCCGGTCAATTCCTCATATGCGCGGTTGAACAGCGCAAATCGGCTGCCGCGTGCGCCAGAGTCCGATTTCTCCACGTCGCGCACGATGATCGGCAGAGGCACATGTTCGATGACGGCATCCAGGAAGATCTTCGTGCGGCGGAGTTCAGTTTCGGTCTGCTTAGTCTTTGTAATGTCGTGAATAACCGTCAGACGGGCGCCGCGGCCCTCGTAGGTCATAGCCCTCGAGTAGACCGCAACATCGATCTTGGTTCCATCGGCCTTGATATGCTGGCCGATGTTCTCGACGAACTGATCGTCCGAGAGGCCGCGAATAAAAGTTTTGAAACGCTCGCGATCGTGCGCCGGCCTCAGATCGACGACTGACATGGCCATGAATTGCTCGCGGCTGTAACCATAATGCGCAACCGCCGCCTCGTTGACGGCGAGAAATTGCAGAGTGCTACGGTCGATAACCCACATCGGCACCGGATTGCCTTCGAACAGAAGGCGGAAGGATTCCTCGCGGTATATCGCCTCGGTCACGTCTTGATGGGTCGCCACCCAGCCGCCATTGTTCATCGGCCGATGCGCCACCGAAACATATCGACCATCGCGCAGGCAGTTGACAGCTTCATACGGCTGATTGATCGAGACCTCATTCAGCCGATTCCGGACGTAGACCTCGTGATCGTCGGGAGCGGCACCGTTCGAAATTCGATGCGCAAGAATCTCCTGGAGTGGTGTCCCTGGTTTTGTTTGTTCTTCGGTCAGTCCGTAAATATCAGCGTATTTTGCGTTACAGATGATCAGACGCTGTGACCGATCGAACATGCAGACGCCTTGGGATATATTCTCCAGCGCCGCATTGAGCTGTTCTTCCTTGCGCTTAAGTGCGCTTTCGGCCCTGATCTTCTCGCTGATGTCTTCGTGCGTGGCTACCCAGCCACCGTCCGGCATCGGCTGGTTCACAATCTGAATAATGCGGCCATCCGGGGTCGGCACGTTCTGCTTCGTCAATTGTCTTTTCGCAATCTTCTGTAGGATCTTGCTGCAGTATTCCTCCGGCTCGCCGCCGAACGAGCCGCATTCTTTACGATGCTTGAGAAGCTCGAGAAGCGAAATTCCCGGCTGCACGACCTCCTTCGAAAGACCATAGATCTGCATGAATCGCGTGTTGCTGACGAGAAGCTTCGATTGTGCGTCGAACATCACGAGTCCCTGCGACATATTGTTCAACGCGACGTCGAAGCGGAGACTTTGCTCTCGCAGTTGCTCGGCGCGTTTGCGTTGCGCGCGGGCCTGCTCAAGCGCCTGATGATTTTTGAAGAGCCTTGTGAAGAGAAGCGCGAAAGCTGCGATGATGGCGACAAGGAGAGCTGCGCCGCCGGCAACGAAAAAAACCGTCTTTTGCCAATGAGCCAGGATTTCAGCGGTTGTCCTCGTGGCGCTGACGACAATCGGATACTCCCCGACTCGATGCGCCGCCACCATTCGGACAAAGCCGTCGATCACGCCTTCAATGACGCCGACCCCGTGATTGGAGGCCGAGACAAGCTTCAATGACAATGCATTTGGGAAGTAATGTCCAAGGTCAGAGTCGGTATCGGGATATCGAGCGAGCAGCATGCCGTCAGTCCGAAATAGGGCGTAGCTGCGGTTCGGGGTCGGACTAATATCGCGGAAATAGTTTTGCAGATAACCCAGCTCGATTGCTGCCGACACGATCCCTAAGAATTCGTCATTTGGCCCCGAAATCCGATGGGCGAGGTGGATGATCCAGCTTCCAGTGGCGTCGTCACGCACAGGGCCGCCAAGAAAGAACGCCGGTGCCGCTTTATGCCTTAGGGCTTTGAAATAGTCGGCGGTTGCGACATTGATCTCCCGAATAGGCCACTGGCGGGAAGAATTTATCAGTTGTCCTCGCGCGTTGAAGATTGCCAGCGAGCCGACATACGGCATGCCACCGGCCTTATCGCGCAGTTTAAGATGCAGCTCGTGCCGTTGGTATTCGTGGTCCAAGGATGCGCTGTCGAGGGCAGGGGCGGCGGCGAGATCGTTGCTCAATGCCCGCTGCACGGTCTCTACAGCCGTGAAGGTCTGTTCAAGCTGCTTGGCGACGAGCAGCGCCGAATTCAATAATGCCTGCTCGTTTTCGGAGAGAGCGCGATTGCGCAGATTGAAGACGATCAGGCTTGCACTTATCAGGACGATCAGACCGAGCGCGACGGCGCACGCGATGATGATCCGTACCGGGTTGAAAACCCTCAGCGCGGCCGCATTTTCCTCCTGCGCGTTTCGCGCGGATACAAGTCTAGGAAACCAGCGCACGTTGGAGCCATGTCGCGAGAGCGACACTCCTGTCGATCGAATGCATCGGCCGTGGATAATGCAAATAATTTAATCATTCGCGTTTTCAGGCCGCATGTCACAGTCATCCCGCGGCCGCAACGCTGCCGATGGTTAATGGCCACTTCCGACGATTGGATAATTTTACGTGTTTCGGGTTGCGGACCGAGCGAGACCGTTGGCTGACCACCTATTCAAGACCGGCTCGGCGAAATCCCTCGAGATAGTGCTGCCGGTCCGCGTCCCTCCGGAACGGCATCTGCTTGGAGATCCACTCGCTGGATATGTTTGGCTGCGCTCTTCGGAGCTCCTCGAGCGCCAGCGCCGCTACCTCCCGTTGGCCCGCCATTGCTGCCGCGGCGGTGAGTACCCTATGCCCACCCACGAAATCGGAACGCTGTCGGATTGCTTCGCGCGCAAACTGCATTGCCTCCTCATAGCGGCGCGCTATGTATTGCGCGTATGCCGCAACTCCACAGTAGATCGCCGACATCGGATCGCGCGGGCTCAAGCGCATTGCGCGCCGAGCGGACAGGTCGGCCTCTTCCCAGCGTCCGCAGTAGGAAAGAGCGAGCCCGTAATAAGCCTGTGCGAGGGAAAAGTTCGGATTGAGCTGCAACGCGACCTCGAATTCGGCAAGTGAGTCATCGAAGCGCCGGGTGAAAAGGTACACGCTGCCAAGCGCGTGATGCGCCCAGGGGTCCTCGCTGTCGGCTCGGTTGGCCGCGAGTGCTGCGCGCTCGGCGATCCGGATGACCGCTGACATATCCGACCATCCCATGTGAGCGCTGAATGTGTGGCTGGTAGCGAGAACCCCATGCGCCTGTCCATAGTTCGGATCAATTGCAGTCGCCTTTTCGAGTAGAGCCTGTGCAACGACATTGTCCTGACGCGTAACACGCCAGTAATGTGACAATCCGCGCATGACCAAGTCCCATGCATCCATACTGTCCGGGGGCTTACGCTGCGCGTGGAAGTTTTCGGCGGCATACAGCTGCGGTTCAATCGCGGCGACGATCGCCTCCGTGATCTCGTCCTGAACCGCAAACACATCCGCAATATGTCGATCGTAGCGCTCGGCCCAGATATGGCTCCCGGTCTGGACATCATTGAGCTGCGCAGTGATACGGACGCGGTCGCCACCTTTACGGACGCTGCCTTCAACGACATAGCGTACGCCAAGTTCTTCGGCGACCTGCTTCATCAGCACCGGTTTGTTCTTGTATGTGAACGATGAGTTCCGTGCGATCACGAAGAACCATCGCAATTTCGATAAAGCCGTGATGATGTCTTCGCTGATACCGTCCGAGAAATATTCCTGTTCCGGTTCTCCGCTCATGTTGACAAATGGAAGCACGGCGATGGCGGGCCGGTCCGGCAGGGTGAGAGGCGTGCGCGCCGCATCGCGTCGTTCAGCTGTCAGATCGAGACCGAGCGGTCCCAATTGCACATCGCCGACGAAGCGGATCCCCTTTCGGGCGACCGTACGGATCAGTTTTTGCGTGCCGCCGCTGTCGCCAAGCGCTTTTCGTGCGGCGTTGATTCGGCTGGTGAGTGTCGAATCCGAAACCAGCCGACCACCCCAGATCGAAGCGATGAGGTCTTCCTTGCTGACGACGCGATCCCGGTTATTCACCAGGTAAAGGAGAAGATCGAAAACCTGCGGCTCTACGGAAATGGGTTCAGTACCACGCCGAAGCTCTCGTCGCTCGTCGTCAAGCGTATGATCTCCAAAGAGAAACAGCACGCCAGGGGCCCCCGCCGCGGTGACATCGTGTCTCAGGAAATAATCAAGCCGGTCTAAAGAACAAATCAAGCTCCGGACAAAGTATTTTCAGTCGGGCGTCCGTACACACCCCAATCATGTTCGAAATTGGACGGAGACGCCATGACTACAGCTACTCTCACGGCCGAGAGGTCCGGCAGCGCCGGCGCCCTCGCCACATCACACGATCTCTTGGTCATAAAGAAACGGCAGCATGAGGCCTGGTCTTCGGGCAACTACGCGGTCATAGGCACCACACTTCAGATTGTGGGCGAGCAGCTCTGCGAATCCCTCGACCTGCGCCCGGGACGAAAAGTGCTTGACGTTGCGGCCGGCAACGGAATGGCGAGCCTTGCCGCGGCGCGGCGATGGTGTGACGTAGTGTCGACCGATTATGTGACCGGTCTGCTCGAGCGCGGCCGTGCGCGCGCCTCGGCCGAAGGCCTTGCCATAGAATTCAAGGAAGCCGATGCCGAAAACCTGCCGTTCGCCGATGCGAGCTTCGACACGGTGATCTCGACTTTCGGAGTGATGTTCACACCCAATCAGGACGAGGCTGCCTCCGAGCTCCTCCGCGTCTGCAAGCCCGCAGGACAGATCGGTTTGACCAACTGGACCCCCGAGGGGTTCATCGGGCACATGTTCAAGACGATCGGAAGGTATCTGCCGCCGCCGAGTGCGGCGAAGTCTCCGCTGCTGTGGGGAACACGCGCGCGCCTTAGCGAACTATTCCGATCCGGTGCGGCCTGGATCAAGACCGAGCCGCGCGAATTCACGTTCCGCTATCGCTCGCCAAGGCATTTCCTTGAGGTGTTTAGAACATACTACGGTCCGATGCTCAAAGCCTTTGCGGCGTTGGATACGCGCGAGCGGAACCACCTGGAGCGCGACCTCTATGCACTCATGGAAAAAATGAATCAGGCAGACGACGGCACCATGGTGGTACCAAGCGAATACCTGGAAGTCATCATCATGAAGCGCTGAGCCCTCGCGGCTCGGACGTGGCAGGGCGCGTGCCCTTTCTGTGAGGGGCACGCGCGTCCTTTCCCTTATTGGAAAACACTGATGAGTGTAGTCATTGATCTCCCTATTCAGACGCCTGCCGCAGGTGCTGTCTCACCAGCGGGACCGCTCCGACGATTGCCAGCGCGGCTGATCGCTGCGTTGCGCGAGACGCGCGAAATTGAGGCCCGGCGCGTCATTGCAGAGTTTTCCTACCTAGCCGATCAGTCTGCGCAATACTGAGCTCTGGACTTGAGCCTATTTCAGGAATTGGCGCATGAGTGCGAGTGCCGCGGCGGGGCGTTCAATGACGGACGCGTGCCTTGCCTTTGCAATCCATTCCAGTCTGGCGTTCTTTATGTTCGCTGCCAGCCAGCGCGCCGAGTCGAGAAAACTCGGAATATCGTCCTCGCCGCAAATCACCAGCGTCGTTGCGGTGATTCGTGCTGCATCGTTCCGTAAGTCTGCGCCTGCCAAAGCCTCGCAGGCCAGCGCATAGCCTTCGCCCGACGTGTTCCGCAACGCCGCACGCACGTAGCGTACGGCCGGCGTCTCATCTGCGATCGCATCGGGCGTGAACCAGATCGGCAACAGACCATCGACCATGGCCTTGACACCATGGTTGCGTGCCGTCGCCGCGCGTTCCGCCCACATAGCACGAAGCTGCTCGGTATAGCGCGGCGTGGTGTCAATCAGAATGAGGCGGTCAACCATCTGCGGCCTTGTCGCTGCGAAATGCTGTGCGACCAAACCTCCCAAGGAAATGCCGGCGATATGGGCCCGATCTATGTCGTGCGCCGCGAGCAATGAGGAAAGCTGCGCCGACAGGTCTTCTATCGAATAGGGCCCGGACGGCACCGGAGAGCTTCCGTGCCCCGGCAGGTCGTAGGAGATGAGCGTGAAGTCGCGCTCGAGATCGTCGGCAAAATCCCAGAAGCGATGGTCGACGCCGAGGCAATGCAGCAATACCAAAGGCGGGCCAAAGCCGTGCCGCCGCAGTGTGATCTGGGCCGAATCGAGCTGTGCCATGACTCCGGCCTATTCAGCTTTGATGATCCGATAGAGCTGAAAACGGTCGCCGTCTATGACAAGTTTCAGCCGCGCCGGATCGGGATTGGGCGCGTCGTCCTCGGTGAACAGGACGTAGAGGTAGTCGAATTTGGTCCAGTTGGCCCAGAATTTCGGCGCATCCGGCAGCCGATTCTCGGCAGCGAGCAGGAGCTGCGCGATTGCCGGCGGAGTGCCATCCTGGGTGTCCGCGAAATCGTGGTACTCGGGACGTACATGCACTACCTGCTTGCCAGGAACTGTGAAGAGAGTGGTCACGAGCGCGGAGCGCTCGATGGTGGCGATGCAGGCCGCGTGAACAAGACCGAGATCGCGCACATCGTCGCCGAAGCTACGATCGGCATATGCAACGAAGACCTTTGATCCCGGAGCGATTCGGCGGACCGAGGCGCGGAATTCGCTGGTCGAGTCCGAGAGTTGCGACCAGTTGTAGTCAATTTCCAGGACGCGACCGGCGATCATGACCAGCAGCACGGTAAGGAAACCGCGCCACACGAGCCGGTGCCGCACATCGAGATAGCCGCACGCAAAGAGCATGTAGGCGATGCCGAGCGGGACGCGTTGGTCGGTCATGTATGTATCGAACATCAGTCGCGGCAGTGCGAGGTACACCAAGCCGCCAATCGCGAGCAGCCACCAAGCTAGCGGATGGATCTGCAGCACCCGATGGCGCACCGCCCATATCGCGCTCGCCACCATGATGCCGATCAGGGCGACGGCAGCAATATCGGAATAGGTGCTGAATACATACATCAACCCATCGATCTTGCCGCTTTGCTCCCACGAGACCGCGGAAACGAGTTTCATCGTGGGGCTCACATAGAGCAGAGGTGCCACTGCGATGAACGGAAAGCCGGCGGCGACGAATTCTGCGCATCGCGCGGGCCATGGCTCGTCACGCTGATTCCACAGCCGCATTGTCTCGAAGGACAGAATGCCGATTCCGTAGATTCCGAGTGCCGAAAGATGGCAGAAGAAGATCACGAGAACGCAGGCGAGCGAGAGCAGGAAGCGTAGCGGCCAGGCGCGCTCGCGGGCAGCGATCCAGCCGGCCAGTGCCCACAGCGCGACGCCGATGCCGAAAATGTAGTTCATCAATCCGACGAGAAAGTCGTAGTTGTACAATAACGGAATCGCAAAGAGAGGCACTACCGACCAGCGGCCCATCAGGGCACGGTTGAGCATCAGGATGCCGGAAATGATTAGTGCGAACATAGCAACCATGTAGGCCTGACCGGCGACATAGATGCTCATGAAGCGGGCCAGCGGCGGAACGATGAAGTCCATCGTCAGGTTCGGAATGACTTGCCAGTCCAACTCGTAGAAGCGATGAAGGTTGACGTTATGCGACAGCGTTGCCAGCACCTTCATGCGCGCGAGGTGATTCACGTAATCCGACAGTGGCGGCAGGGGATGCGTCCAGATCGGGATCGAGACGAGCAGAGTGAACGCGCCGAAAAGGACGGCAAGCTGCAGCCCTGTCACGCTTCCCGGTCGAAGGCGCGGCGGGAGATCGATGGGGGGGAGTGGCTTGGTCGGGGAAAGCATTAATCTTACTCGGTGGGAGGCATGGCTCATTGCACCTGAACAAGCGCTGAATATGGCGTTTCCAGTGGAAATCTGCTGAACGGTTTTAAACCCACGGCATGAAGGATTCTGCTGGCTTGGCCCACGGTGATCCGGATTGTCAGCTGATCAGTCGTGCGGGGTTCTTAACGGCCATATCAGTTGGCGGTTTGCGTCAGGAGCAAGAAGCGGGACCTGCGAAAAGAAAACGGCGCCTTGCATGGCAAGGCGCCGTGACGCATATGAAATCTCTACGAACTAAGTCACGCATACATACTGCGACGCTCGCATACCAAGTCGCAGGGCCGCCCCTCGCGCCAGATCAAGCCGCGCGCCCATGCGAAACGCGATTCCCCACGGGCCCTTGTCATTGATACGCACAGTGATTGAACGGCCGTTGTTTGGGTTCGTAACCGTCAGCGTGGTCCCGATAGGCCATGTCCGGGCCGCTGCCGTATTGCCGTTAGGATCAAATCGTTCGCCATTCGCTGTACGCTTCCCTGACGAGTACATGCTCGCGAGCACTTCCTGTCCTGGGCAGTTTCCTGATTTTTTGACGTACTTATGAACTGAGGCCCATCCTGCTGCATCTGCCGTACTAAGTGAAAAAAGGCTGACGAGTAGTCCGATGCCAACATGCTTCATTGAGTATGTCCCCTTCAATGATTTGCATGAGGCACGTTAGGTACGGTGTAAGATGGCTAAAGCAAGGCAGGCCTTGGGGGATGGTAAGAAGGTAACATTAATGGGGCTAAGTGCGTCGCATCAACGCACCGCACCGGCGGATTCGACGACGAGACCAAGAGATTTTTTGGCTGTGATTCGGCAGCAAAACAGCACGACCTGTTCGCCGCCTTAACGGCCCGCAACTCACACGCGCTCTACAAAACTGTCCACGACCCGCTTCTCGCCGGCCTTGTCGAAAGCGATCGTGAGCTTGTTGCCGTCTACGGCAATCACGTTGCCATTGCCGAACTTCTGATGGAAAACGCGATCGCCGACCGTGAACGATGATAGGGTGCCGGTAGACTTTGCGATGAGCTCGCCTTCAATGACGAGGGATCTTCGAGTCGCTTCACGCTTGCCGCTGCCGCGCTCGATTTTTTCCGCCGAAGCCCGCATGAAATCTTCACGCCCGTTCTCATCGTAGACTCCGTCGGGCACGTAGCGGGGCTGACCATTGTCGTAGAATCCGCCGCGCCCCTTTCGGGCTTGTGCGCGCTGCCAGCCGGGCGTGGTATAACTCGAACCAAAGGCATTCATCTCATCGAAGCGCGAAGCTCCGTAACCGGACATGCCAAAGCCGCTGCCTCCCGCGGCCTCCCTCACTTCCACATGATCTTCCGGCAACTCGTCAAGAAAGCGCGAAGGTATTGTCGAGCTCCAAAGGCCGTGAATGCGGCGATTGGTTGCGAAATAGATCTTCGCCAGCTTGCGTGCGCGCGTCAGGCCTACATGCGCTAGGCGACGCTCTTCCTCCAGTCCAGCGCGGCCGCTTTCATCGAGCGAACGCTGATGCGGGAACAGTCCTTCCTCCCACCCTGGGAGGAACACGCAGTCGAATTCGAGGCCTTTGGCTGAGTGCAGCGTCATGACATTCACGGCCTGTTCAGCCTCGCTGCCCTCCCGGTCCATGACAAGAGAGATGTGCTCCAGGAAGCCCTGTAGATTCTCGAAATCCTCCATCGACCGCACCAGCTCTTTCAAATTTTCCAGACGCCCGGCAGCATCGGCGGAACGGTCTTTCTGCCACATGTCGGTGTAGCCGCTTTCATCAAGCACGATTTCGGCGAGCTCCGTGTGCGGCACGGAATCTTTCTTCGCGCGCCAGCGCTCAAAGCTTGCCATCAGGTCGCGTAATGCCATGCGCGGCTTCGGCTTCATCTCGTCGGTGGCGGAAAGTGCGGTCGCGGCTTCTGTCAGCGGGATTCGCTTCTTGCGTGCATATTCGTGCAGCATCTGCAGCGTAGCATCGCCGAGGCCGCGTTTCGGCACATTGACGATGCGCTCGAAGGCCAGATCGTCGGCTGGCTGTGCGATCACGCGAAGATAGGCAAGGGCGTCGCGGATCTCGGCGCGTTCGTAGAAGCGTGGTCCGCCGATTACCCGATAGGGCAAGCCGAGTTGAATGAATCGGTCTTCGAACTCGCGCATCTGGAACGAAGCGCGCACCAGGATGGCAATCTCGTCGAGAGGGTGATCGAAACCCTGCTCGCGTGCCTGCCGCTGCAGCTGCTCGATCTCCTCGCCGATGGCGCGCGCTTCTTCCTCCGAATCCCACGCGCCGGTGACCTGCACTTTCTCGCCGGGTTCGTCCTCGGTGCGCAACGTCTTGCCGAGCCGGCCTTCGTTGTGGGCAACAAGATGACTCGCTGCCGCGAGAATGTGGCCCGTGCTGCGATAGTTTCTTTCGAGGCGGATGACCTTGGCGCCCGGAAAGTCATGCTCGAAACGCAAAATGTTATCGACCTCGGCGCCTCGCCAGCCATAGATGGACTGGTCGTCATCGCCTACGCAACAGATGTTCTTGGGTTGGGCATTTTGGGCGCTGACGTGCGGCAATGTCCCCGCACCCTTTGTGGGGGAGGGCGTTGGATTGGGGACGGAGTCGAGCGGGGGCGGGTGAGGGGTCTTTATGGGCGGCGGGTCGAATGTATCAGCAAGGTCCAGCGCCTCACGCAACGCGCCTTTGCTTCGGTCAGGGTCGCCATCCTCTTCCTGTCGGGGAGAGGATGGCGAGGTGCCGGGTTGAGAAGCCGTCGTCTGCGCCAGCAGCTTCAGCCACAGATACTGAGCAACGTTCGTGTCCTGATACTCGTCCACTAGAATAAATCTGAACCTGTCCTGAAACGAACGCAGCACGTCGGTGTTCTGGCGGAATAGTCGGATGTTTTCCAAAAGCAGGTCGCCGAAATCGGCGGCATTAAGCGTCTTCAGGCGCTCCTGATATGCGACGTAGAGCTTCTTTCCCTTGCCATTCGCGAAACTCGCAGCTTCGCCGGACGGCACTTGCTCAGGCATGAGGCCGCGGTTCTTCCAACCGTCGATGAGCATCGCCAACACGCGCGCCGGCCAGCGCTTCTCGTCGAGTTTCTCGGCCTCCATGATCATCTTGATGAGTCGGATCTGATCATCGACGTCCAGTATCGTGAAATTGCTTTTGAGGCCCACGAGCTCTGCATGCCGACGCAATATTTTTACGCCAATCGAGTGGAAGGTTCCGAGCCAAGGCATGCCCTCCACGATTTGCCCGACCATCTGCCCGACACGCTCCTTCATTTCGCGCGCCGCCTTGTTCGTGAACGTGACAGCGAGAATCTGGCTGGGGTGTGCACGGCCGAGATTCAGAATGTGCGCGATCCGCGTGGTCAGGACGCGCGTTTTCCCGGTTCCGGCGCCAGCGAGAACCAGCACGGGTCCATCGAGCGTCTCCACGGCCTGCCGTTGCTCAGGATTGAGATCGGCGAGATAAGGCGCCGCTCGCGCCCCCAGAGCGCGCGCGGCAATGCCGCCCGGGACGGGCTGCTGGCTCAAAGGAACAGGATCATTGCGTTTGGGTTCGGCCATGTTGTCCGGGATCGAGCGGCACTGGCCGCCAAGTGATTCTCCATAGCAAAGATGGCATCCGCGGGCGCCATTTTCGAGGCCGGAAAAGCTCTTGTGCCCGCCCGATCCGAGATTTCCGAGCATCGTTGCAAAGGGGTCCTACCGGCCCTCTCGGTTCGATGCAGGGACTTCGCTGAACCAGCGTTATTTCCTCGCATCCGAGGCGGTGTACACGACGGGCAGCGTGCCGGCTACCGACGTAGCCGTCGGTTATTTCCTCACGATGCCGGACGATTCTCAGGGCGGGTCGATCAGCTTGGCGCCTCGCTGACCTCGGCCACCAAACGTGATCGGCAGCTAGGTGGTCGTCTGCGTGCGGCGGGCGAAAAAGCCCCAAATGACCAAAACGATGATGGCGCCGACGACCGCACCGATGAGACCGGCACCCTCGTCCGCCTGGTACCACCCGATGGCCTGCCCCAGGTAGGTGGCCACGAAGGCGCCGACGATCCCCAGTACAGTCGTAAGAATGAATCCGGAGGGTTCGTGGCTCCCTGGATGAAGAAACTTAGCAATAATACCGGCAACAAAGCCGATGATGATCAGCCAGATGATGTGCATCTGTCGCTCCCGGGTTTGGACCAATCCAAAACTCACTGCGGAAGAGTTCAGTTCCCGCGGCCAACGGCAGCGGCGGTGGATATCGGCTTTTGCCATGGTTCCTGATGCTTGCGTGCCATCCGACCACCGTGGTGGCACGGCCGCAAGTGGTTGTTCACCGTGTCGTCACCATGGGCCAAGGGGAGTTCGTGGGTGGTTCGTCAGGTCGACGGTTCGTCGGCATTGATATGCGGCGCCCCGCGGCTTCCGGTCGGGGAAGCTTCCGATGCACGTCCTTCATCAGCGCGAGCGTCCGCATGACCGAATCTGGAAAGGGCACGACTCTCTTGGTTGTCATGTTCACATGAAGCGTCATGTTCTCCGAAGTTGCGGAGATCCACCCCTCCGTCGCATGGAAAAGTTGCTCGAAATAGTGAATGCGCTTTGCATCATAGTCGAGCAGTTGGAAGGTCACGCGAACCGGAGCCGATTCCTGCAACTCGCGGAGGTAGCGCACGTGCACCTCGGCAGTGAAGGTGGAGTGATTGCAACGCTTGAGATAGTCGAGACCAATTCCGATCAGCTCGTAAGCCTCGTCCACGGCACGATCGAACAACACGTTGTAATAGGCCATGTTGAGATGGCCATTGTAATCGATCCAATGCGGCTCGACACGCATCAGCGATGAGACGAACGGCGCGAAAAAAAGCGGATCGAGATCGGTGCGATCGAGCATGTCAGGGTCTCGGTGGACCTCAGGATTGTGACTTGCGTGAGTTCACGTCAACGCTCGGCTGCTTGTATCATGCGCTGATTGGGTAGATCGCTTTCTCTCCCATGAGCACGCGGGCGACGTCGGTAGCGCACTTGGTCTGTAGCTCCTCAAGGGCTTCGATCGAATAAAAGGCCGTATGCGGAGAAATGATCACATTATCCCGGCCGAGCAGAGGCGAATCTTTCGCAAGCGGTTCGGCAGCGACGACATCCAGGCCGGCCGCGCCGATCTGTCCGGAATCGAGCGCCGCAATCAGGGCCGGTTCATCGATTAGCGGTCCGCGTGCCGTATTCACGATGTAGGCGCCCTTCTTCATCTTGGCGAAAGCGGCGGCATTCATCATACCGCGTGTTGCCGGAAGCAAGGGAGCGTGCACGGATACATAGTCCGAAGTCTTCAGAAGCGTATCAAAATTCACGCTTTCGACGCGAGCAGCCGTGAATACGTCTGATGTCGCAAACGGATCATAGGCCATTACCTTCATGCCGAATGCCTGCGCTTTTGGCGCAACGAGCCGCGGAATATGGCCGAAGCCGATGAGCCCGAGCACTGTCCCTTCGATCCGCCGTATCGGCACGACGGCCGGCATTTCCCAGCGGCCGCTTTGCACAAGCTTGTTCGAGAGGGGAATTTTCCTGATCAGCGCCAGCAGTAGCGCCATTGTGTGGTCCGAGACTTCGCGAATGCAGTAGTCGGGCACGTAGTTGACGGCGATGCCTCTTTCTTTCGCAGCGACGAGATCGATGTTGTCAACGCCTAGCCCAAAACGGCCGATGGCCTTGCAACGAGTGAGTTGGCCGAGAATTTCGCGCGTGAGCTTGGCGTAGGTTACGAGAACGGCATCGGCGTCCCTCGCGACTTCCAGAATATCTTCAGCGTTGACGCTTTTGGACATGCGATAGCTGGGGTTGAGGGGCGCCAATGCGGCTTTCGCGGGCTCGAGCGATGGGAAAACGCTATCGGTTACAGCAATCACGGGGCCGGCCATTGCACACTCCAATTATCGCGATGCGATGAAAACCTACGACAGAGGCAAGAACACGTCCACTGAACCTCGCGAGGCGTTCCGATATTTCAATGGCTTAGTGCGATTAACCAAAAATTAACGCTGCCCGCGCGCCGCCAGCGTCTTCGACTATTCTGACAAAAAAACAAATAGGAGGCTGATGATGCTCGGCAGGGTCGCTCGCGGCGCCTACGTGCTAGTTGTCGCGACCATGGTGATCGTCTGGGTGTTTTCACTCAACAGGAGCGATCCCGCACAGGCGCCGAGCCAGGCGCAGATCTGGTACATCCAGGCATAACGCGATCAGTCGTTGGCAAGGTGGAATGATCTGCGTTGCATGCGCGGCTTTATGTGGCAAGAAACGCTTCGATCTCCGCGACGAACTTTTCCCAAGCCGGCTCATCCTGCAGCAGGACATGATTGTCGCTCTCCAGGGTCACCAGTCTCGCATTCGGGATCGAGGCTGCTAGCAGGCGCCCTTGCTCGAGTGGGACGACATTGTCATGCCGCGCGTGCAGCACCAGCGTGGGCGCGCGGACTCCCGGTAGCAGCCCCGCGACATCGATCTCGTGACACGCTTCGCGAATGCGGATGCCGTTCGCGGCACTCGTCGTTTTGCGCTGAAGATCGGCGAACCATTTGTTCTGTGCCGGACTTCCATTCGGAATAAACAGGGAGCTGAACGCGCGCATGAATGCCGAGTGCTCCTCGCCCCAGCCATGTTGCATCAACGAAAGGAATAGGCGCGCCTTCTCTATCTCATCAGTCGATTGCCGCCTGTTCCGTCCTTGCGCATAACCGCCATAGAGAACCAGTTTTGTGACGCGCTCCGGATGGGTGGCCGCATAGGCCGCTGCGACCGCTGCACCCTGGGAGATCCCGAGAATAGCGAATTGCGCAGCACCGACGACTTCGATCACGGATTCGAAATCGCGCATGAAGCTGTCAAATGAGATGTCCGAAACCTCGCGGTCGGACAGGCCCGTGCCGCGCGTGTCGTAGCGAATGAGTCTATTTTTCTCGGCCAAACGTTGCAGGAGTGGCGCCCATACCGGGCTTTCCCAGTCATATTCCAAATGGGTCAGCCAGTTCGCTGCCTTGATAAGCACGGGACCGTTGCCGACCGAGGCGTAGGCGATATTGATGCCATCGGTCGATCGACAAAAGGATGTTTCCTGCTTGTGCGCGAAGGAGGATGGCGGCCGCCCCGATGGTGCTTGTGCATCCGCTTCGCGAACCGTACCGATGAACCGAACGCCCTTGCGGGGAATCGTACGCAGGAGTCCCTGCTGGCCGCCGGTGTCGCCAATCGCCTTGCGCACGGCATTGATGCGGCTGTCTAACGTGGAATCCGACACGATGCGGCCGTGCCACACCGATGCAATGAGATCATCCTTGCTGACGACTCGATGCCGGTTCTCGATGAGATAAACGAGCAGATCAAATACCTGCGGCTCGATCGCAACGATCTCGCCACAGCGCCGGAGTTCACGCCGGTGGCTGTCCAAGAAATAGTTTTCAAAATGAACCTTCAAGCGCGATCCCGCTCTATTTATTCCCAAAGCGGCTGTAAATCCGTTACAGCCTCTTCTCCCAGGAAACGTCGAATTGCATTCAGATTGAGAGCCGGCCGGAGGCGGCGAACATCGGAAAGGGCTTGTCGTGCTTCTTCGTCGCGATCAAGTTTTATCAACATCCAGGCGGATATCACGCGGGCACCATACAGACGCCCGTCCCGGCGAGCGGCGGCAGTCGCCTCGGCCAATGCTTCGTCATAATGGCCTGCGCAGGCCAGAGCATGAGCGAGTATCATGCTCCAAAAGGTAAGACGAAAGTCCTTGGGGCTCGAGCGCATGCCGAAGCGCATGCTCCTGATTCCTTCCTCGTATCGGCCGCTACGGATGAATGCTGCACCGAGCGCCACCTGCGCTTGCGCATTGCTCGGATCGAGCTCTACAGCGATTTGCAGCAATTGTACCCCCCGGTCATGTTCGCCGATGTCGGCCAAGGCACAACCTGCAAATCCGAGAACGTCAGGCGCGTTGGCATCGATCGCAATCGCCCGTTCAGCCTGTTCCCGAGCGTAAGCTTTCGCGATTTCAGGATCATCGACCAGCGACATGTTGGCGCCGAAGGCGTATGTCAACGCGAGCAGTGCGCGCGCAAGGGCGAAGTTCTTGTCTGTGGCAATTGCCTGGTGCAGTCGCCGAATAGCTTCGGCGATAGACTCTTCGTTCCATCCGTTGATCGCGATTGCTCCGGCAGCTGCGCGGTAATGAGACCACGCATCGACGCTTTCGGTACGACGCCGGCGAATAATTGAAAAATCAGCCTTGGTGAGCGCCGGCTCAAGCTCCATCATGATCTGACGTGCAATCTCGTCCTGAAGCTGCAAGGTGTCGCCGCGCTCGACGTCGTAACGGCTTCCCCAAAGTTGGTTGCCGCTTTCGGCCTCGACCAGTTGAACGGCGATACGCACACGTTCGCCGGAAGCGCGCGCGCTGCCGGTCACAATGTATCGCACCCCGAGTTCTTCCGCGATTTGGCGGAGCTCGGTGGAGCGTTGCATGTAAGCAAAAGATGACGCGCGTGCGATGACAAAGAAGCCTGGCACGCGGGCGAGCAGTGCAATGATGTCTTCGGCAAGGCCGTTCGCGATCAGCTCAAGCCCGCGATCTTCGGACATATTTTCGAAGGGCAGGACCGCAATCGAAGGACGATCGGTGATTGGCGATGGAACCTCGTCCAATACAGCGGCAACCACCGGAGCGCGACTACTGGAGATGTCGTTTTCCTGGCGCACTTCCCCGACGAAGCGGATTCCTTTGCGGGCGAACGTTCGAATAAAGCGCTGCTCCTTGCCGCTGTCGCCGATTGCCCGGCGTGCGGCATTGATGCGGCTGTCGAGGGTCGAATCCGATACGATGCGACCACCCCAGACTCCGGCGATAAGATCATCCTTGCTGACGACCCGATCGCGGTTGGCGATGAGAAAGCTTAAAAGATCGAACACCTGCGGTTCGATGGGCACAATCACCCCATGCGCGCGCAATTCGCGGCGCCGATCATCGAGCGCGAAATCGTCAAACAGAATCAGCACGTTGTCGCCCGCAACTCTGATTTGAAAAGAGTATAACCGAGCGACCGATCAATGAGAAATCAATGGACCTCAACCGCAAATCAATGATTCCGCAAGGACGCCTTGTGGCCTCCGCGGCATGGTCGGCCGACATTGTTTGGAGGCGACGATGCGGCTGCCGTCGATCGGAAAAAATCTATGGCTGCGCCTGTTGGGGCACTTGAAACGCGTGCGTCGGTGGTGCTTGAAACCTGCGCGCGTGGCACCGTTTAGAATCAACAAATTTCACTGAATGGATTGCAATCAAGAGTGCTCGGGCACGCCGGCCGTGCGCAATCCTTCATAGTAGCGATCGATACCCATATCGCGGCTGAACGGATGCATGGTTTGCACAAACGAAACCGAAAAATCTGGGCGCATCCGCGTGACCTCCTTCAAGTACCGCTGCGCCTCATCGCGCCGATCAAGCTGGCCCATTGCTGCAATGAGCACGGCGTAGCGAGACCACTGGAAACTTGGTTGTGCCAACGCTTTCATTGCGAAGCGAACGGCAGCTTCATCGTCGCCGGTCAGGTATTTCGCTTCCGCAATGCGCACCAGATAGGAACCCATATTAGGATCGCGTGGACTGAGTCTCACGGCCGACTCGAGATGCGGCAAAGCCTCGTGCGGCCTTCATGAAAAGACGAAAGCGGCACCAAGCCCATAGTGAGCGAGTGAAAGGCTTGGATTGAGGTCCAATGCCAATTCCAGCTCCGAAATGGCAGTCGCGTATTCCCGGCAAAGGTAGCGAATTCGTCCCAACGTGCAGTGCGCTCCTGCATCGTCCCGGTCCAGTGTGACAGCCTGCTGTGCTGCCTTGATCGCACATTCGCGATTGCGGTCGGCCGACTCGGCAAATCCATACACGACTTCGTAGTAACAAGCCTCGGCGATTCCGGAATAGGCAGGCCCGAGCTCGGGATCTAATGCAATTGCCTCCTCAAACAGTTGCCGCGCTCTTGTCAGATCCTCCTTTGTATAGCGGTACAGATGGAACATTCCCCGCTGATAGATCGTCCACGCGTCGATGTTGTCACGTGGTTTGATCCGCGCTCTTTCGCGTTCGGCTCGGCTCAACTCGGGCTCGATACCTCCGACAATTGTCTGCGTAATTTCATCCTGCGCGGCGAAAACGTCTGAAATCGCGCGATCGTAACTTTGTGCCCAGACATTGTTGCGTTTATTTGCCGTCGATAAGTTGAGCAGTGACGCGAATACGATCCGCCGCGCGCCGCACGCTGCCCATGAGGATGTATCGCACTCCCAATTCGCGAGCGATTTCGTCCGGACTGACGGCCTTGCTCCTGTATGTGAAGCTCGATCCGCGGGCGATGACAAAGAACCAGCGCACGCGAGAAAGGGCAGTGATGATCTCTTCTGTAATACCGTCGACGAATGAATCGTGTCCCGGGTCAGCACTCATGTTGCTGAAGGGCAGAATGGCGATGGACGGTTTTTGCGGAATCCTCAGCGGCGCCTGCTCCGGCTCGGCGGCAGCTTTGCCGGGATCTCCTTTGACGTCGACTGGAGCGACGAAGCGAACGCCTTTCCTAGCGAAGGTCCTTACCAAATCCTGCTTCTCACCGGTATCACCGATTGCCCTTCGTACTGCATTGATCCGGCTGGTCAGCGTCGATTCCGACACGATCCGACCGCTCCAGATTGAGGCTATAAGGTCGTCCTTGCTGACGACGCGGTCGCGATTTTCGATGAGATAGACGAGCACGTCGAAAACCTGCGGCTCCACCGCGACGACCTTGCCACCTGCACGCAATTCCCGGCGCTCGCTGTCGAGCTCGAAATTGCGAAACGAAAACAGCACGTTATGCCCCATTCACGGCTGGCCAGCTTACCTGGCCGCGCGGTCTAAAGCGAAATCAAGACTTCCTCAAGGGCAAATCAAGCGCGCGTCAAAGTATTCGCGCTGCCGAAGCGTCATGAATGCGCCAACAGCAATGGAGCTTTGCAATGCAGGATCTCATCATCCGACGCCGGACGAACGGCACTCTTGATGCCGATTCTTATCGGCAGCACGCGATCATGATGCGCGCGCAGATGCCAACCCGATTCTTCGGGCAAATGGGACCGATGCTGCGGCCCGCCGTTGGCATCGCCGCGATTGTCGCGGTCTACATTTCGGTGCTGCGTCTTATGTATCCCGAAACCGCGGCAGCCGACGTACCGAGCGCGATTGCGGCGATCGGTGAAATTCTGGTGACCAAAGCTCGTGCTGTCGGTGCTCAGGTCTATGAATGCAAAATGGATTCCACAGGAAAGCTTGCGTGGACATTTCGCGAGCCGATCGCCTCGTTAGTGATGTCCGGCAAGACAGTAGGGCGGCACTACGCTGGTCCCAACTGGGAAATGAATGATGGAAGCCTTGTGACCGCGAAAGTCGCCGCTCAGTCTCCGGGTCCAAGTGTCGACGATATTCCGCTTCTGAAGCTTGAAGTCACGGACTGGCGCGGCAAAGGCCAGTTGAGCGGAATCACGACCATTCAGAGATTGAACACGCGCGGCGGCAAAGCCCCGCACTCGTGCGAATCGGCAGGTGCATTCCTGAGCGTCCCATACACTGCCGACTACGCCTTCTACAGGAAGCCGATCGACCAGACTTCAACGCGATGAAGTGAGAATCGAGGAGGTTCAGATGAAAAGGATTTTGGCGCTTTCGTACGGCCTCGTCAGCTACTTGGTGTTCTTCGTTACCATCGTTTATGCGATCGGCTTCGTCAGCGGTCTGCCGGTGCCGAAAACGATCGACAGTGGCGTGACTGGCGCACCTCTGCAGTCTGTCGTGATCAATTTGCTGCTCATGTCATTGTTCGCAGTGCAGCACAGCGTCATGGCGCGGCCGCAGTTCAAGAAATGGTGGACGCAGATCGTTTCGCCCGCCATCGAACGCAGCACTTTCGTCCTGCTCGCAAGCCTCGCGCTGCTCCTGCTGTTCTGGCAGTGGCGTCCGCTTCCGGCCGTGGTGTGGCAAATATCCAATCCAGCGTTGGCAGCATCGTTGTTTGGGCTGGGGCTGTTCGGTTGGGTGCTGGTGTTTCTGAGCACCTTCATGATCAACCACTTCGAACTGTTCGGGCTTCATCAGGTGGTGAACCATGCCGTAGGCAAGCCGATGCCGACGGCGCGCTTCAAAACGCCAATGTTATACAAGCTCGTGCGTCACCCGATCTATCTGGGATTTATCATCGCTTTCTGGGCGACGCCTGTTATGACGGCGGGGCATCTGCTGTTTGCGGCAGTGACGACGGCCTACATCTTCGTCGGCATCGCGCTTGAGGAGCGTGATCTCGTGTCTGTTTTCGGAGACGAGTATCTCCGTTATCGCAAACGCGTGGGCATGCTCGTGCCTTTCGTCGGTAAATCGTCTTAAGCTCGGGGCCGGCGAGCAGCGGCAGAACCGAACAGCACCGGTTGTCCCCGCAACCCGCCGCCGCCGGCCTCGTTTCACCCCACTGCCGTCCTCTGCTAACCTTCGCTGCAACGAGCAGTGGAGGAAATTGTATGGCGCCGGCACAAGCGGCTGTCGGACAGGAGAGACGAAATCGTGAAACGTTGGAGAAGGCTGTTGCGGAGCTTGTTGCCGCGTTTGGTAATCGCGTCGTAACTTCGCAGGCGGTGTGCCAGCAGCACGGGAACACGGTGACCTGGATTGCCAACCAGCCTCCCGACGCCGTCGTGTATCCCCAAAGCACCGCTGATGTGCAGCAGATCGTAAGGATCTGTGCCGCCAACGGTGTGCCCGTCATTCCTTTCGGCGTTGGCACGTCGCTTGAAGGCCACGTGAATGCTCCTCGGGGCGGCGTATCGGTCGATTTTCGCGATATGAACCGCCTTCTTGCAGTGCATGGCGAAGATCTCGACTGCATCGTCGAGCCGGGCATCACAAGAAAGGCGCTCAATGAACAGCTGCGCGACAGCGGCCTTTTTTTTCCGATCGACCCTGGCGCCGATGCGTCGCTTGGGGGAATGGCGGCGACACGATGCTCCGGAACCAACGCAGTGCGCTACGGGACCATGAAAGACAATGTCCTGGCGCTCAAGGTCGTCCTGGCCAACGGAGAGGTGATCGATACGGCGCGACGGGCGAAGAAAACGTCGGCAGGGTACGACCTCACGAGATTGATGATCGGTTCGGAAGGTACTCTGGGGGTTATCACCCAACTGACTTTGAAGCTTGCAGGGATACCAGAGGCAATCTCCGGCGGCATTTGTCCGTTCCCGAGTGTTGAGGCCTGTTGCAATACGGCGATTCAAACGATTCAAGCCGGAATCCCCATCGCGCGCATCGAATTGCTCGATGCGCTTCAGGTGCGCGCCTGCAACCTGCATTCGAAGCTCGGCCTTCCGGAGACGCCTATGCTCTTCCTCGAGTTCCACGGCACGGAAGCTTCTGTTGCCGAACAATCAAAACGTTTCGGCGAGATCTCGGCCGAGTTCGGGGGCGGCCCCTTTACATGGACAACACGCCCAGAGGAGCGCAGTCGCTTGTGGGAGGCCCGACATCACGCTGCCTTGTCGAACTTCGCCTTGCGGCCCGGAGCATCGATGGTTGCCACCGATGTCTGTGTTCCCCTATCTCGGCTCGCAGAATGCGTCACCGAAACCCAGCGCGACATTGAGCAAAGTCGTATCCTTGCTCCGATTGTCGGACACGTTGGCGACGGCAATTTCCACCTCACATTATTGATTGATATGAACGATTCGGATGAGGTACGCCGCGCTAAGGCTCTCTCCGAACGCCTGGTGGAACGGGCATTGTCCATGGATGGAACTTGCACCGGCGAACACGGCGTCGGGCAGGGAAAAATGGCATATCTTTTGGCGGAGCATGGCGCCGCAGCACTCTCGGTCATGGCCTCGATCAAGCGCGCCCTTGATCCAAAGGACATCATGAATCCGGGAAAGATCGTTAACCTGAACTGACGAATCCGAGCCGAATCGGAAAAGCGACACTTCGGAAGGAAAGTAATCTCCCAGGGGCCGAGGCGGCCGCACACAGGCAGAAATAGCGTATATTCTGCATCCATCCTGAGCGCGTGCGCGGCCGGTCGGGCCCGGCGCTGGAGTTGGCGTTTGCAAACGACTTTGCTTAGCGTAGCGATTGCGATCATCTTGGCGCTTGTTACGGCGCTGGTCGCCCCTTTGTTTATCGATTGGACCGGGCGCCGCCTGCTTTTCGAGCAGGAGGCGACGCGGCTTATCGGGATTGACGTGCAAGTAAAGGGGCCAATCGATGTGCGGCTTCTGCCTGCCCCCAGCTTGACGCTGCACGACATCCAGATCGGCGAAGAGAGCGGCGCCGTTTCGGCACGTTCGCTTCGGATGGAATTTGCCCTCGGCTCGCTCGTGCGCGGTGAATGGCGGGCCGCAGAAGTGCATCTCGATGGTCCAAAACTTGCGATTGCCCTTGATTCTGCGGGACGCATCCATCCGCCGAGGCTGTCGGCCGGCTTCAATCCGGATGAATTCTCAATTGATCGGCTGAGCGTTCAAAATGGTATCGTTGAGCTTTCGGATGCTGCGAGCGGTGGAAGCCTCAAGCTGACTCGCGTGTGGTTCAATGGGGAGGCGCGATCGCTCGTCGGTCCGTTCAAGGGCGAAGGAGCGGCCACAGTCGCGGGACAACTCTATCCATTTCGCATTTCAGCCGGCCGTCTTGCCGAGGACGGCTCGATCAAGTTGCAAGTCAATGTCGATCCCGTTGATTATCCGCTAAGTCTTCAGGGCAGCGGAAGCTTCGTGCTCACCGGCGGTGAGCCTCGATTTGAGGGATCATTTGCTCTGTCGCGCCCCGTAGGTATCGCGGCCCAAAGCATTGCGGGCGGCTCGCAAGTCGTCACACAGCCCTGGCAGTTGAACGGGAAGATCAAGGCAGATCCGGAATCGGCGCTTCTGCAGAACGTTGAATTTCAATTCGGCTCCGATGATCAAGGCCTGCACCTGACGGGCGTCGCCGCGTTCAATTTCGGTGCGCAACCTCGATTCGACGGCGTTGTCTCAGGGCGACAAATGGACCTTGACCGAACCATGGCATCCGTCGGAGCGGATCGTCGCGGCCCTGCAACGGCAATTCGGCATCTTGTGGAATTGGGGAGTGTCGCGTTTCGGATTCCGTTGCCGATACACATTGGATTCGGCATTGATCAAGTCACGCTCGGCGGCAATACCCTGCAGAACGTTAGAGGCGACATTGGCAGCAGAGCGGACGGATGGAGTCTTGATCAGCTAGAATTTCGCGCACCCGGGGCAACTCAAATACGAATGAGCGGAAAGCTGGTCGTTAAGCCAAATGCAGTCGCGTTCACCGGACCCATGGACGTCGATTCGTCAGATCCGAAGACTCTCGCCGCATGGCTCGAGGGCCGGGAAGACGTATCGCAAGGCCTGGCGCGGCCGCTCAACATCCGTGGGGATGTCACGATCGCCAGTGACCGGGTGATCATTGATCGGATGGAAGGGGAATTCGAGCGGAAGCCTGTAACCGGGCGCGTCGCTTATTTCTTCAGGTCAGGCGACCATCCGGCAAGGCTTGAAGGCGATCTCAAGGCCCCGCAAATCGATTTCGATGGTGCCGTAAATTTCGGTCGTACCCTGTTCGCAGGCTCTCGGATGGAGGCACCCCGGGAGATCAGCATGACCGCGGATCTGGGCCGAGCCACGCTCTTTGGGACGGAATTGCGCGACATGCAGGTACGCCTAGAGCTTGACTCCGAGGGTCTGATGCTCAAGCGCCTTTCCGTAGGCGACTTTGGCGGTGGAATGCTGTCCGCAAGCGGCCGGATCGAAATTTCGGCGAATAGGCCGCGTGGAAAGGTCTTTATCGACTTGGATGCGAAGCAAACGGGGAGATTGACGGCGATCGCGAAAAGGTTTTTGCCTGATGCCGCAGTTTCGGTCGTGACCCCGCTCGAGCGAGCGGACCATGTGCAACTGCACGGTAGTATCAATATTGCGGGCGATGAAACAATCGGAAGTGCCGACACGGAAAGCTCGACGCGTCGCGTGGCAGCGGATGTTTCAGTAGCAGGCAAGTTCGACTCTTTGCACATCGACACACGCGCTCGTATTCGCGGCGACTGGCAGAAGCCGTCAACGGCGCAGCTCGACCTAGACGGCAAGATCGATTCTCCAGATTCCGATTCGCTTACCAGGTATTTGGGCTTGAGCACGATCATATCGGCTGGAAAAGGGCCGGCTCACCTCAAGGTGCGGATTGTCGGGCCTGTGAATGGCGACATGAGGGTATCCTCGAATCTCGAAGCCGACGGCGTAACCGCCCAGATTGCAGGCATGGCTCATCTCTCGGCAAAAGGATTGATCGAAGGTGCCGGAACCCTGGACGTCAAGGAGGCTGAACTGCAGCCGCCTCGTGGGGGCGGCGAGACCCTGCCGCTGAAATTCAGCTCTCAAATTGCGCGGGCTGACGGTCGCGTGAAGCTCGACAATATCGCCGCAAAAATTGGTGCTTCCGATTTTCGAGGCCGCATCAGTCTCGATGATTCTTCGCCGGGGCGGCTTGAGGGAATGCTCGAAGCAGATTTTCTCGATTGGTCGAGGATTGGCCCTTATGCGATCGGTATAGCGCAGGTGACGGGTCCCACAGCAGGCTGGAACTGGTCTCGCGAGCCATTTGGTCCCGGCGCATTCGGCAAGGTCGCGGGCGGACTTGCAATCAAGATCGGCCGCGTGCAGTTGTTTCCCAACGTACCGGCACGATCGCTTGCGGGAGACGTCCGTCTCGAAAGCGACGAAATCAGGATCGATTCGCTTCAGGGCGACATAGCGGGCGGCCGATTTACCGGAGCGATCTCGTTCCACAAAGGCGATGAAGGATTGAATCTACGTTTCAAGGTCTCCTTGCAGGGGGCCGATATGGCCACCTTGTTGCCTCCCGCGCCGCGTCCAGCGATTACCGGCTCGCTGAATATCGAGCTAGAGGCCGAAGGTACGGGCCTGAGTCCAGTAGCACTTGTAGGTTCGCTGAAAGGGTCGGGCACAGCAGAACTCGTCGACGCTCGGCTTGCGAGGCTCAACCCGCAGACATTCGGCGCGGTGGTGCAAGCTGTCGATCAGGGCCTGCCGATTGAAGCGCCCCGGATTGCTGACGCGGTCGCAAAATCTCTGAACACCGGTCATCTTTCGATTAAGCGCGCAGTGTCAAGCCTAGTCATGACGGCGGGCCAGATTCGAGCCAACGAAACCAAAGCGGAGGCTGGCGAAGGCGCCTTGTCGATTAGCGGCGCACTCGATCTCACGGACGGATCGCTCGACGCCAAACTCGTACTTTCAGGCAATGCCGAAGTCGCCGGCGCTCGTCCCGACATTTTCATGTCACTACGCGGTCCACTTCAATCGCCATCGAGGGCGATCGACGTCTCCGCCTTGACCGGATGGTTGACCCTGCGAGCCGTCGAAAATCAGACGCGACGCCTGCAGACGATCGAAAGCGGGTTGCCGCAATCGTCCGACGGGGCTCAAGGCAAGGGCGGTGGCGCGCCAAGCTTGCCACCGCCCATCATGATCAATCCGGCACCCAAACCGCGGAGCGCTGGGCAACCCGCGCCATCAGTCCGCTCGCAAAACTGAGTGCTGCACCACCCTTGGCGCTTGCAATTCGCGAGCATCCGGCTGGTCCGTCGGCTCCTCGTTGCCATGGACACGATAGTGGTCCAGGACAAAAAGGCGAATCGCTGAAGAAAGATTGCCATGTCGGCGATCGGTATCAATGGAAGCGACCAAGTCAGACAGCGTAATATCCCGGCCGCTAGCGATTTCTTTGAGTCCCTTCCAGAATGCATCTTCGAGACTCACGCTGGTCTTATGACCTGCAATAACGATCGAACGTTTCACAACCGGAGATTTCATCGGCGGTCCCCTTTTTCAATCCGGCGCCGGTCGAGGTCTCGATTAGCTTTTTCTTGCTGGGCTTCCTCAAGCTGACGGAGGTGCTTTGGCCGTCCAAAGGCAAGACGATTGGCCTGAGCACTTTGATCGTGCATGCGCCGTTCGGCTTGCTTGCGGACGGTCCGAAGGTTGATCACCTCAGCCATTCCGTGCCCTCGACTGTAACCAGGTAGTTCTCAGTTCGGTGTCCAGCTAGGGACAAACCATTGCCGTCAAATGCGCCCAGACGTGGGCAGAAACGTGCCTTTCCGGCGAACTTCACAAGATGGCAGATGGCCATCGTCTGCCGATTTCCGCTGTAGTTCAATACACCGCCAGTTGATTACGAAAGACCAACAATCTAATTCGGTTGGAATTCAGAAGAAATATTCCAAGTGCATCGTCAGGTTGCGAAGGTATATTAAGAGGTACTTCGTACTATACTAGCACCACCAATAGAAACACATCTGCCGAAACTCTACGGAAATTCGCTACGCGCTGGGCATTCGACGCGCTGGCAGCGCGCGTTTATGAGACTGCCGCGCTGTCAGCAGCCACCTATACATGCCATTGCAAATCCGACATTTTTTCCAAGCCCTCGATGAATATCGCCGCAAAGGGTTTTCGTTTGGTGCGAAGAGAGGCTTCATTCAGCATTGCAATTATCGGGGGCGTGTCATCGCCTCAGGGCGAACGAGAGCGTCGAATTCTTTTTCGCTGACAAAGCCGAGGCGAACGGCCTCCTCCCGGAGTGTCGTACCATTGGCGTGGGCCGCTTTGGCCACTTGAGCCGCCTTGTCATAGCCAATCTTCGGGGCCAGCGCGGTTACCAGCATGAGAGAACGGTGCATGAGTTCGCGAATACGCGCCTCATTGGCGCGAATCCCAAGCACGCAATTATCGGTAAATGAGGCCGCTGCATCGCCTAGCAGTCGGATCGACTGCATCATGCAGTATGCGAGTACCGGCTTATAGACATTGAGTTCGAAATGCCCCTGGCTTCCGGCAAAAGTGATGGTGCTATGGTTCCCAAAAACCTGGCAACACACCATGGTCAGCGCCTCGCTCTGAGTTGGGTTTGTCTTTCCGGGCATGATCGAGGAGCCAAGTTCGTTGCTTGGCAGGATGAGTTCGCCAAGCCCCGACCGCGGTCCGGAGCCAAGGAACCGGATATCGTTTGCGATCTTGAAAAGGGCCACGGCAGCCGAGTTGATGGCACCGTGCACCGATACGTAAGCGTCGTGACCCGCCATGTGCTCGAACTTGTTAGGGGCGCTCACGAACGGCATTTTCGTCAGCTGCGAAATCCGTTTCGCGATCAACGTCGCAAATTGCGGCTTTGAGTTCAGGCCGGTGCCGACGGCGGTGCCACCCTGGGCAAGTTGATAGAGCTCATGCTGCACCTGTGCGAGCCTGGACAGAGAAGATGCCACTTGCGCTGCATAGCCGGAAAATTCCTGTCCCAACGTGATTGGAGTTGCATCCATCGTGTGAGTGCGGCCGATCTTCACGATGCTTGCAAATTCCTTCGATTTCTTTTCCAGCGCGGTGCGTAATCGCGCGAGCGCGGGCTTCAAGTGGCGCTCGATCTTGACCGCTGCCGCTATGTGCATGGCCGACGGAATCGAGTCGTTCGACGATTGACTCATGTTGACATGGTCGTTTGGATGGATCGGGGACTTGGAGCCGAGCGCACCGCCGAGCTTGAGATTGGCCGCGTTAGCGATCACCTCGTTTACGTTCATGTTAGTCTGGGTGCCCGAGCCTGTTTGCCAGACGAGCAACGGAAACTGATCATCAAGCTTGCCATCGGCAACATCCTGCGCGACCGCGGCGATGGCCTGCGCGCGTTTTCTATCGAGCGTTCCGAGCCTGCGATTCACATCAGCTGCCGCACGTTTGATCAGACCGAGTGCATGCACGATCTCGATGGGCATTCGCTCGGTTCCGATGCGGAAGTTCTGCAGGGATCGTTGGGTCTGCGCTCCCCAAAGCCTGTCCGCGGCGATCTCCAGTGGCCCGAAGGCGTCGCTCTCAACGCGCGTCCGCGAGGTGCTTTTGCCGAGTTTGGCCATGTAGTGGGTCCTCACCCGAAACTGGTTCGAAGACACGAGTGTAGCCGTCAGACCGGATCGTTCGTTATTTTTTTCGGAAACGATCCAACCGGACGACTTCACCACCACCGGCAGGCTTCTGCGGTTTGTCACGCTTGCCCGAAGGTTCGGCCTTAGGCGATTGATCGGATTTCGTGTCGACGGGACAGGAGCTGCTCGCAGAGGTGGCGGGCAGCTTTTTCTTACCTGCCGCGGGATCCTGCGCATTGGCCGGCATCGAAGGCTCCACGCCCTCGGAAACTTCCTCGAACTGAAGTCCAAATTGAACCGAAGGATCGAAGAAGCCGTTTACAGCGGTGAAGGGTATTGTAAGGCGCTCGGGGATTCCGCCAAACGAAAGGCCGACCTCGAACTCATTGTCAGAGACCTTTAGATCCCAGAACTGATGCTGGAGAATAATGGTCATTTCATCCGGGTATTGCGCCCGCAGTCGATCCGAAATCTTCACGCCCTCCGCCGCCGTATCAAACGAGATATAGAAATGGTGCTCGCCGGGCAGACCCTTCTTGGCCGTATCCGCCAACACAGTACGAACCACGCCGCGCAGGGCCTGCTGGGTCAAAAGGTCGTATCGGATCTGGTCAACCATCGCGAATAGGCGCCATCAGGGAATCGTTGAATCCTAGCCCGGTCGTGGCATTCCGCGCCATCCCCGCCCTACCGGTTGCTGCCCAAACGATGGTGGATGGGCGAGCGAGCAAAATGGAAGTGGAGGCTTCTGTTGCCAGGTGCCTCCGAACCCCGCCTGACGGAGCTAACCCGCCAGGGCTTTAATTCGGTCTTTCAAACCGCTTACGCGGCCTGAGCAACCGGAGCATAGTTGTCGTTGGCAACTATGAATGTGGCCCGGTATCGGCGGTACCATGCCGAGCGAAAGCGCGCCCTTTACACCCTCGTCGATCCTATTTCGCCCCCACCCGAACCCGTGCCCGCCGGGTTCGGGTGGAGGCGCCGGGTACTGCCCCCGGGTCCGATAGGTTTATTGCGACGGCCATTTATCGCCATAGCCGGGTTGCCCCAGCGCGACGAATATAAGCATCGAAGGTTACTGAATAAAGAGGACGTAAAGCGCGAGCCAAACGGGTGAAATGCGGGGGGACCTGTGAGGGGGGGCCGCACCTGCCGGATGAATGCATTCTCAGTCATCGAAAGATGAAGCTATTCGGATCGCGCAAGGGCGCGTGCGCGAACAGGCCCTAGCTTGCTCTTTTCGGCAACGATAGCCTTCATCGGATGTCATCCCGTTCCAAGGCATCGCCCGTGCAGGCGATCCGCCCCTCGCTCTCAGAACTATTCACCGCGTTTGTGGTTGTCTCGCTTTCCGGATTCGGTGGCGCCTTGCCTTGGGCGCGCCGGATGATCGTGGAGCAGCGACACTGGATGACCGCGGAAGAATTCAATGAGGCGTTCGCATTGTCACAATTCCTTCCCGGTCCCAACGTCGTAAACTTCTCGGTTGTGTTCGGCGCAAGGTTTGGTGGAGCAGCGGGAGCTGCGGTTGCACTTGCCGGGCTGATGGGACCGCCACTCATCATCGTCACCATTCTTGCGGTTCTTTACTCGCACTATGGCGACCTCGAAATGCTCAGCCGGATTCTGGCCGGTATTACGGCAGCCGCAACAGGGCTCCTCATCGCAGTGGTCGCTAAAATGGCTGCCCCGCTGTTTCGTAAACGCGGCGACTGGGCGCCGCTGGTTGCAATCGCCGCTTTTATCGGCGTCGCTATCATGCACTGGCCGCTTCCGTTCGTCTTTGCTGGACTGGCACCGATCAGCATGGCGCTTGCCTGGACGAAGTCATGAACCAGAGTCCGTTGCTTGCCCTATTCGGATACTTTGCGTTGCTCTCGCTGTTCGCAGTCGGGGGCGCTAATGCGGCAATTCCGGAGATGCATCGGATCGCCGTTGAAACGATGCGCTGGATGACCGACCGGCAATTCGCTGATAGCTTTGCAATTGCGCAGGTCTCGCCGGGACCGAACGTGATTATAGTGACGCTCATCGGCTATCATGTTGCCGGACTGACCGGTGCAGCCGTTGCCACAACCGCAATGTGCGGGCCGACATGCGTGTTGGCTTTCATCGTCGCGCGCACGTGGGATCGATTCAAAGATGCACGCTGGAGAATTGTTGTGCAGGCCGGCCTTGTGCCTGTCTCACTTGGACTTATCGCGGCAAGCGCATTCGTGCTCGCGCGAACTGCGGATCAGAACATTTACGCTGGGTTTGTTACTGCGGCCACGGCACTGGTTGCCTTTTTCACGCGGATTAATCCTCTCTGGATCTTTGCTGTCGGCGGCATCCTTGGCCTCTCCGGTTGGCTTTAGCGAAAAGCCGCCGAACATCAGCGCTTCCGGCCCGGGTGCTTCCTATGCTAGGGAACGGGGCGGGGCAGGCCGGCGAGTTAAGCTTCCAGGGAGAATGTGAATGTCCGATGGAGCCAATGCCCGCCCGAACAGCGGCGGGTTTCGCTTCAAGGTACGCGGTCCACGCGACTTCTACGGCGGTTTGGCTCTCATTGCATTGGCGATCGTAGCAATCTGGGCGTCGGGAGACCTTCCCGGTATGCACGGATTTGCTTTCGGGCCGGGCACTGCTCCACGTTTGTTCGCAACCCTACTGGCCGTAGTAGGTGCACTGGTCGCTCTCAGCGGCTTGCTGTTCGATGGCCCGCCGCTCGAAGACTACGCGATCCGCGGCCCCGCCTGGGTGATATTCGCCATCCTTGCATTTGCCGGACTGATCCGCGGCGCTCATCTCGGATTCGTGACTATTCCCCCGCTGGGCCTTGTTCCCTCGACCTTCGCGGCCTTCATGATCTCGATCTGTGGGTCGACGGAAATGCGTTGGGTCGAAAGTCTTATCGCTGCCGTGGCCATGACGGTGTTCTGCGTCGTTCTGTTTGTGTATTTGCTGCAGCTGCCGTTTCAGCTTTGGCCCTGGTACTGAGAAAAACCTGCCATGAGTGAGCTTCTCGCCAATCTTGCGCTCGGCTTCTCGGTGGCGGCGCATCCCTACAATATCGGCTTCTGTCTGCTCGGCGCGCTGGTTGGGACCCTTGTCGGGGTTCTCCCAGGCATCGGGACGGTTGCAACGGTCGCGATGCTGCTGCCGATTACTTTCGGACTGCCGCCTGTCGGAGCTCTGATCATGCTCGCCGGCATCTACTACGGTGCGCAGTACGGCGGTTCGACGACGTCGGTTCTGGTGAACATTCCGGGCGAGGCTACGTCCGTCGTGACTTGCTTGGATGGCCATCAGATGGCTCGACAAGGGAGGGCCGGCGCGGCTCTCGCTATCGCGGCGCTCGCATCATTCTTCGCAGGTTGTGTCGCGACGGTAGTGGTAGCAGCTCTTGGAACACCTTTGACTTCGGTGGCCTTGTTGTTCGGCCCCGCCGAGTACTTTTCCCTCATGGTGCTCGGGTTGATTTTCGCTGTCGTGCTGGCGAAAGGCTCAGTGCTCAAAGCGATCGCAATGATCCTTATGGGATTGTTGCTGTCGATGATCGGATCTGACCTCGAAACAGGCGCCGGTCGTATGACATTCGATCTTCCGGAGCTGTCCGACGGCATCGGATTCACGAACGTTGCCATGGGCGTGTTCGGGTTTGCCGAGATTATTCGGAATCTCGAGATCTCTCAGGAAAGCCGCGAGCTGGTAAAAGGCAAGATCAAAGGCCTGATGCCCACCCGCCAGGACCTGATAGATGCGTCGGGCGCAATCGCTCGTGGCACGGTAGTCGGATCCTTGCTTGGCATTCTCCCGGGTGGCGGCGCAGTCGTCTCTTCATTCGCCGCCTACACATTTGAGAAGCGCATCTCCAAAAATCCCGAACGCTTTGGGCGCGGCGCCATCGAGGGGGTAGCGGCTCCGGAAGCTGCAAACAACGCTGCGGCACAGTGTTCGTTCATCCCGCTGCTCACGCTCGGAATTCCGCCGAATGCAGTGATGGCATTGATGGTGGGAGCCATGACTATCCATGGCATCGTTCCCGGTCCCCAGGTGATGACGAAGCAACCCGATTTGTTCTGGGGCATGATCGCATCGATGTGGCTGGGCAACCTCATGCTGGTCATTATCAATCTTCCGCTCGTCGGCGTGTGGGTCAGCCTGCTTCGCGTGCCTTATCGGCTGTTGTACCCATCGATCATCGTGTTTTGCTGCATCGGTATTTATTCGATCAACAACTCACCAAGCGACGTGATAATTTCCGCCGTCTTTGGACTGGTCGGCTATTGGCTCACGAAGCATGAATTCGAGCCCGCTCCGCTCGTGCTGGCATTCGTGCTCGGACCGCTGATGGAGGAAAACCTGCGTCGGGCGATGCTGATCGCACGCGGTGATGCGACCGTCTTCCTGACGCGCCCGATTTCTGCAGGATTGATTGCTCTTGCTGTCGGCTTGCTGATTCTTGCGGCTCTGCCGATGATCCGGAAGCGACGGGAAGAAGTATTCGTCGAATAGCTTTCAAAAACGATTCAAGCAGGCGTTCGCGCGTCTCTGAGATTTGCCTAGCCAGCGAACACACCGCTCGCCGTCAGTACGGCCGCCAACAGTATGACCAACTGAATGGAAAACGCGGTGATGTTCGCGTCCCACTTTTTCGCGAAAATCGGAATGGGTGCCTTGAATGGCAGATAACCATTCGTGTCATATGCCGCCCCACCGTAAAGAGGCATTGCGATCAGGGCGGCGAAGAACGCGGCGTAGACAATCGCGCCCATGAGAGCAGCGAGGAAGAGCCGTTCGACGACGAATGGTCCGGGCGACCAGATCAGCGCGAATGCAAGCAGGCCAAAACCCACGTAACTCGAAATCTGCCAAACCACATGAAAGCGAGCGTGTGGGGTCCATGCCGGATTAGTCGCATGAGTCTTGTTGAAATCCGCGACGACGGTGAGCACGGCCCAGCCGATCGTCATCAAGGTGAGCAGGATTCGCGCGATGAGAATATGGTCGACCATGGCTATCCCCCTTGCGGGGACTGAATGTACCAGCTCCCGGTCCAAAAGGGGATTGCGCCACGGTTGATAATGGCCTGTGAATGGTTGCCCCCCATAGCGAATTTTCGCATCTTGAATCGCGAAACCTGCAAAACGCCCATGCGACAATATCTCGATTTGATGGAACTCATTCTCCGCGACGGAGTGGAGAAACGAGATCGTACCGGAACTGGGACGCTGTCCGTTTTCGGACACCAGATGCGATTTGCTCTCGGCGACGGCTTTCCCTTGCTGACGACAAAGAAACTGCACCTGAAGTCGATCATCCACGAATTGCTCTGGTTCTTGGCCGGCGACACGAATGTGAGATATTTGCAAGACCACGGAGTCCGCATTTGGGATGAGTGGGCCGACGAGCGCGGTGAGCTTGGGCCGGTTTATGGGCACCAATGGCGCTCGTGGCCGACGCAGGACGGGCAGTGCATCGACCAGATCGGAAACGTAATCGCAGCAATCCGTCGCAATCCCGATTCTCGTCGTCTGATCGTCACAGCATGGAATCCGGCGGACGTTGAGAAGATGGCACTCCCGCCCTGCCACTGCCTGTTTCAATTTTATGTCGCTGAGGGAAAGTTGTCGTGTCAGCTCTATCAACGTTCGGCCGACGTGTTTCTCGGCGTCCCATTCAATATCGCCTCATATGCCCTGCTGACTCTCATGGTGGCTCAGGTGACCGGCTACAGGACGGGTGATTTTATTCACACGCTGGGTGATGCGCATCTATACCTCAATCACATCGAGCAAGCGCGACTCCAGCTATCTCGAGCCCCAAAGCCATTGCCGATAATGAGGTTGAATCCCGCCGTTCAAGACATATTCGCGTTTCGGTACGACGATTTCACGATTGAGAACTATGAGCCGCATCCTCACATCAGGGCAGAAGTCGCAGTTTAGGGAGACTTGCCAAAGTTCGCCGGTCATTGCGCTAACACGGCGCCAAGCCTGCACGTAGCGCGGCGTTCCTGATTTGCATAAGCCGTGCGAACGTTAGCAAAAAGTCAGCACATCCATTCTACCAAAGGGCACTCTTCTCTTTCAGGTTCTCTGATGTCTTGTCTGCCGAAAACTCAAATCAGAATGTTTGCGTCGGCAATCCGCGACATGTGCAGCCACCACTCATGAAGATCGTGCTGGTGGCAGCGATAGGTGAAAACTCGGTGATCGGCCGAGAGGGCCAGTTGCCGTGGCGGTTAAAATCGGATTTGCAGCACTTCCGCAAGGTGACGCTGAATAGGCCGGTGATCATGGGGCGCAAGACCCATGAATCGATCGGCAGGCTTCTCCCGAACCGAACGAATATCGTGCTGACACGAGATCTGACGCTAGTCGCCCCGGGTGCGGTTTTGGCTACCAGCCTGGATGCAGCGCTTGGCGTTGCAAGGGCGGACGCCATGAAACGCGGAGTCGATGAAATCATGGTGATCGGCGGCAGCGACGTTTTTGCCGCCACACTGCCGATGGCGGAACGGCTTGAAATAACGCACGTCCATGCTGCGCCCGAGGGTGACGCCATTTTTCCGCCGATCGATCCCGAAGTATGGGAGCAAATCTGGATCGAGGAGCATCACGCCGGCCCTGACGACGAAGCCGACTTCACCCTGGCAACATATATCAGGCGCTGAAGCACCAGTAATGCGCGGCATGACAGCGCGTTGTAACGGCGCCTGCTGTCCCCTATAACCCTCCCGACAAAAGGCGGCCCGCTCTCAGTTCCGGGCGCCGGGAGATATTTTCAATGCCTTGGACCAATCAGGGCGGCGGTGGGCCCTGGGGCTCGGGCGGCAAGGGCCCGTGGGGCTCCGGACCGCAATCGCCCGGACCGACACCGCCGGACCTCGAAGACATTTTGCGCCGCGGGCAAGACCGCCTGCGCCGGATGCTTCCCGGCGGAAATCTCGGGGGCAAAGGATTTGCCCTGATCGCGCTCGGTGTCCTCGTGCTATGGGGCTTTTCCGGGTTTTTTCGAGTGGAACCGGATGAGCTCGGAGTGGTCCTTCGCTTCGGCAAGGAAGTTCGCGAGGTTCAGCCTGGCTTGAACTACCACCTGCCGTATCCGATCGAGAGGGTGCTCACACCGAAAGCGCTACGCGTCAACAAGATCGATATCGGAATGCGCATCGTCGATGACATCCGGCGCGGCGGCACCACGACCCGCGATGTTCCGGAGGAAAGCCTCATGCTAACCGGCGACGAGAACATCGTGGATGTAGACTTCTCCGTACTGTGGAAAGTGAAGCCAACGGGCGTGGGCGAATTCCTTTTCAATATCCAAAATCCTGAAGGCACCGTGAAGGCGGTTGCCGAAAGTGCCATGCGGGAGGTGATCGGCCGCTCGGAGATCCAGCCGATATTGACCGGCGCGCGGCAGACGATCGAAACGGCGGTGCAGGATCTGATGCAGAGGACGCTCGACCACTATGGCGCCGGAGTAGTCGTCCAGCAGGTGCAATTGCAGAAGGTGGATCCGCCTGCGCAGGTCATCGATGCATTCCGCGATGTGCAGGCCGCTCGCGCCGATCTCGAGCGGGCGGTCAATGAGGCGCAGACCTATGCGAACCGTGTTGTTCCGGAAGCCCGCGGGCGCGTTGCGCAGATCACGCAGTCGGCCGAAGCCTATCGGCAGCAAACCGTGGCCGAGGCAACAGGCCAGACCTCGAGGTTTTTGAAAATCTACGAAGAGTACAAGAAAGCGCCGGACGTCACGCGTGAGCGCATGTATCTCGAAACAATGGAGCGAGTGCTCGGCGGCACGGACAAAATCATTCTGGATTCCGCCGGCAAGGGCACTGACGTCGTGCCTTATTTGCCGCTCAGCGAGCTGACGCGGCCTCCTAAGTCGCAAACGCAGCCGCAGAATGCGCAGCCGCAGACCGGAGGACGGCAATGAGGCTCAATTTCCTCGGGGGAATCCTTGCCGTCATCGGCGTGGCGGCATTGATTGTGGCCTACTCGTCTCTATTCACAGTTTATCAGACGCAGCAGGCCTTGGTGATCCGGCTGGGCCAGCCTGTTCGCGTCGTGAATGAACCTGGTCTGAACGTCAAGGCACCATTTATCGACAGCGTGGTCTACATTGACAAGCGGATCCTGGATCTCGAGGCGCCGCCGCAAGAAGTAATCGCATCGGATCAGAAACGGCTCGTCGTCGATGCCTTCGCGCGTTATCGCATTCAGGAGCCTTTGCGCTTCTACCAGACACTCGGTTCTGTGGCCGGCGCCAATTCGCAGCTTTCGATCTTGCTCAATTCCGCGCTGCGCCGGGTGCTGGGCGAGGTGACGTTCACTCACGTGGTTCGCGATCAGCGCGCCGATCTGATGGCCCGCATTCGCGAACTCGTCGACCACGAAGCAACCTCTTATGGTATCCAGGTCGTCGATGTGCGGATCCGGCGAGCAGACCTTCCCGAGCAGAACAGCCAGGCCGTCTATCAACGTATGCAGACGGAACGGCAGCGTGAAGCGGCAGAATTCAGGGCCCAGGGTGCGCAGCGCGCGCAGGAAATCCGCTCGCGCGCGGACCGCGAGGTGACAGTCCTCGTCGCGGAGGCGACCTCGAAATCCGAGCAGATTCGCGGCGAGGGCGATGCAACCCGCAATCAGATCTTTGCCGAGGCGTTCAGTCAGGATCCAGACTTCTTTGCCTTTTACCGCTCAATGCAGGCGTATGAGAGCGGTCTCAAGCAGAACGATACCCGGATGGTTCTCAAACCCGAGTCAAATTTCTTCCGTTATTTCAACGATCCATCGGGCAAATCGCGTGGAAACTCGCCGCCTCCTCCGGCGGCTTCCGCGCCGGCGCGCTAGCCCCCGCGCGCATGTCCGACTTCCTGGCTGCCCTGGGGCTCGTATTTGTCATCGAGGGCTTGATATTTGCCGCATTTCCGGAACCCGCCAAACGCGCGATGGCGAGTGTCCTGGAGACAAATGACGTGTCGCTACGAGTAATGGGGGTCGGATCGGCCCTCATCGGCCTTATTCTTGTGTGGCTGGTGCGCGGCTAAAGGTTTGGATCTCGCATGGTATTGATTGCCGGTGACCTTGAATCGGCTCGAAGTCAGGGCCACTTTTTTGTAACCTCCACCCGATCCTCTTCCCAGGAGAAATGACGCCCATGGGCGCAAGCGACTTCCGCCTCAAGACCTGCCTCCGTCGCGCAGGTCTGTGTGCAATCACGGCTGCTGCACTGAACTTCTCAACCTTTGTCCTTCCCGCTCAGGCGCGTGGCCCTGACGTCATTGCCGACGTTGCGGAGCAGGTCATCGACGCGGTTGTAAACGTTTCGACAAAGCAATCCGTTGATCTTCGTAGCGGCAGCATGCCGCAACTGCCACCGGGGTCGCCCTTCGAGGAATTCTTCGAGGAATTTTTCAAGAATCGCCGGGGTCAGAACGGCCAGAACGGGCAGCACAATAACCAGTCTCCCGTGCCGCGCCGGGTCAATTCACTTGGTTCCGGATTCATCATCGATGCCTCCGGCCTAGTCGTCACGAACAACCACGTGATCTCCGAAGCCGATGAGGTCAGCGTGATTCTCAATGACGGATCGACGCTGAAGGCTGAGGTAATCGGTCGCGATCAGAAGACGGATCTGGCTTTGCTGAAAGTCAATCCGACCAAGCCCCTCAAAGCAGTCAAGTTTGGCGACAGCGACAAGTTGCGGCTTGGCGAATGGGTGATCGCTATCGGGAATCCGTTCAGTCTTGGCGGCACGATAACGGCGGGGATTGTTTCCGCGCGCAATCGCGACATCCAGTCCGGTCCCTACGATAACTACATACAGACTGACGCCGCGATCAATCGCGGGAACTCAGGCGGACCGCTGTTCAATCTCGACGGTGAAGTCATCGGTGTGAATACAGCGATCATCTCGCCATCCGGGGGATCTATCGGAATCGGCTTTGCGGTTCCTTCGAAAACGGTCGTCCCCGTCATTGAGCAATTGCGTGAATTCAAGGAAGTCCGGCGCGGATGGCTCGGTGTGCGAATTCAGCAGGTAAGCGATGAAATCGCCGAGAGTCTCAACGTCAAGCCAGCGCGTGGTGCGCTTGTGGCCGGGGTTGATGACAAGGGGCCGGCAAAGCCGGCGGGCATCGAACCTGGCGATGTGATAGTGAAGTTCGACGGCAAGGATGTGAAGGAAATGCGTGACTTGCCGAAGATTGTCGCGGATACGCCGGTCGGCAAAGATGTTGAAGTCGTTCTCATTCGGAAGGGCAAGGAAGAGAAGAAGTCCGTCAAGCTCGGTCGGCTGCAAGACGAAAAACAGGCGGCGCTCAACAACAAGAAAGAGAGCACTCCTGATGCAAAGCCCGCCGTGAAGAAAGCGCTCGGTCTCGACCTTTCCAATCTCACGGACGATCTCCGCAAGAAGCACAATATCAAGGACAAGGTGAAAGGCGTGGTCATCACGGGCGTCGAGCCAAATTCTCCGGCGGCTGAGAAGCGGCTAACCCCGGGCATGGTCATAGCCGAAGTGCAGCAGCAGTCGGTCACGAATGCGACCGATCTGCAGCAGCGGATCGACAAGCTCAAAAAGGATGGAAAGAAGGCAGTCGTGCTGCTCGTCCTTTCGCCCGATGGAGACCCAAGCTTCGTTGCCTTGAATCTTCAGTAACGAGCCCGACTGAGGCTACGCGATAAGTGGCGCGCGAGCGGGCTCGATCACGCTTCGACGAATTCGGCACGCTGGTAACCCTGCATATAGAGCAGAGCGGTCAGGTGGCAATGATCAATTCGCGCCGGTGCCAAGGCGGCGAGCCTCTTCTTGGCGTGGTAAGCGACGCCTAGCCCTGCTTCCAGCACCATGTCGATGTCATTGGCCCCGTCGCCGATCGCGAGGGTGTCATCTTTGCCCAAACGGAGTTTGTCGCGCAGTTCAATCAATGCCGTTCTTTTGCCGTTCCGACCGAATATCGGCTCTACGACGCTTCCGGCGAGCTTATGTCCGTCCACGATTGTGAGCGTGTTTGCCCGACTCTCCTCAAATCCGATTGCCGCTGCGATCCTGTCCGTAAATGCGGTGAAGCCGCCCGATACCATACAGGTATATGTGCCGTTTGCGCGCATGGTTGCGACAAGCGTCTTGGCCCCTGGGCTCAATTTGATGCGGTCCTGCAGCACTTGATCGATGATGGTGATCGGTAAGCCTTCAAGCAAAGCAACTCGCTCGCGCAGCGCGGGTTCAAATTCGATCTCGCCACGCATGGCACGCTCGGTAATGGTGCCCACCTTCGTTTTGAGTCCCGCGTAATCAGCGAGCTCATCGATGCATTCCTGCATAATCATGGTGGAATCCATGTCTGCCAAGAACAGCTTTTTGCGCCGGTTTGCAGCAAGCTGCACGACAACATCGATGTCGCTTGCAAGCCCGCGCAGCCTGTCCGCAAGCCCGGCTTTGTCCGGCTCCCCTGCGGGGGTAAACGGGATGTCCACGGCGTCGGGCCCGAGCCATTGTACTGCACCCGAGACCTGTAGGATCTGGCTCGCGCGGTTGACGACGGAAATGTTAAGGCCGCCGGAGGCGCTGATCAGCGTCGCAACATGAGTCATGCAATGCATAGTAAATGTCGGTGCGTGCTTATTGCAGGACCGACCGGGAGCGGCAAGTCGGCGCTCGCGCTCGAACTGGCGGGCAGGGTTCGTGGTGCGGTCATCAATGCGGACTCCATGCAGGTGTATCGAGATCTGCGAGTTCTCACCGCCCGACCTACGCTGCACGAGGAAGCGCGGGTGCCGCATCGCCTCTATGGCTTTGTCGATGCGGCGGAGAACTATTCGGTCGGAAGATGGCGGCGCGACATCGAGACCATTCTGGCGGAGGTCACCGGACAGGGGCTGATGCCGATCATCGTGGGAGGCACCGGGCTCTATTTCAAGGTGCTCACCGCGGGATTGGCCGCCGTCCCGCCGATCCCACCCGATATTCGCGCGCGTGTTCGGGAAAGCCTCGAGGCTGAAGGTCCTGTGGCGATGCATCGAGAACTCGGTCGGCTGGATCCAGAAACAGCCCAGCGCATCAGGCCGAACGACCGCTCGCGAATTTCACGCGCACTTGAAGTGGTGCTGGCGACCGGCCGCCCGCTTGCGCAATGGCATCTCGAAGGGTTGCCGCCGTTAATCGGCGCGAATGAGTCCAGAAAATTTTTTATAACCTGTGATCGTACGCAGCTCGTACAGCGTATTGAGTTGCGCTTCGAAGCGATGCTGAACGCGAACGCTCTGCAGGAGGTGAGTGAACTCGCTGCCCGAAAACTCGATCCGGCCTTGCCGGTGATGAAGGCGCACGGCGTTCCGTGGCTCATTCGTCATGTGAAAGGCGAGATTTCTCTCAGCGATGCTCAGGCTGGAGTAGTCATGGATACGCGCCGATACGCCAAGCGCCAGATCACCTGGTTTCGCAATCAAATGGAAGGCTGGAAGTGGGTCGAAAGTCAGCGGGCATTAGACGTGATTCTGGCCGAGTTACAATCAGAGTGACGATCCGGCCCTGGCACTCTCGATTGGGAGGCCATTGCTTCAAATTCGATGCCCCCTTGACCGGACCATCGATTGTCCCCTATAAACCGCGCAATGAAAATTCAGGTGAGTGACGTGTTGCGCAATATTATTACTGTAGGGGAGGTTCGGGCGCTGGCGCGGCCGTAGGCGCGGCTGCAGGCGAGCGTCCGGACATAGGCCCGCTTCGGGCCTTTTTTATTGCACCTGAGAAGCGAACGGTGAAAGGAAACCAGATGACACGTGAAATGACCGGCGCTGAAATGGTGATTCAGGCGCTCGCCGATCAGAATGTGGAGCACGTTTTCGGCTATCCCGGCGGCGCCGTACTGCCGATCTATGACGCTATTTTTGCGCAAAATCAGGTGCGGCATATCCTCGTCAGGCACGAGCAGGGTGCCGTGCATGCTGCTGAAGGCTATGCGCGCTCGACCGGGAAAGTGGGATGTGTGCTGGTCACGTCCGGACCGGGTGCTACCAATGCCGTGACCGGGCTGACCGATGCTCTTTGCGATTCAATCCCAATCGTGTGCATCACCGGGCAGGTGCCTACGCATCTGATTGGCAATGACGCTTTTCAGGAATGCGACACGGTCGGCATCACGAGGCCGTGCACAAAATACAATTATCTTGTCAAGCGCATCGAAGATTTGCCGCGCGTGCTCCACGAGGCGTTTCACATTGCATCCAGCGGTCGGCCAGGTCCTGTCGTGGTCGACGTGCCGAAAGACGTACAGTTTGCCAAGGGCGCCTATTCAAGACCGAAAAATTTTGCGCACAGCGGCTATCGGCCCAAGCTCAAGGGAGACATGGATGGGATCAGGCAAGCGATCGACCTGATGGCGCATGCAAAACGTCCCTTGTTCTACACCGGAGGTGGAGTAATCAATTCGGGCAGAGCGGCGTGCGACTTGCTGCGCGAACTTGTCAATCTCACCGGATATCCGATCACCTCCACGCTCATGGGTCTCGGGGCATTCCAGGCGACCGACCCAAAATGGATCGGCATGCTCGGCATGCACGGAACCCTCGAAGCCAACATGGCGATGCATGATTGCGACGTCATGGTCTGCGTCGGTGCTCGCTTCGATGATCGTATCACGGGCCGGCTTGACGCATTCTCCCCAGCGTCGAAAAAGATTCACATCGATATCGATCCGTCTTCAATCAACAAGAACGTCAAGGTCGATGTCCCCATCATAGGTGACTGCGCGCATGTGCTTGAAGACATGGTTCGCTTGTGGCGTACCAGTGCGCATCATCCTGACAAGAAGTCGCTTCAGGGGTGGTGGGCGCAGATCGATAAATGGCGATCACGAAAATCGCTCGCATACAGGCACTCAAAGGATGTCATCAAGCCGCAATATGCCATCGAGCGTCTCTATGAACTGACCAAGGACAAGGATGTCTACATCACGACTGAGGTCGGTCAGCATCAGATGTGGGCCGCCCAGTTCTTCCGTTTCCAGGAACCGAACCGCTGGATGACATCCGGCGGCTTGGGCACCATGGGATACGGGCTTCCCGCCTCCGTCGGGGTGCAACTCGCGCATCCAAACTCGCTCGTGATCGATATTGCCGGAGAAGCTTCGGTGCTGATGACGATGCAGGAGCTTTCGACGGCGGTACAATACCGCCTGCCCATCAAAATCTTCATCCTCAACAACAACTACATGGGAATGGTGAGGCAATGGCAGGAATTGCTGCACGGCGGCCGCTATTCTGAGAGTTACAGCGAGGCTCTGCCGGACTTCGTCAAGCTCGCCGAAGCCTATCATGCGCATGGGATCCGTTGCGCAATACCGGCCGATCTCGACAAAGCGATCAACGAAATGATCACCATCGACAGACCGGTCCTGTTCGATTGCGTGGTGGATCCGAAGGAAAATTGCTTCCCGATGATCCCATCCGGACGCGCCCACAACGAAATGCTGCTCGGTGATGCCGGCGTTTCTGTCGAGGATGCAATCACCGAGGAAGGCAAGGTGATGGTGTGATGAACGCTCCTACGACGAGCCATTATCCGGCTGCTCCGACGGCGCAGAAGCAGGAGACCCACACGCTCTCTGTACTCGTCGACAACGAGCCTGGCGTTCTTGCCCGTGTGATCGGCCTGTTCTCGGGTCGAGGCTACAATATCGAATCGCTGACCGTGTCTGAAACCGAGCATCGCCAGCATCTTTCGCTGATCACGATCGTCACGACCGGCACGCCGATGGTGATCGAGCAGATCAAGAACCAGCTCGATCGCCTTGTACCTGTTCACCATGTGGTGGACATGACACTTGCCGGAAACGCAATCGAGCGCGAACTCGCCATGGTAAAGGTGAAGGGAAAGGGTGAGAATAGAGTCGAAGCTCTCAGGCTGGCGGATGCCTTCAGAGCACGAGTGATCGATGCCACGACCGAGAGCTTCGTGTTCGAGATCACGGGCGCCACCGACAAGATAGAACAATTCATCAATCTGATGCTGCCCCTGGGGCTTGTCGAAGTCGCGCGCACGGGCATCGCGGCCATCATGCGGGGACCGGAGGGAATGTAGACGATGGCGCTCACTCTGCTGTCGATCCCTCTGATCCTTGTCGGCGTTTTCATCAAGCCATTTCAGCTCGACGATAACCGCTGCATCAGGCTCGGTTTTGCCCGCGAGCAGCCCTATTGCTTTGCTCGGGATTCGCAAATGCCCGAGGTGATCAAATATGGCTGTGTACTAGCTGGTTTCGCGCTGCTCTATGCCGGGAGAATGCAGCTAAAGCGCAGACGCGACCGGAATTGAAGGGAATCACCAGAAGCACTTGCCCCCGCCGCATCGGCGACCTAGAAGCAGCGCGACGGGGGCAATCCGAAATCACAGGCGAGCTTTGGCCGAAGAGGACCAGGAATCATGCGTGTCTATTACGATCGTGACGCCGACCTGAACCTGATCAAGGGCAAGAAGGTTGCGGTTGTCGGTTACGGGAGCCAGGGCCATGCCCACGCTCTCAATCTGCGTGACAGCGGCGTGAAGGAGGTCGCGGTTGCGCTGCGCAAGACGTCCAGCGGCGTCAAGAAAGCGGAAGCGGAGAAATTCAAGGTCATGGAAGTGGCCGACGCCGCCAAGTGGGCTGACGTCATGATGATGCTGACGCCTGACGAATTGCAGGCCGACATCTACAACGACCATCTGGCGCAGAACATGAAGCAGGGCGCAGCATTAATGTTCGCTCATGGGCTCAATGTACACTTCAACCTGATCGAGCCCCGTTCCGACCTGGACGTCATGATGATCGCGCCCAAGGGCCCAGGCCATACGGTACGCTCGGAATATGCCCGCGGTGCCGGCGTGCCGTGCCTGCTAGCGGTGCACAAGGACACGTCGGGCAATGCGCATGAGCTTGCTCTGTCATACGGCTCTGCGATCGGCGGTGGCCGCGCAGGCATCATCGAGACTACTTTCAAGGAGGAGTGTGAGACCGACCTATTTGGCGAGCAGACCGTGCTTTGCGGAGGTCTGGTCGAGTTGATGAAGGCCGGCTACGAGACGCTTGTCGAAGCAGGTTACGCACCCGAAATGGCCTATTTCGAATGCGTGCACGAGGTCAAATTGATCGTCGATCTGATCTACGAGGGCGGTATCGCCAACATGAACTATTCAGTATCGAACACCGCCGAATACGGCGAATATGTTTCGGGGCCCCGCGTGATCACGCCGGAGGTCAAAGCCGAAATGAAAAAAGTGCTCGCCGACATCCAATCGGGCCGCTTCACCAAGGACTGGATGCTTGAGAACAAAGTGAACCAGACCTCATTCAAGGCAACCCGGGCAAAACTCGCCGAGCACCCGATCGAACAGGTCGGCGCCAAGTTGCGCCAAATGATGCCTTGGATCAAGCAGCGTGCACTGGTCGATCGCAGCAAGAATTGATCAGGTATATTCAAAGCAGCAAATGTGACTTGCGGCAACGCTTGGCTTTCAAAACGCTGCCTAGCGGGGGAAAACCTGATTTGCGAGCCAAGTTGCCACTTCATCAGGCGTGGAGCCTTCTTGGGCGCGCTCATTGGCTTTGCGCATCGTTGCAATATCGATCGCACCAACAAGCGGAACAAGTGCTTCAACAAGTCGCGTGTCCTTGGCTCGTCGAGGCGAGATCAGAAGGACGGCATCGTAGGGTGGGATCGCATGCCTCACGTCATCAAGCGTGACGAGATCGTAGGCCGTAATCTGCCCATCGCTTGTGTAAGCGGAGATAACGTCGACGTCACCCGCGGAAACGGCTTTGTACATGAATTCTGGCTGCATCTGCCGCTCTGCCTTGAAATGCAGGCCGTATCGTTTGCGTAGAGCCTCCCACTCCGGCCGTGCAAAGAATTCGTAGTCGCTTGCAATCGTCAGCGTGCCAGCATGCGCCGCGAGATCGGCGATTGAAGAAATCTTGAGCGCATCCGCTTTCTTGCGTGTCATCGCGAGCGCATACGCGTTTTGGAAGCCGAGCGAACCAATCATGCGTATGCCGTATGTCGATTCGAGCCAGTGCCCGAGCTCAACCATGACCTCGGCGCGCGCGGGTACATCGCTGCGTTTCATTCTGTTCACCCAAATCGTGCCGGAGTAATCCACCGCCACATCGATTTCGCTTTTGGCCAATGCGTCAAACAGCACGTTCGAACCAAGACCGGGTCGCTGCCCCGCAGTCAGGCCGGCATCTTCGATGCGCTTGGCAACGAGCGCCGCAAGCACATACTGTTCCGTGAACGTTTTCGCTCCGATGAGATATTCCGGCTGCTGGCGCAATGAGCCCGGTACGGCCGAGGCAAGCGCCAGGACAGCAAGCCCCAGCACCCCAAACCCAATTGAAGCGCTGCTGCGACGCGACACACCCCATTGCACCAAAGCGAGCAGCTGGTCGACGGCCAGTGCAAGCAGAGCTGCCGCGACGCAACCGAAGATTACAAAGACCCAGTTCTGGGTTTGCAGTCCCGTGAAGATGTAGTTTCCCAGACTGGTTTGGCCGATAGGCGTGGCCAGCGTTGCCGTGCCTATCACCCATACGGCGGAGGTACGCACGCCTGCCATAATCACCGGCAATGCGAGGGGAAGTTCGATGTCCCGCAGCATTCGCCAGCGCCCAAGTCCCACAACGCGTGCGGCTTCGCGCAGACGGCTGTCCACGCTGTTGAGTCCAACGACCGTGTTTCTGAGCACGGGCAGCATCGAATAGAGCGCGAGCGCCAGTACTGCAGGAAGAAAGCCCAGGGCAGGGAAGCCTCTTCCCAGGAGCCGCTCTGAAATGGCCGCAAGCCCAAGCAGCAGCGGGTAGAACAGCGCCAGCAGCGCCAAGCCGGGAATCGTCTGCAAAACGCTCGCTATCGCTAGACAGAACCCGCGCAGGGCGGGCCGACGCCGCGAGGCGATCGCGACCGGCAGGCTGACCCCGAGGCCGATGGCGAGGGCAGTCAGGCTCACCACCACATGGTTGCCGAGATAATCGGGCAGGCGCGACCATGCGTCGGCGAAGCGCGGGTCAAGGCTCATTGGCAGGATGATGACACGTGAGCACCGATGCTGAAACCGGTGAAAGTCCGACCCCAGCTTGAGCGCAGTGTCGTCCGCCAGAGCAGTCTGTCATCGCCAGCGGATCAGAGCGGTATTCACCCCGTTCGCGGCTAGAACTCGAGCCGCTGTAGTTGAAGCTATTGGATGCGTGCCTCGCCATGACTGGCTCACCATAATGGCTTCTCCGGCGACTGCCCGTCGCGCGGGGCGCCGTGGCGGTCATCCTTTTGGTTAATCTGAAAAAATTCGCCTATCTCCGTCTGCCGCCGGCTTGCAATACCGTCGGCCTTACAGTCTTATGTCGCTGGGCCGTGCGCTGGGAGTTTTCGGGATTTGCAGCCGGGCAGGGCCGTCCTTGGCCATGTTGTCCGCCGCGTCCGCACTGCTGAGCCGTCTTGCCCCAGCCGAGGGCATTTCTCGGCGCGATCTCTTTGCTCTCTCGCTCATCGCAATCCTGCACGCCGCCGCGCTTGTCATCATGGCCGCGACCGAGGTCGATCTGGTCGCAAAAATGCTTTTCCTGCTTGCATGGGCGCTACTGAATTTCGCCTGGCTCGCATTACTGCGCCGGCCGATCACTGCGGGGCTCATCTCGCTGACTTTCGTGGTCAGCCTGATCCTTCTGTCGCAGTTTAAGCACCAGAAACTATGGATGACGGTCGACTTTGTTGACCTGATGATTATCGATCAGGACACTTCGGCCTTTCTGCTGGCAACAATGCCCACCCTGCGCAGCCAGCTTCTGCTCGCAGCTGTCATTCTTTCCGCCTTCGTGACGATTGCGTGGCGTCTCGATCCATTCCGGTTGCGTCTGAGTCTCAGCACATTTGCCGGCACCATGTGCCTGAGTGGACTTGTCGTATTGTCACTCGCATTTCCGACAGACCTTTACGAAGATTTCTTCAGCCAGAATTATGTCTCCAAGTTCGCGCGCACAGGCATTGAGGCGATCCACGAACTGGCTACGCACGGCTACCTCGATTCAGACGAGAAGGTGACGGAGCAACTCAAGGCACCTGCTGCAATCTGCGATCCGGGTCGCAAGCTCCCGCACATCATCCTCCTGCACGACGAATCAAGTTTCGACATCACCGCAGCGCCTGGAATCAAAGTGCCAGCAGGATATCGGAGTCATTTCCGGTCCTTCGACGGCAAGGCGCGCAAGCTCGTAGTCGAAGGCGCCGGCGGACCGAGCTGGTTTACCGAATACAATGTTCTCACGGGTCTGTCGGCCCGCTCCTATGGGCGATTTGCGACATCGGTCACGCGCATTGCCGCTGGTCGCGTCAGCCGCGGGCTCCCGCACGCGCTCACCCGGTGCAGTTACAAGACTTTCAGCCTTTATCCTTTCCACGGGGCGTTCTTGAGTTCGCGCGCGTTTCAGACCACGGCGGGCATCGAACGATATCTCGATATGCAGGACATGGGGACGGACTCCTTCGAGGCGGACAGCTTCTATTTCGACCGGGCGGCGAATGTGATCGCGCGCAACCGAGGCGAGGGACCGCTGTTCCTTTATGTTTACACGGTCGCCAATCACTTCCCTTGGGATACGCGGCTTCGTCCAGAGCTCACCCCGGATTGGCGCGATCTCGGAAATGCGCCGAATGTCGACGAATACATACGTCGGCAGGTCATGTCGGCGCGTGATTACAGCGCGTTCCTCGAACGACTCAAGCAGGAGTTTCCGACGGACTCTTTCCTCATCGTTCGTTATGGCGATCATCAGCCGGAATTCGCTCATCTGATAATCGATCCCACGCTCAGCGAATCGGCCCTGGCCCGACGTCTGAAAGCAATGGATCCTCGCTACCTTACGAGCTATTACGCTATCGATACCGTAAATTTCAGGCCTGCCGATCTCTCGTCGGCTCTTGATACGCTTGATGCTCCTTATCTGCCATTGATCATACAGGAAGCGGCAGGCGTGCCGCTCGATCCATCATTCGCAGAGCAGAAAAAAATCCTCGGGCGCTGCAACGGCGTGTTCTACCGTTGCGCCGGCGGCCATGAAGCACGGCGCTTCAACCGGCTGCTGATCGACGCCGGGCTGATCACAGGTCTATAGGGACGCTTGTCCTACGTCTGCCACTTCGCTCACTGCAAACGTCCTTGGGATATTTCCGCCCGGTGCTGGAGCGAACGAGCGACCCGGTTTGCGTCCGAGAAGCCCGCTTTGCAAGTGGCCCGCGGGGCGGATAGGTTGCCCGCCGAAGAAAAACAAGCGCGTGGAGGAGGGGCATGGCGGACGGCTCTGCCGTCGCATCGACAAGTGCTGGGAGAGAGTGCCTCGTGTCGCCGTCCCTTGATACGCGATCGGTGGCCGCCGTCGCCCTCACTGATGTGGTTGTATCCTTTCGTATCGCCACGGGCACATACACGGCAGTCGATCGCGCAAGCCTCAAGGTCGCCGACGGCGAGTTCGTGGCTATCGTCGGTCCGACCGGCTGCGGGAAATCGACATTGCTCAACATTGCTGCTGGGTTGCTGTCTGCCACGTCCGGCAGCGTCAATATCTTCGGTACACCGTTAGCGGCACTGAATCAGCAGGCAGGTTATCTTTTTCAGGCCGACGCGCTCTTTCCCTGGAAAACTGCCATCGAAAATGTCGCCATAGGCCTGGAGATCGGCGGCACGCCGCCGCACGAAGCCCGCTCGCGCGCGCAGGAATGGCTGGGCCGGGTGGGGCTCGGCACGTTCTCCGACAGGTATCCGCACATGCTTTCGGGCGGGCAGCGCAAGCGGGTCGGGCTCGCGCAAGTTCTCATCAGGGATCCAAAAATTCTGTTGATGGATGAGCCGTTCGGTCCGCTGGACGCGCAGACGCGTCAGATCATGGGAAATCTGCTGCTCGAATTGTGGACGGCGGACCGCAAGGCCGTTCTTTTCGTCACCCATGACCTGGAAGAGGCGATTGCGCTCTCGGACCGCGTCGTCATCATGTCGGCGGGCCCGGCCGCGCGCATCATCGGCGATTGGAAGGTCCCAATCCCGCGTCCGCGAGACACGGCGGAGATCAAGCTCGATCCCGGCTTCGTCGCGCTGCATCGCGAAATCTGGCACAAACTCAAGGCGGAAGTGATCAAGGGATATGCACAGAGCGAAGCCAATTAAAGACGAGGAATTTTGTGGGCCTGACTGTTGTTAATAACGCTGCGTAAACAGGGGAGGATACCAAGTGAAGAAATTTACATTTTCAGCCGTCTCGCTGCTCTTTTTGGCTTCGGCCGCGCACGCGGAGCCGTTCACGCTGACATCATCGAATTTCAAGGACAGTACGATGATGGATCGCAAGCATGCCGGCAATATCGCCAGCAATCCGAATTGTATCGGTCAGAACGTTTCGCCGGAATTGAAGTGGTCGAATGCGCCAGCCGATACGAAAAGCTTTGTTGTGGTGATGTCCGACTGGGAAGGTCAGCGCGGTCTGGGCTCGCACCATTTGCTTGCCTATAATATCCAGCCGACTGTCACAGGTTTTGCGGAAGGAGAACTCGGCAAGCCGTCCGACAAATTTACAGGTGGCAAGGAAACCGCCGGTACGACGATGTACCGCGGGCCGTGCACGCCGCCCAATACCGGCATCCATCACTATATCTTCACTGTCATCGCAACGGATCTTGAGCCGGGGGCGCTGCCCGCCGGGCTCACGCGCGATGAGCTGTGGGACAAGCTCAAAGGGCACGGCAAGGGCGTCGCCGGGCTCGTCGGGCTGTTCGGAAGATAGCGACGCGCGCCATGAGCCAGATCAGGCTGACGACCCTGCAAGTGCTTGTGGCAATCGTCGCAGTCGCGCTCTGGTACGTGCTCACCACCTACCCGGTGTTCGGCAAGATCCTGCTGCCGCCTTTCTTCTTCTCCAATCCGGTGGACGTGGCCAGTCAGATCGTCGACTGGTTCGCGTCCGGCGTGATCTGGAAACACCTCTGGGTGACGCTGATCGAGTCGATTCTTGCTTTCGTGCTCGGCTCGATCGGCGGCGTGCTAGTCGGCTTCTGGTTCGCGCGCCAGCCGCGCACCGCGGCCGTGTTCGATCCCTACGTGAAAATGGTCAATGCACTGCCACGGGTCGTGCTCGCGCCCATCTTCACACTGTGGCTGGGTCTCGGGATCTGGTCCAAAGTCGCGCTTGGCGTAACCCTGGTGTTCTTCATCGTGTTCTTCAACGTGTACCAGGGCGTAAAGGAAGTGAGCCCCACTGTGCTCGCCAATGCGCGAATGCTCGGCATGAACGAGCGGCAGCTGATGCGCCACGTGTATTGGCCATCGGCGCTGTCGTGGATGTTCTCCTCACTTCACACTTCTGTCGGCTTTGCCGTTGTGGGTGCAGTGGTGGGCGAATATCTCGGCGCTGCAGCGGGTCTGGGCTATCTCATCCAGCAGGCCGAGGGGGTGTTCGACGTTGCCGGCGTATTTGCGGGCATGTTCGTTCTGGCGGCTTTCGTGATCGTGATCGACATTGTGGTCAGTGCTGTCGAAAAGCGTCTGCTCGTCTGGCGCCCCACGACGGCTGACGTCAGGCCGTAGTTCGCGTCGCGATATTGCAGCCGGGTCTTGGTCGTCCCCCTCAACTTGGTTCGGCGGGCTCAGGGCACGACGGGGGCTGCCCACTTGATCGCGGCCGGCTCTAGCCAGCGCCTGCGCGGTGGCTTATCGTCCGGCACCAATCGGCCTTCTCAAACTAGGCTTTGCAACGAGGGAGGACTTCATGTCCCTGTTCCTGCGGCGGTTCGCCGCTATGCTTGCCGCGCTTGTCATCTCGAGCGGCGTGGCCTTCGCGCAATCGAAAGTGACACTCGCGATCGGCGGCGCTTCATGTCTTTGCTATCTGCCGACTATGCTGGCGCACCAGCTCGGTGAGTTCAAAAAAGCCGGGGTCGATGTGGATGTCGTGCAATTCAAGGGGGGATCGGAGTCACTTAAGGCGGTGATGGGCGGCAGCGCCGACGTTGTGTCCGGCTATTTCGACCATTGCGTCAATCTCGCGGCCAAAGGGCAGCACCTGCAGGCATTCGTCGTCTACGATCGCTTCCCCGGATTTGCCCTGGTCGTATCGCCCAAGCACTCGAGCGAGATCAAATCGATCAAGGATCTCGCCAACAAGAAAGTCGGTGTCAGCGCTCCGGGGTCATCCACCGACTTCTTCCTTAAATACATTTTGAAGAAGAACGGGGTTGATCCAAATTCCGTGGGTGTGATCGGCGTCGGTCTCGGTCAGACCGCCATCGCGGCGATGGAGCAGGGGACGATTGATGCCGCTATCATGCTCGATCCTGCAGTGACGCTTCTGCAGGGCAAGGACAAGGATCTGAAGATTCTCAGCGATACGCGCAGTCAGAAGGATACGCTTGCAGTATTCGGCGGCGAATATCCCGGCGGCGCGCTTTACACCAAAGCTGAGTGGATCGCCACGCACCAGAAAGAGGTGCAGGCCATGACAACCGCGATTGTCAACACGTTGAAGTGGATCCATTCGCATTCGCCGGAGGAAATTGCCGACAAGATGCCGCCGGAACTCGTAGGCAAGGACAAGGCGCTCTACATAGCGGCGCTGAAGAATACGCTTCCCATGTATTCGCAAACCGGCCGCATGGATCCGAAAGGTGCCGAGGCAGTGCTTGCGGTGTTCAGCCAGTCTTCGCCCGAGGTGGCCAAGGCGAACATCGACCTGTCAAAGACCTACACCAACTCCTTTGTTGACGCGGCCAACAAGAAGATGGGAATGAAGTAGGCCATTCGTTGAAGGTTGCGTATCACCATGGCCGGGCTCGTCCCGGCCATGTCGCTTTGAATGTGCTGTGCAACCAGACGCGATAAGTGAAACATGCCTGCACAATTGAGTTATAATTGCGGGCCATGAACATCCTCTCAATCCAATCGCACGTGGCGTTTGGCCACGTCGGCAATGCTGCGGCGACATTCCCGCTGCAGCGGATGGGTGTGGAGGTCTGGCCGATTCACACCGTGCAGTTCTCGAACCACACCGGATATGGCAGTTGGAGCGGACAGGTGTTCGATGCCACCCTCATCGGCGAAGTGGTCGATGGGATTCGTGAGCGAGGTGTGCTCGTCGGATGTGACGGCGTTCTATCGGGGTATATGGGCTCGGCCGAGACCGGCGCCGCTGTTCTTGATGCGGTCGCAACGGTCAAGCGCGCCAATCCGTCGGCAAAGTATTGCTGCGATCCGGTCATTGGCGACGTCGGCCGCGGCATTTTCGTGCGCGAGGGTATTCCCGAGTTCATGCGATCAAAAGCGCTGCCTGTCGCCGATATCGTCACCCCGAACCAGTTTGAACTCGATTACCTGAGCGGGCGCACAAGCAAAAGCATGGACAGCACGCGGGATGCTGTCATGGCCGTGCACGACCTCGGCCCCCGCGCGGTCCTCGTCACGTCCATGCACACGCAGGACACTCCACAAGATTGCATCGACATGCTGGCCTCGGACGAGAGCGGGATATTCAGCGTGCGGACGCCGAAGTTGGCGCTGTCGGTGAACGGAGCAGGCGATGCGGTTGCGGCCATTTTCTTCGCTCATTACTTACGCGATGGCAATATCGCTGAAGCACTTGCACGCGCGGCGTCGGCGATATTCGGAATACTCTCCAAGACGCTTCAATCCGGCGCGCGAGAAATTCAGCTGGTGAACGCGCAGGAGGAGATCGTCAATCCTGGGCGCATGTTCGCAGCGGAAAAAGTGTTGCCACGCCACGTACCGCCGGCAGCGTCGAGAAAGGCGGAAGCGTCGTCGTTCGCGGAGGTGCCCTCTGTTTTCCATGTCGATAGGCTGGAGCTCTCGTTCGTGCCGAAGCCATGGGCTTACGCCAATGAGCACCGAACCGAGATAGAGAGCCACTTCGAAGAATTGCGACGCGCCAAGCCGGCCTTATGGAATGGCCGCGTGTTGCTGATGCATCATCAGAAAGTCGAGCGCGGCGTTCTGCGCGGTCAATATCTCGAGACGGACTATGCGAGTTTTTCCGCGTGGCGCGATTGGGGCCGACCGCCCGCAGCCGTGCATGATTGCTTCAGCGCCGCAGCCATTCTTACTGCTGATGGCGCCTTTCTGATGGGCGTCATGGGCGCGCACACCTTCAATGCCGGACGCATTTATTTCCCGTGTGGGACTCCCGATCCTCGCGATATCAGTGACAGTCACGTCGATCTGGATCTCAGTATGACGCGCGAGCTCAGGGAGGAGACGGGTCTCGACATCTCCGCCTTTTCGGCGGAGCGGGGCTGGACAATGGTCTTGGACGGTCCGCTCTTCGCATTGATCAAGGTTCTGCGATCATCGGAAAGTGCCGGCGTCTTGCGCGAGCGCATCCTCTCGCATCTCGCGCAAGAGCGAAATCCAGAACTGTCCGATATTCGCATCGTATATGGACCCGGCGACTTCGATCCGGCCATGCCTCGCTTCGTTACCGCCTTTCTTGCCTCTCGGTTCGCGGCTCAGCCGCTCAGGGCTGCAAGAGGTTAGGGTTTGTTTCGGGTCTGCCGCTTGGCCACGCGCTTCAATCTGGCGCGGGATCTCTGGTCAGTGCTGCTGACCTTTCTCCGGCGCTTGCTTTGACTGGCTACTTTCCATTACAACCGGGGCGCTCGGTTAACGCGGGCTTTACCGGAGTTCGCGAGATTAGCCGGACGCGAGGGAAGAGCCATGTCGATGCGCCCTGAGACCTGCGCTATCGAGCGGCCGGCTGATCAAGCCGACGCCGCGGCCACCCTCATTCTGGGCACGCTCCTTCTCCTTATTCGCCCCTGAGGGCCGGCTGGGCATAGGCGCCTGGGCACTCGGGGGAACAGCGATGGACCCTAAACAGCGCCCAAAGGGCGTACGCGAATTGAGAAGGAATTGAGCCAATGAATACCCAGACAAAGTCCGAAAAGGACCGCGTCGTCATATTTGACACGACTTTGCGCGATGGCGAGCAGTGTCCCGGTGCGACCATGACGCACGAGGAGAAGCTCGAGGTCGCGGAACTGCTTGATGCCATGGGTGTCGACATCATAGAGGCCGGTTTCCCGATTGCCTCCGAGGGCGACTTCGCCGCCGTAAATGAGATTGCCAAACGGGCGAAGAACTCGGTCATCTGCGGACTTTCGCGCGCCGGGTTCAAGGACATCGATCGTTGCGCCGAAGCGATCAAGCCGGCACGGCGCAACCGTATTCATACGTTCATCTCCACCTCGCCCGTGCACATGAAGTACAAGCTTCAGAAAGAACCGCACGAAGTTTATGAGATGGTGATCGCGCAGGTGAGCCGGGCGCGGGGCTACACTGATGATGTGGAATGGTCCGCCGAGGATGCGACGCGCACCGAAAGCGATTTCCTTTGCCGGTGCGTGGAAGCCGCAATCAATGCCGGGGCAGCCACCATCAACATTCCGGATACGGTTGGCTATACGGTACCGGAAGAATATTTCGCGCTCATCGAAATGCTTCGGGAGCGCGTTCCCAATTCCGACAAAGCGCGTTTTTCCACGCATTGCCACAATGACCTCGGCATGGCCGTGGCGAATTCGCTTGCCGGCGTGAAAGCGGGAGCGCGCCAGATCGAGTGCACGATCAACGGCATCGGCGAGCGCGCCGGCAATGCCGCTCTGGAAGAGGTCGTTATGGCGATGAAGGTGCGCAATGACGCGCTGCCGTTTTGGACCGGCATCGAGGCAACGATGCTCACTCGCGCCTCCAAGCTCGTCTCGGCCGCGACATCGTTTCCGGTCCAGTACAACAAGGCGATTGTCGGGCGGAATGCGTTTGCGCATGAGAGCGGCATCCACCAGGACGGCATGCTCAAGAACGCGCAGACCTACGAGATCATGACGCCAGAGTCGGTGGGCGTGAAGCAGACCTCACTGGTCATGGGCAAGCATTCCGGCCGCCATGCCTTCATCCACAAACTCGAAGAACTCGGCTACCAGCTTGCTGGCAATCAGCTTGAAGATGCATTTGTGCGTTTCAAGGCGTTGGCCGATCGTAAGAAGCAGATCTTCGATGAGGATATCGAAGCGTTGGTCGACGAGGAGATCGCGCACGCGCACGACCGCATCAAGGTGCTGTCCCTCACGGTCATCGCCGGCACCATGGGCCCGCAAACCGCGACGCTCACTCTCGA
>DASTHI010000009.1:0-4715 GCA_035718275.1 Pseudolabrys sp. | reverse complement strand
CGTCGTGCCCGGCCTTGTGCCGGGCATCCACGTCTTTCTTTGCGGCGCTGCGACTCAGCAAGACGTGGATGGCCGGAATAAATCCGGCCATGACAAATGAGAGGCCCTCATCCAATCGCATTTGCTGTGTGCGTGCACCGCTTCTCCACGTCATGTCCGCGGGAATGATCGGTTGAGAGTCTGCGCATGCCTCTCCACGTCGTGCCCGGCCTTGTTCCGGCCATCTCGCTTAGGGACGCATTGTGCCCTCATAAGCGCGGTGCGCGACACGCCCGCGCATGACGAGTGACTCTATTCTAGCCAAGCGCAGCGCGGACGCCGTCGACGACATACTGAACGGCAAGCGCGGCGAGCAGGACGCCGAGCAGGCGCGACAAAACGATGTTGCCGGTGACCCCTAGCAGCTTGCCGATACGGGCAGCGAGCATGAAGGCTGCCACGCAAATCGCCATCACAAGCGCAATCACGAAGAGCAGGATCAGCAGCCGGACCGGCTCTCCGCCGCTGCGTCCGGCGAGCAGGACTGTGGCCGTGATCGCGCCCGGCCCGGCCATCAACGGAATGGCGAGCGGAAAAGCGGCGATGTTGCGGACGTGCTCTTCGAGCGCCTGCTCGGCCTCCTGCGACTGACGCTCGATGCGCACGCCGAACACCATCTCGGAGGCGATCGAGAACAGCAGCAAGCCGCCGGCAATGCGGAAGGCCGGCAGTCCGATCGAGAGCATCCGCAGCAGCCAGTCGCCGATCAGCGCGGTGCCGGCGAGAATAATGGCTGCGATAACCGCTGCGCGCAGGGCGACGCTGCGTCTTGCGCGGGACGGCAGACCCTGGGTGAGCGCGAGATACGAGGGAACGAGGCCGATCGGGTCGACAACGACCAGCAGCGTCACGAGTGCGGCGACGAAAAATTCGTACGGCATGTGTGGGAAAGCAAGCTATCACAACCCGGATTTGGGGCGTGAAAATGCGTGCGGCCGGTACTCGCGTAAGCAATTGATATCGCTTACGGTATTAGCCTGTATGGACATTCATTTCAGGTGGCAAAGCGGGCCTGAATCAGCTAGAAAAAACCTGACAAAAATCCACGCAGGAAACGGTCTTGGCCGACAACGAACCTCCTAAATCGGGGGACGCAACCCCCTCCGATGTGCGCCCTGTTTCGATCACCGAAGAAATGAAGCGCAGCTATCTCGATTACGCGATGAGCGTAATCGTATCGCGCGCGCTGCCCGATGCGCGCGACGGTCTCAAGCCGGTGCATCGGCGCATTCTGTTCTCGATGAACGAGAACGGGCACACGCCCGACAGGAAATATGTCAAGTCGGCGCGCGTGGTCGGCGACGTGATGGGCAAATATCACCCGCACGGCGACCAGGCGATCTATGATGCGCTGGTCCGCATGGCGCAGGATTTCTCCATGCGCCTGATGCTGATCGACGGGCAGGGAAATTTCGGTTCGGTCGACGGCGATCCTCCGGCGGCGATGCGCTACACCGAGTGCCGGCTGGCGCGGCCGGCGATGGCACTGCTCGACGACATCGACAAGGACACCGTCGACTTCCAGGAAAATTATGACGGCACCGAAAAAGAGCCCGTGGTGCTGCCGGCGCGCTTCCCGAACCTGCTGGTGAACGGCGCCGGCGGCATCGCCGTCGGCATGGCGACGAACATTCCGCCGCACAATCTTGGCGAGGTGGTCGATGCCTGCACGGCACTGATCGACAATCCGGCACTGACGATCGACGATTTGATCAAGATCATACCCGGGCCGGATTTTCCCACGGGAGGAATCATTCTCGGTCGTGACGGCATCCGTTCCGCCTATACCGAGGGCCGCGGCTCGATCGTGATGCGCGGCAAGGTCGATACAGAGACCATTCGCAAGGAGCGCGAAGCCTTCGTCATCACCGAGATCCCTTATCAGGTGAATAAGGCGGCGATGGTCGAGCGCATCGCCGAACTCGTGCGCGAGAAGAAGATCGACGGCGTTGCCGATTTGCGCGACGAGAGCGACCGCGAAGGCTACCGCGTGGTCGTCGAGCTCAAGCGCGAGGCCGTGCCCGAGGTCGTCCTCAACCAGCTATACCGTTTCACGCCGCTGCAATCCTCCTTCGGCTGCAACATGGTGGCGCTCGACGGCGGCCGTCCGCTGGTCATGACGCTGAAGGACCTGCTCACCGCCTTCATCGGATTCCGCGAAGAGGTCGTCTCGCGCCGCACCAAGCACCTGCTCGGAAAAGCGCGTGACCGTGCCCATGTGCTGGTCGGGCTTGCGATTGCCGTCGCCAATATCGACGAATTCATTAGGCTGATCCGTGCCGCCAAGGATCCCAATGCCGCCCGTGAGGCACTCATGGCGCGCGACTGGCCGGCCAAGGACATGGCGGCGATGGTCACGCTGATCGACGATCCCCGCCACAAGATTTCACCCAAGGGCACGACCAGGCTTTCGGCCGAGCAGGCGAGGGCGATCCTCGATCTGCGCCTGCAGCGGCTGACCGCGCTCGGCCGCGAGGAAATCAGGGAGGAGCTCGACAAGCTAAAAACCGAGATCGCCGACTATCTCGAGATCCTGCGCTCGCGGGCCCGCATCCTGACGATCATCAAGAACGAGCTGGCGGACGTGAAGAAGGAATTCGCCACGCCACGGCGCACCGTGATTGCCGAGGCGACCGGACAGGTGGACGAGGAGGACCTCATCACCCGCGAGGACATGGTCGTCACCGTGTCGCACCAGGGCTACATCAAGCGCGTGCCGCTCTCGACCTATCGCGCGCAGCGGCGCGGCGGCAAGGGCCGCGGCGGCATGCAGGTGCGCGAAGAGGATTTTGTCTCGCGGCTGTTCGTCGCCTCGACGCATGCGCCGGTGCTCTATTTTTCCTCGCGCGGCAAGGTCTACAAGGAGAAGGTGTGGCGGTTGCCGGTCGCGGCTCCGCAGGCCCGCGGCAAGGCGCTCATCAACATCCTGCCGCTGCAGCAGGGCGAGACGATCACCACCATCATGCCGCTGCCGGAAGACGAGGCGAGCTGGGCCGAGCTCGATGTCATGTTCGCCACGACCAGCGGCACTGTCCGCCGCAACAAGCTCTCCGATTTCGTCGATGTGCGGCCATCCGGCATCATCGCCATGAAGCTCGAGAACGGCGAGTCGATCGTCGATGTGCAGATTTGCACCGAGAAGGATGACGTTTTGCTCACGGCCAATGGCGGGCAGTGCATCCGTTTCGCTGTGCCTGAGGTTCGCGTGTTCCAGGGCCGCACCTCGCGCGGCGTCCGCGGTATCACGCTCGCCGAAAAGGATCGCGTCATTTCGATGTCGATCCTGCGCCACATCGACGTGTCGGCGGAGGAGCGCGCCGCTTACCTCAAGCGCGCCAGTGCGATCCGCCGCGGCGGCGCGGCGGAAGAGGAAGCGGGGACGGACGCCGAGGAGGCGGTCGGCGCGATCGAGCTCGGCGAGAAGCGATATGTGGAATTGTCGGCAGCCGAGCAGTTCGTTCTTACGATTTCCGAACGCGGCTATGGCAAGCGCTCGTCATCATACGAATATCGAACCACGGGCCGCGGCGGCAAAGGCATCGTGGCGATGTCGCTGACCAAGAAGACTGGCAGGATTGTGGGCTCATTCCCGGTGGAGGAGGGCGATCAGGTGATGCTCGTCACCGACGCCGGCAAGCTCATCCGCACGCCGGTGTCCGGCATCCGTATCGCCGGGCGCTCCACGCAAGGGGTGATCGTGCTCAACACCGCCGAGGACGAGCGCGTGGTTTCCGTCGAGCGCCTGAGCGAGGAAAACGGCGACGAGGGCGAGTAGATTCCGCGGCAACGAGCGCCGCGTGATCGTGCTCAACACGCCGAGCACGAGCGCGTGGTTCCCGTCGATCGCCTCAGCGAGGAAAACGGCGACGAGGACGAGTAGAGTCTGCGGCGACGGTGGACTGACACACCAAGAAATCCGCTCATTCCCGCGCAGGCGAGAATCCAGCGCAACAAGCCGGCGTTGCAACGAATCCTGGATCCCCGCTTTTCGCGGGGATGAGCGGGGTAACCGAGCCCTGATAAGCGGGATGCGCGCGCATGATGGCGAGCACGTTGCGCAGTTTTATGTCCCGTCATTCCGGGACGGCGCGCAGCGCCGGACCCGGAATCCAAACGCATGCCGAACTTGCTTCTGAATTCCTGTGTGTAGCCGATCTGTCAGAATGAGAACGGGCGGAAGACCATTGGATTCGCGATCGTTGCTGCGGCGCGCCCCGGAGTGACGCATTCAAGGGCGCGGCCGGACTCGCACACCAAGAAATCCGCTCCCGCGCAGGCGGGAATGAGAGTCTGTGCGGCCTCTCAATAGTTATGCCCGCGCAGGAATGAGCGGTTCAGAGTCTGTACGGTCTCTCAATCGTCATGGCCGGGCTTGTCGTGGCTTATTCCGGCCATGGCAAATAGAGAGCCTTCGACATGGCGGCTGCTGACCGCTCTGCGCTGTCTCTCCACGTTATCAGTCAGCGCTGGGTGCCCGCTTCCGCGAGACGGGCGGGTGTGACTGTCGACCGAGCGAGAATTTTCTGCATTCCGACTTGACTTCATTCCTATAGGAACATAGTCATATCGCGTCCTGCTCGATCGAGGGGCGTCATCTAGAGACGATCCTGAAGGCGGAGCAGGGCGCGGCGCCCGCCGCTGCGGCTCGTAACCGCAGAGCCGGGAGGCCTCGGCCA
>DASTHI010000008.1:0-165228 GCA_035718275.1 Pseudolabrys sp. | reverse complement strand
GACATGTTGCAAAACGTAACCACATATGTTACGTAATGATTCATGGATGATACGAACGCAAAAGACCCCATTTCCGAGGCCGTCGAGAAGGTCAGAAAAGAGGCCTACGCGGCTGGCTATCAGGCGGCTATTGCTGCGATGAATAGTGCACTGAGCGATATTACGAACGCCGTGCCCGAAATAAGTACTGGTGGCAGCATCGTCAGCTTTACTAGCGGCGGCAAAACTCCGCCTGGAGCGCCCACCGTCGGAACTATTCCCCACTACGTTTGGACAGCGGTTCAGAAGAAGCCTGGAATGACCAATTCCGAGCTAATCGGTGTTGTGCAGCAACATGCACCCAAGGCCTCCGATGGGGTTATTCGCGTGGCTATCAATCGTATGAGAGCGAAAAAGTTTATCGTTTCTCGGCACGACAAATGGTTTCCAGCGTGAGCCGGAAAAGTGACCGGGGACCTGCGCTAACAGGCCCCCGGGGAATGAGAAGTCGCAGGGTTCGTCTAGCGGTTTAGGACGCGGGGGGTACATCCCCGAAACCTGAGTTCGATCCTCAGACCCTGCACCACCAACTAGTGGGTCCGTCACTGCGCTAACAGCGGCGGACCCGGATCAAAACCCCGGGATCGAGCCCCGAAGCAATGACCACTCCGGTTTATATAGCAGATTCAACGCTGTTTTGCCAGAGTCCCACTTCGGGCCGATCTAAAGCCATGGATCGAGCCCATGAATATCCTTCCTCGCGAAAAGCAGATTGAAGTCATTGCCGCCCTCTGTGATGGCCTTGGCGTTCGCGCCGCCGCCAGGATCACTGGCGTCAATCGCGGCACCGTCGCCGCGCTGGCCCTCAAGGTCGGACGCGGATGCGCCGAACTGCACGACCGCATGATGGTCGGCTTGCGCCCTGCCCGCGTCGAGCTCGACGAGCTGTGGTCGTTCGTCGCGAAGAAGCAGGCGCGCGTGAACAAGAACGAATTGGCCGCCGCTGCCATCGGCGACCAGTACACATTTCTTGCGCTGGCTTCTTCGTCGCGCGCAATCATCGCTTATCGCACCGGCAAGCGTGACAGTGGCACGACGCACGATTTCATTGCTGATCTTCGCCAGCGCGTCATAGGTCTGCCGGAAATCTCAACCGATGGATACACACCGTATCGAACGGCGATACGCTCGGAGTTTGGCAATCGTATCGCGCACGGCGTGATCGACAAGACCTACTCGGTAACGCATCTTGCCGTAAACGAGGCCTCACGCCGTTACAGCCCCGCACAGGTAGTAGCCGTAAGCCGCGACGTAATCAGCGGCGTTCCCGCTGAAATTTCGACCAGCTATGTCGAGCGATCCAACTTGACGCTGCGCATGTCGTCAAAGCGGTTTGCGCGTTTGAGCAATGGGTTTTCAAAACGACTCGAAAATCATTGCGCTGCAGTCTCTTTATTCGTCGCGTATTATAATCTGTGCCGCGTCCATGAAAGCCTGAAGTCCACGCCAGCGATGGCGCTTGGCGTTTCTGATCATGTTTGGACGATTGGCAAATTGTTGGACGATGCGATCGCCACTCAGCCGATTACACCAACGACGCCAGCGCCGGAACGGCGTAAGCAATTCCGCGTAATTGATGGCGGAAAGCAATAACTATTTACGCAATCCATCAATGTTTAGGCTATGCAGGATGAAATCTGGAATACGCTTGTGAAAAAGCGATCGGATCTCGTCTTGCGCTGGCCGAGAGATGAAAAGCTTGGCTGCGATAATCAACAAGATGAGCAACAAGACAATGTTGCCTGCCACCTCGGTAGCTGCTGGTGAAAAAAAGATACCCATCTGCTCACCCACTTCCAGCGACATCTGCAACCGGGCTTTCCTAATTCGGCCAGTACCCGGAGATTCATTCCATCTCGGCCGAGGACCCGAATACCAGTCTGTAAAGGCCTTCGTTGGGAGGCCGGTGCCACCCCAGCAACACTGCGGGCTCAAGCCACACTAACGGAAGCCCCAGCCGCCGGCGATTGCTCCGCGCGGCGGCTGGGGCCGCCTCACCCTCCCCCTATAATCCGAAGGCGAGGCTGAACACCTTGTCTATCAGACCTCTCATTTACAGCCTTGAGAAACGTCAAGGAAATAGTTTGCACATATGCCTGTCACGTCATTTTCGGGCTAGCTGTCTTAAGCGGGGCAAACCAACTACACGGAAGAACGGTTATCGTCTCCGATCGAGCAATCTTTTTGGTGGGATCTCCATGATTGGCAAGCGGGTGCAACTGCATGACGAAACCTGGCACGAGCTTCAGATCGTCGCGGCCGAAAGCATGAAGTCTTTCCAGGAGTTGGCCGACGAAGCTTTCCACGATCTTTTGAAAAAACACGGCCGTCCCGCCAACCTCAAAGAAGCGCTGCGGAGGAGCGCCGGGGAGAGCGCGAAAATCATTTCGCTCAAGAACAGAGCCAAGACTCGCAAGAAACGTAGAGCTGCTTCCCGATGAATTCCGCAGTCGCCGCCGTTTGAGCCCGGATTCGCATGTGACCACGCTCCGGTGCGCAGCAGCCAACTGCAGGTATGGCAACGCACAAGCGCAAGCCTGGGCCTTCCTGTCAAATGGTCTGACAGCATACGAGCATATTCATCGGCGCTGCCGCTATCGGCGAGAGCCGGTGGCTTGATTTTCCTTGAGCCAGAGACGCCAATGCGTCGGGCTCACATCGAGCCGCTCCCTGGATCGCGCGTTGATCCATCCACCGGTGATGCGCCGGCATGGAAATACGAGCGCGTGCTGGCCGTCCTCGTCGATCACAGCGAGTTCCAGGTCGCAGTCGTACGGTGCCGTTGAAATAGATTGCCACATATCTTGTAAAACTGGCCGAAATCGTGGGCCCGGCATTGATGTAGATCAGATTGGAATTCAGAGGCTACAAGGCCGCGGCTTTGCCAGAGCGGAGACCGAAAGATTTGTTTGCTCGACTTGATTTTCCTCAATACGTGCGCGGCAAAATCCGTTCAGAAATGCTGAGGCCTTCTGGCAACAAAATACGGCCTAGGACAGCATGAGGTCCATGAGATCCACCGTCTTCAAGCGATCCGTTATTCTGGGCGGACGCAAGACGAGTGTCTCTTTGGAAGACGAGTTCTGGGACGGTCTGCACGAGATCGGCCGGCGCGAGAATATCAGCCTTGCCAAACTCGTCGACCAGATCGATCGCGAACGCGAGAGCATCAATCTGTCATCCGCCATCCGCGTCCACGTATTCAGCTATTTCTACAAATTCTATGCCGACCTGGCGAAGCCTGCGCAACCGCAGGTCGCGGCCGTGCCACAGCAGGTGAACGCCCTGGAGTAAACAGCGGACCTCTATTTCTTCCGTTCACTAAGGAAATTCGTCGTCGAGCGCGTTATAGGGCCGGTGGTCCGTTGGTCCAAACTTGCCTTTTTGCAATGCAATACGATAGCGTTCAGTACAGCGGCAGCTGCCGCTGGGCCGCACCAGGCTCTTCCGTGTGCCAGGCGTATGGTGGAGTTAGAGTAACATGTTGAAGTTCATCAGGAACTGCATCGCTATTCCGGCGGTCAAATATTCGATCATTGCGCTCGCGAGTGTGCTGTGGCTGGTCGGCTTCGCCGATCAGCTGCCCGATGCCACGCAGACTGCGAAATATGTCGGCATCTCGCTTCTGATGCTGGCAGTTGCCGCGACGGCCTGAACGCGTCACGGTCAAATTGCGAAAACCTGCTAAACGCCGAGGTGTCGATGCAGGATTTCGGGTCGCGCTTTGATCTCGCCTGCAGGGCCCTCGTGCGCAAGATGGCCGTTGTTGATGATGTAGACGCGACTTGCCAAGGCGAGCGTCGCGGCCAGGTTCTGCTCAACGAGCACAATTGTCTGCCCTCCTTCGGCGAGATGCTGACACGCCTTGACGAGGTCACGCACGATCACCGGAGCCAGTCCCTCGAATGGCTCATCAAGCAACATGATTTTGGGATCCCGCACCAGCGCTCGCGCAATCGCGAGCATCTGCTGCTCACCGCCCGATAAATCCGTACCCCGACTCAGACGCCGCTCTCTGAGCCGAGGAAACATTTCGTAGATCCGCTCGAGCGGCCAGCGGTTGGTCGCCGTCAATCCGGCGAGGACGATGTTTTCCTCCACGTTCAGGCTGCCGAAAATTCGCCGGTCCTCGTGAACGAGTTGCATGCCCGCCTGCGCGATCGTGTGACTCTTCTGGCCGGCGATGTTTACGCCGTCAAAAATGACGGCTCCGGAACGCGGCTTCACGACTCCCATGAGACTCTTCAATGTCGTGCTCTTTCCTGCGCCGTTTCGGCCGAGCAGAGCCACCACCTCGTTGCGTTCCACGCGCAAGGAGAGGTCGAAGAGGATATGCGAATCCCCATAATAGGTGTTCAGGCCATGGACTTCGAGTAAGCTCATTCTGCTGCCAGCACTCCATGCACGCCGCCAAGATAGGCTTCCTGCACTTTCGGGTTGTTCTTGATCTCATTGGGCGTGCCCTCGACCAGCACTCGCCCCTCCTGCAACACAGTCACCCGCTCGACGAGTTCGAAAAGTGAATCCATGTCGTGGTCGATGATGATCATCGTTCGACCTCGGCTGATTGAGCGAAGCAGCTGCACTGTTTCGACACGCTCGCGCGGGCTCATGCCCGCAAGAGGTTCATCCAGAAGCAGCAGGCTCGGATTAGTCGCAAGTGCGAGACCAACTTCCAGGCGCCGCTTTTCGCCATAGGCGAGCTCGGACACGGGCGCATCAGCGCGGGCCGTGAGGTTGACAAGCGCCAACGTGTGCTCCACTTGCCCTACCACGCCGGGGATCTTCTTCGGATCGCGGAACAGGTCGAGCTTGAACTTGCCGCGTATTTCTGCGAGCGCGGCGATGGTCAGGTTCTCGCGCACGGTCAAGCGGTTGAACAACTGGTTGATCTGATAGCTCTTGGTCAAGCCTAGCTGACAGACGTCGGTCACCGTCATACCGGTGATATCCTTGCCTTCGAACACGATCTGCCCCGAGGTCGGAGGCACTTCGCAGGTCAGCATCTTGAAAAACGTCGTTTTGCCGGCACCATTCGGGCCGATGATTCCGCGCAGTTCACCACGATTAACGACAAAATCGATGTCGCTGTTGGCGATCACGCCGCCATAATGTTTGGAAAGCCCGGTCGCTTGCAGAATGGAGCCGGAATGGCTGCTCACCGCGCGGCGCCGGGGCGGCGCGAGGGACGGTTCGCGCGTGACCTCGCTCAGGCCGCGGCGCTGCTCGTCTTCCTCGGGGGTCAGCCCCAGTTCTATCGGCGCCTGATCCGGCGCCTCCTTGACCTTCTTGCCGGTCACGAGGTCGTACAGATCGGCGATCGCGCCGATGATGCCGCGGCGCAGGAAACAAACCAGTAAGACGAAGATCAGGCCGAGCACAAGTTTCCAGGCGGAGCCCAGCCCAAGTGCTGCCTGCAGAAAATCCTGCAAGAACAGCCATACCGTGGCGCCGAGCAAGGGGCCGAACAGGGTGCCGGCTCCGCCGATCGCGGTCTGCATCACCAGTTGTCCGGAGGTGTCGAACACGAAGGCCTCATAAGGCATGAATCCTTGCAAGACACCGAGTAAGCCGCCCGCGAAGCCGGCATAGGCCGCCGCGACGACGAAGGCAGTCAGCTTGTAACCGTGAATATTATGACCGAGCGCAGCCGCGCGCAGCGGGTTTTCCCGGATCGCGCGCAAGATCGCGCCGACGGGGGAGCGCACGATCCGCAGCGCAATGACAATGCCGACGAAGTAGCAGACCGCGAGGTACTGATAGAGAGACCAGCCTGTGGTGAAATGAATCGTTGTGAAGCCGAGATTGAGTTTCGGCGTCGGAACACCGGGCAGCCCATTCTCGCCGCCAGTCCATTCCGACAATGGATTGAATTCGAGGTAGAAAAAAACCTCGGCAATAGCCACCGTGATCATAGCGAAATAGATGCCGGTGCGGCGCAGCGCGACCAGACCGACGAGATACCCGGTCACTGCGGCCGCCACGGTGCCAACAACGATGGCTGGCGTGACATAGGGAAAGCCGGCCCGCGTCAACAGATAGGCCGCGACCATGCCCCCAGTGCCATAAAATGCCGATTGCCCGAATGACAGCAGCCCGGTGTAACCGAACAGGATGTCGAAACCGATTCCGAACAGGCCCCAAACCAGGATTCGGTTCACGGTGTTGGGCGCAAAGTCGAGATAAGGCAGCAGGATCGGCGCCAGTATCAGGCCAATTGCCGTCAGTGTCTCTACCAGAAAAGGTCGCTGTCTAAGCATTGGGCACGATCACCTACTCGCGACCCTTGGTGCCTAAGAGCCCGTACGGACGCACCACGAGCACTATCACCATCGCAGCAAACAGCATGACGTATGAGTATGCGGGATCGAACATCGAGGTGATGCTGATGATCTGGCCGGCGATCAGGCCGCCGAGCACGGCACCCGGGAAAGAGCCGACGCCCCCGATCACCACCACGACGAAGGTTTGCACCAGGATGCCTTCGCCGACGTCAGGGGAGATCGCTACGACTGGCGCATTGACGATTCCTGCAAAGCCGGCGGCCATCGCGCCGATGCCGAAGACCAGCATAAATATCTTGTAGACGTCGATGCCGAGCGAATCGACCATCACGGCATCTTCAATGCCGGCACGCACGATCATGCCGATGCGGGTACGATAAAGCACGAGGAACAGGGCGAGCAGCGCGACCGCAACGATACCCAGAAGCGCAATGCGATACGTGGGATAAAACATGAAGCCGAGATTCATGATGCCAACGAGCGATGACGGTGGCGGCGTTATCTTGGATAGGCTGCCGAAAAAGAAACGGACCGTTTCGACGAATACGATGCCAAGACCGAAGGTGACGAGGAGCTGATCTTCGTGCGGGCGACTATAGAAATAACGGATGATGACCCGCTCCACGATGATGCCGACCAGCATGACGAATAACGAACCAAACGCCACCCCGATGAGGAATGAGCCCGTATAAGTGTAGGCAACCCAGCCAGCATAGCCGCCGAGCATGAACATCGCGCCGTGCGCCAGATTGAGCACGCCGAGCGTGCCGTAAATGATGGTCAAGCCCGAGGAGATCAGCGCGAGCAAAGCGCCGAGCACGAGCCCGTTGAAGCACTGCGAGATGAAGTTGCCCCAGTTGATCATATGCGTCCCGGCGCCCGCATCCGTCATGGACGTGCTGGCCCGCCCACCCACGCCTTCGTTGGAGAGTTAAGGCGCAGATGCCCGGCACAGCACCGGGCATAACGATGTGGATACCGCTTCCGTGTTCACGCGAACCCGGAAGCGGCTCGGAGTTACGTCAGACGTAGTCGCCGAGATTGCAGCCGAACGCGTCCGGCTTCTGCATCAGCGGCGCGCCCGGCAGGACCTCGAGAACCTCCCAGAAGTCTTCCTTGTTCTTCATGTCCTTCGGGTCTTTGCCCCGGACGATGACGACCGGGCGGACGCACTGGTGATCTTCCGGACGATAGCGCACGTCGCCCAACAGCGACGGGATAGTTTCGCCCTTCTCGTAGGTCTTGATGACCTCCGGCGGATAGAAGGTGCCGGCTTCATGCACCATGCGCGACCAGTGCGCGAAGCTGACGTAGGCGTTCTCCGCGCCCCACTCTGGATGGTAGCCGTACTTCTTGACGAACGCGTCATTGAACATTTTGGCCAGCGGATATTTATCTTCCACCGTCCACCAGTAATCGGTGGCGGCGAACACGCCCGCCATCAGCTCCGGTCCTGCTTCCTTCGCGAGGAACGGGATCTGATATGGGATCACCATCTTCATCTTCGGCGTCAGCCCAAACTGCTTGGCCTGCTGCACCGATAGCACCGCGTCACGGCCCCAGTTCACGTTGATAATGAACTCGGCGCCGGAGTTGGCGACGTTGGTGAGATACTGGCTAAAGTCCTGGGTGCCGAGCGGCGACACCTGGTCTGTCACTTGCGTCCAGCCCGCGTTCTTTGTCAGGTACTCATTCACCGACTTCGTGACGGTGTGGCCGTAGGTGTAGTCCGGCGTCATGAACGCCGCTTTTTTGTTCTTGCCGAACGCCTTGACCAGAACCGGACCGATCGCATTCGCCGCGGTCTCGCCATAGAAATTCTGGCGGAAACCGTAGCGCACGCAGTCCTTGCCTGTCGTGTCGTTAGAGCCGGAAATGCCCGCGACATAGAGCACGTGCTCGCGCTGCGCCAGCTTGTTGGTCGCAACCGCGACTGCCGAGGAGGTCGAGCCCGTGAGAAGCACGGCCTTGTTCTCTGTTATGGCGCGCTGGTGGGCCTGCACGGCGGTGTTTGGCTTGGCGCCCGAGTCGGCAACAACAATTTTCACTTCCTTGCCGAGCACGCCCTTGGTGGTTTTGGGCGAGAATTTCTTCATCAGTTCATGGCCGGAGTTCATGTGCTCGACCGCGAGCTGCCAACCCTTGAGTTCGTCTTCACCCTGCACCGCATAGGTGCCAGTGCGCGGCACCGCGATGCTGATCGTCACCGAACTTCCCGAAGAGCCGTCGGGGTAGGTGCCGATTGGCGGATGCTCGCCGACCGCAAGGGCTGGACGTGTAATCGCCGAAGGCAACAGTGCGCCGCCCGCGAGACCGGCGCCGGCCTGCAATATGGTTCGGCGCGAAATGGCTGCGGATTTCTTGTCACCTGACATTTTGCTTCCTCCCAATTCGATAAAATCGAGCCGCCCGCAAATTGTGCGTCTCTTTTTTGTTGCGCGAGTCCCTGCTGTGTCCAAAGCGGACGGAGACAGTCAGGAACGTCAAGCGTCCATTGCCGACGTGATTACCATCCGCGTCAATGCCACTTTCGTCGACTATGCAACGCGCAGTCGCAAGCGCCGAAAGAGCGAACGCCGCAATGCGCGCTTCTCGACATTGCTTGCGCTGCTTGCCGCAAGCGCGACCATGCGGCTGATCAGCTTTCTAAATCTGTAAATTTAGGGATAAAATGATTGCTCCTTTTGGCGCGCTTTACGGGCGCTTGTGGCCGTCTTAGGGTGAGACCTCGATAGTTTTTATCAATGACTGATGTAGGAAGGTGCAATGCTTGAAAAGCTTGAATTCATGATTGCCTTGTCACGCGAACAGCACTTTGGCCGCGCAGCCGAAAGTTGCGGTGTTGCTCAGCCCACGCTTTCTCTCGGCATTCAGAGTCTCGAGCAGATGCTCAATACTTCGCTCGTCAAGCGAGCGTCACGCTTCCAGGGCTTCACGCCTGAAGGCGAACGCGTGCTGTTGTGGGCACATCGGCTGGTGGGTGATGCGCGCGCAATGCGGCAGGATCTTCTCGGAATGAAAAGCGGGATGGATTCGCATTTGCGTATCGCTGCGCTCCCGTCGACGATGCCGCTGGTTGCGAAACTCACGGTACCGCTCCAGGTACGTCATCCGAACATTCGGTTTACCGTTCTCGGCCGCACGTCGACGGTCCTACTCAATATGCTGCGCCAGCGCGAGATCGATGCAGGCGTAACCTATTTGAGCAATGAACCCATTGGTGATGTCAGCGCGATTCCGATTTACCGCGAGGAATTTCTGCTGATGACTACCGTTGAAGGCCCGCTTGGCGGCGCCGATCGGGTCACGTGGTCACAGGCCGCGGAAGCGCCGCTCTGTCTTCTCGCGCGCGACATGCAGAGTCGCAGGATCGTAGACAGCATCCTTCGCCGCATTGGCGTCGAGCCTACCCCGTTCCTGGAAACTGATTCGTTGAGCGCACTAATGGCGCACGTCCGCGCCGGACACTGGGCCAGCATCGTTCCGAACTCGGCGCTGGAATCCGTTCAGCTGACCGATACGCTGCGCGCAATTCCGATCGTCGAGCCGGAAGTTTTCCACACGATTGGACTCGTGGTCTCCGAAAGGCATCCGCTACAGCCCTCGGTCGCCTCGTTAATCGAAGAAGCACGGGCAAGCGCACCAGCAGGACTGCTCCCGGCCGCATAGCCTTTCCCTATACGTGTGTCGCTGCAATCCCATTGCGGTTTGCAATAGCAGGATTGCGTCTGGCTCCTTGATGCAATCGCACGCGCCCTTTCTTTTGCGCATGCGCACTCGCTTGAAGCGCACAAGAAAACAAAAGTGTCAGGGGAGAATTCATCAATGGGGTTACTGTCATTTCTCGATCGCGAACACACGATCGCCAAGCCTGGCTTTAGCCGGTGGATGGTGCCGCCAGCCGCGCTTTGCGTGCACCTGTGCATCGGGCAGGCCTATGCCTACAGCGTGTTCAACTTGCCAATGACCAAGCTGATCGGGATCACCCAGTCGGCGCCGGGGGACTGGAAGCTCACGCAACTCGGCTGGATCTTCTCGATCGCGATTTTCTTTCTTGGCGTGTCGTCTGCCGTTTTCGGGCGCTGGGTCGAAGAAGGTGGTCCGCGCCGCGCAATGTTTACGGCAGCGCTTTGCTGGGCAGGAGGTTTCTTCATCTCCGCCATCGGCGTGTACGCGCATATGCTCTGGATCATCTATCTCGGCTACGGCGTCCTCGGCGGAATTGCGCTCGGTATCGGCTACATCTCTCCGGTTTCGACATTGATCAAATGGTTTCCAGACCGACCGGGCATGGCAACCGGCATGGCCATCATGGGATTTGGCGGCGGTGCATTTATCGCCTCTCCACTCTCGGTGTGGCTGATGAGCAAGTTCACCACCTCGACGCACATCGGCGTCGCCGAGACCTTCATCGTGCTCGGCATCGCATACTTCTTTTTCATGATCGTTGGATCGATCATTGTTCGCGTGCCGGCGCCGGGCTGGAAGCCGCAAGGCTATACGCCTCCGGCCCAGAGCCAAAAGCTGATCACCAAGAACGACGTATTCGTCTACGACGCGCTACGAACGCCGCAATTCTGGTTGATCTGGTGGGTGCTGTGCCTGAACGTCACCGCAGGCATCGGCGTGCTTGGACAGGCCTCGGCGATGAGCCAGGAAATGTTTCCGGGCCATATCACGCCGGTCGCTGCAGCCGGTTTCGTCGGTCTGATGAGCCTCTTTAATATGGGCGGCCGTTTCTTCTGGGCCTCCACGTCGGACTATATTGGGCGCCGCAACACTTATTTTGTGTTCATGGTGCTCGGATTCGTCCTCTATTGCCTGGTGCCTACGACCGGCTCGATCGGCAGCGTCGTCGGCTTCGTGTGCGCATTCCTCGTCATCATCAGCATGTATGGCGGCGGTTTTTCCACGGTTCCGGCTTATCTCAAAGACATGTACGGCACCCGTTATGTCGGCGCCATTCATGGCCTGCTGCTCACTGCGTGGTCGATGGCAGGCATCTTTGGTCCGGTGCTCGTGAATTACATCCGCGAGTACAACGTCACGCATGGCGTACCGAAGGCTCAAGCCTACAACACGACGATGTACATCATGGCCGGCCTGCTGGTGATCGGCTTCATCTGCAATTACCTCGTGAAGGCGGTCGATGCGCGCTACCACATGAAAGAAAACGACGTGCGCGGCGCCGCCGGCGCCCGGGCGTAGAAGAGGGAGACGATCGAAATGGCAACAGCAGGAAATGAAGAAACCACGACCCTCGAACTTGCGCTGGCATGGGGCTTCGTCGGCATTCCGCTCGTGCTGGGAGTGCTGCAGACGCTCATCAATGCAATGAAGCTTTTCCAGTAAGCATTAAAGCGCTGAAAAGATTTCGGCGGCCCGAGTGGCCGCCGATTTCTCGCCACGCAGCGTTTTCGTCCTCCAGCCCACGTCGAAACCCCACGGATTTTTCTTCGATAACCCATACAACCTCTTTGACTCGTTAAGAAAAAAGCGGTTTGTGGCCGAATTGCATCATTGAAGACAATTTCCTGACCGCTTGGGAAAACTGGGTTCCCCCCGTCTTTCTGTGCCCGTGCCGTCGGAATACCATCGCCAATTCTTTAGCGCTGTGGGGGCGCCATGACCAACAAGGCCCGTTCTCGGCTGGCATCGTTGACGTTGCTTGAAATCGCGGCTGGCATTGCCGTCGGCACAGCTGCAACTCTACCGGCAAGCGCGCAAGGCGCCCCACCGATCCCGAACTGGAACGGCTTCTATACCGGTGTGCACGCCGGCTATCGCTGGGGAAACGCGGACTTCACGGGAAATTCCTATGTGATCACCGGCGGGGGCGGTATTTCAATTACTCTTCCCCCGCGCAACGAGGGTTATCACCCTGACGGTGGCATCGTAGGTGGACACGCCGGGTACAATTTCCAGTTCGCGCCGAACTGGCTGCTGGGAATCGAAGGCGACATCACATGGGGAAACGGAGACGATACCCACAACACCACGCTCAGTGTGCAGTCGACTGACGGCAACACCTACCGCTTGAATGTTACCTCCGAGCTGAAGCTGACTTGGCAAGGAACCGTTCGCGGTAGATTGGGGTACGTCGCCGGCCCATGGCTGTTCTATGGCACCGGTGGCGTCGCGTTCGCGCGCGCCGAATGGTCCGAGCTTACGTCTCTGACCGGACCTGGCGGCTTCACCCTCGCGGCGGCTGCTTCATCGGCCAGCAAGACGCTCACCGGATTTGCTGCCGGAGCCGGCGCTGAATACATGATCGCGACGAATTGGATCGGCCGGATCGAATACCTGTACGAAAATTTTGGCGGCTTTGATGTTCCTTTTGGTATTGGCCAGACGGGACACGTCGATGTCGAGGACGTACACAAGATTCGCGTGGGCATCAGCTACAGATTCGGCCCTTGATCTATGTGCTTGGGAGTGATCGCTGTCTGCAAGTTGTCTTCTTGCGGAGACCGGCCGAGCTAGTTTCGATGGCGGGGCACCAAGGACAGGAAGTCCTCAAATTTTCCGCCCGCTGAACGCCCGATCTCATCAACGGCAACTGCACGTACATTGAAAGCCGGATCGATGGCTTCACGCAGATATGTCTGCAGACCCAAGACATCTGCCTCGGTATTTTCCAGGGGCACGTAACGAACCTCCAGTGAATCATAATCCGTCTGCACGACCTGAACCTGTTGAAAAGAGATGAACTCGCGAAAGCGGCCTATCGCAACATAAGGATAGATGACGCGCCCATCCTTCAGGGTGAACGTATTCCGATATCGGCCCAGCACGCGACTGAGAGTCGGCAATCGTACCGGACACTTGACCTTCGCCGGCCCGACAGTGGCGTAGTCCCCTATTTCGTAGCGAATGAACGGCATTGCATAGTTGTACAATGAGGTCACGATCACGCGTCCGGTTTCTCCGGGTGCGCAAGGCGTTCCATCGTCGTGCAGGATTTCGGTCGCCAGGACCTCGCAGTTGAGATGATAGCGTTTACAAACCGGGCACTCGGTTGCGATGACACCCACTTCCTGCGCACCGTATTGATCGATCGGGTAGGCGCCGAGAACCTCGGTACTCATACCCCTGATTTCATCGGACATGGCGGTCGCGACCGACGTGATCCTCTCGAACTTCAATGAGATGCCACGTTTTTGAACACGCTCAGCCAGTGCCAACAGTGTCGATGAATAGGCCGTCAGGTAGTGTGGTTTGCGCGCCGCCAGCCAGTCGATCTGAACATCTGTATCCGCCCACATGTCAATCATGTGATGCCGACCGGAGTGGCCCGTGCGCCACCCCTGTGCGGTCGCACCATCCGGCGGCGGCGCCCGCTCGCGGTTTCGCGAAATGAAGGTTGCCATCGTCTTGTCGCCGTCGAAGTCCCACCAGCGCAGGAGCCGGTCGGTGACAGCGAGATTGGCTATACTCACCAATTGATTGCGACGGTGGACGAAAGGTCGGCCGGTCGACCCGGACGTTTCCTCACTTTCGATCGCGCCCATATGCGGCGGAAGATCGAGGGCGGCTAGCGTTTTTACGCTGGCCTGCGCTTCAGCTCGCGTGAGAACAGGAATTTTGTGAAATCGACTCAAATCCAGTTTTCCGTCCGGGAATACCGGCGCAAGCCGCTGCTTATAAAAGGGCACGTGTTGACGGGCGTGGAGCAGAAGCGGCTCGAGCAACTTCTGCTGGTAGGCTTGCATTTCCTCGGCGGCAAGCCGTTCCGTCTCCGCGAGGACGTCGCGGAATTGAAGGACCATCCTGTCGTAACGGTCCACCAGGCGCTCGCTCCTGCTATTCCAAATTCAATTCCCTGAAGAAATCGTGTCCCTTGTCGTCTATGACGATAAAGGCAGGAAAATCCTCGACTTCGATGCGCCAGATCGCTTCCATGCCGAGTTCAGGATATTCCTGCACCTCAACCTTCTTGATGCAGTGTTCAGCGAGCTTCGCCGCGCTGCCGCCGATGGATGCCAGGTAAAAGCCCCCGTGCCTCCTGCATGCCTCGCGCACCTGCGCCGAGCGGTTCCCTTTCGCAACCGAAATCATCGAGCCGCCGGCAGCCTGGAATTGGTCGATGTAGGAATCCATCCGGCCAGCGGTCGTCGGACCGAACGCCCCCGACGCGTAGCCCTGCGGCGTCTTGGCGGGCCCGGCATAATAGATCGGATGATTTCTGAAATAGTCCGGTAGTGGCTCGCCAGCCTCGAGACGCTCGCGCAGCTTCGCGTGCGCCAGATCACGTGCGACGATCATCGTGCCGGTGAGAGAGAGACGCGTCTTTACCGGATATTTCGAAAGCTGTGCCAGAATGTCCTTCATTGGCCGGCTCAAATCGACCTTCACGACCTCGCCACCGAGCTTCTCCTGGTCAACCTCCGGCAGATACTGCGCCGGCTGATGCTCGAGCTCCTCGAGGAACACGCCCTCGCGCGTAATCTTCCCGAGGGCCTGCCGGTCAGCGGCACAGGAAACGCCGAGACCGATCGGCAAGGAGGCGCCGTGCCGCGGCAGGCGAATCACTCGCACGTCGTGACAGAAATACTTCCCGCCGAATTGCGCGCCCACTCCTGTCGACTGCGTCATTTTCAACACTTCGGCTTCCATTTCGCGGTCGCGAAAGGCGTGCCCGTCCTCGCTGCCTTGCGTCGGCAACTCGTCATAGTAGTGCGTCGATGCCAGCTTTACCGTCTTCATCGTCAGCTCGGCGGAGGTGCCACCAATCACGATGGCGAGATGGTACGGCGGACAGGCGGCAGTCCCGAGCGTGAGCACTTTCTCTTTCAAGAAGGCCAGCATGCGGTCGTGGGTGAGGATCGAGGGCGTCGCCTGGAACAGGAAAGCCTTGTTAGCTGAGCCGCCGCCCTTCGCGATAAACAGGAATTTGTAGGCGTCCTCGCCCTCCGCATAGATCTCAACCTGCGCCGGCATATTTGAGCGCGTATTTTTTTCATCGAACATGGAAATTGGCGCGAGCTGCGAATAGCGCAGGTTTTTCTTCAGGTACGCATCGCGCGCGCCTTCGGCCAGTGCAGCTTCGTCGTCGCCGGCCGTGAAGATCAGGCGGCCTTTCTTGCCCATGATGATTGCCGTGCCCGTGTCCTGGCACATCGGCAGGACGCCCCCGGCCGCAATGTTCGCATTTTTGAGAAAATCGTAGGCCACGAACTTGTCATTATCGCTGGCCTCGGGGTCATCGAGAATCTTGCGCAACTGCCTGAGATGCGCAGGCCGCAGCAGATGATTGATGTCGGTGAACGCGGCCTCGGATAGTGCGCGAAGTGTCTCGCGCTCGATCACGAGCATGTCCCTTCCCATCGCTCGTTCGATTTTGACGCCGCCTACATCGAGCTTGCGGTACGGCGTTTTGTCGGGCCCGAGCGGAAACAGTGGCGTATGACGATACGGGGGCGTGACTGGGGGTGTTACAGGCGCGTTCATGAGCATCGACCAATTGGAGGGAGCAAACGTGAATTCGACAGACTTGTGAAACGATATCAGGACGCTTTCAAGCCCCACTGATCCACTCAGGGATTCCGAGCTCGCGACAAGTCAGCGGGGATGCGCCATAACTGTCCGGTGTCTCAGGCGGACACTGCCCTCGCCTTTCCCATTTCGCCCAACGCGCAGTCCAGTGCATTGCGATCCCAGCGGCCGAGATCCGCTGCAATGGCATAAGTGCTCTGCAGAAATTCCATCAGGGTCGCGTCCGGATCGCGTGCGGTGCGGACCGCATCGTAGGGCAGCAGGAATTCTCCAAGCGCAACGGAAAAATACGCTTGTGAAGGCGCGGGACTAGCCTCCGCAAAACCGGGAGGCGCCGGATAGGCATAAGAGTAAAAAGCCGCCTCATCGATCGGACCGCCGCCTCCCGGCCAGAAGCCGGCGCTCGAGACCTCATGCGAATAGGCTTCCCTCGCGACCTCGTCCGGCAGATGCGGCACTCCGCCGGGGTGGCGCGGCGCACGACGGCCGGAAAAGCGTGTCACGGCCAAATCAAAGCTGCCCCAGAAAAAATGCACGGGGCTCGTCTTGCCGAGAAAGCCCGTACGGAAATGAGCGAATACTTCGCTCGCGGCCAGCAATACGCGCCAGAAACGATTGACGTAGCCGGCATCATACTGCGCGTGCGCCGTGTCCTGCTCGAAGGGGATGCTGTCGGCGATCTCGGAGGGCATCGTATTGATCTTTACGTCAATGCCGAGTTCGCGCAGCGCAGCCATCGTCCTGCGATAAAATTCGGCCACGCTCATCGGCTCGAGTCTCAGCTGGCGAGAAAGGCCGTCGCTGCTGCGAATCCACATCACATGATCAATGAAATCGAAGTCGATCTGAAAGCCGCCGGTCGACCAGGGTATCGGCGACGTTGTCAAGCCGCGCGCCGTGACATAGAGCGCGACGTGCCAGGAATGGTTCTGCCATGGCGTGAGAGCAAGCCTGATTTTGCCAACCACCTGCGTCCACAGGTGCAGGGTCTCGCGTGTATTGCGCCAGGCTGACAAGGACAGTTCCGGCCAGCGGTCCTGGTATGGTGACATGGCGCAATCTTGGGCCGGCAGTGACCAACAAGTAAAGCACGTACCGCGACTGCCCGGCATTTGCCTAGGTCTCTCTACGCGATATGACCACGATGCGACCGGACGATGCAGATGCTGATGAGCATCCGACTTGCGCCCGCGCGGGTCGCGGGCACGATACTGCTCTTTCTCGTGAGCCGTGCATTCGTGGTCTGCCTACTGTCAACTGACTCGGAATCATGATCTTGATTGCCGCATTGCTGAGACCGCTTCTGATCGCGTTGACCTTGTGCCACTTGTGCAAGCCCGGCATAGGAATACCGCTCGCCTGAAGCTGCATTTGCTCGGGATATTCCGTTTTTTTTACGACCTGAATTCTTGACGCGGGTGGGTGGCGCTTTGATTCTGATGACAACATCCAGGGCGTGGAGTCCCCAATGCGAGACATGGTCTTGATGCTGGCCCCGGTGGCGCTTGTGATCTATTTCGTGGTCTACCCGGATCAATTCTCCGCTTTCATCGGCTGGGCCGGACAATTCCTTCGTTGATCATATTCGAAAGCAGGTTCGGCGGATTGGACATTGACGGACCGCGATTCGTCTGTCATGCGCATCGCCTTCTCTCGTTATTTCACCTAAGCAATGACTCGAAAATCATTCCGCGTGGGCCGTTCCTTCACCGGCCTCGGGTTGTTCGCAACCCGGCACATTCGCAAGCGGGAGAAGATCGTCGAATACAAAGGGCCGCGCATCGGCCCGGAGGAAGCAGCGCGCCGGGAACGGCGCGGCAACCGATATCTTTACGAGATCAATTCCAAGGTGACTATTGACGGCACTCCGCGCAGCAACATCGCCCGTTACGCAAACCATTCGTGCAATCCCAATGCCGAGACCTATACCTATGGAGGCCGGGTTTTCATCCGCGCGCTTCGCAAAATCAAGCCCGGCGAAGAAATCACTTACGATTACGGCAACGATTATCTCAAATTCGTCATCGGCCGGTCGCGGTGCAAATGCACGCGATGCCGGAGGCGCCGGGCTCGCAAGCAACGGGCAGCTCGGTTGAAAAAAAAACGAAAGGTGCGATAAGTCCCGTCCCAGGACGCCAATCTTGGCAGACTTGCCATTCGTTTTTGCCGATGCCTGCCGTCCTTCGCGCGTGCTAGGCAGGTGGCAACTTTCATCCGGGGCTCTTCTTGACAGCCGATAGAAGCGACCGCGGCCACCCGCATGCCGACCATATTCCGCTTGGCATCATGTTCATGCTCGGCGCAACCGTTATGTTCGCCGTCTCAAGCGCAATATCGAAATGGCAGGTTGCGGAATATTCGTTTATCGAGGTCCTGTTCTTTCGCGCAATTGCATCGCTTGGAACTTGTGCGGCGCTCATCCTGCCGCGAACGGGGCTCTCGGTGCTGCGAACAAAGCGGCTGGGCGATCACTTCGGTCGCAGCGCCACACAGGCGGTCGCGCAGAGCCTCATCATGATTGCATTCGGCCTTATGCCGCTGGCCGGCGCAGTTGCGATCAATTTCTCTTCTCCCCTGTTTGCGACGCTGTTTGCGGCCGTTTGGCTCAAGGAGAGAGTCGGTGTTGCTCGTGCCGTTGCACTCAGCGCGGGATTCCTCGGCGTTCTGCTGGTTGCAGCTCCGGGTGCGGATAGTTTCCGTCTCGGAGCGGCGTTCGCCCTCGGCAACGCCGTCCTGTTCGGCAGCGTGACCACGGCAGTGCGCGGCCTGACCAGCACGGAGTCGGCTGAAACACTTACGATGTATCAGATGATTTTTCTGACGCTGTTCTTTGCGGTGGCGCTCCCCTTCTTCTTTGCAATGCCGACCGCCGGCGACGCCGCGGCCATGATGGGCAACGGGATCATCAACGCAATCGGGCAATATTGGTGGACCCGTGCATTATCCCTGGCGCCACCGTCTGCCGTTGGACCGTTCTACTATTTCATGCTCGTTTGGTCGGCGGCACTGGGCTTCGTCTTCTGGGGCGACGTGCCGACGATCAGTCTTCTCGCTGGCTCGGCCGTCGTTGTCGGCTCCGGAATTTTCCTGCTCGCGCACGAAGCATCGCGCAAACCGCCGGTGGTCGATTAGACTGCTCTGGCGCACCGCGCCTCAAAACAAGGACCATATCTATGAGCCTGAAAATTCGCCGAGTGGTCACCGGACACGACGATCAGGGCCGCGCGACGGTGCTGATCGATCAGATGACGAGAAACGTCGAGTCGCACCGGCCCGGCGCGCTCTACAGCGTGATCTGGTCGACCGAAGGCTTTCCGGTCAGTAACGAGGGCAATGCGGACCCGTCAGGAAGGAAGATTGGCACCACGATCCCCAATGGCACCGTCTTCCGCATTGTCAGTTTCGGACCAGGTGTCGCGCCGCGCAATCATCGCACTGACTCGATCGATTATGCCGTCGTCATATCGGGAGAAATCGACATGGATCTCGACGGCACCATTGTCCATCTTAAAGCCGGGGATGTGCTGGTGCAGCGGGGCACGATCCACAATTGGATCAACACGGGTACCGAGCCCTGCGTGATCGCGTTCACGCTCATTTCCGCCAACCCGGTGACAGTAGGAGGAAAGACGCTCGAGGCCCGCGGATGACATCTCGCCTCCGGGACCGCGTCTCAGGGTTTCGCTAGTGCAGAACGTCTTGGCCGGGCATATTCGTCCGGAGGACTGGGTACTGTCGCCGGCTTATTCCTGGGATGGGCACCCTCAAATATCGTTGAACAAGTCCGGCAATGACGATCTAGAGTTTCAATATCCAATAGATTCTGCGCTAGCGATCCAGCTCCGGGTAATGACGAAAGATGCCGCTTTCGTTGAATGCAATGCGCCGTGGCGACACAAGATAGCTTTTCACTCGCGGTCGAATTGCAATTTTATCATGAACTGCAACAATCCCCGGGAGCTTTCTTTCCCATTCCTTCATTGCGCGCGGAAACGCATAGCGAAGACCTTCAATGAGCTGGAACATCGAGAGATCGATATAGCTTGCTCTGCGCCCGAGCAGAAAAGGGCCTCCGCTTTTCTTCAGCACCGATTCAAAATATCCAAGATATTTCGGGCCGCGTTGATCGAGAAAACCTCCGGCATAGCGCTTCGCCTCGGACTTCTGGTCTTCGTAATACAGGCCAGAGCCCACGGGATGGTGCGTGTCGTGAATCTCCTTTAGAAAATCGGTCACCGTGAGCTGCAGTTGATGAAGCCACAGCCGAGCCGCTTCTTCGCGCGGCGCAAGCCCGAAACGGGGGCCAAGATAGAAAAGAATGTTGGCCACCTGTGCGATCAGCAGTTTTCCCGCTTTCAGGAAAGGCGGCGCAAAAGGAGGATGCTTCTCGCGCTGGCTGTTCATGACGGCGATCATGCGATCCATTCCGCCGGGCTTGCGCGCCACATCCACATAGTCGGCCCCGGCATCTTCCAGCGCGAGACGGACGAATTCACCGCGCCCCTGGATCTCGGGCCAATAGAACAGCTGATATTGCATGGCGAATCTTGACCTTCATTTTGAATGTCAAGATTGACGTGCAACTGCAGGCCACATCAAGAGCTATTTCGAATGCCGTCAAGCAAATGGAAACCGGACGGCAGGACGCTGGCGAGTCAAGCTACGCGCGCTCGCCAGCAGCCGCAGCGATCGAGCCTCAGTTCGCGGCGAAGCAATAGAACAGGCCGTCGCCCCCCGTGCTGCGCAAGTCTGCCTGGGAGCAGCCCCCGTCGGGTCCTCGCGAGGGATGCGATGAATTCCAGGACTTGGACGCGTCATCGTCGCGCAGCCCCTGCCGATCGGCATGACCGACCATTACCGCACCTTGTGTGCTGCTCGTGTAGTTCCTGCACGTACGATCCTGTTCGTCGGTGAACGCCGTGCCATCTGCTTTCGACCCGGTCAGAATGTCATGCCGGTTGGGGGTGTCGCCGCGACCGTTCACGACGGCGCCTTTTTCGGTAAGTGCAGTCTGTTTGGTCAGCTGATTGCTGCCGTGCAGCTCGGCAACGTCCTTGGCGATGGTAGTGCCCTTCGCATTGACCCACGGGCCCTTGCCGATTCGATCGCGCGCGTTGACCGCTCCGGACCCCTGCGTCGAGAGATAGGCGCGCCATGTCTTCCCGCCAGCGCCGGCTGAGCTTGCGAGCTGTTGGCAGTGACGGTCAGCGCCCTCAAGGCCGCCAAGATCGCCGCCTTTGCCCGGCCCCGCACTGGTCACGAAGAAAGACATGTCAGCCTGCTGTGCATGCACAGGAACGGTGCAGAGCAAGGCCGCACATGCCGCCAATGGGGCGGCTAACCGTACACGGATCATAGAAATACCTCCCTTTTTCGGCAGATCCCCGGTGTCTCCGCCGTCGGGAAAGTAGAACACGCGAGCGGCACGCGTATTGCCGCGATCACGTGTAGTTGATTGAGCGGAGGCTCAGCTCTCGGCCTTGGCGGAATACTGCTCGTCTGTCACGGGCTCCAGCCACTTTACGTGCTCGCCACCTTGGGCTTCCTGCATGGCGATATGTTCCATCGCGTGCTCGGCCGTGGCACCGTGCCAATGTTTTTCTGCCGGTGGAATCCACACCGTATCACCGGCGCGTATCTCCCGCACTGGACCGCCCCAGGTCTGCACCCGTCCGACGCCCGAGGTCACGAAGAGCGTCTGTCCCAGCGGATGCGTATGCCAGGCCGTCCGTGCGCCGGGCTCAAAGCGTACCCAGGCCGAACGGACCCGCGCGGGATCGGGAGCCTGAATAATGGGATCCTGCCACACCGTCCCGGTGAAGCTCGGCGGGCCCATCCGGCGAGAAGGTCGCGACCCGCAAGCGATAATGTCCATCTTCATTCTCCTTCCGATCTGCTCGAGCCATTCAATACATGAAATACGAAGCGGGATACAAAAAGCCCGGCGTTCCCGCCGGGCTTCGACTTCAAAGAGACGACCGTGTGGCTCAGGCCGGCTGCAAATTGCCGGCGGCCTGCTTTCCACGCTCGGTGACGACCTCGAAGCTGATCTTCTGACCTTCCACCAGCGAGCGCATTCCCGCGCGCTCGACTGCCGTGATGTGGACGAAGACGTCCTTCGATCCGTCGTCCGGCTGAATGAAGCCGTAGCCCTTTTGAGTATTGAAGAACTTCACAGTTCCGACAGGCATCAATAGTTTCCTTTCACGCTTCCTGTTGAACGTTAGCGCGTTCATTCGCGCTAACGGTCACAAGCCAAGTTTTTGGGAGTTCACTTGAGCGCAGCCCAAAACAGGGAGCGTGGCAGCAAGTTAAGCCGAAAACCAGGTTGCGGGCGGCGGCATAAACGTATTTGTCAACGAGGTCAACGGCGGTCAATTCAATCGTTTCGAATCGGATAACATTTTATGAATTTGTAAACGCTATTTGTTACCGTCAGGTGCTGGCGCCGACGCAATCCGAGGGGAAACGCGAGGTGAGAGCTAAACTCGATCATTTGTAACGGAGAGAGGGCGAACGTGCGCGGGGATAGACGAAAAGCGCGACGGCATCGGATGCTCCGCAACGCTTGGATCGTGCTTGCGGAGGGCCGCCGCTGCGGCTGTTCAGTTTCAGACATCTCGCAGCGGGGCGCCCGCATCAACGTACCGGATTCTGAAACCATACCCGAACTGTTTGTGCTGCTGTTTGCCGAGAACGCATGCACCAAGCGACGTTGTCGCGTGATTTGGCGTAAACCTCGCGAACTTGGGGTGAAATTCGAGACAAGACTCGATGAACGAATCCGCGCCAGCCTCTCACCTTCATCCACCGAGGACATCGCAAAAAAAACGGCCTGCCCGGCAACGGAGCCCGCCTGAGCGTTCGCCTCGCCGCGAACTGCGCGTCAAACCTGCTGTATCGCCGAGAGCAACCACGCGCCCTCGCGCGAGCGCATGAATGTCCACAGCTCCGTCACCTCTTCAGGCTCACCGCCCTCAACCGTCCGGCCGCTAGATCGCTCGATCAAGCGATCGGAAAGAGCAAATCGCATGGCGACAGTCGCATATTCCATGGAGCCTTCGCGCCAGGCCTCCGCCAGATCTCCCTGCAGGAGCTTGACGGCATCAACCTTGTTTACGAGTCCGCGGCTCGCATTTTGCGACAACTGCTCGGAAAAGTACGAGAGCATTTCCGGAGTCACTTTCCCCCGGAGCGAATCGATGTCCTCATCCGAATAGGCTTTTTGAATCTCACCGAGCAGCCGTTCGAAGCTGTCATAATCCGATTTCTGAATTGTGATCGGCGCGCCCGACAGTGTGTTCGCACCGAACATGCTTCCGAGTCCTGTGAACGAATGGCTCCGGCCCGGAGCGCCGCTTGCATAAGCGGGCACGGGAGCGTTTCGCCGCTGCCACCACGTAAACAGAAGCCGCGCAACGAGAACGATCAGGACGATCTGCAACAGCAGACCCAACAGCGAGGCGAACCCTGCCATGCCACCGAACATGCCGTGACCAAAGAGAAGTCCGAACAGACCGGCGCCAAGGAAGCCAGCAGCAACTCCGCCAAGGAGGCCGCCACCGAACAGGCCGGGCCGGACCGTGGAAGCCTGTCCAGTGGTTGCGGCGTTCGACGGCTGCGTGACCGTCCGCTGAACCGGAACCGCCGGATTCGGCGCCGTCCGGGTAACCGGCGGAGGCGAGAAAGTTCGCATTCCTCTGCTGCCAGCAGAGAAACCGCCGCCCGCACGCGCATGCGCATCAGCGGCAACAAAGAACAGCGCCGCCGAGAACACGGCAAGGGCAATGAGGAAGCGCTGGCGCATCACCGGCTCTCCTGAGAATTCCGGAAAGAATAATAACACACCGCCCAATTTGTAAGAGGCGGCTTGCGCCATGAAGTCGAGGCGAAAGAACGGCATTCCTTCACGTGGATATCATGAGGTGTTCCAGGAACGCTTAATTGGCCGCCGGCTTCTCCTCTGCAAATGGTATTCGGCAGCCTCAAAGACGATCGTCGGGTTCCGGCCACCCAAGTCATGAAAGGCGCAGTCGCCCTTGCATGCATTTTTGGGTTCGCCGCGACCGCAACTGCGAAGCCCGCTCCGGTCGATTCACTCAGGCCGCCGCCAGTGATGCTCGTTCGGAAGGACACGGACATCAATATCGGGCCGGCGGGGGCATTACTCGAACGGGACTACCTGATGGACCGGGCCCCCGGGTTCGATTCCGGCCCGTTCCCCTGCCGGTTTGAATTTCACATGTTCGCAAAGCTGCGCCTTGCCCAATCCTGCCGGTAAGAAGCCCGCCAAAACCAACAAGTAGCCCGCGGCGACTGGTCTTCCGCACGAAGCCTTTTCAGCGGCCAAGCGGGAACCCGTGCGGGAACAATAGAATGAGAAACTCGTTGTTGCCGCGGGCTCTCCAGTTCCACGCGATCGCGGGAGCGAGTGCCTGCACAAGAGGGGCAAACGATGCTCGGCACCATCCTGATCATTCTACTTATTCTGGCTCTCATTGGCGCCTTCCCGCGCTGGCCCTACAGCACTGGCTGGGGCTACGGGCCGTCTGGCTTATTCGGAATTCTCCTCATCGTGGTCCTTATCCTGGCGCTCACGGGGCGGGTTTAGATCCTCGCCCCGCCGCGCGGGGGTCAAGAGGCCTCATTGAAGCGTCTTCTTTACTTCTGCAACCAACTGTTTGAGCGTAAATGGTTTTGCGAGGAAGGCATATTGCTCCTGGCCGGGGAGGTTCCTGCTGAACGCCTCCTCCGCATACCCGGAGACGAATATGATTTTCACGTCAGGATCCCGCTGCCGCAGCTCTTTCAGGAGTGTCGGTCCATCCATCTCCGGCATTACGACGTCCGATACGACCAGGTCGACATGCCCGTGCTTTTCGAACGTTTCGATGGCCTCCAGTCCGTTCCCAGCCTCGAGCACCGTGTAGCCGCGTGAGCTCAGCCCCCGAGCGTTAAGGGCGCGCAGGCCTTCTTCATCTTCGACCAGCAGTATTGTCCCCTCGCCGGTCAGATCGGCCACGGCTGTCTTCGCGAGGCTGTCCGCTGCGGACATCACATCAGCAATGGCCGGGGCCTCAGTCTCGGCAATCTGCTGGGATGCGTCTTGCACGCCGGGGACATGCCGCGGCAGGAAAATCCGGAATGCCGTGCGGCCCGGCGCGGAATCGGCATAGATGAAGCCACCCGTCTGCTTCACGATTCCGTATACGGTCGACAGTCCAAGGCCGGTCCCTTTGCCGACCTCCTTGGTCGTAAAAAATGGCTCGAAGATCTTTTCGATGATCTCTGGCGGAATCCCTGCGCCCGTATCCTCGACCTGAACCAGAACATAGTCCGCCCTCGGCATCCCTTTGTACGCGAAGTTTCCGCATTCATCGGCGCTCACGTTGCCGGTGCGCACGATCAGTCTGCCACCGCCAGGCATTGCGTCGCGCGCGTTCACCGCAAGGTTGACGATGACTTGCTCGAACTGCGAAATGTCGGCTTTCACTGGCCACAGATCGCGCCCGTGAACGATCTCAAGCTCCACCTTTTCGCCAATAAGGCGCTTCAGCAGCATCCCGAGATCGCTGAGCGTCTCCCGCAGATCGAGAATCTGCGGCCGCAGTGTCTGCTTGCGCGAGAATGCGAGCAACTGCCTCACCAGAGCGGCCGCGCGATTCGCATTCTGCTTGATCTGCATGATGTCCTTGAAGGACGGATCGGTCGGCTTGTGCGCGTTCAGCAAGAAGTCGGTCGCCATCATGATCGCGGAAAGCACGTTGTTGAAGTCGTGCGCGATACCGCCCGCAAGTTGACCGACGGACTCCATTTTCTGCTGCTGCTGGATTCGATTCTCCAACGTGCGCTGCGCCGTCGTTTCCAGCGCATAAACGATTGCCGCTTCCGCGTCGCGATCTTCTTCTTCCACAGCTAGCACGAAAAAATTCGCCCATCGTTCGGCACCGCCTGTGAGGAGCGCCTCCACGGGTGCAATATCGCCCTGACCTTCCGCGGCCTTGCGGATCGCAGACTCGAGCTCCGCCCGATCACGCGGGGCAACCACCGAAAGGATCGATCTGTCGTCGCTCTTGAGCAGCCCCTCAAAGGTTCGTGCAAAGCGCGCGTTGCTGCGCACAATACGCCCGCTCTTGTCGACGGTCGCGATTGCCATCGGAGTGTTCTGGAAGAAACGCATGAAACGCACTTCGGCGGCGCGCTGCGGGTCGCTGCCGTCATCCCGCGCACGGTTCAACACAAGTGTGCGCGACGCGCCAGGAAATCCGTCTGCGCCGAAGGCGACTTTGTGAAAAAGCCGTACCGGCACCGGGCGGCCACTGCGCGTCTTGAGGTCGAGATCCAGGACCTCCGTCATGACTTCGCCGGGCGCTGCGTTAAGGGTAGTAAGCAACGCGGCACCCTCGCCCGCGACGATGTCAGTCAGCTTGAGAGAGCCGGCACCAACCTGCGCAAGATCATGGTCTAGCCATGATGCCAGTGTCGCATTGAGATAAACAATCTGCCCGTCGCCATCGACCGAGAAGAAACCGGCGGGGGCGTGATCGAGATAGTCAATTGCGTGCTGCAATTCCTGAAACACATTTTCCTGGCGTTCCCGCTCGCGGGTCACATCCGCTATTGACCACACGGTCATTCGCGAATCACGCCGGTTTTCTCCGAGCGGACGCACCCGCATCCGCAGCCACCGGCCGCTTTCCCCCCTGCTGCTCGTAATTCTCACCTCTTCTTGCAGGCGGCGACCCTCTCGTGCGGCTTTCAGCAGCCGATAGATCGATTCGGAAACGTCCGGATCGCCGATGAACACGCGTTCGATCGGCCGCACGGAACGCAAATCGGGCGCAGCGGTCAGCTCGAGATATGTTCTGTTAGCAAAATGAACGCGTCCCGATTGATCGGTGACGAGGATTCCGTCGAAGGCTCCCTCGACGACGCTTTTCAGAAGCGGATCGCCCTGGTCCGCTGCTGCAAACCGCATGATGCCTGACGCCATCGCGAACAAGGCGAAAACGCCGATCGTGCCGAGAACCGCGAGTAATATCAGAACGTAGGATTCCACATACTCGGGTCCGACAGAAACCAGACCCGCCGCCGCAGCGATCAATGCGATGGCAACGAGGAGGACCAAGCCCATGGAACTGCCACGGGCTGCGTTCCGGCTGTTGTCGAACGCCTTCTTGCCCTCTACGCGTGGTTGCGCTCTTGCCGACATTGACCGGTTGTGAGTCGCCATAGCCTCTGAGTGCCTTAAGCCGGCCCTTGGGTGCAAGTGCCAGTCCCGCCGATCCCGATGGATATGCTCAGGCATCCTACCGCGTCGTCGATCTCATCCGCCGCAGCCGCATGACATACCCGATCACCTCGGCAACGGCCTTGTAGTGCTCGGGCGGAATTTGCTGATCGATCTCCACGGTGGCGTGCAGGGCCCGAGCAAGGGGCGGGTTTTCCACAATGGGAACCGAGTGCTGGCCGGCGATCTCCCTGATCTTGAGAGCCATCGCATCGACACCCTTTGCAACGCATATCGGCGCATCCATGCCGCGCTCGTACTGCAATGCGACCGAGAAATGCGTCGGGTTGGTGATGACCACGGCCGCCTTCGGAACTGCGGCGATCATGCGCCGGCGCATCCGAATCTGGCGAACCTGCTTCATTTTGCCCTTGATCGCGGGGTCGCCTTCGGTCTGCTTGAATTCTTCCTTGACCTCTCGAAGCGACATTTTCTGCCGCTCATGCCACTGGCGATACTGGAAGAGGTAGTCGGCAGCAGCTACCAAAGCGAGCATCGCAACGGCAGCGCCGAGCATCTTGAGTGCGAGACCCTGTGACATCGGCATGATCACCGACGGATCGCTGCGCGTAAGCACTTCCAGCAGCGCACGCTCCGGCCACATCAGCGCAATCAGCACCCCTCCGACCAAGGCCACCTTCACGATTCCCTTTGCCAGGTTGGCCAAGGCTTGTTTGGAAAAAATGCGCTTCAATCCCGCCGCCGGTGAAATCTTGGAAAGCTTTGGGGTCACAGCTTGAAAAGACCAGACGAAACGGTGCTGAAGGATGTTGCCCGCGAGCGCAGCGAGCATGAGCACGAGAAACGGGATTGCGATTGCGGAAATCATCTCTCTGCCAAGCTTGTGAAAAAGCCCCGGCAGCGCCTGACCATCGATACTTATCGCGTATGAGTTTGCAATGAGCCCGCGCATGATCATTGCCAGGTCTCTGCTCATGGCTCCGGAAAAAGCCATCAGGACGAGCGTCGCGCCGGCGATCACAAACCAGGAATTGACTTCCTGGCTTTTGACGACATCGCCGCGCTTTAATGCTTCTTCGAGCCGCTTTTGTGTCGGCTCTTCCGTTTTGTCGAATTCGCCGAAATCGTCCGCCATGCCGAATTCCGGTCAGCCGTGTCGCACGAGATCAGAAAGCACGCCCTCGAGATAGCCGACAAAGGTGCCCATCATGGCACCGATCACGACCAGCAGCAGCAACAGGCCCAGCATGATCGAGAGCGGAAGGCCAATGAAGAAGACCTGCATTTGCGGAATCAAACGCGACAACAGCCCAAGGCCGAGATTGAACAGCAATCCGAAGACGATGAACGGCGCGGTAAGCTGAATTCCTATCCGGAAAGCCGTAGCGACAACACGAGTCACGTGGTTTGCCGCATCGCCCATGAGCGGCAGCTCGCCGGGCCGAAAAATTTCGTAACTGTCGTTCATTGCCGCGATCGCCAGATGATGCAGATCAGTCGCGAAGACGAGTGCAATGCCGAGCACTGTCAAAAAATTTCCGACGAGAAGCCCCTGCTGATTCTGAGTGGGATCGACGGCCGTGACAAACCCGAGACCGAGTTGCTGGGCAACAACCGATCCGGCGATCTGCAGCGCCGCGACTGCGAGCCGCGCAGTCATTCCCAGCACGGCACCGATGATCAATTCCTTGAAAAGAAGGATCACCACTGGTCCCAGCGCTTTGAGATCGATTGCGTAGGCCGCCTGGTGGGCAGGGAGCAGGATGGCGGTGAGCACCAGTGCCATGCCAAGTCTCACCCGTGACGGCATCGTTTGCTCGCCAATTCCGGGCAGCAACATGGCCATTGCGCCGATGCGGGCGAATGTGAGCATGAATGCAGCAGCCAGGGGCGGCAGAAAGGAGACGTCGATCCGCATTGCGTTAGCCGCTGATAATACGCGCGGCTATGCGCAACATTTCAGCATGAAGTTTTTCGGCCATGAACGGCAAAGCGATCAACAGCGACAGGAATATGGCCAGGATTTTCGGCACGAATGCGATCGTCATTTCCTGAATCTGGGTCAGCGCCTGGAGCAGCGAGATCGCGACACCAACCGCCAGTCCAACCAGCATGATCGGGCTCGCGACGATCACGAGGGTGATAATGGCATCGCGCGATACATCGAGAACTTCCGGTCCGGTCATTACGTACACCCGTCAGATGGGCATTTTCATTATATCTTCATAGGCCTGAATGACGCGGTCCCGGATGGCAACCACCGCATCGATGGCGACCTCCGTTTCCGAAACCGCCGTGACCACATCGACGATATTGGCTTTCCCAGTCGCAGCCGCTCGTGTCTCGGCATCCGATTTTCGTCCCATTTCCACGACCGAGCCAATCGCGTCCTTGAGCACAGCGGCAAAGCTCGTCTCTCCGCTGCTCGCACCGCTGGGTTGCCGCACGAGGGCAAGAGATGATGAATCCGACGCAATTCGAGCAGCGCTGGCGTATGCGCTCGCGGCAGCTAGAGGCGTTGCCATGGCAATTGCACCTTTCAGGCTTTAAGGATGTCGATCGTACGTTGAATCATCCTGCGCGTCGCACTGATCACATTGATATTGGCTTCATACGAGCGTTGAGCTTCGCGCATGTCGGTCATTTCGACGAGCGGATTGACGTTCGGATATTTGACGTTCCCGTTGCTGTCGGCAGCGGGATGTCCGGGCTCATATTTGAGGCGAAAGGCGGAGTTGTCGGTTTGCACCCTGCCGAGTTCGACCAATTGCGTGTCGAGCGTTCGATCGAGCTCGCTGCGGAACGTCGGAATCTTTCGGCGATAAGGATCGACGCCCGGCCTTTGCGGGGTCGAGTCCGCATTGGCGATATTTTCCGAGATAATGCGCATGCGGCCTGCCTGGGCGCGAAGCCCGGAAGCGGCGATGGTCAGGGTCTTGATGAAATCCATTGCGACCTCCAGCCGTCTCAACGCTTGCCCAGCGCCGTCTTGATGAGATTGAGGCTGCGTGTGTAGAGAGCTGTCGCGGTCTGGAAATCCATCTGATTGGCTGCCACTTTCATCATTTCTTCTTCGAGGCTTACGGCGTTGCCTGCCGGACGCACTTCGAAGACGCGCGAATTCCCGTCCGGGAATGGCGACTGACTCAAACCCACCCCCTCGATGTGACCGCTGCTCGTGCGAGCCAGCGCAAGTGCAGCCGGAGGTGCGGCAGGGCCGTCGAATTTGAGCGGCGCAAGATCGCGCGCGCGAAAATTCGGGGTGTCGGAATTGGCGACGTTTTCCGCGAGGACCCGTTGACGCGCTTGAGTCCAGCCAAGCCGCGTGTGGAGCATTGATAGAATTGGAATGTCCGTAATCGCCACGGTGCGCTCCCCGAATGCCCGTTGCAGCATGCGCCGAAGTAGGCAGACTTTGCCGGGCTCATGGTTAATGGACAGTAAAGAGCCCAACTGGAACCGGGCTGAAAAGAGCCGCACCCCGAGAAATCGCCGCATTTTTGCCGGACCGCAAATTGCCACTTTATTTGTTAGGACTCTGTTAGTATTCAGGTCGGCAAATAGTGCCTAGTGTCTAAACCATTCGGTGATTCTCGCCGGATCGGCGGCAGCAGCGACATGGAGCGTTTTGATGTTCGAGAGCTTGTTCGGCTCGGAGATGCCGTTGGCCGCCCGGTTCTTCGTCGCATTTCTCGTTGTATTGGCTCTCATCGGGCTGACGGCTTGGCTCGTGCGCCGCTTTGGGTCGAACAAGCTGGGAAACACGAGCCGCGGACGCCAGCCTCGGCTTGCCGTAATCGATGCCGCGACCGTTGACGGGCGCAGACGGCTGGTGCTGATCCGCCGTGACAACATCGAACACTTGTTGATGATCGGCGGCCCAACGGATCTTGTGGTCGAACCCAATATCGTGCGTGCGATCGGCGCTCGCGAAATCGGACGGGAGTCCTCCCGAGTCGCCTTACCGGGCGATGCCGCGACCCGCTCGTCGTCTCAAACCGAAAATGGCTGGCCGCTTCAGCCGGTCGGCGAGGCGCCTGCGGTCTCCCGCCGCCCAACCCCACTGGAAGACGCCTGGCCGGGATCCGAGCCCGTGTCTCGTGGACGTGCCGCCGAAAGCCTGCTGGGCGATGGCTCGCCGCGATTTAACGCCCCCGATCTCGGTGGTCCGGCCCCGCGATCTGAACCTGCCGCTCGGCCGCCCCTTGTCGAATCCACAGTTGCACAATCCGATCACAACCTGGCCGAGATGGCGCAGCAGCTTGAGGCCGCCTTACGCCGCCCGACGGCACCGGAAGGACGTCCTGCAGCGGCCGATCCGCTTGCCGGGCAGACCGCCAGTTCGGGCAAAGGCACCGAGATCCCGGCGCGGGTCGCGCAGCGCGAATTGAAGGCGAGAATAGAACCCAAATTCGAAGCAAAATCCGAGCCCAAGTTTGAATTCAAGCCCGAGCCGCGGACCGAGCCCGCCCCAACACCGGGCAAGAATCTTTATGAAAATCTCGAAGAGGAGATGGCCAGCTTGCTAGGCCGTCCACCGGGAAAATCGTGAGAGGCACTTCTGGCCGCCGAGTCCGTCTTTTGACGGTGGCGGTCGGAGTAGCAGGGACCCTGCTGGCGACAGCGACTCCGCTCGCGGCACAGGACATCAGTGTCAACTTTGGACAAGGCACGGGCCTGACCGAGCGCGTCATTCAGATGATCGCGCTGCTCACGGTGCTTTCCCTTGCACCCTCGATTCTTGTCATGATGACCTCATTCACGCGCATCGTCGTGGTTCTCTCTCTGCTGCGGACTGCACTCGGCACTGCAACTGCGCCGCCCAATGCGGTCATAGTCTCGCTTGCTCTTTTCCTGACCGCGTTCGTGATGGGGCCGGCGCTGCAACGCGCCTATGAAACCGGTGTAAGACCGCTGGTCGCCAACGAGATCACCGCCGAGCAGGCATTCGAACGCGGCTCCGAACCGCTGCGTGCTTTCATGCAAAAGAACGTGCGCGAGAAGGATCTCAAGCTGTTCGTCGACATGGCGAAGGAACCGGAGCCCGCAAAACCGGAAGACCTCTCGCTGAGGGTGCTCGTGCCCGCGTTCATGATTTCAGAGCTCAAGCGGGCCTTCGAAATAGGATTTTTGCTTTTTCTTCCTTTCCTAATCATCGACCTTGTCGTTGCTTCGGTGCTCATGTCGATGGGAATGATGATGCTGCCCCCTGTTGTGGTCTCATTGCCTTTCAAGCTCATCTTTTTCGTGCTTGTCGATGGCTGGAGCCTGGTCGCGGGATCGCTCATTCAGAGTTACGGCGCCTAAACTGGCAATTTAATAAGCCCCCGGGTGCTCGTCAGTTTGGCCGCTGACGCGGATTGGAAAGTGAAATCGCGCCTGTCGGCTGCCTGTCGGGTCCGCGCGCTGCGTTGTCCGGACCATTGCGGCTGGCCGCCCCTATCGGAGATAGCGAGACCGGACGTGCCGAGGGCCGACTGCGTTTTTCTCCGCGAGGCGCGAGAAAAGCCCCCTCCCCGGAGGCAGAGCCCGGCCGGCCGTCCGCTGGCGGCTCGGGGTAGCGACTTTGCAGGTCGTGGAGGAACGCGTCGAGCGTATCAATGCTTGCCAACTTTTTTGCAACGTCTTGAAATTCGGCGGCGCTGGTGCCAATCGGCGCGGTCACAATCTCGAATGCACGGCGGTCCGGACCGTCGGCGAACTTCGCCTCATACTTTTCGCGCAGGCGCGAAACCCCTATCACCTCCTCGCTAAGCGCGTAGCAGATTGCCGCCCTGAGGATATCGGAGCGTTCTGTCTCGTTGAGAGGCGCAAATTCCCGCCAGCGTTCGCCATAGAGCAACTCGATCTGCTCTCCTGCTTGTCTCCAGCGACGTGCCGCCCACAACACGTCGGAGCGCAATCTTGTCGCCTCACGTGAGGTGATGTTCGCGATCAATTCAAGCGCAAGATCGTGGCGCCCGAGATTGGACATCGCGCGAGCCTCGAGCAGGAGACGTTGATCCCGCAAGTCGTTTGACAAGTCCGTGACCCGCGTGGCCTGCAAGGTCGCGAGGGCGCGATCCGGTTTTCGGTTCAACAGATAGATGATGGCCAGTCGCGTTGCGACCTGCGCCCGGGCCGCACCCTGCAAACGATGATCGACCTGGTGCTGCAGCAACTCCGCCGCCTGATCGAGCAGATCGACCGAAACCAATCGATCGGCGAGCCTGCGGATCATTTCATCGCCGCGGCGGCCGATCGGCGTCAATTCGCGAAAATCGTAGAAAAGGCCTAGGGCTTCGATCGGCGCAAGAGCCTCTCCCTTGCCGCCGAGAAATAGGTTTTCGAAGGTGACAGCCGCCTCATCCTGAATCTTGCGCGTCATGTCGGAGTTGGGATGGGCAAGGAGCGCGGTGCGCATTACGTGAAAGGCGTCGCGGTAGCGGCTGTCTTCCGTGTAAAGGTGAGCGAGGACCTTCAATCCTTCTGTTTCGGTCTCGTCCCCCCGCCAGACAGTCGTGAGCGTCTCCAGATCATTGGTAAGGTCTTTTCGGCCCATGCCGCCGGTCGCGAAAGTGAGCAGCAACTCCCGCAGCCGGCCCTGCGCCGCAGCGCGCCGGTCATTGGACGTCGCCGCGGCACGATAGCTTGACAGCGCGTCTTCATTGCGGCCAAGGCCTTCGTAGAGACGGCCAATCAGCACATTGACGGTCGGTTCGAACTCAGCCGGAATACCGACGGTTTCAAATTCACTGGCCACTTTTGTGGCGTTGTTGAAATCACGCGCCTCGATCGCGGAGCGCAGCGCCTCCTTGAGTACCATCCGTTGCAATTCGATCGGCAATGCACCAATGGCTGCGCTCACTGATTTGAAGATGTTGCGCGCATCGGACCATCGCCCTTGCTTCGCATATGCAATGGCCCGCCAGATCGGTGCGTCCTGCTGGTTGCTAATTTGAGGTTTTGACAGCTGCTTCAGCGCTTCCTCGGGTCGATCGAGCATCACATCAGCGACAGCCGTAAGGACGCTGCCCGTCACATCATCCGAGCCGTGCTGGTCCGACAGGGCTACATCCAGCACGGCTTTGGCTTCGGGCGCCATTTGCTTGGCAAGGTAGAAGCGCGCAAGATTCAGCCGAGCCTGACGCTTCCTGGCCAAAGGCGCGGCGGCAGCGAGGCGAACCAGCTCCGATTGCCGCGCATTGAAGGGTGCATCGCGGTCGAAGCCCCAGAGTTGCGTGTCGAAAGTGTACGCACGGAAATTGATAGCAACCTGTTGCTGCCCGAGTGCGGTAGCCGACAGGGATAGACCGCCGGGCCGGCCAATCATGATCTTGTCAGCGCTCAGTTCCGCGGTCATGTCGTCGGCAACATTCTGGATCACCACCCCGTGGGTCGAAGGCAGCACTCGCAACTCCACGAACTCCTGAACCTTGAGAAATCCACGCGCGGGTCCGAGCCCGGTGACGACCATGAGCCTGTCGCCGACAGCGGGGTCGTCGATCTCGTGAATCGCGCTCGGATGATCGAACGGGATTGCGAGGCTTGCCCTGTTCTTGCCTACGATGCTGCGAGCGACGCCAAGCGGCCGCGTTGCTGTACTGGGTGTGTGGCCAATGGAAACAATCCAGGCAGGACCATCGGCCTCAAGACTGGTCATTCGCGGTCGCAGAAGTCTGAGCCGCACGATCGCGGCGCCATCCTGGGCACGTTGAAACGACACGTCCCGAATTCCGATTTCATCATCTGCACGAATCGCCGACAGATCGAACTGGGCCTTGCTGTCGAATATGAGCCAAAGTTGATCACCGCGGTGAAAAACTGCGGCAGGCGTGCTCACGGGAAATGGAAACTCGATGCGCAGAGAACTCCCCGATTGGTGCAGGCTTGCCACGACGACGGCGTTTGGATTGACCGCAGGCAGTGCGGAATTGGCATTCTGAACCGGGCGCGACTCCGTTCCTGTCGGTTCCGGCGGGGGGGCACGCTCTTTGTTTGCCGCGGGCATGGAATCAAAGGATGCATCCGCCGATCGCGCAGAAACGCGCGATGCCGGTGCTGCATCCGCTTCCGCGTCGGCTTGTTTCTTTGAGGATCCTCGCGCGGGCATCGCCGCGCTTTCAGCATCAGCAGAGGCCCTCGGCGCGGCAGCCGGCGTTTCGGAAGTCTTGCGCGGCGCAGCTTCGGCTTTCGGCGGAGCACTTTGGGCGGGCGCGCCTTGATGAACTTTGGAATCAGATCTTCGTCCACCGTCTTCCAGACGGCCCGATTTCGGCTGCTCAGCAGCAGACGCGCTTTCTGACGATTTTTTCTGGGCCATCACCTCCTTCGCGGCCATCAGTGCTTCGGCCTGCGTCTTGGTGTCATCGGCTTGGCCCGATGTCTTGCGAGTGTCCCTGGAACCAGCGGGTTCACGCCCCACGTCAAGGATGATGCTGCGATCTTCGCGGAATGTGCGGACTTCCGGCGTGCCGTTGAGCGCAAAAACGACGGCGGATGAATTGAAGTCAACCTCGGCTTCGATCGATTTCAGACTTGGAGGAAGCGCAGCCTTGGCGTCCGCGAGGTCCCAAATGACCTGCTGATCGAAATTAAGAACGACCCTTCCGTCCGCACGTTCGGGAACGACATTGACGGTGTCGGGCAGCACAAAAATGTAACGCACAAAGGTCGGCTGACTGGCGACCTTGACCCTGACGAGAGGCGGCTTTTTCTGCCTTTCGGCGACACGCTGGCGGTGCAATTGACTTTCCGCCTCGCGCGCGCGGCGCACGAGTTCGTCGATGACCTCTTGCGGCAGGCCGGGCGTCGGTCCCTTCCAGTTTTCCGGCAACAAATCGACATAAAGTCTTTCAGCTGCTGAGATCGTGTTCACCTTCACTTTATGGGCTAGCGCAATCCGGATTGCGCTCCCGTCGGGATCGCGCCTAGCCGCGCTGACGTAGTCCGGCGCAGTGACGTTCAGCTTTTCAACTGCGACATCAACCGGCTTCTTGAAATTGACGACGATTATGGCACCGGACACGCGGACATTGACCTCAACCGCTTCCTCGAACTGGAATAAAAGCCGCGCGAAGCCGCCGTCGGTGAGGGTTTTGACCTCTCCCTTTACAAGACTATCGGCAGACGCGTGTGAACCGCCGGCGAACAGCAGGGCGCCGGCAAAAAAAGAAAGAACACAAATGCGCTTCCGCCGCCGCGGTTGCAGAAGCAACCTCGCGAGCACGAGTATCCATCTCGATCTCGTCCGGGCTGACGAAGACGTCATGAACAGTTCCAGCCGGCAACTGCCGGCCGCGACAGCCTATGAGCCGCCGTTTAACGAGGCGTTAAGGATGCGGTGCTTGCCAATGGATCCTCGCCGCCGCAGCTTTTACGCCCGTTCCGGGGAGCCCCCATATGCTTGACTGTCAGCCTGCAGCAATTTGGAGCAAGTATCCTGGCGCATCATTCTAATGACCGCGAGAGTCATTTGGCCGGTGAACTAACGGACTCTAGTGAGGCTCTTCTTTATATGAAGCCAGCGGTTCGGGTTCGGCGGTCGCTTGAGGCGCCGGTGGCGCGGGATCGGAAGCGGATGCCCTCACAGTGCGCTCGCGGGGAGGGTGTTTAGAAGCAGCTGCCGGAGGAGCGGCGCACCTCTGAGTAGCCAGTGTCGCAAGATACTGCTGACGCGCTTGGAGAGCCGCAACGTCTTTACTCGCCGCACCTTTGAAGTCCATTGCGAACCAAATAGGCCAAATGACCAGACCAGCCACGCCGGCCGCTACATTCTGCGCTACCTTGAGGCCCTGCTCGTCTGCGAGCTCTTTGACTTTAATGTTGTTGGCTTGAATTTCAGCTTGGATCATGGCGCAGTCCGCGTACGCGTCCTGCGGCTGCACGGTAGCAATAGGTTGCGGGTCTCGACCCGCACAGCCCGCCAATAAAAGGCCAAGTATCGCGATGCGAAAGGCCCGACGCATGAAAGTCCCCCGGTTCACCCTGGACGATCATGGTACAACCTTTGCGCGAGTGCAAGGGATTCCAGTTGTGTCCATTTGAATGATGTCGCCACCTGACAGCACGGCGCTTCGCACTTGGTCTTGCGCGCTCAATTTGCCGCCGGCTTGCCTTCAATCTTGGGGAGCTGGTCGGGATTTTGCGACTTCGGCTGAGCGCCTGCGCGCCTGGCGAGCTCGACCGTCAACCGCTCGGCTGCATCCGGCGACATCTGCGCGAGAATTTCCGACATCTTCCGGGGGTTGATCTGTGTTGACACGTCAACGAGTATTCTCATGTCGAGCCGGTCGAAGATGCGTGCCGCATCTTTTGCCTTCATGTTCTCGTACATCGAAACAATGCCCTTGAAGCGTTCGGCCTCGACCTTGTCGCGTGTGCCCATGACATTGTTCACGCGGCTTTCCGTGTCCTTGAGTTCGATGACTTTCGCTTCCAGTCGCTTCTCGGCGGCTTTAAGCAAATTCTCGCGCATCTCCAATTCGCGGTTGCGCGTGTCGAGCTCCTGGCGCCGGCTCTGCAAACGCTCGAGGACTGCACGCTCGCCCGGCGAGGCGATGCGTCCGGGCTCGAGCGGTACAGTCGCGCCAGCAACTTCAAGCTTCGTGGGATCCGGCGGTTTGTCGCTCACTTTGAGGCCGGGAGTACTTTGCTTATCTTCGGCGCCGACCGAACCGGTCACATCTCCTTCCGGCCATTTGAAGCTGAATTGGCCCTGCTCCGGTGATCGGTCGCGCTCACCCGCGGTACGCTGGACAGTCGGATTAACCTGTCCACCGGCGCCGCTGGATGCGCCCGCACGATCCGCATACCGTGCCTGCAGCCGTTCGGCCAACGTATAGCCGCCATCGAATACGAGACCGGATACCTTGAGGGCAAAGAGGCTGATCGTCGCAAAGAGGACGACCGGAATCAGGCGGACCTCGCGCACAAACCAGGTCATGCAGCCTTGTCGCTCAGCCGTATGCGCGTTCGATCGGCAAAGGCCTGCGCAGCCGCTGCCACTGCCTTGGCCTCCTGAACGGATTGAGGCTCATCCGCAGCGCGGGACAATCCCGCGATGCGCACCAGCCTTGCGAGCAATTGATTGCCCGCTGCAAGATTGAGGTCGAGCTCGGCGGCGAGCGCCTCGCCACGCTCCAGCCTTTGCGCCAAGGCCTGTTCGCCTTGCTGCATGGTCGATTTCAGGCCGGCGATTGCGCGGTCCGCAATCTCCGTCGCCGTGACCAGTTCAGAAATGGTCGCGCGCAACGACTGCTCGTCAGCCTTGAGCAGACGAAGCTGCTTATTGAGTCGGACGCAGTACAGAATCGTGAGCAGGAGCAAGACCGAGACCATCGTCTCGACCAGGAAGCCATAGTGGTAGCTCACGGTACCTCCATCGGAGTTGTTGTCTCATCAGCCTTCTCGAACATGGCGAAGGTCGTGCGCGGCTTGCGAAGCGGTTTTGCCACGCGAACCGCCACGCGGTCGCCGACACGCCCCATCCGTCCTTCGGTAAGCGTGATGTGTCCGCACCGGACCGCCACCATCGCGTCCGGCTTGATCTCAAGCATCAGCGTATCGCCGACATTGAGACCCATCATGCGCCGCAACGGCAGGCGGGCTTCGTAGAGCACCGCGTCTACACCGATCTGCGCCTGTCCGATTTCAGTTGCGAGGTGGCCCTCCCAGATCGGGTCGCGGCCAAACTTCTCGCCCATGAACATCTGCAGCAAGACCGCGCGGATCGGCTCTATCGTGGCGTACGGCAGCAGCAATTCGATCGTTCCGCCGCGGTCTTCCATGTCAATGCGCAAGCGCACGAGAATGGCGGCATTGGCCGGGCGCGAAATCGCGGCGAAGCGAGGATTCGTCTCTAGCCGGTCGATATTGAATTTCACTGGCGACAACGGCTTGAAAGCGAGCTCAGCATCCGCAAGGACGACCTCGATCATGCGTTTGACCAGATTGGTCTCGATCGTCGTATAAGGCCGTCCCTCAACTCGGATCGCGCTCTGACCGCGGCGTCCGCCGAGGAGCACGTCGATGATCGAGTAGATGAGGCTAGAATTGACGGTGGCCAGTCCAAAGTTGTCCCACTCCTCGGCCTTGAACACGGCCAGTATCGCGGGAAGCGGAATCGAATTCAGGTAGTCGCCGAACCGCACAGACGTGATCCGGTCCAGCGAAACTTCGACGTTGTCGGAGGTGAAGTTGCGCAGACTGGTCGTCATCAACCGCACAAGCCGGTCGAAGACGATCTCGAGCATCGGCAATCGTTCGTAAGAGACCATCGCCGAATCGATGATCGCCCGAATGCCCGAATTGTCGTTGAGCGACACGTCCGCAAGGCTGAAGCCTAGCAGGCTGTCGATCTCCTCCTGATTTAGAACGCGTTCGGCACCGCCCTTGGCGGCCTGCAGTCCGCCGCCATCGTCAACCATCGAAGCCCACTGCGCTGCCGCTTCGTCGGATCCTCCTGCAGATGCCTCCTCATTTGACGTGGCGGCGCCTGAATCCGATTCAAGCGCCAGCCCCCACTCTGCCGCGAGCGCGTCCTGGTCGATTTGGTCTTTTGATGCCATTCTGCGAAACCGCCATCCGCCTCTCGGCGTCTACTGGACGACTATTTCCTTGAACAAGACAGCCGTTATGTGATTGGGCGCCACGGCCGCGTTCACGCGACGCGTCAGCTCCTCCTTGAGACGATACAGACCCGCGGACCCGTCGAGATCGGTCGGCCGCAATTCTCGCAAATAAGTTTGAAAGGCATCCATGACCCTCGGCATGAGCGGTTGGATCTGCGGCACCAGAGCAGCGTCGGGAAGTTCGAGAACAATCTTGACCTTGAGGTATTGCGTGCGGTCCGCGCCGGCACTGGACAAATTCACGAGGACGTCGGGCAAATCCACGAAGGTCGCGGGCTTGGCGGCGACAGGCTCTTCTTTGTGTGAGGATCCCTTCGCGTAGTAGTAGGCGCCGCCTCCGCCGCCCGCCGCCAGCAGTAGGCACACCGCGCCGGCGATCGTCCATTTCAGTGGCGGAAGTTTCAGCTTGAACTTGAATTTCGATGCCGCTGCAGGCGCTTCGTCGTGGCCTTCTGCGCCTTCGTCCTCTTCGGCATCCGCCTGTTTCGCCTTGGTTGCCATAAATGACTCCAGTTTACGGATATCGGGCGAACGAAAGGAGCGAACCTGCCTCTGAACAGCCCGGCAGCGCGCTCTTGAAGCCCCTCAACAAACCTAGGTCGGTATGGTTAACAGATGCTTTCCGGACGCCGGTGCACCGGCACGTTTTGCCGGGAAGCTCCCTGAGAACGAGTGAGTTTTTGCCGGCCAGCCTATTCTGTCGGTCCGCTAAATATCTGAAAAGGCACGCTTATTCCTTTGGCACGGCCTCTGCAAAGGGGTGTGTAGCCGCAGGCTTTGGGAGAGCCCAGTGGCAAACACGCGGCGAAGTCCGGTCTCGGGAGGGCCTCTTCACCGCATCGCTAGGGGAGTTGCCGATGCAGAATGCACTTCTGATCGGGTTATCACGCCAGGTCGCGCTCGGGCGCGAGTTGGACGTCATTGCGAACAATATCGCCAACCTCAACACCAGTGGATTCAAGAGCGACGGCGCAGTCTTCGAAGAATTCATCAGTCCCACGGCACGCGCCGATAACTTTTTAATCCCGGACCGCCGCGTGAGCTTCGTTCAGGATCGTGCCACATGGATCGACCTGAGCGCCGGGGCGCTTGAACGCACGAACAATCCCCTCGATGTCGCAGTCGATGGGCGTGGGTTCCTGGTCGTGCAGACCCCGCGCGGCGAACGCTACACGCGTAACGGCGGCTTGCAGATCAACAGCAATGGCGAGTTGGTCACGGCCGAGGGATATCAGGTCCTCGGCGAATCCGGACCGATCACGTTTCAGCCGAAAGATCAGCAGATCACGATCAGCTCAGATGGGACCATCAGCGTGCGGGAAGGCGAAAACGCCGCAACCGAATCCCAACGCGGTCAGCTCCGCCTCGTCAGCTTCGATCAGCCCGGCATGCTGCAGAAAGATGGAACGAGCCTCTTCTCTGCGCCACCAAACATCGTCCCGCAGGCAGACAAGACATCGCGCGTCATCCAGGGAACGATCGAGAAGTCCAATGTGCGTGGAGTCGTCGAGATGACCAGAATGATCGAAGTCACGCGGAGCTATACCCAGATCGCCACCCTGCTCTCACAGCAGGCGGACTTGCAGCGCTCGGCGATCGAGAAGCTCGCTGAAGTGCCGAACTGAATTTTGGGAGATTCGTAATGCGAGCGCTCCACACGGCTGCGACCGGAATGATGGCCCAGGAACTCAACGTCCAGGTCATCTCCAACAACATCGCGAACATGCGGACGACCGGGTACAAGCGTCAACGCGCGGAATTCCAAGATTTGCTCTACGAATATGTCAGCCGCGTTGGCACCCAGACGTCGGCGCAGGGCAACATCCTCCCGGCAGGAATTGAGCTTGGGTCCGGTGTCAAAACGGTCGGTACGCCGCGGCTCATGAGCCAAGGCGAGCTGACGCAGACCGGCAAGGACTTCGACGTTGCCATTCGCGGCGAAGGCTTCTTCAAGATCCTCTTGCCCGACGGCCGCACCGCCTACACCCGCGACGGATCATTTGAGCTCGATGCCCAAGGCCGGCTGGTCACGGCACAGGGCAACCTCGTGCAGCCCAGCATCACGATTCCGCAAAACGCCATGTCGGTATCCGTGAATACGCAGGGCCAGATATTCGTGACGATCCCCGGATCCAATACACCAAGCCAGGTCGGGCAGCTCGAGCTGTCGATCTTCGTCAACAAGGCCGGACTGCAGAGTATCGGAGACAATCTTTATCTGGAAACGCCGGCTTCCGGGGCGCCGCAGAATGGCAACCCCGCTACGGACGGGTTCGGCAATCTGCAACAGGGATTTCTCGAGCAGGCAAACGTCGAGGCCGTTAGCGAAATATCCGACCTGATTGCCGCCCAACGTGCCTACGAAATGAATGCCAAGGTGATCTCTGCTGCCGACCAGATGCTGTCGGCCACCTCCAACCTGATGCGCTGAGGTTTCATCATGATGCGATCCATCCGTGCCGCCGCAATCGCCCTGGCCGCGATGTCCGCGACCGCTCACGCAGAAGCCACGGACTCGCCACGGCCGACACTCAAGCCAGAGGTAGTCGTGAATGGCGATATTGTCCGGATCGGGGACCTCATCGAAAATGCTGGCGTCGTCTCATCCATTCCTATCTTCCGATCTCCGGACCTTGGGTACACCGGCACGGTCTCCGCCGACGCGGTGCTCAATGCTGTGCGCGATCACGCGCTTATCGGAGTCGATACGGCAGGTATCCACGATGTAGTGGTCACTCGCGCAAGCCGTACGATCCCGGCGAAAGACATCGAAGATCTGATCGCGCGCACATTGTCCACGCGATTTGATCTTGGGCCTCCCAAGGACATCGCTGTGCATTTTTCAAGGGAGCTGCGCTCCATCCATGTGGATCCGGCGGCAAGCGGCGATCCCCATATCACGCGGATGGACTTCGATGCACGCACCGGTCGCTTTGATGCAACGCTTGAATTTCCTGCCGCCCCCGGCAGACGCAGCGCCCAGCGCATTTCCGGCCGTGCGTCCGCCACTGTGGAGATTGCGATCCTCGCTCGCTCTCTCGAGCGCGGCGCGCTGATCAAGGACGCCGACGTGATGATGGAGCGCCGTCCACGCTCGACAGTGGCTAGCGATACGATCATCAGGCGCGAGGATGCAGTCGGACTGGCCGCGCGGAATAACCTGCAGCGAGGGCGGCCGCTTCATACGAGCGAACTGATGAAACCCGACCTTGTTCAGCGCAATGAATCCGTGACGCTGATCTATGAAGTGCCGGGTATCACGCTCACCGTCCGTGGAAAGGCGACCGACGGCGGCAGCGAAGGCGACCTCATCAGCGTTCTCAACGAACAGTCAAAACGCGTCGTTCAAGGTGTGATCGTCGGCCCTGGCCGGGTTGCGGTCCGTAGCGGGTCTGCTCGCCTGGCAGCCAATGACGCTGCAAGCACGGCGACGGCGCGCGGGCGCTGAGCGATTCGAGTTTCTGGCTAATGCGATGACCGCGTGTCGATCAAGTTGAGTTTTACCTGGGAATATTGTGCAGCAATGGTGAAAGCAGAGTCATGAAGGTCATGATGGTCACGCGTCAGACGGCTTTGGCCGTGCTGGCAAGCACGTTTCTTACCGGATGCGCCGCGATCGATCGGATCAAGACGATCGGACAACAGCCACCATTGACGGCTGTCGAAAACCCTACGACGCGGCCTGGCTACAAGCCTGTCCAGATGCCGATGCCTGCCGCGCTGCCTGCGGCCTACAACCCCAATTCACTTTGGCGCAATGGATCTCGCGCTTTTTTCAAAGATCAGCGCGCGCATCAGGTCGGCGACATTCTCACCGTGAAGGTCAACATTACCGACAAAGCAAATATCGACAATGAGACGAAACGCAGTCGAGTGATGACGGAGGATTCCGGAATTGCGAACTTCTTCGGCAAACCTAAGGTTCCGATCATGAACACGCCGGTGCCAACCCGCATCTTCACCGCCGACTCCAACACGAGCCAGGACGGCAAGGGATCTGTGCAGCGCCAGGAAGCCCTACAGACGAACGTTGCCGGAGTGGTCACGCAAGTGCTGCCGAACGGCAATCTCGTGATCGAGGGCAGACAGGAAATCCGGGTTAATTTCGAAGTACGCGAGTTGATTGTTGCCGGCATTGTGAGGCCGGAGGACATCGAAAGCGACAACACGATCGATTCGACCAAGATCGCGCAGGCACGCATTGCGTATGGCGGGCGCGGTCAGATCACCGACATGCAGCAGAACCGTTACGGCGAACAATTGTTCGACATCCTTCTGCCCTTCTAGTCCCGCGTAGCTCATCGGGCTCCCGCGCCGTTGCGCATCGCGCGAGTGCAAGCGGCGTCCACGACGCGGCTTCCGGCTGCTCCCCGGCCGGAAGCCGCGCTCTTGATCGGTAAAAAAAGGAAAACGCCCGACACAAAGGTCGGGCGTCCGCTCGTAAGCAGTTGCGCAGCCGAATTTTTCAATCGTCGCGATAAACTCGCTCTCGCCGTTCGTGCCGTTCCTGCGCTTCTACCGAAAGTGTTGCAATCGGTCGCGCCTCGAGGCGCCGCAGCGAAATGGGTTCGCCTGTCTCCTCGCAATAGCCGTAGGTACCGTCGTCAATTCGAGCCAGGGCCTCGTCGATTTTGGCAATCAGCTTTCGCTGGCGGTCGCGTGCGCGCAGTTCGATGGCACGATCGGTTTCGGAAGAAGCACGGTCCGCGAGGTCGGGATGATTCTGGTTCTCTTCCTGAAGATGCTGCAAGGTTTCCTTTGCCTCCTTCAGGATATCTTCTCTCCAGGCGAGCAGTTTGGAACGGAAATACTCGCGCTGCCGCTCGTTCATGAACGGCTCCTTGTCCGAGGGCCGATAATTTTTGACCTTCGTCAACATTCCACCTACTCCCTGTCTTTTTCTGGTTCTTGGCTTCGCCTGCCCACTCTGAGCGGCAGGCTTATATACGTCCGCTCCCCGACGGACAATATCCCGCTGCATCAAGCGGGCGCTGTTTTGTGGCGACAGCTCAAAGGCTTCGAAGTGAGTTCAGCCGGCGAGAGCTGCTAGCGAACGCCAACCTTGGCGAGTTCCACCGCAACACGCAGATTGATCTCGCCAAGCACGACATCTAGGCCAGGATCACCAGAGGCCTCCGATAAGCCTTCTGATGCGACCTTTAATCGGGAAAGCATCGATTGGTCCACGCTCCCGTCCAGAAGGCCGAGTTTTAGGGCATCCAAAACGTCAAGCGCATTACGGCCCTTGGCTACAGCCCGCCTCTTTCTTTCGTTGGGGTCTTCGACCCCCTGTATCGCGATCAGCGCATCGACAGTTGAAATTGCCCGCAGCGAGCCCGCTGCCGCCGAATTCCGGGCGCCCTCCTGTTCGCTCACGGTGAAAGCGCCACCCCTCGCACGCCGTGCCGTTGCCGACGCGCCGGCCAGTGCGGCTCCATTAGCCCCGTAGATGCGCATGGCGTTCCCCCAACGATCGGTCCCCGAATACCGCGAGCCTGAGGCCGTATGGTTAATCCGGGGTAAACGCCCGGCAAAATCTGCCCAGCCGAGGGGCATCGATGCCGCGCATCGATCGAGTCCTCGTTTCACCCATCGAGGTAAAATCAAGTGACAACAATGGCTTGAACGCGAGGCGAGCTCTGGCACGCCATTCGCATGAGTTTGCGCAGTCAGACGTCACATTGGGGAGCAGTGATGACGAGGACTTTCAAGGCTGCATGCCTGGCAATGATCCTTGCCGTGTGTGCCCCAGCCATGGCGGGGGCAACTTCGCGCATCAAGGATCTCGCCAATATCGAGGGCGTGCGGCAAAACCAGCTGATCGGCTACGGGCTGGTCGTAGGTCTCAACGGCACGGGCGACACGCTCAACAACATTCCGTTTACCAAGCAGTCGCTCACGGCCATGCTGGAGCGACTGGGCGTTAACATTCGCGGCCAGACCATACGCACCGGCAACGTCGCCGCCGTCATGGTCACCGCAAACCTGCCCGCATTCGGAACGCAAGGCACCCGCATCGACGTGACCGTCTCGGCTCTCGGCGATGCAAAAAGTCTGCAGGGCGGAACACTGCTGGTTACGCCCCTCCTCGGCGCCGACGGAAACGTCTACGCGGTTGCGCAAGGCTCGTTGGCGATCGGAGGCTTTCAGGCCGAAGGCGACGCGGCCAAAATCACGCGTGGCGTACCCACGGTGGGCCGAATTGCCAACGGCGCGCTGATCGAACGCGAAATCGAATTCACGTTGAATCGACTGAGCCAGCTGCGAATGGCATTGCGAAATCCCGACTTCACAACCGCCAAGCGCATTGCGGCCGCGATTAACGATTACATCGGAGCTCCCACCGCAGAACCACTTGATCCGGCGACGGTCGCCATCACGATTCCACCTCAGTATCGGGGAAATGTGATCTCGTTGCTGACCGAAGTCGAGCAGCTGCAGATCGAGCCCGACCTGGGAGCAAAAATCGTCATCGATGAACGATCGGGAATTATCGTCATGGGACGCGACGTGCGGGTCTCGATGGTGGCGGTGGCACAAGGAAACCTTACCGTCACGATAAGCGAGACGCCCGAGGTCAGTCAGCCATTGCCGTTCTCGCGCGGCGGCACCACGAGAGTCTTGCCGCGCACGCGGATCGGCGTTCAGGAGGACGGAAAGAAGCTTGCGGTGGTCAAGGACGGTGTCTCGCTTCAGCAACTCGTCGACGGGCTCAATGCGCTCGGTATCGGCCCGCGCGATCTCATCGCAATCCTGCAGGCGATCAAAGCTTCGGGCGCGATCCAAGCCGATATCGAGGTAATGTGATGGCCGCTGCCTTTGCCGCTCCGGGGCCGAAGCCCGCCGACATTCTGAATGCCCACGCTGCATCCAAACCAGTATCGGCAAAGGAGCTAAAATCGCGCGCCGCAGCGCAGGACTTCGAAGCGGTGTTTCTCAACTCCATGTTCCAGCACATGTTTACCGGCATCCAGGGCGAAGGACCGTTCGGCGGTGGCGGTGCCGTCGGCGTGTGGCGCTCGATGCTGACCGACGAATACGCGAAATCCTTTGCGAAGGCAGGCGGGATCGGCATCGCCGATCAGGTCTATCGCACGCTGATCGCGCAGCAGGAGATACAGCGATGAGCTTGCCGAACGCAGAGGGCCCGATCAAAAGCGCACAGGAGGCCCGCGACGCCATTGCTAGCCTGGAAAACATCCTCGATCGCCTGGAGCAGACCCTGGCCGAAGAAACCGAGCATGTCCGCGCCGGACGCCTTCGCGATGCAGCCGTGCTGACCACGGCCAAGGTCGACCTCTTGCGCCTTTACGCGGCCGAGAGCGATCGCATGAAAGCGGCGAGCCAGGCGATCGCGGGCTGGCTGCCTGAGAGGATCAAACACCTGCGACAACGGCACGATGTGTTCCACGACGTGCTGCGAACGAATCTGACGGTGCTGGCGACCGCGCATGCCGTATCGGAAGGAATCATTCGTGGTGTCTCTGGTGAGTTGGCACGTAAACACGTGCCCTCGACTTATGGCCCGTCCGGCCGCACACAATCCCCTGCACGCAAGGCCGCCCTGCCGCTAGCTCTCAGTCGTTCGCTGTAGCACCGACTGTTCGTTATCCCAGCCACGCGAGCCGAGACATTAACTCGCCGCCACGAAAAGCGGGTCAATGCAGATCGCGCCGAGTCTATGCTGACTTTCGGAGGAGTGGATGATGACGACTTATCATCTCGCTCCAGAAATCAAAATAGGCGCGCGCCCGATCTTGTGACGAGAGTGCAAGAATGCCGCAGATTTCGGACAGTATTTTTTCAAACGTGAGCTGATGCGTGGCCCTGCGTAATTCGTCACAGGCTTTATCAACCGTGGCGGCAAGTCCGGACCCGAAAGTCAGGCGCACGTGGTTATTAAACCGCGCGAACATCATTGAAAACCAGAGGTCAGCGATCGGTTGGCGCTTCGCAGAAGTCATCTCAGGAAGAACATCCGAATTCATTACGAGCGCAGCACCCTCAAAGCCGCATATCAACCAATGTAGTTTGTTGGTCGCCAAATCGAGCCCAGCAGTTCTGTAGAATTCGGCATCGCACTTTTGCGCGGACTCGGCTTCGCCCCACACACCGAGATCGTAGGCGTATAGCAAATGAGGTATTCGGACGAACTTTCCGTTGAGCAACTGTAGCAGGCATAAGATCTGGTCATGAAATGATAGAAAAACTGGCAATGCGTTCATGCACCTGGTCATCCGCTCCACGAGGCTGCGCCTGACCACGGAATAAAAAAGCATATTAGGTCCCGGATAATTGAGATATCCGGCTACACGCGTTGCCGGATCTGCCGAGTCCGTATTCTTGTAATTGACGATCGCGGTACCCTGCGGCGTTTCTAGTGCGTAAGTGCCGGTAAAGCCCGCGACACTCGGGTCCTTTCCGTGGAAATCGATGGCGTTCGGCAGCGCACGAACAGCGCGATCAAAACATTGGTCATCATCAGCAACATAAAAAACGAAATCACCCGACGCTAATCTCAGAATTTCCGAATAATTCTCCAGGGAGCTGCATGGATCGACACTTATGATCCTGCAGTGCTTGTCACAAAAATGAGCTATCAACGCGCGCTTTTCCGGATTTCCCGAGTTGTCCCGGACAATGACTTCAATATCGGAGGATGCCCAGCTACATACCTGAGCAATTCTAGAAATAGTCGCCGGCCCATGTCGGTTCGTCGGAAGCAATATGGAAAGTTGCATGGACCCGCCCGATCCTGTTCTGCTGATAGTCCGCGATTTATGTTGTCGAGCTCCTTAAGGTCGCGTTAACCACATCACTTGGTGCGGAAATGCTGATGTGAAAGCGTACTGCTAGGCAGTGACCGAAATCTTCAGACCGGTCACCGTATCGATCTGCGTGCCGTCCGGCAGGGTGAGGATGTTGTTTTTCGTATCCAGATACGCGCCATTCGCGAGCTGCATGATCGATGACGTATCGATCACTTCGAGACCCGTCGTGATGTCGATCTGGGTTCCGTCTTTGAGCGTCAGAATGTTGCTGTTGGTGTCGATCGACGAGCCGTCGTCAAAATAGATGAAGGGATCCAGTTTGTTTTCGGGCCTCACCATTTGCTTTGAGGCAGACAGCGCATCCAGGGCCTCCTGAAGCTTTTTTGCATCCGCTTCTTTCTCCCTTTGCGAAGCCATTTGCGCATACAGGCTGCCGGCACCCGAGACCGTATTTTGCGAAATCAACGCCAAGGCATTGGCAGCCCTCGCGCTTGAGCGAACGAAGGACTTCAGGCTGCCGTTGTTCCCTCGCGCATTGTCGAGCATGCCGAGGAGGCCGCCGCTGGTCTTCGAATTCTGAATGGCCGTGTAGGTATCGGCTAGCCAATCTGAGCTGGCGGGAAAAAGTGGTCCATATACACTCGTCGCATTAATCATCGGGGTTTTTCACGCGCGATAGCTTCCGACATTTTTACGATAGCAAAAAGGGATTAACAGAATATCGCCATTAGTAATTTGCTAACCAAGCCTGCCGCCGAATAGGCCTCGGCACAGCGCCTTTGATGCGGTCAATAGCGCGCACTCATTCGCATTAAACGACATTCGTTAACCATGAACCTTTACGGCGCGTTTGCGCGCCTGTGCGATGAATTCAATGATCCCTTGGATCGACACGTGTGTAACTGCCAGTACGGCAATTAGACCAGAAAGGTAAGTAAAGATGTCTGACATCGTCCTTTCCGCTGGCGTGCGGTCGAACCTGCTGCAATTGCAGCAGACATCCGACCTCATGACGCGGACCCAGACCCGGCTTGCGACGGGCAAGCGGGTGAATTCGGCCCTCGACAACGCGATCAACTTCTTCACGGCACAGGGCCTCGATAACCGTGCGAACGACCTGAGCGCCCTGCTCGACTCGATGTCGAACGCCATCAACACCATTCAGGCCGCGAACAACGGCATCACGGCGATTACCAAGCTAGTCCAGTCGGCTCAGTCGCTCGTCAGCCAGGCCAACCAGACAAGCGATACAGCGACTCGTGAAACGCTTTCGAGTCAGTTCGACGCTTTGCTGACCCAGATTGGCCAGCTCGCCGGCGACGCGGGCTTCAACGGCGTGAATCTGCTCGGCGGCGACTCCTTGACGGTGAATTTCAACGAAGATGCGAGCTCATCCACGACGATCGCAGGCGTGGACTATACGAACGCCCAAGGCACAGCCTTAAGCATCGCAACGGCAGTCAATAACTGGGCCACCTCTACAGATATCGACGCCGCAAGCGACGATCTGACTGCAGCACTCACCACGCTGCGGGCGGAAGCGCAGACCCTCGGCGCAAATCTGTCGACCGTGCAGATTCGTCAGGACTTCACCAAGGCAACGATCAACACGCTGCAGAATGGCTCGGCCGCGCTTACGCTCGCCGACTCGAACGAGGAAGGCGCGAATTTGCTCGCCTTGCAGACACGCCAGCAGCTATCGACCACGGCGCTGTCTCTGTCCGCACAGGCTGACCAGAACGTGCTGCGGCTCTTCCAATAGTCGAACCGACTCGAAAGCAAAACGGCGGCCTGTAAGGCCGCCGTTTTTTTTGCTCCAAACAGTCATGGTTAATGGATTATAAATTTTTGCCTTAACCGGATATCAACCCTAACGTTTCATTATCACGGCAAGCGATTTGGCCCTAAGCAGGCGAGGAGTTTGCCATGAGTGACATTGTTCTTTCCCCGGGGGTTCGTTCCAATCTTCTGCAATTGCAGCAGACTTCCGAGCTGATTACCCGGACCCAGACCCGCCTCGCCACGGGCAAGAAGGTCAATTCGGCGCTCGATAATCCGATCAATTTCTTCACCGCCCAGGGCCTTTCGGTGCGCGCCAACGACCTCGGCTCACTCCTCGATGCCATGGCGATGGGCATCGACACAATCCAGGCCGCCAACAACGGCATTACGGCGATCACCAAGCTTGTGCAGTCCGCGCAGGCGCTGGTCAGCCAGGCCAACCAGACCGCAGATACGAACGTACGAGCCACCCTGGCCAGTCAATTCGACGCTCTGCTACCGCAAATCGACCAGCTTGCCAGCGACTCTGGATTTAATGGCATCAATCTTCTTGCCGGCAATGACCTGACGATCACGATGAATGAAGACGGCTCTTCGACCGTAGTCGTCAGCTCGTTCAGCGATACTGCAAATGGCGATCTTGGGATCAATACGTCTGCGAACAACTGGGCGACGGGCGCGGACATCGCGGCGGCCAGTACGCAGCTGACTGCGGCGCTCACGACTTTGCGATCTCAGGCTCAAGCATTGAGCTCAAATCTCTCGACGGTGCAGATCCGCGAGAATTTCACGAAGGCAATGATCAACACGCTGAATAACGGGGCCGACAGTCTTACGCTGGCCGACAGCAACGAGGAGGGCGCCAACCTTCTCGCTCTGCAAACTCGTCAGCAGCTCTCCACGACGGCCCTCTCGCTCGCCGCCCAGGCTGATCAGAACGTGCTGCGGTTGTTCCAATAGGCAGTACATTTTATCCGGCGGTCGACAGACCGCCGGATCATTAAGAAGGGCAATTGCGGGGAGCGGCATCACGTGGGCCTCAAGGTCGAACTCAAACCCGGCGAACGCTTCATCCTTGGAGAATGCATCGTTACCAATGGCGATCAGCGAACTCGCCTGCTGATCGAGGGCGACACACCAATCTTGCGCGAGAAAGACATCATGACGGCCGCGCAGGCGAATACCCCTGCAAAGCGCATCTATCTCGCAGTCCAGCTCATGTATACCTCCCGCGATCCTCGTCTTCATCATGAGACTTATTTCATTCTAATGCGCGATCTGGTGCAGGCGGCACCGAGCGCATGGCCACACATCGCCGCCGTGAGCAATCACATCCTCGCAGGCGAAATGTACAAGGCGCTTAAGTGCGCAAAGGCACTCATCGCATACGAAAAGGAGCTGGTAGAGCATGCAACGCGCGGCACAAACCTACGGCGCGGTCGCCAAACAAACCGCAAATCCGCGTGAACTCGAAGCGGATCTCCTTCTGAGCGCGGCGGCACGCCTGCAGGCCATTCATGATGGCTGGGAGGCAAAGCGCCCAGAACTCGATGCGGCACTCGTCTATAATCGAAAACTGTGGTCGATTTTCGTGACCTCAGCAACCAGTCCGGAAAATCCGCTGCCGGCCGCGATCCGACAGAACGTCGCTAATCTCGGGATTTTCGTGTTCAGTCACACGCTGGCGATCATGGCCAATCCGCGGCCCGAAAGCCTCGGATCCCTCATCAACATCAACCGGGAATTGGCGGCCGGACTGCTCGGCCACGCCTAGACCAGAGCAGGCTTCTTTCGAATTGCATCGTCATAACCGCGCATCGCCGCCCGAAGGGCGGCGTGCTGTCACACGCCTATGTCGTAGACATCCCTCTGTTTGACATCGTGCAACTTCAAAGGGTGGGGCCTAAATAGCCTGTTTTGCGGGACGACCCGCGGTTTCGCGCATCTTGTTGTTCAGGATCGCGTCGGGATCGAACTGCTAGATGTAGTTTACCAGACTCGTCTGGTAGAGCATCGAGGTAATTTGCAGTGATGCCTGCATTCGCGTCTGCAGTGTAAGCAGCTGAGCGCCCACATCCTCGTTCGATACACCATCGATCTGCTGGAGGAAATCGCTCAGGGTCGCGTAGGCCTGCTGATGCCGGCCTTTCGCAGCCTGCAAAGAAGTCTGAGCACTTGCGAGATCCGTTTCAATATCGGAAATGGTTTGGAGGCCGGTGTTGCCGATATTGACGGCAATTCGCTGATCTAACTCGCTGCTAAGTGCGACGCCGTTTGGATTGGTGGGCGAGATCGTCACGGCAGCGAGGGTTGCCACGTTCTGGACAAGATTGCGGATTGCTTCTTCATTGGCGCGCGCGCCATACGACACCGACAAGGATTGGTCGATGCGCGCCATTGCCGTCGAACGCGCAGGATCGCTGCCGCTTTCGCCGGTGTACCAGATCACCGTGTTTGCAGTCGTGCCCGCCACCAAGTTCGTCGCAGCGAAGAATGGCGGCGCCCCGCCAACGCGCTGAGGCGGATTGCCGGCATCAGCGTTGAAGAATTCGTTCGAGGCGGCGACGGCAGAAGCGGCAGTCAAAGCCGAGGCGCCCAGCCTTTCGATCGATGTCGTGAGGGCCGTTTGAAAATTACTGGCCGTTTGGCCGGGCGTAGCGCCGATAGTGAACTCATTGGCTCCAGGCGAGGAGTCGGCTGTCGCGGTCAACGTAAGGTTTTCGGTGGTGCCGTCAGGCAGATTAAGGCGCACCGTCACGGTTTGTCCGGGATTTAGAACCGCAGCGGAGAAGTCGATGCTCAAGGACGCCGGCGACCCCGTCGGACCCAATGTCGTGGCACCGGTCACGTTGGTTGTGATTGAGCCCAGCTTGAAGCCGAACGTAGTCGCCTGTTCGTCAATTTGGACGATGTTCGGACCGCCCGAGCCAATGGTCAGCCGTCCGCGGCCATCGGCACCTAAATCAGCCTGATTGCGCTCGCTGATGAGCTGCTTCAATCCGGCCCGCGATCCATTGCCATTCAGAATATGATCGAGTGTCTCGACAGGCGGAGTGTCGGTGGCGCGTCCAGAAAACAGGTAGCGATCTCCGGCCCGCGCATTGAGCAAGGCCAATAGTTGATCAAGAGAGTTCAGCCCGGTCTGCTGCGCTACTTCTGCGCCGCTGCCGTTACTGACGCCGTTCGCCTGCACCATCGCCGCTTTCACCTGGCTCGAAATATCGATCATGTTGCCGAGCGCGGTGTTCATCAGGTTGATACGTGCCATCACGTTCTGAATCGTGTCATCGTACGACTTGATCGCCGAGAGCTGAGAATTCAAGCTGACCGTGACGCCGCGATCGATGCCAAGACCGGCATAGGTGGCCGACTTGCGCCCGCTGCCGAGTTGGCGCTGCAGATCGTCAAACTGTGCCCGCATCTGCACCAGCTGTTTCATGATGAGCTGGGATTGGGCTCCAATTGAGGAGATGCTCATGTCATCCTCACATCTGGACCAAAGTGTCCAACATGTCCTTTACTGCCGAGAGTACGCGCGCATTGGCCGCGTAGGAATTTTGCAGCGTCAGCAGGTTCGCCATCTCCTCGTCCACATTGACTCCAGAGGCCCGATTGAAGCGCTGCTGCAGGGAATTGAGGACGACGTCCTGGCCTTGCTTGAGATTGTTGGCCGAACTTGCGGCCTCGCCCTGCTGGCTGATGAATTGACGCAGATAGGTCGGGATCGAGCCAATGAATGGCGCAGTGACCGTACCGATGCCGCTAGTTGGCGAGAATGTCTGCGCGGCAGCAGTGAGTTGCTGATAGATAAAATCCGGCCGCGTGCTATCACCCGCTGGCGTACCGGGCTGGTAGACGATGAGATTGGAGGGATCCGCCGCAACCAGCGGATTAACAGCGATCCGTGCAGCCAGGCCGGTCAGCTGCGATCCTGTCGCTGTAATGGCTCCGGTGTAAGGCGCGGTGCCGTCAGTGAACAATGGAAACTGGCTGATTCCTCCGCTGAGCGATGTCTCCGTCGCTACTCCGGATACACCGTCGACATTCACTGTATTGGCGGCGCCATCATCGAGAATTTCGAGCGTCGTCCCACCAGGATTGGACGCTGTCATCCCGGTGCCCGCGAGCGCAGCGTTGATCTGCGTGATCACCGAGGCCATGCCGCCTGAAAAATCGATACCAAACACGATATCGTTCGCTGTCGCTGTAGCGGTGTCGGGCAACGGCAACGCGCCGGGATCGTCCACCCGGACCAGTGTTATGGTGTGCGGCGTATTGGTCGCGGTGTCGGTATAGTTGATCGTGATGGTGTTGCCGGCCAACAGACCGGCCGTATCGATATCGAATCCGGCCTGCGGCGCCGGATTGACCGGTGTGCTGGTGACTGCCTTGTTCGAAAGCGCCTGTGCCATGGCGGCGGCGAGAGCATCGATCTGCGTTTGCGCCTGAACCAGATCCTGGTCGCGCATCTGCAAATAAGCCGCAATTGTCCCGGACCGGATTGCACGGTTCTGGATCAGATCGACAGGCGTGCCGGCCGGCGGGATCAGCGTAATCGTGCCGACGCCGCGCAACGCGGGATCGGCATTCCATTGCGATTGCGGCGTCATCGTGCCGACCGCATCGAAACTCAACTGCGCCGCTTGCGACCCGACAAGCTGAGTGCCTGAATTCGTGAAGATGGTGACCTGATTTCGATCGCTTGAAATGACGTTGATATCCATCAGCTGTGAAAGCTGATCGATATAGGCATCGCGATTGTCGAGAAGTGCAGCGGTCGCCGCGTCGCCGGGAGTTGATGCCGCAATCTGCTGATTCAACGAGGCGATTTGCTTCATCGCTTCGTTTGCCTTGTTCACCGCGTCGGAAATCGCGAGTTCGGCATTTGCACGCTGTGACTGGATGCTGCTGCTCAACTGATTGAGCTGCTGAGCGAGAAGCTGCGCGCTGTTGATGACACCGGTCCGCGCTCCGGGATCGTCGGGGCTCGTCGAAAGCACCTGTAATGCGGTCGTGAAACCGTTGTAGACGGCCTCCAGCGAGGTGTCCGACCCAGGCTGTCCATAAATCTCCTGCAACTGCGAGTACATTCTTGCACGCGTATCGGCATAGGACGCACCGGCGTTTTCGATGCGGAGTTGTCGCTGGATGTAGAGATCGATTTCACGCTGGATGTCGCTGACACGCACGCCGATGCTGGTCGAGGTGCCGGTCGCGACTTGGTCCATGACCTTGCGCGTATAACCCGGCGTGTCGGCGTTCGCGACGTTCGCCGCCACCAGCGCAATGCCGGCCTGATTGACTTGTAGGCCGGAGAGAGCCGAAGAGAGCGCTTGCGTAAGACTCATGATCCGGTCCGATCACTGACAGTGGGCGCTCATATGCCAATTATCGAATGACGTTGAGCAGATCTTGCGACATCTGGTTTGCGGTCGTGATCACCTTGGTGTTCGCGGAGTAGGCCTGCTGCGTCACGATCAGCTTTGTGAACTCCGTCGCGATATCGGTATTCGACGCCTCGAGTGACTGTCCGATGATCTTGCCGGATGACCCTGCCAGGGCGGGTCCCGATTCATTCGTCAATTGATAGGCGCCGCCGTCAAGCGCCTTCAGATTGTTCGGGCTGTTGAAGTGGACCAACGGCACCTGGGCCAGAGCCACGTTTTGGCCGTTAGAGAACGTTCCGATGATGTTGCCGGCATCGCTGACCGCGATTGATTTCAACTGACCGGCCGCGTAGCCGTTCTGCTGCAGGTTGTTGACGGTGGCCACACCGCTGGTATTGGCGAATTGCGTGATGCCGCCCGTGGGACTGCTGATGTTGAGGTTGCCTATGGTCGTGGTGTTGATCGTCACGCCGGTTAGGGGAATGTTGGTGATCGGCGGATTCAATTGCCCGTTTGCGTCGAACGCAAAACTGATACCCGAATTGATCCACGCCGGGTTGGTACCGGTTGCCGTGGCATCTGCCTGGTAGAACAATTCCCACGTGTCCGCGCCACCGGCCGCAACGCTGTCCACCTTCGCCCATCGAAGCTGCAGGTTCGCGGGCGTACCGATCGCGTCATAGATCGTGACGGAACCCCCATCGATCGTCTCATTCACGAACGTGCTGACGTCCTGGCCGACGACCACCCCCGTCCCCGCAATGGTTGGATCATTGCCCACCGAAAAGTCCGCCGGATTGAGGAGTTCGGAATTCGGCGTCGTCGCCGTGAATGCGTTGGTCTGCGGCAAAGATGGCAGGTTGATGCCGTAGTTGACCTGACTCGTTGCACTGGCGGGTAAAAAATTGCCCTGGAACTGCAAGGGAGCCGCCACGCTGCCGACCGGGTTGCCGGTCGTGGGGTCGATCGGAATGCCTTCAAGAAAATATCCGGAGCCGTTCACCAGATATCCGTTCGCATCCAACTGGAAATCACCGCGCCGGGTGTAGCTATCTATTCCGCCGAACAGCGGCTGGTTGCCGCTAAATCCGGTCGGTGCTTGCACGATGAAATAGCCATTGCCGTTGATCGCCATGTCCGTAGTGGACTTGGTGCTCTGAATTGTGCCCTGGACGTTGTTCGTGGCGCGCGAATTGGCGATGACACCGCCGGCAATCTGGCGCGTCGGCACCGAGTCGCCGGGGATCATGTTGGCGAAACTCGTGTCGATTCCTTTATAGGCGGTGGTTTGAGAGTTCGCGATGTTGCCCGAAATGTTCTGCATCGCGAATGACTGAGCATTCAAGCCGCTGACCGCAGTCGTGAGAGCGTCGAACAAACCCATGAGTCATCTCCGGAACGGGACACACTTCGCCCCTCTCGGGGCTGCGCATTCGGCTTCCACCCTCGCAACGGCCGTGCCAGCCGGAAACTTCAGAAAAATCAAAAGCTAACGGGACTGCCGCAAGCGAGGTGCGGCCGCCGGGCGGTGCTTTCTGCCCGATCCTCCGGCAGATTTTGCCGGCATGGATATCAGGACGATGACGATGCTTCCGGAATGAACTGCATGGCCGTGCCGTTCATGCAGTACCGCAGCCCGGTCGGCGGCGGTCCGTCCTCGAATACATGTCCGAGATGACCAAGACACCGGCTGCAGTGCACCTCGGTTCGGGTCATGAAAAACGACCGATCGATCTTGGTCCCCACGGCGTCCGGCAAAGGCCTATAGAAGCTTGGCCATCCGGTCCCGCTCTCAAATTTTGTTTCGGAGGAGAAAAGCGGTAAATCGCAACCTGCGCAGGCGAAAATACCCTTTCGTTTCTCGCGGTTGAGAGGGCTGCTTCCCGCTCTTTCGGTTCCGTGCTTGCGCAGCACCTCGTACTGCGAGGGCGTGAGACGCTTACGCCACTCCGCATCCGACAAATTGCGATAATCGATGCTCGGAGGCATGGCCTGGGCCTTTGTCGCTCGAATTAAAGCACTTGCTGCTGAGCCTATCGCGGCCCCGAGTAAGAGCGCTCGGCGGTTCATCATCACGGGTTCACCTTTCGTCAGCCCCCGCCTGATCAATCTCTTTAACTTTCAACTTTGCCATAGACGACCGGCGGCGCGGTGCAAAATCAACAAGGCTCGCGCTCTATCACGTTCGCGTTAATCGAGGCCGCGGACAGGCCGTCTTTTACGCTAGACGACTCAGTTCGGCTTTCTTACCCATCGATTTCGAGGGTCATTCATGCCGACAGCGCCGCTGTCAAAATCCGAATCGCTGAAGGTGCCGCAGATATTCGCGCAGGCGCTGGCTCTCCATCATCAGGGCCGTCTGACCGATGCAGAGCGGCTTTATTCAGAAGTGCTTGCGCATCGGCCTGATCACTTCGATGCGCTGCAGATGCTCAGCGTGATCAGGCTCGCGAAAGGAGACGCTTCCGGTGCACTGCGGCTGATCTCAGCCGCGATGCGCGCACGCAAGCCATCACCGCAGGTTCTGGTGAACTACGGAATGATTTTGCACGCGCTTGATCGCACCGAGGAGGCGCTCGCCAGTTTCGATGCTGCTCTGAAGAAAAAATCGAAATTCGCCGAAGCGCACAATAATCGCGGCGCGGTGCTGGCGAGTTTGGGACGGCACGAAGAGGCCGTCGAGTGCTTCCAAAAAGCCCTTGCGCTAAAAGATGAGTATGCCGATGCACACTACAACCTGGGCTCATCGCTTCGCGTGCTCGGCAGATATGACGAGGCGCTGGAAAGCTTGAATCGGGCGCTTGCTTTAAGGCCTCGCTACGTGAAGGCGCTGAACAATCGCGGCGCGGTGATGGAAGGCCTCAATCGGTTGCCCGAAGCATTGGCCGACTACGAGCACGCGCTGACCCTTGCGCCTGATTTCAGGGAGTCGCGCAACAATCGCGGCCGGGTCCTGCTTGGCCTGGATCGCGCCGACGATGCAATTGAGAATTTTACTGCTGCGATCACAGTCAATCCGCGCGATGCGGAAGCCTGGTATCAGCGAGCCCGCTGCCTTCTCGAAATCAGCCGCAACGAGGAAGCCGCCGCTGATCTCGAGCAGGCATTGGCCCTGGAGCCCGGCCATGCGGAAGCCCGTTTCGCCCACTGCTTCGCCGAACTGCCGGTGATCTATATGGATCAAGCCGAAATTCAGCGGCGGCGCGCCGCCTATGAGCAGAAGTTACGCCGGCTGAGCAGCGATGTCGAACGTGGACTTCTCAAGGGCGACCTGATCAAGGCCATTGGATCGAGGCATCCATTCCTTCTCGCCTATCAGGGTCAGAACGATCGGGACCTGCAGAAGATTTATGGCGAGATGATCCGTCGGATTGTCGAACGGCAATTTTCGCCTGCTCAGCTTGCCCCGCCGCCTGCACCCGGCGAGCCGATCCGGGTGGGTATCGTGAGCAGTTTCTTTTATCGGCACTCCAACTGGAAAATTCCCATTAAAGGATGGGTCAGCCAACTCGATCGCAGCCGTTTTCACGTCACCGGTTATCATCTCGGTGCCATCCATGACGAGCAGACGGACGCAGCAGCCGAACTGTGCGACCGCTTTGTCCATCGCAGTCTCGATACAGACGGGTGGCGCAAGATCATCCTCGCCGATGCGCCGCACGCCCTCATTTATCCCGGACTTCTGATGGACCTTGCGTCCCTGCAACTCGCAGCCCAGCGGCTGGCCTTAGTGCAATGCAATTCCTGGGGCCATCCGGAGACGAGCGGTCTATCGACACTCGACTATTTTCTTTCGAGTGACCTGATGGAACCGCCTGACGCGGATGCCTATTACACGGAACGGCTGGTGCGCCTGCCAAATCTCTCGATCTATTATGATCCGGCTCCGGCAGAGCCAGTTCCGGTCACGCGCGCCGAGCTCGGGCTGCGCGACAGCGCGATCGTGTTCTGGAGTGCGCAGTCGCTGTTCAAATATCTGCCCCAATATGATGACGTCCTGGTGCGCATCGCCAAGAACTTGGGCGATTGTCAGTTCGTGTTCTTACGGCATTTCGGAGCGCCGAAAATCACCTCCACATTGCGTGAGCGGCTCGACCGCGCGTTTTCGGCAGCGGGACTTCGGGCCGATGATCATTGCGTCTTCTTGAACCGGCTCAGTCAAAGCAAATTCGTATCCGCCTCGGGTCTTGCGGATGTGTTTCTGGACAGCATCGGGTGGTCGGGCTGCAATTCCGCCCTCGAATGCCTGGCGCAGGCCCTGCCCTTGGTCACGTTCGAAGGCGCTACCATGCGCGGCCGGCACAGCGCTGCAATTCTGCGAATGATGGGAGTGACAGAAACCATTGCCACGAACATCGATGAGTACGTGGATGTTGCGACGCGTATCGGCCGCGACCCGAAGTTCCGAAGCGAAATTTCCGCGCGGATGGCGCAAAGCAGGGACAAAGTATATAGGGACCGCACACCCATCGCCGCGCTTGAGAACCTGCTTGAGCGCGCGGTAAGAGGCTAGCCCGGGGCGCTGCCTGAGGCCGTGCGCATTCACGCCGATCCGGGTCAGGGCGACGACGGAGCAAGTGCATGCGTTTCGAAGGCACCAAGGCCTATGTGGCAACCAAGGACCTCAAAGTAGCCGTCAATGCGGCGATCACTCTTGAGCGTCCACTGCTGGTGAAGGGCGAGCCAGGAACAGGCAAGACTATCCTCGCGCTGGAAATTGCAAGAGCGATCGGGGCCCCCCTCATCGAGTGGCATATCAAGTCGACGACCAAGGCGCTGCAGGGTCTCTATGAATATGACGCAGTGTCACGCCTCCGCGACAGTCAGCTTGGCGATGAGCGCGTGAAAGACATCCGCAACTACATCAAACGCGGCAAACTTTGGGATGCTTTCATTTCCGACGATCGGCCCGTCCTGCTGATCGACGAAATAGACAAGGCTGATATCGAGTTTCCCAACGACTTGCTGCAGGAACTCGATCGCATGGAATTCTTTGTATACGAGACCGGAGAGACGGTGAGAGCGAAGCGCCGGCCCATTGTTATTATTACGTCGAACAACGAGAAGGAATTGCCCGATGCATTCCTAAGGCGCTGTTTCTTCCATTACATCCGTTTTCCGGACACCGAGACGATGCGGGCGATAGTGGAAGTCCATTTTCCGGGGATCAAGCAAAGGCTCGTCGCCGAAGCGCTCAGGCTCTTCTACGAAATTCGCGAGGTGCCTGGAATGAAAAAGAAGCCCTCCACCTCGGAGCTTCTCGACTGGCTCAAGCTGCTGATGGCTGAGGACATCGGGCCCGAAACGCTTCGCGAGCGTGACCCGAACAGGCTCATTCCTCCATTACATGGCGCGTTGCTCAAGAACGAGCAGGATGTTCACCTCTTCGAACGCCTAGCTTTCATGAGCCGGCGCGAAAGCCGATCGTAAGCGCGCGGGTGATCTTTCAATTGCTCGCGCTCACCGAATCCTTCGCCATTTTATGGGCGGCCTTTCGTCTGCGCACTCGCGCCCTGTAACGCGACGTTTCCTGTGCAATGCGATCGAGCGGTCTCGTGCCCCAGTACAGCGCCTGTGCGAGAGCTCTGCCGAGAACTCCGCCGGCCCAAACCAATTCGTACGGCGCGAAAAGGCGCCAGGTTTGATCCGCGTCGACAATGCCGCGCGCGACGAGTTCGCCCGCCATGGCACTCGTATTCAGTCCGTGAGCGCCAAAGCCGCTCGACAGCCACACACCCGGTTCAAGCTCCCCAATCTGCGGCATGCGGTGGACGGTACGCCCTAACGTCCCGCGCCAGCAGTGCGCAACTTCCACTCGCCCCAGATCGGGAAAAGTCCGACGAATGTCGTTGGCAAGGGCGCGCGCGATCGAGCGCGGATTGGCATCCCAAACCCTTATTCTCCCGGCCCATTGAAGGCGGTCGCCCCCCACAATGCGATAGTGGTTGTCTGCCCGAGTAGTATCGCTGACCGCGCCCCGATACCGCACGATATCGTGCAGAATTTCGCCGATCGGCTCAGTGACCATGACGAATGTGCTGACCGGCAGCAGGGTCGTAGCCAGTTGCGGCATCAGCGCACCGAGATGAACATTTCCAGACATCACCACGTGGGCGGCACGTACCCGCCCCGCAGGCGTAACAATCCGCTTCCGCACGCCTGCCGGATCAAGTGAGACGGCCGGCGTCTGCTCAAATATGCGAGCGCCGGATTTTTCGGCGATCGCGGCTAGGCCAAGAGCGTAATTGTGCGGATCAATGTGGAAGGCTTGTCGATAGTGCACCGCACTGAAATAGCGCGGGCTGCGGAGCTGATCCCTTACCCGTTGCGGGGGCCAGAACTCCACATCAGCACCTATCCAACGCATTCGCTCCGATTCAGCGCGCAACTCGCTGTCATTGTCGATCTTCGAGACATGAAGCCAGCCATTGATGAGGTCGACGCCAGGCATCTGCGTATCAAGGACAGTGCTGCGGACGTATTCGACTCCACGCTCGGAAAGAGCCCACAACTCCTTTGCATGGTCCAGTCCGACTCGCTCGATAATCTCCTTAAGGTCCTGCGAAAATCCGGGAAGAACAAACCCCATGCTGCGGCCTGACGCAGCCCAGGCGATGCGTCCAGCTTCGAGAACCGCAACCGACCATCCGCGCGTGGCCACTTCACGCGCAATGGTCAAGCCGGCCAGACCGGCTCCAATGACGCAGACGTCCACGTCGAGGTCGACATTCAGGCGCGGGCGGTCCGGACGGGCAACGCTCGCCGCCTCGTACCATCCTGCTTCCATGTCGCCGCTGCTCATGAAGCCCATCATCCGACTTCATATCCCGCCACTCGGTTTGAAGCGAGAGCATGATACACTGCCGAGCCTGGCCCTTCCCTGCTTTGGACGACCATGCGCCGCCTCTTTCTTTTCCGCCACGCCGAAGCTGAACGATCTCTGCCGGGGACGGATGACCGCGCACGCAAATTGGACGACCATGGCCGACGCGACGCCGCCTTGATCGGTTCCTACATGGCCTCGCATGCGCTCCTTCCTGACCAGGCACTGATTTCGCCGGCACTGCGAGCCCAGGAAACCTGGCAGCTGGCCGCTCAATTCCTGCAAAGCCCCCCGCCCTCGTCGCTGGTTGAGCTCCTCTACGATGCACGCCCGGATGCAATCATGGATGTGATCAGGCGAACTCCAGCGAACATCCAGCGTGTGCTCATTTTGGCCCACAATCCCGGCTTGCACGAGGTCGCCGTGACCCTGATTGCCTCCGGCGATGTCGATGCACGAGAGAGGCTGAGGGAAAAGCTGCCGACTTCGGCTTTGCTGGTCATCGATTTTGCCTTTGAATCCTGGGGTAAACTGCACGCGAGATCCGGACGGCTGGAGCGCTTCGTCACTCCTAAGTCGCTGACCTCAGCGGCGAATTGATTACTTGCTCAACGAGCGCCGGAAAACGTGCCATGATCACGGCCTTACGGCGAAACGAGGGGCGCTGTCATGTACAAAAAGATCTTGGTGCCGGTAGATCTCACCGACCAGGACTTGGCCAAACCGGCCATCAATACCGCGGTTCAAATGGCGAAGACCTCCGGTGGGATGGTGCGACTGGTGAACGTACTGGCCATGACACCGGTGATGTTGGCGGAATACGTACCGCCCGATTTTGACGTACAGCAACGCAAATCAGCGGAAGAAGCGCTGGCACTCATCGCGCGCGAGTGCGGCCTTGATGCCGACCGCGTCTCGACAACGGTGCGCCAAGGCGGGATCTATCACGAGGTCCTCGAGGAAGCGAAGGCCTTCAATGCCGACCTCATCGTGATGAGCTCGCATCGGCCTGCCATGCGTACCTATTTCCTTGGCTCGAATGCAGGACACGTCGTGCGATATGCCAAATGTTCGGTCCTTGTGATTCGGAATCAAACTGGGAAATAAACCTCTCGATGAGAGGCCTCAAATCAACAAGCTTTGCTCCGTGTTGACTCCTGATTTCCGAACGATTTGCAAGCGCCTTCGTTTCTCATCTGCGATAGATCACTTCTGCGATACAAGTCTTGGAGGCAGACAAAAGTACGCAACGCGTCTGGGCGGAAATAAATCCGCTCGACGGCTTTGGCTGCATCCTTCGTTGGGCCTAAGTTGATGCGAGAGTTCGGCTATATCCGTCGTGCATACGGTTTCACGCGACGAAACTCACAGGCAGGAAGCGCCAGTGTTTCCAACCTCAGAGCTATATAATATCGTACCTTCCTGCCGCGGCGGTGGGGCGGTTCGCAGGCGTTTCGGGGTTGGGGAGGCGTCGCTATGGCCAAATTGTCGGACCTTTTTGCCCGGAAGGGCCTGGGCGGCCCCGACAGGCCGGGTGGAATGTCCGACGCCCGAGACGAAGACGATGCCCGACCTCTTTCGGCCGACAATCTGTCTGATGTCGGCTCGCGCATGGGCGAGCAAAATGAGGCTCTGCGCAATCTCCTAAGTGATACCGGCCGCAAGATCAGCGAACTCGACGAGCTCAAGGAGGCGTTTGAGAAGCTGGTCGCCCCGTTCAACAGCACGCTGCGGGCGCTCGAGGAGGAGAAATCTCACACCCTTGGCTTGTCCGGAATGCTCGCGGAAGCCCGCAGTTCATACGAGACACTTCGCACCGAATTTTATCAGGTCGAAAGAAAGGCCACCGCAACAGAAGCAGAGGTCGAAAGGCTGCGCGAAGAACTGGAGCTTTCGCGTGAAGCCAATCGCGCTTTGGAAAGCAATCGCCTGGAACTGACGGATGAAATCAAAGCTCAGCGCGCCCAAATTTCCGAGCTCGACCGCCAACTGACACATGAGACGACGCAGCGCCGATCGGTCACGGAGTCTCGCAGGACGCTGCAAGATCAGTTCGATGCGGCCGAGAAGCGCATCGTACAGCTTGAAGGCGAGCTCGCCGCCGCGCGCGAGAAACTTGCCCTGCTGGAAGACGAAAAGCGCTCCCTTCAGGTCGCAGTCGACCAGGCCCTGAACGAGGTTGCACGGCTCACCCGCCGACTTACCGAAAGCGAGAACAGCCTGACTGCGACCCGAGCCCAACTCGGGAAGGTCGAGGCGAGCTTTGCCGAAACATATGGCGAGCGCGCGCGGTTGGGAGCAGCGCTCGACGAGGCCAAAGAACAACATCTGGCCGAGCGCAACAGTCTCAACATGCGCCTGGATGCATTGCTGTCCCGCGCTGCCACGGCCGAGCGGCTCCTCTCTGAGGCCCGTCAGAACTTGATCGCCCGCACCGAAGAGGTTCGCGCGTTCGACAGAAAGTCTGTCGAGGCAACGATCGCTCGAAACAATGCCGAAAAACGGCTGGCGCAGATCGAAGCGTTGCATGAAACACGCGAGCGGCAGATCAAGGATCATGAGCAGGCCAGAACCGCGTTGGCGGAACGAAACAACGCGTTGACGAAGACGCTCAAGATGCGAGAGACGGCCCTCGCCCGCGCCGAAGAAAAGATCGCCGCCTTGACAGAGCGAAATGGGCATTTGGAAGCGGACATACAGATCAGCCGCACGAATATCGAAAAACGCGTGGAAGACCTAAATTCCGCCCTGCAGCGCGAGCGCATGGAGCGCGCGGTTGTTGAAGGCGCCCTCGAAGCCGCCCGGAAGGATAATTCTCGGCTTCAGAGCGAAGTGGCCGCACTTCGGTCGGCTCTGCGCCGGGGCGCGCCGATCGAGGACGCGCCGGTTCCGCCAGCCGAGGCCGCCAATGACGAAGCCCCGGCAAGGGCGAGAAAGCCCAGGGTCGTGGAAGCGATTCCGATCGAGGCGGCTGCAGCGGCAGCTGCCAAGTCCTGAACCGCAGCCTGTCCAGTATCGTGAGCTATTTCGAGCCGCGTCATGGAAATACAGGGCTGCAGTCCTATATGTTGTCGATGCGGATTCTTCTCGTCGTCACATTGTTGGCGCTGCTGGCTCTGGCTCTGTGGTTTGCGGTCATGGCATGGAGCCACCTCGGCGGCGGACCAATCCCTGTCTACGGCTACGTCGCGATCGTCGGCGGCGTTGTGATATCACTCCTCGTCGGCGGTGGATTGATGGCCCTCGTGTTCTACAGCCATCGGCACGGCTATGATGATCTCGGCGGCGGCGATCGGGATAGCCACTAGCACGCTCTGACGTGGCTTTTTGTCGAGGCTCGCGCCTCGCGCAATCTGGATGCAGTCGCAAGTACCCTGCCTTGGAGCATCAGGAGCCATGAGCAAGAGCGTCGTCCAGGAGCAATTCGGAAAAACGGCATCCAGCTATTTGACGAGCGTCCCCCACGCGCTTGGCAAAAGTCTCGAGAGGCTCGTGGGGCTCACATCACCGCAGAGCGATTGGCACGTGCTGGACGTCGCAACCGGCGCGGGCCACGTTGCTTATGCCTTTGCGCCCCATGTGGCGCGTGTGTGGGCGACGGACATCACGGATGAGATGGTCGATCTGGTCAAGGGCGAAGTGCGGAAACGCGGGCTGTCGAACATCCGCATTGCGCATGCAAAGGCCGAGTCCCTACCCTTCGATGATGCCATGTTTCATCTCGTAACGTGCCGGATAGCGCCTCACCATTTCGACTCGATTCCCGAATTCCTTGCGGAAGTGCATCGCGTGCTGCGCCCTGATGGCCTCTTCGCATTAGTCGACAACGTCGTTCCGCAGGGGACAATTGGCGACTACATCAATGCTTTTGAACGTTTTCGAGACCCGAGCCACCTTCGTGCGTGGACCGTGAAAGAATGGCGCGCTGCGCTGCAGAAGGCCGGGCTCGACATCCGACATGACGAAGAAATTTACAAGAAAATGGAATTCAAAAGTTGGGCCGGACGTCACGATTCGACAATGCAGGACCTGCTTCGTGCGATGTTGCTTGAGGCGGCTCCTGCCGTGAAGAGCACGCTCGATCCGCAAGGCACGGGAGCTGAAATGACTTTCAGGCTTTGCGAGGGCCTGTTTATAGCGAAACGGGTGGACTCAGGAGATGCTCGGGGCCCGACTGCGGCGGTCGGCCGCTGACGAGCTGTATCGCTTTCCGCTGCTTCCTTTCAGGCTCTCCTGAGTGAGAGTTGCCGCCGCAGCATGAATGTTTCGCGTGCTCGCGGCTGGAGAGAAGTGGACCCGCCCTCTCGTCGCTCGTCCACAGAGACGGTTGACGCCGCCTTGATTTGAGAATCCGGCAAACGGGCAAGATCACCAGGATCAGGCGACGAGGGTCAATGAAATGCCACTCGCTGCCCCGTAAACAATTGAAACGGCATTCTTTTTATCCGAAATGTCGCACACGTTAACCTTTCATTTACCCACAGAAATTCAGATTCCGTTAGGATCGGTTAACAAGTGATTCGGCGTCGCTTCGGCCGGGCGAATCGGCGTTTAGGGGACCATCTATGAGCAAATTCGGGGGGTTCTTTGCTCGAAAAGTCGGGCAGGATGAGCAGCCGGCCGAGCCCGCGCCGGGCAATCTCGCGGCGACAGAGAATCCACTCGAATTGGACGAAGAACTGTTCTCCGCGCTTGGAGTGCAGTTGGGTGGCGAAAATGAATCCCTGCGCAATTTGCTGCTTGATGCAAACGCGAAGATCAACGAGCTTGATAGTATCAAGGATGCCGTAGGCAAACTCGTCGATCCTGTCAGCAAGGCGCTAAGAGCCTTCGAAGCTGAAAAATCCGAGAAGATCAGCCTCCAAACGATCCTCAACAACACTCGCACGGCATACGGCAAGCTTCGCAACGAAGTCGCCGAACTCGAGAAGAAGGCGAGCCTTTCCTCGAAGGAGTGCGAAGCCCTGCGCCAGGAACTGGCGACAACGCAGAACCTGCTGCGCACGGTGGAAGCCACCAAATCGGAAATTGCGATCGATATTGCGGCCCGCCGGGCGCAAATCGTCGATCTGGAGGCACGGCTTGCGCAGGAGATCGGCGAAGGCAAAGCCCTCCGGGAGGAAAATCGACGTTTGGATGAGCGGTTCGCAAACGCGGACAAGCGTGTCGCAACTCTCGAATCCGAACTCAACGGAGCACGCCAACGGCTTCTGATGATCGAAGACGAGAAGCGCGCGCAACAGGTCTCGCTCGACAAGATGAGCGCCGACGCAGCGCGCCTCTCGCGCAAACTCGCTGAGACTGAAGCCAGCCTTACAGCGGCCCAGGGGCGGTTGCGGCACGTAGAAGGAAATGTCGCAGAACTTAATACCGAACGCGCGCGCCTTGCTTCGGCGCTGGATGAAGCGAACGAGCGTCACGAGCACGAAATCACGACGCAACGGATGCGTTTCGAGGCGTTGCAGGCTCGAGCGGCTGCAAGTGAGAAACTGCTTGGCGAAGCACGCGAGCATCTTCTTGCTCGCGCTGATGAAATTCGCACCTATGACCGGCGCGCCGGCGAGCTCGCCCTCGAGCGCGACGCGTTGCAGGCCCGCGTGGCAGATCTTGAAGCGGATCGCATTCAGCGCGAATCTGAATTCAAGGAATTGGATCAGGCACGCTCCGCGCTGCTGGAGCGCAGTACCGCGCTCGCACGCGCATTTGCAGCCAAGGAGGCAGCCTTGACGCGCGCCGAAGACACAATTGCAGCTCTGAACGAGCAGCTCGCCGCAGTTGAAACAGCTCGCGCAGCCGAAAAGCAGGCTGCCAATCAGAGAATCGAAGAGCTCAGTGCGTCGCTGCGCCGCGAGCAGATGCAGTGCTCCGTCGTAGAAGGGGCGCTCGAAACCGCCCGTAAAGACTTTGCCCGCCTCATGCGAGAGGCCGTAGCGCTCCAGCGCGAACACATGTCACCGGACGATCCCAAGCGTCTTCAGCCGGCAAATGCGGCATAGTGGAAGTCGCGCTTGCATTGGAACGAGCTCAGTTCGCTGAGCCCAAAGCTTCAATTATGGATTCACGGTTTGGCTCCTATGGGAGCACGACCGAAACGCCGTTCTGCTACCAGATGGCGGTCGGCTCTGCTGTTAGGGTCGGACTTCGATCCGGGGATCCGATAACTGCATTTACCGCGTGCTGCGCCGAGATGGTCCTCTACCGTCGTGCGGACTTAAGAACCGCCGCATTGGGGCAAAAGGGCGGGGGAACGGAAATGCGCCTAGGTGCCCGCCCGAGCCAGTCTCGACACACATCGGCAGCTTCACAACGCCGACAGGCATCGATGGCTTGCGCGAGATCAGAGACGGCGGTTGGCCAAACGGCGGAAACTGTCGCCACCTCGAGGCGCTCTGCCATCGTGGCCAGATTGGTTGCGGTGATGTTTCGAATGGATGGATGGTCGACTTGGCGTCTCATGTTTAAAGAATACGCCAAATCATCACTTCATAATTGACCCAGCGCAATTCCGTCAGCGCGCAGTCCCTGAAATACTTTGCCGCGAACTCGAAACTTCCTTTCGCCGCTCACGTTGGCCCAGACTGCAGCAGAAAGTGGAGCAATATGATGCGGAAAAAGGGAATTGCGTTCACGGTCCTTCCTGCGATGGTGATTGCCGCAACGGCGGGCCTGGCAATCGCCCAATCCGGCGGGGGTTCGAGCGGCGGGGGTTCGGCCGGGGGTGCCAGTTCCGGCGCCGGCGCGAGCAGCGGATCGATGGGAACCGGATCGACTCCTTCTGGGACGGCACCATCTTCAAACAATGGCCGCACGGGGATCGATACGCGATCCACACAGGGCAGCGGCCTAAGCCACCCCTGCGGCTCGGCAAGCAGCGGCGGCGGGTCCACGACGGGGCTGAGCAGCCGATCGACGGCAGGAACGCTGTCCTCGAACAACAATCCGACCGCAGGCACAAACCAGACGAGCAATCCGCCCGGCAGCGCGTCCACCGGCTCGACATCCTCAGGTTGTTAGAGAACACCTAGCGATCGCTGCGCCGATCAGCGGACGAGCTCACGCATGGCATGCTCGAGTCCGTCGAGCGTGAGCGGATACATACGTCCGCCGAAAACTTGCCGCAGCAGGCCTATCGAATGAGTGAACGCCCACTCTTTTTCAGGAATTGGATTGAGCCAAACGCAAGCCGGATAAGTCCGCGTCACGCGCTGGAGCCAGACCGCGCCGGGTTCCTCATTGTAATGCTCGACAGAACCGCCAACAGCAGTGATCTCGTACGGCGACATCGAAGCATCGCCCACGAAAATCACTTTGTAGTCGTGGGGATAGGTATGCAGGATTCCCCAAGTCGGTGTCGTCTCCTGGAAACGTCGGCGATTTTCCTTCCACACCCGCTCGTACAAACAATTATGAAAATAGAAACTGCTAAGATGCTTGAATTCGCTGCGCGCGGCAGAAAACAGCTCTTCCGCAGCCTTGACGTGCCAATCCATTGATCCGCCGACGTCAAGCAGCAGCAGTACCTTAACTGCGTTATGGCGTTCCGGGCGCAAGACGATATCGAGATAACCTTTGTGAGCTGTACCCTTGATGGTGCCTTCCAGATCAAGTTCTTCGCGCGCACCGGTACGTGCGAACTTGCGTAGACGACGCAATGCAAGCTTGATGTTGCGCGTACCAAGTTCGACCTCGTCGTCGAGATCCTTGAATTCTCTTTTGTCCCATACCTTCACCGCGCGCGAATTGCGATTTGAATCCTGACCGATGCGAACTCCTTCCGGATTGTAGCCATAAGCCCCGTAGGGAGACGTACCGGCCGTCCCGATCCATTTTGAACCGCCTTGGTGCCGTCGCTTCTGTTCGGCCAGACGCTTGCGCAGCGTGTCCAGCAATGCGTCGAGACCTCCCATTGCTTCGATTTGCTTCTTTTCCTCTTCGGAGAGATATCGCTCAGCAAGTTTCTTGAGCCATTCAGCTGGAATTTCCGCCTCGAGAGGATCTGCAATAGATTCAATTCCATTGAACGCGTGAGCAAAAACGCGATCGAACTTGTCCAGATTGCGCTCATCTTTGACGAGCGCTGCACGTGACAAATAGTAAAAGTCCTCAACGCGGCGAGACGCGATGTCCGCTTCCAAGGCCTGCAAGAGCAGCAGATATTCCCGCAACGTCACCGGAACGCCTGCCTGCTTCAGCCCCTGGAAAAAAGCGACGAACACGCGGGCGCCATCCTCTACACGTTAACCCAGGCGAGGAATGGCCCCTAGCCACCCAACGGTCAAGTCGATATCAAAACTGGAATGGACAACGCTTTTGGAAGCACCGCGGTGCCACTGCTGCGCGGTCGCGTAGCCTGGATTGTCGCCAGCGCATTTTCGACAGTTTTGTTGTCCCTGCCGGCGGTCTGGAATGGATTTCCCTTGCTCCAGTACGATACGGGCGGTTACCTGGCACGATGGTATGAAGGCTACCTCGTCCCAAGCCGTTCGGTTATCTACGGCCTGTTTCTCGCTGCCAGCGCACCCCTTTCCTTCTGGCCTGTCGTGCTCGGCCAGAGCGCCCTCACGGTTTGGATCATCGCGCTGACATTGCGCGCGCACCGACTTGGTGGCCGGCCCGGACTGCTTGTCGGAATGGTCGCAGCACTCTGCGCGGTCACAACATTGCCGTGGCTTACGGCAATCCTCCTCACGGACATATTTGCGGCTCTTTCCGTGATCGCGTTATATCTGTTGACGGCCAGAGCAGCAGCGCTGAGCCGTTTCGAGTGGGTCACTCTCTGCCTTCTAGTGTCTTTCTCGGCTGCAACGCACAGTGCCACTTTCGCGGTGCTGCTTGCGATGCTGGCGGGCGCCGGAATCCTTTCCATGTTCGATCGGAAGCGCCTGCCGCTTGCCCGTCTGGCGACGGGAGGTCTGGCGTTGGCATTAGGAGCCGCCCTGGTCTTCGCCGCAAATGCCATTATCGCAAAGCGCTTCGTTTGGACGCCGGGCGGCTTTGCTCTTTCGTTCGGCCGCATGTTGCAGGACGGCATTGTACAGAAGTACCTGGCTGAACACTGCGCGCATTCACGATTCATCCTGTGCGCTTACAAGGATGAATTACCACGCGATGCGGACGAGTGGTTCTGGGGCAGCGCCCTGTTCGACAAGCTCGGACGCTTTTCCGGCATGGATGAGGAGATGCGGCAGATCGTCCTCGGAAGTCTCTCCGCATACCCTTTGCTGCAACTTGAGACGGCACTCATCGCAACGCGGAAGCAGCTGCTCGACGTGCACACAGGCGAAGGAGTCATTAATTCGATTTGGCACACCTATGGCATCGTGGATCGCTACACTCCCAAACTCGCCAAGACCATGCGCGCAGCGCGACAGCAGCACGGCGATATCAATTTCGGCGCGATCAATCGTCTGCATTATCCAATTGCACTCACGAGTCTTGCGCTCCTGCCGCTGCTGATGTGGTACGCCCTTCGGCGGCGCGGAATCGATGATATAGGAGAATTTTTGGCAGCATGCTTGTTCTCGATAGTGGCAAATGCATTTATTTGCGGCGCACTGTCGAACCCGCACGACCGCTACGGCGCACGGATCATTTGGATTGCCGTCTTGAGCGCCGTCATGACTGCAGTTCGCGTTTACGAATATTATTTACGCGCGCCGGCGGATCTGGCGATATCGGCAACACCATTGCACGGCAATCCTGCATTGGCTCGTGACCTCCTAGGGATGCCGCGGGATTTGACCTAAGAGTGCTTTTGTGAAATGCGCCATGTGGCAAATGCTGACCGTCGGTTTTCAAGCCCTCAAGGAGTCTGAGCAATGCCTGATGCGGCGCTTTCGCAACAGCTTACGCCAACAGGAAAGCTTCGTATCGCGATTGCCATAGCGCCAGCACCTTCGGCGCAGTTCGCTATCAAGGACGAGACAACAGGAGTCTATCGCGGTGTTGCCGTTATACTTGGGAAGGCCTTGGCGAAGCAGTTGGGGGTCGAGTCCCAATTGATCGTGCACAACGGTTCCGGAGAAGTGCAGAACTCGGCGGCGGATAACAAATGGGACGTGGCGTTCCTTCCCGTCGATGAAGAACGGAAAAAGTTCGTGGACTTCGGAAACGCGTACCACATCCTGCAAAGCACTTATCTGGTAGGCCCGTCAGGCAATCTCGGCTCCGTCAGTGATGCAAACCGGGCTGGGGTGCGCATCGGCGGAGTTGCGAACACGGCAACATTCCGGACATCCAGCCGAACGGCCCCAAATGCTACGCACACTGCATTTGAAAAAGCGGATGCCGCTGTTGCGGCGCTGCGTGACGGCAGGCTCGATGCGATCGCTTTTTCCCGCGAGTCGCTTACAGGCCTGCAGGGCAAGGTGCCCGGGTCGCGCATTCTCGACGGCGGATTCATGAACTCCACCACCTCCATCGCCGTGCCGAAGGGGAAACCGGCCGCCCTTGCCTATGTCAGCCAGTTCATCGAAGAAGCGAAGTCGTCAGGCCTCGTGCGCAGGGCATTCGACGAGATGGGTCTGACATCATCGCAGGTCGCACCGGCAGGAATGAAGTCTTAGGCCGCTTGCGGCGAATGAATGTGCTCCGGACGAAAGCCCATGCCGATCAGGCGCGCAGGGATACGCCGCAGCACTGGAAACCGGTTCGCCAATCTCAGCAGCAATGGCGGCTTGGGCGTGTCGCTGCTTTGCAGCGCGGGCGCCAAAAGCATGTCCTGCACCACGACCTGAATCCGCTGGACCGCACGCATGGGCAGGTCGCGGCGCTGTTGCACGGCATGGAGCATGTCGCGGCTCAGCCGCCCCTCCCTGAGCGGCACCGCCAGGATGTTGGCAGCCGCAACGGCATCCTGCACAGCGAGATTGATGCCGACGCCACCAACCGGCGACATCGCGTGTGCGGCATCTCCGATGCAGATGAGGCCCTGTTTGTGCCACTCCGTCAGTCGGTTGACGGCGACCGTGAGGAGCTTGATGTCCTCCCAATCCTTGATCTCGGCTATTCGCTCACGGAAGAACGGCGTCATTTCGACGACCGCTTCGCGGAATGCCGCCAGGCCATTCGCCTTCACACGATCAATGCCGCCCTTCGGGATCACATAGGCGCATTGCCAGTAATCGCCGCGATCAAGCATCACCATCATCCGACCCGCTTCGAGATGGCCGAAGCTGTCGGTTGCATCGCCGGCACGCCGGGAGACGCGAAACCATAAAACGTCGATCGGTGCGCCAATGTGTTCGAGCACGAGTCCAGCTCGCTCTCGGATCGTCGAGTGACGGCCGTCGCAGCCGACCACGAGATCGGCACGAATCTCCACTTCGCCCTCTGGTGATTTGGCCCGCAGCCCGACCACACGTCCGGACTCTTCGACCAGGTCCGTTGCCTCAGTACGCATGCGCAGCTCGTATGAAGGATAACGTGCGCTGTGCCTGGCCAGAAAGTTCAGAAAATCCCACTGGGGCATTAGCGCGATGAATTTGCAGTGTGTGGGCAGATGCGAAAAATCCGCGATCGTGAAGCTGTCGGTACCTATTTTGGCCGTGATCTCCGTCAATTCCTGATGCGGCAGGTCGAGAAACTCACCGATAAGCCCGAGTTCATACATCAATTCGAGGGTCGAGGGATGAACGACGTCGCCGCGGAAATCCCGCAGGAAGTCGGCATGCTTTTCGAGCACGATGACGTTTACGCCGGCGCGTGCTAGCAGGAAACCAAGCATCATCCCGGCGGGGCCGCCCCCGGCAATGCAACAGGTCGTCTTGATCGGAGTGGGCGCCATGTCCGCTCCAGCGTGGTCAAGCGACGCGCGAAGCTTAGCTCGGCGCAAGATCGTCGTGCAATGTTAGGCCTGCTTTTCGGGAGTTCGGACCACGACACCGTCAAGTTCATCGGTCATTTTGATCTGACACGAGAGGCGCGAATTCGGCCGAACGTCGTAGCCGAAGTCCAACATGTCTTCTTCCATCGGCGACGGACCGCCGACCTTCTCGCGCCATGCCTCGTCGATATAGACATGACACGTGGCGCATGCGCATGCGCCACCGCATTCGGCTTCGATGCCGGGAATATTGTTGCGGATGGCTGTCTCCATGATGGTCGAGCCAACCTCTGCTTCAACGGTACGGGCAGTGCCGCTGCAATCGATATACGTGACTTTCGGCATAGGAGAATGAATAAAGCGGCTGGCGCCGCGGAGGACGCGTTTCCTATATAGTCATTCGCGTAGCCACGCCACCCCTGCTCGGGACCGGCCATAGCGGTGCACATTCGCCGATCACGACGGTTTTGGATGGGTCGACGTCGATTTTCCGAGCCGCTTCGGCAAAACCTTCAATGTGCGAGCCCAAGTTTGCGATCGAATGACTCGCCTCAATGCATCGGGTCGCCGGTAGCGCATTTGTACTTAAAAGAAATCCACAGCCTCACTGGAGTGCTGCTCGGACGAGAATTCGCCGCTTCGAGCCCGCCCGCTTGAAGTCAATATCGCCCTCCCCTGCATTTGAGATTTGCCCGCAAGAGTGCCGTCCCGGAGCCCAGGACCTGGCACTGCAAGCCTTCGCTGCGCATTCTCAGGAGCCGATTGTCAAAACTCTTGTTCGCAACTCTCACAAGCCCCATCGCAGCCTTATTTTTGCAGGCATCATGATGCCGCTGGGGAGTGCTATGATCGGCAATCAGTTAACGATGATGGAAATGTCCTTCCCGCCGTGGTTTCCTTCGTTCTGCCAAGGCGATAGTATGGTTAGCGGGCGATAAAATTGGGAGGTGTCCGGGTGGACAGCCGCGGTCAGGCCGCGCTGGCGGCATTTTCTTGATTTTTCCAGACGGTTCGGGCCGCGGCGAAAGTCCGGCGTAATGGCGAGGCGACGACCGAGATGGCGAATATCCCAAAGAAAACCAAAGATGCGACCGAAGAGGCGCTTACCGCCATTCAAGAAGCCCTGAATATCCGCCCGCTCGAACAGGGTACCGAGCAGCCGTTCACATCGGTAGCAGAGGGCAGCGCGGATAGCTCGCCAGCCCCGGCCCCCGACATGTTTCCAGCCGAACTCCCCCAGGGCCCCTGGCCTGCCACCGATGCTGGTCTGCGCCGGCCAGCGAACGACGATCGAGCCGGAATCGGCCAAATTTTACAGACCTTGCGGCACCGATCCTCGCGCCTCGCCTATGTCCTGGCAGGCGTTGCCGGCCTCGTTTGGGTCGCTGCAGTGACTGTTTCCATTTATGCGATCGACCCGCAGGCAGCTTTCGGCACGTCACAGATGGGTTTCAGCGCAATGGTTGCGGTGACCGCCGCTACTGTCATTCCCGTGGTGTTCTTCTTTGTGCTTGCCCATCTGTTCAGCCGCGCGCAGGAAATGCGGCTTGTTGCCGAGTCCATGGCGGACGTCGCCATGCGTCTGGCACAGCCGGAGACAGTCGCACGCGAGTCTATCGTAACCGTAGGTCAGGCAATACGTCGTGAAGTTGCCGCCATGGGCGACGGGGTCGAACGCGCTCTCGCACGAGCCGCCGAGCTGGAAGCACTCGTCCATAACGAGGTTTCGGCACTCGAACGAGCTTACAACGACAACGAAGTCCGCATTCGAGATCTGCTCACAGAACTGACGAACCAACGCGAGACCCTGGTGAATCAGGCCGAGCAGGTGCGCAACGCCATTGCGAGCGTGCATCTCGATCTTGCGCACGACATCACCTCGGTCGGCGATCTCGTAGCCGACAAGGTGAATGAGGTCGCCCACCGGGTGACGCGGTCGCTCACCGAAAAGGGGGAGCATATCACCCTGGCGCTCGGTCACGCCGGAGATTCCATGATCGATGCATTGAGCGAACGTGGCTCGTCGCTCCTCGATCGGCTGGAGACCACGAGCGATCAGGCCACGACAGCCATCGCCTCCGCCAGTGAGCGCCTTTCCGCCAGCCTGAACTTCAAGACAGAGCATGTGCACGACGAGTTTGCCGAACTCGCTGCCCGGCTGCAGCAGATGATGACTGCGCGTCTCGACCAGACGGCGCAGAGCTTTGCACAGAAATCGGCCGTAACCATCGAGACAATGGCTGCACATTCGCAACAGTTCACAGATGCGATGACTCAGACGAGCTCGCAGTTGGCGGACTCGATAGTGGCGCGTGCGGACGAAGTGAATACAACCTTACGCTCGACCGGCGATTCTCTGATCCTCGATCTTTCTCTGCGCGGCGGCGACGTCGTGTCCAAGCTTGAGCAGACCGGCCAGAGAATTGCCGACACGATATCCAGCCGCAGCGATGCGGTCGCTGATTCCTTCCAGGAGAGCGCGCAGAGCCTTGTTGCCGCCCTGAACAGCCGCGGCGAAGCGGTCAAGGAAATGCTTTCGGCCCGGTTGCAGGCCTTTGAAACCATGTTCAACCAGGGCGGAACCGAGCTCACCGAGAAGATCTCGCGCGATGCAAATACGCTCGGAAATCTGATCACCCGCCACATCACGGAATTCGACCATACCGTGAAGAACTATGGCGGCGAGTTGGTCGGCCGCCTAGGCCAGCGTACGCAGGAAGTGGCGGAAGCCTTGCGCAGCTACGTCGACACGTTCGATCAGCGCGTCAGCGGTCGGACCGGCGAGATTTCCGGCACGCTCGATCAGCGGCTTGCACAATTCGAAACGCTGCTCTCTGCCCGAGTGGCAGAGCTCGCCAAAACTCTGGCGGACGGAGGCAAAGACGTTGTCAACGCGCTCGACAAGCGCATCGGCGACGTTGCAGGAACGATTAATACCCGCGGGGCGGAGGTCGCCGATACGATCAGCAGCAAGATCAGCGAAGTTGATCGGACGCTCGGCCAGCGTGCGCTCGAAGTTGCAAACAATTTCGACAGCCGCATCGATCGTTTCGAGGAGTTGTTGGTGGGCCGAGCCGAGGCTGTGACCAGCCAGATAGAGTCGCGCAGCAAAGCCGCTGCAGATGCACTCAACGCGCGGCTGGAGCAGTTGAGCGAGGCGATCAAGGTCAATTCGGCAGAGGCGGAGCGGTCGCTGGGGCAGCTTGCACTGACCACGACCGAAGCCCTCCGAGCCAGCGCGGGCGAGGTGGAACGCACGCTGATCAATGTCAGCGAGGAAGTCTCGCGAAGCTTCGTCGGCAAAGCCGACGAAATTGCCAGCACCGTTAACCGCCGCGCTAATGAGATGACTACGGTGTTGTCCGAAAAGAGCGGCGGCGTGCTCGCAGCGCTGACGGAGAAAAGCGCACAGTTCACGAAGGATGTCACCAAGGCGACAGATCAGGCCGTAAAATCGATCGAGGAGAAGGGATTCACGTTCACACGCACCATGATGGACAACAGTGGCGAAATCGCCCGCATCATCAACAGTGCGGGCGAAGCGGCCACGAGCACTGTCACGCGCACAATGAACGAACTCAACGAGGTCACGCAGAAATCAATCGCGAGATCGCAAGAGACTGCCACATCGACCGTCAAGGAAATGCTGGAAACGCATGCGATGTTGCGCGCCGATACGACCGCCCTTTTCGAGCGGCTTCGCGAGGCCAACATCATGCTCCAGGAAGTCCTCAGCGGCGCCCACGAGAACATGGGTGCGCTGGAAAATACGCTGATGTTGCGCGTGTCCGAGTTCGTGAACGCGATGAACGATGTGACCGCCTCCACCAGCGATGCAACGAGCCGAGTGGAAACGAACATCGCCGGCTTCCGCGACATCACTAGGCAGGTCATTTCGGATCTCAGTCAGTTGGCGCGGCAATTTGACACCCATGGCCGTGAATTGGCCAAAGCGGTCGATGCAATCGATCAGAGCAACCAGCGCAGCGACAACAGCGTCAATGAACGCAGAGTGCAGCTCGATTCCCTGGTAGCTACTCTCGATATCCGCACCGAAGACCTCGAAAAGCGTCTTAATCGCTTCTCAGGGCTGCTGGACGAATCGCTCGAGGCCGCTTCTTCGCGCGCGCGCGAGGTCGCTCGCCTCGTATCGGAAGCGAGCGCAGAAGGAACGCGGGCCATCGGCGAACAGTATGAACGCGTACGCGAAAATGCCGAGGAAGAACGCCAGCGCGCCGCCGAAGCTATGCGGTCGATGTATGAACAGACGGCCGGGGACACGGAAGCACTGTTCCAGAAGGCTAATCAGCGGTTTGCGGAAGCCGTGCAGGGCATGAAGCAAATGGCAGCGGAAATGCAGCGCGAACTGGAGGCGACTCGCGCCGAACTTCGTCGAGGTGTGTTCGAGCTGCCGCAGGAGACTGCCGACAATGCCGCCCAGATGCGCCGCGTGATCGTCGACCAGATCGAGGCGTTGGCGGAGCTCAACCGTATCGTGGCGCGCCACGGGCGCAATCTCGACGCGGTCGAGCCCGTCCGCCGCGCACGTGAGGAGACCACGCTTGCCGTTGTAGGCGGTCGTAGCGAGCTCACGCGCAACGAGCCGCCGCCGCGACCCGTACAAACCACGCAGCGCAGTGAGACCGTCGGGTTCGCGCCACGCCGCAGCCAGCCTGAACCGCACCGGCCGACCGCTGAACCGCCTCCGGCGTCTTCGGCCCCCGCAGGCTCTCCCCCGCGTGGCTGGCTCAGTGATCTGCTCAACCGTGCGTCGCGAGAAGAAAGCGAACACTTGCGCGAGATTCCCCGGGAACCTGTCCGAGAACTGCCTCGCGAGGTCGTTCGCGAGCCTCTGCGCGGAAACGACGATCGCCCGGCGCGTCACACCATCGAGTCTCTGGACTCGCTATCGGTGGACATCGCCCGGATGATCGACCACGAAGCTGCGGCCGACCTGTGGGACCGTTACAAACGCGGCGAGCGCAACGTGTTCACTCGTCGACTCTATACATTGCAGGGTCAGCAGGCATTCGACGATATACGCAAGAAATATCGTGCGGACCGAGAGTTTAGACAAACCGTCGATCGATATATCTCCGAATTCGAAAGGTTGCTCGACGAGGTATCGCGCGACGACCGCGGTCACATAGTTGCCCGCACGTATCTCACCTCAGAGACAGGCAAGGTCTACACGATGCTGGCGCATGCCGCCGGCCGCTTCGACTAAGGCCAAGACAGAGGCGCCTCAAGGGACGTTTTTTTGCTCGGTCATGCGGGCTGACTCAGGCTGGGCCACACGCGATCGCTTGCCATGGAAATAGGCGCGCAGCCACGGATGCGTCGAGGCGAGCATGGTCTCCATAGTCCCGGTGGCAATCACCTTGTGATCGGCCAGAACCGCGATCCTGTCGCAGACCGTATGCAGGCTATCGAGGTCATGAGTGACCATGAACACAGTCAGCCCCAAAGTGCGCTGCAAGGTCGCGATCAGGCTATCGAAGTCACCTGCCCCGATAGGGTCGAGCCCAGATGTCGGCTCATCGAGGAAAACGATCTCGGGGTCGAGCGCGAGGGCGCGTGCCAAAGCGACCCGCTTCGTCATGCCACCTGACAATTCCGAGGGATATTTCATCAGCACACTTGCGTCGAGACCGACCATTTCAAGCTTGGCGATCACCAGTTCGTCGAGAAGGCTTTGCGACAATTGGAGGTTTTCCCGGATCGGGAACTGCAGATTGTCCCGCACGGTCAGCGAAGAAAATAGAGCGCCCTGCTGAAACAGCACGCCCCATCGTCTTTCAACCGAGCGCCGTTGCGAGTACGAAGCCGCGGCCAGATCGACGCCGAAGATCTTGATGGTGCCCGCCCGCCGGGGGAGCAAACCGATGATGGTGCGCATGAGGACGGACTTTCCGGCGCCGGAGCCACCGACAAATCCAAGGATCTCGCCCCGGTAGACATCCAGATTGACATGATCGAGCACGACATGCCGGCCGAAGCCCACGATCAGATCGCGGACTTCGATCACCACTTCCTTGCCGTTACTGCCACCCATGCCTCACATCCCGATCGATGCGAAGAAGATTGCGAACAAGCCGTCAAGGACAATCACCAGGAAAATGGATTCAACCACCGAAGCGGTTGTCTGCAATCCTAGCGATTCCGACGACCCCTTCACGGCGAGACCTTCGACGCACGCGACGACGCCGATGACCAATGCCATGAAAGGCGCTTTGATCATGCCGACCCTAAATGTGTCGATCGAAATCGCCTCCTTCAGCCGTTGAATATAGATGTCGGGATCGATCCCTCCATAGAGCCAGCACACAAGACCGCCGCCATAGAGAGCCGCCAGAGATCCGAGGAACGTAAGGATCGGCACCGCGATCAGCAGAGCAATGATCCTCGGCAGAATGAGAATCTCCACCGGATCGAAGCCCATGGTGCGAAGCGCGTCGATCTCTTCGCGCATCTTCATGGCACCGAGTTCGGCGGTGTACGCACTGCCCGAGCGGCCGGCTACCATCACGGCAACGATCAGCACGCCGATTTCACGCAACACCAGAATGCCAACCATGTCGACCGTGTAAAGGTCGGCGCCAAATTTGCGGAAATGGAATACGCCCTGCTGCGCGATGATGCATCCAATCAAAAAGGTGATTAACACGATGATGGGAACCGCGCGCCAACCGACATTATCGAGCTGGTGCACCATTGCGGCAAAACGAAATGTGCGGGGCTTCACGACGACCCGCGTCAAGGCAAGCGAAATCGCGCCGAGCAGGTTCATGCCAGCGATAAACGTTCCGCCGATCGCGGCAATGCCCCTGCCCACCGATGCGAGCGATCTGGCCACGATATTCTCACGCTGCGTGGGAGTCTGGACCGGCCTCACGGCATGAATTTCGTCCACGAGCGCGCGATAGTCGTCCTTGAGGCCGACAATCTGCGTATCGGAGCCGCGCGAGGAAAAGCTGCGCGTCAGGCGCTCCAGGAGCCAAGCCCCGAAAGTGTCAAGCTGTTCAACGCCGCGCATGTCGATATCGACACGCCTGACCGCCGGATGCCGCGCGGCGAAGGCACTGATCGCGTTTTCGAGAGCAGAAGCATTTTCGGCGACCCATGCACCCTCGCCGGCAAGCCTGAGCACACCGCCGTCCGCCGATCGTTCCAGCAAAAGATCACTCATTGTAGCACCATGAATTCCGCTGCTGCCGCCCTGCAAAAATGTGCGTGCGGCCACGTGCGGCTTGACCCGCCCCTGTCAAAGTGTCGAAGGTTGCCGAATCCGGCCGCCCAGGACAGAAAACGCCTTATCCTATCACTCAAATGGCGCTGACTCTCTCACTGAACGTCGAACGCTGGCCGATTTCGGGCTCCTTTGTGATCAGCCGCGGGAGCAAGACCGAAGCCACAGTCGTGGTGGCCGAATTGGGCGATGCCGTGGCGCGCGGTCGGGGCGAATGCGTGCCCTATGCCAGATACGGCGAGACTGTCGAGAGCGTGATGGCGCAGTTGCATGCTGTTCGGCCGGCGCTCGCAAATGGGCTTGACCGCCTAGCCCTGCAAACGGCGATGCCGCCGGGAGCCGCTCGCAACGCGCTCGACTGCGCTTTCTGGGACTTGGAGGCGAAGCGCAGCGGCCATCCTGTGCACGAGATCGCAGGGCTGCCGGCTCCTGGCCCTGTCACAACCGCGTACACGATCTCGCTTGGCACGCCCGAAGCAATGGCGCAGGCGGCTCGCAAAGCTGGCGATCGACCGCTGCTCAAAATCAAGCTTGGCGCTCAGGCCGACGGCGATCGAATCAGAGCCGTTCGTGCGGCTGCACCCGCTGCGAAGCTGATCGTCGATGCGAATGAAGGTTGGTCAGAGGAAAATATGGCCGCCAATGTCGAAGCCTGCGCTGCAGCCGGCGTTGTGCTCATCGAACAACCTTTGTCGGCTGAAAACGACGGGGCCTTGGCGCGGATGCCAAAATTGATCCCGATTTGCGCCGACGAGAGCTTTCATGACCGCGCTTCAATCGTCGCGCTTTCGGGCAAATACGACGCAGTGAACATTAAGCTGGACAAGACAGGCGGGCTGACGGAGGCACTTGCCGTCCTCGCAGTTGCAGAGCGGCTGAAATTGACAGTCATGGTCGGATGCATGGTCGCAACCTCTCTGGCCATGGCGCCGGCCCTTCTGCTCGCACAGCGCGCTCGTTTCGTCGATCTGGATGGGCCGCTGCTGCTCGAAACGGATCGCCCCCATGCCCTGCATTACAGCGGCAGCCTTATCAATCCGCCTTCGCCAAGCCTATGGGGGTGACTCGGGGAACTCGGGCAAGTTCCTAGCACTCTGAAGCCATTCATGAAATGTGCAAGACAGCAGCGTGACCATTCTGCGGCATGTTGTAGATTCTGAAAAGCAATGCTTCCCGTCTGCCCTGCCTCTGGCTTAGACTTCGGGCGGCGCCGGTCACATGGGCGGGCCGACGATAACGGGACGGGGATATGACAATTCGGGGTTTTGTGCTCGGCGGTGCCGTGCTGGCGCTTTCCGTGACATCAGCGTCCGCGACAATGCGGATTTCGGAAGATCGTGGCGGCCAGATCGGCCGTTACCTGCAAGCCTTCGCATCAGTGCGCTCATCTGGCGAGAACGTCGTGATCGACGGGAATTGCCTTTCGGCCTGCACATTGGTGCTGGGCCTTGTGCCGCGCGAGCGAGTCTGCGCGACTCAGAACGCGCGCTTCGGATTCCATGCGGCTTGGATGCCCGACAGTGATGGACGCCCGGTGACCAGCCCTGTAGGAACGCAGGCGCTCTGGAACATCTATCCTCCATCCGTGCGGCGCTGGATTAAGCGGCATGGCGGCCTTTCGCGAAAGATGATTTTCTTGCAGGGCCGTGAGCTGGCCTCAATCGTGCAAAGCTGCGATCGAAGTCCCCACTACAGAACTCGTTCAGCGCGCCGGATTGTTCCCCATCCTTCGGGCTATCAGTCCGCAAGCGCCTCCGGCGAGCGCCGTTAGTGCCATAGCCACATAGGCGCCGCTGCCCACGGCATCATAAAGAACGCCTGAAGCGGCGCTTGATGCCGCCATGGCTATGCCTGTAGCCATAGCAAGATAGCCTTGGGCGGTCGCAGCCTGAGAGGAAGGCGCACGAGCCGCCACGAACATCAGTGTCCCAATATGCGTCGCGCCGAACGAAATGGCGTGCAACAGCTGCAAGGCAACCAAGGCTAGAGGCGCTGGATCGAGGGCCATCCCAATCCAGCGCATTGCCGCTCCGCACGCGCCGACGAGCAGCATCAGGGTGGGCTGCAGGAACGGCGGGAGACGCGAATGGAGCGCAAATAGCACGATCTCGGCCGCAACGCCTAGCGCCCACAAAGTGGCAATGACACTGCCGTCCATCCCGTTGGCACGCCACTGGACAGCGGAAAAACCATAGAACATGGCGTGACTAGCCTGGATCAGGCTCGATGCGAGGATCACATAAACAAATGCTCGGTCGCGCAACAGACTTTGCCGGAGCGACACGGCAGTTTGCACGACTGCGCTAGGCGGTAACGGCCCGAGTGTGAGCGACGTCAGCGCCAACAGAACACTGGCCGCAACAATGAGCCAAATCAGATCGCCTGCCGCGATAAAGTCGGATGCGAAACCTGCCGCCAAATTGCCAGCGATGAAAGCAAACGAGCCCCATAGGCGGACTGGACCATAAGCGCGCCCGCGCGACATCAGCCCCCTGAGTGCGTAGGTTTCGCTGAGCGGCATCATGACCGTGGAGGCGAGTGAGGTCGCCGCGAAGGCGATCAATATGGCAACGGCGCCGCTCGACAGCCCGACGGCAATGTAACCGACCACGGCCGCCAGGCATGCCAGTATCAGGCAGGCGCGGACCGCGTCGCGGCGGTCAGCCTCTCGCGTAACCGGTGGCAGCGCGATGAGGCGCGAAAGCGTGGGCACGGCCAGCACGATCCCGATGACCGAGGGATCGAGGCCTTTCGCCTCCAGCCACACCGGAAAAAACGGCATCTGAATGCCAAGTAAAATGAACAGTGCGGCATAAAGCACCGCCACACGCGGTACGAATCCGGACGACTTTCCCTGAACAGTGGACATCCAAGTTTTCTTCCAATTGAGTGCGGCTACGCCATCTTTTTTGACTGACATTGGAGACATCGCGGCGCTAGCCGAATCATGCGTCATGTTGATAAACGGACTCGCAAGGATTGCACATGGCGACGCAGACCACCGCGCTAGCCCAGCAGCCGCGGAATGCAAGCGAGGAAGAGGAGTATCGGGCTTTTCTTGACGCACTGTCCGCCAGCGCGCGAGGCCGTGCGTTTCTTGCCGAGTATGCGCGCCGCAATGCGAATTCTGATGCCGGCGCCTTCTTCAGCGCGCTTGAGAACTTGCGCAACACTCTCGGCCCCGATAGCAGCTCGCAGGATCAACTCTCGGTCAAGGTTAAGCTGCGGGACCTGCTCGAGGAGATCCACCGGGCGCAAAGCGAACTGGAAGCCAGGCTTCAGGCCCTCAAAGCGGAAAAGCTTTCAGAGTTGGTGGCGCTTGTGGGACGGCGGCTTGCTGAGTTCGTCTCATCAATGGCAGCGGACAGCAGCAATCTCGAGTTACATTCATCGAACGCGTCTATTAGCGACCAAGGCCGCGAAGGAGGAGACGATCTGCGCGCGCAACTTGCCGTCGTGCCGCCGCCGGAACAGCCGGAGCTGCCCATCCCTTCGCCAAGCGCAAGCCCGCTCCCGCCGATAGCGCTCGTGCACGACACCTCGGTGGCGCATGCGGACTTGATAGCCGAAATCACCTTTGTGAATGCTGCATCAGAGCCAAAGCCGGGCCCGGCAGGCTCCGGCACGGCATCCTCGCAAGAGGATCCGTTTGCTTCGATCATGGCCCTGAGCGAAGAAGAGCGGCTCGCGCTGTTTACCTGACTGTCAAGTTCAACTAGCGATGAGCCGGGAAAACAGATCCGGATCGATGTTGCCGCCCGAAAGAATCGTCACCACAACTTTGCCCTTCACCGGCAGCTTGTCTGCGAGTAGCGCGGCAAGACCGATCGCACCTCCAGGCTCGACAACCAGCTTCAGTTCCTCGAATGCAAAACGCACGGCCTGTGCTGCCTCGGCATCAGATACGGTGGTGCCCTGACCGATGAGCTCGCGTGTGATGGGAAAGGTCAATTCGCCCGGGGTGTTGCTCATCAAGGCATCACAGATGCTGCCGCTCATGCGCGAATTGGCTTCGCGTCTGCCGCTTGCGAACGAACGCAAGGTATCATCAAAGCCCTCGGGCTCTACAACGTAGATCTTTGCGGCAGGCACGTTCGCTTTCACACCGAGGGAAATGCCAGCGGCGAGCCCACCACCAGAGGCGCCCACAACCACGATCTCGGGGCTGACCTGGAGTCGCGCGAGATCCTCCACGATCTCTGAACCGATGGTGCCCTGCCCCGCGATAATCAGCGGATCATCGTAGGGAGGCACGAGCGTGGCGCCACGATCGGCCACGATCTTTTTCGCTATCGTGGCGCGATCTTCAGTATTACGGTCATAAAGGACGACTTCGGCCCCCAGAGCGCGTGTCCGATCGCGCTTCGCTCTCGGCGCATCTGCAGGCATGACGATGGTTGCGCGCATACCAAGCAGCCGCGCGGCGCATGCAACGCCTTGCGCGTGATTGCCGCTCGAATATGCGACCACCCCGGCGCCTCGGCGCTCGAGCGGAATCGATGAAATCTTGTTGTAGGCACCGCGAAACTTGAAAGAGCCGGTGCGCTGAAGGGTCTCGGCCTTGAGGAAAACCCGGGCGCCAATCCTGTCATCAAGCACAGGCGAACTGATCACCGGTGTGCGCACCGCCATGCCGGCAAGGCGCGCGGCCGCCGCCTTGATATCGAAGACCGTCGGCAACCCGGTGTTCTCGATCAGGCCCATGGAAAAGGCTACCGCGCCTGGCGTTGAGCTTCCACCCTCCCGTTCTGGGTCAACCTGAGACACTCTGTCGATCTCTCCAGGCGGGATAGGCACTCTTGACCACGGCCTCCGTGCAATCTCTAACGTCTTTAACTCTAACGTCTTTATTCTGCCCCCCATGAGGTCCCTATGAATCTCGGAATTGCCGGCCGCAAGGCCATCGTCTGCGCCTCCAGCCGCGGTCTCGGAAAAGCCTGCGCGCGCGCTCTCGCGGAAGCCGGCTGCGAGGTTGTGATCAACGGGCGCGACATGCAGAAACTCAAAGCCGCCGCGGCAGAACTTGCTGCCCTCACCAGCATGAAAGTTGTGCCCGTGGCTGCCGATGTGTCTACGGCTGAGGGACAAAAGGCGCTGCTCGCAGCCTGTCCAGAGCCTGACATTCTCGTGAACAATAATGCAGGCCCACCAATGCGCAATTTCCGCGAGCTTACACGCGAGCAGATGCTTGATGGAGTCATAGCCAACATGGTCGTGGCGATCGAGCTGATCCAGAAAGTGATCGAGCCGATGTGTCAGCGCAAATTCGGCCGCATCGTCAACATCACGTCCGGGTCCGTGAAGATGCCTCTGGCCGGCCTCGACTTGTCATCGGGAGCTCGCGCCGGACTGACCGCGTTCCTCGCCGGCGTTGCGCGAACCGTGGCAGAAAAGAACGTCACCATCAACAATATCCTGCCAGGTGCCTTCGACACCGATCGCCTGCGCAGCACATTGACCAAGACCGCGGAACAGAGGGGCAAGAGCACAAGCGAGATCGCTGCTGAAAGAATCGCCACGATTCCGGCGAGGCGATTTGGCAACCCGGACGAGTTTGGTGCGGCCTGCGCATTCCTCTGCTCCGCGCATGCGGGATATATCACCGGCCAAAATCTCTTGATCGACGGCGGAACGTTCAACGGCGCGTTCTGACACACGCAAAAACAGCGAGACCGGCAGCGTTGCCGGTCTCGCACCCCCAACCCCCTCTGAAGTTTTATTTGGTAATAAGCGCCTTACGGACAGGCGCGGCCTCATCCCACCGGTATTTCATCCCGATTGAAAAAATATCGACGTGGGCGCTTACATCGCCAATGTACGCAAACGGGAGACCGGGATTGAACCACGGATTCCCGGATGTCGCCGAAATGTTGATGTCCGGATCCTTTACCCAAAGATGCGAGTACGCGACATCAAACGAAAATCCTTTCCAGACTTCCCAACTCGCCCCTACGGACAACCAGAACCGGTCATTGTCGGGCAGGCGCGGCGTGCGCACCTGGTCGCTAATCGGCGAGATTTCATAGCCAATGCCGCTGCGCAACGTCAGTCGGTCGCTCCACCTATACTCGCTGCCAATCGAAAAGAACCAGCCGTCGTCGTATTGAAATGGGAGCGTGACTGCTGATCCGCCGATCGTTGCGGGCAATCCATTGGGCTGTGTGACAACAGCAGTGCCGATGCGGCTCCAGTTAGACCACTCGACCGTTCCCATGAATGTCCAGCGATCATCAAAATGGTGACGGATACCGAGCGTGACGATATCGGGGAGGTCAACCGTTACGTTGACGGAACCTGGTGTGGTGAGCGGCAACGGAGACGTAACGGCCAGACTTCCGTTGATATCCTGATCGATCGCGGAGCGCCAACCCAAGCCAATTGTCGTGTTGCGCCATGGCGTGAAAGTAACACCAGCCGCAAACCCGAAACCCCATCCGGCGCCGTCCAGAATTGCATTGGATCCGAAAGCGGGAAGAAGGCCAGACTGAAGTCTCGCGTCGGCGTATTGGATCTGCACGCCAGCACCAACGCTGATCCAGTTATTGATCTGCCAGGCAATGCTCGGCGTCGCCGTGTAGGTTTTCAGAGTTGTGTCGGCGCCGTAGTTGCGGCCAGCCCAGAGATCAGGAAAGCTAACCGAAAGGCCGAAAGGCGCATTGGTGGACATGCCCAGCCAGATATTCGGCATGATCTGCCATGAAAAATAACCGGCAGGCACAAGTGCGCTTTCACCGCTGTTGGGCGCACCCCCAAAAACCGCCAAGCTACTTCCTGGCAGCGGCGTGTGCGTTGCGTGGGGAAGAATCCCGGTGAGCGCCGTCTCGCTCTGGATGCCTGGCACCTGCGTCATAGTCGCCGGATTCCAGAACATTGATGACAGCGCGCCGCCGGCAGCAACTCCGGCAAAGGACGTGCCCTGCCCATACGCACTTTGTTCACGAATGGCGAAGGCGCCGGCCCCCGCCTGCACTGTTGCAACCAGCAGAATCCCGAGTGCAGTGCCCGCCCGCAGGCAATCCGCCGCCCCCCGTGACATGATTGTCACCCCCGTCGATTCGCGCTCGTGCCAATGCATCGTGACGGGAGTGGACCCACGCGACAATAGTGGTGGCGGTAGAAACCTATTGAAAGTGCATGGATTACGCCAAAAAAATCGGGCTGTGGCTGCGGCGACACAGTCCGATTCCGAATGCCAATATGCTGGCAGCCGTGCCCATTTCGGCTCAACCATACGAAAGCCGACCGCTCTAGGCTCGCTAGCAGCTCGTGAATTGCACTCCGAGCCGGCTATCCGAGCGCCAGACCACATGGCAGCCTTGCCTCGCTAGGTCGCTGGTCACCATCAAGTTGAAATCGTCGGGAATGCCTAGCTGGCTGACGACTTCCAGACACGCTCCAGCAGCAGACATGTTGCGGACGCGGCAGTCGATACAAGCCGCGCCGTTAATGGCGACACGTCCGCCTTTGAGCGCTCGCAATCGTTGAACCTTGCGTCGATCATCCATCGATCCCTCCGTCGGTTTTTGGTCGCTGACGGAAGCGGCTTTTTTGCAAAATAGTCCGGCCTGTTTATGGGACCGTGAAACTGATCATCAAAACTCGCTCAAATCCGAAACTGGCCGATAACCATACGACCTGCCAACACATTGAAAGTCTTGCGTTTATTGGCAGCGGCGCCATGGGCGCCATCATAACCGCGGACGAGCCATTCATCACGGCGGCAGCCCGGGCCTACCCTCCCGCGCATGGCAATGACGATCTCCCGCAAGCGGAGGGTTGCCCGCAGCCCGCCTGCATGCATGATGGCGCCACCTGCCAATTCGTACTCTCAAGAACAAACGCCTCAGGAGATCGACTTAAATGAAGCTCGTCCGCTATGGCGCGCCCGGCCGCGAGAAACCCGGAATCGTCGGTGACGATGGAAAAATTCGCGACCTGTCGCGCATCGTGAAGGATATCGATGGCGATATGCTTGCCTCGGGTGGTCTCGCCAAAATTCGCAAGGCTAATCTCAAGCGGATGAAGCCCGTCTCCGGCAAACCTCGTCTCGGCCCCTGCGTCGGGAACGTCAAGAACTTCATTGCCATCGGGCTGAACTATTCGGACCACGCCGCGGAAGCCGGCATGCCGATCCCGAAGGAACCGATCATCTTCAACAAGGTGACGACCTGCATCTGCGGACCGAACGACAACACGCTGATCCCGCGTGAATCAACCAAGCTCGACTATGAGGTTGAGCTCGGCATCGTGATCGGCAAGCGCGCGCGCTATCTGGCGAAAGACAAAGCCAAGGATGCGATTGCGGGCTACTTCCTCTCGAACGACGTGTCGGAGCGCGCCTTCCAGATCGAGCGCAGCGGCGGACAGTGGGATAAGGGAAAAGGCTGTGAGACCTTCGGGCCGATCGGGCCGTGGTTTGTGACCAAAGACGAAATTCGCGATCCGCAGACCCTGAACATGTGGCTCGACGTGAATGGCGAAAAGCGTCAGCGCGGCAATACAAAGACTATGATTTTCGATTGTGAACATCTCGTATGGTACTGCTCGCAGTTTTTTGTGATGGAGCCTGGCGATATCATCATTACCGGCACGCCGCCAGGCGTGGCTCTCGGCATGAAGCCATCGCCGATTTTCCTGAAGGCCGGCGACGTGGTGACACTCGGGATCGAAAAGCTTGGCGAGCAGCGACAAAAGATTGTCCCGGCGAAATGAAGTTTCCGGCGCTCATATTGTAAGTGGCGGCCTCACGGCTGGTGCGCTGTGAGCGCCGGCAATTCAATCGCGCAAGGCCTCACATGCAACATGCACTCGTTGACAGTCGCGGTCACGAAAGCAGCCATTTGGTTTCTATGATGCATGGCTCGCCTGTTCTGAAGATTTCCAGAATGCCGCGGCTCGTGATCGTCATCGCGGCGCTGATGATCTGGGGCTCGCCGGCTCTTGCGCAGACCCTCAATTCCTTCCGGCACGCACACGGGCTGCCGGCGCTGCATCGGACCGCCAAGCTCCAAGGTATGGCCCAGCGGCACGCCAGAAGTATGGCCGCGCGGCGATCGATGGATCACGACGGCTTTTATTCCGAGCGCGGCCGCGCAGGCGCCCATGCCGAAAATGTTGCCGCAGGCTGCGCTACTGAAAGCTGCGCAATCCGCATGTGGGCAGGCTCCCCAGGACACCGCGCCAACATGTTACTATCGGACGTGCGCGCCTATGGACTTGCATCGGCGGGGGCCGGCGGCAATCGATACTGGTGTCTCGTCCTAGGTCGCTAAACCCCATCAGTCCGGAATCCGCTTTCCTCTTCTGCTTCGACTGCCGCTTTGCTGGCAATAAATTACCTCAGATCACAGTCTAGCTCTCCCAGCGCCCTCCCCACGCAGTGCCAGTTTTGAATATGCCGGCCGTGACGATCAGTGTCGGCACACCGTTGTACCAATTCGTCATTATGAAAATGACACGGCAAATCTGGCCGGATTTGCAACGTATTGCAGCCCCAATCACGGTTTCCAATATGCGCCGCTCACCTTTGATTCACTTCATTCGTTTGCTTTGTACAATCTAGGGGGGACGCAATGCTCAAGCGCGGCTCACTGCTCCGCTCTTTCGTATTTGCTCTCATATTGATCATCGTTCTTGCGGCGCTATCGACTCGCAGCTCGCGTGCTGAGGACAATTGCCTGCTCAAACCAAATGGACCTGCTCCGCAGGGTCAACACTGGTATTACCGAATCGATCACGCGAATAACGGCCGCAAGTGTTGGCGCCTCGCTGCCGAAAGGAACGTCACGCGGCCAAATGCGCGTCAAGTCGAGGACCTTTCGGAAACTGATAAAGCTCTCAAACCGCCGGTGGCCGCACGACCCGCGCCGCCGCGAGAGGCCGCATCAACGACAGGCTCAGGTTCTGCCACACCGAATGCTGGCTCGGTTTCTCCTGATTCGGGTTCTTCCCTGCCCACTCCTACCTGGCTTGACGCGTCCAGAGTCCCCGAACTCCCCGCATTCTTGCAGCCGGTGCCCCGTCTCATGCCGCGCGCCTCCGTACAGCCAGCACGCACACGCGAGCCTGTTCAGCCCGCGAGCAATGCGACGTCGGAAGACGAGGCGTCGTCCGAGTCAAAGAACGCAAACACGCCGCCCGTGAAATCCGACGATGAGTCCAGAATTTCCAATGCGTCCTCCCGGGCTGTCGATGGCAACGGCAAAGCGCAAGCAATGATCAATGCGCAGAACGCGCCTGCGTCGACAGCTGTTCGGACCAGTAAAGATGCCGATGTCGACCACACTTTCGCATTGCTTACGATCCTGTTCGCCGTTCTCGGCGCGAGCGGCATCCTTTATCTCGTGACTCGCCGTCGACGCCCGACGGTCAGAATTGAGCCGCCGCGCTGGGTGCCGCTCGTCCCAACCGACACGCCCGTTGTGCCTGCGACAACGGAGCGCATCGAAGTTCGTCGTGTGCGCGAAATCCGGCCGAGCCCCAAACCGCGACGGCAGCCCGGACCGCAACCGGCGCCCAAACCGCCGAATACGGCCGAGCAAACGGAACGCCTCACGCATGCACTGCAAGCGCTTGTCGATCGGATGCGCGCCCAGTCGGAAAATATTCAGCCGCGCAACAGACCACGCGCGCGACCGACGGTTCGCGCACTGAGACAGTAGTCGACGGAAATCTCGCGACGCAGGTATATCGCTGCTGGTGCTTTGCACAGAACAACTGTGCAGGTATCCCGGAAGCATCGAGGTTCTGCATTCAGTTCTGATCACGACGGTTCAGACGCGATTCTACGAAATTACCTACTCCCCGCTTTGCATGAGGTCTTTTACCAACTCCGAATTATGTTTGATGTGGTGCGGGCGCTACAGCTTCGAGCGACACTGCCTGCTATGGTCAAGTCAGGTCACAACTGGCGAGTATGTTCGATGCTGAAGCTTGTCTTGAGTGAAGGCCGCCTGCTGGCTCTGAAACCTTCGGACTGGACAATTTTGCTGGGCGGCATCGCGCTCTGCGGGTGCGTGACGCTTCTTACAATCAGCGTGTAAGCTGCTTATTAAATCGATGACGTGCGGATCGCGCACTGAGTAATCGACATTGCGCTACACGCGCGCAATGGACTCCTTAACCTCAACAAACTCGAGAGCTGCTTGGCGGCGCACGGAAAGTACCGGGCGACGAATCTTGTAAAGCTACTCTCACAGGACGCATTAGATATTGCTCCTGAACGATGTCCCAGCCACGCACATCTCTAGTTGTATCTTTTTACCTCTAGATCGCTGCCACACGCGGTTCCATCGTGGCTTTTCTGGGGAATAGAGAAGGCTGCGCGCGCATCCAGCGGTATTTTGCGATAGTATGCAAATACAATCACAACTCTTTTCAGGTTGTGGGGCGGGGCATGAAGATTTTTCTCTCGGCTGCGATGCTCGTGGCTGCTCTTGCAACCGATGCCTCAGCGCAGGTTGCTGTCGGCCCGGTAGAGATCACGAACAACGTTAACGGGGTACCGGTAACGGTCAGTGCTCGGTCGTGGATTACCGTAAACTCGGGAGAGAAGGAACGAACAGTGGATGCAAGAATTTTCGCCGATCTGATCGATCTCCAGCGAAAATTTTCCGAGATTTTGGACACGTTCGGGCTCGCTCCGGCCAATTGCGCCAAGCGCGGCGCCAACAACAAGAATCCCGTGGTGTCCCTCAAGGGCGGCTCTCTATGGCCTGTCGATGACCAACTCATGATGTCTGTGCGCGGCCATGTCGACGTGTGGTCTTGCATCGCAAGGCCGGCCAAATCAGAGCTCGCATGGAAGAAAAAGAAAATCGGATTTTTGAAGCTGAAACTTCCAGTCGTTCAGACGGTCAGGCCCGTAACGAAGAAGAAGGACGGAACGCAGCCATTCCGCGGCCGGCTGCCGGTCCAGCTGGTAAAAACGGACAGCGCCAATGTGGCATTAAAAATGGCCGAGTCAGAGATAAAGCTTGAAGGTGAGGACGTTGTCGTTTCGGATGCCAGCCTCGATCAGGCAAAGGTGGATATAAATCAGAAAGCCTTCGCTGCACTGCAAAGCGCCATCAACATCGCAAAGCTGAAGACCATTCTGCCAAAGGAATTTCAAAAATTGGCTGTTGTTTCGACGCGCTTTCGAAATTATGGCGGTCACGCCATAGCTGAAATCAACCTGGCCGCCAGCACAGCGCCGAACACGCAGTGAATGTTCTGGTATGCTGTGAAGTTTGGGAGCATGGTGGCGATGACGTGGGGGCGAGAACGAGCCGCGCCTTGCTGCCGCTGAGTACGGCTCATTGCTCCGTTGGGGGAAGTGTCCGCGTCATCGCCATTGGTGAGCATGCGTGAGTCGGTCCAAAATGGTGCGGTAGCCCTGCACTAACCGGACGTTTTTATTTTCTATGACTGCCCCGGTTGATCGGATGAGAATCCTCGCGAAGGCGCCCCTCGTTGGTCGTGCAGTCCCGCCTTTGCCACATTGTGCGAGCTACCTAGAGGGCGTGCTGGGCAGCCTTTTGCTCTGCGGAGTGCATCACCTTTATCGTGTATGGAGTAGAAAGGTGCTGAAGGATACAGACCAGGCCATTGAAGCGGCAATGGCGGAGATCCGCGCTGCGACCGCCGACCTCGCGACCTCAACGAGCGTCGGCGTATCACGAATGATGCTCCGCGCCAGGCTGTCGGCCACTATAGTTAATGCGGCGAATGTGGAGCGAGCCGCTGAAGCGTTGCGTGCTGTAGCCTCGGAAAAAGCCCTGCAAGGACAGACCAGCCTGGTACCCGAAGGCACCGGGACAGTGGCACCGAGAGAAGCCATTGACGGCTGATTCGCCCACCATTGGATTGAAAGTTCCATTACATCAACAACCAACCGAGAAAGGGATGGCTGAACACCAGCGACCACTGGGTTTCTTGCCGCGTCAGCTGTGGACCGGTTTGCTCAGGTAGCATCACACTTCGACAAGAGACGCGACTCGCTCTACATCCGGTAAGCAGTTGTGCTGCGATGATAAACAGGGAGCCGTTGTGTCGTCGGTCGCTCAGCCCGGGCATTCCACTCGTTTCACGTGCCGGACATACATGGCCGTTGTGCTCGCTCCCGAGCCCCCGCTCATGGAGTGGGTCGCGGAAATGGAGCGGCATATCAAGGGCGCGGGACAATTCCTGTTCGGTTCGCCGGTCGTCCTCGATCTGTGTGCTGTGAAGCTCAGCACGACCGCAGTAGCGCAGCTTGTCGTCGAACTAGAGCAGCGTGGTGTTCGGGTCATGGGCCTCGAAAACGTCGGAGACGCTTTCGCGCCGGCCGGCTTGCCGCCGGTGGTGCGATCCAGCCGAGGGGCCAACACTACGATCGACGCGGCTCGAAGTGCGCCTCCAAGTGCGCCTCGCGGCGCGGCCACGCTCCTGCTTGAACAGCCGATTCGTTCGGGCCAATCGATAGTTTTCCCTGAAGGCGACGTAACCGTCCTGGGTTCCGTTGCGTCCGGAGCTGAACTGGTCGCGGGCGGATCAATTCATGTCTATGGCACGCTGCGCGGTCGGGCCTTGGCCGGCTCGAATGGGAATCCCAAAGCGCGGATATTTTGCAGCCGGATCGACGCCGAGCTTCTCGCCATTGACGGCTATTATCTTACAGCCGAATCAATGGATCATGAATTGCACGACCGGCCCGTGCAGGCGTGGCTTGACGGCGACGCCTTGAAAATCAAGGCGCTGGACTGAACATCGATCACCCCAGGAGATGCATGCAATGGCGAAGGTCGTAGTTGTCACTTCCGGGAAGGGCGGCGTTGGAAAGACTACAACCACGGCGGCCATGGGAGCGGCGCTGGCCAACCTTGGCCAGAAGGTCGTGGTCATCGACTTCGATGTAGGACTACGCAATCTGGACCTGATGATGGGTGCAGAGCGGCGCGTCGTGTACGATCTCATCAACGTCATCCAGGGCGTCGCCAAGCTTCCGCAAGCCCTCATCCGCGACAAGCGAATCGACACACTTGCGCTGCTGCCAGCATCGCAGACGCGCGACAAGGACGCTCTCACAGAAGAGGGAGTCCGCCGTGTGATTACGGCGCTGCGTCAGATGTTCGATTGGGTCATATGCGACAGTCCGGCCGGTATCGAGCGTGGCGCCACCCTCGCCATGCGTTTTGCCGATACAGCGATCATCGTGACAAATCCTGAGGTTTCGTCCGTGCGCGACTCGGATCGCATCATCGGATTGCTCGATGCCAAGACTCTGAAGGCAGAACGCGGCGAACGCGTCGATAAGCATCTTCTCATCACTCGCTACGACCAGCCACGCGCTGCGCGCGGTGAAATGCTCACCATCGACGACGTGCTCGAGATATTGTCCACGCCGCTTCTCGGAATCATCCCGGAAAGCGAAGAGGTATTGCGCGCCTCGAATCTGGGCTCGCCAATCACGCTGAATAACCCGAATAGCGGGGCGGCCCGCGCCTATTTCGATGCCGCGCGGCGTCTGATGGGTGAAGACATCGCGATGACAGTTCCGGTCGAGAAGGTTGGACTGTTTGGCAAGCTTTTCGGGCGGAGAGCGGCATGAATCTGTTCAGCCTATTCAGGCGGCCGAGCTCAGCTCCTGTTGCCCGCGATCGCCTTCAGATCCTGCTCGCGCAAGATCGAACCGGCCAAGGTTTCTCAGATCTCCTCCGAGTGCTCCGTGAAGACATTCTGGCGGTCGTCCGGCGCCACATGGATATCGATTTCGACAGGGTCAATGTGCAGGTGGGGCACGGTGAGAAGCTTTCAATGTTGGAGATCGCTGTCGAAATTCCGGATGGATTTCAGGCACCGCGACGGGCGAGCCGGCGCAAGCGTACACCGGTGCCTGCTCGTCGTAGGGGCTGACAGCGGTCGATCGCGGTAATCGTTTTTGAAGTTCGATGGATGCACGACTGGCGACGGCGCAAGGTTGAGTCGAACGGAAACGGCTCATTCGCTGTTGCCTGCCCCGCACCATCGCCGAGGGATCCATAGGCTGGCTGGTGATAAAATCACCGGTATTGTGTTCCTTGGCTTCCAGGTATCCACACCTTTTCAGGTCGCGCTATGGCAACCCTGCCGTCGTTTTTAAGCAAGAAGGCGGCGCGATGCCGCCCTCTTGTCGAGACGTAATGTCTCTTATCGAACTGCTCGCTTGTTCGTGCGGGCCTGACCAAGAGTGTTCGCGTCTGTATCCTTAGCCTTTGACGCGCATGGTCCCCAGTACCCGAAGTGACGGGTGTTGTCGGTGCTCACCCAACAGCCGGACGAACTAGGGGGCGAACTCGCATAGGTCAAGCCGCCGCGATGCGTCGTGGCCGGCGCTGGAGCCGCGTATCCATTGGTTCGTGCGGGTGGCGTGGACACGGCGTGAGGCGGAGCCGCGTAGCCGTAGGTTGTATAATTATAGCTTCTGTAGACCGGGGCCGGCGCTGCATAGGCAAATCCCGGTTCATAATAATCGGACTCATAGGCAAAATCCGGAGCATAGGCGTAACCGGCGTTCCACCCGAATGCGGGGCCATAATACGCGTAATCGTCATAGGCGTAGCCGGGGGCATAGGCATATCCATAGCCGGGGCCATAATAGTATCCGCCATTGTACGCAGCACTGGTGGCCGCCGCGCCGACGAGCGCACCAGCACCGAATCCAATCGCCGCCGCGGCATGACGTCCTCCGCGAGCCTCGCCCGGAGCCGCCGACGCGATTGCGATCGCACCTGCCAGGCCCACGGCTGCGCCATATTTGACAAAATCTCTCATGATAGGTGTCCTCCTCTAACCGGCTTGGCCGGTGGTTTGTTGGCGGCCTCAAAAGGCTGCTCTAGTCGCAAACACAGGAACAGGAGCCTCGTTCCGAAATCGGAGCTCGCGACCTGAGGAACTCGTCACCACCCGGCAAGCCCTTCAACATCCGTTAGAATCGGGAGGACCTTCGGGGGACCGCGATGTTAAATCGGGGATAACTGCAATTTGGACACAATGCTGACGCGCCGATGCCGTGTAGCGGCGCTGCTAATTTGGTTCAGGATCGAGAGTAGGTCCTGTGGAATGAACAAGTTGAGGTTGCGTATGCGTCTGCCAAAGCGTCTGCCTGAAGGAACCAAGTACGTCGTCGAATCTCATGGCTCGATGGTCCGCCGTTACGTCGAGCTTCCCAACGGCCGCAGAATAAATCTACGCCCGCGAAAGGCGATGCCGTGTCTGTGCGGTGAGCGAAACACGAGTCTCGTCCCGGATCAGGTGGAGTCATATACCGACTCAACCGCGCGGCGAATTCCCGCCTAGTTCGGCACCCTTTCGTCGATACGTTGCAGCGTGACCGAATTGACGGATTGAGGCGCGATCACGCACGCCTGAGCAAATCTTGAAGCTTGGTGACGTTAGAAAGGTCCTAGATCGTCTAACGTACGCCTGGCATGCTGGTCGCGCACGGCCTGGATATCGGCCAGGCACGCGGAATGCTTGATCGAATCCGCAAACATTCCCCACTTCTCGCACAGCGCTTTACTTTCAGCAGCGATCTCATTCATTTTTTGCTGCTCGAGAAGCGCGCGTTCGCCAGCGGCTGTGCGCGCCAGCCAAAAGATAAAGATCGCGGCGAGCACAACAATCGTGCCGATCGAAACAAGTTTCCAGGAGATGGAATCGCTGCTGCCGGATTGAGAGATCATGCGCATGGAAAGCCTCCATGAATTGATCAAGGCCGCAGCCTAACGCTCAACATCGCATGTCATTGTGAAGTGGATCACATCGCATTCGAAGTGTGCGGTCGATTGCGGAACTGTTAATTTTTCCTCGCGTTGTTCCAGAGTATCGCCACGACATCCGTTCGACGTGCCGCAATGCCTGCATCCAAGACCACAGTCCGTAAGTCACGATCGAGCCGGTCACGGCTCCGCAAGGCCAAACAGCCTAGTCGCGGGATCGTCCGCGACGAGCGAGGACAGCGACAGCCTGCATCCAAAGAGGATGCGCAGCGCAGCTCGGGCGACGTGGGTGGTCGCACCCAGCGTTGAAACGACGACCTGATCTTGCGGGCGGAACAATAAATGACCTCCTGATCTCAGACTCGAACCACGACGAAGACCAGGGTCATCACCCCGCAAAGCGCTACGCCTGCCAGCAGCAGCGACCATTCGGAAGGTTTGAGCGCGCACAAACGGCCCTCACTCACCACACATGCCATGAGCTCTGATACGCGTTGCATCGTTATCTCCCGTGCGAACATGCTCCTCCTAAAGCAAAGCGGCCGGGGGCACTGTGACGCCCGTCACGAAAGGGCATACCGCCCGGGTTTCCCACAGGCGGTATTTAGTTCCGGCACTCGCAAGACACTTCCGCTACGGCAGCGGGATCTCCGCAACCGGCATGGTCCTCATTCCCGGGTGATTGACATGGAGATCGTGGACGGGAACGGCTAACTGCTCGGTTCCCGCCACTGTCTTTGCAGGGATGATAACAAGCTTGCCTACGCCGATGAGCAGGACGACGGCGCAAAGCACTGCAATTGTGGTGATTCGACGCATGAGATCGCTCCTCCAAAGGATGATCCGATCCGTCGCACAATGGCGCTTTCCACGATTGCAATGAGTGAAGCCGCTCACACTTGCGGCGAATAATTTCAGGTCAGAGCCAAACGGCGAGCAGCTGCGGGACTGCGACGACTATAGCGACTCGGCCGTCCAGGCGACGATTTCAGCCGCAACTTTTGCGAATGCCTGGTTGATCGCCTGCACCGCCGCTTTCGCTTCAGTGCTCTTTGCCGGCTCGCTCGCCGAAAAAATGCGTGCCGCTGCGACCGACCCTTTGTCGTTGCTGATCAGTCGTGCCGTGAGATCGATAACGGCAGTAGGTGATGACGAAACCGCAATGTAGAAGCGTCTAATGCCAATCTCGAGTTTATAGTCGGCATTGAGCTGGTCGATTGGTCGGCTCACCGCACCCAGTTGACGGGCGTTCTCAAAACTCTGCACGATCCGCGCCTGCAGCAGCTTCGGGAGGTTGTCAGCCCACTGAGCATTTTCAACATTGCCGTAAGTACCATCGGCGCTGCGGATCAGGATCTTTTGTGAGTCGAATACAATGATGGCGCTTGGATCGGGCACAACCAGCTGAGTGGCGATCTGCTTTTCGATGGTAGGGAAAACGGTCGGCGCCACGAGATCATAAATCGCGGGGCCCTGCTTGGGCGCACCAGTTCCTGTGAGATTTTCCAGACCGCCAATGAGCCCTTCTATGCGATCCGAATTGCGCCCCAGCATGTCGGCAAATGAGGCGATACCGTTAATCGCCGTGTTCAGAGGCTTCGCATTCTGGTCGAGAATAGCATCGACGCGGTGGAGAGTGTCCTGGGCAGATTCCGTCAGGCTGCGGCCAACATTTGGGCCCGCGACGATTTCCGGCGTTTGCCCGTTCGGGGCCGTCAGACGGGGCGCATCGGCCGATCCGCCCTTCAAGGCGATGGCGGCAGCGCCGGTAAGTCCGAGATAGGTGATATCGACTTCCGTATCGGCGCGTACGGGGGTACCTGGATCGAGAGAGATCGTGACCGTCACCCGCTTTGGATGCGCCGGGTCCAGTGCGATCGCCGAGACCGCACCAGCCCGAATTCCGTTGAACAGCACATTGGCGCCCGGAGTAAGACCGGATACGGGCTGCTCAAACCGCACTAAATAAATTTCGCGCTGCCCAAGCCCTCCGACATTCTTGATCCAGTAAACAAAGGCGAAGGCCCCCACAAGACAGGCCAAGGCGAAGGCTCCGATGAGCGTGTAGCGCGCCGTATTCTCCATGGTGCCGTTCCGGTGAAGCCCCCCACAGCATTGCCTGTCCGGCAGCCCGGATCAACTGCGGCTGAGGCTTATGGACGCCTTTACGACCTGGCCTCCGCCGCGGGAGTCGATCGTGACGCTCTGGCGGCGATTGCGCGTGACCATCACGAGATTGGCGGCAAAACCCGAACTCTCAACGTGAAGCTGGAGACGATCGCCTCGTGCATTGCCTACGGCTGTTCCACCAATGCTGCGGCTGCGTTCGGTCCAGCGGCCCGTGATCTGGTTTCGATCGTCGGCGCGAAATTCTCCGCTCAGGTCGAAATGATAGCTGTCGCTGACGCAGCGGAGCTGCAGATCGATCTCATGCTGCAGGCTGCCGCGCGGACGATAGCTCGCATTGCACCGAATACGCTCGACAGGGCCATTCGATGGCCTGAGCGTTCCCGTTCCTGTCCAGGTGCCTGAAAAACCGGCAAACGGCCCGTCATCCGCAAAAACTGCCGCCTGAAGCATGAAGCACACGAAAAGGATGCAGCCGAAGAAGGCCATGTACCGTAAACGAAAGCGTTGAAGTGATCTGTTCTGCAAGACGTACCTCTTCACAGACAAAGCAGTTTCCGCCTTAACAAGCGGAATGACTGAGAGTTCCCCGCAAGAATGCCCGCGTTCCAAGCCCCCAGTCCAGTGGGCTGTCGCTTCCGCGCGGGTTGCGGAGGCGTTTCCCCCGGGCGCGATCGGCTGGCATCCAGCTTGAGCGGCTAAGGATAACGCTTGTTCCGGCCTTTGTTGGGCCAGTTTTTTTCAACAATAGCTGCAATGATGAGACCGAATGTGACCAGCCGGGCGAGATAAAACAGCGGCTCTGTTTCGTCGGAAGGGTGAGTAAGGCCAAGCGCGAAGCGCGACAGTGCGTCGAGACCGAAGCCCACTGCGAAGAAGAGGAAAAACCGGTCGCGCGTTTGCCGCCAGAATCGGAAAAAGAACAGCATCACCACGAAGGAGGCCATCGCGACTGCTCCGGAGAGCACCGCGTTGACTGTTTCGCTCATTCTGCCCTCCAGATCAGGCCATAGAGCAAAACGCTCATTGCCAGCAACGCTGCCAGCGTCCGCCAGAACGACAAGTCAATTGCAGGAAACACGAGCTTATCGAGAACCAGCAACAGATTGTTGATTGTGAGACCTGCGAAGCACAGTCCACTCCAGAGCAGGAGCGGATAGCTGCTGCGCCTATATGCGATGAGAAGGAGAAACGTGCACAGGAGAGCGGCCAATGCGCAAAGCCCGTAGATTATGCTCGCCATGCTATGAATCTTTCCTGAATTTGAAAGCGTCCGCGAATTGGCGAATCCCCTTTGGCTTACTGTGGATCAATTTGGTCACCGGGATCAGATGTCGCGAATAGATCATTGCCAAACGGTCCACGAGATTCCTCTGCTCCGCCGAGGCGCACCCGTATTGAAAACGTCCGCCTTTGACAGTGAGGAAGCCATCCTCACATAGCAGCGACAATACCTCGGCAGCTTCTTTCTCCGTTATGTAAAGGCGTTTCGCGATCTGGCTGAGTTCCCATTCCTGTTCGGGACTTCCGCGCAGCAGCAGCAGCGCCTCCCATTGGGCCACCGAGTCCACGTAACGCAGGATGAAATCCCGGACATCCGCCGGGATAAGGTCATCAGCCATCCAGACCTCAAATTAAGGAGCCCGCCCAGCGGGCTTTTTTTATGTCTTATCCCGCGGCAAAAATACCCTCAGCGGGCGCTTGATAACTCCCGAACAGGTGCGAGTGATGGTCCTGCCTCCCTCGCTCCAGGTTTGCGTCCCCTTCAGGCTCGCATGACGCCGCACGAATGCGCCGCTGTATTTTGCTTCGTATTGATGACCGCCCCCCCTCCAGGATCCCTGCAAGCTGATGTCCTGACCATGGAGAGTGCCGATACCACGTTCCAATATCGGCTCCACTGCACGACCCAGACGCACAACATGGGTGTAACGAACGCTGCCGCGGGAAATGGTGACTTCGATGGCCTCACGTCCCTTTCCGGCTGAGAAAGGCAACTTGTCGCACACCAATGTGCCACGATAGACGGCATCACGCACCTGGGCCAATGCTGACGTCGTCATCGCGGCTATGACAATTCCAGAAAGCACGCCAATCGCATATTCAGTCCGCATCTCGCTTTCTCCCCCTAACGATTTTTGGTTATTGCGACCATTATGAGGCCTCGACGCCCGCCAGATTGCGGCGAGCCGCCCGTGCATGCAAGCCCGTACAAGAAATGCTCGAAAGCTCGACCTGAAAATCATGCATCGGGCAGGTGTGCAGCCTCAATTAAATCTCGGGCTAAATAGAGCGAGGGGCACTCACTGCAGCACCGCTCCGGTGCATCGCGTCCATTTGCTGAAGTCTTGCTCTGCACTCCTCAAGTGCGGTTTCCAGCCGAGAAGCATTCTGCAGCAGTCGCTCAGCGGTCAGACTGAGCAAATAGTATCCGAATTCGGGATTCTGAAAATAAAGCTCTAGAAGGGTTTCGTAGGTGATGGTCAGCACATCTCCGTTCTCGATGCATTGGATTGTCTGGGTACGCCGGTTTTTTGGCGCCGCGAATCCGAGTTCGCCCATAATTCGTCCGGGCGCAAGTTCGACGCCGATTTCGATGACGAGAAATCGGCCGGTGACGATCAAGAACATTTCGTTGGCGACGTCACCCTTTCGAAAAAGAGTGTCACCCTTTTTGTATCGCCGAGGCGTCATGTATGGCCGAAGCCAATCCATTGAGAGGTCGCCCTGAGCGGACGTTCGCGCCTTTTTGACCAAATGAAGCATTTGGCGCAGGCGGATGATATTGACCGGCAACGAGAGCAGATACAGCAGCAACGTCGAAACAGCTCCGGCCACAGCGCCATACGCGATGAAAAAGGCCATGCTTATGATTCCGATGACGCGAAGAGGAACAATCGTCCGCATCATCAGCGTGGCCACATAAAAAAGAGAGCCGGCAAGAGCCAAGAGGTTAGCCGTATTGATGTTGGCCAGGGCGATTTCCCATAACCGGGCGATTACCGCATGGAAGCTGAGGTGGGCCGGATCGAAGCCAAAATGCGTGAACAGCGTTTGGACGTCGAAGTTCAGGGCAACCAGTTCAAAGGCATGATTTATCGCTGAATCAACATTCGCGCACAGCATGCGTCCCCCACGAAAGCTATCAATGGCATATTCTCTGCCCGATCATACAGCGCAGCGGCTTCGTTGTCCGATCATACAGGGCAGCGGCGCGGCAAGCGAGTGAGGCCGCTCACTCCGGCCGGGGGCCGATTTTTCGCCAGTCCGATTGGATTCGGCCAAATCTGAGGCGCAGCAACCCTTCCGATCACGTGCATGTCCCGCTGCCTCGGGGGAAGGTCTGGGCGATAGGTTTCACATTCATCGAGCCGGATTGATGGATTTTTAGCTGCGCTGAGCGTCCAAAAAATCTGAATACGAACTTTTTTTGACTAGCGCATTTAAGAAGGCGCAGCACTTTCCTGCACAGCAGTGTTCAACGCTAAAAAGCTAGATCGGTACAAAAGCGCCTCCTCCTTTTGTTTTGGAACTAGTTCGGATTGCAGAAATTTTATCGTTAGGCGACGAACAAGCCTGGTGGAGGCATTCATGCTCTCTTCATTACGCAAGATCGGAATTGTCGTTGCGGCAGCACTGGCAGTTATTAGCGCATCGCTTTCGTTCCCGGGCACGGCGGACGCGAGACCGCGTGGCGGTTTCCATTGGGGCGCTCACCACGGCCACTGGCGCGGCGGCCATTGGCGCGGTGCGCATTGGCGTGGCAATCATTGGCGAGCACACCGCTTCGGTTGGGGGTTCGCTCCGGGCTTCGCATTGGGGTTCGGCCTTGCGGCTGCACCCTTCGGCTTTTATGGCGGCCCATATTACGCTTACGCTGGCAATTGTTACATCCACCGACGGTGGGTGTTCAATCGCTGGGGCCACCGTGTCCTCAGGCGAGTGCGCGTCTGCTATTAAATACACGCAAGGAATCGAGCGAGTTCACAAATATGAATGGCCGGGCAGTCCCCGGCCATTCGCGTTGGCTTCGTGCGCTTAGAACGCGTCGAATTCTTCGGTCGGCAAATTCGTGGTTGTCGTCATCATGCCGAGTGTATCGATCGACCAATTTGTCCTCTGCTTGGTGTCGGCAGATGTCGGCAAATTGGACCAGGCCGAGAACACGAAAGCGGCTGCACAGGCGACGACGAGGACGATACGCATAGGGGTGTCTCCTTCATGTGGTCCGGTGGTCCCCGCGTTTGGACGTCCGGTTGTGATGGTTTGAAGTTACGCAGACCGCTGTTCAACCGCTGTGTTCGCCATCACAAAAAGACGTTTTTCGGCAATAGCCTGCGGGTATCGGGGTATTTTCCCCGGCGTGCAAAAATCGATAATCGTTCTGCTTTTAATCAAACCGCCCGCTAATCCCTAAGGGGATCCATACGCCGGCTCCGTATGGTTCCCAGTCGCACTTCTTTGCCAGGGCCTTCAGATGAGCCAGTCGAAATTCCGGGCGGCGATTCTGCCTTTTCCGCACATGTCGCGGAAAGACGAGCAGCTGCTGCAGACCGTCCTGAACAATATGTCGCAGGGCGTCCTGATGTTCGACGCCGACACAAAGCTAATTTTTTGCAACCGGCGATATTTGGAACTCTATCGACTTCCTGCGGATGTGGTTCGCACCGGCTGCATGCTCCGTGACCTGCTTCAGAGTCGAGTGGATGCCGGAACATTCGCGGGCGACATTTCCGACTACATCGCACGGTTGACGCAGGGTATCGCCGATGGCCGGACGTTCAATCAGGTCGTCAACCTCCCCGATGGCAGAGCCGTGTCCGTCGTGAACAAGCCGATCGAGGGCGGCGGTTGGTTGGCCACGCATGAAGATGTAACAGAACGTCAGCGATCGGAAGAGCGAATCACGCATATGGCGCGTCACGATGCGCTTACGGACCTCCCTAATCGCGTGCTGTTGCTCGAGCAGCTGAATCACGAGATCAAGCGGGTGAAACGCGGCGAATGTCTTGCAGTGCTCTGTCTCGACCTCGATCAATTCAAAAGCGTGAATGACGCGCTCGGCCACCATATCGGCGACGAGTTGCTCAAGCTCGTCGGTGAACGCCTGCGCGGCTGCACCCGTGAGCTTGACGTGGTCGCCCGAATGGGCGGCGATGAATTCGCCATCATCATGACACAGATGGAGCAGCCCGCCGATGCTGCAGCACTCTCCAAGCGGATTCGCGATTCGGTGATCAGGCCTTATCAGGTCGAAGGACATCAGATCGTCACAGACATCAGCATTGGGATCTCCGTTGCTCCAATGGATGCCGTCGACTCGAACGAACTTCTCCGCAATGCCGATATGGCGTTGTACGACGCCAAGGCGGATGGGCGTGGCACATACAGGTTCTTCGAACCTGAGATGAATACCCGCATGAAAGTGCGCCGCGAACTCGAAATGGACCTCCGCAAGGCGCTCGCCAGCGAACAGTTTGAGCTGTATTATCAGCCGTTGGTCGTGTTACGGACGAACGACGTGAACGCGTTCGAGGCGCTGTTGCGGTGGAATCACCCGACGCGCGGACTTGTGTCTCCTGCCGATTTCATCCCGATCGCCGAGGAAACCGGTCTGATCGTGCCGCTTGGCGAGTGGGTGCTGAAGGCCGCCTGCTTCGAAGCAGTGAGCTGGCCGGAGAATATCAAGGTCGCGGTCAATCTGTCTCCTGCTCAGTTGAACAGCCGCAATCTGGTAAGCATGGTTATGGCGGCCCTAAAAGAATCCGGAATGCCGCCACACAAGCTTCAGCTCGAGATCACTGAAACGGTATTGCTGCAGAACACCTTCACCACGCTTGCGACGCTGCATGAGTTGCGGAAAATGGGCGTACAGATCGCCCTGGACGATTTCGGAACAGGGTATTCGTCCCTGAGCTATTTGCGCAGTTTTCCTTTCGACAAGATCAAGATCGATCGATCCTTCATTCAGGATCTTTCAAATGGGTCCGAGCCACTTGCGATCGTAAACGCGGTGGCTGGGCTCGCCAAATGCCTGAACATGACCTCCACAGCCGAAGGTGTGGAAACGCAGGAGCAAATGGAAACATTGCAGGCGATCGGCTGCACCGAAATGCAGGGTTACTTATTCAGTCAGCCGAGGCCCGCAAGCGAGATCAGGCAGTTTTTCTCGCGACAATTGTCCAGAGATGCGGGAGCAGCCTGACAGACTCTAAGGCGTATTCTCCTCCCGCTGTTCCAGGACCGAGTCGATTTCTGCGCCGATCAGCACGACGATACCAGAGAGCCAGATCCAGACCATGAAGCCGATGATGGCCCCGAGCGAGCCATAGGTTTTGTTATAGCTTCCGAAATTGGCCGCATACCAGGTGAACAGCAGGGACACGATCAGCCAGGCAACCGCGGCGAACGCGCTGCCCCATGTGATCCATTTCCATCGCGGCGCGCTCCGTGATGCTCCGAAACGGTAGAGGAGCGCCAGTCCGAGAGCGGCAATGACCAGAAGCGCTGGCCAGCGAAGAAGGTCGATCAGAATTGCACCAGGGAAACTGCTGCCCATGGCGTTAATCACTGCCGGGAGAACGATCATGCCAGCCAGCGCTACAAGTACGAAGACAATGATGCCGGTCGTAAAGGTCAGCGAAACCGCGTTGAGCTTGATGAATCCACGTTTTTCCGGCTCGTCGTAGACAAGATTCAGCGCATCGAAGAGTGCCTTTATCCCGGCGTTCGCGCTCCACAGTGCGATCAGCAGGCCACCGACAAAGGCGGCACCAAGCTGGCCCCGGCCTTGTGCCACGAGACGGTTCAATTCACCGCCAATGACCTCCATGGCTCCGTCTGGCAAAACCCCTCGCAGATTATCGAGCTGATTCGAAATCGATGCCGGATCAGCAAAAAGACCGTAAAGTGAAACCAGCGCAGCCATCGCCGGGAAAAGCGCCAGAATGGAATAAAACGTGACGCCCGCAGCAAGTGCGACTACACGATCGTTGCTGATCTCGTTGTAGATACGGACGAGTTGTTGCTTCCAGCCGTGCTGCGCATCACCCGAAGTATTCAGGCGCTCGACACTCAAGAAACGTGCCGCGCTTGCAGTGCCGCCCACTGTCGGTGCCGCATAGTTCGCGGGCCGGTAACCGACTATCAGCAACACGGTCGTGACCAAAGGGTGCCACAGCCGTACGCGCTGCTGATCGTGAGTTTGGCGCGGCGGCCCGTGCATTAAGCCCCGCCGGGTGCGTGGACCCCTTGCTCGTCGGTGTCGTGCGGCACAAGACTCGCCTCTGAGCTGGCCTGTTTTTGAAACTCGCGTTCGCGCTTGGCATCCGCTTCATTCAGCGGCAGCAGACCCTGATCTTCCGCTTCTTCGCGCGCACCTTCCCAGGCGCCTTCTACGACAGCTTTGCCCTTGTCCAGAGCTTCGCGAGCGAGATCGCCCATTTTCCTCTTTGCCGAATCGCTTGCTTCCCCCATGACCTTGTCTTCGATCTCGGCCGTCGGCAGCACCGCTCCGAGAAGGGCTCCGACGGCGAGGCCCAAGCCGGCGAGCACAAGGGGTTGCTCCTTCAGTACGCGAGCGATCCCCTCACCCGCGCTAACAACGCCGGTGCGAGCATCATGAGCAGAGGCGCCGATTGATTCAGCGGCGACGCGCGTACTCTCCGTTGCGGCTCGGTAGGCAGACGATGCGGCGTCCGTCAGATTTTCGTAGCCGGCCGCAGCCTTCTCATACCCTGCGGTCGCACTCTCAGTCAGGCGGTCGCGAAAATCGTGCGCAGCGCGACGAGCATCATCTCCATACTCGGCTGCAGATCGCTTTAAGCCTTGTGCATATTCACCCGCCGCATCGGACAAATCGGAGGCTCTTTGCCGGACGTCCTCGCCAACTGCCCGAGCCCTTTCGCCCGCTTCGGCACTCGCCGCGGAAATTCGCTCGCCCGTCGTTCCGGACGTAGCCAAAGGCGACCTGAATTTGCTGACATGGCGGCCTGAGGAGTCATTCCGGGAATCACGGAAGCCCGACAGGAACATCCACGCGAGACCGGCGCCCACAAGGGTCACGGGCACCGGGTTCGACATGACTTGGTCGCGCAGGTTCCGGACGAAAGTGCCCCCAGTTCCCTGGCGGACATAGTCTGCGACCTGATCCACGATTTGGCCTGGCGTCATACGACTTCGCAGCTCATCGAGCGTCTCTGCGATTTGCGCTCTCTGCTGATCAGACTGCCGTTCAAGCTGCGCGCTGGTAGTCATTGTCCATCCTCACCTGCTGCTTCACTACTGAAGCGTCCTGCTGGAGCTGATTTATCGTCTTATTGGGGATCATATTATCGGCTTTGAGGCGGCTCTTGCCGATCAGCATCAGGATCACGCCGACGATGAAAACAACTCCACCAACGATCACCGCGGACCAGGCGGGCTCTATACCCGCTCGCTCCAATGCCGCCACTGCTGCCTCAAGCAGGATGACGAGTGCGGGCATCAGCAGGACCGCTCCGACGATGATCAGGGCAAGGCCCGAACTCATTTTGGAAAGGTTCTCGGAGAGTTCTGTCCGGGCGAGACGACCTTCGCTCCTGAGCAGCTCGGTGAACTGACCGAAGAGATCAGTCAGAATTCGGGGAACCGAACGATCGCTCTGCATGGACTACTTACTCCTTCTCGCCTGTCGCGCTCGCCTATTGCCGGGCTTGGCTGGAACTTTTCAAAAAATGCGTGAGGGCGAACCCGGCAAGAATGCACGCCGCAAAGCTCGCAACGGGCTGCTTGCTTGCCATGGTGCTGAATGTGCTCGCCAAATCTCCGATGCTTTTCTCACGAAGCTGGGTCGCGAGCCCCTCCAGTGCATCTGCGGCTGTGTACATCGGAGCCGTTGCGGCCTGCGGCATTTCCTTCGCCAGATCGTCCGCTGCCTCGTGCACCGCCTTGGCCATCCCGGCCAGCCGCTCGGCACCCGCATCTTTTTGCGCTTCAGCGATATGTTCCGCTTTTTCGCGCATCGCGCCAAAGGTTTCTCCGACCTCCATATCGGCCGATTGAGATTGTGCCAATGTCACCTCCCGGCATCCTCGCGCCGGAAAAATGATCCGGCTCAAAACCACAGATTCAACTGCAAGAATTTCATCTTGTTCCGGTAAGCTCCTCAAATCGGTGCATGCGTGCGTGCGGCTCGCGCCAAACATCCTTTGGCGCCTGCGGATGGATAAGCTGCAACCAGTAAGAGCGCGAGCGTATCGAAGCGGCGTGTCGCGGCCATTCCATCCATTGCTTGCACTAGCTCCTAAGTCGTTGCTTAACCTCGTGCTTGCAGTACCGCCTCTATGGATATGCGCGACCATGGTGCGGTGCGTTCCTTGAAAGAGGCATAAGACGCATGCACCTTCGCGCCTATTGCACTGCCGCTGGTCAGTTCTCCAACGATATCGACTGCCTGCTTTCGGGCAGCGGCGATCAGATCATCGGGAAATTGCACCAGCTTTACCTGGTGCTCCGACACCAGCGCGGCGAGTGCCTGCACGTTGAGGCGTTCCATTTCGGCAAGCGCATAGCCCGCTTCGGTCGCACAGGCATGCGCAACGACCGCCTTGAGATCGTCGGGAAGAGTATCCCACGACTTTAGTGCAATAATGCACTCTCCCGTACCGTTCGGCTTGTTGAACCCCGGATAATAATAGAACGGCGCCACACGATAGAGCCCAAGCGCTATATCCGTGCCCGGACCTACGAACTCTGCGCCATCGATCACTCCGGATTGCAAACTGACCAATATCTCTGCCGGGGCCATCGTCTGGGGCGTGACCCCCAGCCGCCGATAAACCTCTCCGCCGAGGCCAAGGCTCCGCAGCTTCAGGCCGCGTAAATCGGCCAAGCTCTTTATTTCCCGACGAAACCAGCCACCCATGCAAATTCCGGTATTACCGCCCATGAACGGCTTTACGCCGAAGGGTGCATAGAGCTCGTCCCACAGACTTTGCCCGCCGCCCGCATCGATCCAGGCGACGTGTTCGTGCGGCGTCAACCCGAACGGAACGGTCGTGAAGAAAGCGGACGCAGGCATCTTCCCTTGCCAATAAAACGAAGCTGTATGCCCCAGGTCGGCCACGCCATTGCCAACTGCATCGAGAACGCCGAATGCCGGAACAACTTCACCGGCGGCATGAACCGTGATGTCCAGCTTTCCGCCCGAGAGCGACCGTATCCGTTCTGCGATGCGTTCTGCCGACATGCCCGGACCGGGCAGACGTTTGGGCCAGGACGTTACCATGCGCCATTTTCGCACCTGAGCGCGGCCGACCGCAGGCATTGCAAGGACGCCGAGTGCTGCACTCGCGGCAATATGGAAGTTTCGGCGCGTAGTCATGGATCTCTCCATTGCGAGTAGAAGTGATTCAGTGGCCCGTTGCCGTGGCCGATCTTGAGAAGACCGGCCCCCGCAATAGCTGCGGTGACATAGGACTTTGCATCCCGGACGGCAGTCTCAAGCCCGGCGCCCTTCGCCAGCCCTGCGGCAATGGCCGAAGATAACGTACAGCCTGTGCCATGCAGATTCTTTGTCGCGATGCGCTTTGCGCTCAGCCGAACGACTGAAGCCTCTGACACTAGGAGATCTGTGCTTTCCTCACCGGTTCCGTGACCGCCTTTGATCAAGACATTCCGGGCACCAAGAGAAAGAATTTCGCGCGCCTGGCTTTCCATTTCGCGCTCGCTGCACGCGATCGCAGCATCGCAAAGTGCCGCCGCTTCCGGCAGATTAGGCGTAACGATCAGAGCGAGCGGAAAAAGCGTGTTGCGAAGATCGTCGATTGCGTCTGCGGCCAGGAGGCGATCACCAGACGTGGCGACCATCACCGGATCGAGCACAATGTTCTCGGCCCGGTGATAGGCAAGGCCTTTCGCAACAGAACGAATAGCTGCGGCCCGGGCCAGCATCCCGATTTTGACCGCTCCTATGTCGAGATCTGAGAACACAGAATCGATCTGCGCTCTAATGAAGTCCGGAGGGACATCATGAATGGCGCTCACGCCACGCGTGTTCTGTGCAGTCAGCGCGGCAATCACCGAGGCGCCATACACCCCGAGAGCGGCGAAAGTCTTCAGGTCGGCCTGGATTCCGGCGCCAGCGCTTGAATCCGATCCAGCGATCGTGAGGGCAATGCAGGTCATCGCCGTCTTCTTCGGTCGATTGCAGCGTCCACGGTCGAGAGTAGCTCTCGCGCTGCAGCGGCCGGGTCGCCAGCAAGCGATATTGCCGAAATGACCGCCACGCCATCCGCACCCGCCGCGATCACGTCGCCTGCATTGGCGCTGTTGATCCCGGCAATTGCGCACACAGGAAACTCCTTGTTGCGCGCCCGAATTGCCGCAACAATCTCCCGCAAGCCGGCCGTTCCGATCGGCGCCTCTGTATTGTCTTTGGACGTCGTGCCATACACGCCGCCGACGGCGAGATAATCAAGAACCTGGAGCGGGGCTGCGTTGGCCTGCGTGACCGTCTTCACGGTCAGACCTATTATCGCCTTTGATCCCAGAAGCCGTCGCGCGTCCTCCGGGGTCATATCCCCCTGGCCGAGATGAACACCGTCAGCATGCGCGGCAAGAGCGACATCGACACGATCGTTAATAACCAACGGAACATGTTTTGCCTGCAGAACGGCTTGCAACCCGCGGGCGAGTTCTACCATGTCGCGGGTCCCACCCTGCTTGTCTCGCAACTGGACAAGCGTTGCGCTGGAGCAAATCAGTCGCGCAAGCTCGGTGAGGGAGCGGCCACCGGCGCAATTCGGATCAAGAAGCGCGTATAGCCGCAAATCGGGTCTCATGAACTCAGCCTTGCACGGGAGGCGAGCATCGGACCGTCGATGCTGGCGAGCGCATCGATTATTGCTACGGCGAAGGTACCCGGCCCGGCGGCCTTTTCGCCCGCCACCTCTCCCGCGATGCCGAGAATAGTCAGCGCAGCTGTGCTCGCCAGGACCGCATCCGCTTCAACAGCCAGGCAGGACGCCACCACGGCCGAAGCAGCGCAGCCCATGGCCGTCACCTTTGTCATCAGCGCGTGACCGTTCGAAATCGCTGTCACACGCAAGCCGTCGGTGATCACGTCAATTTCGCCTGACAACGCCACAACTACATGATTGTGCACGGCATAGGATCGCGCCGCATCGCGAGAGGCAGACCCGCCTGAAAGGACGCCAAGCTCCGCGTCATTGAGCCGAAGGACGGCTGGTCGGCGCGTAAGCAATTCGCGCGCGAATGCAGCGCGTGACGGTGAGCGGTCTACGAGCACAGGATCGAGCACCCAGGGTATGCCAGCCCTTGCGGCAGCTTCAGTCGCCGACATAATCGCTTCCCGGCGTCCGGCATCGAATGTCCCGAGATTGATAAGGAGAGCTTGAGCTCCCGTGACGAATGAGCCAACCTCCTCCGGAGACACAGTCATCGATGGAATGCAGTCGAGCGCCAGCAGCACATTCGCACTGAAATTCTGTGCGACTACATTGGTGATGCAGTGTATGCGGGGGTGGCGCATACGCACGCGGGAAAGGACGTCAGCCACGACCTGCGCCGTGTTGTCGTCACCTCGAGCCTGCACATGATGCATCTCTAGTCCCTCCGCCGGCATGACCCGGATCAGGTTCGTTGGGTTGGCTTGCGCCTCTCAGCCCGGAAAAACCGGACACCCCACGAGATTGCTTCAGAGTACGTAACGCCCGATGCGCATCAAGGCAAGCTCGCCTTGCAACCCAGCTGTGATTTTGCTGGATTGTCTTTGAATGGCAGGCAAGCGGCGACCGGAGGCGCGGAATGACCCCCTTCTTCGTGCAAATCAAATGCGCTCTCGGAAAATCCTATGAGGTCGCGAACGCATTGGCGGAGGCGGAGATTGCCTCTGAAATCTATTCTACCGCAGGCGACTACGACCTGCTGGTGAAGTTTTATGTGGAGAGTGGCACTGACATTGGACATTTCGTGAACGAGAAAGTCCAGTGCATACCTGGAATCAAGGATACGCATACGATCATTACGTTTAAGGCATTCCAGGCTTAAAGCACCGGCCTCATTGAGATCCAAGGGTACGAGTTCGCAGCAACGCGTCTTTCTGTGCAAAGCGCGGGTGCACGAATGCTCTCACGCCTCGATTATCGAGCGTCTCGATAGGCACATATCGGCTCAAGGCTCCGGAGCCTGAAAGCAGGATTGATGAACGATTGTCGAGAAGCAACCACTGTCCCTGCTCCAGCACTGCGACAACCGCATGTTGCCGATGCAGATATTTATCCTCGACGATGAGAATGCGCAGAGCATCAGGCGCGTAACCGACGAAAGTGAGTGCCGCGTATTTTAGGACTGCAAATTGCTTGCAGTCTCCCACACCTCTAGCAAGCGCCGTTAAAGGCGAAGTCCACGCCGCGGGTATTCCACCGTTCATGCCTCTTATTGCGAGATTGACCGCCCGATTGATATGACCGATTCGGACGACACCGTCATAATCAATTCCTTCGTCAATAATCGACAAAAAACGAAACGCCGCAGGTAGAGAACAGCGCAGCGGTTCGGCGCGACATCCTGCAACAATGTCAAGATCTGTTTGAACCTGGGATTGCAGATCATCCCAGGTGAGTTGCAGGGAGACGTTGCGCCCCTTCGCTGTATCCAGATCGAACGGCTCTTCGAACTCTGCTCGCGCGAACGGCGTGAATAGAATCGCGACCACGAGACATGCAGCGAAAGTAAGCGTTCGTGTCACGGCGATCTATTTGGCCTTGAAGGTTTCGACTGCGGAGCAAACGGGTGCCGCAGGGAACTGGTTCCGGCGATCCGCTACGACGGGCGAGCCACCCCCGCTCCGATGATGAGGTTCCATGTAAAGTATAAAAAGATACCGTCGACCATAACGCGCCTTATTTTAAGCGAAGGAAAAGCGGGAAAGGCCAACCGCAAAGAAATTCACATTGCCGTGACCACAACCTTTTGTTCTGTGCAGAGTTCTCTCGCGATGAAGTTGTCGCGCGATTCCGTCTCCGGTCGATTCTGTCCTTTGAAAATGCGGCGATCTAGCTCGTCATGTAGCGCGTTATCGTCAGCGTTCGATGAGTTGCACGGCATAGGAGAATGTCCATTGGCCACTCTTGCAAGGGGCCGCACTGCAACGATACTCGATCAAAATCATTATAACTTTTGCTGGGGATGAGACGATTGACCTATGCGAATTGGAGACATTAATGCCGCGTATAGTAATTGCGGACGGTCACCGTTTGTACAGGACAGGACTTAGGAACGCGATCGAAGCGACCATTCCTGAAACCGAAACCCTCGAAACCGACGACCTTGAGTCTGCTCGGAAGCTGCTGGAGCCGGATGGAAATATTAATCTTCTCATCGTCGATATCGACACTCCCGGGGCATCGTTAGAGACCCTGCGTACGATGCGCCAAGCGTATCCCAATACCCGGCTGGCGGCGATTGCCGCATTGGCAACTAGAGCGGACATTCTGCGAAGCCTTGAAGCGGGTCTTTATGGTTTCATCTCGAAGTCCCAGCCAGACAACGAAATTCTTGGCGCCATCGAGGATATCTTGAGTGGCCGAATCTACGTTCCTTCGACACTCGCACAGTGTGGCTCAATCGCAAACGCGATGGATTCCTTTCGCGACAGACCCGGCTTGGGAAAAACCGACGTGCGTGTCGACAAACTCACCCGGCGCCAGCGCGAGATTCTGCCGCTCCTTGCAAAAGGCATGTCGAACAAGGAGATTGCTCGCGCCCTCAAGATTGCTGAAGGAACGACAAAGATTCATGCATCAAGCCTGCTGCGAATTCTCGGCGTGCGCAACCGAACAGAGGCCGCAGTTCTCGCGCGCACCGTTTTCACCGAGCAGGCGGCTATTGGCCCGACACGAGAACGCCGCTGATTCCGCGCTGAGTTGACCTGCTCACCAGAGGTCACGTCTTACAGGTACAATGCGGCGATTGTACTAGGCAAAGCGGCTAAGCCACATTCAATAGCCAGTCTCGCGCGCCTGCCAGGCCCTCGACGGATTCCCTATGCCTTAGTTCATAGGGCCCCGGAGGTACAGACAATGAGAGCCGTTGCGCGTGTAATAAAGACATTCGGGTTACGATAGAGGTCGTTTGGTGAAACTTGCGGCTCGCAATATATCAGAGAACTTCGACGCGGTTCGATTGAGACGATGATTATTGAAGCGTCGACGATGAGACGTCTGGCGCACACTAGGAAAGCTCCACATCGTCAGTGACACATTTTTTCCGCGTTAGTTCGACATGAAATCCCTGCCGACCGTTTCAAGTCAGCAGCGTCAATCGGAATCGATGCCAGGCCTGTTCGGCACATTCCGACCGAGCTACGACGACCTGGCAATTCTCGCCCTTTTGTCGGATGTAACCGCGGTTGTCGCTGCGAGCGTCTTGAGCGGCGGCATCTATCATTGGGCCATGTTTGGCGGGCCCGGAAATTTGGGAGAGCATTTCGAGCTCGGCATTTTGCTGGCCATCTTGACGGTGCTGCTCATGCAGCTCAAGGGCCTCTACACTTTGGATAGCGTCCTTTCGTTGCGTTCCCACGTGATGTCGATTTTGTGGATCTGGAGTGGTGTCGTGTTTTTCCTGCTCGGCACCAGCTTCACTTTCAAGACCAGCGAAGCGCTTTCCCGGGGTTCCGTTCTCTCGTTCGTCGTGATAGCGCCACTTCTCCTCCTCGCTCAGAGGTCTTGGCTCTCAAAGGCGATACTTGGAATTCTTCGGAAAGGCTGGGTGAAGAGAAGAACCGTTCTGCTCTTCGTAACAGACCCACAAGCGGCTCATCCGCACAGTGATATTCAGCGTCCTTATGAGGTGATCGAGACCTACGTGCTGCCGCAGGATCCCGAATCGGTGCGCGCCGTTTTCGACCGGATGGCGACCTACTCAGGAGGATTCAGTGCCGGCAGCGAGGTTCATCTGGCAGTCGAATGGGACAAATGGACTCACACCAAACGTATTCTCGACGAATTGCGGTCGCTGCCGGTGCCAGTCCGATTGATTGCTGATGCAAATGCCCGCGAGATTCTGACTTATCCGCAGCAGACGCTGTGCGGCACCACAAGTTTCGAGCTTCAGCGGGCTCCGCTAACGTCAGGCGAGTACTTTGCAAAGCGATTGTTTGATCTAGCGGCGTCCGCACTCGGATTGCTGCTGATGTCGCCGTTCCTGCTGGCGATCGCGCTCGCCATTCGCATCGATTCGCCCGGGCCGGTGCTCTTCCGGCAAAGGCGCGGCGGCTTCAATGGGAAGGCTTTCCAGATCCTCAAATTCCGCACCATGCACGTGATGGAAGATGGGGATGCCATTACACAGGCTTCGCGAAATGACGACCGTGTCACACGCGTCGGCCGCTACTTGCGGCGATGGAGCATCGACGAATTTCCACAACTGCTCAACGTGCTGTGCGGACAGATGTCGCTGGTCGGACCCAGGCCGCACGCGCTCGCTCACGACACCCAATACAGCGAGCTGATTTCGAACTACCCATTTCGCCACTATGTCAAGCCGGGACTGACTGGATGGGCCCAGGTCAATGGCTTTCGTGGGGAAACACCCGATGTCTCAATGATGAAGGAGCGCGTCACGCTTGATCTCTGGTACGCCAGAAACTGGAGCTTCTGGCTGGATCTGCGGATATTATTTCTGACCACATTTGCAATCTGCCGCTCCCCTAACGCCTATTAGTACTGAACCTCTTCTCAGATACGATCTGAGACAACTTCCTTTGCCCTAGCGTTGCCGCGTTGCGCGTAACGCCTGGCGGCGCCAGAAATCATGTCGTTCCCGAGGGTTTGAAGTTCCCGCAACAGAGGATGATGTGTAAGCGCCAGCCCAAGCAGCCATCCGGCTCCGGCGCCAAGGCCAGCACACAAGAAACCGAGCAGCGACACTGCAAAATCGAACCCGTTGAAGGCAACGCTCACCATGCATCCGGCCGCACATGCTAGTGACACGGCCGCGCTCTTCCCTACAGCGCGGAGCAACTCGCCGGAGCCGATCGCCAGTCGTGCGCGGACAAAATAGAGGGCAACGAGCATCTGAAATGGAAGCGTCACAAGCGCGGCAGCCGCGACCGCCCACAGCCCGAAAAACGAAGCCGCGAGAACGAGTAAAAGAGATGGAGGCACGGAGATCATCGTGGCGGTGAACGTGTCACGGACGCGGCCGAGCGCCACCAACACTGGATAGGTCAGGCAAGCGGCAAAAAGCGACAATGATGCAATGCAAAGCATACGGACGAGCGGAACGGCCTCGAGCCATGCCGAACCAAGCAATATCCGCACGATCGGATCGGCCATCATTGCCGTGAAAATCAGGAATGGCCATTGGACCGCTGTCAGCAATCCGACTGCCCTCAGATAAACCGGCTTCAGGTCTTCGCCGGCGCGTGTGCGGGCAACGATGGCTGGCATGATCACCGGATTCAGGACCTCAAGAACAGCCCTGTCGAACATCTGGGTGATATTGAGGGCACGTCCATAAAGACCAACCGAGGTAAAGTCGAGTACTCGCGCGACGATGAGCTGGGGCGACATCAGATAGAGCAGATTTAAAATCGTGACGGCGCTCGAATATAGCCCGAAGGCGATCACCTCCCGCCATGCTTGGATACGAGGCAAAAAGATCCGCAGATTTCTGCTGGAGGCCATCAGCATTGCGACCAGGATCGCCTGGCCGAGCAGAGTGCCGAAGATCAGACTCATGAAGCTGTAGCCAAGGGCGGCAAGCAGCACAGACATGCCGGCGGCAATGAAAGATGACGTAAGATTGCACAATGCAAGCACATCGAATTGCATTTTACGGCGCAGCAATGCGGACATCGTTCCTGCGAATGGAGTGAGCAGAAAATTGAGTGCCGCAACCGCGATGCCAATCTTTAAGCTCTCCTCCGCGAAGAAAGCGGCGACAATGTCGCGTAGCGCAAAGAGGAGCAGCGCAACGGCAAACGAAATCGCGAGGCTCACTGTAAACGCCGTTCTTATACTCTCTTCCGTGAGAACCGACTTTTGGATGAGGTAGTTGGCTCCGCCGAACTCCCTATAGGATACGGTACCTAGCGCAGTGAAGGCATAAATCGTGGTGTAGATGCCGAACTCCGCGGGAGTAAGGAGGCGGGCAAGAATCGCAATCGAGACAATCTGGAATAAAGTTTTTCCGTAGCGGTCGATCGCGGAAAACCCAATTGATCGATGGATCGCCTTCATTGCAATTTCGTCACCGCAATTCCTTCATATCGCAGCATCGTGCTCAGTCACCGTTTTCGCAGCAGCAAGAAAAGATCGGCTTTTCCAGCTGCAGGCCCCACGATCCAAGCTAATTCAGCCTATCTGCATTTATGCCACCGAGGATGTCTGTAACGCGCGACGCGCTCCAAGGTTCGTTATCTCTCCGATCTTGCGGGCCGGTACTCCCGCCATGATGGAAAAAGGCGCGACATCCCTTGTCAGCACGGCGCCGGCCCCGACAAGCGCCGCCTCGCCGATCGATATGCCCGCGAGCACCGTTACATTCGAACCGATCGACGCTCGGCGGCCGACAATTGTTGGTTCAACTACCCAGTCTGACGCTGATTGCATCGTCCCATCATCGTTTGTTGCGCGCGGATATCGGTCATTCGTGAACATGACGCCATGGCCGATGAAAACCTCATCCTCGATAGTCACGCCTTCGCAGATGAACGTGTGAGAAGAAATCTTGCAGTGCGTACCTATTGCAGCATTTCGCTGAATCTCGACAAACGGGCCAATCATGCTGCCGTCGCCGATCGTGCAGCCGTACAGGTTCACCAGATTTTCATCGATGATCCGGACGTCTCGGCCCAAAACCACATTCTTCACAGGCATCGCATGGGCCCTCTGCTGCCGATCATTTGGCGGTCGCGAACAGTTGCGGATTCGACTCTCGGTCGGTCACTTCTTCGGCGCATTCCTTGCACGCCTCCCCGAGCACTTCGACGACCCGTCGCTGCTCGGCATCCGTCATCTCGGTATAGAGCGGCAACAGAATGCAGTTGTGGTGCGCAACCTCGGATTCATGCAGTGAAAATCGTGGCTCAAGTTCCCAGTAAGCGCGCTCCAGATGCGCGCACATGATGCCACGGCGCGTGGCGACACCCCGGTCGAGCATGAATTGCATCGCCGCTCGCTGATTCGTGCCGTCCGGCAATCGCACGCAATAACTTTGCCAGTTCGAGCGTGCCCATTCCGGTTCGTGAGGAGAATGAATGCCTGGCAACTCGAGGAGATAGGCACGGTATTGCTCGGCTAACTGCCGGCGACGGTTTACAAAATCCGGCAGCCTGCGAAGCTGATTCCGCCCCACGGCCGCCTGCATGTCCGTCATCCGATAATTATAGCCAACGATCGGATAGCTCTCGAAGGTCACCTGCGGCGACGCATGCCGGACAACATCCGATACCGACATCCCATGCTGGCGCCACAGTCGAAACAAACGATCCCATTCGGCACTCGCAGTCGTCAACATGCCGCCGTCGCCGGTCGTAATCACCTTGCGCGGATGAAACGAGAAGCAGGCGATATCACCGTGCGGCCGGCCGATGCGCTGCCAGGCGCCGTCGATACGAATTTCTGAACCGCTTGCACAGGCGGCATCCTCTATGACCGGCAATCTATAGCGCCGCGCGATATCCAAAATCGATGTCAGGTCACAAGGCATTCCCATCTGATGAACACAAAGTATTGCGCGAGTCCTGGCGCTGATCGCGCGCTCGATTCGACTGACATCGATGTTGAACGTCAGAGGATCGATGTCGACGAACACGGGCTGGCCGCCGCAGAAGCGAATGGCGTTGGCCGTCGCAATGTAGGAGTGACTGACCGTAATGACTTCGTCCTCGGCCCGCACCCCCACCGCCAGCAGCGCGAGGTGGAGTGCCGCGGTACAGTTCATAACCGCGCAGGCATGCGGTGCGCCGACGAATGTCGCGAATTCGCGTTCGAATGCCGCAACTTCAGGCCCCTGCGAAAGCCAGCCGGACAAAATCACCCGTTCAGCGGCTGCCGCATCCTCATCGTCCAGTGCCGGTCGCGCGATCGGTATCATACCGCTACTCATGCGACTGCTTCTTTCTGCCTGGTACCGCGCACCCTTTCACGCCGCCACCATTCGACAAGGTCAGAAAGCCCCGCATCGAGCGGAATCGAGGCTTCGAATCCTAATCGTCGGCGCGCAGCCTCAGTGCTGGAGAGCCTTCTCGTGACCGCATTGACCTTACGTTCGCTACCGAACTGCGGCTTCAAATCCTCTCGTCCCATCGCTCGCAGTAAGGCCCTGAGAAGATTGATCAGACTTGTTTCCATGCCGCTTCCGATATTGAACACAGCATCATCAACGTCAGCTCTCGCGGCGAAAACGTTTGCGCGTGCCACATCGCGAACATGCACGAAATCCATCGTCTGGAGTCCATCGCCGAATATGGTGGGACGCACTCCGGCATCGATGCATTCCATCCATCTGATCAGTACCTCTGTGTACTTCCCATGAATATCCATCCGCGGCCCGTAAACATTGAAATAGCGCAACGCGACGTATGGCAGGCCATACATGTCGTTGAAACAGCGGAGCAGTCCCTCGTTAAAGGCCTTCGCTGCACCGTACAGCGTGCGATTGTTGTAGGGATGATGGCTCTCCTCGATCGGAAAGTGCTCCGCCATGCCATATATCGATGCCGATGAGGCCGCGACGACCTTCTGGACGCCAAACCTGGCGCAAAGCTCCAGAATGTCGAACGTCGCATCAACCATGACCTGCATCGCTACGCGCGGCTCTGCGGCGCAGTGAGTGATCCTGAGCGCAGCCTGATGGAACACGATGTCCGCATGCCGAATGAGCCGCTCCATCAGGTTCCGATCGCAGATGTCCCCTTCGATCAGTTCAACACTGCCTTTTAGTTTGTCTAGGTTTTCGGGGCGTCCGCGCACCATGTTGTCGATGACAGTGATTCTGCCACAGCCCTCCTCCAGCAGTTGATCGACGATGTGCGATCCGACGAACCCAGCTCCGCCTGTCACGAGGATGCGCTTGTCGCTCAGGTTCACCATCAACTGTCCCTTCTTCCTGCCGCTAAATTCGAGGAGCGTCCGCGAAGTCCTTCGCGCTTGCGCCATCCGATCACTTTTGCTGGAACACCGGCCACCTTGGCAAAATGCGGAACGTCTTCGGTGACGACCGCGCCGGCACCGACAATGCTTCCGCGTCCAACCGAGACGCCTGGAAGAATGACCGCGTTCACGCCGATATCTGCCCAGGGCTGGATCCGCACGGGTTCAACCTTCAGATCCGTCTGCACGATTGGAACATTCGCCGGCACTCCGGTGTGCTCCGAACCAAGGACCTTCGCGCCCGGCCCCCACCCCACGTCGTCGCCTATGGCGAGATCGCGCGCGTCAAAATAACTCTGGGGACCAATCCAGACCCCATTTCCAATGACGCATCGACCGTCAAACCTTCCCTGGATCACGCAGGAGTCCCCAATGAAGACGCGATCGCCGATTTCGAAAGTCTCGGGATGAATGATGCTGACGTTTCTGCCGATATTCACGCCGTCGCCAAACTTCTTGGCCAGCGCCCTCAAGCACGCACGCCGCATAAGGCAGTCGATGTAGTCCGCCCCGCCGCCGAACCGGTGAAATGCATTCAGCAACTGATCATCGCTGAGCCGTTTACGCATATCGGCACTGAGTTCGAGCTCAAAATCGGCATCCCGCGCAAACCTGCGCTGTCCGTGAACAGCCTTCACAAGTCGGACGCCATTCATCTCATGCGGCCGCTTCACTCGGGATGGCATGCAGCAGCCCCGCGATCTGTTCGATGTGGTCTATGTCCAACTCCGGGTAAATGGGCAGCGAAAGCGTCTCAGCGGCAAACCGCTCGGCGACGGGAAATGCTCCGATCCCATAACCAAGGTCTCGATACGCCGGCTGAAGATGCACGGGCACCGGATAGTGGATGCCGCAGCCGATTCCTGCAGCTTCCAGACGTCTCTTCATGATGTCGCGGGCGGAATGCTGAATTGCGTAGACGTGGTATACGTGTCGGTATGTGGCGTCTCGTGCCGGAGTGATCAGGTCAGAGCCGGACAGGAGAGAATCGTATCGGGCAGCGAGATTTCGCCGTCCTTCTGTCCATGCTTGCGCGTATCTGAGCTTGACGCGGAGCACGGCCGCCTGAATGGCGTCCATCCGGTAGTTGTAGCCTTTTAGCACGTGGTTGTGCTTGGACGATTGCCCCCAGTCGCGCAATATCCGCATCTTCGTAGCCAGTTCGCCGTCATTGGTGATAACGGCACCGCCCTCACCGTAGGCGCCGAGATTCTTCCCCGGATAGAAACTGAAGCAACCCAGCTGTCCGATGCTTCCCGACCGTCGCCCGCGATATTCTGCTCCATGCGCCTGGGCAGCATCCTCGATCACGATGAGCTCGTGGTCTTCGGCGACCTTCATCAGCCTTCCCATGTCGGCCATCAAACCATGTAGATGAACCGGTACGATGGCCCTGGTTCGACTGGTGATGGCAGCCTCGATCAAATCGACATCGATATTCCGGGTTCTCGGATCTATATCGACGAAGACCGGAGTCGCTCCCGCGTAAAGGATTGCGGCAGTGGTGGCAACGAAGGTCATCGGCGTAGTGATGACTTCATCGCCAGGCCCGATGCCGACGGAGAGAAAAGCAAGGTGCAGAGCCGATGTACCGGAATTGACCGCAATCGCATGCGCTACAGAGCAATACTCCGCGAACTCCTTTTCGAACGCATCAACTTCTGGACCCAGCACGAAACAGGCGGAGTCGAGCACCCCGCGGATCGCACCATCAATTTCGCTTTTTATGCTCTGGTACTGCTCATGAAGATCAAGGAATGGGATCATCGCCTGTTACTTTTCACGATCGATGGAGGGAAATGGGAGCGCCTTGTGCGGCAATGGACTTCGAGGCGGCCTCGAGGATCTGCACCACTTGCAGGCCAGTGGTCCCGTTGGACATCGGGGCATCTCCGCGCCGGATGCAATCGACGAAGTGCTCGGCCTCTGATTCGAGCGCCTCTTTGGCTGGCAAATGGGGAGCCCACATGTCGCCGGCGCGATAGCCGACCTTCAGCTGATGAACGTCCTTCTCAGAGCCGCTCAGCGTGACGACGCCTTTGTCGTAGACCTTGATTTTCTCAGTCGCTTCCAGATCGTCATACATGATCATCTTGGAGCTTCCTCCGATCAGTATCTGGCGAATCTTTATCGGAGAAAGCCAATTCACGCTGATATGCGCTATGCAGCTGTCAGAAAAGAAAAGCGCGACATGCGCCATATTCTCCGGGCTTCCCGCCACATGGCTGACGCCGGTAGCCGAAACCGCGATGGGTCCATTAGTTAGAATATGCTGAATGATGGACATGTCGTGGACGGCCAGATCCCAGATGACGTTCACGTCAGGCTGGAACAGCCCCAAGCTCGCGCGCGTGCTGTTGTAATAGTAAACGTCGCCGACAACCCGCTCGCGAATGAGATCACGGATTTTTTGCACGGCCGGCGTATAGATGAACGTATGATCGACCATCAGCACGCGCCCGCGGCGCGCTGCCTCATCGACTAACTGCCGGGCCTGCGCGGACGTCTGCGCCAGGGGCTTTTCGACAAGCACGTGCTTTCCGCTTCTTAGCGCTGCCATGGCAATATCGAAATGCGTATGCACAGGAGTCGCGATCGCCACTGCATCGACACGTAAATCGCTCAGGAGGTCTTTAAAGTCTGTCGTTTCTCGAATGCCGGGAGCCAGCTTTTTGGCATTCAATAGCCTGGCCGGATCGAGGTCACTGACCCCAACCACCTCAGCTCCCGCAGTCTTCATGAAATTCCGGAGAAGGTTTGGTCCCCAATATCCGTAGCCGATGACTCCAATGCCGACTGTGCTCGCGGACGGAAGTTCTCGACAGATCGTAGGGCTCGGAACAGTAAGCAACATCACGTCATCTCGCTACAAGTGATCCCCCTCGAGCGAAGACATGTACAACCATATCTTTTGTTTTGGCTGCGGCGAGGTGAAACTGTTAGGTCCAACGTATTAGCCCTGATGGTTTACCCGTAACTTGCTCTTGCGTGTGCTTGTCCGGTGGCGACCGGTGCATTCCGTCACAAGCAGACTGCGACCGGCAATCCGGATCACGCGTCGTGAACAGTAACGATGCAGCCAATTATCTGCTGCGCAGCAGAACGCGTCTGCCTCGGCCCACGAGCCGGCTCACCAAATCCGCAAAAACAGAAGGACCGCGCTGTAAAGGAGGACGACGACGCAGAGTGGGATCCAAATCAAAGGAAAAACGCAAAAGCCGCCGGCAGCTAGCGGGCCGCCCCCGACACAGCTGAACAACACTGCCCCAAAATGCCTTCTCCGCAAGCCGCCGAATGGCTCGCTCGTGGAGTTTGCGGCCTTCAGGAATATGGTCGCCATACTCCCTGAAAAAGGCGTCGAACGCTTCCTTCCGCTGCTGAAGATCGGGCAGTTCGCGATCGTAATAGCCTTTCGACATGTTCGATCTGTGCTTCCGATAGATCGCCTGGATCGAGTCGATTCGGGCTACTGCGCCGCGCGCCGCAAATCGCATCCACATTTCGAGGTCGGCAGTATGAGGCAAGGTCGCGCTGTACCCACCAATGGTTTTCTGAGTCGCCGTCCGGACAATGGAAGTGGGTGTGCCCAATCCAATCTCCGGGTGCGGTCGTCCGCCATATTCACACAAGTCTGCTATCAGATCAGGCTGTCGAGCCCACGCAACGCCCTGCTGAGGGCCGACCTTGGGCATTGGAAGCTCGTCGTACCAACCTATGTGCCGTCCGTATGTGAAAACTATATCCGGATTTTCGTCCATTACCCGAGCGGCGCGCTCTAGAGCTCCGGGTACAAGCATGTCATCCGCAGATAAAATCAGAAAATACTCCGCAGATGCCCAATCGATTCCTTCATTGTAAGTGGCGATGTGTCCGCGGTTGCGCGGGTGCGAGACCACGCTCACGCGCGGGTCACGCCCTGCCAATCTCTCTGCGACTGCGAGTGAGTCGTCCGATGATGCGTCATCGATAATGCGGACGCGTATATCCTGAATGGATTGCTCGAGCACACTGCAGAGGCAGTTCTCCAGAAATCGCCCGTAATTGTAGCACGGGATTACGATATCGACCTTGGGCATTACCGACATCCTCGCAGCTTTCGGAGAAAACTGCCGCCGTGTCGAAGAAACGCTACCGCCTTGTGGCGAACGGCCATTTTCGTGTACCCGGCACACGATCAGTGTGATTTCGCAGAACGAACGCTTCGGGATCCGATTTCGACTTCACGAAGTCTGTCGTGATTGAAGAAGCTTGAGGAGGCTTACCGCTTTCAACTCGCGACCTGCCGCCGAGTTCCACGAGAGATGCGGTATGAGGGTCCTCTCAGCCGACCTTCTTGCATGCACGCCCGGGTTTCCGTTCGGCCAACACGGCATCGCATCGCCGGAACGCATGGAACCGACAAGCGTTATGTTCTCGGCTCTACGGCCCTCGCCGTTTGCCGGTCGGCTGTATGATTTCGGTTTGGATAAGTAGCAGACCAATGACGCATCCGGCGGACGCAGCCAAGGCGTCGACGACAAGATCGACCAGGCGAGCATGCCGCGTAGGAAGGAGGATCTGCACAAATTCGATTGCGCTGACGAACGTGACCGCAACGATCACGGATGTGAGGAACTGCCTTGGATAGCCAAGGTAGTAAAGGACACTCGCTATAAAAAAGCTTCCGAAATGCGCCACCCCATTCGGCAAAAGACTCGCCGGTCGCAAATTCGCTGGTACCACCGTGAGCACAATCAAGGCCGCGATAGCGGTCCATGCCATCAAACGAAGAACGAACACAGGAATCCTGAAAATCACTTTCATTCGCGGCCGCTGCAATCGTTGCAGACGGAGCACGGAAAAGGCACCGCATTGGAATCGACTCTCACGAACATCGCTCGCTTGATCTTGAAAGGCTGCATCCTCGATCCAAAAAAATGTCGAAGAATCGGTTCGATCGTCAGTGTCTGTTGAGAACGGCCTGTTGTCCAGAGCAGCTGGAGAGCCAAGAACAACAATGGATACCTCCGCTCCCGCCATAGTATTCGTCATCAATTCCCTGGCAGCAGGAGGTGCCGAGGGAGCATTGGTACATTTGATCTCGGCGATGGAAGCCAATTTACGCGATTTTACTACCCACCTCGTTCTTCTCGATCTTGAGGAGGAGAGACATTCGGCGCCATCGTTCGTGCACAAGCATGTTCTCGACGCAAAGTTCAGCCTCGCAAAAAGTATTTATCTACTCACGGGTTTGCTCAGAGAACTCGCGCCATTAGCGACAATTAGCTTTCTCAACCGGGCAAATTGCGCCAACGTCATTGCTTCGCGCATTCTCAACTATCCATGCATCATCAGTGAAAGGGTGCACACCAGCAGCCATTTCGGAAACAGCGCAACCGCTGCTGTCAACAAGACCATCGTACGACTGACGTATCCGCTGGCAAGCCAAGTCGTCGCGGTTTCCCATGGAGTGAAGGACGATCTGATCAAGAACTACGGCGTGCCAGGGGAGAGGATACGGGTAATTTACAACCCCATCGATGTCGATCAAATCATAAGAAAGTCTGCACAATCTGCCAGCTTTCCAATAATCGACCCCTACATTCTCGGCATTGGTCGTCTCACTCCGAACAAGAACTTCGACCTGTTGATCCACGCCTATCGGGCTTCGAACATCGACGAGAAACTTGTCATCCTCGGCGAAGGCGACCAGCGAACCCTTCTTGAGCGGTTGATAAACCAGCTCGGCTTGGCCGGTCGTGTCCTTTTACCCGGCTATATACCCAATCCTTATCCGCTCATGAAGGCAGCGCGCCTGTTCGTGTGCTCGTCCAATGCCGAGGGCTTTCCCAACGCGCTGGTCGAGGCCATGGCCCTCGGCTGTCCGGTTGTGTCGACCGACTGCGACACCGGTCCCGCAGAAATCTTGCAGAGCACGGATGCTGGGCGGTGCACCGCGGTCACCAAAGCTGCCTGGGGTCTGTTAGCGCCCACCAACGACGTGGGCGCGCTTGCCCAAGCAATCTGTTTAGGATTGGAGCCCGAGACGCAGGCCATCTACGCAAATGGTGGTCGCAAGCGCGCCAGAGATTTTTCGGTTGAGGCCTCGGTCGATCAGTACTGGTCGATGCTTGCTCCCTTCCTTCATTCCGCACAAAGCACGCTTTCAATCAAGAGAGCGAGATTGTCGAAGACAAAGCCGTGTGGGATAGCGCGATGAATACAAGACCAATTCACCCCGGTTCAGACGCACCAATCCCAAACGGTGCTTGGACTCGAGTTCGACGCAGATTCCAGATGCTCCTTAAGCTTGCAGCCTTACTCGTCATTTCCTCATCGGCTGTGTGTGCGGGAACAACGGCCGACAATAGCAACGAGCTTTACCTCAGTCCCACAGGAGCCGGACGCCGCGACGGGTCCAACTGGGAAAACGCCGCAACGCTTCCCCAGCTGCCCGTTTTGCTGCGGCGGCTTGGGCCGGGCGGCCGCGTTCTGCTACGGGCCGATGTCGGCCCCTACAAAGTGTCGCACTCGATCGACCTGCGTACGGGCGGCGCTCCCCAGCGCCCCCTCACCTTCGCGGGTGTGGACGGGTCCGGAGAGCCTATGAAGGCGCTCATCGTGGGAACAAGGACGGAGCCGTACAGTCCCACTGGTTCGCCGGGATCCGAGCTTTTTCGTCTGCTGACAGGCGCCGATCACCTCCGCTTTATGCACTTGTCCTTTCGAAATCACGGAAACGGTTGCCTACGGATAGCGGCAGACATCCGCGACCTGACGATAGAACAGGTTGATGCGTATAACGTACGCCGATTCATCGAAAATACGGCCTCGGGAAATCGCGAATCTGCAAGCCTGGACGGACTCGTAATCCGTCATTTGTCCGTCAAGGGCTTCTCAAAAGGCGCAATTCGTTTGCGATACGATACCCGGAACGTTCTGCTGGAAGATGTCAACGGCGACAGCGAAAGGCAGGACGGCGACAATTTCGCCGAGGGTATCGCGCTGGAAGGCACTGTGCATGATGTTGTCTTACGGCGCGTAACTATGCGGAACAGTCACGATACGCTGCACAAATATTGGAATGGCGACGGCTTCACCACCGAAGCTAACGTTTTTCGTATTAGATTCGAAGATACCTTGGCGACAGGAAATACCGACGCCGGCTACGATCTCAAATCGCACGATACGGTACTTGAGAGGGCCGCGGCCGAAGACAACAAGCATAATTTTAAATTCTGGGGACGTCATATCGAGGTCTCGGACTGCATTGCCAAGAACCCACATATTCGCGGTGGCACGGGTGTTCAGGATCAGTTCGAGATCGTCGAAGGTGCGGATGTCTCGATCTCAGGCTGTCGTGTGGAAGATGCCGATCATGGAACTGTCGTCTTTCATGTTGACGGTAACGCGAGTGCCCGGGTGAAGGACACTAGTGTGTCAAAACATCCGGACGCAAAGATGTCGTTGATCAAGGAAGGAGGAAGTCTCGTCATCGACTAAGCAGGGTCCAGCCTGGCCCGACACCTTATGCAAAGGCAGCCATCACATGTTTGAGAATCTCAGAGCCGACCTGGGCAGGTATCCCAAACGGGCGCTTCTCCTCAATCCCTCAACCTGGGCGATCGTTTCGTATCGCTTTCGGCGAGCGGTGCACCGATCGAGATTTCCACTGCTGAAATGGCCCGCCTACGGGCTTGGCGTGTTCACCGACATCGTTGCGCGTCTCGCATCGCACGTGGAATTTCCGACGAGGTGTGAAATCGGGCGCGGACTCTTGCTGCCGCATGCGGGCCACGTGATTGTCGCCGCTGATGCGAAGATTGGACACCACTGTACGATCGGTCCGGGAGTCACGATCGGCCACGCCCGAGGCGGGAAGAAAAAGCGTGGGGGCTCTCCGGAGATCGGCGACCGGGTGTATATCGGCCCCGGATCCATCATCATCGGGCCTATTCACATAGCCAACGATGCTCTTATAGGAGCAGGTTCGGTGGTCGTCGCTTCGGTGCCTCCGCGAGGGGTGGTGGCGGGCAATCCCGCGCGTCTTTTGTCACGGAGGGGTTCGTTCGAAATGATTTCCTATGCCGGCATGGAAACTGATCCCGGGCGCATTGCGTCTCTGGAAGAAGGCCAGGCGCTGGACGCCTCACGCCTGATTGTCGGCGCGGAAGCGAGCAAAGCCCAAGTGGCGGAAGCACACGTAATTTAACGACTGCAGCTCTACATTTTTGATTGGCTGTGCGTTGCCGGCCGCAGAAACAAATTGCGGACCGTCGCACGTGTCAATCCGCTTGTTTCCACGTCTAGGTGAGCGGTAGTCGATGAGCGGGAATGGAAGCTGATTCTTGGCAGAGCATGCGGTTTCGCCAAATCCTTCTTGAACAGCGGACGGTTCGATGTCGTCACTGCGGTCACAAAGCCCGCTTCGCGTGCAAGACTTGCTTCGCGCGCGCCGCAAGCTGCGGCACTCCCGTACGGATAGGCAAAATGATCTATGGGACGATTGAGGCAACCCTCAAGATAGGCTCGGTTGTCGATCAACTCACGGCTGATATCGGCGGCGCCGAGCGTCGAAAGCGGCACATGACTGACGGTATGGGCACCGATTGTAGACAGCGGTTCCGCAGCAACCGACTTGAGTTCATCCTCATTGAGAAAATATCGGTCACAGAGCCTGCGAAGCGATATTCCGTATTTTGAAAACGTGTGGCCGAATTGCGAAACCTGATCGTAGTTTTTGTAGGCCCACTCAGTCGCCATAGACAATGCCGCGCGTTTGCTGGGCAGGTCGGTGCAGGAGACCGTTATGCCGAGGCAGGCAACATCAATTTCGTCATTGGCTCGGACCAATTCTCGTAGGCCCAGCCACCAGGCATACAATTCCCGGGTAATGGAGGCCGTTGGCACGTACATTGTGAACGGAACTTGCTCGCGGCGAAGTATCGGAAGAGCTCGCGTGAAGTTGTCGCGATATGCGTCGTCGAACGTAAATACCGCAAACTGACGTTTGTCTTCGTCATCACGCAATCGCCTGAGCGCCTCGTCAAGTGTGACGATGTCCCACCCCGAGTTGCGGAACCATCGAATCGATGCTTCGAGGAATTTTGCTTCGCAGCCCGTCCACAATTCTGCTTCGGCGCTCTCGTGAATCTCGTGAAAGGTGAGGATCGCGCCTTTGACGCCGAGTGCGGGGCCCGCAAGCCGCGGTACATGCATCGCGTGAAGTCCATGAACGGCCGCTGCTTTCAAGTTACTTCTAATGCCCATTGATCGGCTCGGCTGGCTTGCGTTCAGCTCAGGCCTCTGACTTCCCGAAGCGACCGCTCGCGCCTTTTCCCCTCGGCACGAAACCGGGGAATGCCGGTCACTCTGTTGGACCAAAGCAGAGCACGCTGGATGTTCCGCTGAACGGAAAGAGGCATGTAGGATAAAGTCAGTAAAATCAAATAGCGCGCAGGGTCGAGCGACACATAGAAACCGCGATACACATCTGGACGAACATGCTGCCGGTGAGCGACGAAGCGAGCATATTCGAACACCTCATGATTGAACAAACGCATCAACAGAGTGCGCCTGCGGTCGGTTGACCGCTCGATCATGCCTTGGAGCGTCTCGCAGAGGCAGTGCCGGACATTAGTGCTGGTCGAATTCATTTGGCCGGGAATTTCGCGGAAATACGTACTGCACACCCGAGGAGAGCCGACCGCGTCAGCACATGCCAGCATGCGAATCCACATGTCCTTGTCTTCGCCGCGAGAGTGCTCTTCGTTGAACAGACCCGACTTCAAGGCAATCTCGCGATGGAGGACAACCGCCGAGGAGCAGATCGGGGAAGTGCCGACGTCGAGCCAAAGCGAGACGTAGTCTTCGAGAGCGAAACGCCGAACATGTCCGGCATACGAACTATCGGAAAACATCCCGTCTTCCCATACGTTTCTCCATGCCGTGAACAGCAAGCCGATGGGTTCGTCGCCAACGGGGCCGATTTCGTGGATCTCTGCTATGAAATTCGGATGCCATGCGTCGTCGCCATCGAGGAGCGCGACCCAATCAGAACGCGCCGACCTGATTCCTGCGTTACGCGCCGCCGACGGACCATGGTGTAAAGCGTTTTCTCTCGTCAGTAATCTTATGCGAGGATCCTTGAACGCCTTGATGCGATCAACGCTTGCATCGGTAGAAGCGTCGTCAACCACTATGATTTCGTCGACAGCCCGCGTCTGCGATAGAACCGAATCGATGGCTCGCGCGACATACGGCTCCTTGTTGTGTACGGGAATGACGGCTGCAATCGTGTTGTTCGTCATCACCATCCTGCTGAACGCCCTTATACAATCATGCAGACGAAGGGTCCTGACGCGCCTTGCAGTCACTCGCACGAATGTGGGCGAAATATGCTTTTATTGCTTGTGTCCTTGAGTCCCTTTGCACAAAACCACTTGCGGCACGATCCCGTTCCTTCAAAAAGTCGCGACTAGCTCTTGCGGTCGGCCGGGCGGAGCGGGGTGGTATCTCGTTGGACCGAGTGACCACTGCAAGGCGTCCGCATCGGAACGGATGTTGACGCACCGCATTGAAATGAGCGCTACGGGTTGGAGGAAAATGATCGCTATGGCGTTGGCGACAATCGGTATTTAGGGGTGCCTTCGTCGAGGTCCCTCGCTTTCGGGAGCACGAGGTTGCCGGAAAATTCTACGCCTGAAGTGCCCGACGCCTTGGTCGGACAGCTGTTAAGAATGAGGGAGGCGCTTCGGCGTCGGCTACCCTACAATTCAGCGAATTTCGTGTGGCTGGCGTACGTCCTTGCCGTCGCGCCATCCGTTCATCGGGTCGCCTGGCCACTGATTCACCTGAACCGTTGGCGCGTTCTTCGTAAGCGTCGTCGCGATAACGAAAGGCGTCTCGCTGAACTGCGTTGCCGCGTTGCGCGTCACGGAATGCCGTCCGGCTACCGTGTTACTTTGCGCGAGCTTAGTCCGGAGCTCGATCGGATCAGCCGAAAAATGAAGCGCCCGGGCGAGCAGGTTGTACTGGCTGATATTGACCAGGATGGCTTTCTTTGCCCACGTTTCGAGGTGCTGTGGCCCGCTGTGACGGTCGACAAAGACGACTTTATCCCACGCGATCGATTCAGAATTGCCGTCGTGGACTGTGAGGGTTTCGTTGGCGTCTGCAAACAGTTCGGTGACGATCGCGTTGCCTTCGTCAATGAGCTTGAGGCGGCATTGGATCTTGCGCCATCCGGACACATCCCACCAGTGCTGGCGGTAGATTTTAACGAGCTGTCGATTACATTTGCCTACATCGATGGCGACGTTGTGCGGGAATCCCTCGCGCAGGCCGGCGCACTCGTGCGGGATCGCGACATGCCGCGGGTTCATTCAAGATCCGCCGAAAGGCGGCTGGACAAACAGAAGATACAGTCCGGCCGCAGCAAAATACTTTCGATCATGGACGCTGCGGCGATCAGCAAGATCTCCGATGCTCTGCTCGCCATCCATCGGTCCGGCTATGCATTCGGTGATATCAAATACGGCAACATTATCATCGAAAGAAAAACGAAGGTTCCTTATTTTGTCGATTGCGAATGTGCGGTGCCGCTACGCGATTTTTCGCGCTCGACGTCAATCCATTTGCGGGATCGTGACTGCGAAAAGCTCAACCGCCTTCTCGGCACCCAATTGCCGACGGCCAGGAGGCTGAGGGCAATCCACACCGTACCGGGGGGCCCTATTTATTCGCCCTTTTATGCGGGTGCCGGAATCCGCTTGGGCCCTATTTGGCGCCGCGACGTCGGAGCGCAACGCTGGGCCCACACCCTCGCCAATCACCTTCCCATTCCCAAAGGCGGCCGCATTCTCGATCTAGGGGCCAATAACGGATTTAATGCCCTGCAGATGTTGCGTTGTGGCGCCGGCGAAGTCGTTGGGGTGGAGATCGACCCTGAAGCAATCGAGCAAGGGCTTTTTGTGAAGCGAGTCCTTGAATGGTCTGACAATCGGACATACCGGTTCAGCTATATCCGGGGGTCGTTTTCTGATCTTCAAACCATGGATATTGGACGTTTCGACCTCGTGACTGCCCTATGCAGTCTGTACTATTTGAGTCCGGAACTTATGGCTAGCACGATCCGCGACGTGGCAACGCTCACAGATATCTTCGTCATGCAGTCCAATGACGACATATCGATCAGGCGCCGTAACAGCCGCACCTTTGTCAAAGCCTCGCATCAGTTTCTTGCTGAGCTCGCGGGTGCAAACGGATTCCCGCACGTTACCGTTATAGGACGTCCAGGCCTACGGCGGCCCCTTATCATTGCGCGCACAAACGCGGCCACCAATCCCTGCCCTTCCTGTTCAAGCGCGCCGGTTCGGCCGGTCATGCGCAGACAACGTGAAGCAATTCTTTCATCGCGCGGCTCGTAACAGCTTCACTGAATGACAGAAGGGCCACAGCAAACGCCGTGGCACGAGTGAAGTAATTCGAAACGCGCGTCCATCCCAGAAAAGGCACGCCCGAAAGAAGGCATCTAAACACTGCCTCGCTCTGAAACAGTCCATTGACGGAGACCCGGGGGAGCGCATGCAACTGCTTCAAATTATGCGGGAACAGGTGCCCGGGACGAGTTGTCAAGGCCGTCGTGTAGCCCGCTTGGCCGGCCACCTCGAACTCGCGCGCCGCTGCGCAGCTCCGATCGCCGCCGGGATAGGCGAAGTGCCGAATTGGCACACCTAGCCGGTTTTGCAGAATAGACTTGCTTTCGAATATTTCACGTTCAGCCGTCGAGATGTCGTGCCGGGCCAGCATGAAATGACTTCGCGTGTGGGCGCCAATACTGACGTCGGGTTCACGCGCGAGAGACCGGAGTTCATCCCAGCTCAGGCAGAGCTTCGGCACGAGTTCCTCGAGCAGCAAGCCGGCCTCTGTGCAAAGGCGGGCCGTTGTAGCCCGCAGTTCTTCTTCAGACCCCGACCGCAATCGACGAAACAGCCTTTCAAACACCCGGCGTTTCTCCTCAGGTGATCGGGTCGGCATCTCGAGACTGCACCCATTCAAGGAGACTTTGACTTGATCGAGCCGAATGACAGCCTTTTCCAGTTCCAGCCACCACAGCCGTCCCTGACCACTGGCAAAGTCTGTTGTCACGAAGAGAGTCCATGGCGCAGCATGACGCTTGAGAACCGGCCAAGCATGCTCCACATTGTCCCGATATCCATCATCGAAAGTCAGCACCGCGAAAGGCCGGCCAGTATCCTTCTCACGCAACCGAAAGGGAACCGCATCGAGAGAGATGATTTCAAAGCCTTCATTCCGCAGCTCTGCAAGGATGATGTCGAGAAATGAAGGCGTGATTTCAAGCAGTCTGTTTCGCTCGTAGAGGAAGCCGGCTTCGGGACGGACGTGGTGAAAAGTCAGAATCACGCCACGTCCGCGAGCAAGGCTGCGCAGCCAGTAGTCGGCGCGGGTCCGTGAAATCGTCTTAAAGCCTGCCCTGAATGCTTTATATTTTAATCGCACGTATCGTAGTCCCCATGCGTTCACCGCAAAACCGGACGCGGTCCAGAACGTATCGCCGGAGAGTCCCGCAAAGCAGCGCCATAGACGCTGTTGGTCTCGGCACAGATGGCATCCCAATTATATTTGGCCACGATCTGCTCGCGGGGTACTCTTAGTCGGCCGTGATCGCCGGCGAGCTTAAGCCGCAAATTTTCAATATCGCGAACCTTGAAATAATTCTGCGACCCAAGCTTGAGATCCAGATTCGAAGGAATGTCGCTGAGGAGCACTGGTGCGCCGGCCGCAATTGCCTCAAGCGCAATGATCGGCATGCCCTCGTTATGTGATGGAAGCACGAAAAGGGATGCGTGCTGAAGTAATGCGTGCAGTGCCGGCGGACTAAGAATTCCTGTAAATACGATTCTATCACTAGCGAGCGACAATAGGCTTCGCGAATAGGCATCTTTCTGGTTGGCGTCTCCAGCTATGACCAGCTTCAATCCGAGATCCGTCGCCTCGAACGCTTTGATCAGGTCGTGGAAGCCTTTCTCCGGTACCAGCCGCCCGGCGGTCAGCATGTATTTGTTTTTCTCGAGACCATACGACGCGAGTAGTCCTGCGGCGGTGGAGTGCGCGACACTTTCTCTATCGAGCAGATGGTCTGCACCATTGGGGATGAAGTGAATCTTTCGCGCAGATATCGGAAAACGTCTTTTCAAATCCTCGGTCATCCACGGCGAGACGGCAATGATATGGTCGCTGAAAAAGACGGCGCACATTTCGCCCATCCGCAAGGCGGCCCTCGCGACCATGTTCCATTTCGCCTGCTCGTAGTTTCTGGAGTGATAGGTGCTGATCACTTTCATGCCGAGTGCTTTTGCAAACGGCGCGGTGAGTGCCGGCCCGATACCATGCAGATGAAGGAGATCGGCGTGTGCCACAAATTTCGCGTAAAAGACGGCACCAATCGTATTGCTGATCGTCTCGAAGTATCTCGACCTGCTGTGAGGAAGAGCGACAACCCTGACGCCACCGTACTCGGAAATCTGTTCAGCGACGTATCCCCTTCGGGCAATAATCGTAAACGAGTCGTTCGAGCGAAGCTTTTGTAGCCGCGGAAACAACTGCTCACAATGGGTCTCCACGCCTCCGAGCACGCGAGGCACTCCTCGCAGGCCGGCTACACATATGATCATGACTGCGGTCTCGCCCCGCGCATTTCGAAAGATTACCTTTGTAGGGCAACTCCGGCTGGTGGCTCCTGCAATGCCACTTCGACCACATCGCCGGGATCGAGTTCAAAATCCTCATCGGCTTTGAGGCGCTCGTATCCTTTTTCTGATCTTCTGATCACTGTTATTTCCGGCTTCGCGCCTTTCCCGCGGACAAGCTGAGATGTGAGCACGCCCGTATAGCGGAGCTTTTCTTCCGCCGCCTGTATTTGCGCCGACAGCTCACTCAACTTGACTGTCGCGTCCTGCAGCTCTTTCAACAGGTCAATTTTCCGCTGATCTTCGCCGTGCTCCAATTGTCTAGATAAATCGTCGCGAAGTTTTTGCGTGCGAAGCAACTGCGATTTCGTCTGCATTCTTCTGGTGACCGAGAACAGAGCTTGACGGCGCGCCTCCTGAACACGCGGAGCCGTGATCGAGCCTTTTGCAAAAAGATCCAGCGCCCGCTGGAGGTCCTGCTGATCCGCCTGCGCACCTTCTTCTTCTTTTTGCTCGAGTTCAGTAAGCACCGTCAGCTGCGCGCTGGCCTGCTTGATGCTATTCTGAAGAAAAGTCTTTTCTCGCTGCTCGTCCAGCCGACGCATTTCCATGTGCTGCGCCTCCCTGCTCACGATCTCGGCAATCCGCGAGCGCGCAATCGGAGCATCGGTCAGGGACTTCTGATCAAACTCCGCCTTCTTTCCCAGCTCCGATCTCAACCGCCAGACATGAGCCTGCTCTTTGATGAACTCGTTCCAGCGCGCGTCGTACTGCGCCCGCACATCCGCAGCCTCGAGAAAGGGATTGGTAAGTCTGAACCGCATGAGCTCGTAGCCGCCTGCCAAGGCGACTGCCTGGCGCACGGTGGTCAGAGGGCGATACGGCACCTGTCCCGGCTTCGATACATCCCCGTTGACGAAAATGGGGCGGAATTCCACCACTGAAGCGGTAACCTGATCCGGCTCGATGACAACCACACTCTCGCGGCCGTCTGGCCCGCGCTGACGGAAGAGTTTGCTTGCCAAGGACGATTGAATTTTAGACCGAAGTTCTTGAGCCGTCAGGCCGCGCACCTGAATTGTTCCAAGTAGCGGGAAGGAGATCGTACCATCCACTTGCACGGGCACGCGTTGTTTTAAGTCCTGAAGCCCGGCGATGCCGATTTCGATCACATCATCGACATCGACGCGATATTCCGCGTGTCCGATTCCGACTGAATACAGAAGAAATGCCAAGCCCAGCGCGCAGATTTGACGGCGCGCCCTGGAACCACCGCAGCGCAAGATACTTGTCATGTCCGGGACCTGGATCTTGTGAGTTTCAGGGAGGTGACAGGCAGATCGTACAAACAACGCCGGCGCGACAGATTGTTCCAGGGTGCGTCAAAATAACGATGCCGGTCTGCAGAGCTTCTGTCGTTCGCGATTGACTTGTTTCTGTATGACCCCGGCTCGCCCCGCAGAAGTACCGAACTTCGCATTTTTAGCGCTTAAGTTCGTTCACGACGTTTGGACTAAGCCAGTTCGCATACGAGCGGCCCAGGTACATACGAAGTCATATGATGTTGAACATTGCTCCTTCGAAAGCTGAACCGCCAAATCGTGGTCACGGATTCCAGTTCACGAACGGGCCTTCAGCTACAGGCCCACTTGCACAAGAACCCAGAATAGATCTCCTCGAAATATTTCGTCTAGTTGGCCGCCAAATCATCCTGATCGTCGGCGTCGTTGCGCTATTCATTCTATCGGCGTTCGCTTATCTGACTTATACGCCGACGCGTTATACAGCCTCCGCCACGCTGTTGATCGACCCCCGCCAGCTGGTGCCTTTGTCCGCATCTCCATCGGCAAACTCGACGATCGACTCGGCATATGTCGACAGCGCGGTTGAAATCCTCAAATCGGACCAGATCGCGAAATCAGTTGTGAACGCACTCAGCCTCGAGACCGATCCGGAATTTGTTCATCCGCCAGGTCTCGTGGGTACCGTTCTCCAGGCTATTTTCGGCATCTTTGGTGCATCGACGGAACCGAGTAAGAGCGACCTGCTGGGTCGCGCCTCTGCCTCCCTCCAATCGAAGTTGAACATCAAACGAATAGGCTTGACGTATGTGATCCAGGTCGATTTCCAGTCACGCGATCCGGAGAAGGCAGCTCGCATCGCAAACGCTGTTGTCGAAGCCTATATGTCGGGGCAGCTTGAATCGAAATATCAATCCGCGCGTCAGGCCGACTCCTGGCTTCAGCAGCGAATTTCCGATTTAAAGACAAAGGCGGAAGCAGCGGAGCAGGCAGTCGCCGAATTCAAGAGTACGACTGCTCAGTCTACGGCCAATCCAGCTACGCTGAACGACCAGCAGCTTGCCGAACTGGCTGCGAAGAAGAGGAGCGCGCTCGCAGACCTTGAAAGCTCTGCGCGCATATCTCGGAATCTTTACGAAAGCCTCGTGCAGCGTTCGAGCGAGGCGACCCAACAGCAATCGATGCCGATCGATCCAGCTCGCGTGATCGCGCGAGCGTCAGCACCTCTGGAACCGAGTCACCCCAAGTCCGTACTGATATTGGGTGCCGCCACTCTCCTCGGTTTGTTCACTGGCGTAGCTGCCGCCTTTGCGAAGGAGCGTCTCAATACCGTATTTCGTTGGCCGAGCCAGATCGAACGTGATCTCGGCATTCGCTGCATCGGCACCATGCCTTTGCTGCCACACCATGCGGAGCCGACGAACGCATTCAGGGTGGGTCAGCTCATCGACATGCATGATAACAATGACACAAAGCAGCAAAGAGGAACCGGCAAAGAGCGTTCAGGGTCTGGAAAAAATGCCGCTCTGCCCGTTGCCGAACGCCGCGTGATGACGCGAGATCCCTACCGTCACACATTCGTCGTCGATCAACCCTTCGCCGCGCTCAATGAAACTCTACGGTTTATTGGCGCGGAGTTCAGCAATTTGGGAGTCCAACCCAAAGTCATAGGCATCAGCTCGGCACATCCGCGCGAAGGCAAGAGCATGGTGGCGGTGACTCTGGCCGAGTTGCTGGCCGACGGCGGTCGCAGAACGCTGCTCATAGATTGTGATCTGCGGACCGTCGGACTCACACGTCAGCTGTCGCCAAGTGCCAAAGCCGGCCTCGGCGAGGCGCTCTCCGGACACGCGGCGCTGAACGAACTTCTCTGGTCAGATGCGGTGACCAAGCTGAACTTCCTGCCTGCTGTTTTGCCACCCATACGAGTCGCACATCCGGCCGCACAATTGTCGTCAGCGGCCATGCAAAACCTGCTGAATTCGGCCCGCGAAAGCTACGATCACGTCATTCTCGACCTACCGCCGATACTGACGGTGGCCGATACGAAAGCAGCGTCTCCGCTCGTCGATTCGTTCATCATAGTGATCGAATGGGGCGAGACCCGGATATCCGCCGTCAATGACGCGCTAAGTGTTGCACCCCTGGTTGCGGAAAATCTGCTCGGCGCGGTGCTCTCAAAAGCGAAGCCAGGACCGCTCGCGCATTTTCATTCGCGCAAACTGCGGGAACTGTTGAGGCTCGCAAAAGCACGATGGAAGTAACCTATCCCGTATTCCCAAACTATGTAATCCTCCCGGCGTGCGCCGCCGGGCTTGCGTTGGTCGCGCTTCAATTGTGGCGCCTGCGCGACGTCTATGTAGCCTTTCTATTGATTGCGATGTGGTTGCGCTACACTTTCGGCGCTCTCCACTCCTACACGTTCGCACCATTCCTCTTCGGGCTCTCGTTCGTTGCGCTCTCATCCATTTGCATCGTGGCCGCGGGGATAGTCCTGATCGGCCCACGCAATCTGATGCTACGCAAATTGCTGCCGATACACCTGATGATCATCATCATACTGATCAGCGCCGCATACAACGAGACCTGGCTGGGAGCGCTCAACGTCACGCTCAAATGGTTGTATCTGGTTGTATTTGCGGTTACGGCTTATATCGCAATCGATCGTTTCGGCCCCGATCGCGTGTTTCGTGCGGTCACGGCCGTTTTTGTCGCACCAATCGCTCTGCAATGGCTCTCTGTCGCCTGGCATATGGGCGCACTCAATGAAGATCGCACCTTGAGCTATATCGGCGGCTATAACCACGAACAGGCATTTTCGATCATCATACTCACCTTTCTGTACATTACTGCGCTGTCACCCAACCTTAGTACGACCGCTTCATACCTTCGTATGGCCATCGCGGCGGCCGGCCTCGCATGGGCAAACTATCGGACAACCATTCTCGCTGCCGTGGTGCCGATCGCCTCTCTTGCCCTGGCCAAACCATTGAACAATCTCCTGCCCAGACAGCGCAGTACCGCATTTGTCTTTCTCAGCGTATTGAGTCTTGCAGCGATGCTGGGCATCGCGCACCTCGCATATGATCGTTTCGCGGATTTGGGGGCGGCAATGGATCGCGGAGTATCGTTGATCCAACCTCCCGAATATTTCACTCAGGAGGAACACCGCTTGTTCTCAGGGCGGGCGTACATCTGGAGCCAGTATATCGATGCATATCTGAGCGGGGATCTATTCCAGATCCTGTTCGGTTTCGGGCCGGATTCGTGGGTTGGCCGATTCGCACTCTATGCGCACAACACATTTGTCGGCCAATTGTACGAACTCGGGATCGCTGGAGTCGGCGCCCTTATATGGCTTCTGGGCGGCAACATGCTGATGGCCGCCCAGGTGGCCGTCAATTCGAGACTGCTGCTACTCTCGTGTCATATCGGATTCGTCGTCCTCAATCTGGCGACCATGGGGCTGTGGGCACTCGAGGGCGACATTCTCTATGGTCTGCTGCTCGGCCAGACCTGGTACCTCCTGTCACGGGCTCCTGCGGCTAACGTCTTCCACGGCAGTTCGCGGGCGCTCTTGAGAGGCGCACATTGATCAAGTGCGCAACGGTTTCGCTTCGCAAGCATTGTCCTGAGCCCACGGGTCGCGGCGGCGTCCGCCGGACAGTTCGCGGAAAACGCATGCAGGTCAAGATTCGCTCGCTCGCAGTGGGTGCGGCAACCTACCTGCCGCTACTGCGTACTCTTTCCGGGCGTCGAACCGGGGGTACCACGTCGGCTCGCTACTGCTATTCGGTCTGGCTTCGACATTTGTGCATCGCTCACCTAGCCAGTCTGCCCACATCATTCACCACCATCGTGGAGCTTGGTCCTGGCGACTCCCTCGGCATCGGCATGGCCGCACTGATCAGCGGCGCGAGCCGGTACGCGGCCCTGGATACAGTTCGATACGCCGAAACGCAGCGAAATCTGCAAATCTTTGATCAGCTGGTCGACCTCTTTCGACGTCGCGAACCGATTCCGGACGCGTCCGAACTTCCGTTTCTGCAACCACGCCTGACATCGTATGGGTTCCCCCATCACATCCTTACGGCCGAGCGGCTTGAATTTGCTCTCGATCCGCAGCGACTAGACGTGATCCGATCGACATTACGCGATCCCGACAGGGCGGCAGGAACCGGCAAGATGATTGCATACATATGCCCGTGGCAGCCGGATGACCTTCAAGACCAAATGGCGGATCTCATCATCTCACAGTCTGTGCTGCAGTATCCCTCTGATCTGAAGCCGGTCTATGTCGAAATGGCACGCTGGTTGAAGCCTGGCGGTTTGATGTCCCACGAAATTGATTTCAAATCCATTGGCCTCACCTCCGGCTGGAACGGCCACTGGACGTGCTCGGATGCGCTATGGCGTCTTGTGGCCGGTCGTCGCAGGCACCGCATCAATCGAGAGCCATGCTCGAAGCACATTGCGCTACTCAAAAGCGTGAACTGCCGGGTGGCTCGAGTCGAACGCACACGTCAGCCCTCCGCGATCGCTCGCGAGCAATTGGCGCCGCGTTTTCGATCACTGGACGACGAAGACCTGACGACCAGCAGCGCACTTATTCAGTCGGTAAAGATCGGTTAGCAATATTCCCCGTCAGGACGCCACTGGGGGGCCCTCCGCCTCCCGCTTACGGCGAAGGCCCAATTGCCGCTCGCGCCAAATCACAAAAAGTCCCGCAGCCGCCACGATGGTCGCACCTATGTAGACCATCACATCCGGGAGCTCTCCGAACAACCAGTAACCCAGGAGCAGCGCCCATAGCATGGACGAGTAGTCGAATGGCGCCACGACCGAAGCCGGAGCGTACCGATAGCTCTCTGTCAGCAGGATGTGAGCAAGCCCGCCAAGAATTCCCAATGAAATGAGCGCGAAGAGTTCACCCGCACTCGGAGTGTGCCAGGCGAACGGAAGCGTCATCGCGCCGGCAATTGCGCAGACTAGTGAAAAATAGAACACAATAGACGAAGTGGTCTCGCTTTGCGTTAAACGACGCGTTTGTATCACCGTTCCTGCATTGCAGACAGCCGAGGCCAATGCCAGGAGTGATCCGATTGCCGCGACAGAAGCCGTGGCCGATGCGTAGTGACCAAGGCTGATGTGAGGCACCAACATCACAATCACACCTGCAAAACCAACTACGACGGCCGACCATCGATAGACCCGTATCCGCTCCTTGAGGAAGACCGCCGCGAGAGCCACCGTGATAAGCGGCGATGCAAATGAGATTGCAGTTGCGTCGGCGAGCGGCAACCTCGTCAGCGCGGAGAAGTTGCTGAACATGCCGCAAACGCTGAGCATCCCGCGACCAAGCTGACCAAGCGGTCGCCCCGTGCGCACCGCGGTCGCGAGCTCGCCGCGAAGCGCATAGATTACCAGGACCGGCAGGATGGCGAATGCACTTCTGAAAAAGACCATCTGCCCAACGGGCGCGACATCGCCAAGCTGCCGCACGAGCGCGGACATTGCCGCAAACAGCAGCGCGGAGACAAGCTTTAGGCCAATGGCTCGGAAGAGATGCATGGGCGAGTCGTAAAGCATACATAGCGGCGACGGAGCGAAAAGTCTCAGCGATCTTCATCGATTCGAACCGGCAGCTTGCTTGGGCACCTCGCATGAGACACCCGAGATCGGAATCGCCGGGCATGAAATTAGTCCGAGCAGAACGGGAAGCCGCGGGCTGAATGTCTACTGCACTGAAAGGCGATATTTCTTGTGGCAATTGTCGCAAGCGTCTCCGACTGCGGAGAGGACGGAGCGCAATCCTTCCAGCGACGCCCTGGCCCTTTCTCGATGTTCAGAGACCACCTTGCCGAACTCCGCTGAACTGGCATCGAAATCGGCCTTCGTCATCCAGATCGTGGATGCTGCGCGGGTCTTCTGCCCGAATTTGGAATTGGCCGGAAAAAGCAGGGGAAACTTGCTTGCCATTTCGGCCCATTGTGCAAAAGCGGAGTCAACCTTCAGGGCATCATAGGGAATTTGGCGTCGAATCATGCGCACAAGCAAGGCCGCATTCCGTTCGCCTTCCCTCATCATGGCTTTGCGAACTGCGATCGGGTCTGATTCCGCCGAAAGCAATCCCGCCCATGGCGTGATGAGGAGGGCCGCAAAAAGTATTCCTTGCACGCCCGCCTTTGATGGCAGGCGGCCAGTTATGCTCTTGATCCTTCTTCGCATGAGAGCGAGCATTCGAGTGCGTTCCGCACGAACTCTCCTGCTAGTCGCACTCACTTTTGCAGCGTGACTTGCATCAAGAAGTTTGCGCTTGCCGGGCGGACTGTATGGCTTTCCAAATGCGCTCGGGAGTCGCCGGCATATCGATGTGCCGAACCCCGTGAGCACGCCAGAGAGCGTCAACAACTGCATTCATCACAGCGGGACAGGATCCGATCGCTCCCGCTTCCCCCGCACCTTTCACGCCAAGCGGATTGGTCTTGCAAGGAACGTTACGTGTCTCGAATACAAAATCGGGCGCGTGCTCGGCGCGCGGCATGGCATAATCCATGAAGCTTGCGCTCAGCAACTGCCCTGACGAAGGCTCGTATACAGCTTTTTCCATAAGTGCCTGGCCGATTCCCTGCATTGAGCCGCCATGGACCTGCCCGGCGAGCAAGACCGGATTCACCGTCCTGCCGAAATCGTCAACGATAACGTATTGCAGGATAGATGTCGCTCCAGTGTCGGGATCAACCTCAACTTCAGCAATGTGCGTTCCATTCGGATAGGTAGGAGGTTCTATGCTGAACTCCTCCTCGGCAAGAATTCTGTCTGGCGATGCGCCTGGATGCGCGGCAATCTCGGCAAACGAGATCACACGATCAGTCCCGGCGACGCGCACCGTTCCATCGACGACTTCCAGATCGCTAGGCGCCGCCTCCAGCGCATCCGAAGCAATCTGTTTAATCTGCTCGCCAAGTCTTTTTGCGGCACGGTCAACGGAGACGCCGCCGACAGGAATTGAACTCGAGCCACCGGTGCCTGCTCCAGATTTGATCCGATCGGTATCGCCCTGGAGTACGCGCACGCGCTCGGGTGGCAAACCAAGCCGCTCCGCGATGAGCTGTGCGTATGACGTTGCATGGCCCTGCCCCGTCGATTGGGATCCGATCAGCAAAGTCACTCCACCATCTTTGTCGAGCGTCAGACTCGCCGTTTCAGGGCCATTATTGCCGCACGCCTCTATATAAGTGGCAATGCCGATCCCTCGCAGCTTTCCATTGCGCCTGGATTGCGCTGCGCGCTTTTTGAAACCATCCCAGTCCGACAGCTCCTGGGCACGCGCAAGTGTCGCTGCGAACTCGCCCGAATCGTAGACCTTTCCGGTGGGCGTTTTGTATGGGAGTGCCTTCGGCTTGATGAGGTTTTTCCGGCGGATTGCATCTGCTGCGATGCCGAGGTCGTGCGCCGCGGCGTCAACGACTCGTTCGAGCAGATAGGATGCCTCGGGCCGCCCCGCGCCCCGATATGCGTCGACCGGCACCGAATTGGTATGGATACCGCGCAGCCGAATGTGAGCGACGGGTATATCGTACGGACCCGTCGCCATGCCTACCCCGAGCCACGGAATAAAGGGTGCATAGGCGGAGAGATACGCGCCCATATCCGCGACGATGTCGAGTTCGAGAGCGAGAAACCGCGCACTTGCGTCCAATGCGAGCTTGGCCGTGGTGATGTTGTCGCGCCCATGGCTGTCCGCAAGGAAGTGCTCGGAGCGTTCGCATATCCATGTCACGGGCTTGCGCAATCGCTCAGCGGCGACGGCAGCCAGGGCGTATTCGCGATACGGAAACAGCTTGGTGCCAAAGCCGCCGCCAACGTCAGGCGTGACGACCCGCATTTTGCCCGGCTGCAGCTTCATCACATCACCAGCGATGATATCGCGAATGATGTGACTCCCCTGACTTCCAAGCGTCAGGGCGTAGCGTTCGCCGTCGAACTCGGCCACCACGCCGCGCGTGTCCATGTAGTTTGTGACCAGCCGCTGGTTCACCACAGTCAATTCACAGACATGAGCGGCCCTAGCCATAACTTCCCGGGTCGCAGATGCATCACCGACTGCCGTCTCAAAGGCGATATTTCCGGGATTGTCGGACCATACCGCCGGCGCCCCGGGTTCAAGCGCTGCGGCGGCTCCCACCACATGCGGAAGCGGCTGCCAGTCGACACGCGCGGCTTCCGCAGCATCCTTCGCAGACTGTATGGAATCCGCGACTATGAACGCCACAGCGTCTCCGACGTGGCGGACCACTTCCTTTGCGAGGATTGGATACGGCGGAATTCTGATTTCCACATCCGGTATCACGCCGGGTGTTGGTAGGGGTCCAAGCTGCACGAGATCCTCGGCCACGAGGACGAGCCGCACGCCAGGCATTTTTCTGACGTGCGCAATATTATCGATGCGGAAACGCGCATGAGCGTGCGGCGAGCGCAGCACAACGGCATGCAGCGTTGTGCTGGGAGCAAGATCGGCGACGTAGCGTCCTGCCCCGCGCAGAAGCGGCTCATCCTCTTTACGCGTCAAGGGTTGGCCGAATCCGAATTTCATCGTCATCTTTGCGTACCGGCAGGATGAGGTGATGCTCTGCGTGCCGCGAGATGCTGGGCCACCCAGCGCGCAATAACATAGAACACAGGCGTGAAAATCAATCCGAACGCGGTCACTCCGATCATCCCAGAGAATACTGCTGTGCCGAGCGTCTGCCGAAGTTCGGCCCCCGCGCCGACCGCCCAAACCAGCGGCGCTACGCCGAATATAAATGAAAGTGATGTCATCAAGATGGGTCGAAATCGCAGCCGCGCCGCCTCAACGGCAGCGTCTAACCGATTCCGGCCCGCATCTTCGATCTGCTTCGCGAATTCGACGATCAGAATGGCGTTTTTTGCAGCCAACCCGATCAAGACGACAAATCCGACCTGCGTCAGGATGTTGTTGTCCTGCCCGCGGAGCACAACACCCACAATAGAAGCGACGAGACACATTGGCACGATGAGGATTACGGCCACGGGCAAGGTGAGGCTCTCGAACTGCGCGGCTAGCACCAAGAAGACGAACACGACCGCCAGCGTGAAGGCAAAGATTGCCGTACTTCCTGCGCGCAGTTGTTGGAACGCCAGCGTTGTCCATTCATAGGAGAAGCCATCAGGGAGCGTTTGAGCCGCTAGCTTCTGCATGATTTCGATCGCCTGCCCTTGGCTGTAACCGGGCGCGGCGTTTCCGTCGAGCTCGGCGGCAGGATACAGGTTATAACGCGGTACCCGATAAGGCCCGGAAGTATTTCGCACGGTCGTGAACGCGCCAAGGGGCACCGTTTCGCCCCGTGAATTGCGCACCCTGATCTTCAGTACGTCGCGCGGATCCTTCCGGGAATCACTCTGCGCCTGCGCAAGGACGCGGAACGTACGACCAAAGAGGTTGAAGTCGTTCACATAGGATGAGCCAAGATAAATCTGCAAGGCGGCAAAGACATCAGGGATGTTGATGCCAAGCAGCTGCGCCTTGGTGCGATCGATGTCGAGATAAAGCTGCGGCGTGGACGTCTCAAAAAGTGTGAAGACCTGTTGCACGCCCGGCGTCTGAGCGGCACGTCCCATCATGGCGTAAGCCGCCGACTGGAGCGCCTCCGGGCCCCGACCTGCACGATCTTCGATCATCATGCGGAATCCCCCGGCGTTGCCAATTCCGCGCACGGGCGGCGGCAAGACCACAACCACCAACGCCTCCTGGATGGAGGCGAGCTTCGCAAGAAGCTCTCGTTGGATTGTGGCAGCGGAGAGATTTCCCCGGGCACGTTCGGCAAAAGGCGAAAGCACCAGGAATATCGCGCCTGAGTTCGGCGCGTTTGTGAACGTCGCCCCCGAAAAGCCAACGATATTCACGGCACCGGACACGCCGGGTGTATTCAAGGCGATATCGACTACCCGGCGATTGACCTCGTCCGTGCGTGAAAGAGCCGCGCCGGGCGGCAATTGCACGACGGCAATCAGATAGCCCGCGTCCACCTGCGGGATGAATCCGACAGGGGCCTTGCGAAACTCATTGAGTCCGAAGGCGAGGACTCCCGCATACAGGACCAGCATCAGCACCGCCACCCGCACCACTCGCGCGGCAAGCCATCCGTATCCGCGCGCCAGCCAATCGAAGCCCCAATTGAAGGCCCAGAAAAACATCTCGATCGGCCGCGCCCAAACCGATCGGCGCCGTTCGTGATGGGGCTTGAGCAGAATGGCGCACAGAGCCGGAGAGAGCGTCAGCGAGACTGTCAGGGAAATTATGGTTGCTCCGGCAATAGTAAGTGCAAATTGACGATAAAACTGGCCGGATATGCCGGTTATGAAGGCGGAGGGCACGAAGACAGCGGTCAGCACCAAAGCGATCGCGATCAGCGCCGCTCCGACTTCGTCCATGCTCTTGATGGCAGCCTCGCGCGGACGCAGGCCTGCGGCGATGTTTCGCTCCACATTCTCGACGACGACGATCGCATCGTCGACAACGATGCCCACGGCGAGAACCAGCCCGAAGAGGGAAAGTGTGTTCAGCGTAAATCCGAACACCGCCATGAAAAAGAACGTGCCAATCAGAGAGACCGGAATCGCGATCAACGGAATGATCGCAGCCCTCCAGGTCTGCAGGAACATGACCACCACCAGCACGACCAGGATTATGGCTTCGCCGATGGTGTCGCGTACGGCATCGACCGACTCCTGTATGAACTGCGTCGGATCGTAAATGATTTCGTATTTCAAACCGGGCGGAAAACGCTGGGCAATCTCCGCCATGGTAGAGCGGATCGCACCGGCTGTTGCCAGCGCATTCGAACCGGGTCGCTGAAAGACTGCCAATGCGACTGCTGGATCGAGGTTAAGGTAGGAATTTGAATTATAGTCCTGCGCGGCAAGATCGACGCGCGCCACATCCCTGATGCGGACGACAGCATCACCGGTCTGCTTCACCACGATATTCGAAAATTCCTGCGGGTCGCTTAACCGCCCCTGGGTCTGAACCGCGATCTGGAAGGCGCGAGGATTCTCCACCGGCGGCTGGTTGAGCGTTCCGGAAGCGACCTGGACGTTCTGGCCAAGAAGCGCTCTTACGACGTCGCTCGCGGTAAGGCGCAGCGATTGCAAGCGGTCCGGATCGAGCCACACTCTCATAGAATAGTCCCGGCTGCCGAACACGATCAGCGAGCCGACGCCGTCGACACGTGTGAGCACGTCCTTGATTTCGAGAGTCGCATAATTGGAAATAAACAAGGGATCGCGCGACTTGTCCGGCGAGTAAAGATGCACGACCATCATCAGGTCCGGAGAGCTCTTGGCGACGGTCACGCCGATATTGCGCACATCGGCGGGAAGCCGCGGTTGCGCGATCGCAACCCGGTTTTGCACCTGGACCTGCGCGATATCGAGGTTCGTGCCAATATCGAAGGTGACTGCGATCGAGAACTTTCCGTCTGCCGTGGAATTCGACGAGACGTAAAGCATATTCTCAACGCCGTTGATCTGCTCCTCGATGGGAGCGACTACGGTAGAGGCGACAACGTCGGCGCTCGCGCCCGGATATTGCCCGCTCACATTGATGACAGGCGGGGCGATCTCCGGGTACTGGGCGACCGGCAAGCGCAGAAAGGCCACGCCTCCGAGTATCAGGATCACGACGGACAGAACGGAGGCGAAGATCGGCCGGTCGATGAAGAAATGCGAGATACGCATGATTGGCTGGGGCTACTTGGGTTGCGGCGCCGCGCCCGTCTCGCTGCGCGCGACCGGCTTGGCGCCGTCTTCCTGCGGCCGCACCTTGGTTCCTGGACGGGCATGCATCAGCCCTTTGACCACGATGCGATCGTCAACACCAATGCCCTCCTTGATGACGCGCAGGCCCTCGCGCGTCAGCTGTCCGAGCGTGACATAGCGCTGCCTCGCGACGTCCTGCGCATCCACGATTGTGAGATATTTGCGTGTCTGTTCGGTGCCGATCGCGGAATCAGGAACCAGCAAGGCCTCGTATGGCGCTGAGGCCGGCACGCGCACGCGGGCGAACATTCCCGGCGTAAACACGCCTTTTGGATTCTCGAAAACAGCCCTGCCTCTGATGGTGCCGGTCGAGCGATCGATCACGTTGTCGATAAAGTCCATGCGCCCCTTGTGATCAAAGTCTGTCTCGTCGATCAGCTTCAGAGAGACGGAGACCCCTGCATCTCGGCTCGCCACGTCCGTGCCCGCCCCGGCAAGGCGCTCGTAACGCAAATACGAGGCCTCATCGAAGGTGAACTCGAAATAAACGGGGTCCGTCGAAACAATGGTCGCTAGCAGGGTCGTGTTGCCCGACGTGCCGCCGGTGACCAAATTGCCCGGCGAAACACGACGATCGCCGATGCGGCCGTTTATCGGGGCGCGCAGTTCAGTGAACTCGAGATCGAGTTCGGCCTGCTTCAGTGCAGCCTCCGCATTGCTCAGCGATGCCTGAGCATTGCGAAATGCCTGGGCGCGCTGCTCAAAGACCTGCTCCGTGATGGTCTTGTCGCGGACGAGTTGCTGTCCTCTCGCCAAATCTGACTCGGTATACGCCAGATTCGATTTTGCGAGCGCAAGATTGGCGCGCGCTTGGTCGCGCGCATTTTGAAAAGGACGTTTGTCGATCGTGAACAAAAGGTCGCCCTCATGGACGATCTGCCCATCATTGAAGTGCACACCATCGAGGTAACCAGAGACCCGTGCTCGCACCTCCACGGCATTCACTGCCGCAAACCGTCCGACATATTCGTCGTAATCGGAAACCGTCCGCTTGACCGGCTTTGCCACCGTGACCGCAGGCGGCGGTGGAGCGCTGGCCTGTTGCTGACGCTCGCCGCAACTCACCACCAAAGCAGTAAGGGCGATCGGGAATGCGATGTTCCCCAAACTATTTATCAACGAAAACGATGGGAGCCATCGTATAAACTTCATGCAATCCTGCGCTGAAAGGGCGACGACCGCGGCCGTCCCCCATACCGTCGCCGTCGACCTATGTCCACCTTCACCCTTCGGCAAGAGGTTTAACGAAGTGGCTTTTTAACGGCGCAATTTGCCCAAAAACCCAGCGAGCCAGCCGCTTCCGAACAGGAGGACTAGAATCACACCATAAACAAAGGCGCCAAGCGCTGCGAGGATGGCGAGAGAGGCAAGATCACGCAGGCTTTGCAAGGAGGGGAGCCATTGCGCGATCGCTATTTCACCCAGCGCCAGAGCCGCGGCCAGCACCATACCTGCGATGGCCAGCCTGACCACTGATCGGCGCAGGCGCTCATCGGCGGCGACGAGGCCCGCGCGGTTCGCAAACCAGAACACAAGAACAAGATTGATCCATGCTCCGATCGATGTTGCGAGCGCAAGACCGACCTGCGCCAGGGGCCCCATCAGCAGCACCTTGAAGGCGATGTTTACGCCGGCGGCGATCAGCGCAGCTTTCACCGGGGTCAACGTATCGCCGCGGGCGAAGAACGTTGCGACCGCACTGCGGATCAGCACAAACGGCAGAAGACCGAAGGCATAGGCCATCAGCGTACGCCCTGCCGCATCCGCATCGGCTGCCGTAAAGGCGCCCCGCATGAACAGCGCGCGCATGATCAGGTCGGGTACGGTGAGGAACGCGGCAACGCAGGGGATCGAGAGCAACAAGGAAAATTCGATGGCCCGGCTTTGAGCGGCGGCGGCGCCCGGCGCGTCGCCGCCTGCGATGCGTCGCGACATCTCCGGAAGGATAACCGTTCCGGCAGCAATACCGATTACACCGATGGGCAACTGGTTGAGCCTGTCGGCATAATAGAGTGCCGACAAGGCACCGCTCGGCAGAAAGCTTGCGATGATCGTGTCGGCGAACAGCGCAAGCTGGACGCCGGCCGAGCCGACGACTGCGGGACCAAGCGCGCGAAAAAACTGCCGCGCGTCGGTGTCCAATTTTGGCCGCCGCAGGCGCGTCATCACGCCCGCAATGCTGGCATCCCCGGCGACGAGCAGGAATTCCAGTACGCCGGCTAGAAGAACTCCCCATGCCGCAGCATGCCCGGCTGTTGGGAAGAAAGCCGCCAGCGCCAGCGCAAGCATGAGCGACAGGTTGAGCAGGATCGGCGCGGCAGCCGCGGCCGCGAACCGCTGCAGGGCGTTAAGAATGCCGCCGTAGAGCGTCACCAGGGTCACGAGAAGCAGGTAAGGGAAAGTGATGCGCGTGAGCTCGACTGCCAGCTCGAAGCGGCCAGGATCGTTGGCAAATCCCGGAGCAAGGAGGTCGATCACAGCCGGAGTGAAGATGATCGCGACGGCGAGCAGGACGAGCTGGACCGCGAGCATCAGGGTAAAGATGCGATCCGCAAATTGTCCCGCGCGCTCGGCGCCCCCGGCCTCGCGGATCCTGGCGTAAGCCGGGACGAAAGCGGCGTTGAAGGCGCCTTCCGCGAAGATGGCGCGGAAATGGTTGGGCAGCCGAAGGGCGACAAAAAAGGCATCGGCTATGGGCGTTGCGCCGAGTACGGCGGCCAGGACGATGTCGCGAATGAACCCGGTGATGCGCGAGAGCAGCGTGAACCCGCCGACCGTCAGAATGCGCTCAATCATCAGCGGAAATCCTATCCGCAGGCCCAAAACCCGCCGTTCGGTGGACTTGAGGGCGGCCCTATAGTGAGATACGCGGAACTGCCCTGAAACGCGCACGCGCTTTACGTCCCAAAACGCGCATGCGCACCCCGAACTGCCTCAGGACGCGCAACCTGCAACTGCCTTAAGGCAAATCCGGGTCGGAACAAAGAGCCTCGAAGCATAGCCGCCGATGTCCTCACCGATCATCCCCATCCTCCTGGCCGGCGGCGCCGGAACGCGGCTTTGGCCCGTTTCCCGCGACGCGCTTCCCAAGCAATTCCTCCCTTTGGCGGGCAGCCTATCGAGCTATCAGGAGACCTTGCTGCGCGTGCGTGATGGCATGTTTGGGCCACCCATTGTCATCACCGGCCCGAACTTTCATTTCTTTGCGAGGCGACAGGCTGAAGCCGTCGGGGTCGAGGCCACGATCGTGATCGAACCGATGCGGCGCGACTCCGGTCCCGCAATTGCCGCGGCAACGGCTATCGCCGCCAATCGGCATCCGGGCGCGGTCGTTCTGGCGCTGGCAGCGGATCATGTCGTGCTGGACGTCGAAGGCTTCCGCAGCACCTGTCGCGCCGGCCGCGCCGCGGCGGAAGGAGGCCGAATCGTCACGTTCGGTATCAAGCCAACCGAACCGAAAACGAGCTACGGCTATATTCTCCCCGGTGATGCGCTGCCTGAGGGCGGCCAGGCGGTAAGCCGTTTCGTCGAGAAGCCGGACGCCCCGACGGCCGGGCGCTACCTGAACGAAGGCTATCTGTGGAATTCCGGCAATTTCCTCTTCCGCGCCGATGTGCTGCTCGCCGAGCTCAAGCGGCTAGAACCGGAGATGTGGAAGGCAATCCAGGCCGCCGTGAATGGCGCCACAACCGATCTTGGTTTCCTGCGTCTCGATCCCGACGCGTTTTCGCGCGCGCCGCAGAAATCAATCGACTATGCTGTCCTTGAAAAAACCGATCGGGCCGCCGTGGTGCCCGGGGACTTTCGCTGGTCCGATATCGGCAGCTGGGATGCGCTGTTCGACATCGCGCAACGCGACGCCAATGGCAATGCGGTGCACGGCTCCGTCGTCGTCATGGACGCCACCGATTGCGTCGTGCATTCGCCCGATAGGCTCACTGCCCTGATCGGAGTGAAGGATCTCATCGTGGTGAGCACTTCGGATGCCATGATGGTCGTCCCCCGCGCGCGCGCGCAGGACGTCCGCGCGCTCGTCGAGAAGCTCAAGGCAGCAAAAAGGCCGGAGGCAACCGACCATCGGCGGGTGCACCGGCCCTGGGGATATTATGAGTCCGTCGATGCAGGCGAGCGTTTTCAGGTCAAGCGCATCGTTGTCGTTCCGGGCGGCATCCTCTCATTGCAGAAACATCGCCATCGCGCCGAGCACTGGGTGGTCGTGCGCGGCACCGCGGAAGTCACCATCGGTGAGCAGGTGCGGGCCGTGCACGAAAACGAATCGGTCTACATCCCCATCGGCAGTGTCCACCGGCTGGCCAACAAGGGGAAAATCCCGCTCGAGCTGATCGAGGTACAGACCGGCAGCTATCTTGGCGAGGACGATATCGAGCGCCTCGACGACGTCTACAAACGCAGCTGAGGAGCCGCGGGCGTCCTAGGCCTGCGCTAGATGATCGAAAGACGGTCTAGTTCAGCGATCACCTGTCCTGCAAGGATCTCGGCGCTTTCGCTTGCGGCCGAAAGCTGCAGCTCGGGATTTTCCGGAGCCTCATAGGGTTGGTCGATACCGGTGAAATTTTTGATTTCGCCTGCAAGCGCTTTCCGGTAAAGGCCCTTCGGATCGCGCGCAATGCATTCCTGCAGTGGCGTATCGACGAAAACTTCGATGAACTCGCCGGCGTCCAGCAGTTCGCGAACCATGCGGCGCTCGGCGCGAAAAGGCGAAATAAACGAACAGAGCACGATCAGGCCTGCCTCCGCCATTAGCTTTGCGACTTCACCGATACGCCGGATGTTCTCAACGCGATCGGCTTCGGTGAAGCCGAGGTCGCGATTGAGCCCGTGACGTACGTTGTCGCCGTCGAGCATCACTGTATGGATTCCCCGCGCATTGAGACCTGCCTCGACCAGATTGGCGATCGTCGATTTGCCGGCGCCGGGAAGTCCCGTGAACCAGAGGACCGCGGAGCGATGATGCATCAGCCGTGAACGCGCGGCCTTGCTCACGCTCATGTTCTGGTGGTGAATATTTGTAGCCCGGCGCAGGGCGAAGTCGATCATTCCCGCCGCGACGGTTTCGTTCGAATACCGGTCGATCAGGATAAAGTTACCGGTCTCGCGATTATCGTGGTAAGCGTCGAACGCGACCGGCCTCGCCAGCGAAAAATTGCACACGCCGATTTCATTCAGGTTCAAGGTCTTCGCTGCAAGCTTTGCGAACGTGCTCACGTCGATGCAATGCTTGAGCTCTGTGACGGTCGCCCCGAGCGTGTTGTTGTTGATCTTCATGATATAGGATCGTCCGGGGAGAAGATTTTCCGCCGACATCCACACCATATGCGCGGCGAACTGATCCGCCACTTGCGCCCGGTCGCGCGGCGCGACGATCATGTCCCCGCGCGCAACATCAACCTCATCCGCGAGCGTGATCGTCACGGCATCACCGGCGCGCGCTTCTGACAAAAGACCTTGAGGGCCATGGATCTCTTTGACCCGCGAGGCACGCCCCGATGGCAGCACCGTCACCTCATCGTCTGTCTTAATCAAGCCGCTCACGAGCGTGCCAGCAAAGCCACGGAAATCCGAATTGGGCCGGTTCACCCATTGCACCGGCAAGCGCAGTGGCATGTCCATCGCGCCATCGTCGACATCGATTGCTTCGAGATAGTCGAGCAAGCAAGGGCCTCCGTACCACGGCGTGCGCGCGCTCGGAGACGAGACGTTGTCTCCAAAGCGAGCCGACATCGGAATCGCCTGGATCGTCTTGAAGCCCAGGGTGCCGGCAAAAGCTACGAATGACGAGGAAATCTCGTCGAACACGGATTGGTCAAAATCGATCAAGTCGATTTTGTTCACCGCCAGCACTACATGGCGAATTCGGAGAAGACTTGCGATTACCGCATGCCGGCGTGTCTGCTCGAGCAACCCCTTGCGCGCATCGACAAGCAGGACCGCCAGATCGGCGTTGGAGGCCCCTGTCGCCATGTTGCGGGTGTACTGCTCGTGGCCGGGCGTGTCGGCCACGACGAATGCGCGGCGGCGCGTCGAGAAATAACTGTAGGCCACATCGATGGTGATGCCCTGCTCGCGCTCCGCTTCGAGGCCATCTAGCAGCAGCGCATAATCGATTTTATCCCCGTCCGTACCGTACTTCTGCGAATCACGTTCGAGCGCGGCCAGCTGGTCGTCAAAGATGAGCTTCTGCTCGTGCAGTAGGCGTCCGATTAAAGTCGACTTGCCGTCATCCACCGAGCCGCAAGTGAGGAATCGTAGCGGCGGTCGTGCGCCGGATTCGTGCGTGGCGGCCAGTACGTCGGAAATCGCCCGCAGCGGCCGCATCAGAAGTACCCCTCGCGCTTTTTCTTTTCCATCGAGGCCCACTCGTCGTGGTCGATTACCCGGCCTTGCCGCTCCGACGTCTTCGACCAGCGCATTTCATCGATGATCGCATCGAGCGTGGCGGCCTCCGAGCGGATCGCCCCCGTTAAGGGATAGCATCCCAGCGTACGAAACCGGACTTTCAGCATGCGCGGCGTCTCTCCTGGAGCCAGCGGAAGGCGATCGTCGTCGACCACGATGAGCGCGCCGTCGCGATCAACGACCAGCCGTTCTCTGGCGAAGTAGAGCGGCACTACGGGAATCCTCTCGGCTCGGATATATTGCCAGACGTCGAGTTCCGTCCAGTTCGACAATGGAAAGACGCGCATGGACTCGCCGGAATTCACGCGCGTGTTGAAGAGGCGCCAGAGCTCGGGTCGCTGATTGCGCGGATCCCAGGCGTGGCTTGCGGTGCGGTGCGAGAAGATGCGCTCCTTGGCGCGACTTTTCTCTTCATCGCGCCGCGCCCCGCCGAACGCGGCGTCGAATTTCCACTTCTCCAGCGCCTGGCGGAGCCCTTCGGTCTTCATGACCTGCGTATGCAGCACAGACCCCGAAGCGACCGGTGAAACACCGCGCCTTACTCCCTCTTCATTGACATGGACCAAAAGATCCATCTCAAGCCGCGCCGCCGTTTCGTCGCGGAATGCGATCATCTCGCGGAATTTCCAGGTCGTGTCGATGTGAAGCAGGGGAAACGGCGGCTTGGCTGGTGCAAAGGCCTTCTGCGCAATGCGCAGCATCGCGCTGGAGTCCTTGCCAATCGAGTAGAGCATCACCGGGTTGCGAAACTCGGCAATGGTCTCGCGCATGATGTGAATTGCCTCCGCCTCGAGTCGGCGCAGGCGCAGGTCGTGATCACGCCAGTTCATCGTTGAAATGGGCAGCCCTCAGGCAAGATGCCGGGTAATCAGCTTTTCAATGCGCGCCGGGTCGCGTCGATGATGCGGTCCTGCGTGGCCGCATCAAGATAGGCGTGCATCGGCAGGCTGATGACCTCGGAAGCGAGCCGCTCACTGACCGCAACGCCTCCCTTTCCGACCGGATATTTCCTGTAAGCCTGCTGTCGGTGCAGAGGTAGCCGATAATATACCGCGGTCGGAATGCCTTCAGCCCGAAGCGAAGCCGCCAGCGCGTCTCGCCTGCCGCCAAAAACGCGCATGGTGTATTGGGCCCATACGGATACGCAGTCCGGAGGTACGGCGGGCACAACGGCAACCTCGGCAAGCGCCTCGCTATAGCGGCGTGCTACGGCGTTGCGGGCCTCGATCTCCTCCGGAAAGATCTTCAGCTTCTCCATGAGGATCGCCGCTTGAATTGTGTCGAGCCGCGAAGCGAGCCCGATGCGGACATTGTCGTACTTGTCACTGCCCTGCCCGTGCACGCGCAGGCTTCGCAACGTCTTGTCGAGGCCCGTGTCATCAGTCATCACCGCGCCGCCATCGCCGTAACAGCCGAGCGGCTTTGCCGGGAAAAAGCTGGTCCCTGTCGCATTCCCAAATGTGCCGAGCCGACGATTGCCGTAGCTCGCGCCGAACCCTTGCGCGGCGTCGTCGAGAACGAGCAACCTTTCCGATCTGGCCACCTCGCCGATTGCCCGATGATCGGCTGGCAGGCCGAACAGGTCGACCGGAATGATTGCCTTTGGTGTTAATCCGGCTTCCTTCGCTGCCGCAATTCCTCCGACGATGCCCTTCGGATCGACATTGAAAGTTTGCGCGTCGATGTCGATGAAGACCGGGGTCGCGCCGACGAGCACAGCGACTTCCGCGGTCGCGCAGAATGTGAACGAGGGACAGAGCACCGCGTCACCCGGCCCGATATCCATGGCTCGCAACGCCAGGACCAGCGCATCGGTGCCACTCGCGCAACTCACGACGTGCCGCACGCCGCAGAATTCTGCAAGCGCCTCCTCAAAGGCACGAACTTCGGGCCCGAGAATGAACTGGCAATGCTCGAGCACGCGGGCCACAGCGGCGTCGATCGCCGGCCCAAGCCGCCGGCGTTGCGCGGCGACGTCAATGAACGGGATCGGCGGCGGAGTGGTACGCAAATTCATCGGAGCTGGAAGTGGCCGCCTCAGCCGGCGACCACACGCGGGCCCTTTCGCTGTGCGGGCGCCGCCATGCCCAAGCGCCCCGACAGGCAGCGCGTCGCGATCTCAAGGCTTGCCACGCCTTCCTCGCCCGTAACGGCCGGCCTTGCGCCGGAGCGTACGGCATGCAGGAAAGCCAGGAGTTCCGAGCGGAGCGGTTCGGCGTAGCCGACCGAGAGGTGGCGCATCGAATAGCTGCCGTCCGGCCTGAATCCGAAGCATTCCGTCACCTGACGCGTGAGCAGGTCACCCATGACGTATTTACCGCGCGTCGCGACAGTAATGCTTCGCGCCTTGAACGGCGTCAGCCAGTTCGTGTTGATGTGTGCGAGAACGCCCGATGCTGTTCGGAACTGCAGAAGCGCGATGTCCTCGCGTTCGGCCACGGCGTTCGAAAGCTGCGGCTGCACCTCAACGATATCGGAGTCGGTAAACCAGCGGATCAGATCGATGTCGTGGACTGCAAGATCGATAACGACGCCGACATTCGACATGCGAGGTGGGAACGGGCCGACGCGCGTGATGGCGATCGAGAGGATGTCCTCTCCCTGGATCGCCTCCTTGATCGATTCGACCGCAGGGTTGAACCGTTCGACATGCCCGACCATCAGCGTGACGCCGGCACGGCGGGCGGCCCTGATGATCTCGTGGCCTTCCTCGACCGTCGATGCGATCGGCTTTTCCACCATGACGTGGACGCCGCGCGCGATAGCAGCCAGCGCGATGTCGCGATGAAGATGCGTCGGGGCAGCGATGGTGATCGCATCGACCTGTCGCTCGAGCAGTTCATCCACGTCGGAGACGGACTCGCAGCCAAGTGTCCGCGATACGAATTCGGCCTGCCTGCGGTCGGGGTCGGCGACTGCGACAAGCTCGGTGTTGGGCAATCCGGCAAACACGCGCGCATGATTGCTGCCCATGATGCCGACGCCGACGACACCGACACGCAATGGACGCTCAGCGCTGGCCACCGCTGCCTGCATCATGTCTTGATGGTATCCCCGTGCCCAGCCAATTCACCCCGCTTCTCACGTAGCACGGCATCTCGACCGTGGCGACTCGGCAGCGGCAAAGAGAGCGAACACGATTTGATTCAAAGAATTACAAGTGGATAATTCCACATGTTAGTCGCGGAAATCGGTTACTCGGCGGCGCGCGAGGCTGGCACCGGAAGACGCAAGCCCGCCGCGACGGCGTCCTCGCGGAAGGATTTGACCGCCGACAGCGAGAGCTCGGCCGCGGTTTTGGTTCCGAGAGACGGAAGCTTTTTCAGCACGTCTGCCGGTGCGGTGATGATGTGGCAGCCCATCACATCCGCCTCGACCACGTTGAACACCTCGCGCGTCGAGGCCCAGATGATCTCGACATTGCGGGTCTTGCGCGCGCGCGCAATGGCATCCTGCATGACCGGTCGATAATCAAGCCCGAAATCGGCAAGCCGCCCGGCAAAGACCGACACGCAGGCCGGCGCGCCTCCGTCAAGCGCCTCGATCGCTCGGGCAACCTGCTCGCCGGTGAAGATCGCGGTCATGTTGATGCTCACGCCTTCGCGCGAGAGTGTTCGCACGACATCAAAGAGCGGCTCGCCGCGCGTGTTCGTGACCGGCAGCTTCACATAGACGTTTTTGCCCCAGGAGGCGATCACGCGCGCCTGCGTCACCATTTCCGCCAGATCGTCGGAGAACACCTCGAAGGAAATGTGCCGGTCCGGAACCGCGGCCACGAGCTCACGCGCATAAGCCGCGTAATCGCTCACGCCTGCCTTCTTGAGCAGGGATGGATTGGTGGTGAAGCCGGCGATCCAGGGCTGCTTCGCCATTTCGACGATCTGCGCCTTGTCGGCCCCGTCGGTGAACAGCTTGACTTTTAACTGGGTGAGCGTGGGTGCCGACATGGTGTCCTGGTCCTGAACGGGCACACGCCCGCTAACCTCACTATCCTCACTATAAGGTGATAGCACGCATCAATCCAAGGCGTGGCGATGGTCACAGGCGATGATATGCGCGGTACCATGCGACGAAGCGCGCGATGCCTTCTGAGAGCGGCGTGGATGGCCGAAAGCCCGCATCACGCATCAGCTCATCGACATCCGCGTAGGTGGCCGGCACGTCGCCCGGTTGCATGGGCAGGAGCTCGCGTTTTGCCTTCTTGCCGATGGCTGCTTCCATCAGGCGCACGACCTCGAGCAGCTCGACTGGCTGGTTGTTGCCGATATTGTAGATGCGCCAGGGCGCGCTGCTGGTCGCTGGATCGGGCGAGTTGCTGGAGAAATTCGGATCTGCGCCAGCGGGCCGATCGATGAGCCGCACGATCGATTCGACGACATCGTCGACATAGGTGAAGTCGCGGCGCATATGACCGTTGTTGAAAAGTTTGATCGGCTCGCCGGCGAGGATGGCTTTCGTAAAAATCCACATAGCCATGTCGGGACGGCCCCATGGGCCGTAGACCGTGAAAAAGCGCAGCCCGGTTGTCGGGAGCTGAAAGAGATGCGCATAGGCATGCGCCATCAGCTCGTTCGCCTTTTTCGAGGCTCCATAAAGGCTGAGCGGATGGTCGACGTTTTCGTGCACGGAAAAAGGCATTTTGGTATTCGCCCCGTACACGGATGAGGAAGACGCGTAAAGCAGATGCCGGCAGCCATGGTGACGGCAACCCTCGAGGACAGTGGCGAAGCCCGTGAGATTCGCGCCAACATAGGCGAAAGGATCTACCAGCGAATGACGGACGCCGGCCTGCGCGCCAAGGTGCACGACATAGGGAAAGCAGTATTCCTTGAATAGCGCGGCCATTCCGTCGCGGTCGGCAAGATCGAGCTTGACGAAACGCAACCGGTTGGACTTCGCGAGCTCCGCGCGGCGGGCTTCCTTCAACGACGGATCATAGTAGGCGTTCATGTTGTCGAGTGCGACGACATCGCGCCCGTCGCGCAGCAGCCTTTGCGCGACGTGAAAGCCGATGAAGCCGGCTGCGCCGGTGACGAGAACGGGACCCTCAGTCAATGGTTTTACCCGCGACTGTAATCCTGATCACCGGGGATGGAATTCTTCTCGATTGAATCATCTGTCCTTCCGGTCATTGGCGCACCCGTCCGGCACTCGGCCCGCCAGGGTACGGGTAAGAACGAACAAGTCGGTTTGATCGCAATACCTGCTACAGCCGCCACAAGTCGACTCCCTCCGGCTTTTTCGCGCGGTCGAGCTTTGCCTTCACGTCGAGGACGATCCCCTGCCCGTCCTTGAGCAGCCGCGTGATCATCGGCCAGCCACCGGCCACATATTCTCTGTGCGCAACCGCAAGGATGACCGCATCGGTCGGCCGCAGCGACTCGGGCGGGGTGAGCTTGATGCCGTATTCATGCGCCGTCTCCTCGGCAGATGCGAGCGGATCGGTGATCTGCACGCCGACCCCGACCCGGCCGAGCTCACGCGCAATATCGATTACCTTGGAATTGCGGATGTCCGGCACGTTCTCCTTGAATGTCATACCGAGGATGGTCACGGTCGGATGCGCGCGGCCGCGTTGCAGCAGCGCGCGCATGCATTCGCGTGCGATCCTCTCGCCCATGCCGTCGTTGATGCGGCGCCCGGCCAGGATGATCTCCGGGTGGTAGCCGGACTTTTCCGCCCGAAAGGTCAAGTAATAGGGATCGACTCCGATGCAGTGGCCGCCGACGAGACCCGGCTGGAAATTCAGGAAATTCCACTTTGTCGACGCAGCGGCAAGCACGTCGCCAGTATCGATGCCGAGGTGATGGAAGATCGCGGAGAGCTCGTTCATGAAGGCGATGTTGAGATCGCGCTGGGTGTTCTCGATCACCTTGGCCGCTTCCGCGACCTTGATCGAGGGCGCGCGATGGATGCCTGCCTTCACCACGGAGCCGTAGACGTCGGCGACAATATCGAGCGTGCGCGCATCCTGCGCCGAGACCACCTTGGTGATCGACTCGAAGCGGTGCTCCCTATCACCGGGGTTGATTCGCTCGGGCGAATAGCCGACCGTGAAATCGCGTCCGCCGGCAAGGCCTGACTGTTTCTCCAGCACCGGAAGACAGTCCTCCTCGATCGCCCCGGGATAAACGGTGGACTCATAGACGACGATATCGCCGCGCTTGAGCACTCTGCCGACGGTTTCGGAGGCTGAAAGAATGGCGCCGAGATCCGGGCGGCGCGCGCCGTCGATTGGCGTGGGTACCGTCACAATGTAAAAATCCGCTTGCGCGAGGCGCGAGGACTCGTGCTCGAAAGCAAGACTCGCCTGCTTCAGGTCTGCGGCCGAAACCTCCAGCGTGCGATCGCAGCCCGAGCGCAGCTCCTGGACGCGTTTGCCGTCAATATCGAAGCCGATCACCGGCGCGCCTGATCGCGCAAAAGCGACGGCGACCGGCAGGCCGACATAGCCTAGTCCGATGACGGCGATTTTGCGGTTGTGCCGCACGACTACCCCTTGTGATCAAAAAAGATGAAAATGTCAGTTATTGGCTTGTTCTCTGCACGGCATGTGCGCCGACATGGGCCCGACGATGCATTGCCCGCCTGTAAGGAACAGGCAGATTGCGAATTCGCATTCGAGTATTCTCATTCGAGCAGAGGATATGCCTCGTCACGGGGATGAATCACGATCGGCTGCGCCGGCCAGTCGATCGCAAATGCAGGATCGTTCCAGCGTACCCCCGCATCGAACCCTGGAACATAGATCCGATCGATTTGATAGAGGACCTCGCTGTCGGGCTCAAGAGTGAGAAAACCATGCGCTACACCGGAGGGTATATACATGGCATTCGCGCGCTCGGGGTCGAGCTCTGTCCCCACCCACTGGCGGTGAGAGGGGCTGTTCGGGCGTAGATCAACAGCCACGTCAAAGACTCGACCACGCACGCAGCGCACAAGCTTGGCCTCTGGAACGGTGCAGTAGTGCAAACCCCGCAACGTGCCATGTTTGCTGTTATGCGAGATGCTGGTCTGTTTGGGCTCGAATTCGATGCCCGCCGCCTTCATCTCGACTGGGCAGCATAGGCGGGCAAAAAACCCACGCTCATCGCGGATCAACTCAGATTCTACAATAAACACACCGGAGATTTTCGTGGCTTGGAAACGCATGAGACTTAGAGTTGCCGCGTAGCAGGGACAGCAACAACAAACTTGCCACCCCAACTTTCGATGATACGCATGGACGAGCGTATCTCATCGACGAGATTCCAAGGCAAGATAACGAGGAAATCAGGCCGGTCGGTCTGGACTGAGTCAGGCGCCTTGATCTGAATGTGGCTGCCTGGCGTGAGCTTCCCTTGCTTTGTCAGGTTGCGATCATACACGGCCACTATGTCGGCGTTGTTGACGCCGCAGTAGTTGAGAAATGTATTGCCCTTCGCGGCCGCGCCGTAGGCAGCGACTCGTTTGCCCTCACGCCTCGCCCCCTCAAGAAAGGTCAAAAACGATTTTTTCACTTCTTCGATTCGGCCAGCAAAGCCCAGATAACCTTGGACCGTGTGGAGACCTCGATGTTTTTCAGCTGCACGCAATTTTCCGACACGAGCACTTTCTTCGTGCGACGCACTCTTATGGCACACGTACAGACGGAGAGACCCGCCATGCGTCGGCAGTTCTTCAACGTCGAACACTCGGAGGCCTGCAGCAGCAAGAATACGCTCCACTGCAAAGAGGGAAAGATAGAAGAAATGCTCGTGATAAATAGTGTCGAACTGGAGACCGTCGATTAGCTGCAGCACGTGCGGAAACTCGAAGGTAACCACACCATCAGGCTTCAATAGCACTGCAAAACCCCGGACAAAGTCATTGATATCGGGCACATGCGCCAGCACGTTATTCGCGGCGATCAAATCGGCGGCAAGGCCACGGCTCGTCATGTCGAGCGCGGTCCGAACGCCGAAAAAAGCGATTTCGGTAGGGATACCTTCGACGATCGCCTGCGCCGCAACATTAGCTGCGGGGTCAATACCTCGCACCTCTATTCCAGAACCCTTGAAATGCTTCAGCAGACATCCGTCATTCGAGCCGACCTCCACCACCAGTGAATGTGAACCTAGCCCAAATCGCGCGATCATAGCCTCACTGTAGCGCCGACCGTGTTCGACCCACGTTGAGGAGTAAGAGGAAAAATAATCATAGTCGCTGAATATTTCACCAGGCGGCACCGAGTCATCGACCTGCACAAGAAGGCAAGAACTACAAATTCGCGCAATGAGCGGATAAACGCGTTCGGAGTCTTGTTCGTTGGGTTGCAAGTTGCGATTTGCAAGAGGCGTTGCGCCCAAATCCGCAAATACATGCTCCAGGGCCGCTCCACAAAAACGGCAATGCGGTATCGCATTATCCGAGCTTCTGACGATCATAACCGTTGATACTCCTCGATAGCGCGGATCGAAACCGCGCGCATATCCTCATTGCGCTCGAACGCACGATACCACTCTGCGGTAGCGCGCAGCGCACGCGGGATCGGAAGCTTGCTGCTCCAGCCGAGCAGCTCCCGTGCCGCACGGCAGTCCAATTGAAGTTCTTCCATCTCGGCGGGCTTTGCATCGCTGTCGTATTCCCAGCCTGTCGGAGCGCCGAGCGCAACCTGCATGCTCGTCGTCAAGTCGGCCACCGTAATTCGTTCGTTCAGGTCGGGACCGAAGTTCAGTGCAGGCGCTGTCACGCGGCGCTCGGCAAGTGCTTGCACAAAGCACAGATAGCCCGAAAGGCAGTCCAGCACGTGCTGCCAGGGCCGAATAGCATGCGGATATCGAAGTTTGATCGGTTGACCTTTCTTCGTCGCTCGCCAGATGTCTGGAACGATACGGTCGTCCGAAAAGTCGCCTCCACCCACAACATTGCCCCCGCGAGCAGTCGCAACAGTCACTCCAGCCGACTCGAAGTAGGTGCGCGCAAAACTCTGGACCACGATCTCGGCGGCGGCTTTCGAGGCTGAGTACGGATCATGACCGCCAAGCGGGTCGGTCTCGACAAAAATGTGGCGGGTACCATTATTGTCGTACACTTTGTCCGTGGTGACAGCGAGGATGACGCGAAGGCGCTCGCTTTTTCGCAAGGCTTCGAGGAGATTGACTGTACCCGTCACGTTCGTCGCGAATGTCGCGGATGGGGCTACAACGGAGCGACGCACCAGCGGCTGTGCGGCCATGTGGATGACGATTTCGGGCTGAACTCTCGCGACGGCTGCACACACGCCTTTCGCGTCACGAAGATCGCAGATTGTGCTTTCAATCCCCTCTCCCGCGCGGACAACTGAAAACATGTTCGGGTCTGTATCCGGGGCGAGCGCAAGTCCGCTGACTTGTGACCCCATGGCAGCAAGCCAAAGACTCATCCATGAGCCTTTGAAACCGGTATGGCCGGTCAGCAAAACCCGTTTGCCGCGCCAAAAGGCCGGATCCACGCA
>DASTHI010000007.1:0-154302 GCA_035718275.1 Pseudolabrys sp. | reverse complement strand
CTGGTCTCGCTTCGCCCGAGGGCAGCGGCCATCCAGACGACGAGTGGGGATGGGCAGTCAGCGCTGGCCTCAGGCTGAATGCGCCGATGATCGGCCAGGGTGACTACTTCCAGACCCAGGTCAACTACACTCAGGGCGCACTGAAGTACATCTTCCAGAACCCGAACGGCAACCCGTACATCCAGGACAATCAGAGCGGTCTTGCGATGGGCATCATCTCGGATGGGGTCTATGGCGGCAATTTGCTTGATGGAAATGCAACCAACATTGAGCTGACCACGGCCTGGAACGTGAACGCGTCCTTCGAGCACTTCTGGAATCCGCGGTGGAGGACGTCGATCCACGGTGGCTATGCGCAAGTGAGTTACAACGACCGCGCGAATAATATCCTCTGCGTCCTGCAAGGCGATGGCAATGCTTTGGGTGGCTCTCTCGCGGTGGCCAATCCCGGTTGCGACAACGACTGGAACTGGTGGTGGATCGGCTCCCGGACGCAGTGGAACGTCACCAAGGAGTTCTACATGGGTCTCGATGTCGCCTACACGAGAATCAGCGGCTTGAGTACGTCGGATGGCCTTTTCGGCGGCCCATTGCCGGGGAACACCAACATCTCGGTCAGACCCGTCGACGACCAGGACAACTGGCAGGTTCGCTTCCGCGTGCATCGGGACTTCTATCCCTGATCTGTTGGTCATGAACCTCTGAACAGAAGCCCTCGGCGGGAAACCGCCGGGGATTTCCCGTAACAAGCGTACAAGCGTTCGAAAAATGTCAGTTCATGTTGCACGAGAGGTGCGTGACTTCACCGAACTCTTTCGCCACGAGCGTTATGCCTTTGCCGCCAAAATTCGGCTGGCGCGCGCCGTGCTCGGCTGGAGCCAGACTGAGCTCGCCGTTCGCGCGGGCTTGACCCAGCGCGCGATTCACAAGTTGGAACAAGGTGAGACCGAACCGCGGCGGACAACCATGCGCGCGCTCGAGGAAATCTGGCGCGAGCATCACATCGCGTTCGAGGATGCGGCCGATGGCGGCTTGCATGTTACTATTCGCTCGGAAGCGTTCTACCGCTCGGGCGCCCGTAGGGTCGATGCCGTGATCAGCGCGATCAGCCGGCCCGCTGCCTGATCCTCAAAAGGACGCCTCGTTACGCGCTCTATATGGGCGGCAAAGCCGTTATATGGGCGCCAAAGCCGTTGTTCATGCTTGCATTGTCCTGGCACGCGGACGCCTATATACGGGTGACGCTTGCCCCAGCCGGAACCGCCATGACCGCACGGATCTACAAGCCCTCGAGAACCGCCATGCAGTCCGGCACCCGCAATACCAAAGCCTGGGTGCTAGACTTCGAGCCGGCAGCCCCGCGCCGCATCGAGCCGCTGATGGGCTGGACGTCCTCGGGAGACATGCATCAGCAGGTGCGCCTGCGCTTCAACTCGAAAGAGGAGGCGGTCGCCTATTGCGAGCGCCACGGTATCCCCTATCAGGTGTTCGATGCCCCACCGGTGAAGCGGCGAGCAATGTCATACGCAGACAATTTCTCGTTCAAGCGACGCGAGGCCTGGACGCACTGACCGGTGCAGCGCTTGCCGATGTGTCAGGCCGACGGTTTTGCCGCCTCGCGCTTGGTGCCGTCGAGGCTATGGCCTTGAGTTGCTGCGCGCTGGCGCAGGAGTGAAATAAACCGCTCCTCAGGCATCGGTTGTCCGAGCAAATAGCCCTGTCCGTAGTCGCATCCCATGCTCACCAGCGCCAATGCGTCAGCGGCCTTTTCGATGCCGACGCCGACGACAGAACGGCCGCAACTGTGTGCGAGATCGATGACTGTCTTGCACAGGGGAGCATTGACCCTGTCGGAGCCGCAGTCCGCGACGAAGGACTTGTCGAGCTTGAGCTCCTCGAATGGCAATTCTTCGGCTTTGGCGAGAGTGGAATAGGCGCGGCCGAAATTGTCGATCGCAAGCCGCACATTGTGCGGCTCCAGCTTTTTCGCAAACTCGTTGGCAAGAGCGAGATCGCTGACGATCTGCTCTTCGGGCAGATCGATGATCAGCCCGGCCCATTTCTCAACCTGCGGCCGATGCGTCTTCACGATCTCCTCGACTGGAATCTTCACCAGTGCCGGCACCGGAACATTCACGCTCAGACGCAGATTGAGGCCGAGGCTGGCGAAATGTCCGCTGGCCTTGAGCGCGCTCTCTATTGCGAGCTCTGACAATCTGACCGTCGCAGGCTCCGAAGCTTCAGCGGTGAAGGCTCCCGGCAGCACAATCCCGTGTTCCGGATGGCGCACGCGGGCATAGGCTTCGGCACCGGCGAGCTGTTTTCTGCGCAGCGCGATCTTCGGCTGATACCAGAACTCGAGCCAATTGTTTTTGATGGCTTCGTCGAGATGGAGGCGGGCGGCAACGGCCGGCGGCATCCCGAGCTTGAGCTCCCGGATGATCTTGATGATGGTGTCAGTTTCGAACGGCTTTTTGAGCACCGGCATCATCTGCAGCTTGTGCTGCAGCCCGATGCTCTTGACGTGCTCGAGAACCGCGGCGCCGCGCGCGCTCATCAACTGCACGGAACCGCGATAACGCATTTTGCCGAGGGCGACCACCGTCTCAATTGCGTCGCCCGATTCCAGCGAGACGTTCAGGAACACCAGGGCCGGCGCGCGGCTTTCCATCGCCTTGCGCATCGCGGCTCCGCTCGGAAATTCGACGGCGTCCACCCCAGAGCCGTGCAGCACGAGCGAAAGGAAATGACGCACGCTCGGCTCTTCATCGACGACATAGCAGATGGGAGCGCCGTCCGGAGCAAGGGGCGGCGCGTCCACGCTTGGCGTGGCGCTCGCGGCCGGCGACGACGAAGTCGATGTCTCGGTCATTGCTATTCAGGCGCAATGGGAACCGAAGGCAATGGATATGGTCCCCGCCAATACGTGTGCCAAAGTTGTTAATTATGGGTTTCCTGCAAAATCCGGTCTAAGACCTGCAGTCGATAGCGTCCGGAAGCCGGACTCCATTACGCACCCTGACGGCCGCGATGCGAAATGGCGGCCTCAGATCGAAACCCCCAGTCGGTGAAACGCCCCTGCGGCGGACCTATTCGTCGACCCTGGGCGTTTCCATCTCCCCAGCCGCTTTAAGAGGAGAGGGCATATGAGGTCGAGCATCCGAATCGTCACGCTCGTGTTCGCGGCCGCGGTTCCGCTGATTCACTGTGGGCCCGCAACGGCTGCATCGGGGAGAAGCCCGATCGTCTGGCGAGGACATCAGTATTGCCTTTACGAGCGCGGCTGGAACGGGGCCGGGTGGTATCGCTGCGGCTTCGCAAGGAAGGCCGGCCGCGGCTGGGGTGGGCCAAAGGGATGGGCCGTAGCCAATCTTGAACAACAGCGTGGGAAAGGGGGACCCGCGCTCAGCAGCGGAGCGCATTTCGAACGTCCACCGCCAACGCCGCCCGTCAGCGCGCCCGCGATCGCAAGCGAGCGCCACGTCGAGCCGCTCAGGGGCGGAGCAGCAGCCGGCTCGCCGGCGACTCCACTGCGTTAGTTTCGCCCCGAGCCGGCGCAGGCACGGACCCACCTGCTTGCGGTTCATCTGAGTTCAACTTGAAGCCGAAATTCTCGATGGCGAATGCCGTTGGGGTTGCGATGCGGAATGTGTCTAGAACAGGAAGCATCTCAGCCCACATTCGGCTCGAGTGTTCAATGTCCTTTCGTCGCAAAGTTCTGTGGCATCGCGTCCTTGGTATGTCAGAATTGCCGGGGATCGAGCGACGAAAGCGCTGCGAGGGAGACAGAGGTGAACAAACACCGGACGCTGATCAAGGGCGCTGCCATCGTAAGCATGGATGCAGCCATTGGAGACCTGCCCAAGGGAGATGTCCTGATCGAACGAGATCGCATCGTTGCCGTGCGGCCGAGCATCGCCGCCGATGATGCCGACACGATCGATGCCTCCCAGATGTTGCTACTGCCCGGTTTTATCAACGGCCATCTGCATACCTGGCAAACCGGTCTGCGCGGGATCGCTGCCGATTGGACCGTCGCCGAATACATGCAGGCGATGCATCGCGGACTCGCCACGCTGTTTCGTCCCGAAGACATCTACATTGCGAACCTCATGGGCGCGCTGAACCAGATCAACAATGGGGCGACCACGCTGGTTGACTGGTGCCATAACAATCCGACGCCCGAGCACAGTGACGCTGCCATCCGCGGCCTGGAAGAGGCGGGCATACGCGCACTGTTTCTGCACGGCTCTCCGAAACCGGATCCGAAAGCTGGCCAGCGGCATTTCAGCGAGGTGCCGATGCCGCGGCGCGAGATCGAGCGTTTTTGCAAGGGGCGGTTTGCAAGCCGCGAAGGACTGCTCACCTTTGGCCTTGCGATTCTTGGTCCTTACTATTCCACTTATGATGTCACCGTGACGGACCTCGCGCTTGCCCGCGAGTTCGACCTGCTCGCCAGCATGCATGTGGGTGGCGGGACCTCTCTGGTGCCGAATGGCTTCGAGCGTCTGCTGAAAGACGATCTGATCGACCGCCATGTTACGGTCGTTCACGGCAACGATATCGCACCGGACACCGTGCGTGGCATTGTGGACCGCGGCGGAACCTTTACCGTTACGGCTGAAATCGAGTTGCAGATGGGATACGGCGATCCGCTCACCGGCATCCTGCATTCCCTGAACGCACCCATCTCGATCGGAACCGATGTTGAGCCGGCCGTCGGCAGCGACCTTTTTACCTGCATGCGGCTGACACTCCAGCATGAGCGGAATCGTAGCATCATCGCGGCGCTGACGAAAACCGGCGCGCGTCCGCAGCGTTCTCCGCTAACGTGTCGAGACGCACTGTCGTGGGTCACAACAGAAGCCGCCAGGATCGCTGGTCTCGATGATCGGACCGGTTCGATCACTCCGGGCAAACAGGCCGACATCCTTCTTCTGCGGACCGATGCTCTCAATATGGTGCCGATGCATGACCTGGTCGGCTGTGCGGTCATGCAGGCGGGGACCGCCAATGTCGACACCGTGTTGATCGCCGGCCGTGTGGTGAAACGCGAAGGAAAGCTCATTGTAAATGGTCTTGCCGAGAAAATGGCAGCTCTTCGCCGATCGGGAGAGCGCATTCTCTCGGATTTCAAGCGCTACCACCACGTCGCATAGGCGGTCACCTAGGCGCTGATGGCCGTTTCGGGAGCGCGGTTGATTACTCGCAGACCGGCGAGTCTGTCACTATGCAATGCTGCCTATTTCTACGGAATCTTTTCCTGTGAAAAGTCAGAAGCAAAGTCTTTCAATTTCGGTTCAATACAATTCTACCATTGTTTCGGGACCGGCGGCTATTCATCCGTTCAAGTAATGCTTGAACAGCACAACTTTACCCGGGGAGAAACAAGAAGGTGAAGTGGCTGCGTAAGGCAGTGCCGACTACCAATGTTCTTGATCGGTTGGTCGTCGTCAGCTGGAACTTTAGTCTGCTCAGCATCACGGCAGGGATGACCCTGTCATTTTTTCTCTTTGGGTTTTGGTACCCATATTGGCGGATCGCCGATATGGATTTTTGGATGGTCTATAACGGTTTTTTGCTGAACGCCGGGTTACCGCAAGAGTACTTCGATCATCCCGGCTATCTTACGATCCTATCCATAGCTGGGTGGTTTCGGTTTTTGCATTCCCTAGGGCTCCTTGAAGTCTCCTCCTTCCTAGCAATTCCTCCCCTTAGCGATTCTGTCGGGTTCGCGCTTGCGTGGACGTATGCCACACAAGCGGCGCGGGTGCTTTCTCTCGGAATAGCAATTGTCTTTGTGCTGATGTTTGCTTTTTTGCTCCGCGTTTTAGTTCGCGACTGGCGAGTTGCGGCGCTGGGTGCATTCGCGCTGGCATTCTCTGGCGGCCTCGAAATGCAATTGCGAATTGTTCGTACCGAGCTAGTAGCAGGCGCGCTGACAACATTTGCAGTCTTGATCGTTATTATCGCTGCTCGCACGGATCGAACTGGATGGCGGCCATTCCTTATGGGGTTAGCGAGCTTCGCTTCCGTGCTTGCGATGCTCAACAAAGTTCAGGCGATTTTTCTGATCTGTGTATTACCGATAATCGCGTTTTCATTTGGACCATGCGTAAGAGTTCAAACAAGCATATGGCGAAATTCTTTGCGGGGCTTCTTTGCAACTGCTGGACTAATCGTTCTCGGCGCTCTGCTTGCAGAATTGGCTTTGCCGCTAATTTCTGAAGGGCTTTCATCCAGCCTAAGCCTCAATTCCCGCGTGCGGGATTTGCTGGGCAGTCCGGGCGCTTACCAAAGCGTCGTCATTTGCTGGATCGCAGCCAGCATGCTGGCGTTTGCAGTCGCATACCGTATACCCGTTACAGAACTGGTTGCGGCAACAGCTATGGTAACAATCGGAGGAGTATTGAGTTTATTGGTACTTACGATTCAGTACAATCCAAACAATGTCGCTGTAGTCACGAATCCACTAGAGCAGATGTATAATTTTGCAGCGGGTGCATACCCACAACTTGGAGAAGGCGACGGCTTATTCAGCATTCAAAGAATAGGGTTTGTCCTGAGAGCTATAGTTGGTGTGGTCGCTAGACGGACTTTCATCTTCCATTCATCGCCCCGCCCAACAATATTTCTTGAGTGGTTCGTAATCGCCGCGACTATCTTTGCGTGGCGTAGACGGCAATATAACCTCGTCATGCAGGCGGGCGCGCTGATGTGCTCAGTGTGGCTCGTGGATCTGCTTGGAATGGGACGAGATCTTAAGCTCGAGTATTTTATTTTCACAGATCCGCTTGTTGTCATCGCTGCGGCATTACTGTTGAGTCAATTAGACAAACTTCAGAACCATCGCTGGGCGCTAACAATCGGAATAACTCTAGTAGTCGCGCACATTGCAGTGAGCCAGGCGGAGCCAGTGAAGCATGTTTTTAAACGTGCGGGGCCGGAGATACTATGCGGGCTGTACCACCATGCCAAAAGGGTGGAACACTTTGAATTTTGTTCGAATTCATCGACGCAATAGATTCATCAGTGTACTGCTGAGCTTCTGCCATCCCGTCTAGGTGGCATTTGCTTCGGTGCTGAATGCGTTGTGCGTGTGAGGTGAAAGACGCAACTTTCCAACGCGTGCAGGGTTCGGTATCACGACCTCTCTTATTGATAGCACGACGCCAAAACTGGCCTCAAGTTAGCCCGCCTCCATCCGCAAACTGTGCGGCGACAACGGCGCTGAATCTCGGAGAAGGTTTTCCTCGGCCCTGAACCTCTCAATGGGCAGAATGCCATGATGGCGACAGGGCCAGTCGCCATCATGCTTGCCTAACCATTAGACAAGGAGCGGCCGAAAGGCATGTGGGCGCAGTGAAGCGATGGCGAGAGGCGTCATCTTTGCGCCCGTTCGAACTGCGCCTGCTGAATGCTGTCAGTATCCCCTGTACGGTTTGCAAACGCCGTCCTGAACACTCCAGCCAGGACCACACGGGTTATAAATCGCGGCACCTGGCGGATAGTACCCGCCGCCATACCCGCCCCAGCGGCGCCCAGTTTCCCAGCAGCGGCGCCGCCAGCCGCAACCGTGGGGGCCACAGACCCGCACGCGACGGCATACATACGCAACAGTCTCAATCGGATTCTCGCTTTGAATTGCCAACGGTCCAGCTGGCATTGAGCTGGCACTCTGAGACATCGAGAGCGAGCCTAGAGCAACAACAGCTGCGAGAAACAGCGTGCGCATTGTCATCCTCCCTGTGCGTTCGGCAGATTGCCAGAGGCGAGTTGAACAATGCCTGAATGGAACCAAGAGTTCCATCCTTGGGAATGGAGATGGCTTCGACAGCGCAAATCATTTCGGGACAGCATCAAGTTAATCCAGGCAGCACACACGACGTCGCCAATAAATGTGAAGATCCCCACTTCCTGCGGGTCATACCAGAAGGTTTTCTGCCGGCGAGCTTTCCCGGCCTCAGCAAAGCTCGCCGAGGCTGCCCTGATCGTGGGATGTGGAAACGCGCGAAATCCCCGGAGACGAGTGGGTCCGCTGGCACATTGGAAAGAGTGGCGACCCCGGCAGGATTCGAACCTGCGACCCTCAGCTTAGAAGGCTGATGCTCTATCCGGCTGAGCTACGGGGTCGATGCCGCAACGTTTACCCGTCTCCGGGGCCATAGGCAAAAGACTGAGTCGGCGAGGCTCAGAAAAGGCCTTGCTGGCTTGCTTTGACGGGCAGCGTTCACCTGAACGCGTGTCGCCCCCGGAGTTGTTCCATTCTGCGCGGCGGCGGACGGTCGGGCGCAATCGGCTGATGTGGGTTCTGAGGATATCAGCAAAGCCCCTTCCAGCCGCATGGAAAGCCGTTTGCGCGCCTATCCACATGTTCCAAATGCTGTTCCGCCGCCGCGGCAGTCATGTCCTCGACACCATCGCAAACTGAAATGATAGTTGGCGAAGCGCCTTTTCGGGAGGTCCTGCCAGATGCGTTGGGTTGTACGAGTCGGCCTTGCCGCCGCGCTTCTTGCCGTCGTTTTCATTCCCGCGCTCGCGGCGGAGAAGGACTTCAAGCGCGCAGCCCTCGACGAGGCTGCAATCAAGCTCGAAGCCCAAATCAAGACCGACGCGGGGGTCGTTACCAAGAACGCGGCAGCGTTGCGCCGGGAAGCTGATGCGGCATTCCAGAAGAACGATGTCCGGGCCGGCATGGTGGTGCTGGGACAGTTGGTCGCCGTCGGACCTGATGATGCTTCGAACTGGGTTCGGCTCGCGCGTGCCATCCTGCAGCTTCGCCCGAGAGACGACCGAGAGAAGGCACTGCTGCTCGACCGTGCCTCAACTGCGGCTTATCTCGCTTACCAGCGCGCTCAGGAGCGCAATGTCGAGGCGGAGAGTTTGTCGATTCTCGGCCGGACCCTCGCGGAGCGTCAGCAATGGCGAGACGCACTCGATTCTCTGCGGCTCTCCCTCGAACTGCGCGAGATCGCGGAACTGCGCAGCGAATATGAGAGGCTGCGCTCGGAGCATGGATTTCGGTTGATCGACTATACGGTGGATTCGGATTCGATCTCGCCGCGGGCATGCTTTCAGTTTTCCGAAGAGCTGCCTGGCCGCCGTACCGATCTGTCGCCATACGTCGCCGTCGCGGGCATCGATCGTCCGGCGCTCTCTACGGAGGACAAACAGCTTTGCGTCGAGGGTCTCAGGCACGGCGAGCGCTATTCGGTCACGTTGCGAGCGGGCCTGCCATCCGTCGTAAAGGAAACACTCGCCAGATCGGCGGAGTTCACAATTTTCGTACGCGACCGCAAGCCGTTCGTGCGGTTTTCCGGAAAGGCATACGTTCTACCGCGCAGCGGTCAGCAAGGTATTCCGCTTCTGAGCATCAACACGAAATCTATAACGCTGTCGATCTACCGCATAGGTGATCGCAATCTCATCGACACGGTTCTCGGTTACGAATTCCAGCGCAATCTCAGTGCCTATCAGGCTGAGCGGCTCGCAAACGAGCGCGGAGCAAAAGTGTGGAGTGGCGCGCTTGCCGTCGAGTCGAAGCTGAATACGGAACTGACGACCGCGTTCCCGCTCGATCAGGCGGTGAAGAACCTCGCCCCGGGCGTTTACGTGATGACAGCTGCGCCCGAGGAATCGGCTGCGAATGGCTACGGACAGCAAGCTACCCAGTGGTTCATCGTGTCCGATATCGGGCTGACGGCGTACAGCACACCGGGGGGAATCGATGTCTTTGTCCATTCGCTCGGCTCCGCTCAGCCTCGTGGCGGCGTCGAGGTGCGGCTGATCGCCCGCAACAATGAAGTTCTCGCGACGCGTCAAACGGACCGCAACGGATCGCTGCATTTCGAACCGGGATTGGCGCGCGGGGAGGGAGGGGCAGCGCCGGCAGTCCTCGTCGCCACCGAACGGGATGACTACGCATTCCTGAGCCTGAAGGCGCCGCCATTCGATTTGTCGGATCGGGGTGTCGCCGGGCGGCGTGTTCCTGCCGGGCTCGATGCTTTCCTCTACACGGAGCGCGGCGTCTATCGGACCGGTGAAACGGTATCGGTGACCGCACTCTTGCGCGACGCGCTCGGATCAGCAGTACTGAATGCGCCCCTCACTTTCGTCGTCGAACGTCCTGATGGCGTCGAGTACCGCCGCGTAGTGGTTGCCGACCAGGGTCTTGGCGGCCGTTCGTTGAATATTCCGATTGCGTCCTCAGCCTCCACCGGCACCTGGCGCGTCGCGGCCTACACGGATCCCAGGCGTGGGCCCGTCGGAGAAACGACTTTCATGGTGGAGGATTACGTCCCCGACCGGATCGAATTTGATCTGGCTTCCGCCGCCAAAGCGATCGCGCATGACGTGGCGTCGCAGTTCAGCGTCGATGGACACTTTTTGTATGGAGCGCCGGCGTCGGGCCTGGAGCTCAGCGGGGAAACCACGATTGGAGTCGCCAAGGAGCGTGCCGGATATCCTGGTTACGTTTTCGGCCTGTTGGACGACGAAGTCACAACGGTTCGCGAGAAACTCGATGATCTTCCCGCGACGGATGCCTCGGGAAAAGCGACCTTTCCCGTCAATTTCGGTGATCTCCCGGCAAGCAGCCGACCGCTCGAGGCGCGCATTGCGATCAGGATGGCTGAATCCGGCGGCCGCGGCGTCGAACGCAAGATAACACTTCCAGTAATCCCGGATGCGCCGATGATTGGCATTAAGCCATTATTCTCCGGCCGTTCACTCGCCGATGGCGCGAATGCCGAATTCAATGTGGTGATGGTAGCGCCGGACGGCAAAATGTTGGCCAAAGACGGTTTGTGGTACGATCTGCTCAAGGTCGAGACCAGCTTTCAATGGTACCGGCAGAATGGGCAATGGACCTATGAGCCGGTCAACCGCACGGAGCGCGTGGCAAACGGCAGGCTCGATGTCGCGGCGGACGCGGCTGCGAAAATATCGTTGCCTGTCAAATGGGGCCGCTATCGCCTGGAGGTTTCGACCGGCGAGCCGGATGGTCCGGCAACGTCGCTCTCGTTCGATGCTGGCTTTTACGCGGAGGCAAGCGCCGACACCCCGGATCTTCTGGAGGTTGCGCTGGATAAGCCCGACTACAAATCGGGCGACACAATGAACGTAGGCATCACTGCGCGCTCAGCCGGGCGCCTCACAGTCAGCGTGTTCACGGATCGCCTGGTCGAGAGTCAGTCCCAGGATGTAAAGCCAGGAGACACGCGGGTCGGTATCCGTGTGGGCCGTGACTGGGGGACCGGGGCTTATGTGATCGCGACCTTGCGGCGCCCGCTCGATGCGGCAGCACAACGAATGCCCGGCAGGGCGATCGGAGTGCAATGGTTCTCGATCGACAGGAATGCCCGCACGCTCGCCGTCGATATGACACTGCCGGCAACTGTCAGGCCGAATTCGGCACTGAGCCTGCCAATCAAGATTGGTGGGCTAGCGGTCGGCGAAGAAGCTCGCGTGGTTGTCGCCGCAGTCGATGTCGGCATTCTCAATCTGACGAATTACAAACCGCCGGCTCCTGACGATTTCTATTTGGGCCAACGCCGGCTCTCGGCCGAAGTCCGTGATCTGTACGGACAACTGATTGACGGAATGCACGGGGCGCGCGGGCAAATTCGCACTGGCGGAGATGCGACGGGCGCCGAGTTGTCCGGCTCACCGCCAACGCAGCCACCGCTTTCACTCTATTCGGGCATCGTCACAGTCGACCGGAATGGGATTGCAAAGGTCGATTTCGACATTCCGGCATTCGCCGGCACAATTCGCGTGATGGCGGTGGCATGGAGCAAGGACAAAGTCGGCAAAGCCACGGGAGACGTGATGGTTCGCGATCCCGTTGTGCTCACGACAACGCTGCCGCGCTTTTTGCGCTCCGGAGATCAGAGTTCGATCAATCTTGAGTTGGACAATGTAGATGGCGGTGCGGGCGATTACATCGTCGATTTTGCGGCCGACGGAAGCCTCAGCGTGGACGGTGAAAGGTCGCACACCCTGAGGCTCGCGAGCAAAGAACGGCGTGCAATTCAGTTGCGGGTCACGGGCGACCGCGTAGGAGCGGGCGTTCTGAAGGTTCTAGTGCGCGGTCCTGATAATTTCGCGCTCGAACGCAGCTATGCGCTTGACGTGCGACCGGCCAATCAGATTTTGACCCGTCGCACCGTGCGCACACTCGCTGCGGGCGAGACGCTGACCATGTCGAAGGATCTATTTGCCGATTTCGCTACCGGAACGGGCCGGGCCGGCTTATCGGTGACGACGTCGACTTCCCTTGATGCGGCGACGCTGCTCAACTCGCTTGAGGGCTATCCATTCGGATGTTCGGAACAGATTGCCAGCAGCGCATTGGCATTGCTTTACGTCCGTGAACTCGTCGGGAGGACGCAACCCTATGATGAAGCGGACACGGACGCGCGCATCCGCGATGCGATTACACGCCTTCTAGCGCGGCAGGGCGCGAATGGTTCGTTTGGACTTTGGTCGGTCGGAGGCGACGACGCGTGGCTTGATGCCTATGTCACCGATTTCCTCAGCCGCGCCCGTGCGCGCGGCTTCGAGATTCCGCAAGCCGCTTACGCACTTGCGTTGGACAGATTGCGAAACTACGTCGCGAACGCTCCAGAACCGAGCAAGGATGGCGGCCGCGAGCTTGCCTATGCACTCTATGTCCTTGCGCGCAACGGCGCAGCATCCATCGGCGATCTTCGTTACATCGCCGATGTCAGGCTTGCAGCTGTAGCTACGCCTATTGCCAAGGCCCAGATTGCCGCGGCACTGGCAATGCTTGGGGACAAGGCGCGCGCGGATGAGGTCTATCTTTCAGCCCTGCGCGATATTACTGCGCAGGCGAAGGTGCAGGCCGGGCGGGCAGACTTCGGATCGCCCTTGCGCGATGCCGCCGCCCTGGTCACGCTTGCTTCGGAAGGCCGAGCGCCGCAGAGGACGATCGATGATGCGGTGGAACAGGTCGACGCGGCGCGCGCACTGACCGCCGCAACGTCGACGCAGGAAAATGCGTGGCTCGTTCTTGCGGCGCGCGCGCTCGTAAGGCAGCTCAACGCGATTTCGCTTGCAGTCAATGGTGAGACGCGGCAGGGCACGTTCTATCGAAGCTTTCAGTCGGAGGATCTCGCGGCTCCATTCATCGTCCAGAACAGAGGCGAGGGAAGCGTGCAGGCCGTCGTGTCGGTTAGTGGATCGCCACTCGTGCCCGAGCCGACTTCCGAACGAGGCTTCCGGATCGAGCGCAGCTTTCACACGCTCGATGGGAAGACCATCGATCCAGGCAAGGCAAAGCAAAACCAGCGCTTTGTTGTGGTGCTGAAGATGACTGAGCCGCAACCGCAGTTTGGGCGGGTTATCGTCGCGGACTATCTGCCGGCCGGCTTCGAAATCGACAATCCGCGGCTGGTGTCGTCGGGAGAAACGGGAACGTTGACGTGGATCACAAACGCGGCGCAGCCGATCAGTGTGGAATTCCGTGACGATCGGTTTTCCGCCGCGTTCGAACGAAGCCGCGACTCAGCGCCGGTGTTTGCCCTTGCCTACGTGGTGCGTGCCGTATCACCCGGCCGATACGTGCTACCGCAGGCCAAAGTTGAAGACATGTACCGGCCCGACCGTTTCGGGCTCACGGCAACGGGTTCGATTGAGATCACGACGAGATGAAGGCACGACGCCCGATGATCACGGGACTCGGCGCCACGCTGGCTGCGGTGTTCGCCTGTGCCTTGTACATTTACCTGCTCGGGCCCACCCCCACAGGCGGCAATTTCGGCTATTCACATATCGTGCTTGATCACGCAGGGCGGCTGTTGCGGGGCTTTGCCACAAAGGAGGGGCGTTGGCGCCTGCCGATCGAGGCCAAAGACGTCGATCCTCGATTCTTGCGCCTGCTCTTCGCCTATGAGGATAAACGGTTCTACCAGCATTCGGGTGTGGATCCCTGGTCGCTCGGGCGAGCTGCCCTCCAGCTCATCACGAGCGGTCACGTGGTGTCCGGAGGATCGACCATCACGATGCAAGTGGCGCGGCTGCTCGAGCCGCGCGAGCACCGCAGCATTGGTGCAAAACTACGACAGATCACGCGGGCGTTCGAGCTGGAGCGGCTGCTTGGGAAGGAACAGATCCTTTCTCTTTATCTCACCCTGGCGCCTTACGGCGGCAATCTCGAGGGTGTGCGGGCTGCTTCGCTCGCCTATTTTGGCAAGGAGCCTCGAAAACTATCGCTTGCCGAAGCGGCACTGCTTGTCGCGCTGCCTCAGTCGCCGGAATTGCGGCGACCGGACCGCTATCCAGAGGCTGCCCGTGCGGCGCGGGACCGTGTACTCGATCGGGTCGCCGCAACAGAGCGGCTGCCGGATGACGAAGTCGTCCGCGCCAAGGCGACGCCGGTACCGCACCTTCGAAAGCAGTTGCCGATGCTGGCCCCGCATTCGGCCGAGCACGTCGTTGCGCTTGAACCCGATCGTCTCGTTCATCGTTTGACGATCGATTCAACCTTGCAGAAGCGTCTTCAGGAGCTTGCCGCGGAAAGGGCGCGAGCGCTTGGGCCCAAGATTTCCATTGCCATTCTGGCGGTGGACAATCGCAGCGGCGAGATCAAGGCGCGGGTTGGTTCGGCCGAATATGCGGATACCCGCCGATCCGGGCAGGTCGACATGACGCGGGCGCTGCGGTCGCCGGGTTCGACGCTCAAGCCTTTCATCTATGGTCTGGGTTTTGAGGACGGCCTCATCCATCCGGAGACGCTGGTCGAGGACAGGCCGCTGCGATACGGCAGCTATGTGCCCGAAAATTTCGATCTGACGTTCCAGGGGACCGTAACAATTCGCCAGGCCCTTCAGCTGTCGCTCAATGTTCCAGCCGTTGCCGTTCTTGGGAAAGTCGGCGCCGACCGTCTCGCGGCGCGCCTGGTTCAGAGCGGTGCAATGCTGGTATTCCCGAAAGGCGAGGCGCCCGGCCTCGCCATGGGCCTTGGCGGAGTCGGGGTCCGTCTTTCGGATCTTGTCATGCTCTATATGGGTATTGCCCGGCAGGGCAGCGTTGTCCGATTGCGCGAGCGTGAAGATGAAGCCACTGGTGTTTCCCGCCGGCTGCTTGATCCTGTTGCCGCCTGGTATCTCGGAAATATTCTCATCGGTGCGCCACCGCCCGAAAACGCGCCGCATGGCAGGATCGCATTCAAGACTGGCACCTCGTACGGCTATCGCGATGCATGGGCCATCGGATTTGACGGCCGCATGACCATCGGAGTCTGGATCGGCCGCCCGGACGGGGGCTCCGTCCCGGGACTCGTCGGCCGCGCCGCCGCTGCCCCGGTCCTGTTTGATGCGTTTGCCCGCTTTGGGCTGCCGCCTGCTCCGCTTGCCCAGGCTCCACAAGGGGTAATCAATGCTGCCGGCAATCGGCTTCCACTGCCTTTGCAGCGATTTGGCGCGTCTCCCGAGGCGCGCGTGGCGTCCGAGCGACCGCGCATCATGTTCCCTCCCGACGGTGCTCGCCTTGAACTGCCGAAGAGCGAAAGTCCGAACTCGATTGCAGTGAAGATTTCCGGCGGGCGGATGCCGCTGACCGTCTTGCTCAATGGCGTGCCGGTCGCTACGCAAGCCGGTCGACGCACCATGTTTTTCCGGCCGGACGGGCCGGGCTATGCGCGCGTCACCGTCATGGACCCCTCAGGGGCGAGCGACAGTGTCACCGTGAGACTGCAGTGAAGGCGTTGGAAGACGATGTGGCTTGTCTTTATGTTCGGCGCCATGTCTGCTGAGGGGAAAGAGTGAGCAGCACGATCGAGAACACCGGTGCACCCGCGCTTGCGGGGCGGGGCTTCAGTGCCGCGCTCGACTACGCCGGCACCTCGCATCGTCTCGCGGCCGTGTTCCTGCTGCTTTTTTCTCTGCTCGCGTTTTTGCCGGGCTTTTTTCAGATTCCGCCGGTCGATCGCGATGAAGCGCGTTTTGCCCAAGCGACCAAGCAGATGCTCGAGACGCGCGAGTATATCGACATCCGGTTTCAGAACGAGGTTCGCTACAAGAAACCGGTGGGAATTTATTGGCTGCAAGCGGCGGCGGTCAGCACGGGAGAATGGCTCGGCGTTCCGCAGGCGCGCACAACGATCTGGCTTTATCGCCTGCCCTCGCTTGTAGGCGGAATTGCTGCTGTCCTGATGACCTACTGGGCGGCCCTCGCATTCGTAAGTCGGCGCGGCGCATTGATCGCTGCGTTGATGATGGCGAGTTCAGTCCTTCTCGGCGTCGAAGCAAGACTCGCTAAAACCGATGCCATGCTGTTGTTCGCTTCGGTCGCAGCCATGGGAGCTATGGGGCGGATCTATCTGCGGGCGAGGGGAACGGTTGAACAGAAGGCACGCTGGACCGATCCGGCCATTTTCTGGACAGCAATGGCGGCCGGCGTCCTCCTCAAAGGACCATTGATCCTCATGTTCGCGGTACTTGCGGCATTCGCAGTATCAATCGCCGACCGGTCAACGCGATGGATGCTGTCGCTGCGTCCCTTGTACGGAATCCTCTGGATGCTGTTGCTGGTCCTGCCTTGGTTTATTGCCATCGTGGCAAAGTCTGGCGACAGTTTTCTCGTGCAATCCCTTGGGCATGACATGCTCAGCAAGGTGACCAGTGGCCAGGAAGCTCACGGCGCGCCGCCGGGCTTCTATTTCGTACTGTTCTGGCTCACCTTCTGGCCTGGCGCGGTGCTTGCCGGGCTTGCTGCGCCGGCGGTGTGGAGGTCCCGGCAGGAACCGGAGATCCGCTTTCTGCTCGCATGGATTCTCCCTTCCTGGCTCGTATTCGAAGTGGTTATGACCAAACTCCCCCACTATGTGATGCCGCTTTACCCGGCCATCGCCATTCTTATCGCACGGGTGATCGAAATCGGCACGCTTTCCAAGATCCGATGGATCGTGCGCGGCACGTTCGGCTGGTTCCTTTTTCCCTGCGTCGTCGCGATCGCCGTGTTGATAGCCTTCATCATGCTCGAGCGCGATCTCGGCCTTGTCGCATGGCCTTTTTCGGCGGCAGCAGTGATCTTCGGATTGTTCGCCTGGCGGCTCTATGACGTCGATGGCGCCGAACGCTCGCTCCTGCGTGGCACGCTGGCCTCCTTGCTCGTGGCAATAACGGTCTATGCCGTAACCTTCGGCTCTCTGCCTTCGCTTTTTCCCAGCGCTCTGATCGCCGAACAAATTCGAACGACCGGCTGCCGTCAGCCGCATGTCGTGTCGACGTTTGCCTATCAAGAGCCTAGTCTGGTATTTCTGCTCGGCACCGATACGCGTTTCGCAGATGGCGCGAGTGCGGCCGACTTTTTGAGGTCCGGTCCTTGCCACTTTGCGGTCCTCGACCCGCGTGGCGAACGCAATTTCGTGCAGAGGGCTGAATCGATCTCGCTTCGCTATTCCTTCTTGCAGCGCATCGAGGGCTACAACATCAGCATCGGCAAACCGGTATCGCTTACACTGTTTCGCTCGCAGGAGAATCCATGAGTCTAGCCAATGGACTCAATCGAAGTGATCGTCCGTCTGCGATGGTGCTGCGTCGTTGTGCTGCTAACGTTGCATCCGCATTGGGCGTGCTGTCGCGTTCTCCGCGAATGGAATCATTTCGTCTCGGGGCGTTCTCTCCGGTGTCTATTGCCAGCGTTGCTATTGCCGCGGTGCTGACCTTTTTGGTGTTGGCTATGACCATTGATCCGCTCACGGCGCGCGCGATCCGCAATTTGCCTTCCTGGGTCATATCGTTCTTTCAGGAGATCACTGATTTCGGCAAGTCCGGGTGGTTTTTGTGGCCGCTGGGGGTCCTGTTTTTTCTGCTGGCTTCAATGCCGCCAGTTCTCACACCCGTATCTCAGCGCGTCGTTGCGGCGGTTATGGTTCGGATCGGATTCCTTTTCATGGCCATCGCGGTCCCGAGTCTGTTCGTGACGATCGTCAAGCGCATCATCGGGCGGGCGCGACCGATGGTTGGCGGGAGTCTCGACCCGCTTTTGTTCGATCCGATTGCCTGGCAGCCCGCCTATGCGAGCATGCCGTCCGGTCACACGACGACAGCGTTCGCCGTCCTCGTGGCATTTGGGACGTTGTGGCCGCGTGGTCGCACGGTTCTGCTCGTCTACGCATTGCTGATGGCGATGAGTCGCATCGTCATTTCGGCACACTATCCCACTGACGTGCTGGCCGGAGCGGTTGTGGGCATGGGCGGCGCGATACTGGTTCGCCGTTATTTCGCACAGCGGCATCTGGGCTTTTCAATGAACAAGGCTGGCGGGATCCATCAATACGCAGGACCATCTCTCTCGCGTATCAAGGCGGTTGCCCGCGAATTGCTGGCCTAGACATCGCCCCATGAATACCAGTGATCCCGCGGTGTCCGTCGTGGTGCCGGTGCGCAATGAGGCCGGCAATATCGAACCCTTGGTCATGGAAATTTCGAAGGCCATGGAAGGGCGATGGCAATTCGAGGTGATTTACGTGAATGATGGTTCCGGCGACGAGACCGGCAGCGAAATTGCCGCGCTCATGTCGCGATACGGATGGCTGCGCCAGATTCGCCACACGCGGTCTTGTGGACAATCGGCGGCAGTACGCAGCGGCGTGGCGGCAGCTCGCGCGCCGCTTGTCGTGACACTCGACGGTGACGGCCAGAATGATCCAGCCTTTATCCCCTCTCTTGTTCACGCTCTCGAAGCAGGAGGCCCAAGGACGGGGTTGGTCGCCGGTCAACGCGTTGGTCGGAAGGCAAGCGGTTTCAAGCGGCTTCAATCCCGCATCGCGAATGGAGTGCGCGCGGCGGTGCTTCGTGACGGCACGAGGGATACCGGCTGCGGTCTGAAAGCATTCCGTCGCGAGGTATTTCTCCGCCTGCCATATTTCGATGGCCTTCATCGTTTTCTTCCCGCCCTGATGCGACGAGAGGGATATTCGATCGCGTATGTGGATGTGGTCGATCGTCCGCGAATCCGCGGCGTGTCGAACTATGGAATGTGGGATCGCCTCTGGGTGGGCATACTCGATCTCGCGGGTGTGTGGTGGCTGATCCGGCGTCAAAAGCAAAATCCGGAGATCGACACTTAGCGGACGGCGGCCTATGTGCGCCTCCGTGATGGCGAGAGACTCGAACAGGTAATCCTCCGGCAAAGGAAAAAGACATGTTGATCGACCTAGCGCAATCCGTCGGCGGATATCTGCACGACGTCTTCATTGGCAATGCCGATTGGGGAATTCTGATCGGCTACATTGCTCAGGCGCTGTTCGCAATGCGCTTCGTCGTGCAGTGGATTGCGTCCGAACGGGCAGGCAGGAGCGTCGTGCCGACCGCATTTTGGGTCTTCTCAATAGGCGGCGGATTGATGCTGCTGGGCTATGCGCTCTACCGCCGAGATCCGGTGTTCATTATCGGGCAGGCGTTCGGAGTGTTCGTCTATTTGCGCAATCTGCAGTTCGTTCTGCGCGGCGACGGTAAAACCGCGGCTCTGTAATCGAGACGAGAACTGTGCTGCCGTTCGGCGCGGTTCGGAAGATCCGGCGTCAGAATTCACTAGCGGTGCGCTCGACAGAAGGACAAAGGTTTCTTCTTGTGGATGCGTCAGGCCTGTTATCGTTGTGCGGACTGCAGCGCGGCAAAGGCGCGCTCGAGATCGGCGATGAGATCGTCCGGGTCTTCCAGACCGATGTGGAAACGGATCGTTGGGCCGCCGGGTGCCCACCTTGTCGCCGTTCTGTATTCAGTGCAGTCGAAAAGAATGGCCAAGCTTTCGAATCCTCCCCAGGAATAACCGAGCCCGAACAGCGTGAGCGCATTGAGGAAAGCGTACACAGCCTTTTCGCTGGCGGGCTTTAATACAATGCTGAACAGGCCGCTTGCGCCCAAAAAATCGCGCTTCCAGATCGGGTGTCCTGGGTCGCCTTCCAGCGCGGGATGGAGGACGCGCAGCACCTCAGGCCGGCTCTGAAGCCAGGAAGCGACGTGCAAGCCGGACTCATAGTGACGCGCGAGCCTCACCCCCAGCGTGCGCAGGCCGCGTAGAGCGAGATACATGTCGTCCGGGCCCACGCACAGTCCCATCGAGTAGACCGTGTCTTTTAATACCGGCAGCGTTGCTGAATTTGCCGAAACACAGCCGAACATGATGTCCGAATGGCCGCCAATATATTTCGTGCCGGCCTGAATTTGCACATCAACGCCTTTCTGAAATGCACGAAAGTAGAGCGGCGTCGCCCATGTGTTGTCCATAATGACGAGCGCGTTCTTCTGATGCGCGATGCCCGCGATCGTGGGAACGTCCTGCATCTCGAAGCTCTGTGAGCCGGGCGCTTCAACGAAGACCAGTCGCGTATTTGCCTTGAAGAGCTTCGCGATATCGGTGCCGAGAAGTGGATCGTAATACGTGGTTTCCACTCCGAGACGATTCAACACGCCATTGCAGAAATTGCGTGTGGGCCGATACACGCTGTCCGCAACCAGCACGTGATCGCCGGCGCGCGTGAACGAAAGCAGGGCCGCCGAAATGGCGGCAAGTCCCGAGGGAAGCAGCGCCACACCGGCGCAGCCTTCACCGTCGAGCTCGATCAGGGCATTTTCAAGTGCCTCCGAAGTTGGCGTGCCGCGACGGCCATAGCTATAGCGCGCGCGGTGGGCAACCTGGTCTTCGGCAGTCGGATAAAGAAGAGTCGAAGCATGGTAAACGGGCGGATTAACAAATCCGTGATAGGCTTGCGGGTCGCGCCCTCCCGTCACGAGCCGAGTGTCTGGTCTTATCGAGTTCTTCGGCTTCTTGGTCATCGAATGGGCTGCCCGGTCCAAATCAAACGGTTTCCTGCCCGAATTTACGGGCCAAAGACATATCCTTCTGCATTCGTACAAATACGTCTGCACAAAACGCGAGCGTCAACCCCTTGACCCGGCAGTCCGATCGTTCTCAGATGCCGCGACATTAGGGCCCTTCTAGAGGGATGGGGCATAACAGGATGGCTACACCGTCGCGATATCCGCCGACGGCGCGGTCGTTTTGGCTTCAGCAGGCCCGGTACATCCGAACAAGTTTTAAGGGAACCATCCGATGAAGCGTTTTTCCACAGCACTCATGTTGTTTGCCGCGCTGGCCGTCCAGGGGGCGTCCGCTCAGACACTCAAGGCGGTCAAGGATCGGGGAATGCTCAATTGCGGAGCCAACGGCACGCTCGCGGGCTTTGGCCTTCCGGATGCGCAGGGCAAGTGGACCGGCTTCGACGTGGACTTCTGCCGTGCAATCGCCGCCGCGGTATTGAATGACGCCAACAAGGTCAAGTTCGTGCCGCTCTCGGCCAAGGATCGCTTTACCGCTCTCCAGTCGGGAGAGGTCGATGTGCTTGTGCGCAATACCACTTGGACTTCATCACGTGACACGTCGCTGGGACTGAATTTCACCGGCGTCAACTATTACGATGGCCAGGGGTTCATGGTCCGCAAGGCGCTCAAGGTGAACTCTGCGCTCGAGCTCAATGGGGCGGCCGTGTGCGTCCAGCAGGGCACCACGACCGAGCTCAATCTGGCGGATTATTTCGGCGCACATAAGATGCAGCTCAAGACGGTCACCTTTGCGACCGCAAATGAAGCGGTCAAAGCTTACGATGCGGGCCGTTGCGATGCCTACACGACGGATGCATCAGGCCTTTACGGCGAGAGACTGCGGCTCGCGAATCCGAATGACCATGTCATCCTTCCCGAAATCATCTCTAAGGAGCCGCTTGGCCCGGCGGTGCGCCATGGCGACGACCAATGGTTCGATGTTGTCAAATGGACTCTGTTCGCGATGCTTGACGCGGAAGAGCTCAATATCTCTTCGAAGACCATCGATGAGGCGCTGAAATCATCCAATCCGGAAATAAAGCGGTTCGTCGGCACGGAAGGCAACTACGGCGAACAACTGGGCCTTACGAAAGATTGGGCGGTCCGGATTATCAGGCAGGTGGGTAATTACGGGGAGTCATTCGAACGCAATGTTGGCCAGGGCTCGCCGCTGAAAATCGAGCGGGGCTTGAACAAGCTGTGGAACAAGGGCGGAATTCAATACGCGCCGCCAATTCGCTGAGCAGTTGAACTGCAGGCCGCGGCCCCTGCCGCTCGCTGCCGGCGAGGCGGGGCCGCGACCACGACGACGAGGGGCTGATGTCGGGCGAGCTTTCGGCGAACTCGCGCCCCGCGCGGGTCGCTTACTACAATGACCCCAAGGTTCGGAGCATCGCCTATCAGGCACTTTTGTGTGCGATCGTTGCATTCCTGATCTATGGGGCTGCGACAAATGCAATTGAGAACCTCGCACGTGCCCGCATCGCTTCGGGCTTCGGGTTCTGGAATGCGACCGCCGGCTTCGACATCAGCCAGACACTGATCGAATATTCTCCCCGGGCCTCGACTTATGGGCGCGCCTTCTGGGTCGGCCTTCTTAATACATTGCTCGTCTCTGCAATAGGAATCGTTTTGGCGACTATCTTGGGCTTCATCGTCGGCATATCGCGACTTTCGCGGAACTGGCTGCTTGCAAGGATCGCCGGGGGCTACGTTGAGATCATTCGAAACACGCCACTGCTGCTGCAGTTGTTGTTCTGGTACAATGCCGTTTTGAAGGCACTACCCGGGCTTCGCGACAGCCTTGTCGTTCCGGGCGGGCTTTATCTCAACAACCGTGGCCTCTATCTGCCGAAACCGCTACTGGAAACCGGGTCGGGCCTTGTCGGGCTTGGCTTCACAGTCGGCATATTGGGGGCGATTGCCCTTTATCTCTGGGCCCGTCGGCGGCAAGAGCGGACCGGCCAACAAACGCCCGTCTTCTGGTTGTCTGTCGGGCTGGTCATTGTGGCTCCCCTACTGATTTTCGCTGCTGCGGGGTTTCCTATCGCTTTCGAGTATCCCCAAGCAGGCCGCTTCAACATCACAGGAGGCATCGAAATCCTTCCTGAGTTTGCGGCTTTGCTCTTCGGACTTTCGATCTATACCGCGGCGTTCATTGCCGAAGTCGTGCGCGCGGGCATTCTCGCGGTGTCGCATGGACAGACGGAAGCAGCTTTTTCACTTGGCCTGCGGCCGGGACCGACGTTGCGCTTGATCGTCGTGCCGCAAGCGATGCGCGTGATTATTCCGCCATTGACCAGCCAATATCTCAACCTGACCAAAAACTCCTCGCTGGCAGTCGCGATCGGCTATCCCGATCTGGTGCAGGTGTTTACCGGAACCGTGCTGAACCAGACAGGGCAGGCGGTCGAAGTCGTTGCCATCACCATGCTGGTTTATCTTGTGATCAGTCTGTTCACGTCTCTGCTGATGAACATCTACAACAGCCGCATGGCGCTGGTGGAAAGGTGAAGGTCGTGGCCAGATGACGATGGCAGAGGGCGATCTTGCGCTGACGCAGCTGGCTTTTGTGCGCAAGGCCAGCATCGCTCCGAGGCCGCCACCATCAAAGATGGTCGGGCCGGTTGCCTGGCTGCGGAACAATCTGTTTTCGACGCCATTCAACATTACGCTCACGATCACGATGGCCCTTCTTCTCGCCTGGGCAATCCCCGAGCTTGTGAGGTTTCTTCTTCTCGATGCTGTATGGAGTGGGAGCGACCGGGATGCATGCCTGGAATCGGTCCAACATCGGGAGATCGGGGCTTGCTGGCCCTTCGTTTGGGAGCGCCTGCCGTACTTCATCTACGGCTCTTATCCGATTTCAGAGCGATGGCGCGTTGATGTCTTCTTCGTTTTGCTGGCGGTCGGGATCGCGTGGCTGCTGTGGCCCGGCGCGCCGCGGAGGGACCTCGGCATTCTCTACTTTTTTCTCGTGATGCCGATCTCGTCTTTCGTCCTACTGACCGGGTGGGCTGCGATAGGCCTGCAGCCGGTCGATACGGTGCTTTGGGGCGGCGTTCTGGTGACGATCGTGGTCGCCTCCGTGGGCATCGTGTGCTCCCTTCCGATCGGTATTGTTCTCGCTCTCGGGCGGCGCTCGCGCATGCCGGCAGTTCGGCTTCTGTCGGTGATATTCATCGAGTTCGTCCGAGGCGTGCCGCTTGTCACGGTTCTGTTCATGGCCGGAGTGATGCTGCCGCTGTTCGTGCCCGAACAGCTGTCGCCCGATAAGCTAGTCCGGGCCCTCGTGGGCATCGCCATGTTTGCATCTGCATACATGGCGGAGGTCGTTCGCGCCGGTCTTCAGGCCATCCCCAAAGGTCAGTTCGAGGGCGCGATGGCCATCGGCCTGGGATACGGACAGATGATGCGCCTGATCGTTCTGCCGCAGGCCCTGAGAGTCACGCTTCCGAATATCGTCAACACTTATATCGGCCTGTTCAAGGATACGACGCTCGTGTTTATCGTGGGGATTTTTGATCTTCTTCGCACGATCGAAGTTGCGCGGATCGATCCGAAATGGGCGACCCCGGTCACGAGCACGACCGGTTACGTTGTCGCCGCCATTTTTTATCTGGTCTTCTGCTACGGCATGTCTCGATATGCACGGGCCATGGAGTTGCGTCTGGCCAAAGGCGATCGGCACTAAGAGCCAACCGATGAATGCAACGACAAATTCAGGTTCGCTGCTCAAGCCGGGCAGGCTCAACACCGACATTGCAGTGCAGATGATCGACGTCAATAAATGGTACGGGGATTTCCATGTGCTGCGCGATATCAACCTGAAGGTCGTTGGCGGCGAGCGCATCGTGATTTGCGGGCCTTCCGGATCGGGCAAATCGACGATGATCCGCTGCATCAATCGGCTGGAAGAGCACCAGAGCGGTAAGATCATAGTCGACGGTGTGGAGCTATCGGCGGATCTGAAGAAGATCGACGAAGTGCGCCGCGAAGTCGGAATGGTTTTTCAGCATTTCAACCTCTTTCCGCACCTCACTGTCATGGAGAATTGTACGTTGGCGCCTATTTGGGTTCGCAAGCTTCCGAAAAAGGAGGCGGAGGAAATTGCGCTGCATTACTTGCAGCGCGTGAAGATCCCGGAGCAGGCGAACAAGTACCCTGGTCAACTGTCGGGTGGTCAGCAGCAGCGTGTCGCCATTGCGCGTGCGCTGTGCATGAATCCAAAAATCATGCTCTTCGACGAGCCAACGTCTGCCCTCGACCCTGAAATGGTCAAGGAAGTTCTTGATACGATCGTGGCGCTTGCTGAGGACGGAATGACCATGCTGGTCGTCACTCACGAAATGGGGTTTGCGCGCCAGGTTGCAAACCGCATCGTGTTCATGGATGAGGGCCAGATTGTTGAAGTGAACGGTCCGGATGAGTTCTTCGCTCATCCGCAGCACGAGCGAACCAAGCTGTTTCTCAGCCAGATTCTCAGATGAGCCGCAGGCTCATTCTTTCGCAATCGGCATGTCAGGTCTTGCGCCCCATTCGGCCCATGAACCGTCGTAGATGCGACCGATGTCCTTGCCGATCGCATCGAGAGCGAGCGTGAGGATCGCAGCCGTGACCCCGGATCCGCAACTCGTGATCACTGGCTTGTCGGGATCGACCCCCGCTTTTTTGAATGCCTGGACGATCCGTTCGGGGGAGGCGAGGCGTCCATTTTCGACTACTTCCGCGAACGGTACGTTCAGTGCCCCCGGCATATGGCCAGAGCGCAGTCCGGCACGAGGTTCGGCCTCGCGGCCCGCAAAGCGCCCCGCTGAGCGGGCATCCACCACCTGCGCACTGCCATTGTTGAGCGCCATCTGCACATCACTGAGCATTGCCACAGCGCCTGTATCCATGCGCGCATTGAAGGATCGTTTCTCGCGCGTGACCACACCGGCCTCAGTCGCCCGGCCTTCTTCTCTCCAGGCGGGAAAACCACCATCCAGGATGTACACATTGGGCGCGCCGAAAATACGAAACGTCCACCATACACGCGGGGCCGAATATAGGCCGCTACCGTCATATACAACGATCGTATCTTTTTCGGAGATACCGAGCGCACCGGCTGCGGCACCAAACTGCTCCGGGCCGGGCAGCATGTGGGGGAGGTCCGTCGAGTGATCGGCGATTGCATTGATATCGAAGAACACTGCGCCGGGGATATGCGCCTCAAGATACTCAGCTCTGGCATCACGCTTTTGCGTGCTGAGATAATATGAGCCATCGACGATGCTGACCCCGGGCTTTTCTAGTTGGCCTGCCAGCCATTCAGTCGATTTGAGCCAGCGGCTCGCCTGCGGTGCGTTTTTCATCATCGGGTTCCGAAAACAGGACACAATGTCCGCGCTATATCGCTGATCTGCAACGGCCTTTGCCAAGACATGGTTGCATGCATGGCTAGCGGAAAGCGAGCCGAACGCGCCTATTCTGCTTGCCTTTCTTCTCGATTTGGCTGACCTGGACCGCGCCGATTTCTCCGGTTGCGCGAACGTGAGTGCCTCCACACGGTTGCAAGTCCAGGCCGACGATTTCGATCAGGCGCACTCGGCCCGTACCAACTGGCGGTTTGACCGACATCGTCTTGACCAGACCGGGATTGGCCTCGAGTTCGGCATCCGTGATCCAGCGACTGATCACGGGAGCATTGCTGGCGATCATCTCGCCCATTTTTGCAGTGATCGCCTGCTTGTCGAGACCTGCGTCAGGAATGTCGAAATCAAGGCGGCCTTCACTTTCGCCGACCGAGCCGCCAGTCACGGCATAAGGTAGCACGGCTGAAAGCAGGTGCAGCGCCGTATGCATGCGCATGCGAGCGTAGCGCTTGTCCCAATCGATATTCGCCCTAATGGCGTCTCCGATGTTGGGCAAGGGCGAATTTGGGACGGGAACGTGCGCGATTTCGGTCTTTGTCGTATCCGTGTAGACAGCCGTCTCGACCGGCGTTCGCGCGCCATCAGCGCCAATCAGAACTCCGCTGTCCCCCGGTTGCCCGCCGGAGGTCGCATAAAAGACCGTTCGATCGAGCACGATCCCGCCCTGATCGGTCAATGCCACAACGCGCGCTGCACAGCTCTTTAAATACGAGTCGTCACGAAACAGGCATTCCGTCGCCATTGCCGGTCACACATTCTCCAGGGGCGGCTTGATGCTTGTTTTGCGCTCGATCCACTCCGGCACCGGCAATTTTTTCGATCGAAGAAACTCGGGATTGAACAGCTTCGATTGATAGCGCGTGCCATAGTCGGCAAGAATCGTCACGATCGTTTTTCCAGGTCCCATATCCTTCGCCAGACGTATGGCGCCGGCGATATTGATTCCAGACGAGCCTCCGAGGCAGAGCCCCTCGTCGCGGACGAGGTCGAAAATGATCGGAAGAGCCTCTTCGTCGGGAATAAGGTATGCATTGTCGACCTTCAACCCCTCGATGATCGGAGTTACCCGCCCGAGTCCGATTCCTTCCGTTATCGAGCCGCCCTCCGTCGCCTTCGCCTTTCCATCCTTGAACAGATGATACATTGCCGCTCCGCGCGGATCGGCAATTCCGACTACAAGGTCCTTGTTCTTCTCGCGCAGGAATGTTGATGCCCCGGCAATCGTACCGCCCGTACCGATGGCGCATATGAAGCCATCGATCTTTCCGCCGCACTCCTCCCAGATCTCCGGTCCGGTCGACACGTAATGGGCTTTGCGGTTGTCGAGATTGTTCCACTGATCGGCGAAAATCGCGCCGTTCTTTTCGGATTGCTGGAGCTGCTGGGCGAGACGTCGCCCCACATGCTGGTAGTTGTTGGGATTTGAATAGGGAGCTGCAGGAACTTCGACGAGCTCGGCTCCGCAAAGGCGAAGCATATCCTTCTTTTCCTGGCTTTGTGTTTGGGGGATGACGATGAGCGTGCGATAGCCGCGAGCGTTTGCAACAAGCGCGAGGCCGATGCCGGTATTGCCCGCGGTTGCTTCCACTACCAGTCCCCCTGGACGAAGTTCGCCCCGCTTTTCAGCTTCCACGATCATCTGACGCCCGGCTCGATCTTTCACCGACCCACCCGGATTCATGAACTCGGCCTTGCCGAGAATCGTGCATCCGGTCGCCTCCGAGGCGCGCCGGAGCTTTATCAGCGGTGTGTGACCGATTGCTTCGAGGATCCCGTCGCGAATTTGCATGCCTGACCGTGCACCTCCACGTAATCGACCCTAGTGGAGGGGCCGCCACGCGACAAGGCCGCAAGATTGCACTGATGCTTGGCCAAAAACGATTGAGGTTTTGCGGAAAGATGTATGAAACCAGGGCGCGTCGGAAAGTCCGGACAATCGCATTCATCAGGTTGTTTGCAGCGCGGGTCTATGAGTTGCGACGGGGACAAAAGCCGGAAATTCCGCGCTGAGCCCTGCCGCCACAGGGGTCGCCATGAACTGAAGCTACCCATGGACAGCCTGGCGAACTTAGTCTCCAGGCAGTGACGGAACGTCGGTCGGCCACAGATTGACCAGGACCTTCAAAGTGGTCCAGTTTAGATGAATACACCCGCAGGGCTCGGCCCGGCGATCGTGGGATTCCAAACATTACAAGAGCGGAGGGAGGATCAAATGCGCGGCTTTGGTTGGCTTTGGCTAGCGGCCCTGGCGTTCACTCTGGGCGGCGCCGCCCATGCCGAAACCGTCAAGATCGGGGTTGTGCTTCCGTTCAGCGGGGCGAATGCCGATCTTGGTCACCAAATCGACAAGGCGTTCGATCTGTACGTGAAGCTGCATGCAAAGGACGTCGCACCTCACAAGGTCGAAATCATCAAGCGGGACGAGGGTCCACCCACGGGAGCGCAGGCGAAAACAGTCACTACCGAGCTTATCACGAACGACAAGGTCCAGTTGGTGACCGGTTTTGTATTCTCGCCGTCGGCAATTGCGCTCGCCCCGGTGATCACGCAGGCCAAGGTGCCAATGGTGATCGCGAATGCAGGCACGGCTTGGATCACCAATCTGTCGCCATACATCGTGCGACTTTCATTCAGCATGTGGCATCCGGCATATCCGATGGGGGCCTACGCGCACGACAAGATCGGCTGCAAGACCGCGGCGATGGCCTATACGGATTTCCCGCCGGGCAAGGATTCGACGGAAGCCTTCAAGACGGGTTTTGAAAAGGCGGGCGGCAAGATCACCGAGTCCATTCCTATGGGCAGCCCGGTGCAGGTTCCCGACTTCACTCCATTCTTGCAGCGCGTCAAGGATTCTCATCCCGATTGCCTCTATGCTTTCATTCCGTCAGGTGCCCATGCAACCGGCCTCATGAAAGCATATGGCGAACTTGGGATGCGGAAGGCCGGTATCAAGCTGATCGGCCCGATGGATCTCATTCCCGACAACAAGCTCCAGGATATGGGCGATGCCGCGATCGGCACGATCGTGATGGGCCACTATGCGGTCGATCTCGAAAGTCCGCAAAACAAGAGCTTCAAGGAAGAGTGGCACAAAGCCTATGGCAAGGACTCCTATCCTGATTTCATGTCAGCTGCGGGATGGGACACCATGCATGCGATCTTCGACACCATCAAAAAGCTCAACGGCAACCTGTCCGATGGGGCAAAGGTGGTGGAAGCAATGAAGGGCTGGTCGGCTGACGGGCCACGCGGACACGTGATGATTGATCCTGCCACGCGCGACATCGTACAGGACGAGCACGCGATGGAGGTCTATCGCAAGTCCGATGGCAAGCTCGGTGAACGTATTCTCGGCACGACCAAAGCAGTGAAGGACGAGTGCAAGGTCCTCAAACTCGGACGGTGCGGCACCGGGTCCTGATCGACTGCTTTCGTTGACACGTACTGGCGCCGCCGCGCATAAAGGCGCGGCGGCGTTTTGCTGAATGCGAGGTGGGGCTCGTGCCGCAATTCGTGATCATTGCCGTCAGCATTCTGTTCGACGGCCTGGCCTACGCCATGTTCCTCTTTGTCACCTCCGTCGGCCTGTCGGTCACGATGGGGCTGATGGGATTCGTGAACCTGGCGCACGGCGCTTTCGCAATGGCGGGCGGATATCTCGTCGTGACACTGACGCGAACGCTTGGCCTCGACTTTATTCCTTCTCTTATTATCGCTGCAGTGGCTGTCGGGGCGGTGAGCGTCGTATTCGAACGCGGGCTCTACCGCCGGCTTTACAAGTCGACTGACCTCGAGCAGGTCCTGCTGACCATCGGCCTGGCCTTCATGGCGATCGCTACCGCGACGTATTTCTACGGGCCAATCCCAAAATCAGTGCCGTTGCCGGAGTGGCTACAAGGCTCGGTGAGCCTGGGCTTCAGAAATTTTCCGAGCTATCGCGCCTTCCTCATCGCTCTCGGCGCGGTCCTGATCGCGATCCTCTGGTATTCATTCGAGCGCACCAATATCGGCGCCAAAATCCGGGCTGCAGTCGACAATCGGCGCATGGCCGAGTCCGTCGGGATCAATGTCGATCGGCTCTTTACCCTCACATTCGCCTTGGGGTCGGGATTGGCGGCGTTGGGGGGAGGTCTCGCCATCCAGTTGCTCGGGTTATCACCCAGTTTTGCAGTGCTCTATCTGGTCCTCTTTTTGGTCGTCGTTGCTGTCGGCGGGCTGGGCAGTCTCAAAGGCACCTTACTGGCTGCCCTTGTGATCGGCGTCTTCGACACCGCGGGCAAATACCTGTTCGCGGATGCGGGAGGCTTCTTCGTCTACGCAGTGACCATCGCTGTCCTCCTGATCAAGCCGGCGGGATTCTATGGCCGCGAGTGACGTCACAGGCTCGGATAGCTTGCGTAACCACGCGCAAGCGCGCACGCGCGCCGCTGAATTTCTGCTTAGTCGTCATCGGTTCCGGGCCGCCGAAGGCCTCCCCTGGCTGATCGCGATCGCAGCGTTCTTCCTGTTTCCCGACAGGATGACTTTCGGCAGCCAGCTGCTGATCATGGTCATGTTCGCGCTCTCGCTTGATCTTATCCTTGGCTATGCCGGCATCGTGAGCCTCGGGCACGCGGCATTCTTCGGTGTTGGAGCTTATACTGTCGGGCTAGCCGCCGCGCGTCTGGGCTGGAACGAGCCGATCAGCGGTCTCTTCGCCGCCGCGATTGCCGCGGGCGTGGTGGGGCTCATCACCGGCTGGTTTCTCCTGCGATACCGCGGGCTGACCCTCCTGATGCTGACATTGGCAACGGCGATCCTGCTCCAGGAGACAGGCAATCTGCGTTCCGACATTTCCGGCGGCTACGATGGCCTGCCGGGTCTCGCGTTCAAGCCTTTGTTGGGCTTGTTTGAATACGACCTCTATGGTCGTACCTCCTACTTGTACGTCCTCGCCGCGCTCGCCGGCGTGTTCTATTTGGTGCGCAGGATTGTCTATTCCCCGTTTGGCCAGGCGCTCACCGGGATACGGGAGAACGTGAGACGAATGCACGCCATCGGCTCGCCTGTGCACCGGCGCCTGGTAACGGTGTACACGATTGCGGCGGCGATCGCGGGCGTTGCGGGTGCGCTGTTCACCCAGACTAACGCCTACGTCACGCTGACGGTGTTCGATTTCGACAACTCTGCCAAAGTCATGATCATGCTTATTCTCGGCGGCACGGGCCGCCTTTATGGGGCGTTCGTGGGAGCGGCCATCTACATGATCCTTGAGGACTATTTTTCCAAACTGAGTCCCACATTCTGGCAATTCGGCATTGGTCTGTTGCTGGTTCTGGCGGTGCTGTTCGCGCCCCGGGGCATTCTTGGCGTCTTCGAGCGCATCGGACGATATCTCACCGAGAGGAGGAAGGCGTGACCGCCGCGTTGCAGGTCGAACGGCTCAACCGCGCCTTCGGCGCCCTTCCTGTGACGCGCGATGTCGATCTAAAGCTCGAGCGCGGCGCAAGACACGCTCTCATCGGTCCGAACGGCGCCGGCAAGACCACTTTGGTGAATCTCATCACAGGCGCTCTCAAACCGCACTCGGGGCTGGTCCTGCTCGATGGTGAGGATATCACCTCATTGAGCCAGGCCGAGCGGGCACGCCTCGGTCTTGCCCGCACGTTCCAGATCAATCAGCTGTTCCGCGGTCTGTCCGTGCTGGAAAATCTCTGTATGACGATCGGGGAGCGCGATGGTCATTGTAACAATATGTGGCGTGCTGCGGGTGCTTCGCGTGCGGTGATCGATGAAGCACTCGATCATCTGGATTCACTTCGCCTGACCGGGGACGCACTTAAGCTGGTACGCGAGCTGCCTTATGGCAGGCAACGGCTGGTAGAGATCGCGATTGCACTTGCGCAGAAACCGCGCGTGCTGCTTCTCGACGAGCCGGCAGCCGGCGTGCCGTCCTCGGAAAGCCATCTCATTCTGGACGTCGTCGCCGCGCTCGATCCCGAGATCGCAGTGCTCATTATCGAGCACGACATGGACGTCGTCTTCCGCTTTGCCAGGGAGATCACGGTTCTGGTGCAGGGGGCGGTATTCACGAAAGGCACGCCGGACGAGATCATGAACAACGAGGAGGTGAGGGCGGTCTATCTCGGGCAGGATTGGCATCGCGGGATCCATCATGGTTGACTGGGCGATCGAGTTCAATGAAGTGCGCGCAGGCTACGGCGAAACGGTGGTCCTCGAGGATATCCGGTTTGCGCTTGGCGCAAGCGAGACAGTGTCTGTCATAGGCCGCAACGGCGTCGGTAAGACGACCCTGCTTGCAACGATGATGGGACACACCACGCTGCACGGTGGCCGTATCGTTCTGCACGGCAGGAACGTCTCTACGCTTCCGACGTATCGCCGCGTCATTGCGGGGCTGGGCTATGTCCCTCAGGAACGGGAGATTTTCCCTACACTCAGTCTGCGCGAAAACCTTGAGGTCGCCGCCCGGCCTGGTCCGTGGACCACCGAGACCGTATTCGAGCTGTTTCCGCGTCTGGCGGAGCGTGCCGATCATCGCGGCAACCAGCTCTCCGGGGGAGAGCAGCAAATGCTTGCGATCGGTCGTGCGCTGATCGGCAACCCGACGGTGCTCCTGATGGACGAGCCGTCGGAAGGGCTCGCGCCGGTCATCGTCGAGGAACTGGCCCGGGCCATGAAGAGCCTGACGCAGTCGAGCGGACTGGCCATCGTCCTCGTGGAGCAGAATACACGTCTTGCGCTCGACATCGCCCCCCGCGCTGTGGTCATGGACCGCGGCCGTATCGTCTATGACGGCTCCAGCGAAGCTTTACGCGACGATCCGGCATATCTTGAGCAGCTCATCGGCGTTGTGAAGGTGTAACGTCGACGTAGCCGGACTTCGCGGCCAAGTCGCTTAGCGAGTCACAGTGTCCTTATAAGCGGGATGCCCGCGACAAGTCGGGCATGACAGAGAGTGAACGTCGTGCCATCCTGCTCGCCGTAGCCGACTTGTCACGCGGGCGTGCGCCCACACGTTGCGTTTCCCCGAAAGCTCGCTTAGCAACGCGCGCATGAAACATAGCACCGATCGCATTCTCACGACCCATGTCGGCAGCATCATCCGGCCGCAGCCGCTTCAGGAATTTCTTCGCGCCAGGCAGGCAGGCAAGTCCTACGACGAGAAGGCGTACGAGCAGTGCCTGGCCGCATCGGTAGCCGAAGTCGTCCGCCAACAGGCCGAGGCGGGTGTCGACATCGTCAGCGACGGTGAATTCGGCAAATCGATCAGTTGGGCGCAATACGCGCTCGAGCGCCTGTCGGGGTTCGAGCGCCGGCCGATCCGCCAGGAAGCCGTTAACCCGTTCAAGCGCGGCGCCGATCGGGCGAGGTTCTCCGAGTTCTATGCCGAGCTTGACGCCAGGGAAGCCGTTGCGACGACCACGGAAGCGATCTGCGTAGGCCCGATCAAGTATACGGGCCAGGCGGAGCTCCGGCGCGACATCGACAACTTCAAGGCGGCGCTGAAGAACGTCAAGGTCGAAGAAGCCTTCCTGCCGGTCGCTGCGCCGGCGAGCGTGATCCCGGATCGCAAGAACGAATACTACAAGACAGACGAGGAGCTGCAGACTGCGATTGCGGATGCCATGCGCACCGAATACAGGATGATCATCGATGCGGGTTTCCTGCTGCAGCTCGATGACGCGCGCAGCGCGGTGACCTTCGACCGCATGGTGCCGCCCGCGAGCTTTGCCGACTATCGCCGCTGGCTGGCACAGCAGGTCGATATCCTCAACCATTCCATTGCGGGTCTTCCGGCCGACCGCATCCGCTATCACGTATGCTGGGGCTCGTGGCCCGGTCCGCACACCAGCGACGTTCCGCTCAAGGACATCGTCGATCTCATTCTCAAGGTGAAGGTCGGCGCCTACGTGATTGAAGGCGCCAATCCGCGGCATGAACATGAATGGCGGGTGTGGAACAAGGTCAGATTGGGCGAGGGACAAATTCTCGTTCCCGGCGTGATCAGCCACGCGACGAATGTCATCGAACATCCCGAGCTTGTCGCCGAGCGAATTGTCCGCCTTGCGCGCGCGCTCGGGCGCGAAAACGTGATTGCCGGCACCGACTGCGGATTTGCCCAGGGCCCGTTTTACCGGCGCGTGCATCCTTCCATCATGTGGGCAAAATTGGAGGCGCTGGCCGAAGGCGCCCGTCTTGCGAGCAGGGAACTCTGGTCATAGGCTCGCACCGAAGCAGCAATTGGCCTCGGCCTCTCGTGACCGCAGCCAAGTGCAGGCTCCGGCAGGACCCAGGATGGGGTGCCCGAGTTTTCATATGGCTCCCCCGTAGGGGGGCGCAAGCGCGCCATGCATCGAGCGGTTACGCGCCGGGAATGAGCCGAGTGGTGTTCGCGGCTTGCGGCCTGCCAGGTAGCGCACCGGCATCGGCAAAGCGGGAGATCAAGGGTCATGAACGTCAACGCTCAGCCGCCCAGGGGACTCGCGATTCCGTTCGATCATGTTCGCCTCGACCGCCTGATGGACCAGGCCGGCATCGACATTGTCGTCGCGACCTCGAAGCACAACGTGCAGTATCTTCTGGGCGGACACCGTGCAAATTTCTTCGACTACATGGATGCAACCGGTGTCACGCGGTACCTGCCAGTGCTCATTTATCCCAAAGGCAGGCCGGAAAAGGCTGCGTATATCGGCCATCGGCTGGAGAAATTCCAGCGCGAAGTTGCTCCGATGTGGACTCCAGAGACGCAGACGTCGACGGCCGGTTCGGTCGATGCCATGCAGAAGGCGGTGGAGCACATCCGCAAAGCTGCTCTCGCCACAGCACGCATCGCTGTGGAGTTCGGGTTCCTTCCTTATGACGCGTCACTCGTGCTGCGCCGTGCTTTTCCGGAAGCCGAATGGGTGGATGGTGTTTACGTGCTGGAGCGTCAACGCGCCAGAAAATCTCCCGCGGAACTCGAATTGCTTAAATACGCTTCCGAGGCCGTGATTGAATCGATGAAAGCCGCCATCGCGTCAGCTGCGCCCGGCATCACGAAGAGCGAAGTGGTCGAGCGTTTGCGTCGGGAAGAAACCAATCGGGATCTCACGTTCGAATACTGTCTGCTGACCTGCGGCCGCAGCTTCAATCGCGCACCGTCAGGCCAGCGATGGGAGCGGGGGGATATCATGTCCATCGATTCCGGTGGAAATTATCGGGGCTATATCGGCGATGTCTGCCGCATGGCGATCCAGGGCGAACCTGATGCCGAGCTCGAAGATCTGCTCGCGGAGATCGAAGGGATCCAGCGCGCTGCAATGAAGCCGATCCGCGCGGGTGCATTGGGCAAGGAAATCTATGCGGCCGGCGAACCGCTGCGCGCCAGATCCAGGCATCACAATCACCTGGATTTTCTTGCGCACGGCATGGGCATGGTCAGTCACGAGGCGCCGCGCCTGACCGATCATGGTCCCGTTCCCTATACGGCCGAATATGCCGAGGAGCCGCTTGAATCCGGAATGGTCGTATCGGTGGAAACGACGCTCCTCCACCCGACGCGCGGCTTCATCAAGTTGGAGGATACCGTCGTCGTCACCCAGGACGGCCACGAAATCTATGGAGAAGGCGCGCGGGGCTGGAACAAAGCGGGGATGCGTGCGAGCTGACGGGCCCATGTAAGGATGGCCATTTGTCATCGCTGGTCGTGACCGATACGCGAGTCATAACGGAATCGATACAATTTGAAGGACCTCCGACACCGTCGGTAATTGGTCTTCTGCTAGTCTTGTCTAATGCCGATCACCGCTTCTGTCTCTGCGACGGCAGACGTCGAACAGCCGGCCGTCGAAAGCCGCGTCGTATGCCTCGACGGCGTGCGCGGACTGATGACCATCATGGTCCTGATCTCGCACTACTTCGGCGAGATTCCGCACGGGATCAAGGCGCTGATGTTCGGCTGGATCGCGGTAGACATGTTTTTCGTGCTCAGCGGCTATCTCGTTGGCAAGCTGATCCTTGAAAAACAGCACAACGACAATTTCTTCCAGGTCTTCTACATTCGCCGCGTCTGCCGGACATTGCCGATCTATTTCGTCTGCCTCGCCGTCAACATCGTCTTGATGACCGCGTTCGCAGCACCCTGGGTCGATGCCGATGAGCCGTTTCCGGCCTGGAGCTACTTCACTTTCACGCAGAACTTCTACATGGCGGCCACCGGCGGCATTGGTGCGCACTGGCTGTCACCCACCTGGACTCTCGCGATCGAAGAACACTTCTATCTGATTGTACCGTTTCTGTTTGTTGTCGTGCCGCGGCGCCGGCTTGCCGCGACTCTGGTCGGCATCGTGGTTGGTGCGGTTGGCCTTCGCGCGGGCACATATCTCTGGCTTGATCACCCGGGGCTGATCGGGGTGGTGCTGCTGCCGACCCGGGCGGACGTGCTGACGGCCGGCCTGCTTGCCGCGGTTGCAATCAAGTCCGACACGTTGCCGTGGGCGCGCATCGATCCTCATTTGCGCGTGGCCCCGGTGGTGTTGCTGTTTGCCGCTGCCATCCTGAGGCTCTTGGATGGCGAAAGCGGCCAGCGGTTCGCTATCCTGAGTCCGCTCTTCGTTTCGTTCGCTTGCGCCGCCTTCCTGTTGACCCTTGTTCGCGGCGCCCCGGAGGCGAAGCGCTTCCATTCACGCCTTCTAGGCTTCTTCAACACGACCTCCTACGCCGTTTACCTGACGCATCTTCCCGTCGTTGGACTGATGCACGGGCTGCTGCTCGGCAGCCGGCCCGATCTTGTCACGCCGAGGCAATGGGCGGTGACGATCGCCGCGCTACCAGTCTGCGTCTTCGTGTCGTGGATACTGACGCTCTTCGTCGAACAGCCCTTGACGAACTACGGGCGTACATGGACCTGGAGCAATCGCTCTCGAAGGCCGGCAGTCCAAAACGCGATCGCCTGCAGTCCGGCTGAGTAGTCCCGGCACAATTTGCGGTCAGCGTGACAATGGCTTGCCGGTCTCTCGTGCCAGCGCCAGGAGTGCGTCGGCGATCCGGACTGGATAGGCACATACAGGCGCGAGCTCTGCAAGCGGCTGCGGCAGTCGCCCGAGCTCGCGGGCGGCGCGTTCGCGGAGTTGCGCCAGCGTAGGGGCAGCTGCCAGACGTTTGCCGCCGCGCATCACGGGTACGATTAGCGCTTCTCCAGTCTGTTTATCGTGCTCAAGCGAGAGAACATCGCCAAGCATGCGACCGTCGACGCCATAGGCCCGCCAGACTTGCTTGCGTCCCGGCCATGTTTCCTTGCCTTCCGAGAGCTTGCGCCGCGGCTTTCCCGCATATTCCTGAAGCTTATAGGCGCAGTCGAGCGACGGCGCGTCGATCGATGCATCGAGATTGACGCCGATGCCGAAGCCATCGATCGGCGCTTTGGCGGCGATCATTTTTTGCAGAACGTCTTCATTGACGCCGCCGCTGACCAGGATAATCGCGTCGTTCAGGCCGCCGGCATCGAGGATCGTGCGGACTTTCGCCGCCATGGTGATGAGATCGCCGCTGTCGATGCGTACGCCGCGAATTGCGATGCCATCGGTCTTGAGCTTCGGTGCCAGTTCGACCACCGCACGCGCGCCGGCTTCAGTGTCGTAGGTGTCGATCAGCAGAATTACGCCTTCCGGGCGGGAGCGCGCGAAATTCTCGAAGGCCGTGATCTCATAATCATGCACCTGGATGAAGGAATGGGCCATGGTGCCGACGATGGGAATCCCATAGCGCTCGCCTGCGAGCACGTTCGCCGCACTGTTGAAGCCCGCGATATAGCTCGCGCGCGCGGAGAACAGCCCCGCCTCTGCCCCATGCGCCGTCCGCAGCCCGAAGTCGGAAAGAATCTTTCCGGGTGCAGCTAGCACCATCCTTGCAGCCTTCGATGCGATCATCGTCTGGAAATGCAGGATATTGATGAGCCGCGTTTCAACGAGCTGCGCCATCGGCAATGGCGCTGTGATGCGAACCAGCGGTTCATTGGGAAAGCAGACGGTCCCTTCGGGGATGGCATGGACATCGCCGGTAAAGCGGAAGGCCGCCAGATAATCGAGCAGGTTATCGCGAAATCGGCCTGTGCTGCGGAGCCAGCTGATTTCGTCGGACGTGAATCGCAAATTCTCAAGATAGGAGAGGGCGTCCTCCAGGCCTGCCGCAAGCAGGAAGCCGCGACGCTCCGGGAGGCGGCGGACGAAGAATTCGAATACCGCGTCCTTGTCCTCGCCATGGTCAAGATAGGCCTGGACCATGTTGAGCTCGTAGAGATCGGTCGTGAGGGCGTTGCTGATGAGGTTCATGGCACGGGAACGAAGACGGCCGGGGATTGCGCAAAAGCTGCGTCGGAGCGGAAAACAGATGTACAGGAGCGAGGTATGAGCCAGCAACATTGAATCTTGCATGCGAGCCCCGCTGCGGGCCACAGTGAAACGTGCGGGCGACCAAGCCTTCGCGTCAACGAGCGGACGTCGACCAACAGCGACGGGAGACGCGAGTGGGGCAGGACAAGCTCCAGACGAATGCCGCGGGATACACTGTAAACGGCACGTGCGAAAATAGCGGACTACTGATGTCGACGGAAATCGACCCACGCAGGCGACGGCCACACAATATTGCGAGATGACTTGCTCGGCATGCGTTGTCGCCTGATCGTTCAGGGAATCTGAAACACCGCCATCTTGTCGGCCACCCCGCGTAAAGCAGCATCCTGCTGTGTCAGCCTGAGCTTGCTCGCCTGAAGAATCTTCGAGACTTGCGAGTTCTCTACGACGGATCTTGTGGCGAAGATTGCGCGTGAATCGGCAAGACTTTGGACGCGAGCGGCGATATTCACCGTCTGACCGAAATAATCGAGCCGATCATTGAGGGTGACGGCAAGACATGGCCCTTCGTGAATTCCTATTTTGATTACCAGGTCGTCCTTTAACTTTTGCACGGAGTCGCGCATGCGCAGCGCGGCACTCACGGCGCGATCAGGCATCGGAAAAGTGGCCATCACTGCGTCGCCGATCGTTTTCACCACCGCCCCTCCCTCGGACGCAACGATGTCCTGCAGAATCCTGAAATGCTCACGCACCAGATCGTAGGCGACGATGTCGCCAACGCGGTCGTAAAGCGCTGTCGAGCCCTTCAGGTCGGTAAACAGGAAGGTGAGGCTTGTGACTTTCAGTCCCTGGTCCACGTCGAGCGTGTCGGTGCGGTAAATGTCACGGAAGGTCTGGTTGCTGAGCAATCGCTTTGCCGTGAGAAATGGCCGCCGTTTGCCGAGCAGATGATGAAGATCGTCGCCGGCGATCCATACAGAGGGCAGGGTGCGCATATCGCTGCGGTTCTCTAGAGAAAGCCGCAGCGGGCCGGGCCGCATTGCGGAGGTGCCGGTGGGCACGTGCATTTTGTTGAAAATCATTGCGAGATTTTGTCGCTCGCGGGTCGGCTCTCCCTTGACGTCGATGAAATGGGCTGCGTGAGTCACAGGCTCAAAGACGATTACGAATTCGGCCGGCAGCTGCAGCGAAATAAGAGCTTTCTCGCCAGACGGAAGTTCGATCGCCTCGATGGTGATTTTGTCGAGGAGCTCTTCAAGGCCGGTTTCCGGCAGATCGATTCCCGAGCCCCAGAATATCTGCCGGAAATATTCCCATATCGGAAGCGAGTGCGGATCATGTGCCGCGATCCGGCGCACGCGTGGGCTGACCGTGAAAGCGACTTCAACCATCTCGTCGAGCGTCGGCTCATAGCCGGCAGCGCACAAGGCGCAATCATAGGCCTCTTTGTGCACGGCCTTGAGTGTTTGCGTAGCCTCGAGAACGCCACCACAGCCGGGGCAGAGAACATTCCACGTCAGCTCGAAAAGTCCGAGTCGTGCCGCGTGCAGGAACCCGCTGATCGCTTTTTCTTCGTCAAGGCCGTGTTCGGCAGCAAAGCCCAAGGCGTTGATGCGGCACAACTGTCGGTCGCTGCCGTCGCGGACCACCGACTCGATGGCGGCAACCACGGATTTGTCGGCGGAGCTGCGCAACGTGTCGAAAAGGACTTTGGTTTCACCGAGGATTGTGGTCTCGCTCATGGTCGCTAGGTTAGCCCAAAACCCGTGAAAAGTTCGCTCGGAATTGCCGGCCTAATTGGGACATGGGCTATTGCTTTTGCCAAACTCTCTCCTTTGGGGCTCTCCTGCTTTGGTGCGCGGGCACCATTCGACAAGGGTGCCGGTACATCGGACGGCGGTTCGCTAAGTGAAGCGCTGCAGGGCCTTGGACTCCTCTGAAATGCAGCCCTTAACCGAAGTTAGCGGTGTCGGGCGGCTGTCCTGGATTGAGTTACCGCGATGGCTCGAAAATCAACGCGAAAGTGAATTCAGCCGCTATGTCGGTGTTATAGATTTGGGCTCATCACGAGCCAGAATGCCACCTCCTGGCGGCTAGAAAGGGGAAATCATGGCAGCTCGCAGCGATACAAAACTGTACTTTCCCGGACTTGGCGGCATCTACGACGCGCTGGCCGATTGGGGCTATCCATTGCTCCGCATCACCGCCGGTCTGATGCTGCTGCCGCACGCCTGGCCAAAATTCACAACCTTTGGCGTTGCAGGTGTCGCTGCCAGCCTTGCAAGACGCGGGATCGAACCTGCCTGGGCCTTTGCCTACGTGATCATGTTCGTCGAACTGGTCGGCGGCATATGCGTGGCGATTGGATTCCTGACAAGGCCTTTTGCGCTTTTGTGTCTGATCGAAATGATCGTCATTGCCGTCAAGGCGCATTTGCCAAACGGCTGGAGTTTCACCGCGCAGGGGGGCGGCGGCGAATTTCCGGTGATGTGGGCGATCGTGTTCTTGATCATTCTCATACGCGGCGGCGGGCCTTACTCGGTTGACCGGGCCATCGGCAAGGAATTCTGAGGAAGTACTGTTGGCGGGCCGCTCTGAATCCGGACGGGCGGCTCCGCCACCGGTTTTTTCTTCGTGCCGTTGTCTTTCGCGGCGGACGTTTCACATGAATGTCGGATCTGACATTGGTTCACCACCGCATTCATCGCAGGTCAGATGCTCGCCGCTAGCGCTTCGAGCCAAACCGTTGCCCAAAACAGAAAACGCGAACACGACTTCGCGTTTGTTCTCTCGGCGCCTGCCGGTTTCATTCATCCCTGTCGGCCTAAAGTCGCCAAGCGCGCGAGGAAAAACGCGCCAGGTCAACCGGGTTGAGGGTCCTCGCCATCCCAGGGGTAGAGCCGTGGTACAAAGTAGTTCAACAGCGAAGCTGCGGCGACAGCAATTGCGACGCCAACTGTGAAGTGGGTCCAGCTGCTTGGACGTAATGCGCCAAGAGAGACGATCACCAGCAGCAGTGGGATATCTAAGAAATGGGTGAACGACGCCAGTTGCTCGGCGCGGGCGCGGGCCAATCCGGGAGTCACTCGTCCTCCGCGATGGCTGCCCGTGCCAAGCGCCGCAACCTCATGAAATAGAGCCGAGTAATGGTATTGCCCTCGATGAATTCAAAAGCGAAGAGGACCACCATGCCCACGAGCCAGGGCACGTTCAAGAATTGCCAACCGGCGTAGTATGAGACGATCAGCCAAATCCCGCTTGCAAGCAGCAACAAGGCGCCCGGAACGACAAGGTTGTCGTAAAATACTGCGATAAAGGTCGCCGCCTGGGCGAACAGCTTCTCGCGAGCTTGTCGAGACCGCATGTCGGTTACGAACACACCGATAAGACCTGCTGAGATCAGCATCAACCCGATTAGGTGCGCGAACCGCAAGAGCGTGTACTGGTCCATCGCACGCCTCAGGCTCGGGATTGGCCGAATGCTGGTTTCAGCACGGCCAGGAGTATGGTGATGAGGGCGCGCATCAAAGCCGCTCCGGGAAAGTGGGCACCTATATGCGTGATATGTTGTTGCGTATCTCTTTGCGGCAGGCCGATCCATGCGCCTGCCGGCTTCATTCATCCCTGTCAGCCGAAAGTCGCCAACTCGAGCAGGTCGATGGACGCCCACGTGTCAGGATCGATCTGAACGCGCTTGCCCGGCATTACTTCCTAAGCCCTCACTCGATCTAATTAATGTCCTTCGCCGGTAGGATTTCGACAACTTCTCCAGTGGAGGGATGGAGTCTCCGCACGGAGGAGGCCGGCCCCAGCGTCCCATAGTAGTGCCTCGCAGACTGCTCGCGGTCTTCGCCCCGCGACAGACGGCGAACGGGCTTGCGAGCACGTCTCTTTGACCGTGATCGAAATCGTTGGAGCGCATTCTCCATGACCCACAACGTCTCAACTGATGAGTTGGTTCTCGAGCGAGAGAGGGCCGCGCTAGGGGACTCGCGCGACCCACGTGATCGCGCTGACCAGGGCGTTTGCTCAAAACCGCACCACGCGATCAGTGAGGCTAAGGCGGCGCGTCAGGATTGGTTGCAGGAACTCTGGAAAAGATTTGCCTCCGCTGTGATTGCGCCCGTTGACTTAAATCAACGTTCGCTGCGCAAAGCGGCGTCTTCTTCAAGCGGCTCCGGGGGGCGACTTTCTTAGGAGGTCGCAATGACGAAAGTAACTATCGGAGCAACTGCAGTCTTCGCCTGCATCTTGTGTGCAACGCCTCTCTCGGTGCGTTTCGGTCCGGAGGGAAAAGTGTTGCTGTCCGCCGACCGCGCGTCGGCGGAAATTGGACGCCCCCTCACTGCAACAAGCGTTGCGGGCGTCAATCGCCGGGCGCATCGTCGCGCGTACCGGCGCGGATACGATCAGTACGGCGCTTACAACAATCCATATCAGTACGGCGCGTACAACAATCCGTATCGCTATGGCTACGGGATGTACCAGCCGGCCAACACCGGTTGGTTTGGAAATCAGACCTGGGGCTCCAGTGGATACGCGTACCAGCCGTACAACCGCTACCAGCAACCCTATTCCGGGTATGACAACGGCTACAGACAATGGTGGGAGTTCTGATCGCGCGATCAGCGTAAAGCAACGCCGAGGGCTGCCCCGGCCGCCCTTGGCTATTGCACACGTTAGTCAAGACAATCGGAGAACGACCTATGCGAAGTTCTTGCTGAGCGTACCGCGACGGCGCGGACTACAATGAGCGGAATTCCGCATATACCCGTCGAAGCGAGCGCGAGCTTGCGGCCTTGGTTGCTCCGACTATAGCGCCGCCGCCCATGAGGATTTGTCCCGTTCGTTCCCCGTCAACCTCGGCTAGATAGATAGCTGTCACACTCACTGCAGATGTAGTGCAGCGAAGTAATTCGGAGCGGTTGACCTGCGAAAAACTTGGCTCCCCGGGCCGGATTCGAACCAGCGACCAACCGGTTAACAGCCGGTTGCTCTACCACTGAGCTACCGGGGAACTAGCCGAAGCTGAGCAGGACGGCCTATAACAAAGCTGCCTCTTTTTGCAAGGTAAACGGGCGCTCCTCGTTTTCGGCCTCGCGACAGTGGTGCAATCTTCATTGTCTGTGATGCGTGCCTCCGGTGCATGCCCTTGAACTCGGCGCAAGGAAGGCTGGAGGCCACGGCCGGAATCGAACCGGCGTGCACGGATTTGCAGTCCGCTGCGTCACCACTCCGCCACGTGGCCAAGTCCAGATCGGGGCATTCCGGGTGGACCACAGCCTATATAGGAGCGAAACGCTTACGACAATCGTAAGCCAATCTTGCGTTTTGTGCGTCCTTGCCGCAGAAGTGCCGGTGCTTCCGGCGTCTGTCCTGCACGAGAGCCCCTGATGATCGACTTTGAAACCGCGCGGCGTCACATGGTCGACGGGCAGGTGCGCACTGCTGATATCACGGATCCCCGGATCGTCTCGGCCATGCTCAAGGTTCCGCGCGAACGCTTCGTGCCGCAGGATTTGGCCGCGCTTGCCTATGTCGATATGCATCTTGCCGTCTCTCCGGGTGGCGAACGGCGTCTCCTTAAACCGATGGTCTTCGCAAAGCTCGTTCAGATCGCGGAAATCGCGCCCGGCGACCGCGTCCTGGATGTCGGCTGTGCGACTGGCTATGGGGCGGCCGTGCTTGCGCTCGTGGCGGGTCAGGTCGTTGCGCTTGAACAGGACAGCAGGCTCGCCGAGGCGGCGCGCTCAACACTTGCAGACCAGCCGAACGTCACGGTGGTGACCGGCCCACTTACTGGCGGATGGCCGCAGGGAGGACCCTATGATGCGATCATTCTCGAGGGCGCCACGGAAGTCGAGCCGGATATGTTCTTGCCGCAAATGAAGGATGGCGGACGCCTCGTATGCGTTCTCAACGGACCGGCGTCCCGTGGGATGCTCTACGTCCGTGCCGGGAATGATCTTGGGGGCCGGCCAGTTTTCGATGCCGGTGCACCGGTACTTCCCGGGTTCGCGAAAGCACCCGCGTTCGCGTTCTAGCCGTTCTTGATAAAAACGTTGCGCAAATACGCCACTTTCCCGTTTTTTTGTGGGAGCAGGCCGGAAGGGGTTTCAACGTTTGCTGGCTGGGCATATGGTTGCCCTTCTTGGCGGCGCGAATCTGGGGTTGAAACCCCTTCGCGTGGCGGACGGGGTGTAAATGGCGGGGTGGGGTCCCAGTAAATGGGCTTGCGGAGTCGCGGTTGGCGCAATTACCTGCGCCACTGCTGCTTTTTTGCCTGCTCGGGCGGACACGCTCGAAGGCGCCCTCGTGCAGGCCTATCAGAACAATCCCACATTGAATTCCCAGCGCGCCTCGGTCCGCGCGACCGATGAAGGCGTTCCGCAGGCGTTGTCCGGGTACCGGCCCAGGGTCACAGCCACCGCGTCAATTGGCGAACAATACTGGGATACCACCAGCAAGTCGTCAACAATATCGCCGACCTACACGACCCTGCGCGGCAATGTGACGCCGAACAGTTACGGCATCACGGCGACGCAAACGCTCTTCAACGGATTCCAGACGGCCAATCGTACGCGCCAGGCGGAAAGCCAGGTGCAGGCGGCGCGCGAAATACTGCGCGTCACGGAGCAGAACGTGCTGCTGAGCGCGGTCGTCGCCTACATGAACCTGCTGCGCGATACCGCAATTCTCGACCTGCAACGCCGCAACGTCGAGGTGCTGCAGGAACAACTGCGTCAGACTCGCGACCGCTTCAATGTCGGTGAAGTCACCCGCACCGACGTCGCCCAGGCGGAATCGCGGCTTGCCGCCGGCCGTTCCCAGGTTCTCAGCGCGGAAGCGACCTACAAGGCATCCGTCGCGACATACCGGCAGGTGATCGGTGTTCAGCCAGGCAGGCTCGCGCCCGGCTCTCCGGTCGATCGATACTCGCCACACAATCTGACGCAGGCCATCGGCGTCGCCACCGCCACTAATCCGGCGGTGACGAGCGCGCAATACAATGTCGACGTGGCGCTTCAGCAGGTGAAGGTTGCTGAAGGCGCGCTTTATCCCACCCTCTCATTGCAGGGCAGCGCTCTGCAGAGCAATGAGAGCAGCTTGCTTTCGGTCAAGACCTTCAATGCACTTGTGCTCGGGCAACTCACGGTACCGATCTATCAGGGTGGTGCCGAATATTCGCTGATCCGGCAGGCGAAGGAAACTCTCGGCCAGCGGCGCCTCGAGCTTGATACCTCGCGCGATCAGGTACGCCAGAACGTCGTACAGTCTTGGGGGCAGCTCGAAGCGGCAAAAGCCAACATCGAAGCGACGCAAGCGCAGGTGCAGGCGGCGGAGATCGCGCTAAACGGCGTGCGCGAAGAAGCGCGGGTTGGGCAGCGCACCACGCTCGATGTCCTCAATGCGCAGCAGGAACTGGTCAATGCGCGCGTGGCGCTGGTCAGCGCGCAGCGGGACCGGGTGGTCGCGTCCTACACGCTGCTGTCAGCGGTCGGTCGCCTAGCGCCGCAAGTCCTCGGGTTGCGCGTCCCGACTTATGACGCAGGCGTTCACTATCATCAGGTTCGCGACAGCTGGGCGGGCGTGCGCACGCCTGACGGACGCTGAAGCATCAGCAATCTGACTGGCGCGTGCATTTCATGTCCACAGCTCATTGCGCCGTCACGTTTTTCCGTATCCCACATCGATACCGCTCTGGCGTATAAACGGTATGCGGCAATGATTCGCGTGGAGCCATGCTCGGCCCATGGCATCGCGAGCGTCGGGAGCGTGTTGGGATTCGCAGCGAATGACGCAGACGGCGAAGGCGCAAGAGCCCTCGATGGAGGAAATCCTCGCCTCCATCCGGCGCATCATTGCCGATGACGACGCGGGCAAGCCCGGCAAAGCGCCTGAACCCGCCGCGGCTGCAAAGGCGGCGCCTGCAACCACTGCTGCGGCATCGGGGCGTTCGACGATCGCTTCGGCAAATCCTCCGCCCAAGGCTGCTCAGGCGCCAGCTTCAGCCGCAAAATCCGCTGCTCCGCACGGGGCATCGACAGCAAACAGCCAGGACGAGATCGACGCAATGCTCGCTGAGCTCGACAGCCCACCCAAGGCGACGCCGAAAGCTTCCTCGCCGAGTCCGCAGGTTGCGCCAGCACCTCAGTCTGCACCGGCTCAGGCGACACCGCCGGCTGCCGACGTTCTGGACCTTACCGAGGCCATGGCGGCTCCGCCGCCGCCGCCAGCTGCGCAACCCGCTGCATTCCGCACCATCGACGGCAGTCCTGATGTGGTGTTCGCCAACCGTCCGGAAGCACCGGCTGCCGAACATGGGTTGATCTCGAACCAGACGATCCGGGCCGTGGACAGCGCCTTCAACACGCTCGCCCACACGATCATCGGGCAGAATGCACGCACGCTCGAAGACCTTGTGCGCGAGATGCTTCGCCCTATGCTCAAGTCGTGGCTAGACGACAATCTGCCGGGGATGGTCGAACGCATCGTTCGCGCCGAAATCGAGCGCGTCTCGCGCGGGCGGCCGTAACGCCGATCACGGATTCCGCTTATCTCCGCGGGAGCGGCTGGCCTGCATTTTTATCCATGGTCCTCGTTGTCGCTTGCGCTCGGCGTGCATAGTCATTCCCCTGCCGCCTGTCTGCGCCTCAATAAATGCCCAAACCAAAGCCCGAGTGCGAGCAGGCCTGCGCCCGAGACAACGAACACCGGCACCGCGCTGAACCTGTCGAACATCGGTCCATTCACCGCCACGCCCAGCGTCTGCCCCAGATAAAGTGCTGCCGAGAATATTGCGACGGCCGTTCCGCGCGCTTCCGGAGTCATCTGCGTCGCGTTCGTCTGCAGCGTGTTGTGCAGCATGTAATAGCCAAGCCCAATCCCGGTGATCGCGAACGGAGCGACATAGGCATGCTGGGCAAAAGCGATCGTCAAATAGGCAAATGCGAGCAGGGCGCCGCCCGCGCTCGCAAGACCTGTCTGCCCAAGTAGGCCTACCAGCTGCCTCACCGACAGGCTGTAGATCAGACCGCCGATCGCGAATGCGCCAACGAATAAGCCCACGACTGCAAAGTTGACGCCGAAACGCAGGTGCAGATCTGCGCCGACATAGGCGAAGGCACCGAACATGAAGACGCTCTCGATGAATCCCATGGCAATCACGGCACGCGCCCATGGCCCGCGCAGAACCGCAAGATTGTCGATGATGAAACCGCGCGAGCGTGTGGCGGTCGCGTGACTTGCACGCGTGATCGGATTGCGCAGGAATTCGACCAGAAGCGCCACGGTCGCAAGCGCAAAAAGTGCGGCGAGGAAAAAGAATACCCGCCGCCAGCCAAAGAAATCACCGAGCACGCCGCCGGCAGCCTGCCCGAAGAGCTGTCCCAGAATCTGTCCCGACAGGAAGGTACCAAGGACCTGTTGCCGCCGCTCGTAAGGAATGACATCGCCGAGGAAGGCGAAGGCGAGCGGGATGATCCAGCCGGCCGCGAGCCCGCAGGCGAGCCGTGCCACCACGAGCATTGCCAGTGAGTTGGCCAGGCCGCAGAGCAGCACCAGAACGGAGGCGGCCGCGCAGGCGGCGATGATGCAAGCATATTTTCCGAACCGGTCGCCTACCGGGCCGATGATGAGCTGCACCGAGCCGTGGGCGAGCGCATAGGCGGTCACGACGATCGAGGCCGCGCCCACGCTTACGGCCATATCCGCCGCAATCTGCGGCAACAGCGAATCCGATACGCGCACCATGGACTGGCTGGCGAATGAGGCGATCGCCAGGAGAGTGATGGCGGACGTGGCACTGCCGCGCGAAACAGTGGATGAAGTGGCCAAGTTGACTCCGGCGGTCCGGCGGGGTTTCTACCGCGCTGTTAGTCAAATGAGGCAGAAGCCACAAGGACAGCAGGCTCCCTCTCCCCCGTCGGGAGAGGGTTGGGGTGAGGGGTTCGAAGACTCGCGGGTCTGTAGCCCCTCATCTGGATTTCCTCGTAATCCGGCCTCTCCGCATGGGAGAGGTGGAACTTGCTGCGCGATTTCAACTTCACTTTGAGTCCTCCGAGGCGGCATGCCGATCGACAAGACCTATCAGCCTTCCGAGGTCGAGAATCGCATCTACCGGGTGTGGGAAGAGGCAGGTGCCTTCCGCGCCGGTCGCCCCGAACGCGCGGCCGCTAAGCCATACTCTATCGTCATTCCGCCGCCCAACGTCACCGGCTCGCTGCATATGGGCCATGCGTTGAACAATACACTGCAGGACATCCTGTGCCGGTTCGAGCGCATGCGCGGCAGGGATGTGCTCTGGCAGCCGGGCACCGACCACGCCGGCATTGCGACGCAGATGGTGGTCGAGCGTCAGTTGATGGAGCGGCAGCAGCCGGGCCGGCGCGAGATGGGCCGCGAGGCGTTCCTCCGGCGGGTGTGGGAATGGAAAGCCGAGAGCGGCGGCACCATTGTCAATCAATTGAAACGCCTCGGCGCATCGTGCGACTGGTCGCGCGAGCGGTTCACGATGGACGAGGGACTGTCGAAGGCTGTCATCAAGGTCTTCGTGCAGCTCTACAACGAGAAACTCATCTACAAGGACAAGCGGCTGGTCAACTGGGACCCGAAGCTGCTCACCGCGATCTCCGATCTCGAAGTGATCCAGGTCGAGACCAGGGGCCATCTTTGGTATCTGCGCTATCCGCTCGAGGGCAAGACCTTCGATCCGGAAGATCGCTCGACATACATCGTGGTTGCTACGACCCGGCCCGAGACGATGCTCGGCGACACCGCAGTAGCGGTGAACCCGGATGATGAACGCTACAAGCATTTGATCGGCAAGCAGGTGATCTTGCCGCTAGTCGGTCGCAGGATCCCGATCGTTGGCGACGCGATTTCCGACCCGGAGAAGGGGTCGGGCGCCGTGAAGATCACGCCGGCGCACGACTTCGGTGATTTCGACGTGGGCAAGCGGCACGATCTGCCCCAGGTCAACATCTTCAGCATCGAAGCCAAGCTCGACCTTAAGAATAACGCCGATTTTTTGCGTGGCGTGCCCAGCTCCGACGAGCTCGATCAGACAATGCAGTTACACGGGCAGGATCGTTTCGTCGCCCGTAAGGCGATCGTGGCGCGACTGGAAGAGAAAAACCTAGTCGAGAAGATCGAGCCCAACACACATGTGGTTCCGCACGGTGACCGCTCCAATGTCGTGATCGAACCGTTTCTGACGGACCAATGGTACGTCAACGCGAAAGCGCTGGCGGTGCGGGCGATCGATGCGGTCCGCGACGGGAGGACCAGGTTCGTCCCGAAGAACTGGGAAAAAACCTATTTCGATTGGATGGAGAACATCCAGCCCTGGTGCATCTCGCGCCAGCTCTGGTGGGGCCACCAGATTCCGGCGTGGTACGGGCCCGACGGCAAGGTGTTCGTCGCCGAGACTGAAGATGAGGCGATTGCCCGCGCGCTTGCCTACTACGAGGAAACGGGCGTCCTGCGTCACCATCAGACGCAGGAAATGGCGCGACATCCTGAAAAACGCGCGCCGATCCTCACGCGCGACGAGGACGTGCTGGACACCTGGTTCTCTTCCGCGCTGTGGCCATTCTCGACGCTGGGCTGGCCGGACAAGACGAAAGAGCTCGATCGCTACTACCCGACGTCGACGCTAGTAACCGGCTTCGACATCATCTTCTTCTGGGTTGCCCGGATGATGATGATGGGACTCCACTTCATGAAAGAGGTCCCGTTTCACGACGTATACATCCATGCGCTGGTGCGTGACGCGTCTGGCGCCAAGATGTCGAAGTCCAAAGGCAACGTCATCGATCCGCTCGCAATCGTCGACGAATATGGCGCCGACGCGCTGCGCTTCACGCTTGCCGCAATGGCGGCGCAGGGCCGCGACATCAAGCTGTCAACTCAGCGCGTGGAGGGCTACCGCAACTTCGCGACCAAGTTGTGGAATGCCGCCCGCTTCGCCGAAATGAATGGGTGCGCCAGCGTCGCGAATTTCGATCCGAAATCGGCGAAGGAGACACTTAACCGGTGGATCGGGCATGAGACCGCCATGGCCGCGGCCGAGGTGACGCAGGCGATCGAAGCGTACCGCTTCAATGACGCCGCGGGGGCTGTCTACCGTTTTGTCTGGAACATCTATTGCGATTGGTATCTGGAGCTTGCCAAGCCCGTGCTGTCGGGTCCCGACGCGGCAGCCAAGGCGGAAACGCAGGCGATGGTTGCCTGGGCACGCGACGAAATTCTCAAGCTGCTGCATCCGTTCATGCCTTTCATTACCGAGGAATTGTGGGCGGTGACCTCGTCTCCTCTCATTCCGGACGGCGCAACGCGCCATACTCCCGGTGATCAAGAGGCTACGGATGCCGGGTCGCGGCCTGCGCCGGGCCCCCAAATGACTGGCAGGGGATTGCTGGCGCTGACCGAATGGCCGCATTTGGAAGGCCTCGCGGACGAGGAGGCGGAAGCCGAAATCGGCTGGGTGGTCGACCTCGTCACCGCCATTCGCTCCGTCCGTGCCGAGATGAACATCACCGCTGCGATCCCGCTGGTGCTGGCGGGCGTATCCCCAGGAACGCGAACGCGGGCAGGCCGCTGGGCCGAATTCATCAAGCGGCTTGCACGTCTCTCCGATATTTCTTTCGCGGCTCTGGCACCGCGAGGCTCAGTGCAGCTTGTGGTGCGCGGCGAGCTGGCGGCGCTGCCGCTCAAGGGCGTGATCGATCTCGCCGCCGAGCGCGCACGGCTTGCGAAAGAAATGCAGAAAGCGGATGCCGATATTGCGCGGGTTGACGCCAAACTCGGCAACGCAAACTTCGTCGCCCGGGCACCGGAAGAGGTCGTCGAAGAAGAAAAGGAAAAGCGGGAGGAGGCGGTCGGCCGTAAGGCGAAGATTGCCGAAGCGCTCGAGCGGCTCCAGGATGTAAGCTGAGCCTGGCTCATCCGCGGGGGGATTGAATGGCAGATCTCAGGCTCACGCTTGCCTGCTGGGACTACGACCGCACGCGTCCTTTGATCGACGGCCGGGTGAAGCCTGACGGCATAGACCTCGACATTCATGTGCTGCGACCACGGCAAGCATTCCGGCGCATGCTCGACGAGCAGGCGTTCCATATTTCCGAGCTTTCGCTTGCTTCCTATACGACGCTTAGGGCGCGCGGAAACTGTCCATTCGTTGCGTTGCCGGTCGCGTTGTCGAAGATTTTTCGCCATTCATGCATCTATACGCGCACCGACGCTGGCATCCGCACGGCGAAGGATCTGCGCGGGAAGCGCGTCGGCGTGACGCAGTGGAGCTCGACGGGCTTATGTTTCATACGAGGCTTCCTGCAACATGACTACGGTATCAAGACAGCCGATTTGCATTGGTTCATGGGCGGTCTCGACAGCTATGTCGAACCGCCGCTTATCCGCCTTGATCTTCCGGAGACGGTCACGCTTACCCTCCTCAAGGAAGGGCAGACGCTGGAAAAGATGATCGCCGCGGGCGAGCTCGATGCAATCTTCTCGCTCTATATTCCCAGGCTTTTCCTCGACCCTGTTGCGCCGATCGCCCGCCTGTTTCCGAATTTCAGGGATACCGAAATCGATTATTATCGCCGCACGGGAATTCTTCCGATCATGCATGTCGTCGTGCTGCGTGCCGACGTCGAGCGCGAGCATCCCTGGGTGGCCAGGAGCATCTACCGCGCCTTCTGCGAGGCGAAGCGCATGGCTATCGATGACCTCTACGACACCGACGCGCTGCGCGTTGCATTGCCCTTCCTTATCGATCACGTTGAGGAGGCACAGCGGTTGTTTGGCCGGGATTACTGGGCATACGGCGTTGAGCCAAATCGGCCCACCTGGGAAGCCATTTCGCGGTTTGTTCATGAGCAGGGACTTGCGCCGCGCATCATTACACCCGAAGAAATGTTTCCGCTCGAACTGGATTGACGTCCGGTCTCCGGGAGCGCCAAGACAAAAGGAGCATCCATGAGAATCTTTCTGGCAGGTGCGGCCGGGGTGATCGGACGCAGACTCGTGCCACTGCTGAGCAGATCGGGTCATCACGTTTCCGGCACGACTCGCTCTTCGGAAAAGACGAAGCAGATCGTCGCGATCGGAGCCGATCCCGTCATTGTCGACGTATTCGATCGCGACGCGCTCGCGCGCGCCGTGAAGGAGGCTGCACCCGACGTCGTCATACATCAGCTTACGGACCTACCCTTTGCGCCCGGAACGCCCCGCTATGAGGAGGGTCTCGATCGCAATGCGCGGTTACGCGTCGAGGGCACGCGCAATCTGGTCGATGCGGCGAAAGCCGCGGGCGTGCGGCGGCTGATCGCGCAGAGCATCGCCTTTATCTATGCGCCCGGCGAACGGGAATGGGTTGAGAGCGATCCGCTCGACGTGGCGGCAACCGGTGCGCGCAAGCGCACGGTCGATGGAGTGATCGCGCTCGAGCAGGCTGCCCTTGAAATGCCTGAGGGAATAGTCCTGCGATACGGTTTTCTCTACGGCCCCGGTACATGGTTCCCAGATGAGAAGCGCGCCAAGCCCGCGTTGCACGTCGACGCGGCGGCTCAAGCGGCATTGCTGGCGGTGAGCAACGGAGCGCGCGGGATTTACAACGTCGCAGAGGATGACGGCGCAATTTCCAGCGAGAAGGCCAAGCGCGAGTTCGGCTTCGATGCTCAGTTCCGGTTTTGAATCTTCATAGAGCGCCTTCTTCGACGGTCATTTCTGCTCTTCCCGTTGACTACCCTCTTGCGCGCGAAAGAGCGACGGTGTTGCTTCGTCGTAGACGCGCGGCGACAGGCGCAGGCAAACAATGTCTACCGGAAGGGCTTGCTCAGGAACGGTGAATCCATCAGACCATAGCGCCAAGGCTTTTCGGCGGCCTTCGTGATGCCGATCCGCACCCCGACCGCAATCTGTGGCGTTTCGCTGCGTGCGCGCAGCTCGAAAGGGGCGCGGTCGAGCGGCAGCCCGTTGTACCTACGCGTGACGCCGAGTGCCTCGCACAGCTTGCCTGGGCCCGAACACAGCTCGCGCATATCGTAACGCCCGCGTCGGCGCCGCATGGTCTGAATGCCCCGGCTGGGCTCGATCGCGCGGATCAGGGTGGCGCTGGCGCTGCCTTCCTCCTCGCATACGAAATTGAGGCACCAGTGAATACCATAGGAGCGGTAGACATAGCCGTAGCCGGGCGGACCGAACATCACGGCGTTACGCTCAGTGCGGCCGACATAGGAATGCGCGGCCGGGTCGGTGTGGTGATACGCCTCCACCTCGACAATGACGCCTCCAACCCCATCGATGAACAGGCTGGCCCCGATAAGTTCGGGAGCAACGTCATGGACCGAGCGGCTGAAAAAGCTGCGGCGAAGGCGGGGGGGCATCGTGGCACATCTGTAACATGGGTGCGGCACTAAGCGTGGGACCGACGCCTCATGGCCATCGCGGCTGCCACCGCCACCCCAGACGCAAGCCCGACCCCGCAATGGTCAACACGACCCTGTGGACAATCGCGTGAAGCCTGGACCGCAGGAGGGGTGTGACCCTGGGGTCAGAAACCAAATCTTGATCAAGGGATTGCCTTCGCGGGGCAACGGGCTGATACCGAGCACTGGCTTCCCGGCTGTGTCTGGTATGCAACACTTGGAGAACATTTAAGTATACGACCGGATCGTCCCCGCTCGCGCCGCGATTCGGCCATACCATTCAACCACATCGAGGCCCGCACAGACCGGCGGGCAGGATAAGAGGCGCCGGCTGGCTACCCGGCAACGCTGAACCGGGGCTGGGACCACGAAGTAAGACGATGGACGCTAATTCCAGTTTGAAGTCCAGACTTCCAAGCCGGCACGCCACCGAAGGACCGGATCGTGCTCCCCATCGCGCATTCTATTACGCGATGGGCCTCACTCGCGAACAGATCCATCAGCCTTTCGTCGGCGTGGCGACCTGCTGGAATGAGGCTGCTCCCTGCAACATCGCGCTCATGCGCCAGGCGCAGGTCGTAAAGAAAGGCGTTGCTGCCGTTGGTGCGACTCCGCGCGAGTTCTGCACCATCACGGTGACGGACGGCATCGCGATGGGCCATGAAGGAATGAAGTCATCGCTGCCCTCGCGCGAAGTCATCGCCGACAGCGTGGAACTGACGGTTCGTGGCCACGCTTATGACGCCCTGATCGGGATTGCGGGCTGCGACAAATCACAACCCGGCATGATGATGGCCATGTGCCGTCTCAACGTTCCGTCAATCTACATTTACGGCGGTTCTATTCTTCCGGGCACGTTCAAAGGCAAACCGGTGACCGTACAGGATGTGTACGAGGCCGTCGGCAAGCACTCCGTCGGTCAGATGTCCGATGAGGATCTTGAGGTCCTCGAACAGAATGCTTGCCCTTCCGCGGGCGCCTGCGGCGCGCAATTTACCGCCAACACCATGGCGACCGTATCGGAGGCGATTGGACTCGCGCTGCCCTATTCGGCCGGAGCGCCAGCGCCGTACGAAATCCGGGACAAGTTCTGCATGCTGTCTGGCGAGATGATCATGGATCTGATCGCGAAGAACATCCGCCCGCGCGACATCGTCACCCGCAAAGCGCTTGAGAATGCTGCAGCCGTGGTCGCAGCCACGGGCGGATCGACTAACGCGGCGCTGCATTTGCCCGCCATCGCCAACGAGTGCGGTATCGAATTTACTCTTTTCGATGTTGCCGAAATCTTCAAAAAGACTCCTTACGTCGCAGATTTGAAACCCGGCGGCCGTTATGTCGCCAAGGACATGTTCGAAGCTGGCGGCGTGCCGCTTCTCATGAAGACGCTTCTGGATCACGGATACCTGCACGGCGACTGCCTTACCGTCACCGGCCGCACGATCGCCGAGAACCTCAAAAACGTGAAATGGAATCCGGATCAGGACGTTGTGCGCCCGGCTGACAAGCCCTTATTGCCGACGGGCGGTGTCGTCGGGCTGAGGGGCAATTTGGCTCCCGAAGGCGCCATCGTGAAAATCGCCGGAATGAAGACGCTGAAGTTCAGCGGTCCCGCCCGTTGCTTCGACAGCGAGGAGGCATGCTTTGAGGCCGTCAAGCATCGCCGGTACAAGGACGGTGAAGTGCTGGTGATCCGCTACGAGGGGCCGCGCGGAGGTCCCGGAATGCGCGAGATGCTTTCCACGACCGCCGCGCTCTACGGGCAAGGCGCGGGCGAAAAAGTCGCACTGATCACCGACGGCCGCTTCTCGGGGGCGACGCGCGGATTCTGCGTCGGCCATGTCGGACCGGAAGCTGCGGTTGGCGGACCGATCGGACTTCTCCGCGATGGCGATATTATCGAAATCGACGCCGTGAAGGGCACCCTCGACGTCAAGGTCTCTGCCGAAGATCTCGCGGCGCGCAAGGCTCATTGGAAGCCTCGCGAGAGCGAGTTTGGCTCCGGATATTTGTGGAAATACGCCCAGCAGGTCGGCCCTGCGGTGAACGGCGCGGTCACACACCCGGGAGCGGCTGGCGAGAAAGAGTGTTATGCGGACATTTGAGCATTTGTTCTGTGCACTGCTGATCGGCGCCGGCCTTCTGGTCGGACCGCCCGCATCCGCGCTTGACGGAAGTAAGACGGATGCAAGCGTCGGGCCTCCGCCAATGACGCCGATGGAAGCCTTCCGCTCCGGGGCCCATTGGCTCAAGGCGGGCGACACCGTCAAGGCCGTCAATTCTCTGGAATATGCCGCGGAAAAGGGGCACGCACTCGCGCAGTGGAAGCTGGGCCGGATGTATGCCGAAGGCGACGGCGTCGCACAGAACGACATCAAGGCGTTCGAGTATTTCCGCCGGATTGCCGACAGTCACGCCGAAGATAATCCCGATACGCCGCAGGCGCGGTTCGTCGCGAACGCCTTCGTGGCGCTTGGGCACTACTATCTCGAAGGCATATCGACTTACATCAAGCGCGATCCTGAGCGCGCGCGCGAGATGTTTGCCTATGCAGCATCGTATTTCCGCGATCCCGATGCGCAGTATTATCTTGCACGCTTGTACCTCAATGGCACCGGCGCACCGCACGATCCGCGTCAGGCTGCACGCTGGTTCGGGCTTTCCGCGCAGAAGGGACAGTGCGAAGCGCAAGCGATGCTCGGCGCCATGCTGTTCGAGGGGGATCATGTGCCGCGGCAAGCGGCGCGCGGGCTGATGTGGCTTGCGCTCGCAAAGGATAGCGCACGACCCGACCAGGGTTGGATCAACAAGCTCTATGACACGGCCATGCAACAGGCCAGCCAGGACGAGCGTGCTCTCGCGGCCGTATATCTGCGCCGGTGGCTTGAGACACGACGGGAGTAGATTCTCAACTCGTTTGCCCGAGGCCAGCTGTCGCGCCTGATCTGCGCGCACCTTTGTGCCCGCGGCCACATGGGGCGCTCCTGGCTGCGTTCCGCATGACGACGGCTATCGTCCTTCGATATCCAGATCGACGAAAACAGGCACGTGATCGGAGGGCTTGTCCCAGCCGCGCACGTGGCGGTCGACGCCTGCACTGATCAGGCGGTCGGCCGCTTGTGGCGAAAGCAGCACGTGATCGATGCGGATGCCGTCGTTCTTTGCCCATGCGCCAGCTTGATAGTCCCAGAAAGTATAGAGATCGGACGCATCACTGACGGCACGAAGCGCGTCCGTAAGACCGAGATTGATAAGTTCGCGGTAGCGCTCTCGGGTTTGCGGCAAAAACAACGCATCGTTTTTCCAGGATTCCGGGCGATGCACGTCGGCAGACGTCGGAATCACATTGTAGTCGCCGGCGAGCAACATGGGTTCTTCCAGCTTGAGCCGCTCATTCGAGAAATTGATCAGCCTGTTCATCCAGCCGAGTTTGTACGCGTACTTGTCGGAGTTTGGCGGGTTTCCGTTCGGCAGATACAGACTGACGACGCGCAACGCCCCATGTTTGGTGGAAACGATGGCCTCCAGAAAACGAGCCTGAACGTCCGCGTCGTCTCCAATCAGTCCCGGCGCCACCTCATCGAAGGGAAGCTTTGAGAACAGTGCCACACCGTTGAAGGTCTTCTGCCCATGGACCGCCACGTTGTATCCCATCGCCTCGAATGGCTCGCGCGGGAAGGCATCGTCAGTGCACTTGACCTCCTGGAGGCACACGATGTCCGGCTGCCGTTCCTTTAGCCAGGTCTGCAGATGATCCATGCGCTGGCGTATCGAATTGACGTTCCAGGTCGCGATTCGCATCAATTTTGGCGGTCCAGAAGGGCGAATAATGCAGTATTCACCGTGTTTGTTAGTCAGCGCAGGGATATGCACCGGGTAACGTTTATATGCTAGGAAAAACAGTCAAGGCGGCCCCAGACCGGTGCAGCAAGGAAGCCATTCGCGCATAAGGGAGCGGCCGGGCGGATCCGTACGAGTCCGGGCCGAACACCATTGATGATCAGTCGCAAATGGCTCATTGCGGGGGGTCTACTCGCGCTGGCGGGTGCGATTGTGCTCGTGCGGGGCTTTTGGACGACGGATGGGGTTGCCGCACGATCGCAGGCAGAGTCACGTGTCATCCCGGTTGAGGTGGCCACGGCCCACCGCAGGACGGTCCCCGTTCAGATCGAGTCCCTGGGCACCGTTACCCCGATAGCAAGCGTCGCGATCAAGACTCAGGTCGACACCACGATCACCGGAGTGCATTTCCGGGACGGAGCCCGCGTCGAAAAAGGCGATCTGTTGTTTACCCTCGACTGCCGTCAGATCGAGGCGGACATGAAGCGGGTACAGGCTGTGATAGACGGGGCAGAGGCCACGCTGGCGCAGGCACAGCGTGATGTCGAGCGCTACACCGAACTCGCTTCAAGGAATGCAACGCCGATCGTGACCCTCAATAATGCCCAGACGCAGGTCAACGTCTCGCGCGCGACGGCAGAATCCAGCCGCGCGCAGCTTGAAAATCTGAAGGTCCAGTTGGGCTTCTGCACTATCCGCGCGCCTATTTCGGGTCGGATCAGCATGGCCAATGTGAAGGCGGGAAATTTCGTCCGCCAGGCCGATTCCACTCCGATGGCGACGATCAATCAGACGGCCCCCGTATATGTGAGCTTTACGGCGCCGCAAAAAAATCTTCCCGACATCCGCAAGGCCATTGCCGCAGAGACTGCAACCGTCGAGGCGATCATTCCTGGCGAGGAAAAACGCGCCAAAGGCCAGGTGACCATGATCGAAAACACGATCGATGCGGCCACGGGAATGGCGACGATCCGGGCCACTATGCCAAACACCGATGAACTGCTCTGGCCGGGGACATTGGTGACGGCCGAGATGACCTTGCGTTCGGAAGAGGGCGTGGTCGTGCCCGCGGGCGCTGTTCAGGTGAGCCAGAGCGGAAACTTCGTTTTCATCGTCAAGGATGGCGTTGCCAGGGTCAAGCACGTTGCAATCGAGCGTCAGATTGGTCGCGAAACCGTGATCGCCTCCGGGCTCAACGGCGGTGAAACAGTGGTCACCGACGGACAGCTGCTGTTGTCCGACGGCACGCATGTCAATCCGCGTCCGCCGAAAGCGGCAGGCAGCTGACCACATGAATATTTCGGAAGTCTGTATCCGCCGGCCGGTACTCACAACGCTGATTACGGCGTCTTTTATCGTCTTCGGCGCATTTGCTTACAGGTTGCTGCCCGTTGCGGCGCTGCCGGCGGTCGATTTTCCGACAATCCAGATCACCGCAGTGCTTCCGGGAGCAAGTCCGGAGACGATGGCGGCGTCGGTCGCGTCGCCCATTGAGCGGCAGCTTTCCACCATTTCCGGCATCTCATCGATGACTTCATCGTCATCGCTCGGAACGACACAGATCACGGTGCAATTCGATCTAGGTCGCAACATCGATGGCGCCTCCCTCGATGTGCAGACTGCGCTTGCCACTGCGCAACGCAGGCTGCCGAACGAAATGACGACCCCGCCATACTTCCGCAAGGTCAACCCGGGTGATTTCCCGGTGCTCTATGTGAGCATGCGTTCGGACACGATGCCGCTTTCCGCCGTAAACGACTATGCTGAAACGGTGTTGGCGCCACAAATCTCGCAGCTGCCTGGCGTCGCCCAGGTGCTCGTGTACGGTGCGCAGAAATTTGCGGTGCGTGTGCAGGTCGATCCGATCGCGGCGGCGGCTCGCAATATTTCTCTCGATGATATTCGCTCCGTGGTCGCCAAGGCTAATTCCTCGGCGCCCGTGGGCACGCTGCAGGGCAAACAGCAGGCCGTGACACTCCTTGCGACGGGTGCAATGCCCCGCGCGGCTGACTATCGCGACGTGGTGGTTGCATATCGGAACGGCGCGCCGATCAAGCTCAACGAAGTGGCCCGCGTGATCGACAGTGTCGAGAACGACAAGGTGGCGACGTGGTTCAACGATTCACGTGCCATCGTGCTTGCGATCCAACGACAGCCTGACGCCAACACGGTGGAAGTGGTGGATATGGTCCGCGGCAAGCTTCCTCAGATGCGGGCGCAGGTGCCCCCGGCGATCCAGCTCGAACCGCTGTTCGATCGCTCGATCTCGATCCGGGCCGCTGTTTTCAATGTGCAGGAGACACTGGCGATCGCAATCGCTCTGGTGATCATGGTGATTTTCCTGTTCCTGCGAAAGGTTTCAGCGACGATCATTCCATCGCTCGCCGTACCTGTATCTCTGATCGGCACATGCGCGGCCATGTACGCCTTTGGCTTTTCCATCAACAACATGACCCTGCTGGCGCTGACGCTTTCCGTAGGTTTCGTTGTCGACGACGCAATTGTGATGCTGGAGAACATCGTCCGCCACGTCGAGGGCGGAATGCGTCCGTTTGAGGCAGCGCTCAAAGGTTCGCGCGAGATCGGATTTACGATCATATCCATCACTTTTTCGCTCATCGCCGTATTCATACCGGTCTTGCTGATGGGCGGCATGGTCGGCCGCGTATTCCGCGAGTTTGCCGTATCGATAGCAGTCGCGATTATCGTTTCGGGATTCGTGTCGCTCACGCTCACCCCGATGCTGTGCGCACGCGTCCTCAAAAGCCATGATCCGCACGAGAGGCAGAATTTCGTGCTGCGCGGCTTCGAACGGATGTTTGCGGCCTGGCTCAGGGCTTACGAGTGGACGCTCGATCGCGTGCTCAAGGCCAAATCGATCATGCTGGCCGTTACGATTGCGACGATCGGCGGCACGATCTGGCTCTACATCGTGGTGCCCAAGGGATTTTTCCCGATCGAAGACACCGGCTACATGGTCGGGATTACCGAAGCCAATACCGACATTGCTTTCGCGTCGATGGCGGAGCACCAGCGAAAGGTGGCCGATATCGTGCGCGCCGATAAGGGGGTCGCCTACGTCAATTCGACGGTAGGATCGGGCGGCCCGAACCAACTCGGAAACAGCGGACGGATGCTCGTTGCGCTCAAGCCGCGAGACGAGCGCGACAGCATGCAAACGATCATCGCGCGGCTGCGGAAGAACGCGAATGTCGTTCCCGGGATCCAGATCTTTTTTCAGCCGATACAGAACATCAATCTCGGCGGGCGCCTGAACAAGAGCCAATATCAGTACACTTTGCAGTCCAACGACACTGAGGCGCTCTACCGCATCACGCCGGATCTGCGTGAGAAGATCGCCAAAATTCCAGGATTGCTGGACGTTACCACCGACCTGTATGTCAAAAATCCGCAGGTCACCGTCGAAGTCGACCGCGAAAAAGCCGCCGTCTACGGCTTTTCGATCGACCAAGTTCGGCAGGAGCTTTACAACGCCTTCGGTTCGCGCCAGGTCGCGACCATCTATACACCTGCCAATGACTACCAGGTCATTCTCGAAACAAAGCCGGAATTCCAGCAGAGTCCGGATGACCTGAATCGAATTTTCCTCAAGACAAGCAATGGCACGACCGTGCCGCTGTCGAGTGTGACGCGATTTGTGCGTACGGTTGGCCCGCTGCAGGTCAATCACCAGGGCCAGCAGCCGGCCGTGACGATCTCATTCAACTTGGCTCCCGGCTTCTCGCTCGGGCAGGCGGTCGACGCCATCACTAATCTCGAGCGGGAGGAAAGACTGCCGGCGACGATCACGACCGGATTCCAGGGAACGGCGCAGGTATTCCAGGATTCGCTGCGGGGGCAGGGGATTCTTATTCTGGCGGCAATCTTCGCCGCCTATATCGTTCTGGGCATCCTGTACGAGAGCTTCATCCATCCCATCACGATCATTTCCGGTCTGCCGTCAGCCGGCATCGGCGCGATCCTGACCCTGATGCTGTTCCGCATGGATCTCTCTGTGATCGCCATGATCGGCATCGTTATGCTGGTCGGGATTGTGAAGAAGAACGCGATCATGATGATCGATTTCGCCATCGAGCGCCGTCGTGTCGGGCTATCGGCGGAGGCCGCTATTCGGGAAGCCGCCTTGCTGCGCTTCCGCCCGATCATGATGACAACCTTTGCGGCGATCTTCGGTACCCTTCCGATCGCATTGGGCACGGGTGCCGGTGCCGAACTGCGGCAACCTCTCGGCGTGGCTGTCGTGGGAGGCCTCGCGCTCTCGCAACTGTTGACGCTCTACATCACCCCAGTGATTTATCTTTATCTCGACCGCTTCGACAGGATGCTGAAGCGTCGCCTCGAGCCGCAGCTCACAGAGGTGCAGGAAGTCCCGCCTGCCATTGCCGCCGAGTAGGGCATCGGCAGGTTCGCAGAGCCAGTCGCTGCGGCTAGTTTGCGGCCGAAACGAAAGGACCTATAGCGCGAAACTCGTCCCGCAGCCGCAAGAAGCCTTTGCCTGAGGATTTATGACCTTGAAGGAAGCGCCGATAAGGTCATCGACGAAGTCGATCTCGGAGCCGACCATATAATTCACCGAAACGGGATCGATCAGCACCACCGCGCCATCGCGGCTGATCACAAGATCGTCGTCGGCCTTGGCACGCTCGATGTCAAATTTGTACTGAAAGCCCGAGCAGCCACCGCCTTCCACGCTCACGCGAAGCATGGTCCCGGCCGGCTCAGCGTTGAGTATTTCGCTGATGCGCTTCGCCGCCCTCTCGCTAACCCTGATGTCTTCGCTCATTGCCTGCTCGCGCGTGACAATCCTATTGGCATAGAACCCAACGGATAGTTAAGTGCGCGGACCGGCAAGGTCAATCGAATGCGTCGAGCGCCGTTTCAGGCAAGGTGTAAAAACACTCCCAATGGCCATTAAAACCGGGCACGAGCGGGCGGTCTACGCCGCCGATCCGGCGCAGAGCCGTGGCAGGCGCCATCCTGAGCCACGGAATACGAGCCGCAACGCATTCCGCAGGGATTGCGACCGGATCATCCACTCAGCGGCATTTCGACGGCTGGCCCACAAGACGCAGGTTTTCGTCTATCACGAGGGCGATCACTATCGAACGAGACTTACCCATACTCTCGAAGTGGTGCAGATCGCCCGCTCTCTCGCTCGAGCATTGGGCCTGGACGAGGACCTTGCCGAGGCCCTGGCTCTTGCCCATGATCTCGGTCATCCTCCTTTCGGCCATGCCGGCGAGCGCGCGTTGCACGAATGCCTGACGGAGCATGGCGGCTTCGATCACAATGCGCAGGCTCTGCGGGTTGTGACGAACCTTGAACGGCGATACGCCGAATTCGACGGATTGAATCTCTGCTGGGAAACGCTCGAAGGTCTGGTCAAGCACAATGGTCCATTGACTGATCGCGACGGCATTCCCACGGGCCGCTATGCACGGAGCGGCATTCCGGTTCCGATCCTTACATATTCAAAAATCCAGGATCTGGACCTGTGGAGCTACGCCAGCGCAGAAGCGCAGGTGGCGGCGCTTTCCGATGACATCGCTTACGACGCACATGACATCGATGATGGTCTGAGGGCAGAGTTGTTCACCATGTCCGACATCGCAACCGTGCCGATCGTCGGTGAGATCCTGTCCGGCATCGATGCGGAGTATCCGGGGATTGAACCGCCGCGACGCGTGCACGAACTTGTACGGCAAATGATCACGCGAATGATCGAAGATGTCATCGCCGAGACGGGCCGCCGCGCCCTGATGCTCGGACCGCGATCGGCAACGGACGTGCGTGAAGCGCCGCGTCCGCTTGTGGGTTTTTCGCCGGCCATGGACAAAGCCGATCGTGACATCAAGGCCTTTCTCTATCCACGCATGTACCGCCACGATCGGGTCATGCGCATCATGGACGAAGCCGAGATCGTCGTGCGCGAGCTGTTCACGCACTACATTAAAAGCCCGGAACAGCTTCCGGATGAATGGAAGCACGGCTTGACCCATGTCGATGATGGCACCCGAGCACGACGCATCGGCGACTACATCGCCGGCATGACGGATCGTTATGCGCTCATCGAACATTCAAACCGATTTAGTTCGACGCCGGACCTTCGTTGAGAGGCTTCAGCGGGAGGCGCTCGTTAAAATCCATAGCTTCTAGCCAGGGAACGTTCGCGCCGGTTTCCGGTTGAGGGACAATGCAGACCATGAGCAATCCGGTGCACGGGAACGGGACTGAAGAGAAGATGGTGCGCGACGAACGCCCGTTGGATAACGACAAAAAAGTGCCCTCCGCATCGGAAGAAAACATCGACCCGCTGGACGAAAAAAGCCTGGATCTGGTGATTCAGGAATGCCCATTGTGAGACACGCTCGCTAGAAACCGCTCAATGGCGGTCCTGGCGGCAGTTCGGTATCCCGCCTCCGAACAACGTTTTGACTCTGCTTTCGAATTCCATTACCCGCACCTGCAAGATGCAGGCTGGGACGAAAACCAGACACTTGTTCGCCGATATGCTCGCGCGCGTTTGTGGAGCGGCCGCCGCAGTGGTCGGCCCTGACGCCGATCTCTCGCGCATCGTCGTCGAGCCGCCTCGTGATTCTGCTCATGGGGATATGGCAACGAATGCGGCCATGGTGCTTGCCAAGGACGCGGGCCGCAAGCCGCGTGAATTGGCGGAGAGCATCGCCGCACAGTTGCGTAAAGATGCCAAGCTCGCCGAAATCAATGTCGCGGGACCAGGCTTCATTAACCTCAAGCTCAAACCGAATGTGTGGAGTGAGGAGCTGCGCCTCATTCTCGAGACGGGCGGGGATTACGGCCGCAGCGAATCAGGAAAAGGCGAGAAAGTAAACGTCGAATATGTGTCGGCGAATCCGACGGGGCCAATGCACGTTGGCCATGGGCGCGGTGCCGTGTTCGGCGACGCGCTGGCCAATCTCCTCGCCTTTGCCGGATATCAGGTAACGCGCGAGTACTACATCAACGATGCAGGAAAGCAGATCGATGTCCTAGCGCGCTCGTCTTATCTTCGCTACCTGGAAGCGCTCGGTGAAACGATCACCATTCCGGATGGTCTTTATCCAGGGACATATCTCAAGGCCGTTGGCCAGAAGCTGGTCACCGACTACGGGTCCTCATTGAAGACGAAGCCTGAGGCAGAACGGCTTGCAATTGTGCGCGATCAGGCGGTCCACATGATGATGGCTGAAATCCGTAACGACCTGATGGCGCTGGGTATCGTGCAAAATGAGTTTTTTTCCGAACGCTCGCTGGTCGAGCAGGGCACCGACCGCGTCGCGGAAACGATCGAATGGCTAAGGGCCAAGGGGCGAGTTTACGAAGGCAGGCTGCCGCCACCGAAAAGCGGCGCCGTCGAAGATTGGGAAGATCGGGAGCAAACCTTGTTTCGTTCGACGGATTTCGGCGACGACGTAGATCGGCCTCTGAAGAAATCGGACGGCAGTTATACCTATTTCGCGACCGACATTGCCTATCACAAGTCGAAGCTCGACCGCGGATTTCGACACCTTATTGACGTGTGGGGCGCTGATCATGGTGGCTATGTCAAACGGATGCAGGCGGCGGTGAAAGCGTTGAGCGAGGGAGAGGCGAACCTCGATGTGAAGCTCATCCAACTCGTGCGCCTCTTGCGGGCTGGCGAGCCTGTGAAGATGTCCAAGCGAGCCGGAGATTTCATCACCTTACGTGAAGTCGTCGACGAGGTAGGGCGGGATGCAGTTCGGTTCGATATGCTTTACCGCAAAAATGATGCGGTCCTTGATTTCGACCTCGCGAAGGTCATCGAGCATTCACGGGACAACCCGGTTTTCTATGTCCAGTATGGTCATGCCCGCGGTGCGTCGGTGTTCCGCAACGCGCGCGAGGAGATGCCAGAAATTCCCGAATCAGCTCTCGAGCGTGCCGCCATGCTCAGCAAAGCGCCGCTCGAGAGGCTGAGCGATCCTGGCGAAATATTGCTGATGCGCCAGTTGGCGCTTTTTCCGCGCCTCGTGGAGAGCGCTGCCGCCGCCCATGAGCCGCATCGGGTCTCGTTCTATCTCTATGAATTAGCAAGCGAATTTCATGCACAGTGGACACGTGGAAAGGACTTGCCTCATTTACGCTTCATTATCCAGAATGATCAAGAAACGACGGCAGCCCGGCTTGCCCTCGTGCAGGGGATCGTCACTGTTTTATCATCCGGCCTCGCGCTACTTGGGGTCAGCGCTCCGGAGGAGATGCGATAACTCTCGTCCCGGAGATCCGCGCCTATGCCGATAGGCGCCACAACGGCAATATGGGACGGGTGTATTAACCGGGGACCGAATGGCGGAAGAAAAAACTCAACGACCATATCGTGCCAGTGAGCCGCCGCCCGCGCGCACTTCGAATGAAGGGTCACGAGGCGATCCGCTGGCCGAGCTGGCTCGGCTTATCGGGCAAACGGATCCATTCGGTGAATTCGGGCGCGAACGTCGCGCGGCCGCGCGCCCGCCACAGGAAAGCGATTGGACCACTCAGCCGCTCGGCACTCCGTATGCCACGCACGCAGCGGGACAACCGCGGAAACCTGCCGCGCCATATGCGGATAACGGATACCCACCGGCCGGGGCCGATCATCCTGCGCTGCAGGAATTTGCAGGACAGAAATACGCCCGGCAGCCATACGCTTCCGCGTCTCCATCAGGCTTCGATGAATATCAGGGCGAAGGCGATGAACGGAACGATCCGTACGACGATCAGCAAGAATACGACGATAACTCACAGTTCGAGGACGAATACTACGAGGATGCTCCGTCGCCGGGACGACGGTTTAAGCTCATTGCCATTGTCGGGATAGTCGGCTTGGCCGTCGTCGGTACTGCCGGTGCCTTCGGGTATCGTGCACTATTTGGGCCGTCCGAACCGGCCAAGCCGCCGCCGGTCATCAAGGCCGATACGTCCCCGACCAAGATTGTGCCCCAGGCGAGCACCAAGGATTCCCCGTCAAACAAGCTCATCACGGATCGGGTGAATGAACGCGGTCAGAGTGAAAAACTTGTCTCGCGCGAAGAGCAGCCGATCAACAGGTCTGCCGTCGGTCTCACTCAGGCTGTGCCGCAGTCCGCAATCGGCAGCGGCGTCGTTGCCAGCGAACCGAAAAAAATTCGCACCATAGCGATCCATCCCGATCAACCGGTCATGACGGATGCGGCCCCGCCATCCGGAGCCGTCGCAGCCGCTCCTGCTGCCCGTTCGGCGCCTCCGCAGCAGGCCCGTGCCGCGCCCGCGCCATCCCCCGCAGCGCGCCCCTCGGAGACGGCCAGCGCTGAAGCCGAGCAGGGCACGCCAACGGTGCCATCTCATCCGGCCGCCGGGGGACGCCAGCCTGCATCCACTGGAGGTGCCCCACTGTCTCTCAATCCGAACGCACCTCCAACGCGAGCGCCTGCGGCTGCTGCGCCGTCAACCGAACGCACCGCGGCTTTAGCCCCGCAGGCCTCCGCTCAGGCTGGGGCTGTCGCCGGAGGCGCGTATGTCCAGGTCTCTTCGCAGCGCAGCGAAAATGAAGCGGAAGCTGCCTTCCGCGGCTTGCAAACCAAGTTCCCGGACCAGCTGGGCGGCCGCCCACACGTGATCCATCGCGTCGACCTGGGGGCGAAGGGAACCTACTATCGTGCGCTGGTCGGTCCGTTCGCGAATGCAAGCGAAGCGGGCCAGCTGTGCTCAAGTTTAAAGGCGGCCGGCGGGCAGTGCCTCATCCAGCGGAATTAAATCGGCGGAACTTGACGCTTTGAGCGGCCGCGGTCTAATCCGCGCCAATGGCCCCACGTGCGTTTATCACCGGCTTGGCAGGAACTGCGCTTTCTGCCAGCGAACGTGCGTTTCTGCGTGAAGCGGAACCGTGGGGGCTTATCCTGTTCAAGCGAAATGTGAGCGATCCAAGCCAGGTCCGTGAGTTGATTTATGACTTTAGAACCACTGTGCGCAGGGAGGCGCCCGTTTTAGTCGATCAGGAGGGCGGCAGAGTGCAGCGTTTGGGGCCTCCGCATTGGCCGGCATATCCTCCTGGAGCAACTTACGGGGTCATCTACGACACGGAACCCGCGTCGGGAATTGCAGCGGCGCGCCTTGCAGGGCATTTGATTGCTTCAGATCTGAGGTCTGTTGGGATTGACGTGGATTGCCTTCCCATTGCGGATGTTCCCGGTCCCGGCTGTGATCCGGTGATCGGAGATCGCGCATACGGCAACGACCACGGCAAGGTCGCTGCGATCGCGATGGCTATTGCCGAGGGCCTCATGGCCGGTGGAGTTCTTCCGGTCGTAAAGCACCTGCCCGGTCACGGTCGGGCGACCAGCGACAGTCACCATAAGCTTCCGATCGTTGCCGCGGATCGCACGCTGTTGGAAGGAACCGATTTTGCGGCTTTCCGCCCTTTGGCTCGTCTGCCGCTCGGAATGACCGCACATGTTGTGTTTAGCGCGATTGACCCAGTCGCGCCCGCCACCACTTCCGTCACAATAGTGAGCCAGGTGATTCGCGGCTTTATCGGTTTTCAAGGCTTGTTGATGAGCGATGACATCTCGATGAATGCGCTCTCGGGCACCATATCGGAGCGCAGCCGTGCGGCCTTGGCAGCCGGATGTGACCTCGTGCTTCATTGCAACGGCGATATCCACGAGATGGTCGCGGTTGCTGCGGAAGCGCCGCCACTCTCGGGTGAAGCAGAGCGCAGAGCGGACGCGGCGCTGGCCGCTCGCTCCGCGCCGGAGGAGTTTGATGTCGAAGCCGCCCGCGGCGTCTTCCGTCGCCTCTTCGCTGACCAACAGCTGCGAGGGCTGAATTCATGAGTGCCCAGGATTTCGACACCAGCCTCGGCGTTGACCGGGGCACCAGCGAACCGGCCATGATCGTCGACGTCGAGGGGTTCGAGGGTCCGCTCGACCTCCTGCTGATGCTGGCACGCCAGCAGAAGGTCGATCTCGCGAAGATCTCGATCCTGGCACTGGCCGACCAGTATCTGTCGTTCATCGAAGCTGCCCGCAAGCTGCGGCTTGAGCTCGCCGCTGACTACCTGGTGATGGCGGCGTGGCTCGCCTACCTCAAGTCGCGACTCCTCCTGCCCGATGTTGCACCTGGCGATGGGCCAAGCGCTGAAGAAATGGCCCTTGCGCTTGCAAATCGGCTGCGGCGTCTGGAAGCGATCCGGGATGTTGCAACCCGTATGATGCAACGTCCGCAGCTCAATCGCGAGGTATTCCCGCGTGGATTGCCCGAGCCGATTGCGGAGATCAAGCAACCCGAATGGACGGCCACTCTCTACGACCTTCTTTCCGCGTATGCCACACAGCGGTCGCGCAATGCACTTTCTCGTGTTCGGTTTAAGCAAAGGACAGTCTGGTCTCTAGCGGAGGCGCGCACCGCACTTGAGCGCCTCATTGGGCAGTCGGCGGATTGGTCCCGCTTGGATCAGTACTTGATCAGCTATGTCGTAGAGCCCGCACTGGCGGCGACCGTCTTTGCGTCATCATTTGCGTCCGCACTGGAATTGGTGCGGGAAGGAGTCGCCGAAATTCACCAGAAAGAGTCATTCGCGCCGATTTACATGCGTAAACGTGTCGGCGTGAGTGGAAGTGCTGCGACGCATGAAGCGCAAGAAAACGCATAAGGGGAGGCTATCCATGTCGAGCGTGGCCAAGAAGCTCGTGGTGGTTCAGAATAATGACCGGGCTTCGGATGCTGCGCCGGAAGGGACGCCGATGCCCGTGTCACGCCCGGAAGAATTCCGGCTGCTTGAAGCCATTCTCTTTGCCGCGGCTGAACCTCTGGACGAAGCGACTTTGGCTCGCCGGCTGCCCGAAGGCGTCGACGTGAAAGCGAGCCTTGTCAAACTGAGGGACGAATACGCCACGCGCGGCGTCAATCTCGTTCGCGTAGGGAAAAAATGGACATTCCGCACCGCCACTGATTTATCGTGGCTGCTGACCAAACAGATCGTCGAAACACGCAAGCTTTCTCGAGCAGCGATCGAAACTTTGGCGATCATCGCCTATCATCAGCCAGTGACACGCGCAGAAATCGAAGAAATCCGCGGTGTTGTGACTGCGGCTGGCACTCTTGATGTATTGCTCAAGACCGGATGGATTCGTCCCCGCGGGCGCCGCAAAGCCCCGGGTCGTCCCATCACCTATGGAACAACGGAGGCCTTCCTCTCGCATTTCGGCCTGGAAGAAGTAGGCGATCTTCCCGGGCTCGATGAACTCAAAGGCGCCGGGCTGCTGGAAGGCAATTTGCCTCCGGGATTTGCAGTACCGATGCCGTCTGATGATTCAACCCTGCGCGATGACGAAGATCCTCTTGATCCGGGCGATCTTGACCTTGGGCTGGCACCGCCAAGCTCTCAATCCGAAAAATAGGCAGCTGAATTAACGTAAACGGCAGCGGATTCGCGCAGCGCGATGTCGGCGCAATAGATGTCGCGGCATAGCAGCGAAGTCCTTGTTTTTGCCGCCCGCGGAGCCTAGTTTCTCGTCAAATACATGGCGGGACGAGCCGAAAAAAGCCCGTCGCTGCGGAGGGTTTGCCGATGGGTTCCTTGAGTATATGGCACTGGATCATCGTTCTGGTGGTTGTAATGGTCCTGTTCGGAGGCCGCGGGAAGATTTCTTCTTTGATGGGTGACTTTGCCCAGGGCATCAAAGCCTTCAAGAAAGGCATGTCCGAGGACGAAAAAACCGCGGATGCCAAGAACGAGCCAGTAAAGTCGATCGAAGCGGGCGGCGCAGCCAAAACCGACGCGGAGCGGCGTGCCGAGAGCGTACGCTCCTGAGCGCCCGCGCATGTCGAGCCCAAGCCGGTCTCGCCCACCGAGCGCGTACCGAGGCTTGGTCCTGGAGTTGACTAATCCATGTTTGACATTGGTTGGGGCGAGCTCGTCGTCATTGGCATCGTCGCGCTGATCGCGATCGGGCCCAAAGAGCTTCCCGCCGTGTTGCGCACACTTGGTCAGTATATGGCCAAGGTCAGGCGCATGGCCGCCGAATTCCAAGGGCAATTCCAGGACGCCATGCGCGAGGCTGAGCTCGCCGAATTGCGCAAGCAGGCCGACGAGATCAAAAGCTCCGTTAGCGACCTCACAAAATTTGATCCTCTCCAGGATACGCAAAAGCAGATCGAGCGCGCATTCGAAACTGAGCCGGCGGAGCTGGCGGCGCCGGAGCCAGACACTTCGATCCGCGAACCCAATGTCGCCGAACTGGAGCCCGCGAAGACTGTCGCTGCCGGCGCCGAGATTTCCATCCCACCCGAACCTGCAGCTGCAGGCGAGCAGGGCCCCAATGTTGATCTGCCAGCTCTCAAGGAAGCGGGGAGCAAGGGATGAGCTACGAAGACATCGAGGCTACCAAGGCACCCTTGATGGACCATTTGATCGAGCTGCGCTCGCGCCTCATCAAGGCGCTGATCGCGTTCGCAGTGACATTCGGCATCTGCTTCATATTCGCAAAGGACATCTATAATATTCTTGTATGGCCATTTGTCTGGGTGGCAGGACCTGAGAATTCAAAATTCATCTACACGGCGCTGCTTGAATATTTCGTCACACAGATCAAGCTTGCGATGTTTGGTGCCGCATTCCTGTCATTTCCCGTCGTCGCGTCGCAGATCTACATGTTTGTTGCGCCCGGCCTCTACCGCCACGAACGCAAGGCGTTTCTTCCTTATCTGATCGCAACACCGATCTTCTTCGCGCTGGGCGCCATGGTGGTCTATTTTCTGGTGCTGCCTATGCTCGTGCGTTTTTCACTGCATATGCAGCAGCCTGGCTCACCGACCGACGCATCGATCGCGCTGATGCCCAAGGTAGGCGAATATCTCTCTTTGATGATGGCGCTGGTGCTTGCCTTTGGAGTTGCCTTTCAATTGCCGGTCATTCTTACCTTGCTTGGGCGCATCGGGATTATCACGGCGGACCAGCTCAAGGCTAAACGACGCTATTTCATTGTCGGTGCATTCGTTCTCGCAGCCGTGCTCACGCCGCCTGATGTGATCAGCCAGCTGTCGCTTGCAGTACCACTGCTCCTTTTGTACGAGGGTTCCATCTGGTCAGTGCGCGTGGTGGAGAAGAAAGCGCAGGCGCAGGCAGCTGCTGACACCGCTTCGGTGACGACCAATCCGGCAGAGTAAAGTCGTCCTTTCAGCTGCGCTGAAGCCATTTCTCCGTCTCATGGTCGGGTCGGCGCGGGCACCTTTACACCGACGAGCATGCCGAGACAGGGTTACTCAACGCCTTTCGTTCACCGATAAGCCGCGATAAAAGCATCCCGGCATGTATGACATTAAATGGATTCGCGAGCATCCTGACGCGTTCGACCGGGGCCTCAAAAGGCGCCGCGTTGCAGCGCTCTCCGGGAAGCTCCTGGATATCGACGAGAAACGCCGGGCTGCCATTACTGCCTTCGAGCAGGCACAGGCGCGTAGGAATGCTGTTTCCCGGGAGGTCGGTGAAGCCAAGAAAGCAAAGGATGATGCCAGAGCTGGCGCGCTGATGGCCGAAGTGAACGAGCTGAAGCTCTTATTGCCGGAATTGGAAGAGCGCCAAAGGAAACTCACAATCGAGCTCGAAGCGGAGTTGGCGCAAATTCCCAATATGCCGCTCGATGATGTTCCAGATGGAGCGGATGCAAGCGCCAATGTTGAGCGGCACGCTTTTGGCAAACAGCCGCAATATTCGTTCAAGCCCAAGCAGCATTTCGAACTTGGCGAGGAGCTTGGACAAATGGATTTCGAGTTGGCCTCGAAACTCTCCGGAGCCCGCTTTGTGGTGTTGCGCAGGGCGCTCGCTCGAATGGAACGCGCACTCGGTCAGTTTATGCTGGACGTGCACACGAGCGAAGAACACGGGTATTTCGAGGTCAGTCCGCCAATTCTCGTGCGCGACGAGGTGATGTTTGGAACCGCACAATTGCCGAAATTCAGCGAAGACCAATTTCGTACGACGACTGGTCTTTGGCTTATCCCCACTGCTGAGGTGCCACTAACCAATACGGTGCGCGAGTCCATCATCGAAGAGCGGCAATTGCCGATGCGACTTACCGCGTGCACGCCATGCTTTCGAGCTGAGGCAGGTGCCGCGGGCAAGGATACGAGGGGGATGATCCGTCAGCATCAATTCACAAAGGTCGAGTTAGTATCGATCACGACGCCCGAAGAATCCCAGCAGGAGCACGAGCGCATGCTGGCTTGTGCGGAGGAGGTACTCAAGAAGCTGGATCTTCGGTATCGGGTGGTCACATTGTGCACTGGCGACATGGGGTTTGCCGCTCAGAAAACGTATGACATTGAAGTGTGGTTGCCGGGACAGAACGCATATCGGGAGATTTCGTCCTGCTCGAACTGCGGCGCTTTCCAGGCTCGCCGGATGAATGCAAGGTATCGAAGCAAGGAGGGGATTCGTTACGTGCACACGCTGAATGGTTCGGGGGTTGCTGTCGGGCGTGCCCTTATAGCAGTCATGGAAACCTATCAGCAGGAAAGCGGCTCGATCGCCGTCCCCTCAGCGCTTCAGCCTTACATGGGCGGCATGAAAAGCATTGAGCGAACTTGAATGCCTGTGCACCGACTCAATCCGCCTCGTTGCGGTTCTATTGACCGCGATATCAAGGGGATGCTCAGTCATGGTGCTGCGTTCGATGAGATAGTCGATCATACGTGAATGCAGTAGCAGATGCGCATCCTCATCACCAATGACGACGGCGTTCATTCACCTGGCTTGTCTGCCTGTGAAAAGATTGCACGTGCACTCTCCGAGGAGGTCTGGATCGTCGCACCAGAAACGGACCAGTCGGGTGTCTCGCATTCCCTTTCGCTGAACGATCCGTTGCGCATGCGGGAAGTTGGCGAGCGATATTTTGCGGTCAAAGGCACGCCAACGGATTGCGTCATCATGGGCGTACGGCATTTAATGAAAGAAAAGCCGGATCTCATTCTCTCCGGTGTCAATCGCGGCCGAAATTGTGCTGAGGACGTCACATATTCCGGGACTGTGGCCGGTGCGATGGAGGGGACTGTGCTCGGAATTCCCTCGTTCGCTTTATCGCAGGCCTACGCATTTACCACGAAGCACCATCCTTATTGGGATACGGCTATCGAATTCGCTCCCAGCATCATCAGACGCGTGCTTGAGGCCGGCATGCCGCGAGACGTCCTCGTCAACATCAATTTTCCGGACTGTCTGCCTAGAGAAGTTGCCGGCATCTCCATTGCCGTGCAGGGAAAGCGCGATCAAGAGCTGCTGCGTATCGATGCGCGTCACGATGGACGCGGCAATCCGTACTATTGGATAGCCTTCGGCCGGAGCGGTCTCGACGGTGTTGCTCCGGGAAGTGATCTGGCTGCGCTGGCGGAAAAACGCATTGCGGTGACGCCGCTGCGGCTCGACCTTACCGATGAACCGTTCTTGACCAAACTGGCTGATGTCTTCGATTAAGCGAGTAGACCGGCAAGCGTGGTTTTGAGTTGCTCGGCCTGAAACGGCTTTTGCAGTGCGGGTCGACCCCGATATGCCTCCGGCAGGCTGCGCTCGCCGTAGCCGGTCACGAAAACAAAAGGCAAGCCGCGGTTGGCGAGGATATCTGCGACAGGATAGATCTCCTGACCATCGAGATTGACGTCCAGAATCGCAGCATTGAATTGCCCTTCAGATGCGATCTGCCGTGCCTCTGAAAGGGTACCAACGGCGGCAGCGACCCCATAGCCGAGGTCGTCCAGCATGTCCTCCAGCAACATGCGGATGAGATATTCATCCTCGACCACGAGTAATCGCGGGACCGCCGACGAATCTGTCATGCCTGTCTCCAGCGTGAAAGCCTCGCGTAAGGGCAGGGTTCCAGATCAGCTTAGCCCAGTTTTCACCAAACATGCTAATAGTGCCGGTAAAGGGGCCTAAACGTGTCGAAATTGCCGCGTGATGTCCAATCTGATGATCGAATGCAGTTCCTGCTCACCTTGCGCCGCAGAGGGATCGCCGACAAGGCCGTGCTTCGCGCCATGGACGAGGTGCCGCGAGAGAAATTCGTCGACGGATCGTTTCAAGACAGCGCTTATGCCGATCAGGCCTTGCCGATTGCCTGCGGCCAGACCATCAGCCAGCCGTACGTGGTTGCATATATGACTGAACAACTCGCAGTGCATCCGGATCACCGTGTCTTGGAAGTTGGCACGGGGTCCGGATATCAGGCTGCGATCCTGTCTCGGCTCGCAAAGGAAGTCGTCAGTATTGAACGTTATCGCACGCTTGCGGACCAAGCACGCCAGCGTCTTGAGGCCCTTGGTTACAACAACGTCGAGATAGTGACCGGTGACGGATTTGCCGGAGTGCCGACCAGGGCCCCTTTTGACCGGATCTTGGTCACCGCCGCGGCGGAGAGCATTCCCGATAAGCTCACCGAGCAGCTCGCCGTTGGCGGCGTCATGGTCATGCCGCTTGGATCGCACGATGGTTCGCAAAACATCATCAAGCTTACCAAGTCGGAAACGGGGTTCACGCAAGAGAGCCTGATTCCGGTGCGCTTCGTCCCCATGCTCCCGGGAAAAGCTCAGGAGCTTTGAAGCTTCGCCGCATCTAACGACTCGATGCAATATTTTTCGGCCGATTTCCGTAACCGACGGCGGTTAATTCTTAAAGCCTTGTTTACTCGCGGCTGGTTTATTCAAATTCTACGTTTTGTGCGTACGAGTGAGTAACCAGATGCTGCGTTCAAAGGGGAAGTCTCGCTCGCGTGCTTGGCCGCACGTCGCTATCCTCGCCTTGACCGGTGTTACCGCCGCAGGCTGCTCCGACTCCGCTCGTTTCGAGTCCAGTGCCTATTATACTGAGCGGCCGGCTCCACCCCAGAAGGTTGCAAGCGCCCCATCCGGAGTCCCTGCCGCTGGACGCATCGAAGCCCAGGCGCTTCCTGCTCCGAACCACCCCATGAATACTGCCGCGCAACCTGTTGCCTATCCTGCAACGAGCGCCAGCGCCTATGGTCCACCCACTCGGCATTCGGACGTGACCGGCACGGTGACGCGCTCTCAAAACTCAACAGGTCACTGGACCTGGAATGGCGGCTCGCCGGTAACAGTCGCCTACGGTGAGACCATCGAGACTATCGCGCGCAAACATGGAGTGCCTGCGTCCGCTGTCATGCAGACCAATGGCATCCGTGAGCCAGGGCAGATCAGGCCGGGCCAACGGCTGGTCATTCCCCGCTATGTCTCCAACTCGTCGAAGCCGACGCCGACACATGCCGCAACGCCGTCCAAAGTTGCGAAAAACGTTCACGTTGTCCGGTCCGGAGAGACGTTAATGAGTATTTCCCGGCAGACTGGGGCGAGCCTGACGTCACTCGCGCGCGCAAACCACATCGATACTTCGAAGAAGCTCAGCGTCGGCGAACGCCTCGTCATTCCCGACGGCAATCATGTCGTGGCGGCATCACATCCCCCGCGCTCAAAAGAATCTAAAACATCGGAGTCACGTCCGCAGCCGCATCAGCGGGTTGCAAGCGCTTCAGTAGCGACTGCAAATATCGCCAAGGAAGAGCCGCGGACGACGGAAACGGCTGTCAAAGCTGCAGATCCGAGTGGGGCGATGCCCTCATTCCGCTGGCCGGTTCGTGGACGCGTCATTGCGGGTTTCGGCAGCAAGCCCAACGGCACTCAAAATGACGGAATTAATTTGGCGGTGCCGCAAGGTACGCCGATCAAGGCCGCGGATGACGGTGTTGTCGCTTATGCGGGGAATGAGCTCAAAGGCTACGGCAATTTGGTTCTGATCCGTCATGCAAACGGATACGTATCCGCCTACGCACACGCGAGCGAAATCCTTGTCCGGCGCGGGGACACGATCAGACGCGGGCAGGTCATTGCGCATGCTGGCCAGACCGGTAACGTGAACTCCCCCCAGCTGCACTTTGAAATTCGCAAGGGCTCGACCCCGGTCGACCCCACCCAATATCTTGGCGGCGCATAATCGCGAACCTAGAAGGGGCGTCAGCCCTTGAGCGTAATGCCAAGCCGTCCAGCAAGGTCCTGGATGAATTGCCAAGCGACCCGCCCGGATCGCGAGCCGCGCGTGGTGGCCCATTCGAGGGCCTCTCGATGCAGAGCTTCGCGCTCAGCCGGGATCTTGTAATGCGTCACGTATCCATCGACCATGGCCAGATACTCGTCCTGGCTACAGCGATGGAAACCAAGCCAAAGTCCGAACCGATCCGATAGCGAGACTTTCTCTTCTACTGTTTCGCCTGGATTGATTGCGGTTGAGCGCTCGTTCTCCATCATATCACGCGACATAAGATGGCGCCGATTGGACGTGGCGTAGAAAATGACATTGTCGGGCCGCCCTTCGATCCCGCCCTCCAGAACCGCCTTGAGCGATTTGTAACTGGTGTCGTCGGCATCAAAGGAGAGATCGTCACAAAACACGATGAACCGAAATTTGGAGGCCCGCGTCAAAGCCATCAGCGCCGGCAGGCTTTCAATGTCCTCACGATGTATTTCGATCAGCTTGAGCGGGTCATTCTTCGGACCGGAGCGGAGACCCGCATTGACGCCGGCATGAGTGGCCTTGACCAGAGAAGACTTGCCCATCCCGCGCGCCCCCCACAAAAGGGCATTGTTGGCTGGTAGGCCATTGGCGAATCGTTCGGTGTTCTCGAGGAGTACATCGCGTACACGGTCGATGCCCTTGAGCAGGGACATCTCGACACGGTTCACCTGGACGACCGGCGTCAGGCGGCCGTCTGGATGCCAGATAAATGCGTCGGCTGCCTCAAGATCGGCTGCGGTGGCGCGTTCCGGCGCGAGCCGATCGAGCGCCGAAGCTATGCGTTCGAGAACAGCATGTTGATCGGTTGAGGAGCCGCCGCTTTGGCCCGTCAATTTGGGGCGGGTACGAGCCGGCGGCTTCGATCTGGACTTGGCCATCAGTTTTGTTCCGCGAAACGGCTGCTCTTAGCGGGGCGGCATGGAGCCCGCAAGCGGGACTGCGTCAAGCGCGACGGGAAATCGACTGTTTTGGCACTTGGCCGAACGTTTGCAATTGGGCGTGTGGCCGGTATAGTCCGCGCAAAATCAGGGGTAATGAGGCGCCCGCAAACCAGCAAGGAAGCACCGTTTGATGTTCATAACACCTGCCTTTGCGCAAGGCTCGCTGTTCGGCGGCGGCGGGGGTGACGGCGGCATGCTGGTTTCACTGCTGCCGTTCGTGCTTATTTTCGTCATCATGTATTTCCTGATCCTGCGTCCGCAGCAAAAGCGGGTCAAACAGCATCAGGAAATGGTCAAGAATGTGCGGCGCGGGGACACCGTCATTACGAATGGCGGCCTGATCGGCAAGGTCACGAAGGTGATAGACGACGATCAGATCGAGATCGAGATCGCGGACGACGTGCGTATCCGGCAGATGCGGCAGATGGTCACTGATGTTCGCGCCAAGGGCGAACCTGTCAAGGAGGAGGCTGCTGCCGGCTAGCCGGCAGTTTTGGCCTCGTCCACAAGTCGGGACATCATGCTTTATTTCACGCGGTGGAAGGCAGGGGCGATTGTCTTAACGGCACTCGTTGTATGCCTGTTCGCCGTACCGAACTTCCTGCCTGAGAAAATGGTGCAGAGTTGGCCGAAGTGGGCCCAACGCCACATCGTCCTCGGGCTCGATTTGCAGGGCGGCTCGCACATTCTGCTTGAGGTCGACAGCAACGCAGTTCGAAAGGAAAAGCTTGAGGCGCTACGCGATGATGTCAGGCGCGTCCTCCGCGATGCGCGCGTGGGCTACACCGGACTTGTGGTCCGTGGCAACAGCGTCGAGGTTCGTATCAGGGAGGGCAGCAATTTCGACCAAGCGGTGCAGAAATTGCGAGAGCTGTCGCAACCACTCGGGGGAGTCCTCAGCGCAACCGGCCAGCGCAGCCTCGATGTAGCAACCGAAGGCGGCAATTTGGTGCGCTTGACGGTGACCGAGCCTGCACTTGTGGAACGGATACGTCAGTCCGTTGAGCAGTCGATCCAAATCATTGAACGTCGCGTCAACGAGCTAGGCACTGTCGAACCGCTGATCCAGCGACAGGGTGTCGACCGCATCCTGGTGCAGGTGCCCGGCTTGCAGGATCCGACCAGATTGAAAGAACTGCTCGGAAAGACAGCCAAGCTCGATTTTCGGATGGTCGACGTTTCCATCCCGGCCGAACAAGCACTGCAGGGGCGGGTGCCTCCCGACGATGAAATTCTGTACAGCGCTAGTCAGCCAAGAACTCCATATCTGGTGGAAAAGCGTGTACTGGTCTCTGGTGCCGATCTGACCGACGCACAGCCAGGGTTCGATCAGCGCACAAGCGAGCCGATCGTTTCATTCCGATTCAACACGTCCGGTGCGCGCAAGTTTGCGCAGGTTACCCAGGAGAATGTCGGAAAGCCCTTTGCGATTGTCCTGGACAATCAGGTGATATCCGCGCCCGTCATTCGTGAACCAATTCTTGGGGGCTCAGGCCAGATCTCGGGCAATTTTACCGTCGAAAGCGCGAACGACTTGGCTATTTTGCTGCGCGCCGGCGCTTTGCCGGCACCACTGACGATCATCGAGGAGCGCACGGTCGGTCCTGGTCTGGGTCAGGACTCGATCGCCAAAGGCAAGTTGTCTTCCTATGTCGGGGCAGCGATGGTGATTATATTTATGCTGGTCACCTATGGACTGTTCGGGCTGTTTGCGAACATCGCCGTCGGAATCAACGTGGCGATGATCTTCGGCATCTTGTCCATGCTCAACGCCACACTGACACTGCCGGGCATTGCCGGCATTGTGCTCACGGTTGGCATTGCAGTGGATTCCAACGTTCTCATCTACGAGCGCATCCGCGAGGAAGTGCGCGCGGGCCGTACTGCCATCAACGCCATCGATGCGGGGTTCTCACGAGCCCTTGCGACGATTCTCGACTCAAATATCACCACGTTCATTGCCGCCGCAGTGCTGTTCTATATCGGAACCGGCCCTGTGCGCGGCTTTGCCGTTACTCTGGGAATAGGGATCATCACGACAGTTTTCACAGCCTTCACACTGACCCGACTGATCGTTGCGTATTGGGTCCGCTGGCGCCGGCCGCAACGCGTGCCCATTTAAGGAACCCGTGCCGTGCGCCTGCTCCGCATCGTTCCTGATGACACCAAGTTCGACTTCATGCGCTTTCGGCGCATCAGTTTTCCGATGTCGGCGCTGCTGTCAATCATCGCGATTTCACTCTATTTCTTCCATGGACTGAACTTCGGCATCGACTTCAAGGGTGGGACCCTAATCGAAGTGCAAACGAAAGCGCCGGCTGCCGACCTGGCCAAGATGCGCACCGCGCTCGGGGCACTGGGATTGGGCGAGGTGCAGTTGCAGCAATTTGGGGCTGCAAACGATGTTCTCATTCGAATCGCTGAGCAGCCCGGGGGCGAGGCTGCGCAGCAGCAAGCTGTAAGCAAGGTTCGCGGCGCGTTGGGTGATGAGGTTGAATACCGCCGCGTCGAAGTCGTTGGTCCTCGCGTGTCCGGAGAATTGCTTTCATATGGCGTGATCGGGTTGATGCTCGCGATCTTCGGAATTCTGATCTATCTCTGGTTCCGATTTGAATGGCAGTTTGCGCTTGGTGCGATGATCGCGAACGTTCACGACATCGTGCTCACGATCGGCTTCATGTCCGTGACACAGATCGATTTCGATCTTACGAGCATTGCGGCGCTGCTTACGATTTTAGGCTATTCACTCAACGACACGGTCGTTATTTACGATCGCATCCGTGAGATGCTGCGCCGGTATCGGAAATTGCCAATGACTGATTTGCTCAACGCGTCGGTAAACCAAACGCTTTCGCGATCAGTGATCACCCACGTAACGGTGTCGCTCGCGTTGTTAGCACTGCTGGTTTTCGGCGGGCAGGCCATTCACAGTTTCACAGCTACCATGATGTTCGGCGTCGTTCTTGTCGGCACCTATACGTCAGTCTTCATTGCCTCGCCGATACTCATCTATCTGGGTGTCGGAACCGGTCGCGACGCGCTCAGCGCAGCCGACCGTGACAAATAGAGTGGTCAGCGGCGCCGTCCGCGCCCCGCACCTGCCTTATCCGGCCCCGATCGATGCCTATGGTGACGGTGGTTTTCGGTTCGCCGGGATGTCGCATCGTGGGTCTCTGCTGTGTTTCCCGGATGGGATTTGGGCGTGGCCGGTTGAGAGCCTTTCCGGTTTGACCGAGGAATCGCTTGCGCCGGCTTTCGAGCGAGCGGGCCAGCTGGATTTTTTTCTGATTGGCTCCGGACGGGAACTGTGGCCGATATCCGAGGCGCTGCGCCGGCGATTTCGGGAGTTGTCCTTGGCTGTCGACAGCATGACAACTGGTGCGGCCGTGCGGACCTACAACATTGTTCTTGCGGAAAGGCGTCGTGTCGGGGCGGCTTTGATCGCGGTCGCGTGATCGAGCGCATAGGATCTCGGATGAATCGCCACGATGAGCATTGCTCTGAGGTGGTGCGCGATCTGGATCGCGATCGCTTTCTGGCCACACTGTTCGCACCTAAGGAAAAACGATATGCGCTTTTCGCGCTCTATGCATTCAACATAGAAATCTCGCGTGTGCGCGATCTCGCGCGTGAGCCCCTTCCTGCTGAAATGCGATTGCAGTGGTGGAGCGAGGTTCTTTCCGGTGAACGCGACGCTGATGCGGCCGGTAACCCAGTTGCTGCCGCTCTAAGGGATGCGGCAGTCAGATTCAACATGCCAATCGCGCCGTTCATGGAGCTGATCGACGCGCACCGGTTCGGCGTTTACGACGAACCCATGAGGAGCCTGGAAGCTCTTGACTCATACGCAGCGAAAACTTCCGGCACGATCTTCCACATGGCGGAATGGATTCTCCAGGAAGGCGCGGAACGTGAGCGGTCTCGTTGTGCAATTGAAGCCGGGCAGGCGGAGGCGATTGCGTTCATCCTAGCCAATCTGGGGCGTCACGCCGCGCGCCATCAGCTTTATGTTCCCATGGAACTGCTTCGTAGGCACAGAGTCCAAGTCAACAGCATTTGGGAGCTCAGATCCACATCCGAACTGCGGAGCGCGCTTGCTGAATTGCGAGTTCGTGCCGTACGGCACCTCTCGGAACTCGCGAGCAGAGGCGCCTCCGCAAATCAGGCGATCTGGCCGGCATTTCTTTCCCTCGCCCCGTTGCGGCCGTGGCTGCGCTCACAGGAGGGAGCGGACTACGATCTCTTTCGTCCGCCCGAAATGTCCCCTTTTTGGCGACAATGGCGGATCTGGCAGGCGGCAAGATCGTTCGGGCGCATTGACCGGTGATTACGCGGCCGCGATCACCGGTCGTGTCAGACGGAGCCATTGGTCGAGATCGTCGAGTGCGCGGCGGGCGAGCGCGCGCTTACGGGCCAAAGCCTTCGCCGCGGATCGACTTATTCCACTGCTCCGATCAACAAGCGGCGCGTCTATCAATGGCGGGAATAGTCCAAAGTTTATATTCATCGGCTGAAACGAAGAAGCGCCGCCATCAATCGTCTCGAGATGGCCACCCGTGATGTGGCCAAGCAAGGCGCCGTGCGCGGTCGTGGGAGGCGGCAATATCACGCGTTCACCAAGACGTTCGGCGGCTGCAAAGCGGCCGGCAAGCAATCCGATGGCGGCTGATTCGACGTAGCCCTCACAGCCGGTAATTTGCCCGGCAAACCGCCAGTACGGCCTCGTCTTCAAGCGCAAGGACTCGTCGAGGAGCCTCGGCGAGTTCAGAAACATGTTGCGGTGGAGGCCCCCGAGCCGCGCGAATTCCGCGTTCTGCAGGCCGGGTATCGTGCGGAAAACGCGCACTTGCTCGCTATGCTTCAACTTGGTCTGAAACCCGACCATGTTGAAAAGGGTACCAAGCCGGTTGTCCTGCCGAAGCTGAACGACGGCGTATGGCTTTTGGGTCGGTTGATGCGGATTTGTAAGACCGAACGGCTTCATCGGGCCGTGTCGGAGCGTTTCCAACCCGCGCTCGGCCATGACTTCAATCGGCAAGCAGCCATCGAAGTAGGGTGTCGAGACTTCCCATTCATGAAATCTAATTTTTTCTGCGAGGAGCAGCGCGTGAACAAAGGCTTCATACTGCTCGCGGGTCAGCGGACAATTGACGTAATCTGCACCGGTGCCGCCGGGTCCGGACTTGTCATAGCGGGACTGAAACCAAGCTTGGCTGAAATCGATACTGTCACGGTGAACAATTGGTGCTATTGCGTCGAAGAAAGCGAGCTGGCGTTCGCCAGTGACTTTCACAATGGTGGAGGCAAGATCGGGCGACGTCAGCGGTCCGGTCGCCACGATGATGCTATCCCATTCATCAGGCAGGCACGTGATTTCCCGCCGCTCGAGCGTGATCAATGGATGCTCGGCGAGCGCTGCGGACACCGCGGCAGAAAACTCATCGCGATCGATTGCGAGCGCGCCGCCAGCAGGAACCTGATGAGCATCTGCCGAACGCATTATCAATGAGCCGAGCCGCCGCATTTCCTCGTGTAATAAGCCAACAGCATTGTGCTCGCGATCATCGGATCTGAAGGAATTCGAGCAGACGAGTTCTGCGTATCGGTCAGTCTTGTGCGCTGAGGTCGTACGATCGGGGCGCATTTCGTGGAGCACGACACGTACGCCCGCCCGCGCGAGTTGCCATGCGGCCTCGGATCCGGCGAGCCCGCCACCAATAACGTGCACCGTTTCTTGACTTGAGGTCATTTCATTGTCTTCTAGGGACAGAACTGCATAATCGCAACGGGGTAGGGGTTCCGGATGCAATCAATCGTGAGAGCCGGTCTGTCTGCGGCATGGGTGCTTATTGCTGGTGCATCGCTCGCAACTGCTGCCACAAAAACCGGCGTTATTGACGCCACCTACGGCAGTTTTTCGGTGACACCACCGACCGCAAGCGTTGTTTTCGTTTGCCATGGCTTTGGCTGCAAGTACCGCGCGGAGATCGACTTAACGTCGAGTGATCGCGCTAAGCTGGCGCAACTTCTCGCGGCGGGCCGTTCCTCGCCGGCTGCGGAGCGCAAGGCGGTATCAGCCGCGGGCGCCTGGTTCGACAAGCGCGTTGGTCCGATTGCAGGGACAAGAAATCATGTGGCACGTGCCGGCGCCAAATACATGTTCGACAGGCGCCAATTCGACTGCATCGATTCCAGCAGAAATACCACAAGCCTGCTTTTGGTGCTGGATCAGCTCAAGCTGTTGCGATTTCACGACGTCGATGCCCCGGAGGCGCGCGGCTACATGATCGATGGCCGCCCTCCCCATGCCACTGCCGTGCTCGTAGAGAGGGAAACTGGGACGAAGTGGTCAGTCGATTCCTGGACGGTCGGCTACGGGCAGGCTCTCGAGGTCATGCCGCTCGAGCGATGGAAATCACTCGACTAGTGCGTCCGGACAAAATGGAACGCCCGCGGAAATCCGCGGGCGTTTCCAGCCATAAAAAACCGCCGTTGCTTAGTCGCGGTGAGCGGCATTCCATGCGACGCGCGGAATATCCGAGCGGCTGATGCCGATATCTGCGAGTTCGCGGTCGCCCAGGCGCGACAGCTCGTTCAGGCTCTGATTGTATCGCTTCCATTCCTGGATGAAGCGGACGATTGCGGCAAACATTGTTCTTCTTCCTTTCTTCCGGCCGGGCCGGTCGACTATCTTCGTGGAACATAGGAGGATTTCGTCCGACCAGAAGCAATAATGTTGCGCCGCAGCTACGCGAAAAACGCATAGCTCAAAATACTGATTTTACGAGAAAATTTACGTTTGGCTGCTGTGGGAGGCTTGCAGGCCAGTTGAGCTTATGCTGCGTCGCAGCATATCCCGATCTTCCTGCGTTCGTGTAGATTGGACGGCTCGGCCGGAGAAACCGATGAGGCTGCCGATTACACAAGCCCTATGGTCCGACGAAGGCGGTTGCTCACGGCCCGTTTTCGCACGGCTTTCAGACCACTTGGGCGTCAGATCAGGTTACCGCCACGGGCTTGATCCAAGTTTGCTTGGCAACGGCGACGACAGGTCTCGACCAGTCCTGGCCGCTGACACCGGCAAACCGAGACAAGTTGCGCTTTGATCTCACACCTATCAGAGCGCAGGCCCGGCCGGCGCGTTGTCATCAGCGCCTTGGGCGCGGGGCAGATCCTTGCCTGGGGCACCTCATTTTATTTTCCCGCGGTCTTTGCGGAGCCGATTGTTGCCGAAACGGGTTGGCCGCTGGGCCTCGTTGTCGGGGGCACCTCGATCGGACTCCTTGTCGCGGGTCTCATTTCACCGAAGGTCGGACGCATCATCGACGTGCGCGGCGGCCGTCCCGTGCTGATCGCCAGCTCGCTGTTTTTTGCTGCAGGATTGGCGGGCGTTGCGATCTCGCCAGCCTTGCCGCTCTATCTCATCGCCTGGGCGCTGATCGGAGTGGGCATGGGTACAGGCCTCTACGACGCGGTGTTCGCGGCGCTCGGGCGGATCTATGGCAACGAGGCCCGCGGGCCGATCACAAATCTTACGTTGTTCGGGGGATTCGCCAGCACGATCTGCTGGCCGCTGAGCGCCTTCATGATCGATCACGTTGGTTGGCGAAATGCATGTCTCATCTATGCCTCTCTTCACCTGGTGCTCATATTGCCCATGCAAGCCCTTGTCGTAAGCGGCGGATCGCCAAAAGCATCCGTCATATCCAACACTGATCAGCAACGCTCCGAGGCGATAGTCCGGGTCGGGCACGAGTGGCTGATTTTCTGGCTGCTTGCTCTCGTGCTGTCGATCACTGCTGGTATCGGTTCGATCGTGGTTGTGCATCTGCTCATATTCCTGCAGGCGAGAGGAGTGGATTTCGCAATGGCAGTGAGTCTGGGCACATTGTTCGGGCCCGCGCAGGTCGGCGCCCGTGTCATCGAGCGAGTGTTCGGCAGTCGTTACCACCCAATCTGGACGATGGTTGGCTCGTGCTTGCTGATGGCTGTCGGCCTCATCATGCTATTCGGCGCCGTGCCGCCACTCGCCCTTGTGATCCTTCTTTACGGCGCAGGATATGGAATCTCATGGATTGTCCGCGGGACTCTGCCGCTTGCGCTGTTTGGACCACGGCGTTTTCCCGTGCTGATGGGAAAACTGGCATTCCCCAGTCTGATCGTCCAAGCGATTGCCCCCTCGCTTGGAGCCCTGCTCATCGATTGGCGCGGGCCCAATGAGGCGATCGGAGTCTTGACCGTGCTTGCCTTGATCAATGTGCTTTTTGTTGGGGTTCTCTGGAGCCTCTGCAGCCGTCCAAAGGACGGATAGTTCCGCCGCTGCAAAGAGCGCAAGCCGTGCTGAAAATTGCGAGTGAGAAAGATGTTGCAGCTACAGATGCTTTACTTCGAGGACCTTTCGGTAGGGATGACCGAGACGCTCGAAAAAAAGATCAATTCCTCCGACGTGGTCGGTTTTGCCGAGGTCACGGGGGACCGCAACCCAATTCACTTATCGGAGCACTTCGCTGCAAAAACGCCGTTTGGGACGCGCATCGCCCATGGGCTTTACACGGCAAGCCTGATTTCTGCTGTTTTGGGGACCCGCCTGCCTGGGCCGGGCGCAATCTATATATCGCAAACCCTTAATTTTCGTGCTCCGGTGAAGATCGGCGACCTCGTCACGGTGAACGTCAAGGTCGTCGAACTCATTGCTGAAAAATTTCGAGCGCGTCTTATCTGTAAATGTTCGGTCGGCAATGAAACCGTTCTTGACGGAGAAGCTTTGGTGAAAGTTCCTTCTAAAACAGCTGGCGGAAGGCCGATGCCCCGATTGACGTGAAGCAGCGGGCGCGGAGCGCTTGCAGGAACCGAGATCGCAAAGCTTGCGTTAGATCAATGCAGACAGTCGATCTGACAGAGATGGTGACGTCAGAATTGGAGGCGAAACCATGGCAAAAGAGCTGCCGCGAAAAACACGCGCTGACATCCTGCGACACACGCGCGAAGCAGCCGAAGCAGCCGATTGGCTCGGCATCTGGGCTCTCTCGCTCGGCTTTTGTGCAATCAATCTTGCAGCTATCGCGTATTTTGCCGCGAAAGACAGCGTTGGCGCCTCGTTCATTCTTGTAGGTGCCGCCGCAATCATTGCGGTGATTTTGCGCGTGAGCGGTCAATTGGAAAAGCGCAGGGAATCCGACAAGAGCGGGTCCTGACCATTCTCCTTGCGTCGGCCACTAGAGCGAAGACCAGCTATAGTCCGGGCTTAAGGCCGAACACGCAACGGCGGGTTCCATCAGGTCGGCGGCAGATGGTGAGTTGGCCATCGGGCGGTGCGACGGGCATGGCCTCGTCGAACGGGACAAGCTCGCCCTCCACCATCCACCCGCTGGCAGTAGATGATGCGCGGGTGTAGCTTTTGCAGTCGTAGTCGCCGCAGCACCATTCGCCGGCCGCATTCTTGAATGCGCCACGATTGATCCAGCTGTCGTGTGCCATAGCACTGTTGCAGGCTAAAACGACGGGTACGAGAACAAGCAGCGATCGTACCAAAGCTCGCGACATCGGTGGCCTCCATATAATCCCCCGGCGCAGCGTATACTTGGTCTTCCGGACTGCTCCTCCTCCACCTTCCGTAATTGTTGGCCGTGCGCTTTTGTTCCGTTGCGGCAAGACGGCAGCGCCGCAAGCTTTTGAAGCGTTATGCGAATCGACTCGGTTTAATGTTAGCACGAAGCTGGAATTGATGCGGCACTTTGTGCGATGCAAGACCAAGTCGACTAGATTACAAATCAGGTAGTATGCGCAAAATGCTCGACTCTCATCGTTATTTGGTTTGCTCGCCTCTCAAGCAATGAATCGCCGTTGGGAGATTTGGCGCGATCGGCGCGGTCGGATATCGGCTCTGCGCTCGCTAACGCTTATGGTTCTAACATTCCCACTGGCCAAAGCCATCATCGAGGCAGCAAGCATTGCCCACAGCGCTCGCCCCATCAACGAGCTCATTCATCGAGCAGGGTTTTGGACTTTGGTGTTTCTCGGGATCACGCTAGCCATTACTCCGCTGCGCCGCATTTTGCGCTATGGCAATCTCCAGGACGTTCGGCGGATGCTGGGCGTGGGGACCTTTTGTTACGCTGCCGCACATCTTGTGCTCTTCGTTGCAGATCAAAGCTATGACATTGGCAAGGTCGTTCACGAGATCAGCCATCGCGTTTATCTGATCATCGGTGCAATTGCCTGGCTTCTTCTCGCCGCGCTTGCTGCGACATCAACCGACGCTATGGTTCGCCGTCTTGGAGGGTCACGGTGGCGTCGGCTGCACCAGGCAGTCTATCTCATCGCTCTTCTCGCCCTGATTCATTACTTTCAGCAGACGAAGGCGGATGTCACGGTTCCGACCTTCGCGGCCAGTCTCTTTCTGTGGCTGATGGGCTATCGCCTGCTTGCCAACTGGCAGAACACGCACGAGATCGCGACGCTGAGCCTCTTTGGGCTTGCGGTAGCCGTAGCGGCGCTGACCTTTGTCGGCGAGGCGGTTGGAATTGGGCTTGCGTTTCACGTGTCGCCATTACGTGTTCTCCAGACGGCCTTTGATATCGAAGCGGGAATCAGGCCCGGGTGGCACGTGCTGGCTGCTGGGCTGATGGTTGTAGTCGCGGACATCGTCATGGCCCATTTAAAGGGACGCATTGCGAAGTCGCGGCCAGCGCCGGCAGAGTAGCTCGAGATGACTTGCCAGAGCAATTTTATGCGTCGCTGTGTGGCCAGGCGGGCCAATCCGAAGACGGTTGGGCCGATGCTTTGAGTCCAAAGACAACGAAATCGGAACGGCCAGGGAGTTCGCCGGTTTCCATTGATAATACGTGGAAACCCCAGTGAAGAAGATCAGCATCATTGTGGGCCATTCAGTCCGTGATACTTTTTGCGAAGCGATCGGCGAGGCCTACCGGCGCGGCGCTGAGAGTGCCGGTTTGTGTGCAGACTTATTCCTGCTTTCGCGCATGAACTTTGATCCGATCTTGCGCGAAGGTTATCGACGTCTCCAACCACTGGAGCCCGATCTCGTCGCGGCTCGTCAGGCCATGCGAGACAGCGACCATCTGGTTTTTGTCTTCCCGCTTTGGTGCGGCGACATGCCGGCAATCATGAAGGGGTTTATCGAACGCGTCATGCAGCCTGATCTGATCGCCATTCAGGCCGCCGGAGGCCAGAAGACGGCCGACCAGGCGATGGCCGAGCGGAAAATGTTCCGTGGAATATCAGCCCGTGTGATCATGAGCATGGGCATGCCCGGCTGGTTCTATCGTTGGTATTTCGGCGCGCATGCACTGAAGCTTTTCAAGCGCAACATCCTGCATTTCACCGGAGTGCGCCCGGTGCGCACCACGATCTATGGCATGATCGAGTCGGTCAGCGATGCAAAACGCAAGCAGTGGCTGCGTCAGGTCGAGCTGCTGGGAAGCCGGAGCCTTTAGTGCGCTTACGCGCGCATGTGGGCGTATTCTGGGTGACGGTCCATAAACGCTTTCGCGAATGGACAGACGGGTCTGACCTTGAGTCCTTCCTCGCCGGCTTTATCGAGGACGCCACGAATTAGTGCGGAGCCGATTCCTCGACCCTCGAGCGCCTTGGGCACTTCGGTGTGCAAAATCGTAAGCACGCCATCGGCACGCCGGTATTCCGAAAAGGCCGTGCCCCCATCCGCGTTCAATTCGAAGCGGTGCCGCGTAGTGTTGTCATAAACGGGAGCGGGCATGGTCATTTTCTCTGCACAATGTATGGTCATCTCCAGGATCGTGGCGATCTATCCTTTTTTCAAGGTGCATCATGCCGACGCTCACATTGTATCATGCTTCTCCATCACGCTCCTCGGTCGTGCTTTGGATGCTCGAGGAACTGGGAGAACCGTACGAGATCAAGCTTATCCGGCTTACCGAAGGACAGAATCTCAAGCCCGAATATCTCGCGATCAATCCGATGGGGAAGGTGCCGGCGCTCTTGCACGGTACTGCGATCATTACCGAGGTGGCGGCTATCTGCACCTATCTTGCCGACGAGTTTCCCGGAAAGCAATTGAATGTGCCTGTAGGCGCCGCCGGCAGAGGTGAGTACCTTAAATGGCTTTTTTTCGGTCCGAGTGTTTTCGAGCCCGCGATGACGGACCATGCCTTTCCACGAAAAGATGATCCGCGCGCCTCGGCTCTCGGCTGGCGCGACTTCACAACGGTGCTGGACATTTTGACCAAGACAATTGCAAAAGGACCATATTTGTTGGGCGAGCAGTTCACGGCCGCCGACCTGGTAGTAGGGTCGGGACTTCGCTATGGCATGATGTTCAAGCTGGTGCCCGAACGTAACGAATTTCAGGATTATGTCGCGCGGTTGACGGCACGACCGGCAGCACGACGTGCCGAGGAAAAAGACAGGAGCCTCGCGGCGGGCGTGGGTTAGCGCTCCATAGCGAAGCGCATGGCCGCGACTTTCAACGAGCCTCCAGCCGAGCACACGACGTTACAGGGTAGCAAACGTCGGCCGCGCGTGTCATGATTTACGGCTATAGAAGTGAATAAGCGGAGCTCGTGAGGTGGCAGATTCCACTCTGGGAGTAGTCCCTGTACGTCCCGTTGCACCCTTACGCATCTCGTACATTGCTGCCGCTGGCCTTGGCTTCGCGATAATGATTGCCGCGCTCTTGAGTCCCAGCCTCTGGTTCCTCAATTTTGTTCACGTGATGGCGGGAGGGTTGTGGACAGGCATCGATCTATTCATGGGGTTTGTCGTTGGGCCCGTGCTCAGAGGCGTCTCGTTCGACGCTCGCCGAGCGATCATAAGCGGGTTGGTTCCGCGTACGCTTATTTTGATGCCGACGCTCTCAATAATTACTTCCACGGCCGGCTGGTTTTTGGCCGTTCGCATGGGCTATCTCGATCTCGGTTATCCTGAGTTCTGGTGGGTCATCGCTGCCCTTGCGATCGTCACGGTGCTCACAATACAGGGCTTGGGTTATCTGCTCCCGACCAATCTCCGGCTCTTTTTCGAGGTCAACAAGCCGCAGCCGGATTCGCAAAAGATTGCCGGGTGGATGAAAACCTATGTGCGCGTTGTCGCGGCGCAGGGTACGATGCAGGTCGCGATCATTGTCGTGATGGCGCGGTTCGCGACCGGATTCTGATTCAGCCGAGCGGCGAACGCCCCTTGGTCAGATCAGAGAGCGCAATTCACTTTGGCGATTCCGCCGCGCGGCTCGCAAGCGCATCGAGCTGCTTGGAAGCATCGGGCGATCCCCAATCTTTTGCGCGTTGATACCATTGCTGTGCAAGCGTCGGATTGGCTGAGCTGCCAGCTCCACCATACTTTTTGGTGGCCAGCGGATCGTATGTCTCAGCCAGCTGAAATGCGGCGCGCGCATTATGTGTCTCCGCGACTCTCTGGAGCAGCACGCGCGCCGCCGAGAGGTCGCCGTCGGAAATCAGTTCTTCTGCTCGCCGCATCATGAAGGCGACTTCTTCGGGGTCGAGATGGCGCGCGGGTGGGGCTTCGACAGTTTTGCTTGGCGTCGCCGCACGGGCTGCTGGTCGACTCTGCGCCGCTTCGGGAGCAGGCGGGGGCGATGGCGTACGGGCAATGGGAGCTTCGGCAGCCGGTCGCGGTGGAGGAGGCGGCGGTTGGCGCCACGTCAGCCGCAGCGGACTACGTACGATCGGTACGCCCGCGGCGGTTCGCAGCTCGGCCATAATGTTCATCACGCCGACATATCCGTTGGGCGGGTTAACGCGGGCGTTTGCCAGATCTTCGATGGCGATGCGCCACTGCCCGCCGGCTTGCGGCGTGCCCACGGTGAGCATGGTGCCTTGGGGGAGGCCTGCCAGTGTGATGGCGGCGTCGGCCGTGTAGTTCTGTACGTCGAGACCGAGCGGCAACGGGGTGTTCATGTCTCCCGTTGATTCGGCCACGATCAATGTTGGCGTCACGACCGGCGGAGAAGCCCTTTTCAGATCGGCGGCCGCGGTCTCGAGCCTGGACGCGAGCGGCACGTCAGGCTCTTTGATGGTCGGTGCGTCGTCCCTGGTTTTTGCAAGCTTGACGGTGTCGAAAAACGCCACGCCGGCCGCGATCAGAATGGCCCCTGCACCGATGGCGATTGCGATTTTTTTTCCTATCCCTGCGCGGCGAGAATCCGATTCAACGCCGTCGAGATATCCAGGTGCTTTTGGGAATGGAACGCTGAATTCGTCGTTGTGGTAGCGAGGGGTCCAATCGTCAGCATCGGACTCCGGTGGCTGCTCGGGAGTCTCGGCAGGCTGGATGGCGTGGGAATCGCCTTCGCTCCGCGTTTTCCTAGGGGCGTAGTATTCGAGATCGTCCGGGCCGGGCGGCTCTTCCTGGAGCGGCTTACTCATACGCTTTTGCCCCACCGAATTCCTAGATCGCAGCACGTTGCTGCCGCAAGCATCCTGCGCCCCTCAACGTGGCATTTTTCGGATTGCCACACAGATGCTATCGGAGTTTTTGAACGCCCGGAGGTAAAGGGGCACTGCTGTGAGCTTAGCGGCGGCCTGTCACCAGCGCAAAGTACTTTCGCGGCATGCGTACGAACTTGCTCACATGGTTAAGGCCGGTGAAGTTCGTGGAAAAAAATTCGAGAGGGGCCATGGCTGCAATTTTGTCACAAAAAGAACGCGACCCGCCGGTTCAGTAAACGTTGGCCACCGGCGTCACCCCGCCGGTGGCCTTCATTGGGGTCGCTCGTCGATACTACGAGCGACCCTTTTTTTCGGCGCGCAGATAGATTGTATGCACTCCGAGAATGACTGCGCTGACCGGTCCCCGGGTAGTCGAGTACGTCCGGTTCAGCGCAGTTGTCTACTTATGCCCTTCCTCGACGTCGTGGCACGAAGGCGCCGTCGTTCGCACGCAACCCACGCACAAGCTCTTCCGCATACGGGAGGACCTCGAAGACTAACACAAGCAAGAGGATGATTGTGACGTAAAGCCATGACGGCGGCCCTTGCTTGATCGCAATCTCAAAGCGCGCCGGCTCTGTGCCCAACCCGAAAAGCGCAAGTGCTTGTGGCCAATGCAGAACGGCAATTAGCGCAAGTCCCATTAATGGCAGCATTTCAAGAAAGCTGTGCACGTGCTGTTCGATAGGAGTGACCTCGCGCGTTGCGGCGGCGTAGCTCACGTCCCACAAAGCGGTGGCCTCGTGCAGCAGGAAGCAGACCAGCATGACAAGCAGTACAAGTGCGTTGATCTCGAGAAACATTGCCGCGAGCACGGCGACCGCCATCTCGCCGAACTGGAGCAAGTGGAGAACCGACTCCTTTGCACCGCTTGTTGTCTCGATATGAGCCGCACGATGGCAGAGATAGTCGGCAAAACCCGCCGCCAGCCATAACGGAAGCACGAAATACATTAGGACGTACTGCGTAACTTGTGCCGTATCCATGATTTCGGCTCCACCCATAATGAGCCGCAAGCCAACCGGGAAAGGGGCACCCGGTTCCAGCGAACGGAACCAAATTTTGCCGGAACTGTCCAAACCCGAAACGGTTGATGGGCAGGAAAACGTCCATGAACGTCGCTGATGAGCGTACCAAGTCGCTCTGGATGAATGTCGCGGTGGCGGCGGTCCCCGCGCTGCCCGAAACTCAGCGGGCGGACGTGGTCGTGGTCGGATCAGGGATTGCCGGATTGTCGGCGGCCTATGAGCTGGCGTCGCGTGGCCGTTCGGTCATTGTTCTCGACCGAGGCGCAATCGGGAGCGGGATGACGGCGCGCACCACGGCGCACCTCGCCTCTGCGCTCGATGATGGTTACGCACAGTTGACGGAGATCCGGGGCGCCGAATGTGCGCGGCTCTGCTACGAGAGCACCGTTGCCGCCATCGACCGTGTCGAGGCAATCCAAAGAGAGGAGGCAATCGCGTGCGATTTTGCCCGGGTCGACGGCTACTGGATCCTAGCTCCCGGCACTTCCGAAACGGAGTTCAACAAAGAGCTCGAAGCCTGCAGGAGAATTGGAATTCCCGTTATTGATTGCGCCGACAGGACGCCCTTTCACCTGGGAGAGGCATGTCGATCACTTCGCTTTCCGCAGCAGGCTCGTTTCCACCCGACGAAGTATCTTGCTGGCCTTGCCTCAGCCATTCAGCGTAAACGAGGCCGCCTGTTTGCGCATACATGCGTCGATTCAATAGAACAGAAGCACGGCGAAATGGTCGTGAATACGACATCGGGTTGTGCGGTGCTGTCACAGGCGGTCGTGGTGGCGACGAACTCACCAGTGAACGTGAAGGTCGCGGTGCACACGAAGCAGGCGCCTTTTCGCACCTATGTCATCGCGGCCAGGATTCCTCGAGGGACCCTTAATGATGCGCTCTATTGGGATACGCTGGATCCCTATCACTACGTTCGTCTCCAGCCGTTTTCGGAGGATGAGGATGTGGTCATTATCGGCGGTGAAGACCACAAATCCGGCGAGGTTGATGACGGCGCGCGCCGATTTGAGGCGCTCGAAGGCTGGGCGCGCGCACGCCTCCCGCAGATGGCGGACTGCACTCACCGCTGGTCGGGCCAGGTCCTCGAGCCGGTCGACTTCGTCGGCTTCATCGGTGAAAGCCCCGAGGACGAGCAAGTTTTTTTGGTCAGCGGAGACTCCGGACAGGGGATTACGAACGGGGTGACCGCCGGAATGTTGATCGCCGATATGCTGACGGTCGGAAGCAGTCCCTGGAGCGAGGTTTACGATTCAGCGCGCAAGGTGAGCAGCAACATCACGAATTTCATCAGCGAAAACATCACGCCCTTGAAGAACTTCACTGAATATCTCAGAGCGGGAGAGGTGGGTGCTGTTGAGGAGTTGCGCCCTGGTGAGGGCCGTCTCTTCCGTAGAGGTTTGACCAAGGTTGCCGCTTGCCGCGATCTGCATGGCAAACTCCAGTTGCGTTCGGCAAGTTGCACCCATCTGGGCTGCGTCGTTCACTGGAATTCGCTCGAGCAATGCTGGGACTGTCCGTGCCACGGATCGCAGTTTGCTCCGGATGGTACTGCCTTGAACGGACCCGCCGTATCGCCTCTTGCAAGCATAGAGAAATCGGCCGATCTCGAGGCTGCCGAGTAAATTGAGTGAGGCGTTCCTAGTAGGCTTAGCGGGTTCGCGCTTTGGGAGAACGCCCTCGAGCCGGGGCTCCGTTCATTCGACCCAATTCCCGCGTGGATGGCATTCTCAAATTCGCAGCCTGTTCGTCATGCGCTAGGTTTTCGATGATCGAGAGCAATACCTTACGCGCATTTGCAACCTCGGATGCGGGCACTCGGGAAACTGCGACCCGGTTGACATCCTCGGCGAGCGGCACGAGCTTGTCGCGAAGGCGGCGGCCTTTTCGCGTAAGGAAGACAAATACTTTCTTCCGGTTGCCGCCCAGTCGCTTCCGAACAACATAGCCCAGATTTTCCATTGCGCGGACGGCGGAGAGAGTCGTCGGCTCCATCACGCCGGCCCGTTCGCTCAATTCTCGTTGGGTTAACCCATCACGTTCCCAGAGAATTCGAAGGAATGTCCAGTGACCAAACGAAACCGAATGTTTGGCAAGTCGTATCTGCAGCGATCTTACGAGCGCGCGCGTTGCGTCCTTGACCAGGTGGGCCAGCCGGTCGTTTGGTACGGCTTCTCGCCAATGACGAAGGATCGCTTGGGTGCTCGGTCGTGGCGGTGTCATCGCAAGGGCCGGTTGGCGAGGCGCACTTCGAGGCCGGAACGAGCGGACTGCAGCATGGCAAGAAGCACCTCGAGCGTAGCCATCCCCCAGGCGCCGTCGTGGAATGCGGTCTTCCCGTTGACGGCTGCGTCATAGAGCTCATCGATCACTGCGCCTCTGGGAATTCTTGGAGGGGGCAATGGATCAAGCGTAGCAGTGCCTCTTTGGTAGACCATAACTCCGGTCGGAACCGGACGGAGATCAGCTCGTTCGCAACTCACAAGCAAGGTGCCGAAGTGCTGATGCGCCGCCGGAAAAGATGATGGCAAACTGAACTGGCTGCCTCCATAGTTCCGGTCATTCTTGAAAGCAATTTCATCAGTGCGGCTCTTGAATGCAGGGGGCGGCACACCCGCATAGCCTTGCTTTTTCTGCCCCATTTCGCCGATCCAACCCTCGAATTCATCGGAATCGAAATGCCCATAGCCGCCGTAGACGAGTGAAGCAAAAACTCCCGTGGTGAATGTGAGAACGCAGGCATAGGCACCTTCCGTCGGTCGTTCCCGGTCCCACGCTCCCGTCATGGCGCGGACGCTTGCTACCGGAGCGCCTGCGATCAGGCGCACAATATCCACCTGGTGCGCTGCCTGATTGAAGATCGCACCGCCACCCGAGGCAGTATCGAGCTCTTCCGGTCGCCGCGGACGATAAAGGTAATCCGTGTAGTTCAGCGCGTTGATCATGCATACCTGCCCGAACTCGCCGTTTTCGATCAGCGCCCGCACGCGTTGCACCGGGCCGTCAAAGGAATGACTATGCCCGACCACGATCTGCACGCCGAAGTGACGAGCCGTTTCGATGATTGAGTGGCATTCGGCAACGGTGAGGGCCATCGGCTTTTCGATCAGCAGATGCTTGCCGTGCCGCGCCGCGAGCATTGCGTGTTCACTGTGATATTGATGCGGTGTGGCCACGTACACTGCCTGCACGGCGGGATCAGAGCAGAGAGCCTCGACGCTGCCATAGCATCTCGCCGAGAACTCACGGGCAAATCGGGCCAGGGCGTCCGTGCGAAGGTCCGCCGCGGCAACAAGCTTCACGCGCGGATGCTGTGCGAGTGTCGGTAGCATGACGGAAAAGGCGCGGCCGAGGCCAGCAACGCCCAGATGCAATATGCTTTCCTGCTCGCCAGCCATCGACAACACCCGTCACGTTCTCTAGGCTATCTTAGATCTCTAAGAAAGAGCGGCCGACGGGGAATATCGATCGCGCCGCAAAGGGAAGACGCGCCGATGATAACCCCCGAGGAAAATGATCTTTTGTGCCGCGTCGAGAATGAGGCCCCGATGGGCCAGATCATGCGGCGTCACTGGATTGCTGCCTGTCTTTCGGAAGAAGTCGCAACGCGAGATGGGACGCCGATCAAGGTCCGTCTACTTGGTGAAGATCTGGTGGTCTTCCGTGACAGCAAGGGACGCGTGGGAGTTCTCGATGAATACTGTTCACACAGGCGCGCATCGCTGGTTTTTGCGCGCAATGAGGAGTGTGGGCTGCGGTGCCTTTATCACGGCTGGAAGTTCGATGTGGATGGTAACGTTGTGGAGATGGCATCCGAGCCGGCCAACAGCCTGATTCCGGAACGCGTCAGGCACAAATCGTATCCGGTGCGCGAGGCGGGAGGATTCGTCTGGACGTATATGGGTCCCCCTTCGGAGATGCGCGACTTCGAGGCACCTGCGTTTGCGCCCAATGCAGATGTAAGGGTAAGCGCGACCAAGGTCAGAGTCCGCTGCAACTGGGCGCAAATATTGGAAGGTCAAATCGACTCGGCTCATTCGTCGAGCCTGCATTCTTCCGACATGGTTCCAGCTCAGGTGGACGGTGCAAAAGCGACGGAGGCCAACTGGCTGCGGCCGTCGACGGATAAGGCGCCGAGATTTCAGATCGAGCGGACGAGCTACGGATTTCGGTACGCCGCGATCCGCCGCCCGATCATGAACGAGGACACGCACGATTATATACGCACGACGGTGTACATCGCTCCATTCACGGCCCTGATCCCTCCGAACAACGTTCACAACGTGGCTACGCTGCTGACGCCGGAGGATGACTGCAACACGATCTTCTACTTCATTGCGTGGAACGGCCCGGACAAGCCCGGCATCGACGTCGACACCTGGCGCAAGTTCAACGTGCTGCAATGGGGCGTCGACGTCGATGGTAAATTCGACAACTTGCGCAACCGGGACAACCTGTACGGTCAGGACCGGCAGGCTATGAAATCCGGCAATTTCACGGGCATCAGCGGCATCCCGAACCAGGACATTGCCATGTGGGAGTCGATGGGCCCGATCACCGATCGTTCGAAGGAGCGGGTGGGCGCGAGCGATGCCGCTGTGGTCGCGTTTCGACGCATCATGGTTGACGCTGCCCGAACCATGCGAAATGGCGGGCCCGCGATCGGCACCACCGAACCGCACATTCGTCACGCGAGCATCAGTTCGTATGAGGGAGTCGTGCCGAAGACGACGAACTGGCGAACCCTGGGGACGGGAAGTGAGACGTTGCTGCAAGATGCGCGACAAGAGACTCTTCCCGCGAAATAGGGCAGGCTCGAAAACATTCGTATGTCAGGGAGGACGCATAAAATGAAAAAAGCATTGATCGCGGCTGCGGTCACAGGGCTTTCGCTGATGAGCTTTTTGGTGGGCGCTTCGGCGGCCGACAAGGTGAAGCTTGCAATCGGACAACGCGGCAACTGGGACACGAGCGTGTCGGAGATCGGCCAGCGCGCGGGGATATTCAAGAAACACGGCCTCGAACTCGAGATGGTCTACACGAATGGGGCTGGCGAGACGCAGCAGGCGGTCATCTCCGGCAGCGTTGATATTGGTGTTGCCGCGGGCGTCATGGGCGTCCTGAGCGCCTATTCGAAGGGTGCTCCTGTCCGTGTCATCGGTGCGGAAACGACCGGTGCAAACGACCTCTATTGGTATGTGAAAAACGACTCGCCGATAAAATCGTTGAAGGACACGGAGGGAAAGACCCTTGCCTATTCGACCAACGGCTCTTCTACGCATGGGATCGTGACGGCGTTTATGAAGCAGTACCAGCTCAAGGCGAAGCCGACCGCCATGGGGGGCCCGGCGGCAAATCTTACGGCCGTAATGTCCGGACAAATCGATGTGGGTTGGGCCGCGCCCCCGTTCGGACTTGATCAACTCGACCAGAAGCAGATTCGCATCATTGCCACCGGCAATGATGCCGATGCGTTCAAGGGCCAGACGGTCCGGCTCAATATCGCGAATGCAAATTTCCTGAAGGAGCACAAGGACGTTGTAGACCGCTACATGAAAGCCTACCGGGAAACCGTGAACTACATGTACACCGATCCCGAGGCACTGAAGGTCTATTCGGGCTGGCTCAATATCAGCGAAGCGAAGGCCAAGCGTACCCGGGATGACTTCTTCCCGCGTTCGGCAATCGAACCGGACAAGATCGTGGGCCTGGATACGATCGTGAAGGATGCAGTGGCGCTGAAGTTCACAACGACCGAAATGACCAAGGCGCAGCTCGACGATCTGATTCATATTCCGCCGCGCTGAGCACACCCGCGAGCCAAAACGCCGGGTTCGGGCCTCGACCCCGGCATGATGTCAGAAATCCGTGTCGGGCTCCTCGGCTTGCGCCGTAGCGAGACGTTTTGTCTCGCGCCGATGCTGCCACACCGCAAGTGCGATCGACAGGAGAGATGCTGCCAGCAAGCCACCCGAAATGGGCCTTGTCACGAAAAGCCATGGATTGGCGTCGGTCGACATGGCCTGGATCAGATTGGCTTCGATCTGATCTCCGAGAACGACGCCCAGGATTAGCGGAGCGAGCGGTATCCGCGCTTTCACCATCGCGTAGCCAATGATGCAAAACAGGGCCAGTACATAGACGTCATTCATGCTGTTGCTCAGCGCGTAGGCGCCGATCACGCAAAGCACCAGGACGATGGGAATGAGGATCGACTTGGGCATCATGATAATGCGCAACCATGCCCGCGAGCCGACCCAGATCACGGCGACCATCAAGGGAAGGGCCACGAGATAGGCTGCGTAAATGCCGTACGCTATCTTCGGATGTTGCGAGATGAAGAGCGGACCGGGCTGGATTCCATGGATGGTCAGCGCTCCCATCATGACTGCGGTGACTGCATCGCCGGGTATCCCGAAGGCCATGATCATCATCAATGACCCGGCAACATTTGCGCTGTTCGAGGCCTCGGATGCGACAATTCCTTCCGGAACCCCCGTGCCGAATTTTTCCGGGCGCTTCGAAAACTTCTTCGCCTGATCGTACGCCATGATATTGGCGGCGCTGCCGCCGATCGCCGGCAGAACGCCAACGACGATGCCGATAAAGGTGACCCACAGCAGAATGAAGGGCCGGCATAGGATGTCCCAGAGAACGGACCATTGCGAAACCTTTAGACTGACGTTGGTGGGTGGGCCGGCCACCGCCGCCTCGCCAACCCGAATCTGCTCGACGTCGGGCATCAGCTGTGCAAATGCAAATATTCCGATCAGCACCGGCAGGAAGTTAAAGCCGCCTTCCAGCTGATGGATGCCCATCGTGAAGCGCTGTACTCCGAGGATCGGGTCGGGTCCGACAATTGTCACCACGAGGCCGATCGCGCCCGAAAGCAGGCCCTTCGTGACCGAACGTCCGACAAGCCCGGCGACCATCGAAAGCGCGAACACGAAGAGTGCAAAGAATTCCCACGGGCCGAATTCGAGCGCCAACGACGCGAAAGGACCCGTGAGCTCGATGAGGAAGAGCCCGCCGAGCGCACCACCGATAAATGCCGACCAGACACCGACCCATACGGAACGGCCCGCTTCGCCCTTCTTGGTCATCGGGAATCCGTCAAACGTCGTTGCGACGGCCGAGGGCGTACCGGGAATTCCGATGAGACTTGCCGTTATGGAGCCGCCAGCAGAGCCTCCAACGTAGACGCCGATCATCGCAGCGAGGCCTTGCAGCGGATCAAGTCCGAAGGTGAATGGCAGCACCACGATGACCGTCATCGTAATCGTGACGCCCGGCAGGGCGCCGCCGATGACGCCCGCGATCGTGCCGATCAGCAGCGGGATCAGATACTGGAAATTCAGAACTGTCCCGATATGCGTAAGGAGCAGCTCGTAATGGTTCACATGTTGCTCCAAGTGCCGCGCGGAAGCAGCACGGATAGATAGTCTTCGAAGATCAGGTAACAGACGAGGCTGGTCGCTGCGGCAATAATGATGGCAATAACCCAATGCTTGATACTGCGCGGCCACTCCAACGTGATCTGCAGCGCCAGCACGAAAAGAAAGGTCGAAAGGCGAAAGCCAAGCGGAGGGAGCAACGCGATATAGAGTCCGAATTCGATGAAAGTCGCAAGCACAAGCCGATAGTTTGGCGTCGGCCCTGCAGCCGGCGCAGAGACTGCCGCACCGGAAGCCCGGGCCAAACGCATCGATCTAAGATCGAGGGCGATCAAAATGACGCTCAGAATCGCAAGGAGCGACAGCACCAGACGGGGATAGAACGCCGGCCCGATCGGAACGATCGTGGCCGGCGGCAATCCCAATGTCTGCGTCAGCAGGGCAATGCTGATCGCGAGGCAGACGAGCCCCGAAATGCCATCTCGACTGAGCATTATTCGCGCTTGAGCAGCCCTAGCGCTTTGGCGATGTCCTTGGTCTGCACGTCGGCCTTCTGCAGATACGAGGCGTAAGCCTTAGGATCCATGTAGCGGACCTCCGTCCCCTGCAGCAGCATCGCCTTGGCGAACTCCGGCTCCTTCGTCGCCTTTGCGCACGCGTCATTGAGCTTGGCGATCACGTTCGCCGGCGTACCTTTGGGCACCATGATTCCGCGGTTGACGGAATATTCAACGTCGTAGCCGAGCTCCTTCAGCGTCGGGACGTCTTCAAGCCCGGTCGTGCGTTTCTCGGACATGTTGGCAAGGAAGCGCAACAGGCCCGCTTCGACTTTTGATTTCTGAGTGAGATTGCTGTCGCCGACATCGATATGCCCGCCGAGCAGCGCGTTCATTCGTTTTGCGGTGCCGTCATACGGTACGTATTTGAAAGTGATGCCCGCCGCTTTGGCCGCAAGCGCGATCGAGTACTGGCTGGTCGAGCCCAACGAGGCCCCGACGACGATCTCACCCGGGCGTTTTTTTGCATCCTCGACCAGTTCCTTGAAAGTTTTCCAAGGCGTCTTGGCGCCCACCGTGATCACCGAAGGTGTCGAAGACACCATGCACACCGGCTCGAATGCATCCGAATATTTCAGATCGATCATTCCGGCGAAGTAAACCGAGTGTATGTAGTCGTGCGCGCCGTAGAGGGTATAACCGTCCGGGGCCGCGCCTGCGGCCTCGCGCTCGCCGACGGTGCCCGAGGCACCGCCTACATTCGCGATCACAACGGGCTGACCGAGATACTTTTGCAGCAGCGGGGCTAAGGGCCGGAAGATCAGGTCGGTATCGCCGCCGGCCGCCCACGGGACGATCAGTTTCAAGGGCCGGTCAGGATAATCGGCCGCATGCGCACTGGCCGCCACCATCATCAGGGCGGCCGCCGAAATGATTGATTTCATTAATCGCTGAATTGGCATTTTTGGTTTCATGAGGAATGTCCTCCCACTTCTTTTTGGTAAAGGTACCGTCATTTTGTTGGATTCGAGTGTGTCATGCAGCGAAGTGTCCCGCAAGCGGACTGCCCGTTTTGCGTGAATCGCAGATCGTTATCACGAATCGGCTCTCGACCGTTCGGAGGGTTTGACTAGCCCTTGCGACCCTGCGCTTCGGAGCCGGTGATGGCAGCGGCTTTCGCTGCTCCACGCTATGGACGTGCGGTCAGGCTCTCGAGCAAACGGCGCCGGGCACGTGCAAGACGCGACATCACGGTTCCAATGGGCACTTCGGTTGCTTCGGCGATCTCGCGATAGTCCAGACCTTCGATGTCACGCAGCACGAGCGTTTCGCGGAATGGCATCGGCAATCCAGCGATCGCGGCGCGAAGCTGCTCGGCATCCGTCTTTTCGATCAGAGTGGTTTCGGGATTTTCACGATTGAAGTCAGCGGCGGCGGTCTGCTTGAGCTCGACGGCCTCGAGATCTTCAACGGTGACAACGTTGGCTGCCCGGTTCTTGCGCAGCCATGTATAGGCAGTGTTCCTCACGATGCTGAGCAGCCAGGAGCGTGCGCTGCCGCCGGCGTAATCGCGAATGGCACGAAAAGCCCGCAGAGAGGCTTCCTGCACGACGTCCTCTGCATCGGAGCGATTGCCGGTGAGCCAGTGCGCAAGTCGATACGCATCGTCAAGATGCGGCGTGACCACATTCCTGAACCGCGTACTGTCGTCGAGGCCACTCATGGATTCTTGGGCATTGGTGCTGACCAGCCGCATGCTTGGCTTCTCAGCTTCGGGTGGCCGGGCTCGGGCCTTGAGATGGATGATCGACATCGGGGCTGCCCAATTAGCTAGAGTTGGGCCTGGCTGGTGCGGAATAAGCGGGTGAATTCCTCCAGCTCTTTTGTCTCTAGGTCGGAAATGGCCCAATAGCCCACGCCATTTTCCATCCAATGCACGACGTTGTAACCGTTGATGCTGCGGGGACTCCGGTTGATTTGTCTTTCACTTGCTGCCGGCACGGCGGTCAGGCTGATGAGGTGCTTGGCACGGCGATAAACCAATGTCGAGACGGGTGTCTTGCCGACGACATCGACGCGGCCCCCGATCAGCGGGAAGTCATCCTTCGCAAGATCGACAACCCGCGGGGAATTGGGTATTCGACCGTTGAACCAGGGCTTCACCGTATGGCGGTCGGAGGAGACAACGTCGACAGGCTCCGGCGCCATCAGCGCGCGAATGTGATCGGAGACGAGTGAATCCGCAATCATGACCTGCTGCTGCTGCGCCCCGATGACGAGCCATGTCGAAGTGCTCGCTACCATGGCGGTCAAGGCGATCGAGGCTGCAAGTGCGCGCCATGTCGGGCGATCGCGTGGCCTCTGGAGAGCGCCGACAGATTTCTCTATGCGTGAGCGCAGGCCAGCCGGCGCCTGCTCGCGCGGCAGCCGCTCGTGAATAAGCTGCCGCAAGGCGTTTATCCGCTCGGCTTCGGCGGCGAGCGCCGGCTCTTTTTCCATTCGCTGGGCAATGCCGAGCGCATTGGCGGGATCGAGTTCGCCGTCAATATAGGCGTTCACCAGGAGCACGGAGCTATCGTCTCGCTTTTCACGGGCCATGCCATTTTCCCATCGTCAGGAGTGGGACGAGATAAGACGTATCCTCGGTCTACACAACCATCAGCTGTAGCAGCGCGGCGGATGCGGTGAGATCGACTGCATAGACTCGGCAATCGCGCGTTTCATTCCCGCCGTAGCTCGAATTTTTTCCGAAGAGCAGGGCAGACCGGCAGGCCTGCCCTGCATTCGGGCGGCTAGAACTCGCGCAGCAACTCGTTGTAACCGAGGCTGCCGCCGCCGGTCGCTTCGGGCGAGTTTGGGTTCACAAATGCGGCGCCGGGAGCAGCCGCGAAGGCATTCACTGCACTGCGGTTGAGTGTGGCTCCGCGGCCACCCGGGCTGTGCGAGAATGGCAACACGTTGCCTGTGCCGTCACAGGTGCAGAATGATTGAGCAAAGGCCGGGGTTGCGATCACGCTGAGAAGGGCGAAGAGTGTGAGAAGCTTTTTCACGTCATGTCTCCTGTAGAAGAAGGACTGTTGTTGAATTGCATTCGGCCTTGGTAAGGATCGGCGAATGTGCGGGCCGCGTGGCTGCGCACCGCAGAGACCCGAAAGCCAAAAGATTATTCCCGCGGTTTGCGCGGCATGACTTCGCCTTGAAATAAATTTGATAGAGACGAATGCAGTTTTGCGGCATTCGGTCGTGAACGTGGTGCATCAGCGCAGGGCGAACGCACCTCAACACGAATTGTTGTCGTGCCGGACGTCGCATTGACATCTTCGTGATATCGCGACGTTCAGGAATATTCCGTCAGCCGTTCCAGTCTGGTCTCGCGTGAGCGTCAAGTAACCATGGGAGACTATGATGACAGACCGCGAAGACGGCCCGAACCGCCGCAAAGTTCTGGAATGCATGACGTGGGCGGGCACCGGTGTGCTTTGGACTCTAGCCGGTGGCGTTCCGAGGTCGCTCGGCATCATTGACGAATCGATGGCGGCGGAGCGCAAGGGATTCACCTTCCTGCAGATCAGCGACAGTCACATCGGCTTCGAAAAGGCAGCGAATCCAAACACCAAAGGCACACTGGAAGAGGCCATCGCTCAAGTGAAGGCGTTGCCGGCAAAACCGTCGTTCATGATCCACACCGGAGACATTTCGCATCTCTCAAAGCCCGCCGAATTCGATGACGCCGACCACATCATTTCTCAGGCAGGCCTCGAGGTTCGCTACGTGCCGGGCGAGCATGATCTCCTCGACGAAGATCAGGGCAGGCTCTACCTCGATCGCTATGGTCGTGGCAGCAAGGGCGCTGGCTGGTACAGCTTCGATGCCGATGGCGTTCACTTCATCGGGCTCGTCAACGTTGTCAATCTGAGAGCAGGCGGACTCGGCAATCTCGGCAGCGAGCAGCTCGAATGGCTAGAAGACGATGTGAGGGGCCGCTCCGCATCGCAGCCGATCGTGGTGTTTGCGCACATCCCCTTGTGGACGGTTTATCCGGAGTGGGGCTGGGGAACGGAGGACGGCGCGCGTGCACTCGGCCACCTCAAAAGGTTCGGTTCGGTCACCGTGCTCAACGGCCACATTCATCAGGTCATGCAGAAAGTCGAAGGCAATGTCACCTTCCACACCGCACGTTCGACCGCATTTCCGCAGCCGGCGCCCGGAACGGCCCCGTCGCCAGGCCCCGTCAAGGTCCCCGACGACAAACTGCGAAGCATGCTCGGCATCGCAAGCGTCACGTTCAAGCAGAACGAGCACCGTCTTGCCATCATCGACACGCCTCTCAAGAGCTGAGTCCGGTCATGAACAACAACCAGTCACTCAGAGGTGTCTTTTGTGCCGCGCTTGCCGTTCTGTTCCTGCTCGCCGCGGGTCAGGCGAAAGCGGTCGATGTCGCCGTCAAGATCGAAAATTTCACCTTCGGACCTCAGGAGCTGAGGGTGAAGGCCGACACGACGGTGACCTGGACAAACGAGGATGATATCCCGCACACAGTCGTCTCTGCGAACAACTTCCGCTCCAAGGTGCTGGACACCGGCGGCACTTATTCTTTTACCTTCAACAAGCCTGGCACATACAAGTATTTCTGCTCACTGCACCCCCACATGACCGGTACGGTTATTGTGGAGGTAGAGACCGGCAATATGGCACCGCCCTGACCGGCAACCCGCACAAACCGGAGCAAGACTCCGCAAACTTGTGTCGGGGCGTCAACTTTAAGGCACGCGAGGCCGCTTGGCGCCTGCGTGCCTTTTTTCTAACCCCCTGCCAAAAAACGGCTTAATTGATAGGCTAGGGGCCTTCCGGCTCGGAAAACCATCGCCGGCCAGTAACAGAGTTGTCAGGGAGGTCCCTATGGCTGCGTTCACGCTGAACGGCAAGCCGATCTCCGTCGAGGCCGATCCAAAAACACCTTTGCTTTGGGTGATCCGCGACATCGTCGGGCTCACGGGTACGAAATATGGGTGCGGCGCGGGTTTCTGTGGTGCCTGCACCGTTCATATCGACGGACGTGCACAGCGCTCCTGTCAGGTCCATGTCTCGGCCGCCGAAGGCGCCAACATCGTGACCATCGAGGGTCTATCCCCGAACGCATCGCATCCTCTGCAGAAAGCCTGGGTGAGCGAGGAAGTGCCGCAGTGCGGATACTGCCAGTCGGGCCAGATCATGAAAGCTGCGGAACTGCTCGCGAATAATCCGAAGCCGACACGGCAACAGATCGTGACGCATATGGACGGCAATATTTGCCGATGCGGCACCTATAACAGGATCATCGCAGCCATCGAACGCGCGTCGAGGGAGGGCTAACTGATGACGATGACCCTCAAACTGCCTGCCATGACTCGCCGCGGAGTCCTCGCCGGTATCGGCGGCATGACATTCTCCTTTGCGTTGGCTACGGACGGCACACGCATTCTTTCGACCGCGATGGCGGGCGCGGGTCCCGTTCCACTCTCGCCATGGGTGCGTATTGCGGCCGACGGAACCATCACGATCCTCACGATCACCGAAATGGGCCAGGGATCAAGCACGTCCATTCCGCTGATGATTGCGGAAGAGATGGACGCGGACTGGAACAAGGTCGTGCTCGAATGGGCTCCGTCAGACCCGGACCTGTACGGCTACACCAACCGCGGCGGGCACAGGAGCATGAGCGTGACGGGCAGCCGGGCCGTCATGACATACTGGAACGATCTGCGCAGGGCCGGCGCACAGATCCGAAAAGTGCTTCTCGCAAATGCGGCCACATACTGGAATGTCGATGTCTCGACCTTGAAGACAGAGCCGAGCGTCGTGATCGACCCTGCCTCTGGACGCCGCTTGAGCTATGGGGAGATTGCAGCATTCGGCAAGGTGCCGACAAACCTGCCGAACATTGACACAAGTGAGCTCAAGACACCCAAAGACTTCCGGCTGATCGGCCGCTCGGTGCCCCGGCGCGATCTGCCGTTGAAGGTCAATGGGACGGCGCAGTACGCAATCGACGTCAAGCTTCCGGGCATGGTGTATGCGAGCGCGCTGCATTCGCCGGTGCACGGCAATTCACCGGAGAGCTGGAATGACGCGGTCGTCAGGGCGATGCCCGGCGTTATCGCGACGGTGAAGTTGGCTGGCGGTGTCGGCATCATTGCCGAGAGCTTTCCACAGGCCCTGGCTGCGCGGCGCGCGCTCCGCGTCAACTGGAGCACGAACAGGGTCGATGGCTTCGATTCTGAAAAAGCACTGGAAAGCTATGCAGCAATCCATGCAGACCCGAAAGCGGCCGTGACCATTCTCGATCGGAAGGGCGATGTGAATGCCGCGTTCACCGGCGCTGCTAAAGTGTACAAGGCCGAATACCGTAGCGACTACACTTATCATGCGCAGCTTGAACCGCTGAACGCGGTTGCGCGCTTCAATCCGGCGGGGGACAGGGTCGAGATATGGGACGGATCGCAGGATCTCGGCCGCTGCCGCGATCTTGTTGCCAAAACCCTTGGCTTCAGCCCGCAACAGGTCGAGGTCCACCAATGCTATCTCGGCGGTGGCTTTGGCAGGCGGTCACTTGCCGATTACGCCGCCGAGACCGCACTGCTGGCGCGCGCGGCGAAACGTCCGGTCAAGCTTATCTGGACGCGCGAAGAAGACGTCGCCCACGGTATGTTCAGGCCAATGACGTTCCAGTGCCTGGAAGCAGCGGTCGACTCCTCCGGCAAAGTCGCTGGCTGGCGGCATTGCGTTGTTGGCGATAGTGGCGGGCAGAATCTCGTCACCGGCGGCATGCGCATCTCATCCTATTACGCGCTGCCAAATCAGCAGCTCGAGCTGCGCAATGTCGATCACGGCGTCCGGTTGAAGCACTGGCGTGCGGTTGCGCACAATTTCAACCTGTTTGCGATCGAGGGAATGGTAGACGAGATCGCGGGCGACCAGGGCGTCGACCCGGTGGCATTCCGCCTCGAGCGCATGTCGATCACGCCCAAGGCTCGGCGCTGTGTGGAAACGGTTGCCAAAATGGCGGACTGGACGGCCCAGCGGCCGGACGGCCGCGCACTGGGCTTCTCGATGAGCGAGCGGTCAGGCACGGTGGGCGCCTGTATTGTCGAGGCCTCTCTGAATCGAAGGGCTGGCGTGATCCGCGTGCATAAGGTCTGGATTGCAGCCGATGCCGGGATCGTTGTGCAGCCCGAGGCTGCGAGAGCCAATGTCGAGAGCGGCATCGTTTACGGGCTTTCGTCCGCACTGTTCGAGCGGGTGACGGTGCGCGACGGGGCCGTCGAGCAGTCGAATTTCGGCGACTACATGGTCATGCGAATGTCCGACGTGCCGTCGGAGATGCACGTGTCCTTCATCGAAAGTGGAGGCATGCCGACCGGTCTGGGCGAGATCAGCACCCCTTGCATCGGGCCCGCGATCGCCGGCGCGTTCCATCGCCTCACCGGCAAGCGACTCTATCACATGCCATTTACGCCGAGTCGTGTTGTGGCGGCGCTGAACGCCTGATCAACGCCGATGCTACAGCGTCTGCGTCGCTGAATTTGACATGCTGCGGGCTCAGGCTCTGCCCTGAACGGCCCAAGCTCGGGCAATGAGGCTGATCGTGCCGTCCGGAGCGGGCGGAAGCGATAACCTCACGCTTTCGCGCAGCCTCTCTCGATCGGCTTCTGCCAGTGCCATGCAATAACCGGGCGCCGGTCCCTGGCCGCTAAGGAATGGCGACCAGTAGTCCTCGAAATCGCGGAACACGGTCGCAACGTCGATTGCATGGGTGCTGACGCCGCGCAGGCCTGCCTCGGCGAACAGATCGCGTAGCGCGTCAGGCCGGCATACCGGAAAGCGAAGGCCTTCGTCGAGTTCGCGCGCCTTCGAATCGAGCGTGATCGCGACGTCCCAGAACTTGCGCATCAGCTGCATCTCGCCGGCATAATCCCAGACGTATACGGCAACGGTTGCGTCCGGCCTGGCAGCGCGCCGCATTTCCATTATGGCTTGACGCTGATCAGGCACGAAGTTGAGCACGAGCCCAGACACAACCGCGTCGAAGCTGGAGTCATCGGCTGGTAGTGCACGCGCATCGCCGACGCGAAACTCCGCGCGCGGATCGCTCACGTGCGCCCTGGCGTGAGCGACGAATCCGTCGGAGGAATCCACGCCAACAACCTTGGCGGGTGCAGAGATCTTGAGAATGGATTGACTCAGTGCGCCCGTGCCGCACCCGACATCGAGCCAAGTTTGTTGCGGCGGCGTTGAAATCCAGCGCAGGAATTCGACAGCAACGAGACGGCTCCACCGGCCGACATACCGCTCATAGCCGTCACCCTGAGCCCACACGTCGTTTCTTGCCGTGTCGTTCATGCGGCGCTCCTCGGCATCACTGCGAAGCTGCGTCTGCTGGCTGGTGGTGCTTTGCCAGACCTTACGACAATGACCGCCTGGGGTCACTTCATGCGATGATGCATTCCCGGCGAGTGTTCGTCCCCCTTGGCTGCGCCATAACCGCGCAATTCGCCATAGCGCCGGATCTGCTCCGGCGTCAGCACGTCCATCATCGAGAGGTGATATTTGAGATGCATCGCACGCAAAGTGCCAAGGGTCGCGCCGATCTTTACGGTTGTGGACGCAAGGCTCGCACGCGAGATGGTGCGGTCGGAAAATTGCCGGTCGAGATCGGCTTCCGCGGCGATCAGCTGCTGGCCGAGCGGCACGGCCTCAGCTTTCATGTTCTCATAAAGCTGCTGCGTCTGCAGCCGTTGCGCCTCGCTCAGCTTGAGGTCCTTCGCGAGCTCCAGCACATGGATCGGTCCGGGATAGCCGTTGAGCTCGGCTGCCAGCGCCAGACCCATGCCGCGGCCGGCCTCGAGGTCGGCAATCTGCTCGTCGGAGAGGGCCTTGAGCGGACGGGTCTGCATGCCCGCATAGGGCTGAGCGTTCTGCGCGTTCGCCATGCCGGCGACAAGAATGAGCGCGGCGGAAAATACGATACTTGCACGTGTCATTCCAGGTCTCCAATTCGGTTGTGACTACATCAAGGCATGTTCACGTGCCCGAGGACGCTGCGACGGCCTGCACGCGCGGGCTCGAGAACAGCGTGAGCTGCCAGTGCGAGCTGTGTTCGATTACGCGCAGGATATAGACAGCGCCGTCGTCTCCCTTGACCTTGCAGTAGCGATAGTCGGGGCCGAACCATTGGTCGACGACCTTCACCACCTCGACCCGGCGGCCGAGAAAGCCGAACGCAAGCGGTAGCTCCTGTCCGCTGTCGAAAATGGTTTCAACGTCGAGCTGCATGGTAATAGCAATGTACCCATGAGGCTCGCGGCTGTGTAGGGGGAATGGGCGCCCGCGGAGCGGGCTTACCTGCAACCGCAATGTTAGCGGGCATCCTGGTCAGCATGTGACCCGATCCAGCGATTGCTTGAGGAGCACACTGCAATTTTGACGCAGATCTTGTCGGCGAGTTGCTGATGCGCTTGCCAGAATTTGGGCTGGCAAAATGCCTCATAAAACGCGGACACGGCCCTCACGGGATCGTGCCCCGCGGTAAAGCCTCGCGGGTCAAAAACTGCCCCTGAAAGTGACTTAGGCGCTGCATCCCAGACATGCCCCTATGCGTTAACGCGAGAACCGCAAACGGAGGTGTGTCATGCGTTTTGTCTTGTGCATTGTAATGGCGGTGCTGCTGCCGGCGCCCGTCCTGGCAGCAAAGGATGGCGGAGCCATGAGCCTCTCGCGTGCGAAGGCTGCAGCGGAGCGGGGTGATCAGAAGGCTGCGGCTGCGCTCGCGACCACCACGTATCGCGACGCCTGTATGAGCGGCTGCGCATCCCGTGGTCATTCGAAGAAACAGTGTGCCAGCGCCTGTCGCCCGGGCCTTTGCCACCCTGGCGCCGAGCAGCCTTACTGCGTGGCGAGGTAGCAAAGAGTGCTCTTTCCGGACTTCGCTGGACGCGCCCATTGACGGCCCGACATTGATGGCGACTGAGGCGTTCGCGTAGGACGCTTATGGCAATGCACAGCACGCTGGTGGCGGAGACATAGAAGGCAGCGACCAACACCACCAGTACCCACTATGGCCAACTGGAACGGCTTCACTAGTGGTCATCTCATTGCGCCGTGCTGAATTGAAGTACGGTCACCCGATCTGTTGAAAACTGATACTACTTCTAATTGCATCTTGTACACGAGCGCGAAGAACCGATATCCTACAACCAATAGTAGCACGCCGAAGTCCGGAGGTTGCAGTCACGCGGCGTAGTCACTTCCAAGTCGTTCGAGAGACTTTGGCCGGCAAAAGCCGCCTTTGTCTGCGTGGGAGAGTGTGCGTTGAAGCACGAGTTTGCGACAGGCGCGAGCCTCTCGGTGATCACTGCCTTGGTCTTGTCGGCATGCCAGACATTTGACGATAGCCCGACCTTCAACAAGTGGAGTTCCGCACCATTGGTGCCAGCGTCCCAATATCAGAGCCAAGCAGATCGCACCGGCGGTACGCCATTGCTTGCGAACACTCGTGCCGGCGAAACAACGGTCATCGAAGGAAGCGGCAGGTTCATCGGAGAGCCTCCAACTGGAACGGTTAAATCGTCCGCTCAACCGGCTGCCGAGGACGGAATTACACTTAACCTGGTCGGTGTCCCAGCTGCGCAAGCCGCGAAGACAATTCTCGGCGACATCCTCTCGCTCAAATACATCGTTGATCCCAAAATCGATGGAAAGATTACGATCCAGACACCAAAACCGGTTCCCCGGTCCGAGGTGATCGATCTGTTTCAATCGGCATTGCGCGCAAACAACGCCGTCATAGTCAGCAATGACGGCGTGTATCGAGTTGTGCCCCAGGATCAGGCGATTGTCGGCTCCAGCGTACAGGCGGATGACACATTTCAAACCGGTCAACAAATTGGCTCCAGCGTACAAGTTGTACAGCTCAAATATGTATCTGCGTCGGAAATTCGTCGGGTGCTTGAGCCGATTGCGCCTCGCGGCGGCATTGTAGGGAGTGACGATGCTCGCAACCTAATTACTTTGTCCGGAAATCGACAGGAAATTGCCACGATGATGGAGGTAATCACCCTTTTTGATGTCGACGTAATGAAAGGGATGTCGTTTGCGCTGATCCCAGTGAACACCTTACGACCGGAAGCGATTGCCAGCGAACTGAAAACAATTTTCGCCTCGGAGCGTGAGGGACCTCTAGCGGGGATGGTGCGATTCCTGCCGAATAATCGTCTGCGATCGATTTTGGTTATTTCTCCGCAACGGCAATATCTCAAACGTGCCGAAAGCTGGATTCGCCGGCTCGATGCGCAAGCGGAGGGAAACGAGAAACAGCTTTTCACGTATATCGTTCAAAATCGCCGCGCACAGGACCTGGTGGATGTTCTACAGGCGATGTTTTCCACCGAGACAGGCAACAAAGCTGTCGCAGGTGAAAATCGGAAGGTTGCGCCGAATTACCAGGTGGCAAATCTGAACTCCGGTTCTCAATCCAGTAAGGGCCTGATGCCGGGCTCTTCAAATTTCAGCAAAGGAAACGCTTCAACAGTTGGCAGTGTGACGAACTCCAGCGCGCAACCTCATGGCAGTATCCTAGCACCGTCCACCTCTTCGGTGCAGTTTGGTGCGGAGAATTCCGTCGACGATTCGCGGGTCAAAATCATCGCCGATGATTCACAAAATGCCATTCTCATCGAGGCGACAGCGCATGACTATAAGCGTGTGTCGAGAGTTATTTCCAACCTCGACGTTATGCCAAAGCAGGTTCTGATCGAAGGAATAATTGCTGAAGTCTCGTTGAACGATGACTTGAAATTTGGCGTCCGCTGGTTCCTGCAAAAACACAATTCAAATTTCACATTTAGCGACGCTGTCACCGGCGCGGTCAGCTCTATGTTTCCCGGGTTTTCGTATGCATTCACCGCCGCAAATGTTGCAAGGACTTTGAATACGCTGAGCCAAATTACGGACGTCAACGTCGTCTCATCGCCGTCATTAACGGTCATGGACAGCAAGCCGGCGGTGCTTCAGATCGGCGACCAGGTTCCGGTCACGACACAATCTGCGACTGGCGTTTTAACAGCGGGCGCTCCAATCGTTAATTCCATCAGCTACAAGGACACAGGCGTTATTTTGTCGATCGTCCCGCGGATCAATAAGAGCGGCCGTGTTCTGCTCGATATCGAACAAGAGGTTTCGACTGTCGCTGCCACAACGACATCGAACATCAACTCGCCGACGATTCGCCAACGACGCATCAGAACAAGCGTCGTTGTCAATGATGGTGACGCGCTTCTGCTCGGCGGACTGATTCAGGACAATCATACGGTCACACGAACGCAGATTCCAATTCTGGGCGACATTCCAATATTGGGCAATGCAGTGAAATCAAAGGACAACGAAATCGGAAAAACGGAACTTATTATCGTGATTGCGCCGCATGTGATCCGGAATTTAACCGAGGCACGACGTATTACGGAAGAGTATCGCACTCAGTTCTCCGAGTACGGCCCGCAACGACGGATGAGAACACGCAGCCTAGAGCAGGGGATACGACGCGCTTTCGACTGACTAGGCCGCTCGTGTAGAACAGATGGGCAAATTCCGATATCGCGCCTGTAATGCGGATGGCACGTTCGCTGAAGGCGCTATTGACGCGGTTACCATCGAAGACGCCCAGGATGCGCTGTGGTGCCAGGGACTTACCCCCTACCAGGTGCGCCCATATAGCGAAGATCACGCCAAATGGTGGCAGCGGGAGATTTCATTCGGAGCAAAGTCGAAAACCGCAGACCTAACGGCATTCACCCGTGAGCTTGCGACGCTGACCGCCGCCGATATTCCGCTAGATGACTCATTGCGAATCCTGCGTGATCAGGTCTCGTCGGGGCGTCTGCGAACTCTTGTCGGACATCTGCGCGACGGAATCCTTAATGGCATGCTGCTTTCCGATGCTATGGCAGCGCAGCCGGCGATATTTCCGGCCGATTATATCGCGGCGGTGCGGGCAGGTGAACTTGGTGGCACAATCAATCAGGTCTTTACAGAACTCGCCCATCTTCTGGAACAGCGTTTGGCAATCGAAAACCGCATTAAGTCCGCGCTGATCTATCCGAGCATTCTTTCCGTTCTGAGCTTTATTACGCTTGCCATTATCGCAGGCGGACTGATTCCCAATATTGCTCCAATTTTTGCTGAAAGCGGAAAGCCGGCGCCTTTTATCATTCAGTTCATGTTGGCCCTACATGAGCGGTGGCCGGAGATCGTCGTTTTTTTGACTCTCATAGCGCTGGTACTGGTCGCAGGTGTATCCACCGCGCGCCGGAAGACATCGAGCCGATTATGGCTTGATCGTTACAAAACAAAGATCCCGATACTTGGGCCTTTTCTTCTACAGCAGGACGCTGCGCGATTCTCGCGCACAGTCGGCACAATGCTGAAGGCCGGCATACCGCTCTTGCAGGCGGTGACCTCGGGTCGCGCCGTCATTCGCAATCAACACGTCGCTGCTGGCGTAGACCGTGCCATTCAATTTGTGCAACAGGGGATCGCGCTGCATCAGGCTTTGCGGAAGGAATCGGCATTCCCTCCAATGACGTTGCAGATGATTGCTGTCGGTGAGGAGTCTGGAAAGCTAGAACGGATGATAACACGCGTCGCCATCACTCTTGAACAGCAAATGCAGACCAGCATTGAGCGCTTTATGGCCGCACTCACGCCGATGCTGACGGTGGGCATTGCGGCGATGATCGGCGCGTTCATCCTGCCGATCATGAGTGCCGTGCTGAGCATCAATGATCTGGCCGCAAAATGAGAGCCAAAGCACATTTAGCCCTGTTCCAGGAAGCGGGCTTTACGCTGCTTGAAATGCTTGTTGTCATTGCCATTCTGGCATTCGCGGCTGCGCTTTCCGTGCCCTTTCTATCGAGAATGCCAGATGGAATCCGCCTGCGGGCGCTGTCAAATGAGATGGCCGCAGCGCTGCGTGCGACGCGAGCGGCCGCCATTCGGCTTCAGTCGGAAACGACACTGATCGTCGACGTCGAGCGGCGAATCTTCCACTCCAGAGTCGTCCCTCCGCAGGCTATTGCATCGGACGTCAGCACTAAACTGACTTTTGCGTACGGGATCGGCGCTGGCCGATCGGAGGGCGGGTTTCACTTTTTTCCCGATGGGTCGTCGACCGGAGGAATGGTGACGCTGTTATTGCACGGCAAAGAAGAGAAATTGTGTGTCGATTGGTTGACCGGTGAGGTCCAGCGGCAGCGTGATTGTTAAAAAGTGGAATTCACCAATGGAGGAGACAATGCCAGGGTCATCGGCCAAGCCGTTGTCCAATGGTTTCACGCGATTTGAAGGCCGCTATCGCAAATGGGTCAAATCCCCTCATTGCGATGCAGGTTTTAGCCTGGTCGAACTGCTGGTTGTGATCGCAATCATTGGTTTGATCATGGGCATCGTCGGTCCACGCGTGTTAGCTTATTTATCCGACTCAAAAGTGAAGGCCGCACGGATTCAGATCCAAGGATTTTCTGCCGCATTGGATCTTTATTATCTCGATAATGGCCGCTATCCGACGTCGAATGAATCTTTGGCAGCGCTCGTGCAGAGACCGGATGGTTCTGCCGAGTGGAGTGGTCCGTATCTCAAGGGCAATGTGGTGCCGGTCGATCCTTGGGGGCACCCTTATGTTTACCGTTCTCCCGGGCAGCACGGGCCGTACGACATCATGTCGTTTGGGCCCGAGGGGCGCGAGGGCGTTTCGCAGTCCACAATAACGACATGGCAAAAGTAATGTTGTGGAGAGCCTCAGTGCGGGCACTCACATCTACGCACCGTCTTTGGCGGTTGCTCGCCTGCTCTATAGTGTGGATATGAAACTGATGTTGCCGGCCTGCCGCCGTTACCGAGCAAGCTGTTTCTTGTTGCGACGGGAATCCGGCTTCACGCTAATCGAAGTTCTTGTTGCCCTTGCGATCCTATCGATAGGGTTGAGTTTCGTGTTGCCGACGATGTCCTTCGGCCTCCATCAGATCGCCCAAGCGGAAAGAACGGCGACTGCGGAGTCATTGGCGCAATCATTGCTTGCCCGAATTGGCGTTGAATTACCAATCCAAGAAGGAGAGAGTGAAGGGCAGTTTCCCAATGGCTATCATTGGCACTTGGCCCTCCACCCCTATGGCGACGGAAAGGAACGTCAAAGCTGGCCAATTGGCGCCTATACGATATCGGCAAAGATAACCTGGGAAGACGGCCAGCATCTGCGGTCCTATTCACTGACGACATTACGGCTTGGACCGAAGGAGCCGCGAAAATGAACAACGCGGCGACATCCGATATCGATCATGCTGACGCGGGCTTTACCTTGGTCGAGATGCTGGTTGCGCTCACCTTGTTTAGTATTCTTGTCATTGCGTTGTTTGATAACGTGAGTGTCGGTCTCAAAGCGTTTCAAAGCGGAAGCACGCGCGCGGATCATGCGGAGAGTGCTCTCGTTGCGCAAAGCCTAGTGCGGCGACTGATCAGTGATAGTTATCCGCTATTTTTGCAGGACGATCAGAATAAAGGCCATGTCGATTTTGAAGGAAACGAGGAATCCGTCAGTTTTCTAGGCGATGCTCCGCTCGCCGTCGGCCGAGGCGGGCGCTACAGGTTTCACATGTTTCTGGATCGGCGTGTCGATCGAACCGATCTGGTCTTGACGTCGCTGCCTGAGCTTTACAACCGATATGACAGCCCGGCGTCGGTCAAGACCTTGCTCGTCGGCGACGTTGCCGCAATGAGCTTGTCTTACTTCGGCGCAACGAATGCGGAACGAGACGCGAAATGGCGTAACCGATGGGTACGGGAAAGGGAACTACCAAAACTTGTCCGCATCCGGTTGGGATTTCACCCTGGCGATACCCGTTTGTGGCCTGAACTGGTCGTCGAGCCGCGCATATCTGCCGACGTGAATTGCACATATGACCCGGTTAGCAAGCGCTGTCGAGGACGCTGACGCGCGAAGGACATCACGATAATGCCAGTCGTATCGGTGCTTTCGGGTCTGGGACTCCTGATGATGATTTCGTTGTCGCTGCTTCAAACGGGGACGACATCGCAAATGCTGGCGCGAACCAATTTGCAAATTGTCGATACGAAAACTTTGGTTGAGGCGGCGGTCAGCCGTGCCGTTCTTGCGATGCTGGAGTCCAATCCCGACCGATACTGGCGCACCGATGGCGTCGCCCGAAGGTTTGAATTTGCCGAGTCTGAGATGACCATTTCGATACAGGACGAACTCGGCCTGATCGATCTCAACCAAGCGGACCCCTCAATTCTTATTAGCTTGATGCAAACGGCGGGATTGGATCGCCAATCGGCGGACAAGCTGGTCGACAAGATCCTGGATTGGCGCGATCCAAAGCCCACAAGGCGATTAAATGGCGCAGAGGAATCGGATTATCAAACAGCTGGGTCCAGCTACCGGCCGCGCAAGGGACCTTTCCAGAGCGTCGATGAATTGTTGATGGTGATGGATATGACACCAACACTATTTGAACGGATCGAGTCGGCGGTAACAGTCTATTCGGGTCGTCATTTCGTTGATCCCAACGTCGCGCCACGCGAGGTATTGCTGGCGCTACCGAATGCGGACGCGACCAGCGTTGAAACTATAATTGCTACCCGTACCAGTCAGAACAGTCAGATCAACGCGCTTGCCGCCGGAAACGTAATACCGCTGCGGGGCCGCGTCTTCACGATACGAACTGAGTTCGAGAAACTAAAAAAACGCGTTTCGCACCGGGTCACCATTCGATTAACGGATGATCCTTCGCACCCGTATTGGATATTGAACTGGAGAATCAGGTGATCACCGCATCGATCGGACCATTCCTTGTGCTGAAAATAGTTTTTGGCAGCCTTTTGCTTGCGATTGTTTCGGCGGCGGCAACTGTCGACTACCGAAAAATGATTTTGCCTAATCACATAACATTCTTACTGGCCGTAACTGGAATTGCTCAATCAACTTTAGTCGATGTGCCAAAGCTATGGGATGCATGTTTTGGAGCTGCGATGGCCGCTCTCATTCTCGGCTTGGTCGCTGCCTTGTTTCGAAAGTTTCGGGGGATTGAGGGGCTTGGGTTGGGCGATCAAAAGTTTGCCGCTGCAATTGGTCTATGGATTGGTTGGCGCGAGGTCGCCCTTATGTTGCTTATGGCGTCCATGTCGGCACTGCTGTTTGTGTCATTCCGCGCGCTTAAGCAACGACGACTGGATATGGCCGCGCGGACGCCTTTTGGGCCGTTTCTCGGGTTCGGTGCCATTGTGAGTTGGCTGATGGGCGTTGCTTTCGCTTAAGCCGGCTCACGGGGGTACATAATCGTGCAAATTATTATGAAGAAGGATTCCGCTATAGGGGGGCTCACAGATGATGTCCTGCCATGGAGCGTTCGACCGGATGTAGGGGCCAATATTGACTACGAGAAATTCGAGGCTGAACTCGGCACATTTCTTGTTGACGAAAAAATTATCGATCGCTTGGCGGTCGATCGGGCCCGTAGCGCAGCCAGAAAAACGGGAGACCGTTTTGATAGGGTGCTGACGAAGCTCGGATTGATCTCGGAAGCCGATATCACGACCGCATTGTCGAAGTACTTTTCTGTGCCGAAGGTCGCGGCGGCCGATTTACCTCTGATGCCGATCGCGCCAGACATCATCCAGGCAGACTTCGTTCGACGCAACTATGTGCTGCCACTCGCAATGGATGATGTCGCATTGACGCTGGGCGTAACCGATCTATTCAACACAGAACCGATCCTCGCGTTGGCGTACCTCACACGGTTGACCATAAAGCTTCGTATTTTTGCAACGTCCGAATTCGAACAAGCCTTTAAGGCTCTCTACGCAACTGACAATAACGATGGCGGGAAAGTCACGGCCGGTCACCACGAGGCAAGCGAACTGGATGTGCAACGCTTGCGCGACATGGCGAGCGAAGCGCCGGTCATCCTCTTGGTCAATCAGTTGATTATTGCCGCAGTTGAGGCCCGTGCCTCCGACATACATATTGAACCAGGTATAGAGCAAGTACTGGTACGTTATCGTATCGACGGGGTTTTGCGCACGGCTCAGAGCTTGTCTCCAGCACTGCGTGCCGCCATTACGTCACGCATCAAAATTATGTCAAAGCTGGATATTGCGGAACGGCGAATGCCGCAAGATGGCCGGATAAAAATGGCTGTTCGCGGCGTTGACATTGATTTCCGCGTATCGACTGTTCCTACAATGTTTGGTGAAAGCATCGTGATGCGCATTCTTGATCGCACGCTAGTGGAATTGGATTTTGAAAGGCTTGGCTTCACAGCGGATCAGATTGCCCTCTTGCACAAGCTGATGTTCGAGCCAAATGGTATCGTTCTCGTGACCGGCCCCACGGGGAGCGGGAAAACGACGACGCTTTATACCGCTCTCAAAAAGCTCAATAGCATCGAACGCAAAATATTTTCCGTAGAAGACCCGATCGAATACCAACTTTCCGGTGTGAACCAGGTGCAGGTGCAGGCAGAAATCGGATTCGATTTTCCGCATGCCCTTCGGGCGATCCTTCGCCAAGATCCCGACATCATCATGATTGGCGAAATTCGCGATCTTGAAACGGCGCGGATAGCCATTCAGGCATCTCTCACTGGGCATTTGGTGCTGTCGACTTTGCACACCAATAGCGCAGCCACTGCGATTACGCGGCTCATAGATATTGGGATTGAGAATTATCTGCTGGCATCGACCGTTAAAGGTGTTCTGGCTCAACGCCTCGTTCGGAAGCTGTGCCCGCACTGCGCTTGCGAGCATGAACTGGCTTCGTATTGGACGAGCGAGCTCGCGAGAACCTTGCCGAATGTCGAAGCAAATGGACCGCCGACTATTCGAATGGCGAAAGGCTGTAAGCAATGTGGGAATACAGGATATTCCGGGCGCTCAACGATCTCTGAAATTCTTCTTCTTAACGAGGAAGTGCATCGCCTCATTCTGGCGGAGGCGCCTGATGACCGCATTGATGCTGCGGCACGACAAGCTGGGATGACCAACATGTACGCCATGGGCGCAGTGAAGATATGGAGGGGCGAAACCACCGCCGAAGAAGTCTTGCGGGTAACGCGGATGGGATAAACGCTTTACATGGACATTAAAAAGCTTTTCGCCATATCTCAGCGCTGCTCCGCTCGTTTAGCCAACGCTACACGACGCCTCGGCTCGTGGTGGTTAAATGAGTTTCTTGATTTGATCCCTCAAAAAATGGGGGAAAGGCTCATTCACAGGGGCCGCAAGGTTTTGGTCCTTGCAATTCAAGAAGACGTCGTTGCACTCAGCCTGCAAACCGCAAATCACCATGCGTTGCTGAGCGAGCAAATTGAGAAGCGCGACTATTCGGTTGGGGCAATTCAGCGCTTCTTGAATTCGCAGGGAGTTGGAAGAGCAGATGTTGATATCGCCATACACCTGCCTATTGAAAACATCTTTTGCAGAAGGATGACACTTCCAATCGAAGTCAACGGTGACATCGACCGAATCGTTGAACAGAGTCTATTGAAAAAGACGCCATTCAATCTCGGCGAGATATATTGTGATCACATTGCGCCCAGGACCGCTGACGGCGACAAAGTGTCCATTTGGCAATGGATCGTAATGCGTGAGAACGTCCATCAGACGGTATCGCATCTTCAAATTGGCATCGATGAGGTGGCAATGGTTATTGGGCGCAAAGGGGGAAACGAAACATCGCCATTACCCGTTATTAGATTAAATCCGACCAAACCGAAGCCGGCATCGTGGACCCAAAAATCGATACTTGCGCTTACTTACAGCGCTGCCGCGCTCGCATTTGTTGCAGGCGGCGCCAAGTACTGGCATCAGCAAGCGCTAATTGACAATCTTGAATCCGAGATTGCCGAGGTCGCGCCGAAGGCTCGGGAAGTGCGAGAAATCATACGAGCAGTGCAAGGAAAGCAAGGGGCTTTGCGGCGTTTGCGCATTCATCGTGAGTCTGCGCCGTTCTTCATCGATGTATGGGAAGAGGCAACTCGCATACTCCCGTCCAATACCTGGCTTACTGAATTGCGGTTTGTTGAATCACCGGATAAACGAAGCCAACAAATCACCATGACCGGCTTTTCTGCTGCTGCGCCCGGTCTGATCAGCATACTTAACAAATCGTCGTTGTTTTCAGATGCCGCATTAACGGCTCCTGTGTTTTTGGATCCGGTAGAAAAGGTGGAGCGCTTCACGTTGCAGACTAAGGTCATCCACTCGGAGCACGAAAAAAAGGCACTGCATCGATGAATAGGTGGTACCGAAGTAAAATATTTCGTCGAACCGTGTTTGTGCTTTGCAACAGCGTGTTTTGCGTCGCAGTCGGTGCTGCTCTCGTGTTACCCGCATACACGTTTTTTTCCGATCGGAACGCTCTTATTAATGATCGGCGTGGAGTGCTGGCGCGTCTAACCGCCGTCGCGGTACAAAAGAATAACGCTCAGAATATCGAACGCTCTATCGAAACGGAATTGCAACGGGGGGAGTTTCTTGCTGGGTCAAATGACCATGTTATTAACGCTGAACTCCAGACGCGTGTTAAAGCGCTCATCGTAACAGCCGGTGCCCAGCCGCGAGCGGTGCAGGGTTTACCCCTGAGGACGACCGATAAGATCGAGTATTCTGGAGTGCGTCTTGATATCAACGGTTCACTTCAGTCTATCTATCGGGCGATATTCGCCATCGAGGCTGCGAAGCCCTATTTATTCATTACAAACGCCGCGATTAAGGTGACACCGTCCAATGGGCCGTCAGCACACCAAGCTGAACCAATTATTCAAGCGCAGCTCGAAGTTTTTGGAGCCGTTCAGTTCAGGGGCCGCGAGCAATGATGCTGGAGCGCGTCTCCTTGAGCCATTGCGGTGTGATGCTCGTCGCTGGTGTGAACCTCTGGTTGCTGGCTGTAACCGCTAGCGAGCTCCGTTCCAACAGCAAAGTCATAGTAGACAAGATGGACTGGAAGCCGAACTCAATATCTTCTGTTGATCGCGTTGAAATCAAGAGGACGATGGATAGCTATAAAGAAATCCTGGCACGACCAATATTTTATAAGAGCCGAGAGCCCTTTGTTCCGCCTGCGCGCCCGGTAGCGGTAGCGAAACCACCGCCTGCAAATGTCGTCGACCCCGGTTTCATCGTTGCCGGCGTGATAATTGCGGGCAAAACCAAGCAGGCCTACATCTATACTAAGGTAAACAACTCGGGAACATGGACAAAGGAGGGCGATAACTTTTTGGGTTGGAAAGTTAGTTCGATTGACAGCGATGGCGTGCGACTTCAGCAAGCGGGTCGCACGATTGAAGTATGGCTCTATCCTGAAATAAACAACGCTCAGCATTGAAGCCGAATGCAAGAGTGCGACTTGGTCTGCATCGCTGGCAAAGGAGTTTTTTCCAGTTCTCTCGTTTTATGATCCAGAATTTCGATATCTCCTTCCACACGCGCGATTGAAGGCAGCTGTTGACGCGAGCAGTTCTCGTTAGTGCTCGACGCGCAGATAGGTCCGACCGACAAAGGTGTCGTCGTAGTGCGCCCACGACACCGGTTGGTCCATTGCGCAATTGCGGGGAAAGTCGCCTTCCTTAGCCAGCCGCAGAGCTATGATCCGCCGCCGTCGCGGGTCGAACGTCGTGAAACCCCCATGGCGTGGGTCTTTCTTGCGGACCACCAGGTCTACAAGCTGGAAGAAGCCCGTACGTTTTCTCTACCTCGACTTTTCCACCGTCGCGAGGCGGGAGGCGGCGTGCCGTGCGGAGTTGCGCCTAAACCGCCGATTGGCGCCGGATGTCTATTTGGATGTGCAAGCCCTGACGGTCGAAGACGGCGCGCTGTCGATCAATGGCGCAGGCCCCCCGGTCGATTGGCTGGTCGTGATGAAGCGGCTTGACGAGCGCTTCATGCTTGACCGGCTGATTGCAGAGAATCGTCTCCAGTGCTCGCAGCTGGATCGATTAGTCGAAACGCTGGCCAAGTTCTACCGTCATGCGCGGCCGGTATTTATCCCGCCGGCGCGCTATCTGAGCGAGTGGGCGGCCAACCTCGCCTACAACAGGCGCATCCTGCTCGACCCGCGACTTCAGGTTCCTGCCGGCCTTGTCCGGCGCATTGACATTGCCCAGCAGGTATTCCTGAGCAAGCGAAGTCATCAGATCAAGAGACGTTTGCTCCATCGCCGCATCGTCGATGGGCACGGCGACCTGCGTCTCGAGCATATCTGGCTGAACGAACAGGTGACGATCATCGACTGTCTTGAATTCAATCCACGACTGAGAGTCGTCGATCCATTCGACGAGGTCGCATTTCTGAGCCTGGAATGCGACCGATTGGGCGCGGGGCGGGCCAATACATTCAGCCTCGTATGAAGCGGCTCCTGCGTGATGGTCCGGCGGACGAACTATTCACGTTCTACCGCTGTCATCGCGCCACATTGCGTGCGCGGCTGGCGATCGCGCATCTTCTCGAAGATCGTCCTCGCACGCCGCAGAAATGGCCGCTCCTTTGCGCCTCCTACCTTGAACTTGCGGCCGCCAGTGCGCGCAAGTTGGAAGGTTACATCAGAAAACCATCAGCAGGTCGGTGAGGCTACGCTTTTCGTGCAAGGGTCGAATTGTTTCCGCCAGCTGGCGGCCAGCGCAAAGATCCTCAGCAAGGCAGGCTCCATCACTGTGTGGATGTCGGCGCTCGTTGTAAATTCGCTAAATCAATAGGACCACGGATGGCAAATAGCAAACGTCCAAATTGTTTCCTTCGCCAGCCAAAGCCTACTGCCCAAAGGCGATCGTGCTCAAAAGCGCCAACTGAACGGGACGTGAATCGAGCCGCGTGTGCTGAATGACAACAGGCACATCAGACACGAAGACCGATGCATAGTCCGTATCGCGGGGTGCCGGCGGCTCGGAAAGGTCATTGAAACGCAAATGCAGCGTGCGGCGCGCCTTGACGACGATCCGGTAGGGGCCGACGGGCTCCCGGTCTGCAAAATAAAGCGTCAGTGAGACCTGCGCGTCTCGATCACCCGCATTGAGGATGCACGCGGTTTCGTGGGAAATGAGGTCACGCCGTTCACTCGCGCTTTGCGAGGGAATGTAACCCTCGGCAATTGCCCACACTCGCTTTCCGATTTCTGTCATGGGAATCTTTCATTGGCGCCCGATAGGTTTGCGCGTTCTGCGATCAGTTGCGCGATATGGAAGGTTTTGCGTCTCGTTCCCTGCTCGATCTGCTCGCGGCAGCTGAACCCATTGGCAAGAATGACCGTCTGTGCATCTGCGCTGCGCACGCGCGGCAGCAGGACCCGTTCTGCGATAGTCTGCGAAACCGAGTATTTGTCGGCCTCGAAGCCGAAAGCGCCGGCCATGCCGCAGCAGCCTGAGGGCAGCACCTCGTACTCGACCCTCATTCCAGAGAGTACCTTCCGCTCCCCATCCGTTTTCAAGACGGCGTGCTGGTGACAGTGGATCTGGACGAGAGCTTTCAAGGGAGCACGTCGATCAACCAGGTCGCCAATATGGGCGGCAATAAAGTCGCTGAAAAACATCGTCTGGTTCGAGAGACGCTTCGCCCGTTCATCATTCGGGAAAAGATTGACGAGCTCATCACGAAATGCCGATACGCAGGCCGGCTCCAATCCGACGATCGGCATGCCCGCTTCGACCGCCGGTTTGAGAGCCGAGAAGGTTTCCTCCCACAAACGCTTCGCCCGAGGCAGCCAGCCCCAGTCGTAGAGCGGGCGTCCGCAGCAGAGCGGCCTGTCAGGAATGGCAACTTCGAAGCCCGCAGCTTCCAGCACCCTTGTCGCGGCAATGGCGGTTTCCGGCCGGAAAGCGTTGTTGAATGTATCGGGCCACAGCAGCACCTTGCGCGCGCTCCGCAGCCGATTGGTTCGGCGGTGAAACCAGGCGGAAAAGCTCTCGGGAGCAAAAGCAGGGATCGTCCGCTGCTGCGCGATGCCGCCCAGTGCCTTTGTGAGCGGCCCCAAGACCGGCGCACGCATGAGAGCATTTGCGAGCCGTGGCACGTGAGATGCGGCGCGGGCCAGCTCATGGATGCGGCCCATGGCATACGCCGCGCGCGGTCTGAGTCGCCCGGAGTAGTGATGTGCCCGGAATTCGGATTTGTACGTCGCCATGTCGACGTGGACGGGACAATCGCTTTTGCAGCCTTTGCAGGCCAGACAGAGATTCAAAGCGTCCTCGACGGCCTCGCTTTGCCAGCGGTCATTGATCGGACCACCGTGAAGCATTTCGAACAGCAGCCGTGATCGGCCGCGGGTACAGTATTTCTCCTCGTGAGTGGCGAGGTAGCTCGGGCACATGACCTCATGATCCGCGTCACGACGCCGGCATTTGCCGACACCGACGCAGCGCTGTGCGGCGCGATCGAAATTTCCCTCGTTCAGGAAAGCGAAGTGCGTTTTCAATTTCGGCGGGTGATAGCTCGGACCAAGGCGCAGGTCCGATGTGATTGGATATGGATCAACCACCTTGCCCGGGTTCATGCGGCCCTGAGGATCCCAGATCGTCTTGAATTTGCGAAAGGCTTCGACCAGCGCAGGGCCGTACATGGTCTTCAGCAATTCGGCGCGGGCCTGTCCGTCGCCGTGCTCGCCGGAAAGAGAGCCGTTGTATTTCACGACGAGTGCGGCAGCTTCATCGAGAAAACGGCGCCACTTTGCTATTCCCGGCTCGTCGTACAGATCAAAGGCAACCGTGCAATGGACGAGGCCGTCGCCGAAATGGCCGTATAGGCATGGGTTGTAGCCGTACCTGTGAAACAGCGCACTCAGCTCGCGGAGATACTTGCCGAGATTTTCCGGATGAACCGCAGAGTCTTCCCATCCCGGCCAGGTATCGGGATGGTTTGGCACGTACGATTCGGCGCCAAGCGCCGAGTCACGGATCTTCCAGATCCGCTGTTGCTGGCTCGCCTCGACCACCACGCGCGAATGCACCTTTTTCTGGTCAGCCAGCTCGCGGACGAGGTTCTCCGCATGCTCGCGTGCGCTCGAACACGAGTCTCCGCCAAATTCGACGATGAGCCAGCCATTGCCTTCTGGCAGGTCACGCAAGTTACTTTCGTCCAGATGTTTCACGCGAATATGGTCGACCAGCAGCTCGTTCATGCCTTCCAGACCAATGGGCTTGTGGGGAAGAACCCGCGGAACTGCGTCCGCGGCCTCGAAAACGTCCGTGAATCCCATGATCACCAGCACGCGCTCGCGCGGATTCGGGATCAGATCAAGGGTTGCTTCCAGGACTGTGACGCAGGTGCCTTCGGTACCGACGAGGCAACGTGCGACCTGGAAGTTGTTTTCCGGAAACAGCTGATCGAGATTTTCGTAACCTGATACGCGGCGCGGAATGTCAGGAAACCGTGACCGGATCAGTCCAGCGCTTACGTCACGAAGGTTCTTCAAGTCGCGATAGATCGTCCCTCTGCGGCCGCCCGCATCGATGATCCTGTTCAGTTGTTGTTCGTCCGTAGCGCTGACTTCAAGTCGTACACCATCATAGGTCAGGACCTCGAGTGCCCGCACATTGAATACCGTGATGCCATTCATGAGAGCGTGCACCCCGCCAGAATTGTTGCCGATCATCCCTCCGAGCGTATTGTGATCGTGCGTCGCGGGATCGGGGCCGAAAGTAAGGCCGTAGCGGGCGGCGGCTTCGCGCAGCGTGTCCAAAATGCAGCCGGGTTCAACCCGAGCCGTGCGTCTGACCGGATCGATTTCGAGCACGCGATTGAGGTATTTGGAAAAATCAATGACGACAGCCGTGTTGCAGCATTCGCCGGCGAGACTGGTGCCGCCGCCGCGCGGCAGCACGGGAGCGTTGTGACGGTGGCATAACTCGATAGTACGGATCACGTCTTCCTTGGTCTCGGGAATAACCACCCCGATCGGGACCTGCCGATAATTGGAGGAGTCCGTCGCATATAAGGCGCGGCTGCCGTTATCGAACCTGACTTCGCCTGTGATCGCAGCGGCAATCTCTGCCGCGAGCGCTTTTGCGTCGAGTCCCGGAGTTGCGGTGTAGGCCGTCCGTATGCGGCCACTCGGCGCAAATTCGATCCGCCGATCGGGGTCTGACTTGTCTGGGGCGGGCTGGGGAGAATGCAGGCTGTTCATGGCTTTCTCTTCTTTCTGCGCTGTCGCCCCGACGCTCAAATTTTGAATTGATCGACTTCGTCGCGTTTCAAACGTAACCCATGCCCCGCCCGCGTAAGGTCCGGCGCGATTTGTCCGTTCTTCGGCTTCGGCACCCCATCGAACATCATGGCCTCCAGGCGGACATGGTCATGAAACCATTCGATGTGACGCAGCCGCGGGGCCGCGCAACAGACAGGTAGATGAAGGGCAGGAGCCGTGTGGGCCGAGAGCGGTATTGGGTGCGAGTCTGCGAGCCAGGCCGCAGCCATAAATCCGGTGTAGCCACAGCAACGAGTGGCGTCTGCTTGAATCACATCCACTGCGCCGGCCTCGATCATCCGTCTGAAATAGAAGAGGTCGTACCCATATTCGCCGGCAGCAATCTCGATAGGCGCGGGCACGCGGTCGCGCAGAAGTCGCAATCCGTTGAGGTCATCGCTCGAGACGGGTTCCTCGAACCAGGTGACGCCGAATTCCTGCGCGCGTCGAGCCGTTGCGAGACTTTGCTTGAGGTCAAACGCGCCGTTGGCGTCGATCATCAGTGCGGCAGATCCGATGGCGCTCCGCGCCACGCGCATTCGTTCTTCGTCGCGTCGAGCGTCCCTGCCGATCTTCATCTTGACCGAGCAGCACCCGTCGACATGTGTCCACCCGCCCAGTTGCTCATGCAGTTGCTGGTCGGTGTAATTCGTGAATCCGCCGCTGCCGTATATCGAGACACTGGCCCGAATCATTCCGAACAACTGTGCGAGCGGGACGTCGAGAAGCCGTGCTTTAAGATCCCAAAGTGCCACGTCGACTGCGGCGATGGCGTTGGCACAGACGCCGCGCGAGCCGAAATTTCGAACCGAACGCAACATCGCCTTCCAATGAGACGGGATGGCGAAGGCATCTTTGTCGATCAGTATCGGGGCAAGCGTCTCCGTCACAACCCTGGCGGCGGCCGCACATGTGTAGCTGTAGCCAAGGCCGGTTTTTCCAGCCGCGTGTACTTCCACCACAAGGACCGTGGTCCGGTCCCAATCGAATGTGCCGTCTTGTTCAGGCGTTTCGGTTCGGACCGTGTAAACGGCTGCGTCCACCCGCTCCACGGGGACGCCATCGAAATGCATCGCAGAGCTCAGATCATCTCACGTATTCTGTCGCCCACGACAGTGCCGAGGATTTTTGCGGCGCCGGGGGTGCCGCGTGCGAGCGCCTCCGCGAAGTGCGCGGCCTGCGTCATGGTGATTTCAGGCGGCATCGGCGGCTCGTTGGGGTCCACCACCGCTTCCACGAGGGCGGGCCCGCTGACGGAGAGCGCGCGGCGCAGAACGTCTCCGCAGGTGGTCGGGTCTTCGATCCTGAAGCTTTCCAGCCCGAAACCACGGGCTACGGTCACGAAATCGATTGGCTGAAGCTCGCAGACGTATTCCGGGTTGCCCAGGAATACCATCTGCTCCCATTTGATCTGCCCGAGCACGTTGTTCTTGATTACGATGATCTTGACGTTGAGCTTGTATTTGACCGCGGTTGCGAGTTCGCTGAGCAGCATCGACAAGCCACCGTCGCCTACGAATGCGATGACCTGCCGACCGGGGTAAGCAACGGCCGCGGCATTGGCGTAGGGCAGGCCGCAGGCCATCGTGGCAAGGTTTCCGGAACACGAGAACATCATGGCGCCACGCATGTCGATGTGGCGGGCGCACCAGGTGGTGATCGTGCCCGAATCCGTTGCCACGATTGCGTCGTCTGAAAGAAGCGAATTGAGAGTGTGCGCCACGACCTGGGGTTTCATCGGCATGTCCGTGCGTGTGCCTCTCTCTTGCAGAAGCTCGCGCCACTTCTTCATTCCCGCCTGGGCCTGCTCCAGGAATGAGCGGTCCTGGTGGAAATTGATACGCGGAAGGAGAGCGCGCAGCGTGCGGCCGGAATCGCCGACGAGAGCCGCATCGACCGGGTACCTCAAGCCGATACGTTTTGGGTCGAGCTCGATCTGCACGCATTTTGCCTGCCCGGGCCTCGGATAAAACTCGATGTAGGGGAAGCTGGAACCCACGATGAGCAGGGTGTCGCAGCTTTCCAGCGCCTCCTGGGATGGCCGGGTGCCAAGCAGGCCGACCCCGCCGGTCGTATAGGGGTGGTTGTCGGGAACAACGCCCTTGCCCAGAAGTGGTTTTACAATGGGCGCACCCAAGCGCTCGGCGATGAGCTCCACTTCCGATCTTGCATTCAGCGCGCCACGGCCCGCCATGACCGCGATCTTCCGTCCGGCGTTCAGGATTGCAGCGGCGAGAGAAAGCTGGTCCTCGGTCGGAATATGAGCTCCCTCCGACATCACGTCGGAGACGTGGTGTGGCAGATTTCGTTTTGAACGCGTGTCCTCATTGAGTGTTTGGTCCTGAATATCGACGGGTATCGTGACGTGAGCCACGCCGCGATAGGCGAGGGCAGTGCGGCAGGCCAATTCGACCGCGTTCTCGACATGCGCAGCGCCCATGATCCGCGTGTTGTAGACACAGACATCCATGAACAGCTTGTCGAGCTCGACGTCCTGTTGTGTATAGGTGTGCAGCAGATCGTGGAACTGCAGGCCGGTAATTGCCAGAACCGGCTGCCCGTCAAGCTTTGCATCATAAAGACCATTGAGCAGATGGATTCCGCCTGGCCCCGAAGTCGAGACACATACGCCGAGCTTGCCCGCCCACTTCGCATATGCGCAAGCCATGAAGGCCGCCGCTTCTTCGTGACGGACCTGGACAAAGCGGATTTTTTGCTGGTTCTTGCGAAGTGACTCGATCACTCCGTTTACGCCATCACCGGGAATCCCGAAGACGACTTCGACGCCCCATTGGATGAGCGTTTCCACAAGAGCATCACCGGCGGTTTTTGCCATTTCAGGCCTCGCATCGAGATGCCGGCAGGAAAGCAGCCGGCGAGGCCCCTTTGGAAAAACGCGCGAAAGGCAAAAAAGTTGATGCTGGTTCCGCCGCCAGCCTATCGCTGATCAGATGTCCGCTGCTCAGGATCGGGCGTGTCCGCCTGCTCCGGAACGTTCGCAATGAATTCGATAGGGGCAAGCCGCTTCCGCGTGACCTTCAGGTCGAATACGTCGAAGCGGTTGTAATAGCCTACCACGTCGTGAAACTGCTTGGGTTCCACACAGTGCTCGACGTCGATGTCCTGATAGAGCAGTCCCTCCGAGTCGCAGAGGGTATCGCTGATCACCTCGCCCGAAGGTCCGAGCACCATGGACACGGCCTGCGGGCTTTGCTCCAGGGTTTCACGGCTCTCTCGATCGATGCCGCGTAGAGCCTCAAGTGTCTTGCTGTCCAGAAATCCGGACGAAACGACATTAAAGACCTTGCCCTCGAATGAATGTGCGCCGGCACGGATTCGGATGGCAGAAGCAAGATCGTATCGGCCGGGCTCGTTCGACTGTCGGGTTGGCCACACCGGCGGATAGGACGAGATATGGACCTGCTCGCCTTGGGCCATGAGCGAAAACCGTGCAAGCGGATTGGTATTTTCGCCGCAGATCAACATACCGATCTTTCCGATGGACGTGTCGCTGACACGCAGGCCATGGCCGTCGCCGTTCGACCAGATCAGCTTCTCATAGAAGGTGGGCACGAGCTTGCGATGATGATTAAGGAGTGTTCCGTCTTCCGCGATCAGCAAATTGGAATTCCACAGACAACCAACTGAAACCGGTGAGCGCTCGCTCACCCCGATCGACACCGTGATTGCATGCTCGCGCGCCGCGTGGCTGAGGGCTGTCACTTCAGGCCCCGGGATCTCGATGGAATTCGCTGCAAGACGTTTGAAGAACTCGTGGTTTTTGATGGGCGCCTGCACCGACGCCCAGACTGGGAAGCCCGGTATGAACGATTCAGGGAAAGCAATCAGCCGTGCGCCGGCGCCTGCGGCCTCGGCGATGAGCGAGCACGCCTTTTGCACTGTGGCATTCGCGTCGAGAAACACCGGCGCGACGTGAGCAGCACACGCCTTGAATTTTGGATATTCCGACATCGTTTTCGGCCATGAACGGCGGCGGCACAGAGACCTGCGCCGCCGCCTATGCGAGTGCGGTTAGACCGGCAGTTGCGACAGGTTATGGCGCAGCGGCATATTCTTTGCGAGCTCCTCTTTGGGAATTCGCTTCTTGACTTCGAGCTTCCCGTTTTCGACGCGGCTGATGTAGCAGTCGATAATGCCGACGTGGTCTTCCTTGCGGATGATTTTGTCGCCCTGGGGATGTGCCAATGAATTCTTCATGTGCATGCCCTCAAGCGCCTGGATCACACCTTCGACATCCTTGCGGGTCTTGTAGCCCGATGCCTCGATCGCCTGCTTGACCGCAAAAATATCCTCCCAAGCCTGCCAGCCGTGGCTCTTGTCCATCACTCGCGTGCCGCCGACTTCGCGTGCATGCACATCGTCAATTCCCATTCGTTGGATGAATTCTTTATGGAATTCATCGTTTTTCGCTTTGAGCATGCGAGGGAAATTTTCGAAGAAGTAGACACCCTCTGCAGCGCCCTGAATATCGTCCGGAGCAATCGATTCGATGCTGGCGGAGGACGAATACATTTTCATTTTCTTGTCGAGACCCATGTTCTTCGCCTGGGTATAAAAAGCGACGGACAGGGAGCCTATGAAGGCCGGCAGCAACACTTCGGATTCGCCGGGAATTTGCGAAAGGTAGGGCACGAAGTCCTTTGCATCGAGTGGGATCGGGATGCTGGCCAGCACCTTTCCGCCCGACTTTTCGATGTAGTGCTTCGATTCCTGATTGGTGCTCTGACCCCATGCATAGTCGGCATAGATGATCGTCCACTTCTTGCCGAAGTTTTCGACGCACCAGGGCAGGCTCGCCGCTGCGATGGAGTAGGTGTCCGTTCCAGTGCGGAATGAAAACCGGGTGCCTTTCGATCCTGTCGCCTCGGTAGCTTCGCCCGTGGAGAAGTAGATGGTCTTGAGCTCCGAGGCGATCGGAATTGCGGCGAGCATCACGCCGGAGTGCACCGAACCGACGATGAACTCCGCGTTGCCGCGCTGCACGAGGTTGCGCAATTTGCGCGCTCCACTCGCCGGGTTTGATTCCGTATCTTCGGTGGCAAGCTCAACCTTGCGGCCGGAGATTCCACCGCCCTGATTGATGATATCGACGGCAGCCTTGGCCGCCTTGTCATGCCACAATCCCCAGGACGAAATCACACCGGTCAAATCGCAATGATGCCCGATCACGATGGGGCCAGAGGCTTGTGCGTAAACGTCTTTCATGAGCGTCAGGTTGGCAGTGCCGAGTGCGCCCCCCGCTAAAGCGACTTCGAGAAAACTGCGGCGGGACAATTTCTTCACCATTTTGCTTCTCCCTCTCTCTTGGCTGGTTCAGTGCGACAGTCCCAGATATCGGTGCACGATTTCAGGTTGCGACTTGAGATCAGTCGACGTGCCGGAATGAACGATGGTGCCTTTTTCCATGAGAAATACGCGCGGGCAGAGCTTGAGCGCAGTTTCGACATTTTGCTCCACCAGCAGAATTGAAACGCCGCTCTGCGAGATGCGGTGAATTTCCCTGCGAATCTGCGAAACCAGCCGAGGCATGATGCCTTCGGTAGGCTCATCCAATATGATCAGTCTGGGACGCATCATCAGGCACCGGGCAATGGCCAGCATCTGTTGTTCGCCACCGGAAAGCGTGCTGCCGGACTGCTTGAGCCTCTCCTTAAGTCGGGGAAAGCAGGTCAGGACATATTCTTCCCGTTCGCTGTCGCGCTTTCCTGCCATGCCGATGTGCAAGTTTTCGAGCACGGACAGAGTTGGGAAGATGCCCCGTCCTTGCGGTACATATCCGATACCTTTGCGCGGGATGAGATGAGGCGGGCTGCGTGTGAGGTCTGCGCCATCGAATTCAATCTTGCCCCGGCTGGCAGGCACCAGTCCCATGATGCTGCGCAGCGTTGTCGTCTTACCGACACCGTTGCGGCCCAGTAAGGCGGCGCACTCGCCTTCGCGTACCTCGAGATCGACACCCTGCAGGATGTGCAGCTTGCCGATATGCACGTGGACGTCGCGAAGGCTAAGCATTCAGCGCCTCCTCGACGTAGTCTTCGTCTTCGGGACGGCCCAGATATGCTTCGCGAACCCGCTCATCCTCCGAAATCTGTTTTGCATTCCCGGAGGCGAGGATGGCACCCTGTGCCATGACGGTAATCGCGTCGGCGATTCCGAACACGACGGTCATGTCATGTTCGATGATCACAATGTCGACGATCCGCGCCATCTCTCGGATTTTTTCCACGGCCCGCTCGGTTTCAGCGGGGCTCATGCCGCAGGTGGGCTCGTCGAGCAGGAGTAATTTGGGCTCGGAGATCAAAGCCATGCCGATTTCGAGCAACGCAACGTCGCCATATGACAGAGTGCCGGCGGGCCGATTGGCGAGGGCGGCGAGGCCAACCTGTTCCAGAGTCTTTTCGACGCGCTCACGTGCGGCACGGTCGCTCTGGGCGTCACGCAACGGGTGGAGAAAGCGCTTTGATCCTTCGCAAGTGATCCAGAGATTTTCCGCAACGGTCAGCTGCGAGAAGACGCTCTTCACCTGCAATGTCCTTTTGATACCGAGCCGGCTGATTTCATGAGCCGGCAAGCCCGTGATTTCTTGGCCACGGAAGAACACGTGACCTGCCTGCGGCCGCAGCAAGCCGGAGATCACATTGAACAGCGTCGTCTTGCCGGCACCGTTTGGACCAATGATGGCGTGCAACTGCCCGCTGGGCACCGTCAAATTCAGATTGTCGACTGCCGTGAGCCCGCCGAATCGACGCGTCAGCTCGCGTGTTTCGAGAACGGCTTCGGTCATAACTCAGTCTTCACCATTCGCGGCATTGCCTTTGACTGCTTGGCGTCCTCCATGCGATCGAGCGCTGCGCGCCAGAGACCGACGAGACCTTTCGGTGCGAGGATCACGACCAGAATTGCCATGACGCCCACAATCAGCGAGTGGTGCTCCCAGTGGGTGGAGACGATTTCCCGGATCACGATGAATAGAGTCGTGCCGATGACAGGACCAAAGAGCGTCCCGGCGCCGCCGACGATGGCCCACACGACGCCTTCTCCCGATACGTGGTAGAACATGTACGTCGCCGACGCATACCGACCGAAAAATGCGAACAGCGCGCCCGCCACGCCGGCAAGAAAACCGGCCATCACAAACGCGGTCAGGCGGGTGAGATAGACATTGATGCCGATCAACGCTGCGCGGACATCATTGTCGCGGATCGCCACGAATGCCTTGCCCAGGGGACTGCGCGTGACGCGATGCATCAGGTAGAAGCAGAACGCCACGGTTCCCAGAATGAAGAAATATTGAAATGTGGGATCGGTGAAGCTCCACACCGAGCGGCCAAATGTGAATGTCGGAGGCATGCTGAAATTGATGCCGTCGTCACCTCCAGTCAGAGGTTTGATGCGCACGGCAATGAAATAAAAGATCAACGAGAACACTACGGTGATGATGGCGAAGTAATGCCAGGTGAGCCTGACTGCGAACACACCCGAGACAAGCGCCATCGCTATGGCGGCGACAATTCCGAGGCCAAAGGCGGGCCAGAACGTAAGATGAAGCTGATCGATTCCGATGCCGACTCCGTACATGCCGAAACCGAAATACAGCGCCTGGCCGAACGACAGTAATCCGACATAACCGAACAGCAGGTTCACGCTTGCGGCGAAAAGGGACCAGATCAGAATTTCGGTGATGACGCTGACCCAGAATTGACTTATCAGCGAAGGGACCGACCACGGCACGGACAACATGAATGCGGCGAAAGCGACGAACGCAGTGCGCTCGATAACAGCACGTCCAGTCATCGCACATGCCCCTTGAAGAGACCCTGCGGGCGCAACAATAGCACCGCGCTCATCAACACCAGGGAGGCGATGCGTGCGATGGTCGGATCCGCAACGCTCTGGATGATGCCCTCAAAGAAGGCGAGAAGGACGGCCGCGGCGGCGGTTCCAGGCAAATTACCAAGCCCTCCGATGATGACGGCCATGAAGCAGACCGGCAGGATGTCCACGCCGCCGCGGAAATCCACGGTCGTGATCGGAGCAGCGACGGCCCCTCCAAAAGCCGCCAGCGCGAAACCGATTCCGAAGGTCAGAATATAAATGCGCTGTGCGGGGATCCCCATTGCGATCGCGGTGTCGCGGTCGTGGCGAACGGCGCGCATCCACGTGCCCACCGTCGTGCGCTGCAGAAAGAGGAAGAAGCCGCCCAGAGCAGCGATGGAGAGTACGGCGGCGAAGATCCGGTAAACCTCATATTCGATGCCGAACAACGGGATGGTGCCCGTGATGGGCGGAAGGATGCGCCGGGGGACCGGACCAAAGGCGATACGAACGCTTTCCTGAAGGATTAGAGAGAGGCCAAACGTCGCAACGATCGAGAGCGCCGCGGTGCCCCTGATCGGCTGAATGACAGAGCGCTGGATCAATGCACCAAGAATGAATCCGATCAGAGGCGCGACCAGAAATCCGAGCCAGAAATTGCCCGTCGCCTCCAGCGTGAACCACGCCAGGACCGTGCCGACCATGAAGAAGTCGCCATGAGCGATGTTGATGACGTCGAGGAGACCGAAAATGATCGACAGCCCAAGGGCGATCAAGGCAATGATCAACCCCCAGATCAGCCCGTTAAGGGCCAGCAGCAACAACGTATCGATCATGACGCAATGCCCCCGGGATATTTTCCGGGCATTATCGCTGCGTGGCAATGGTTTGCATTTGACTGCCCGTGCTTTTTGCGCCCGCGCGACGAATAAACGCAGAGTCGGGTTCCCAATAACCACGATGGAAGGATGCGGCGGATAATAATCATCACCGCTGCCTCCGTTCCGTATGCAGAGGCGCGGCCAATGGCACGATGTGCCGATCGAGATTCAACTCTTGCGGTGAAAGTCCAAGCGCCAGCCCTACTAGTTGAGGAAGGTGAAGGACCGGCAGGTCGAGATCCTGTCCGAGATCTTTCTCGATCTCACGTTGAAAGCCGTCAAGAACGGTGTGGCAAAGCGGGCAGGGCGTCACCATTGTTCGGGCGCCGCCAGCTTTGGCGGACATCATGTGTTGTCCGGTCAGCTTTATCGCGACCTTTTCCTCGTGCGCGGCCGTGTGAAAGCCGCAGCATTCGGTGCGGCCGCTGTAGTCGATTGGCCGGCAGCCGAGGATCTCGGCGAGCCGTTCTATTGCGATGTTGTTGCGCGAGTCGACGAAGCCATAGCGCAGAGGCGGGCGCGTGATATGGCAGCCATAGAAGGCAGCCACTGTTAAGTCGGTGAGCGGGTTGACCACGAGTTGCCGTAGACGCGCTTCGCCGATTTCCTCGTGCAGGACCCACAGGAAGTGGCTGATCTTGGTGCGGCCGCTGTACTTGAGGCCCTCGCCAGCCAGCCGACGGTTGAGCGCTTCGGCGAGATCGCTGTCGCTCACGAAGGCGGCATGCGCGTCCAGCAGGTTCAGCGTGCATGTGTTGCAGATCGTCATCAGAGGCAGGTTTTCGCGTTCGGCCAAAGCCAAAATGCGCACGTTGAGCGCATAGAATCCGGGAGGATCAATCGCGCGCAGCTCGCGCGCGCCCGTGCAGGTCGCCGATTCAAGCTGCACGAGATCGAGCCCCAGCCTTGCCGCCACCCGGTGCGTGGCGGCATTAAGCTCCGCGCAGGTGCTGCGCGCCGAACAGCCGGGGTAATAGGCGAATTTCATGATCCGTTATTGCCCTTGCCAAGGAGATGCTGCGCCGGTCTGCTGGCCGCCGTTCTGATTCCGAGAAGCGTTTTGAGCGGATTGACCTTGCCGCGGATGAGCATCCGAAAGATGCGGGAAAAATTGGCGAGCGCCCGCACCCCCTGCACGCGCAGGACAAGCGCGCCAGGATCGATGCGCCCGCGTTGGGCGATGATTGTGCGAAACGCCCGCGAATGGATCGCCATCTGCGGCAGCAACTCAGCCGCCCTTGCCTTTAGCGGCTCGATCACGCGGCTGACGATCGGAATTGCGGCCGGGCAGGCTTCCTCACATTTGTAGCAGGATATGCAACTGAAGATGCTGGTGAGCGCAAGAGACCGGGCGAGCTTTTCCTTGCTGTTGCGCGGATCGAGTGCAGTCTGCCCGAGCTGCACCAACGGTGCCGGGCCTGCGAAATCCGTGAGACCACCGAGGCCGATGACCGGGCAGGCCGAATAGCAGCACATGCAGCCAATGCAATCCAGCGCCTTCGATGCGTCCTTCATCTGCCTGTGCGTGAGCTTTTCTGGAAACCCTGCGTAGGGCACCGCCCGCTCTATCCAGGGCTCAAGCGCCGCCACTTTTTGTTCAAAGGGGCTGCGATCGACGACGAGATCTCGAATAACCGGAAGGTTGCGCAACGGCTCGATCGTCATCGCCGGCTCGACCGCCTCCCAGCAGGATAACACTTCACGTCCGTTCATCCGGACGGCGCATGTACCGCACATTCTCGAACCGCATATCCAGCGATAGGCGAGATCGCCTGCTTCGTGGTCCGCGATCCAGTTGAGCGCGTCGAGAACGCGCATGCGCTTTTGATAAGGCACTTCGAACTGCTGATAGCGTGTGCCGAGATCATCATGCCGGCGTATGCGCACTTGGATCTTTTGCCCCTCGCTGAAACGTCGGTTTCGCGCGGCGAGCGTGTCGGCGCGTTCCAGCTGGCCCATTCTGCTGGCGGCGCTCAATGGCCTGTCAGCCAGATCGGCAGGCATCACCAGGGTACCTCGAGGTTGTCTCGCGTTTCAAAACTTGGCGAAAAATAGGGAAGCTCGTAGGGACGCTTTTCGAATCGAATTTCGTTGCCCGCTTTCTTCAAAACGTTTGCAGCGAGCCAATGCCTGTTGTCGGTCGAGGGAAAATCGCGCCGGAAAAATGGTCCGCGGCTTTCCTTGCGCTGCAGGGACGAGTGGACAATCACCTCGCAGGCATCGACCATATTGACGACATCGATCGCATCGAGCCATTCGTAGTTGGCCACGCGGTTCCCGCTGCTGATTTTCATCTCCGGAAGCAGCTCGAGTCGTATCTGTTGGATCTGCGAGAGAGCGGCTTCGAGGCCTGCCGCATCTTTCTCGACGCCGACTTTATCCCACATCAAGTCGCGGATCATGTTCTTCAACGTGGCCGGCGAGGTCCCCGTGCCGGAACTATTCCGCAGGCGATCCAGGCGCCGTATCTCTGCAGTCCATTCGTTCTCCGAGACGCTTTCTTCCTCGAGCCGGTCGAAATCGCCGGCAATGCCGTCGGCGACCACCTTGCCATCGTAGGTGGCCAGTCCGATCAGCCCGTTGCTGTGCCCGCCCACGCCGCCGGCCACATACAGTCCGGGAATGGACGCGCGCATTGTTGCGTTGTCGACGTCGATCCCGCCCTGACGGTAGTGCGAAGTGACGGACGTCTCGACCAGTTCGTCTGGAAAGCTCAGGCCAAGTTGGCGGAAGGCCTTGCCATAGGTGGTATAGGCCTCAACCTCGGCGGCATCACAATGATCGAACCCGGCATAGTAGCCCCCGTCGTAACGAGCTTTGCCGCTGCGCACCTGCTTGGCCAGCGCCTTGAGCTGCACCGTATACGGACCAAACGCCAACGGATCGTCGTTCTGCTGGTTGAAGAACTCTTCGCCGGCGGAATTGAGCATTCGTGCCGATTTCTCTGAACCAAGCATCGGATTGGGATAGACCTGCATGCGCTGCCAGCAGGGTGGATCGGCAATATCGTTGGTATGCCACCATTGCATTTCCATGTTCACGAGGTCGGCACCTGCGCGCCATGCCATCGCGATTCCATCCGCCGACATCTCGCGGGTGCCCGTCGATCGCTTGTGCAGTCGATCGGAATAGCCCGTGGCAAGGACAACGGCGCGTGCCTGCACCACGACATAGGTGCCGTTGATGTAGTCGAGGCACACGACGCCGCTCACATTGCCTTTGCTGTTGCGCAGAAGCGCGGTTGCGACGGTTTCCTCAAGCCGCGGAATCCCGGCGCGCATGATTTGCTTTCGCCGCAGATCCATGAACGGCACGCCGGAGTTGCCCTGGACGTTAGCCGCCACGCTTCGGATCGCGCCGGGACTGGTGACGACATTGCCTGCGTCGTCGCGACGAAAATAAAGTCCGAGCTCTTCCAATTCCGGGTAGTAGACGCGCTCGATCCACTCACCGCATCGCCGAGCCCAGTTTTGATCGATGAGGAACTGATTGTGATACTTGATCAGGAACTCGGCAGTATTTCGTGCCTGGGCTTCGGTGTTGCCCAGGAGCCGTCCGGAGATCACGAGATTTCCGGCAAAAAGAGACGCGCCACTTTTGCCGACCAGGCCTTTGCAAATGATGAGCGGCTTGAGCCCCTGCTTGTGCAGGCAAAGAGCGGCATAACAGCCCGCAGCGCCGCCCCCTATGATCGCCACATCGGCCGCCAGTTTTTGCATGAGCCGCCCTCTCGGCGGTCTAGGTAATCATGCAAATTCGCCAGATCGCATTGTGTATTTTTGCACCACGCAGTGTCCAATTGTTGTATTCTTGAGACCGCGATGACAGCGACAGACCGAGCTGGAACGAATGCCGCCAAATGGGACGATCTCAAGGTTTTCCTCGAGGTCGCGCGTCAGGGCAGCGTTCATGCAGCCGCGCGGCGGCTGAGACTCGATCATTCGACCGTATGCCGCAGGATCGGCCGTCTTGAAGCTTTGCTTGCCGTAAAACTGTTCGATCGCAGTCGGAAGGGTATTGCCGTCCGTCACGAAGCGCGTGGTCTGCTCAAACACGTCGAACAGATGGATCGCCACGCGGGCTCTCTGGAAGACGTATTTACGCGCGGCAGGAGTGAGGTGGAGCAGGTCGTTCGGATCGCCACCATGGAAGGGATTGCCAGCGGTTATCTCGCTCGATGTCTGCCGGCGCTGCGGAAATTTTCAGATCGTCTCAAAATCGAGCTCGTGAGCATTCCGCAGGTCGTCGACTTGAATCGCAAGGAAGCCGATATTTTTCTAAGCTTCTTCAATCCTAATGCGCGGGGGTTAAAGAGCTCTCTTTACGGCGAATTCTCGCTCTTTCTCTATTGCTCGAAGGATTATTTGCAACGCCACGGCACTCCCAAAAAACGTGAGGACCTCGATCATCATGTATTTGTCGGGTACATCGACGATCTTCTGGCCATCAATGCGGTCCGCTGGCTCGACGAGGTCGTCACCGCACCTGTCATGAGCTTTCACAGCAACAGCGTATTCGCTCAGTGCAATGCCGCCGTGTCGGGACTTGGCATCGCCTTGCTGCCCACCTTTGTCGGCGAGGGCGTTGCAGGCCTCCAGCGCATCCTGTCGGACAAGGTGTCGGTGCAAAGGGACGTTTGGGTCTCCGTTCGGACCGAGCAAACCCACACCAGCAGAATCAAGGCAGCGACCCAGTTTCTCAAATACATCTTTGCCCGGGATGCTGCTTTCCTGCTGGGCAAGGTCCGTCGACTGAATCATTCTGACTAAGGATCGGGCGCGAGCATTGCCACCTGAGAAGCAGTACGGGAGACACTGCAAACAGAACGTGCGGGCGGGCTCTCAATTGCGTTCGCTCGCTAAGAATTTCGGTCAAACCGGTGCCCGATCGGCAGTCTTTTCAAAGCGCTGGCGGGCTTTGATCAGCCTGCACGGAAGGCAAGAGGAACACATGCAGGCGTCTTTTGACGCACGGTGCGTCCCGGCAAGTTGCTTTACCGCGCTGCCAAATCATTGATAGGCTTTGCTTCAGCAATAATCGTTCTGGGGAGGACACCAAAATGACCACGGTATTCCGTGCTCTCTTCGCATGCCTGGCAGCGATAGGTCTTTTTGCCAGCGGTCCGGCCGCGCAGGCGCAGGACAAGACAATCAAGATAGGGGCGCTGTTTCCGATGTCGGGACCGGGCTCCTATTTCGGCGCGCAGGACAAGCAGGGCGTCGAGCTCGCGCTCGAGCAGCTCAACAAGACCGGCGTCAACGGCTACAAGTTCGTCGTTCAGTACGAGGATTCAAGCTGCAGCCCGCTCCCGGCCACGCAGGCGGCGAAGCGGCTGATCGAGCAGTTCAAGCCCGATGTCATCATCGGCGAGGAATGCTCGGACGCGACGCTGGCGGTCATGCCGATCGTCGAGCAGGCCAAGGTGCCTTTCCTCAACGCCGGCTCCTCGTCGATCAAGATCACCGAACCAGGCAATCCGTGGACGTTCCGCATCATGCCCAACGAAGTGATGCAGGGCATCAATCTCGCGGAAAATGCCTACAAGCGCATGAATGCCCGTACGGCGGTTCTGCTGTTCGAGAACACCAATGCCGGTATCGGAAATGCGCACGTGTTCAAGGAGAACTTCACCAAGCTTGGCGGCAAAGTGCTCGCTGAGATCGGCTTCGGCCGCGACGTCAACGATTTCACCTCCATCGCCACGCGCGTCGCTGGCCTCGGCAAGGTGGACGTCATTCCGACCTATACGCTGGAAGGACAGGGTCTCAAGATAACGCAGGCGCTGGCTCAGGCCGGCGTGACCAAGGGCGGCGGTGGAAATGCCATCCAGATCGGAACGATATGGCTGCCCTTCGGTTTCGAGCAGAAGGCCGGCAAGGCAGCCCTCGGCTACATCCGTATCGTTCAGTTCGATCCGACCGACACGCGCGATGTCGCCAAGAATTTCATGGCTGCGTTCAAAGCGAAATACAACGCCGATCCGACGCATCTCAACGCGCATGCCTATGATCAGATCATGCTCATAGCTGACGTGGTGAAACGTGGCGGAAAGGATCCGCAATCGATTCGTGACGGACTTGCCGCGACGAAGAACTATTCTGGCGTTACCGGCAGCGTCGAATTCGACAAAACCAACCAGAACATCAAAATGGATACCGTCCACTACATGGAGACGAAGCCCGACATGTCGTGGACCAGTCTGAAGTGGAACTGATCCGGCAATGACAGCAACGATCGTCTTGCAACAGGCGATCAACGGCGTCGTTCTCGGAAGTCTCTACGTTCTGGTGGCGCTAGGCCTGACGCTGATCTACGGCGTGCTCGTGCAGATCAATTTCGCGCACGCCGACTTTGTCACGCTCGGAGCCTTCGCCGCCTATTTCTTCATGCATCTCATCGGCGGCAACTACATCTTGAGTATCGCCGTCGCTTTTGTCGTGGGTGCGGCGCTGGGCTGGCTGATCAATGCTTCTGTCTTCACGCCCTTGCGGCACAAGGGCAACGAGCTGTTGCCGCTGATCGCTACCATCGGCGTCTCGGTAATGATGCAAAACCTGATGCTGGCGTGGTTCGGACCCATCCCCTATGCCTTCGAAACCCCCTACAGCAGCCAGGTTCTGCGCTTCGGCGGCATCTTTGTCTCCTGGCAGAATGTCATCATCATCATCGTCTCCGCGCTGACCATCGCGCTGCTCTACGCCTTCATGAAATTCACCTTCCTTGGGAAGGCCCTGCGCGCAGTAGCGCAGGATCGCGAAACCGCCGGGCTGATGGGCATCAATCCCAACTATCTCATCATGCTGACATTCGTCATCGCCTCGGCGCTGGCTGGGATGGGCGGCGCCATGCTGGCGCCGGTGCTGGTTCTAACGCCGTTTGCCGGCACATCGGTGATCGTGAAGGCCTTCGCGATCGTCATCATCGGTGGGTTCGGGAATGTCGAGGGCACCATTCTCGCGGGGCTCATCGTCGGTCTCATCGAAAGCTATACGACGCAGTTTCTTGACCCTGGTCTCATCGACATCGTGGTGTTTGCGCTGCTTTTGCTGATGCTCGCGGTCAGGCCGACCGGGCTCATTTCGGAAAGACGCGAAGAGAATGTCTGATCCGGCGCTTGTGCAGCCTTTGCTGGGTCAGCGTGCGGCGCTGCGGTCCCGGTGGCTGGGTTATCTGATTGCGGTGATCGCCATCATCATCCTGCCTCTCGTCTTTGACGACACCTATTGGCGCACCAATCTGACGGTCTGCGCCATCAACGTGCTGCTCGCGATCGGACTCGATTTTATCCTCGGGTATGCGGGCCAGCTCAATCTCGGTCATTCGGCATTCTACGGGCTGGGAGCCTATGTTTCGACGCTTCTGATCGTGAAGCTCGGGATCCCGTTCTGGTTCGCCTTCATTGCCGGGGTCGCATTCGCGGGCGCCGCGGGAATTTTTCTGTCGCTGTTTGCCGTGCGGCTGCGCGGCCACTATCTCGCGATCGCCTCGCTCGGATTTGCCGTGATCGTTCACCAGATTCTTCTGAATTGGATCAGCCTGACGCAGGGGCCGCTCGGGATCTACGGAATAGCTCCGCCCCCCGCGTTGGTTCTCGGCGGCATGGTTGTTGCCGATTTTCGTAACCTCGCCGCGTTTTTCTATCTGGTCGCCGGATTCGCATTTCTTGCGTATGTCCTGCTCAGTCAGCTGGTGCGCTCGCCGATCGGGGAGACGCTGACGGCGATCCGCGAGGATGAAGTCTCGGCGGCCTCGCTCGGCATCAATGCCGCTGCCTGGAAGGTCTTTGCCTTCGGCGTCGGATCAGCAATCGCCGGCGCCGCCGGCTGTTTTTACGCGAGCTTCGTCGGAACGCTGGTGCCGGATGCCTTTTTTGTTTCGGAAGCCTTCAACATCCTTGCCATGGTGATCGTCGGCGGCATGGGCACTTTAATCGGCCCCGTGTTCGGAGCGATTCTGCTGACGATCTTGCCCGAGGTCTTGCGCGGCTTTGGCGACCTGCGGCTGGTCGTCTACGGAGCGGCGCTCACATTCGTCGTCCTCTTTATGCCGGGAGGTCTCGCGCAGGCGGCTCGCCTGATCGGCGAAAAACTCGGGCTGGGGCGGTCGGCATGAATCCGGCCCAGGCTCCCGCGGTCGCCACCCAGTCCGGGTCGCTTCTCCAGGCGGAACAGCTGCACAAGAGTTTCGGCGGCGTAAAGGCGGTGGCGGACATTTCGTTCGCCGTGCCGGCAGGCTCCATCTTTGCGATCATTGGTCCGAACGGGGCCGGGAAGTCGACGCTGCTCAACCTGATCGGCGGCATTTTCAAGCCGGACTCAGGGGTGCTTTCGTTCCAGGGCGCCGATCTGACCGTCCTGCCCGCGCACCAACGGGTGCGCCTCGGGATCGCCCGCACTTTTCAAAAGATCCGGCTGTTCCGGCAGCTCAGTGTGCTCGAGAATGTGCTGGCGGGATTCCACGTCCACCACCGCATTCCGGCCTGGCAGTACGTCGTTCATGGCGTGCATTTCGTCGAGGACCAGCGCCGCTGCCATCAGGAGGCGGCAAAACTGCTCGACTTCGTCGGGCTGTCCGCGCGGCTCAATGTGCTTGCCGGTTCGCTTTCCTATGGTGAGCAGCGCATGCTCGAGCTCGCGCGCGCGCTGGCAACGAAGCCGCAGCTCTTGCTCATCGACGAGCCGGCGGCCGGCCTCAACGCGGCCGAAGTCGACAATCTTCTCGACCGCATCCGCTCGCTGCGCAGCGGTGGAATGACCGTCGTGCTCATCGAGCACAATATGGACCTGGTGATGAATGTCGCCGACCGGATCATGGTCATGGATTACGGCCGCCGGCTGTTCGAGGGCGCGCCGGCAGAGGTTCAGAAAAATCCAGCGGTCATCGCAGCCTATCTCGGCGGAGAGCTGTCGTGACGGCGCTCCTCGAGATCGAGAAACTGGAGCTCGCTTATGGGCAGGTGGCGGTGTGCCGGGATTTGTCGCTGCATCTGGATCGGGGCGAGATCGTCGCGCTGATCGGCGCCAACGGCGCGGGCAAATCGACAACGCTGCGTGCAATTGCGGGCGTACTGCCACCGAGACGGGGCACCATCACCTTTGCCGGCCGGGAGGTCACGCGGATGCCGTCGCACGAGCGCAGCAAGCTCGGCATCGCGCTGGTTCCGGAAGGCCGCCATGTCTTTCCCTTCCTCACCGTGCGCGAGAACCTCGAACTCGGCGGCTTCAATGTGCGCGGCGAGCCGGCAAAGGTTCGCCAGCGCATGGAGGGCGTGTTTGCGATGTTTCCGCGCCTGTCCGATCGCAGTGGTCAGAACGCCGGAACGCTGAGCGGGGGAGAGCAGCAGATGCTGGTTCTTGGCCGCGCCATGATGTCGGAACCGCAGCTGCTCTGTCTCGACGAGCCGTCGCTGGGGCTCGCACCGATTATCGTTCAGGATATCTTCCAGAAGATTCGCGCGATCAACGCCGCAGGCACGAGCGTTTTGCTTGTCGAGCAGAATGCCCGTTACGCGTTCGAGACGGCAAGCCGCGGCTATGTTCTCCAGACTGGATCGGTGATCGCCAGCGGGTCCTCCGCGGAGCTCAAGCTCAATCCGCGCGTGCAGGAGGCTTATCTCGGCCGCATGGCCGCTCCGGTAGGTTCATAGATGGCGATCGCCGGCAAATACTCGCTTGCGGGCAAATCCGCCGTCGTGACCGGCGCCGGCAATGGCATTGGCCGTGCAATTGCGCTCGCATTTGCCGAAGCGGGCGCAAGGGTCGCCTGCGTCGATCTGGACAGGGCGGCGGCCGATGCAGCGGCTGCGGCGATCGGTTCAGCGGCGGTTGCCATTGCCTGTGACGTAAGCGATGAGGCTCAGGTGCGGGCGGCCGCCGATGAGATTCTCGCTCGATATCCCGCGGTCCACGTCCTGGTGAACGGGGCAGCCGGCAATGACCCGAACGGTTCGGTGCTCGAACTCAGCCTTTCCGACTGGAACAAGGTGTTTGCTGTCAATGTTGGCGGCGCGTTTTTGATGAGCCGCGCGATATTGCCCGCCATGATCGAGGCGGGTGGCGGCAGCATTATTCACATCGCGTCGCAGCTCGGCAGCGTGGCGGCGGCGCGCCGGGCTGCCTACTGCGCGAGCAAGGGCGCGTTGATCCAGCTTGCCAAGGCTATGGCCACGGATCATGCAGCGCAGAATGTTCGGGTGAACACGCTCTCGCCGGGCGCTACCGAGACCGGGCGCCTCGTGAAGCGTTTCGGCGACATGGACACGGCCCGCCGCGTGGCAGGGCCGAAGCATCTGCTGCAGCGTCTCGGCCGCGCAGAGGAAATCGCGCAGGCGGCCGTTTTTCTCGCGAGTGATGCCTCGAGCTTCATGACTGGCGCCGACCTTCTCGTCGATGGCGGCTATAACGCAACGTAGCGATACGGTTCCGGATACTGCCCCTCGGCGATTGCGTTTTGGAACGGGGGGCGACCGGTTCGATCAGTCACTCCGCCGCTTCGATGCGCTTGCGCTTCGGCGGTGCGCGGCGCAGGACCGGCACCAGGAACTGCCCGGTGTAGCTCTTCTTCACCTTCACGATATCCTCCGGAGTCCCCGCTGCAACGATCTCGCCGCCGCCGTCGCCGCCTTCCGGCCCCAAGTCGATCACCCAATCGGCGGTCTTGATGACCTCGAGATTGTGCTCGATCACCACGACTGTATTACCGCCTTCAACCAGCTCGTGAAGGACTTCGAGTAACTTCGCAACGTCGTGGAAATGCAGGCCGGTGGTCGGCTCATCCAATATATAAAGTGTACGGCCGGTCGCGCGCTTCGACAGTTCCTTGGCCAGCTTGACGCGCTGCGCCTCGCCGCCCGAAAGGGTCGTGGCCTGCTGGCCGACATGGATGTAGTCGAGGCCGACCCGGTGCAGCAGCGCCAGCACGTCGCGCACCCGCGGCACCGCCTTGAAGAATTCGAGCGCTTCTTCAACCGTCATATCAAGAACGTCGGCGATCGACTTGCCCTTGAACAGAACTTCCAGCGTCTCACGGTTATACCGCTTGCCCTTGCAGACGTCGCAGGTGACATAGACGTCGGGCAGGAAGTGCATCTCGATCTTGATGACGCCGTCGCCCTGGCAGGCTTCGCAGCGTCCGCCCTTGACGTTGAACGAGAAGCGGCCCGGCTCGTACCCGCGCGCCTTGCTCTCGGGCAGCCCTGCAAACCATTCCCGGATCGGCGTGAACGCGCCGGTATAGGTCGCCGGGTTCGAGCGCGGCGTGCGCCCGATCGGCGACTGGTCGATGTCGATGATCTTGTCGATGTGCTCGAGCCCCTCGATGCGGTCGTGTGGGGCGGGGGCGAGCGAGGCACCGTTGAGCCTGCGCGCGACGGCGGCATAGAGCGTGTCGATCAGCAGCGTCGACTTGCCGCCGCCGGACACGCCGGTGACGCAGGTGAACAGGCCAAGCGGAATCTCGGCGGTGATGTTCTTGAGATTGTTGCCGCGTGCGTTGACGACCTTCAAGGTTCGGCGCGCATTGCGCGGGCGACGCTCGGGGATCGGCACCGACAATTCGCCGGAAAGATATTTGCCCGTCCATGACTTCGGCGCCTCGATCAGGTCCTGCACCCGACCCTCGGCAACGATCTCGCCGCCATGGATGCCGGCCCCGGGGCCGATGTCGAGCACGTGGTCGGCGCTGCGGATCGCGTCCTCGTCGTGCTCGACTACGATGACGGTGTTGCCGAGGTCGCGCAGACGTTTGAGCGTTTCGAGCAGCCGCGCATTGTCGCGCTGGTGCAGCCCGATCGACGGCTCGTCGAGCACGTAGAGAACGCCGGTAAGGCCGGAGCCGATCTGCGAGGCGAGGCGGATGCGCTGGCTCTCCCCGCCGGACAGCGTGCCGGAGGCGCGCGACAATGTGAGATAATCGAGCCCGACATCAACCAAAAACTTAAGCCGCTCGCGTATCTCCTTGAGTACCCGAACGCCGATCTCGTTCTGCTTCTCGTTGAGTTGGCCGGGCAGCGCAGTGAACCACTCGCCGGCGCGCCTGACGCTCATGTCGGCGACCTGCGCGATGTTCATATCCGCAACCTTCACGCACAGCGCCTCCGGCTTGAGGCGGGCGCCGCGGCAGGCCTTGCAGGGCACGTCGGCAAAATATTTCTGCAGGTCCTCGCGCGCCCACTCGCTCTCGGTCTCGCGAAAACGGCGCTCCAGATTGGTGATCACGCCCTCGAACGGCTTCTTCGTCGTGTAGCCGCGCAGGCCGTCGTCATACACGAACTTGATATCGTCCTCGCCGGAGCCGTAAAGGATCGCCTCCTGCGTCTTCTTCGGCAGGTCCCTCCATTTCGTGTCGAGCGTGAAGCGGTAGTGCTTTGCGAGCGCCTCGAGCGTCTGGATGTAATAGGGCGAGGACGATTTCGCCCAGGGCGCAATGGCACCCTTGCGCAAGGTGGCGTCGCGGTCGGGAATGACGAGATCGGCGTCGATGTGCTGTTCGACCCCGAGCCCGCCGCATTCCGGACAGGCGCCGAACGGATTGTTGAACGAGAACAGCCGCGGCTCGATCTCGGGAATGGTGAAGCCGGAGACCGGGCAGGCGAATTTCTCGGAGAAGATCAGCCGTTCGGCATTGGCATTGCGGCCGCGGTTGGCGACTGAGCCGGTGGCCTTTGAATCCGCCAGCTCGACTACGGCGAGGCCGTCGGCAAGCTTCAAACACTGCTCGAGCGAGTCCGCGAGCCGCGTGCCGATGTCGCCGCGCACGACCAGGCGGTCGACCACCACGTCGATGTCGTGCGTGAATTTCTTGTCGAGCGGTTTGACTTCACCGATCTCGTAGAAAGTGCCGTCGACCTTTACGCGCTGGTAGCCCTTGCGCAGAAACTCGGCGAGTTCCTTCTTGTATTCCCCCTTGCGTCCGCGTACGACCGGCGCCAGCACGTAGATGCGCGTGCCTTCCGGCAACGCCAGCACGCGGTCAACCATCTGCGAGACGGTCTGGCTCTCGATTGGCAGCCCGGTCGCCGGCGAATAGGGAACGCCGACGCGCGCCCAGAGCAGGCGCATATAGTCGTAGATTTCGGTGACGGTGCCGACGGTCGAACGTGGGTTCTTCGAGGTGGTCTTCTGCTCGATGGAAATGGCTGGCGACAGCCCGTCGATCTGGTCGACATCGGGCTTCTGCATCATCTCGAGGAATTGCCGCGCATAGGCCGACAGCGACTCGACATAGCGGCGTTGGCCCTCGGCATAGATGGTGTCGAAGGCAAGCGAGGACTTTCCCGAGCCGGAGAGGCCGGTGAACACAACGAGTCTGTCGCGCGGGATGGCGACGTCGATGTTCTTGAGATTGTGCTCGCGGGCCCCGCGGATCGTGATGTGCCGCGCGTCGCTCACTGGCTTGCTGGTGTTTTCGGCCATTGACCCTGGATTGGAACTGTAAGGCAGCCCGCGGACCTGCGGCTCCGGGCGGTCAGCCACGAACGTAATAAGAACGGCACAGTATTGCCAGTGCGGGATGCGGCGGTTTCCCCGCTATCAGCCATGACTTTCCGGCATAATCTCGTACGTGATGGGACTTGTTTTCAGCGCGAGGACATCCCCGGCCGGGCTCGTTCAGTGCAGGGACATCTTTGACAATGTTCGGGGGTGAGTGGCTCGCTTGTGCCGACGGCACGCCTTGCATCGATTTGGTTTAAGTACATCCACTCCGTGTCACTGCGTGTCGGTTGTTGTGACCCCGGTCGCGTTCGGAACGAGATGAGAGCGGCACAATTTCTGGTACTCCGGCGCCCAACATCCCTGATTTCGACGTTGCACGGAGGTCCGAAGCCTGATAGAACAAAAACAGAACAAAAGCCCTCGGTGCTCGACATGCGCGTTACGCAGGGCATGCGTTTAATGGGGACAAGTGTGGGGCGCGGCAGGGGGCAGCCACGAACCTCAGGCGATCCGGGTTAGGGTGATTGCGAGGACAAGGAGAGAGCGATGGCAGGTAGCGTCAATAAAGTCATTCTGGTTGGCAATCTGGGTGCCGATCCTGAGGTTCGCCGTACCCAGGACGGGCGGCCAATCGTCAATCTGCGTGTCGCAACCTCGGACACCTGGCGCGACAAGAATACGGGCGAGCGGCGCGAAAAGACGGAGTGGCACCGGGTCGTCATCTTCAACGAGGGGCTCGCGAAAATCGCCGAGCAGTACCTCAAGAAGGGATCGAAGGTTTACCTCGAAGGCTCTCTGCAGACACGCAAATGGCAGGATAAGGACGGTCAGGACCGCTACTCGACAGAGGTGGTCCTGCAGGGCTTCAACTCCGTGCTGACGATGCTCGATCGCGCAGGAGGTGGAGCAGGCGCGGGTGCCGACAATGGCGACTTCGGGTCGGCCGGGCCGACCGCAGCACGCGATCGCCGCCCCGCTATGGCGGGTGCGGGACCGCGCGACGATATGGACGACGAAATTCCATTCTAGTTTGCTCGGCGTTTTCTGCTCCGCTCATTCCCGCGCAGGCGGAAAGTTCGGAGCAAAGTTTTCAGAGCCCACCAAGTTGTAGCCCCCGGCTTGCGCGCGGGTGAGCGGTAGTTGGTTCACTTCTCGTCCAGCAGCACAGAGATCACCAGCGAACAGAAGCCAAGGAAGGTGATGCACGCGTTTACCGCGTGCGAGATCTCCCATTGCCGCCGCAGCTCTTCCCAATTTTGCGGGATTTCGGTCCAGTTGTTGGTCGCCTGATTGGCGGGATAAGTGAAAGCGAAGAAGATCGCGAGGGTCGCGACAAGGCCAAGCAACGCAACCAGGGCGAAGACGAAGCCGCGGTGTCCGCGCATCACGAAAGTCAACGTGGCATTGGCCAGGATTGCGCCGATGAGCACGATCCCCAGGAAGGCCCAGCCTCGATATACGCTTTGCGCGATGAAGTAGCTGCCTTCAGGCATATGAATCTTGTTCGGTAGCGCGAGCAGATGCGCGCCGCCGGGGACGAGCGCCAGTGCGGTGAGAACGAGCGCGAGGAATTGCAGGGTCTTCATGACATCTCTCTCCCGACGCGATCATGACGGCTCTCGGGGCGTGTCCGCGCGTCAACCGCTGCGGCGGGACGAAGGTTCCGGAGCGAGCGCAGCCGGGAGCCGGTCACCTGCTTCTGAAACTGTACAACTGCGGGCGCTGCCGCGCCTTCACGGTCATGCCCGCACGCGCGCACGCTTCAATCGTGCGCAGGCTGCGCGCATCCAATAAATCCGGCGATGACAAACGTGAGTCCCTCATCCAACAGCATTGCTGTTGGCACCGCCTCTCCACGTTATGCTTGCGCCGGGATGAGCGGATTTGAATCCGCACCACCTCCCCCCGTCACGCCCGGCCTTGTACCGGGCATCACGTTTTCCTCACAGTCCTTCAACAAAGCAAGACATGGATCGCCGGAACAAGCCCGGCGATGACACGCAAGAGCGTGTCACCTTTTTGCATCTTCCTCAGCGCAAGCGCCGCTTTTTCGTTTTTGTCCAGTTCACAGTCGTGTCCGCCCAAGTCTTCCTGCGCTTGTCGCCCTACCCACTGAATTGCGCGAATCCGGAGGTGGCTCCGCCACCACTGCGCGCGGCATTGCCGGCAGGAATGTCACGCTCGAAGACACGAGGGGCCTGAACCGCCGGGAAAAAGGAGTTGGGGGATGAATCCGGTCGATTCGAAAACACGTGCGCGTCGTCTTGCCACCGCCCTGATGATGTCCGCCGCGCCGTTCATTGCCGCCGGGCACGCACACGCCCAGACAGCGGGCACCTGCACGCCAGCGACAAGTACGGGCAGTCCGGCGAACGGCCAGACGATTAGGTGCACAGGCGGCACGATCACTGCCAACGATCCGAATGGTTACGGCACGGGCACGGAAAGCAACAATCAGATAACGGTGGAATCCACGGCGACGGTTACCGGGACGAGCCGAGGATTTCATTTAGGCGACAATAACACCATCAACAATAACGGCACGGTGGAAGCGACAGGGGTGAACGGCCTCGCCATTTTTGCGCCGGGCGCGAACTCCGATTTAACCATCACGAACTTCAATATTATCAGGGCAGGCGCTGCATTCGGTAATGCCATCAGTGTTGGCCGCACGGTCACCATCGACAATGCAGCATCGTCGAGCCTGATCTCAGGCGGAGACGTCGGGATCAGAGGAGGGACGGTCAAGGTCACGCAAAACGCCGGTACGATCGAGGCGACAGGCGGTGCTGGAACTGCCATCTTGGCGGGCACAGCCGAGATCTTAAATTCGAAAACGATTCAGGCGCTCGGCGGAACCGCCGTCTCGGTTGTTACCACCAAGGCCACAGTAGAGAATCTTTCCGGCGGAACGATCGCGGGCCTCACGAACGGTATCGATATCATCGATATCATCAGCACACTCGCCAACACGATCGACATTACGAACCATAGTGGCGCCACGATCAAAGGTGCCACTGCCATCAGAGGATCCGGACGCGTGCGCAATGCCGGCCTTATCCAGGGCGGCACGGCGTCGGTGGAATTCACCGGCGGCGCTGGCGCAACCAACGAACTCATCCTGCAGACCGGCTCGCAGATGACGGGCGTTGCGACGGGCAGCACGCTGGGCGCGATCAACAACCTCGTATTTGAAGGTCACGGCACCGCGAGCAACAATTTCCTCAACTTTAACTCGCTCGAGGTGAACGCGGACACGTCATGGGTTTTGAGCGGCAATGCTGGCGTCGCTGTTACCACTGTGAAGACCGGAAGCTTGGCGGTTGATGGCATGCTGTCCGGCACTGTTGGGGTGAATTCCGGCGCTAGGCTGGCAGGGCACGGCACGATCACCGGTCCGCTGGCTGTGACCGGCACTGTAGAGCCGGGAGCCATTGTTCCGTTCAGCACATTGACGGTGAACGGCAGCGTCAATTTTCAGACGGGATCGATCTATCAGGTCAACGTCAACGCCGCGGGGCAGACTGACCTTTTGCGCGTCATTGGAATCGGCAGCACCGTGACATTGACCGGCGGGAGGGTGAACGTGCTGGCACAAGGCGGCACCTATGCACCGTCAACGCCGTACACGATTCTGACCGCGCCCGGCGGCCTGGGCGGCACCAATACATTCCAGAGCGTCGACAGCAATCTTGTGTTTCTGACGCCGACGCTGAATTACGACGACCCGACCAAAGTTGTTCTGACGATGACGCTGAACGGCAATCCTGGTAATGGCGGCGGAGGTACGGGTGGCGGCACAGGCGGTGGAGGCACAGGCGGCGGTACTGGAGGTGGCGGCGCAGGCGGCGGTGGCACTGGCGGTGGCGGCACCGTGACGACTCCGCCATTCGCCGCGATTGCGCAGACGCGCAATCAGAACGCAGTGGCGACGTCGCTTGCCGGAGGTTCACTCACCAATCCGCTCGTCCTGCGCATTCTCAACGAGACGCTCGAGGGCGCACGCGCGGCGTTCGATGCACTCTCGGGCGAGATCTTCGGCTCGGTGCACACCGCGCAGGGGCAGGAGGCCTCATTCACGCGCAGCGGCATTCTCGGACGCTTGCGCCAGGCGTTTTATGCGGAGGCGCCGGGCGCGCTCGGCGCGCTGGGCTTTGCCGGACCGGAGTTGTCTTATGCGGACGGCGGGGCGTCTTCCGCGGCGGCACATGCCGCCGCACGTGCGGCTGGTGCCGGCAATGCGAACGACGCCTATGCCGCCGACATGGGCGCCCGCATGCCGATGGCGGTGAAGGGCGGCAATTCTCATGCAAGCCGCGATCTCACCTTCTGGGCGCAGGGGCTCGGCGGCTGGGGGCATGCGGACTCTGACGGCAATGCCGCTTCCTTGAAGAGCCGCTTTGCCGGCTTTCTCTCCGGTGCCGACATGCGCTTCGGCGACGTGTGGCGGGCCGGTTTGGTCGCTGGCTATACGCGCACCAATCTTGATGCCGATGCACGGCTGAGCAGCGCCGGCATCGACAGCGTCACCGTCGGGCTCTATGCCGGCGGCAAACTCGGCGCCTTCAACCTGCGCAGCGGTGCTTCCTTTTCCTATGACAGCAT
>DASTHI010000006.1:0-195903 GCA_035718275.1 Pseudolabrys sp. | reverse complement strand
GGGGCGCGGCGTGCGTCCGGTGAGACGCACGCGCCCCGCGGCGCTCCACCTGCGGCTTTTCTGTCCCCGGCGCCGTGCTTCCCTGGCGCGTACCTCACGGGCTTTCTGACCCGCAAGTCCGGGGCGGCTTCCGCCGCCCGTCGTCGCTACCAACGTCCAGCCATCGAAGGCAGCCGGTCGTAGTGCCGGCGGACGGCTGGCCGAGGCCTCCCGGCTCTGCGGTTACGAGCCGCAGCGGCGGGCGCCGCGCCCTGCTCCGCCTTCAGGATCGTCTCTAGATGACGCCCCTCGATCGAGCAGGACGCGGCGTGAATATTATCCTATAGGAATATTGTCAAGAGAGGATGACGCCTTTCATCGCGGGTGACCGTCGATGAGGCGTGACCGTGGATATTATGTGCCACCGCCTCTCGTCCCGTCATCGCCGGACTTGTTCCGGCGATCCACGTCTTGCTTTGCTGAAGCACCGTGAAGAAAGACGTGGATGGTCGGGACGAGCCAGGCCATGAGGTGGAAAGGCGGCGACAAGCGCGGGCGACATAGAGAGACAGCACAGACAGGTCAGCAGCCGCCATGTCGAAGACTCTCATTTGTCATGGCCGGATTTATTCAGGACAAGCCCGGCCATGACGTGAAGCGGCTCAGACTCTCTTCCGCTCATTCCTGCGAAGGCCTGACGATTGAGAGGCCGCACAGATTCTCATCCGCTCATCCCCGCGAAAGCAAGGATCCGGAACCTGAGTGGGCCGGATATGCTGAATGCTACGAATACAAGAAGTCGAGCACCGCAGTCTCGGCAATCACCGCGGCATTCGTGCTGTATCGATCGGCGCGTGCCTGCTCCTCGCGCGTGCGACTCGCCTGCAAATACGCGCCAAGATGGCGCGCGCGCTCGATGATCCGGTGGTTCTCCGGAAGCCGCGCAGCCTCGAAGGCTTCCAGCGCGGCTCCCACATCGGGCTCCTTCTGCAGCGCTGCCGCAAGCGCGGCCGCGTCATCCGCCGCTTTCGATACGCCTGCCGCAACATGCGGCCGTGCCACGAAGGCCGCATCGCCGACGATGGCGACCCGGCCGAATGCCATCCGCGGCGATTCAAGATCGTAGATAGGCTGCAGAATTGGTTCCTCAATCAGCCGCACGATTTGGCGAAATTGCGGAGCGATCAAGCGCTCGGCATCCGAACGCATGTCGGCGATCGCCTCACGCCTGATGAGCGGCGGGGGGATGGAAATGGCGTGCCGCACTCCGCGCTCGTCCGTGAGCAACCACTGCAATTTCGTGCGTTCGTCGGCGGGCCTGTACCACACCACGTTGTAACGGCGGTGGCCGGGCCGCAAATCGTTCTCAGGGCCGGCGACCGGGTAGCCGAGGAATTGCTCGCCCGGCGGCAGACTGAAGGTCATGTATTCGAACAGCTCGCGATGCACGGCCGCAGGAAAGTCCCGTTCGGCAATGAGAGCGCGCCAGGCAGAATAGCCCGCATAGCAGGGCTTGACCTCGGGGAGACATTGCTGCCGGACAGTTGAGCGGATCCCATCGGCACCAACAAGCAGGTCGGCCCGCATGATTTCGCCATCGGAAAAGTGCGCCTGAACACCGCGGTCGTCTTGCGTGAATTTCGCGAGCGTGCGCGCGCGGTGATAGTGACTACCGGGAAAAGCATCCCGCAGCAGGCGGTACACGCGCTCCCAAGCGGTCAGCACCTGCGGGCAATGGATTTCGTGTGTCAGGCGGCCGTCGGTATCGAGGATTTTGCGCGTCGTGATCGAAACCCCAAGTTCCTCGGTGGCGAGGCTGAGCGCACTCAGCCGCGCTATCAATTCCTGCTGCGCGACAATTCCAGCGCCGCGGCCCGACAGCTCGCTTTCGACGCGCTCGAAAATGTCGACCGTCCAGCCTGCGCGGCGCAGCAAGAGGCCGCTCAGCAGACCGCTCATCGAACCACCAATTACGAGAGCGCGTGGCAAGTAGACCCCGAGACGTCGATCAGCATCGATCTTTCCGTTTATCTGTTTATCCTATATATGACCGCGAGCAGCTTTGGAGGAATTCCCATGGCCCTGACCATGCTCGATAAGCCCGCCGAGAAAAAGGAAAAGGCAGCGTGGCCGGCAGATATTGCCGCCGAGTTCGAGCGCGAGAGCAAGAATCCCAACCCTTGCGTTGGCTCGACCCTCCTGTCCGAAACCGAACGCACGCGCGTATGGATCATCCGGCTCGCACCCGGCGAGCGCATCGGCTTTCATCGTCATGTGCTCGATTATTTCTGGACGTCGGTGTCCGGGGGCCGCGGGCGTCAGCATGTGCATGACGGCACCACAGTCGAGTATACATATCAGCCCGGCGAGACCCGCCACGAAAGCTACGGCAAGGGCGAATTCAAGGTGCATGATCTGGAAAATCTCGGCGACCGCGAAATGGTCTTCATGACTGTCGAGTTCAAGGACAGCGCCAACGCGCCGATGCCGCTCCCCTCCCACGTCAGACCGCAGTCCGAGGCTGCCTAGAAAGGCCTTTTAATTGGATGGCCCGCGGTTGGGAGCAGCCCACCCGCGGGCGTTTCATTTTGTCACAGATTCTATTATTCACCGGTGGACTGACGCACTAGCCAACAGGCAGCGCATCCTGCAGACTGCCGCGCAATCCCGTTGCGCGGGAAATAATACTGAGGGGACGCCGGACGGGATGGACTTTCCGTTTGAGCTGCTGATCAACGCGATCGTCGCAGGGCTGCTGCTCGGCGGATTTTACGCCGCCGTGACGGCCGGCGTTTCGATTTCTTTCGGCATACTCGACATCGTCAACATCGCGCATCCTGCATTCATCATTCTAGGGTCATACATCGCGTATATCGTCAATATTTCATTCGGCATCGACCCGATCGTGGCGAGCATCATCATGCTCCCCGTCTTTTACGTTCTCGGCACGACAATCTATCAGATCTACTACTTGTCGTTTGAAAAGCGCGGTCAAGAATCGCTGCGCGGGCTGGCGTTCTTTTTCGGCCTGCTCTTCGTAACGGAGGTGATGCTGATCCTGTTCTTCGGTGTCGACTACCGTTATGTCGAGGCAAGCTATATCGGTCCCAGTCTCCATCTCGGCAACATCGACTTTCCGCTGCGCATGCTGGTGCCCTGCGTCGCCGCGCTTGTGGTGTTCGGTCTTCTCCACCTGCTCGTGACGCGCACTTTCACCGGCCGCGCCATCATGGCGGTATCGCAGGATCAGCTTGCGTTGCAGCTCATGGCGGCGGACCCGATCCGCATCAAGCGGATCGCGTTCGGCCTTTCGATCGCCACCGCTTCGGTCGCGGGCGCGTTGCTGGTGATTATCCAGCCGGTCGAGCCTTCTGTCGGCCGCGAATATATCGGGCGCGTGTTTGCGATTTGCGTTCTTGGCGGGCTTGGGAGCCTGCCAGGAACTCTCGTTGCCGCAATGCTCGTCGGCGTGATGGAAAGCCTCACCTCGACTTTCTATGGCCCATCGTGGGCGCCCGCAGTGTCCTTTGGATTTCTCCTTCTCACCCTCGCTTTCCGGCCATCGGGATTGTTCGGACGCTAGCCCGTGAGCACACTCAATTTTACAATCCTGAGCGTTCTGGTGGGCCTTGCGATCTACGTGGGCGGACACCTGTTCGGGGTCGGATACCTGTTCTTCGCCGGCTACACGATCCTGCAATATGTCGTGCTCTCATCGGCGTGGAATATTCTCGGCGGATATTGCGGTTATGTGAATTTCGGCTCGGCCGCATTTTTCGCGCTCGGCGCCTACTCGACCGTGTTTTTCTACAAGTTTCATCCCATGCCGATTCCAGTGCTGATCGTGATCAGCGCGGTCGTGTCAGGCATCGTCGGACTCGGGATGGGGTACCTGACACTGCGGCTACGCGGAGCCTTTTTTGCCATCGCGACATTGGCCATGGCGGTCGTTCTGCAAACGCTGGTCGTCAACTGGAGCTATGTCGGCGGTTCACGCGGCGCCTACATTGTGCGTGCCGATACGATCACCATCGCCGGCTACTCGATCGAATATATCGAATACCTGTTTCTGCTGATGATGGCGATTGCCATCTTGTCGATCGTCATATCGCGCACGATCGCACGCACGCAGCTCGGTTTCGGCTTCGCCACCATCCGCGACGACGAACTGGCGGCGGAATCCTCGGGCGTGCCAACCTTGCGCCTTAAACTGATCGCGACCACCATTTCGGGTGCCCTGATGGGCATGGCCGGAGCGCCGTTCCCCTACTACATCGGATACCTGCAGCCGGCCTCCGCCTTCGGTCTCGAATACGGGGTCAATTCCATCGCCATGCCGATCATTGGCGGAACGACAAGCTGGGTGGGCCCCTTGATAGGCGCCGTTCTCCTCGGCTCGCTGCAACAGATTGCAACAGTCACGATTTCCTCGGCTGTCAACCTGCTCATTGTCGGCCTGCTGCTCGTCGCGTTCGTCATTATTGCTCCCAACGGACTCGTGGGGCTGGTGCAGAGTTGGCAGCGCGAACGGAGTCCCAAATGAGCGCGCTCCTGCATGTCAAAAACATCAGCAAGCGCTTCGGCGGCTTCGTGGCCCTCGACGGCATCGAGCTCGAAGTCGCCAAAGGAGAGCGCCTCGGGCTCATCGGCCCAAATGGCTCGGGCAAGAGCACGCTGGTCAACTGTATTTGCGGGGCCCTGCAGAACGAACAGGGCAGCGTCCATTTCGACGGCGAGAAAATGGACGGGCTCGCAGCGCATGAACGGACGCATCGAGGCTTGGCACGCAGCTTTCAGCTGCCGCGCCCCTTCGTAAGCCTCAACCTTGCCGACAATCTGCGCGTGCCCATGCTTTATACGGTGCATAAGCGATCGGGGCCGTTGCACGCCGACAGCATCGATGCGCGCTGTCACGAGCTGCTGCGCCTAGTCGGACTCGACCAGAAGGCGCGTCACATGCCTCGTGATCTTACTCAGGTCGAGATGCGCAAGCTGGAATTGGCGCGCGCGGTGGCCGCCGAACCAAAGTTGCTGATCGCCGATGAATCCATGGCCGGCCTTTCGCACTCTGAAATCGAAGATATCCTGCTGCTCTTGAAGCAGCTCAACGAGAGCGGCATCACCATCATCCTCATCGAGCATATCATGAGCGCGGTCATGAGCTTTTCTCAAAGGCTCGTCGTTCTGGTCAGCGGCAAGAAGATCGCGGACGGCAAGCCTGAGGACGTCGTTCGCGATCCGGAGGTCGTGAGGGCTTATCTTGGCCAGTAGCCTCACCATAGATGGCGTGCATGCAGCCTACGGCTCGGTCCGTGTGATCGAGGATGTTTCCATCGCCGTGAAGGCCGGCGAAACCGTTGCCCTGCTGGGCACGAATGGGAACGGCAAGAGCACGCTGATGAAGTGCGTCATGGGCATCGTCCGCCCCAAGGAGGGACGCATCGTCGCCGAGATCGACGGCGAAAAGCACGACCTGGTCGGCCGCTCCACCGAGCAGATCGTTGACCTGGGCATTGCGCTGGTGCCGGAAGGGCGCCGCCTGTTTCCCAAGCTCACCGTTGAGGAGAACCTCCTGCTCGGCGCCTTCCGACCAAAAGCGCGAGCGCAAATCAAGTCGAATATGGATTTCTGCTTCGAATCCTTCCCTCGCCTTGCCGAGCGCCGCAGGCAGCTTGCCGGCTCGATGAGCGGCGGCGAGCAGCAGATGCTGGCGCTCGCGCGCGCACTCATGCTGACACCCCGCATTCTGCTCGTGGATGAACCTTCGGTTGGACTTGCGCCGCAGCTGGTCGCACGCACCATCGATGCGATCAAGCTGCTCAAGGAGCACTATCAGCTCACGGTCCTGATGGCAGAGCAGAATTTCACGCAAGCGATCCGCATCGCCGACCGCGGCTATGTGATCGTGCACGGCAAGATCGCGTTTGAAGGTCACTCGGCGGACGAGCTCAACAACAACGATCTCGTCCGCAAGCTTTACATGGGCATGTAGGCCGGCCTAGCCGCGCAAAAAGAGCCTCTATCCCATCAAGTGCCTTTGAACGATCAACGGCGCAAGCACGACCTCAATAAAAAGCGGCGCGGGAATCCCACGCCGCCTATTCGTTGCAACCTCGAGAAGGATTATTTCAAGGCCTTCTCGTAGGGATAGATCGCATTGCCGGTCTTCTGTTCTGCAGGCGTGAGCACCGTCTGGTAGCTCATGCCTTTCCAGGTCTCGAGCCCGGCGCCCTCTTTGATGTCGTGATACTGGACTTGCATCATGCCTGACTTCGTCCATTCGCCGCCCGGCCCGTAGCTCCAGTCGCCCATGATGGTCTTGTGCGGAGTTTTTCGCAGCCACTCGGCAATCTTGTTGTCGTCAACGCTCTTCGTCGCGGCGATCGCCTCGCCAAGCATTTTGATGTAGGCATAGCCCCAACCGCCGAGATAGTAGCCAAGCGGGTCGACACCTTCGGCGCCGGCCTTCGCCTGGTACTTCTTGAAGAACTCAGCCGCCGGCTTCATCAGTTTCTCCGATGGTACCCACGTCTCGTAGTTGATGATTCCGTTGAGCTTGGGACCGAGCTTGCTCTTGAAGACCGTGGCCTGTAGCCCGACCATGGCGCCGCCGATGATCTTCGGTTTGTAATTGAGTTCGCGTACAGCCTGCACGATGCCGACCGAGCCGAGCGGATACGAGCACACGATCACGACATCCGGATTGGCCGCCTGAACCGCCCGCACGATTGGAGTGTAGTCCGTCGTGTTCGGCGGATACTTCTTGTCGTACACGATCTTCATCTTGAATTTTTTCGCGTTCTCTCGCGCGCCGTCACAGGCATTGTTCGAGAACTCGGCGTCCTCAACGACCAACCCGAGCGTCGTCGGTTTCGGATTCTGTTGCTCGGCAACCTGGAACACGCCTTCGGTGAACGAGGGCTTGGTCTGGGGACCAGTCGGCAGGACCGCGAAATATTTCGGGTATTTGAACTCGTGATTGACGTCGAGAGCGAAGAGACTGATGTACGTCTTGCCCTTCTGCATGACGACCGGCAACGCCGGCGCATTCATGTTCGTCGCGTAACCGCCGAGAACAAGCTCGACTTTGTCGACGTCGAGAAGCTTCGTATAGATGCCGGGAACAGTCGACGGGTTACTCTGATCATCGTAGTAGATGAGCTTGACCGGGCGACCGAGCAAACCCCCCTTGGCGTTAGTTTCTTCCTCCCAGATCTTCATCCCGAGCAGCGCCTGCTTGCCATTGGCCGCAAGCGGACCCGTCAGCGACATTCCGAAACCGATTTTGATCGGCTCCTTGTTCTGAGCCTGGGCACCTGGAATCAAGAACATGGCGCCCGCGGCGAGAGTGACAGCCACTCCCGCGAGCCAGGCAAATGACCTGGATTTGAAAGATCGAAGCATCTGCGTCCTCCCGACTAGCCGTTGTTTTTTTCCATCTTATGCGCATTCCCTCGCGCTCGGCTAGAGGGACGCGGCCAGCGATAGTGGGCTAAATCCCCTCCACCATGATGGTTTCCACCTCACCGGCCCCGCTGCGGCGAAAAACGGCGGCAGCGTCATATTCAGGCGATCTGAAGCAGGCGACGCCCTGCTCGAACGTGGGAAACTCGATCACGATGAAGCGGTGAAATTTGTGGGGCCCTTCCAGGATCTCGAACCTCCCCCCGCGTGCCAGAACCTTCCCGCCGTACTTCGCAATGATTCCGGGAACCAGATCCGTGTATTTCTTGTATTCGACGGGATCGTTAACCTTCGAGCGCGCCACCCAATAAGCGGGCATTTCATTACTCCTCATCGTTTACCGCGGCGGCCTTGTCTCGACCGGCCGCGTCCTCAATGATGAAACAGTAAAGACGTGGAGGTCCGGCACAAGGCCCGGGCATGCAGGAGCTTATTTAATGGCCCGCAAGGTGATCGACATTTCGGTGCCGCTCGAGAACGACGTGGCTGCTGATCCGCCGGGTTACGGCCCGAACATCCAGTATCTCGATCACCAGGCCACAGCTCCCGATGTCCTCAAGTTTTTTCCCGGCCTGAAAAAGGAGGATCTGCCGAACGGCGAAGGTTGGGGATTCGAATGGGTGCGATTATCGACGCACTGCACCACTCACCTCGATGCCCCGTGGCACTTTGCCTCGACAATGGATCATGGGAAACGAGCCATCACGATCGACCAGGTGCCGCTCGAGTGGTGTTTCCAGCCGGGCGTGAAGCTCGACTTTCGTCATTTCCCCGACGGTTATGTAGCGACCGCGGCCGATGTCGAAGCCGAACTCAAGCGCATCGGCCATGCGCTCTCACCGCTGGAGATCGTCGTCGTCAATACGAGCGCCGGCGCCGCCTACGGCAGTCCCGACTATGTCGCGCGCGGATGCGGCATGGGCCGTGAAGCCACGCTCTATTTGCTCGAACGCGGTGTCCGCGTCACGGGCACCGATGGCTGGAGCTGGGATGCCCCATTCATCCACACGATGAAGAAATATGCCGAGACGCGCGACGCGTCGTTGATTTGGGAGGGCCATCGGGCCGGAAGAGAGATCGGCTATTGCCACATCGAGAAGCTGCACAATCTCGAAGCGCTGCCCGCCAGCGGGTTCATGGTGAGCTGTTTCCCGGTCAAAGTGCGTGGCGGATCAGCCGGGTGGACGAGAGCGGTCGCGATTTTGGACGCTTGATTGCCTACCTCACCGGGCGATAGCATCCGTCCAAGAGCGAGCGGGTGCGATTTCCATTGCCCGCAAAACAAGCCTCCAGGGAGGACTCACGTGGACAGACGCCGTTTTGTCGCCGGAAGCGCTGCTGCAGCCGCAGCTCTCACGATCAAGCCAGCTTTCGCCGAGGACACTTATCCCTCTCACGCTATCACGATCATCAATGCGTTCCCGCCGGGCGGTGCGTCCGACGTGGTCACGCGCCCTCTGGCTGCAGCGATGGAGCCCATCGTGAAGCAGCCGGTGGTCATCGAAACCAAGTCCGGTGCCGCGGGCCAGGTCGGCGCCCAGGTCGCGGCTCATGCGAAGCCGGATGGATACACACTGCTGTCGCATATCACGTCAATTTCCGGTTTCGCCGAAGTCGACAAATTGTTCGGCCGCGAACCGAAGTTTACCCGCGCCGACTTCATTCCGATCGCCCGTGTGGTGGCGGACCCGTGCGTGCTGCTGGTCAACGACAAGCAACCCTATAAGACGGTCCAGGAGCTGATTGACGACGCCAAGAAGCGCCCGAATGAGATCATCTTTTCATCGTCGGGCCTTTATGGCGCACTCCATATTCCCACCGCACTGTTCATGAAAGCGGCGGGGGACCTCAAGCTGCGACACCTGCCGACCAACGGGGGGGGCCCAGCGCTCACCGCCTTCCTCGGCAACAATTCGCAAGTCCTGGTGTCTTCCATCTCCGCCGCAATCGGACAGATCAAGGCAGGCAAGGCACGGCCCCTCGCAATGTTCGGCGACAAGCGCTCGAAAGCGTTGCCGGACGTGCCGACGATGAAGGAACTCGGCTACAACATCGAATACTATCTCTGGGTGGGGCTGTTCGCTCCTAAAGGAACGCCACCCCAGGTGATCACCTATTTGCGTGGTGTGGTCGACAAGGCCGCGCACAGCGATTCATTCAAGGCCGCGATCACCAATCTCGGCCAGGAGCTCGCCTATCTTGATCAGCCGGACTTTGCGAAGTTCTGGGATGCGGACGCTCAGCGCATCGAAAATGCGGTTCGAACGATAGGCCGCGTACAAGGGTAGCGCGGTCAGTTACGCTCGTCTTGGAGGCTTCCGCCGTCAGACGACGGCGGGCAGCCGCCGACATGCCATGGGAGGCTTGAAGATGGACCGCCGCAGCTTCGTTATCGGCACGGCCGCATCGATCGCGGCGATGCCGGCCTTCTCGCAGGAGAGCTTTCCTTCTCACCCGGTCACCATCATAAACGCGTTCCCGCCGGGCGGCGCCAACGACATCGTAACCAGGCCCATCGCTACCGCACTCGAGCCGATCCTCAAGCAACCCGTCGTCGTAGAGACCAAGGCCGGCGCGGGAGGCCAGGTCGGCGCGCAGGTTGCAGCGAATGCCAAGCCCGACGGCTACACTCTGCTCTCGCACAACACCGGTATTTCCGGCTACGCCGAGGTGGACAAGCTGTTCGGTCGCGCTCCCAAGACCACGCGGGACGATTTCATCCCATTGGCGCGGCTGATCGCCGATCCGTGCGTGCTCGTGGTCAACGCGCAGCAGCCTTACAAGACGCTCAAGGATTTTATCGACGACGCGAAGAAACGGCCGGATGCGATCATATTCAGTTCTGGCGGCCTTTATGGCGCGACGCATCTGCCGATGGCGATGTTGCAGAAAGCGGCAGGCGATCTGAAGCTGCGGCACTTGCCGACGAACGGCGGCGGCCCCGCAATCACGGCGCTGCTTGGGAACAATGTGCAGGCGAGCACGCAGTCGGTATCGGCGACCCTGCCTCATATCAAGGCGGGCAAGCTGCGCCCGCTCGCACTGCTCGGCGCAACCCGCTCGAAAGCACTGCCCGACGTGCCCACGCTCAAGGAATCCGGATATAACGTGGAATATTATCTGTGGGTTGGGCTGTTCGGAATCAAAGGAACGCCGCAGAGCGTGGTGGCGACACTCAGCACCGCGATCGACACTGCGGCACACAGCGATGCATTCAAGAGCGTGGTCGCCAATCTCGGACAGGAATACAATTATCTCAATGCCAGGGAATTCGCCGCGTTCTGGGCCAATGACGCCAAACAGGTCGAGGAGGCGGTGAAGTCGATCGGCCGCGTCACCGGATGAGCGGCTTGCGGTATCACGAAAGCTCCGCCTTAGCGCGACAGATTGAAATCATATGACGCTTCGCGCCGATCATGTGGCCGGTGCCGCATTCGTCATATTCGGGGTGCTCATTATCGCCCTGAGCGGCAATCTGCCGACCGGCCAATTGTCCATGCCTGGCTCCGGTTTCCTGCCCAAGATTGTCGCCACTTTGATGATCCTCTTCGGGCTGGCGCTGGTTGCCCGCGCCAAAGAGAATGAGCGCTTCGCAGACATATCCTGGAGCGATGGCAAGCATGCCGCGGTAGTCGTCGCCATCGCCTCCGGCTCGATCGCGCTTTACAGCGTGTTGGGCTTCATCATTACCATGATCTTGACGATCTTGGCGTTGCTGCTGATCGTCGAGCGCCGCAATCCGATCTACGCGGGCATCTACAGCATCCTCGTCGTTACGGCCACTTATGCCGTATTTGAATACATCCTCAAGACACCGCTGCCCGAAAGCCCCTTCAACTATTAGCCCCTGATCGGCGACGGATGAGAAAAATTGCTGACAATCAGGGGCGGCATTGCGCCGTCAGAATTCGGGCTGAAAGGATGAGGCTCTAGGCCGCCATGGAAGCCACCCTTCTCAGTCTGCTGCACGGATTTTCCGTCGCGCTGCAGCCCGACAATCTCTGGTATGCCTTCCTGGGTTGCCTCGTCGGCACATTGGTTGGCGTCCTGCCAGGGATCGGCCCCTTATCCGGCATTTCAATCCTGCTGCCGGTCACTTTTGGCCTCAACGTTACCGAAGCCGTCATCATGCTCGCCGGTATCTACTACGGCTCACAATATGGCGGCTCCACCACCTCGATCCTGATGCGCATTCCGGGGGAAGCGTCCTCGGTGATGACCTGCATCGATGGCAATGCGATGGCCAAGAAGGGCCGCGCAGGCGCAGCACTGTGCATCGCTGCAGTGGGTTCTTTTATCGCGGGCACGTTCGGCGTGATCGTGCTCACGATCGTCGCGCCACCGCTTGCAACAATCGCACTGAGATTCGGCCCGCCGGAATACACGGCCCTCCTGGTACTGGGCTTGATCTTCCTCGCCTACATGTCATCCAGCTCACTCGTGCGCACGCTGCTGATGGCCTGCCTTGGCCTGATGTTCGGCATGATCGGCATCGATAACATGACCGGTCACTTCCGCTACAGCTTCGATCTGGCCGAACTTGGCGACGGCATCGGGATCGTGCCGGTAGCAGTCGGTCTTTTCGGGCTGGGGGAGATCCTGTCGACGCCAAGCCACAAGATCGTCGGCGAGGTCATCGCGCCGAAATTCCGCGAATTGCTGCCGAACCGGCAGGAATGGCGGGATGCAGTCTTTCCCATCGCGCGTGGCAGCGTGCTAGGCTTTCTCATCGGCGTCATCCCCGGCTCGGCGCATATCATCTCGAGCTTCTTGTCCTACGCACTCGAACGCCGGGTCTCCAAACATCCTGAGGAATTCGGAAAGGGAGCAGTGGCCGGCGTCGCCGGCCCGGAATCGGCAAACAATGCGGCCTCCACCGGAGCCTTCGTGCCAATGCTCGCGCTCGGGATCCCAACCGGACCGGTTACGGCGGTTCTGATCGGCGCGCTGATGGTGCATGGCGTTTCCGCCGGACCCCAGCTCGTCACCGAGCATCGCGACGTGTTCTGGGGTTTCGTGGCTTCGATGTATGTCGGCAATCTGGTGCTGCTGTTGCTCAACCTGCCGCTGGTAAGCATTTTCGTCACGGTGCTGCGCATCCCATATGCGTATCTTTATCCATTGATCATCATGTTCTGCATTGTGGGCGTGTACGAAGTGAATCACTCGATCGTGGATGTCTGGATCATGCTGATCATGGGCGTGATCGGCTATGCATTGCGCAAATTCAACTTCGATCCGGCGCCGCTGGTGCTCGGCTTGGTGATTGCACCTCTGTTCGAACAGAGCCTGCGTCAGTCGCTCATCATGTCGAACGGCAATTACTGGATCTTCTTCAGCCGTCCCATTGCCCTCGGATTGCTGCTGGTCTGCATCGGGCTGCTCGCCCTTTCCGCCTATGCCTTTGTGCTCAAGCGCGCAGACTGGCGGGACAGACTGGCGGAGGCGGAAGCCGGTGAAGCAGACCCCTGAGCAATCTAGGCCAGATTGCGCGCGTGCAATGACATCGCGATCAGCGCCGCGCCTCCAAAGATCATGTTGATGCCCACAAGCAAGCCCAACGCCCAGGTAGCGGTGCTCGGAAGTCCGGCGAACAGCATCAAGGCCAGCACGAGATCAATGATGCCGCTGACCAGCATCCAGCCCCAGCGGCCGGAGAGTTCGCGTTTGTGATCAAGGGCGAACATGATCGAGGCCACACCCTCGACGATGAAAAATGCGATCAGAAGCAGGGTCAGCGACAGGGCGCCGCCCAACGGGCGGGCCAGCAGAAGCACGCCGACCAGGATGCCGAGAATGGCGGAAACCAGTGACCACCAGAAGCCGGGTGCCTGACGCATCCAGAATGTCGTGAATAGCCCGACGACGCCGCTCACGAGAAAAAGCCAGCCGAATAGGATGGCGACTGCAATGGTTGCAATAGCCGGGACCAGGACCGCCAGTACGCCCAAAATCGCCAGGACAATGCCTTCGATGAGAAACAGAACCCAATGCTCACGCAGCGCGCCCGCTATGCCAATGGATTGTTGTGTGGACATCGAAACCCCCAAGGTTTCCCTGCACCACATATACTCCCGCAGCCGGGCAGATGCCTAGCTGACCGGGATGCTCATGCCCAGAGACGCTCGCCTTCCATGCCCTTGTACAGGTCGGCCACGTACTCGCCATAGCCGTTGAAAATAAGCGTGGGGCGCCGTTCTCCCGTACCGATCACTTCTTCCGTCGCTTGGCTCCAGCGCGGATGAGGAACTGCCGGATTTACGTTCGCCCAGAAGCCGTATTCGGACGATTGCAGCGCTTCCCACATTCCTTTCGGCCTTTTGTCCGTGAAGGAGAAGCGCACGATCGACTTGATGGACTTGAATCCATACTTCCATGGGACTGCGAGACGCAGCGGCGCGCCATGCTGCTTCGCCATCGGATGCCCGTAGGCTCCTGTCGCGAGGAATGCAAGCTCATTGGTTGCCTCGGCGATTGTGAGACCTTCGATATAGGGCCACGGAAACCATGGCTGGCGCATGCCAGGCGCAACCTTCGGGTCGTTGAAGGTTTCCATTCGCACATATTTGGCGGAGCCGAGTGGCCGCGCAAAATCCACGAGCTTTGCAAACGGGAAACCGGTCCATGCAATGGCCATGCTCCAGGCTTCCACGCAGCGATGACGATAGGTTCGTTCCTCAAGCGTCATCTTCCTGATCAAATCATCGATGCCGATCTCAATCGGCTTTTCGACCATACCGTCGATCTTGACTGTCCATGGGCGGAGCGGAAGACGCTGTGCCAGTGCGGCGACGTCCTTTGACGAGCTGAATTCGTAAAAATTGTTGTAGTGCGCGTTGATCTTTTCATCCGTGATGGGACGATCCAGTCCGTATTTCTCATTTCGCTTTGCCGGATAGAGATCCGCCGTCGGATCGGACAGCTTGGAAAGATCGGACACGCGCTGGGCACTTGCCGCATATGGTGCCAGGGCAAACGTGCTGATGCCGCCGGCCAGCAACCGCCTGCGGCTGAAAACCAGATGCTGCGGCGTGGCCAGACGGTCGGAAAGGTCCCAGCCGCGGCGGCGAATGACGTTCATGAGCCGAATCCTCCCGGTATTGCCTCCTCCCGCAGACCTACGGGCTGGCGCGCTCACTGGCAAGTCACGGATATGCGAGAGGAACCCTGTCCGCGCGCCAGACGTTTCTACCAGCCCAAAGGATATCGGCATGGACGAATTCGCCAGCCGGAAATACCCGATACAGGAGCACATTGCGTTTCAGCGCCGTACCTGGGTCGTGGAACGCATCGGCTGGGTGGCTCTCGTCGTCATCGTCCTCGCGGCGCTTCTCGGCCTGTTCGGCGGCGGTCCGCTGAGCAGGCAAACGGCCGGCAGTGATGAGATGAAGGTCCAATACGACCGTTTTCAGCGGGTCACGAAGCTGGCCTCCTTCACTTTCCTGTTCGCTCCGGCAGCAAATGCTGAACGCCGGCTTCATCTCAATCGCGAATTCCAGGATGCGTTCGAAATAACCGGTATTTTTCCGACCCCGTTGCAAAGCGCTTTCGATGACGGCGGGCTGGGCATGACATTTTCAACCGAAGCCAACAAGGAAAGCCAAATCGTGATCTGGGCGCATCCACGCCGGTACGGAAGCATCAATATCGACGCACGCGCCGATGATGGGTCCGGATTCAATTTTCGTGTGTTTGTTTATCCGTGAGTCGCCATGGATAGCGTGATCAGGGCGTGCATCGTCTACTTCGTCCTCTGGGCAATCATCCGGATTTCGGGTCGGCGGACACTGGGCGAAATGACCGCGTTCGATTTCATCCTTTTCCTCATCATCGGAGGATCGACCCAGCGCGCCATCACGGGACAGGACTATTCACTGACGAACGCGCTGATCCTGGTGGCGACTTTCGTTACAATCGAGATCGCCTTGTCGCTGCTGGAATTGAAGTCGCCATGGCTGCGCCGCGTTTTCAATTCTACGCCCAGCCTTCTGGTCGAGAATGGTAATCTCATGACCGCACGACTGCGCAAGGCGCGGCTGGTCGAGGAAAACATTCTGGAAGCCGCACGCCGGTTGCATGGCCTTGAGCGCCTGGATCAGATCAAGTTCGCCATTCTTGAGGCGAGCGGCGAAATTACGATTGTTCCTGCCAAGCAGCAGGTCCGGCGGGACACGTCAGGCGAAAACGACAATGATCGCAAATCGCGGATGCCCGAGCACGGGCATCCGTTGTCTCAGTAGGAGGCAGGGCGTCGGGCGATCGCACACACTATTCCGCCGCACGCCTTGCCGCGACGATTTGGTCGGCGGTTCGGCCTGTGAGCTCCGCCATGTGATCGAATTTAAAGACAAACGACCCGACGCCGGCAGTCGCGGATCGGACTTCAATGATCAGGTCTCCGATCTCCGCTTCCGGCATCTGCGCACGCACGACATCCCAGCCATTCCATCCTTCCCGAGTGTCGAAACCGAGGATCTGTCCCCTGCGACCGGAAAGAATTGCATTCATCTTTGCGGTGGCTTCGCTGGGGCAGACGATTTCAACCAGGTGAATGGGTTCCAGCAGAACCGGTTGGCACTGGGGGAGTCCTTCGACAATTCCGATGCGGCCCGCCGTGCGGAACGCCTGATCCGACGAGTCGACTGTGTGATACGAGCCATCGATCAGCGCGACGGAGAGATCGACAACCGGAAAACCCAGCGGTCCGTGCTTGAGCGCGTCAATCACGCCCTCTTCAACGGCAGGAATGTAATTGCGAGGCACGACTCCGCCGGTGATCCTGTCTTCGAATTTGAAGCCGGCTCCCCTCGGCAGCGGCTTGATCTCGAGCACTACGTCGCCGAACTGGCCATGTCCGCCCGATTGCTTCTTGTGCCGGCCGCGTTGCGTGATCGGCTTTCGAATGGTCTCGCGGTATCCAACCGACGGGGGGCGCGTCGAGACGGGAACACCGAAACGGCCTGAAAGCCGCTCGGTCGCGACGCGCAGATGCATTTCGCCCTGCCCCCAGATGACCACCTCGTGGTTTTCGGCATTGTGCACCACCGTCAGCGAGGGATCCTCCTCGGTGAGCTTGGTGAAGGCAGGACCGAGCTTGACGTCGTCCTTGCGCTCCTTGGCCTGCACCGCGATTGCGAGGACGGGAGGATAGGGCTTTACATCCGCGACCGCGGGATGCGGCTGCTTGCCTGACGAAAGCGTATCGCCGGTCCTTGCATTGTCGAGTTTGCCAAAGGCGACCGTCTCTCCTGTCGTCGCCTGAGCGCGTTTCTCAAAATGTTGACCCATAAGCTTGAAAACGCCCGACACCCGGCCGGCATCCCCCGCGGCCGTCGTCATTGTGGTTCCATCGCCGGCCTGCCCGGCGAGGAGCCGCGCGATCGACATCTTCCCGCCGTGGGTCGTGTGGAAGGTCTTGAGCACGAGGGCCACGGCATCATTGCCGGCTTTCACCCCCAGCCGCTGTGCAGTCTCGCTGACGACCGGCGCTTCGTGCCGCAACGCCTTGAGGAGCCGCAATACGCCATTGCTGCGGGCTGCGACACCGAGCAGCACAGGGCAGACTATCCGGTCACGCAACTCCTTGGCGAGATCGTCAAAAACCTTGTCCCTGGGAGGTTCGATATCCTCGAGCAGCTGCTCCATCAATTGGTCGTCGTGATCGGCGAGCGTCTCGAGCATTGTGAAGCGCGCTTCCTTTTTGCGGTCGAGGTCCTCGCCCTTTAACTCGACGATCTCAGACGGCGCATGCTCCCGATAGACGTAAGCGCGTTCGAGCGCGAGATCGACGAAGCCGGAAATAATGTCCCCGTTCCAGATCGGGATTTGCCGCAACAGAAGCGGTGCGCGCGAAGCCGGCTGCAGCAATTTGATGGTTTCTCGCACCCGCTTGTCGGCCTTGTCGATCTTGTTGAGAAACAGGAAACGCGGAATGTTGTGATCCTCCAACTCGCGCAAGATGAGCTGAAGTTGCGGCACCTTCTTTTCGTCGGCTTCACAGACGACGACCGCGGCGTCAACCGCAGGCAGAACGCTGCGCATGTCATGGATGAATTCGATGGAACCGGGACAATCGACGAAGGTATAGCTGTCGCCCATGAAGGTGGTCGTGGCGAAGGCTGCATCCACGCTCATCTTGTGGTCGCGTGCCTCCGGGCTCGCATCGCCGACGGTTGTACCTGCGTCAACGGTTCCCTGCCGCTGAACTGCACCGGTACGGGCGAGTATCGCTTCCAGCAACGTGGTCTTGCCGCTTTGAAATGGGCCCACCAGCGCGATACACCGTGGACCCCTGGGACCCGTGCCGTTTTGTCCCATAATTTCCTCCCTTGCCGGCCGGGAGGTCGGACCTGGTTTCCCGGCCCTGAGTTGTCATCGTCTCAGGCCGGCGCGCGACTGGCAAGTGTACAATTTGCCGTTGCGTGAAAATTCGGGACTCGACGAAACTCAAATCGAAAGTGGTCGCGCATCGATGCGTTCGTGGAGTTCGTTTGACCACAGACGATGAGATTTGGCTGCCAGGTATACTCGCTTCAATGCGCACATGATCGATGAAAAAGGATGCATGCTGCCTTTGAGCAGTGTGTCGTGTCGCCCGCGAAGGCGGTCCGTCCCAGTCCTCACCTGGCTCGCGGCTCGCGCTGAAACCGACCCATTTGAGTTGCTGGACAGCGCAGAGTCTCACCTGCCTGGACAGTAATATTGCGAGCACAGCATGACTGGGCGAGCGAAGGCCCAGAATGCGTCGCCATTGATGATTGCCGCTATTTCAGATTGCCGCAGAAGCGCTGAATCCGTCGGCACGCTTCCTCGAGGTCTTCGGTCTTCGTCGCGTAGGAAATGCGGAACGCAGGCCCTAGTCCGAAAGCGGTGCCCTGGACGACCGCGATGCCTTCTGCCTCTAGCAGTTCGGTCACGAAATCCTCGTCGGTGGCCAGCGTCTTACCGCTAGGTGCTGTCTTGCCCATCGCCCCGGCACAGGACGGATAGACATAAAAGGCGCCTTCCGGCATGGGACATTTCAGTCCATTCGCCTGGTTCAACATCGAGACGACCAGGTCGCGACGCTCCTTGAAGATTTTGTTGTGTTTCGCGATGAAGTCCTGCGGCCCGTTCAAGGCTTCGACCGCTGCCCATTGCGAAACCGCAGCCGGATTCGACGTCGACTGCGACTGGACAGTCGCCATGGCCTTGATCAGCGGCTCCGGACCACCGGCATATCCAATGCGCCAGCCAGTCATGCAATAGGCTTTCGAGCAGCCGTTGATCGTCAGCGTGCGAGGATAAAGTCCGGGCTCTATTTGGGCCGGCGTTGTGAAAACGAAATCATCGTAAACGAGGTGCTCGTACATGTCGTCGGTCATGACATGTACGTGCGGATGCTTCATCAGCACATCCGTGAGGGCCTTCAATTGGGCACGCGTATAGGCTGCGCCACTTGGATTTGATGGCGAGTTCAACAACACCCACTTCGTCTTCGGCGTTATCGCGCGCTCCAGCTGTTCAGCCGACATCTTGAAGCCGCTTTCGAGCGTGGTTGCGACTTCAACCGGTTCACCGCCCGCGAGCAAAACCATCTCCGGATAGCTCACCCAATAAGGGGCCGGGATAATGACCTCGTCCCCGGCGTTGAGCGTCGCAACGAACGCATTGTACAAGACCTGCTTGCCACCCGTGCCTACGGTGATCTGGCTGGCTTTGTACTCGAGGCCGTTTTCGCGTTTGAACTTCTTGACAATCGCATCCTTGAGCTCGGCGATGCCGTCCACGTTCGTGTATTTAGATGCTCGACCGCTCTTAATGGCCTCGATTGCCGCCTGTTTGATGTTGTCAGGCGTGTCGAAGTCGGGCTCGCCTGCGCCCAGGCCAATGACATTGCGGCCGGCCAGCTTGAGGGCACGCGCTTTGTCGGTAACGGCAATGGTTGCCGATGGCTTAATGCGCTTGAGCTGGTCGGCCAGAAAGGCCATCGAGAATCTCCCGGTCTGCCTCTCTCTTTGAGGCACATGTGTCGTAATGCCATCGCCTGAATCCAGCAAGAGGGCCTTTCTTGAAGAATATCGATTGGTCCGATCGGTTTGCTCAATACGGGCGGCGCTCGCCCCACATCCCTGAAACTAACCAGCTCTTAAAGCGGCCGGCTTAAGTTCATTGCGCGCATTCTCAATCGACTGTGACTGGAAATGGCGTTCGTCTGGGATCAGATCAGGACCGGTGCATGGCTCACGGCCGCGCGGATGCGCGACTACGCCACGATCCTGCTGATTATTTACGCGGCTGCTGTGGTGCTATGGATCGCACTCGCCGATGGCATGGTCGATCGCAACAACAAGCCGATCGGGACGGATTTCAGCAATGTCTATGCAGCAGGCAAGCTGACTCTATCCGGCAAGGCCGCCGCGGCTTACGACTGGCAGATCGAACATGCCGTCGAGAAGGCCACGTTCGGCGGCCGCGACGTCCCGTTCTACGGCTGGCATTATCCTCCGATCTTCCTTGTCGTCGCCGCGGTACTCGCACTATTGCCTTATGGCTGGGCCCTGGCCTTGTGGATGGCGGCAACCCTTCCGGCTTATCTGATGACAATCCGCGCCATCGTCCCTCGACGCATGGCGATGATCATCGCGCTTGCCTATCCTGCGGTGTTCATCAATTTCGGGCACGGGCAAAATGGATTCATCAGTGCGGCCCTGCTGGGTTCGTCTCTGCTGCTGCTCGACTCCCGTCCCATCCTTTCAGGCATCTTGATCGGCTTTCTTGCCTACAAGCCGCAATTCGGCTTGCTCATTCCGATAGTGCTGATGGCAACCGGCCGCTGGGCCGTGATCGCAGCCGCCGGCATGACGGTCATCGCACTGTGCGCCGCTACAGCCGCGGCCTTCGGCAGCAAGGTTTGGCTCGCATTCCTGGATTCCACCGCGCTCACCCGAGAGATCGTGCTCGAAGCGGGCAGCACCGGGTGGGAGCGCATTCAAAGCATCTTCTCGGCTGTGCGAATGTGGGGCGGCACGATCGAAATGGCCTATGCGGCGCAATGCGCGCTCACCTTGACCGTCGCCGTCGCGCTCGTGTGGGTGTCGCGCAGCAAGTCCTCCTCCCACCTGAAGTCCGCCGCGCTGGCTGCCTCGACATTGATCGCGACGCCCTACGTCCTGGACTACGACCTGATGATCCTCGGCATTGCGCTGGCGTTCTTTGCCCGCCATTGCCTGGAGCACGGATTCCACGATTACGAGATCTCGACGCTCTCATTTGTATGGACTGCACCATTGCTCTCGCGGCTCGCCGGCAGCCTCGCGGATGTCCCGCTCGGTCTGATGGCACAAGTCATGCTGTTTGCTGCGGTGCTGCTGCGGGCGTATCGGGACGTCCGCGCACCGCAGCCAGCCGCGGCGTGGCAAACACCGATGCTGCATCTGCACGGCCGCGAGCTTCGCAACGCAGAATAGGTTTCTTCATATCTTCGTGAGCGCGCATCATTCTTCGCTCGCTGCGCTGCAATGAATTAGAATTTTCGCGTCGTTTATGCTCGTTGGCCTTGTATTCGCCGGACTTTGTCCGTTCTAATGGCGCTGTGCTTGCGGGGGCGACGTTCAGACAATTCCCGCGTTGTGCACGACAGTTCGGACGCAAGGATCAGGCTCGCAATGTATACGCTCTATTCGATGCAGCGCTCCGGCAATAGCTACAAGGTACGCCTGGCGCTGGCGCGGCTTGGAATCCCCTACCGGCTTGTCGAGGTCGACATTCTGAAGGGGGAAAGCCGCACTCCGGAATTCCTCAGCAAGAATCCGAATGGTCAGGTACCGTTGCTGGAAGTAGCGCCCAACCGCCATCTCGCCGAATCCAACGCCATTCTCTGGTACGTGGCAATCGGTTCGACGCTTGCACCGGAGGATCGCATCGCGCGTGCGGAAGCCCTGCAGTGGATGTTTTTCGAGCAGCACAGTCTCGAACCCAACATAGGCGCTGCCTATTTCTGGCTGGCGCTGATCAAGGGCGGACGCGAACTGCAAAGCCATGCCCTCGAGGACTGGATGGAAAACGGCTATCGCGCGCTCCGCGTGATGGAAATGCATCTTGCCACGCATCGATACTTCGTCGCGGATCACTTTACGATCGCCGACATCGCGCTCTATGCCTACACTCATGTTGCGGAGCAATGCGACTTCGACCTCAGCCGCTTTCCGGCGATCCGCCGGTGGCTCGGTCGTGTCGCTGAGGAGCCCGGCTATATTTCTATGAACTGGCAGCCTGAGCTCGCTTTGGCGGATTAACGCCGATCTCCTTGCATTTGTGATCCGCCACGAAAACGCCGTGCTTCCTCTCCGGCTGCGCCAAAATCGCGCCGAACCGCCGCCGGTTTCGAATGGTATTCAATTAGGATTGTCGAAGCAGTTTCCGGTTCCTCATGCGCCAAGCCGTTGAGTATGCAGGTTTTCGCCCGGAATCCGGCGCGCGCGGGAAAGTACCGTTGGCTGAGCTGCTTGCCAGCCTCGCCCTGGCCACTTCGACGCTTGTGATAGCGACCGTCCTTTCGGTCGGTAAGGCCCGCGCCGATGTTGTCACCAATGTGATTGACAACGAAGCCGGCCTCTTCGCAATCGCCCTCCTCCTAGGCCTGTTGTTTATCGGGATCGGCGGGCTGACGATCCTGTCCTTTCCGCACAGGGAAAAAAACACGCAAAGCTAGATTGCCGGAACTCCTCTCGATGACGCACAGTTACGTCAGTCGAACGGAGAGCGGCATGCGGCTCATCCCGCTTTTAGCTTTGCTGCTTGCGGTCGGGCTTGTCCTCGCCGGCCGCGGACGCGCGCACGCGGCCGACCCGACATTCGACAGTTCAGCCGGAAAGCTCGTCGTGGAGACGGTTGCAAAGGGACTTTCGCATCCCTGGTCCCTGGCCTTCCTTCCCGATCGAAGGATTCTGGTGACAGAGCGCCCAGGACGGATGCGCATCGTTACGCAAGACGGGCAGCTTTCGCCCGCGGTAGCCAACGTTCCGAAGGTCTTTGCCGTCAGCCAGGGCGGGCTGTTCGATGTCATCCTCGATCGCGATTTCGAGAAGAACCGAACCATCTATTTCTCCTTTGCGGAGCCATTTGACGGCGGCGCCCGCACTGCGCTTGCGCGTGCGCGCCTCGATCTCGGCGAGACACCTCGACTCGAGGACGTGAAGATCATCTATCGACAGCACGGTCCTCCCTCGCGAGGAAACCATTTCGGCGGTCGCATCGCCCAGGCAGCCGATGGCAACCTTTTTCTCACCAATGGCGAGCATTTCACCGATCGCGAGATGGCTCAGACGCTCGACAATGATCTCGGCAAGATCATCCGCATCAAACCCGACGGCACTCCTCCGTCGGACAATCCTTTCGTGATGAAAAAAGGCGCACGGCCCGAAATTTGGTCATACGGCCACCGCAACCCGCAAGGCCTCACGATCAACCCGGCAGACGGGAAACTCTGGGAGCAAGAACACGGCGCCAAGGGCGGAGATGAAATCAACATCATTCAGCCCGGGCACAACTATGGATGGCCGCTCGTCAGTCATGGCGTGAATTACGACGGTTCGCCTGTCGGCTCCGGCAAGGCGACGATGAAGGGCGTTGACGCCCCGGTCTGGCACTGGACACCCTCGATCGCTCCGTCGGGCGTGACCTTCTACACCGGCGATCTCTTTCCCGGCTGGAAAGGCAGCCTGATCAACGGTGCCCTCAAATTCCAATTGCTCTCCCGGCTGACGCTCGATGGCGACAAGGTCGTCAAGGAGGAACGCCTCCTGCAAGGTCTGCACGAGCGCATTCGCGACGTGCGTGAGGGGCCGGATGGCGCGCTCTATCTTGCCACGGACAGCAGCTCGGGCCGCATCCTCCGCGTCGCGCCGGCGAAATAGTCGCTTTTGGCAAGGTCGCGCTGCCTGCAATAACAACGCAAAGGTTCGCGCCCCTCACCATTTGTGGAACACGAAAAACGCTCCAGCCGCGATTAAGAGGAATCCAAATCCCTGCCCGAGCGTGATCGGTTCACGCAGATAGGCGTACGAAAATCCGGCAAACACCACGAACGTGACCACCTCCTGCACGGTCTTGAGCTGCGCCGCACTGTAGACCGAGTTTCCGAAACGATTGGCCGGGACTGCCAAGCAATACTCGATAAAGGCCAGGCCCCAACTGATAAGCACGACACTGAAAAGCGGCACCTCCTTGTAGCGCAGGTGCCAATACCACGCCGCGGTCATAAAGACGTTCGACCCGAGCAGCAGCAGGATCGGCGTGAGATACGGAGACATTGCGGGCATGAGGATTCCGATTGAGGGGGCGCGAAAGTGTCGCGCTGGATGTCATGCCTTGCGGATTCGAGTCTACAAGCGTGCGTGCAAGGTCGTCATGCATCATCCGCCGGGCTCAAGCGCCCTCGCGGTTTGGCCGGAATGACAGGTTGTGTGGGCGTGCAAGATTTGCGGCGCATGACGAGCCGGAAGCGAGTGCGGCTCCGGTCTACACCTTCGGCGGAACTGCATAATTTTCGCGTAAACGCGCCGCGGCGATCACCAGGCCGCCATTGTAAGATCACAAGGGCCTGAACAATGGCCAAGGCCCGAACCCAGCCGGAGCCGCATGCGATGCCCCGAATCCGTTTCGCTTCCGCCCTGTTCTGTCTTCTCCTTGCGCCGGCTTCACCATCCGGCGCGCAGAACGCCATGCGGGCTCCGCAACAGCGGCCTGCCGATGCCGCGTCCTACAAGCCGGTAGCGATCAGTCTTCCGCAGCCGGTGAACGATCCCGGCCTCGAAAGCTTTCGTAAGCAACTCGCCGACGTGGCGCAAAGAAAAGACCGTGCCGCCCTGGCGAAGTTGGTCGCAAGGGACGGCTTTTTCTGGACGGGCGAAAAGGGAGAGCGCGCCGACAGACGCAAGTCGGGCGTGGATAATCTAGCGGCGGCGCTCGGGCTCAACAACAAGGAAGGCGCCGGTTGGGACATGCTCGCAAGCTTCGCGGAAGATCCGACCGCCTCGCCTTCGCGTGAACACAAGGCGGCGCTCTGCGCTCCGGCCGATCCGACATTCGATGGCAAAGCCTTCAATGATTTGCTCGCAGCGAGCAAAACCGAGGTCGAGGACTGGGGCTATCCCATCTCGTCCGGGATCGAGGTTCGCTCGGGCCCTCAGGCTAATGCACCGGCGATCGAGAAGCTCGGTTTGTTCTTCGTGCGAGTCATGCCCGATGCTGACCCGAACGCTCCGGCATTCCTGCGCATCATCACTCCCGCCGGTAAGACCGGATTCGTCGCGGCCGATTCGATTGCGCCGATCGGAAGCGACCAGATCTGCTACGTGAAGGATGCCGGCGGCTGGAAGATCGGGGGCTATGTCGGGCCAGGAGATTCGCAATAGCGGAAAGCGGCACGCGTACAGAGCGAGCCGGTCTATCACATACCACCGTACCGATGTGACGGGCCTCACACTGACCTGCGCAGGTGAATGATATTCGACTCAATTCAGAGTCTTCATAAGATCAGTCCCGGAAGGGTGACTGCTCCGCTCTCGTCGAGCAGTATTGCATCTTTCCAGTGGGGGCAGGCTGTGAACACAAACGCAGCGACCGAACGCAAGCCTTGGGACCGGCTCGCGCGCTTCTGGCAGCATTGTCTCGATCTCGGCCTCGTTCTCTGGATTCTGCGCGTTCCTGTGTGCGCAGTGCTGTTCGGCTTACTGCTGCTCGGCTACACCTCTCAGGCGCAGGATCTGTTCGTGGAGTTTGCGGGCCAATACGGCCGCGCTGCACTGTTCCTTTTCCTGCTTACGGTGGTTTGGGCCGGCACCACGCATTATGCGGCGCGGCTCCTGCTCGACACCGATACGCGTTTCCGCCAGTACGCCGCCCGTGCGGCCTCCTCTTATCTGTTCAAGCTTGAGCGGTGGATCCCTCGCCTGCTCGGCACGGCGCCGTTCGTAATCGTGTTGATCGCAGCCGAGCGATCGCTAATGAATCTTCCTGATATTCAGGATCCCGGCGTGATCAACGCGGTCAGATCGAATCTGCGCGTATTGCAGGCGGTCGTCGCTCTCGTCGGCATCGGGTTTTTTGCCTACACCGTGGGACGCCGATCGATGAGCGCGGGCGGCCTCGTCCAGCGCGCGGAAGCCAGAACCGGGATTGTCAACCGCTTCCTGCAGCGGATAGGTCTCGGCGGCAGTTCTTCGCCAGGCGAACGAGACATTCGGCCAGGCCTCGGGCCGCTGCTACTGATTTTGGTCTTCCTCATCTCTGCCGGGGTGATCGTGCTCGGTGCGGACCACGTCGCGCAATGGCTTCCACGCGCACTGGTCGTTCCGATCATCCTTGGAGGATGGCTGCCTCTTCTGACTTTCCTGTCCGGACTCGGTCGTCAGCTGAGGGCGCCGCTCATATTTGGAGCGGTGCTGACAATCGCAATCCTCTCCGTGTTCCTTGGCGACAATCACTCGGTTCGTCGAATAGATGCGGCCGCGATTCTGAAAAAGCCGGTCGCCACCGCAACCATCACTCTCAATCAGGCGCTTGATTTGTGGATGAAGGAGAACGGATGTGCGGGTGCTCCGGGCTCGTGCCCCCGGCCCATCCTCATCGTCGGCTCCGGCGGAGCGAGCCGCGCCGGCTTCTTCACGGCCAGCATCATCGGGGAGTTGCTCGACCAGGCGAGGCAGCATGTCTCCACCCGGGGCGATCGCCTGAATGAAACAAAGATGCGCAACCGCATCTTTGCCATCTCGGCCGTATCCGGAAGCGCCGTCGCCGCCGCCATGACCGTTGCCGCTCTTGCGCGCGGCGGCCCGGAGACACGCAACCCTTGCCGCGAGCGCAAGCCGCCTCTGTGGTACGGCGCGAAAGTTCAAAACTGGCGAGACTGTCTCGAGGCCCTCATGGCGGGAGACTTTCTCACTCCGACCGTCATCGGGCTGATCTTCCACGATAGCATCCGTTTTGGATGGTGGCGCGACCGTGCGGCATTGCTGGAAAGATCCTGGGAATTACGATTTGCCGAAGTCACAGGTGGGCGAAATCCGGGACATTGGCAGGACCAGTGTCCGGGCGACATGCGATGCCCATTCGTCACGATGCGCCCGCACGAGGGACTATGGCTGCCATTGCTGCTCCTCAACGGCACGTCCGCTGCCACCGGTCAACGATTGCTGACCATGATGCTGGACCCGGTCTATACCCCGGCCGCTCGGTGTCCGACCGCCGCTTCGTCGCTTGCCGTTTCCGAAATCAAGATGAAATCGCTGACAAGCCAGACCTACGTCACCGAAAATCACGGACCAGGCTGCCCAATCTTCATGGAAGCCACGCGCTTTCATACGCTCCTGACGAACGACACTGACGTGGATTTTTGGGCCGGACTGCAGCGCCTTTTCGTGTGGGAGTATGTACGTGAAAAGCTTTCGTTCCTGTTTGCGAAACAGAATCTCGATGACATCCGCTTGAGCACGGCCGCCCACAATTCGGCACGCTTCCCGATCATTTCCCCGCCGGGCGCGGTCCGGAATCTCCGCCACAACATCGTCGACCGCATCGTCGACGGCGGTTATGTCGAGAATTATGGCGCCCTGACTGCGATGGAGCTTGCGGTCGCGATCCGTGCGGCGCAGCCGGGGCTCTCTCCTTTCGTGCTGGTTATCTCAAACGATCCGGACGAAAACCCCGATCTCAACCGCCTTGAAGTTCCCGATTCCGTCCTACTGACCGACGTCTCGATCCCGATTCAGGCGATCGCCAACACGCGCACCGGGCGGGGCAGGCTCGCCGTGCAGCAGCTTAATTCGGTGCTCGATATTCTCACACGATCGTCCTGCGGCGACGACACCGCGCATGTTCGGGTCTGGCCGCAGTACCGCACGGAAGCCGACGGCTCGGAGGAGAAAACATCGCGTCCTGTCTCGATGAGCTGGTGGCTATCGACGCCGGTACAGATACACCTCCACCAGCAAACCGAGGGAACCAAGAATCAAAATCAGAACGGCGGCGAGCTGGCCAAGGTTTGGCGCGCGATCGAAAGCGCCTCCGCCTGCGCCACTTCTGGGCCGACCCTCCGCTGACAATGCTACAAACGACACCACGAACGACCGAGGTCGTGCGCCCTTGCAGCGGCGGGCGCGTAGGTGCGAAAAGCCCTACGCCATGGTCTGAGCTGCGCGCCAAAAGCCGCGCACATGCAGCCCAAGGCCGAGGGGTGTCACAACCAGCCTTCTTTAGCGTGGACAAGCGTCCGGAAAGCGTCGCGATGACAAACAAGGCGCCGGCGGCGCTTCGGGTGATTGAATGACGGTGCGGCGGCGAGAGATCATCTTCGTCGAAGCTTACGATCCGCAAGGCGCGGAAGGCTATTTCCGCCTTTTCCGCAGCGCCTGGAAACGCTCTTTGAATGTCTGGCAACTGACCGGGAATCTCGGCGACTTGATGATAGACAGTCCCGACCAGGCTCATTGGAACGTCGAACTGGCAGGCCCGAACTGGCGAACCTCCACGCGATACAATTTTTTGCGGCAGGAGCGGATCATCAGAGGCAACATGTCGCAGCCGATGATGCGTCAGTTGCCGCGCGCGTTCCGCTGGATGCTCGACGATTTATTTTCAGGGACGCTTTTCCGGATCTTCCGCGCATCCTGGCAGTTCGGACTCGTTCTGATCTATTTCCAGACACTGCTGCTGTTGTGGCTTCTGATTGCAGCATCATGCGGAGCCGTCGCGGCGCTCGCGGTTCATCCTCTCTTGGGCGCTGGTGAGTGGATTGCGGGAGCGGCCGGCCTTGCATCCGCCCTCGCCGGCTTTGTCGCGGTACGGCCCTTCTTCGCGAAGCATCATGTCATCCAGATCAACAATCACTGGCCATACCTGCGGGAATTCGGGCGCGGCGTCCCCAACAGTCTCGATATCTCGATCGAGGCGGGAGCCAAGCGCCTCGTCGAAATTGCCCGCGCGAAGGCAGTCGACGAGCTTCTGATTATCGGGCACAGCGGCGGATGCGTGCTGGCGCCGGCCATCGTGGTGCGCGCGCTCGAACAGGAGCCGGAACTCGGCCGGCTTGGGCCGCGCGTCGTGCTTATGACTCTTGGATCGATCATGCCGGCGGTAGCGCTGCATCCGCGCGCGGAAAAGGCGCGGCAAATCCTGCGCCGGCTGGCGCTCGAGCCGTCGCTCAAATGGATCGACTGTCAGTCGCGCAAGGACGTCTTGAACTTTTGGAATTTCGATCCGATCAAAGGCGTCGGCATTGAATTGTCCGAGCGCCGATCAAATCCGCTCATCTGGCAGGTGCGTTTTCGCGACATGGTTTCGCCGGAGGCCTACCGGCGCCTGCGCTTCAATTTCTTCCGGCTGCACTATCAATTCATCATGGGCGGCGAGCGGCGTGCGTCCTACGATTTCGTTCTGCTCACATGCGGTCCCTTTTTCGCCAGAGACTGGGCGGAAAATCCTTCACGAACATTTGGGTTGATTGCCGCCGACGGCATGCTCGCGACGCAACCAACTCAGGCGGGTGAGCCACAACCGGCGCAAGAGGCGGCAAATCCGCCCTGAAATGCCGGCCTGCAACGATTTTCGTGCCGCAAATCAAGATTTCCTCATGAATAAATCAAGAATGGCTCAAAGCCTTCGGTGCTCGCGCCGCATATCTATGTGGCTGCGCACCTCACAGCCGAGGGAGACCATCGCATGCACACTCTTCAGACTCGCCTCCACGACACGTCGGTCGAGCCTGCTCGGGCAATACCGCACGCGGAAGTGTCGAGGCGTATTCATTTCGCCGATGCCGCCTTCGCGCCCGTCAGGGACTTCTATATGTCGTCGCGGTACGCGCAGGAGCGCAATGATGCAGGTGCCTGCGATTTCACTTTCGGCAATCCGCATGAAATGCCGCTGCGCGATTTCGTCACCGCCGTCCGCGAGCGCGCGCTGCCACGGGACAAGAACTGGTTCGCTTACAAGACCAGCGAGCGCGAGCCACAGGAATTTCTGGCTGAACGCGTCGGTCACGAGCTTGGGCTTGCATTCGAGCCGGAGGACATTGCCCTGACTGCAGGCGCCTTTGGCGCAATCATGGTTGCGTTCCGTCTGCTGCTCGACGCCGGCGATGAGGCCGTGTTTTCCGAGCCTGCCTGGTTCTGTTACGAGCCGATGCTGCTTGCGGCCGATGCGGTGCCGCGCAAAGTGGCGTTGACGCGGCCGGCATTCGATCTCGACATCGAGGCGATCGAATCCGCGATCGGACCGCAAACGCGTCTCGTGATCGTCAATTCGCCGCACAATCCAACCGGTCGCATCTATTCGCGCGATACCTTGTCAGCTTTAGCCGAGGTGCTCGATCGTGCGTCCTCGCGCTTCGGTCGCCGGATATTCCTGCTTTCCGATGAACCTTATCGGCGACTCAGGTTCGACAACCGCAACTTCGTCAGCCCCGCCGAAATCTACCCTTGGACCCTGATCTCCTACAGTTACGGCAAGGTTTTGCTCGTTCCCGGCCAGCGGCTCGGATACCTGGCACTTTCACCCTTGATGCCGATCGAGGACCGTCGTGCGCTTCGAGAGGTGATGTTCTCGGCGCAGATGGCGCTTGGGTGGTGTTTTCCCAACGCCGTGATGCAGTACGCGATTCCCGATCTTGAAAATCTGTCTATCGATCAGGGCGCGCTGGCGCGGCGCCGCGACAGGCTCACACAGGTACTGACGCGCGCGGGGTTCACCGTGCTTCCACCCGAAGGCACATTCTACCTGTGGAGCAGGTGGCCGAACGGCGATCCGCAACGGCACTGGAATGCGCTCGCCGATCGCAAGGTCTTTGTGCTTCCGGGTGTGTTGATGAAGGCGCCAGACCATTTGCGCATAAGTCTCACGGCATCCGACGAGATGGTGGAGCAGGCGCAGCCTGCCTTCGCTGCCATCGAAACAGGCTGAGTGGAGTTTCGTTGCCGAGGCTCGCGGGCCAGGCATCCTCTGAAAGCACTGCTCACCGAGAACGACGATTGCGAGGTCACAATGGCGCGACGGTTCGAAAGTATCCTGGAAACTGTGGGTCATACGCCTGTCGTCAGGGTCGCGAAGCTGGCGCCCTCCGGCGTCGAGCTTTTCGTGAAGCTGGAGTCATTCAATCCGCTCGGTTCGGTAAAAGACCGGCTCGCGCTTGGCATCATCGAAGCCGCGGAGCGCAGCGGCGAATTGAAGCCCGGCCAGACCGTCATCGAAGCGACCAGCGGAAATACCGGCATTGGCCTCGCCATGGTCTGCGCGCGGAAGGGCTATCCGCTCGTCGTCACAATGGCGGAGAATTTCAGCGTTGAACGCCGCAAGCTGATGCGTTTCCTCGGCGCCAAAGTCGTGCTGACGCCGGCATCGGAAAAGGGCACCGGAATGCTGGCCAAGGCGAAGGAACTGGCGGACAGGCACGGCTGGTTTCTCTGCCGCCAATTCGAGAATGAGGCCAATCCGGATTTTCACTCGAAAACGACAGCTGTCGAGATTCTCGAGGCTTTTGCGGGCGACCGGCTTGACTACTGGGTGACCGGGCTCGGCACCGGCGGCACGCTCAAAGGCGTAGCCCGCGTGCTGAAAAAGGAGCGCCCGCAAACAAGGATTGTTGCTTGCGAGCCGGACAATTCACCGCTGCTGGCCAGCGGCATTCGGCAGGCGCGCCGCGCGGACGGGGCGCCATCCGAAAGCCATCCCTCATTTCGGCCGCACGTGATGCAGGGCTGGACGCCGGATTTCATCCCCAAACTTGCAGAGGATGCCGTTAATGACCGGCTCATCGATGAGGTGCTTCCGATCAAGGGCGGCGACGCGCTGCGCTTCTCACGCGAGCTGGCGCAGAAGGAAGGAATCTTCACCGGCATAACCGGAGGCGCGACATTCGCCGGAGCGCTGCAAGTCTGCGAGCGCGCTGGCAAAGGCACCAAGGTGCTGTGCATGCTGCCGGATACCGGCGAACGCTATCTGAGCACACCACTGTTTGAGGACATACCCGCCGAAATGACGGTGGAAGAGATCGACATATCCCGCTCGACGCCACGCTATCGCTTCGACAAGGCGTCGCCTGCTCCCGCCAACGCGCCTGCCGCAGCGCCGGCACGCCCCGATCCGAAAGCCGCGGCTTTTGTGAACGAAGTGACGTCCGATGCCGCACAACCGGTCGTGATGTTCGCTCTTGAATGGTGCGAGTTCTGCTGGTCGGTCCGCAGGCTGTTCAAGGCCTTCGATATTCCCTATCGCTCGATCGATCTCGACTCGGCCGAATACCAGAAGGACAACTGGGGCGGCAAAGTCCGGACTGTGCTCAAGGAGCGCACCAACTCGCCGACAATTCCGCAGATATTCGTCGGCGACCGGCACATCGGCGGATGCGCCGAAACTTTTGACGCTTTCAATGATGGACGTTTGCATCAACTGCTCCGTGATAACGGCATTACCGTCAAGGCCGGCGCGGATGTGAACGCCTATTCGTTTCTGCCAAAGTGGCTGCATCCGCGATAGTCGCACGCCGTCACAGGCGTGCGACTTTCGCGGCAGTGAGACGATCTCGTTCGGTATCGATGCATTTCTCGCACCCTCTAGGATGCGGCAGTTCTCCGCCAATGCGATCACGCCGCTTTCAGGCCTTCGGCGACGGGAAAATCGATTTCGGTCTTTGCAACTTCGTTGACGTAGTTCGTCCAGGTATTAAGCGCGACGTGCAGCACGATCTCGATGATCTGTGCATCGTCGTAGCCGGCGCCCCTGAGGGCCCTGATGTCGTTTTCCTCAACTCGGCCTCGCTCGCGCACGACCTTGACGGCAAAGCGCACCGCCTTTTATCGATTACGCGGTGCCGCGGCTCAAGGCACGCTTATCCTCAGATGGAACCGGGCGGTAAGCTGTCACTGCCACAAGCGGACGGGCTTCGCGCGACGCGCTGGAGGCCCCACATACAGCAGTCGTGACTGCGGGCGCATTTACGCCGCCCTGACGACGACGAGGTGCGGCAGGCGAGCGGAGCGCACATGCAAACACGGCGGCAGATTCTGCAGGGGATCGTGGCGGCAACGCTCGGGGGAGCGGCTTTGCCAAAGGCGTGGGGCCAGGATGCCTCGCCGCTGACGCGAGCAATTCCGGCGATAGGCGAGCGACTGCCGCTCGTCGGCCTCGGCAGTTGGATCACCTTCAATGTCGGCAATGACCGCGAGCTTCAGGACGATTGCGCAGCCGTGATGGCGGCTTTCTTCGAGTCCGGAGGACGCATGATCGATTCCTCCCCGATGTACGGCTCCTCGCAGCCGACGATCGGCTATGGCCTCAAGAAGCTCCGCTATCCACGAACCTTGTTTTCAGCCGACAAGGTGTGGATCTCGAATCCTGCAAGCGGTCCGGAACAGATCGAGCGCTCGCGTCGCTATTGGGGCGTGTCGCGTTTCGATCTCGTCCAGGTCCATAATCTGCTGTCTTGGGAGCGGCACCTCCCGACGCTGTTCAAGATGAAGGCGGATGGCAAGCTGCGCTACGTCGGCATCACGACTTCGGAGGGACGTCGACATCGCGATGTCTTGCGCATTATGGCCAGTCAGCCGATCGATTTCGTGCAGGTGACGTACAATGTCCTCGACCGCGAGGTTGAAGCGCGCATTCTGCCGCTGGGGATGGAGCGGGGCATAGGCGTCATTGTGAACCGTCCTTTCCGTCAGGGCGAATTGATCGACGCCGTGCAGCGCCGCCCGTTGCCGAAGTGGATCGCGGAGACCGGCGCATCGAGCTGGGCGCAGTTCCTGCTCAAGTTTATCATTTCACATCCGGCGGTCACCTGCGCCATCCCAGCTACGACCCGAGTCGATCATGTGCGCGAGAATCTCGCGGCGGCATCGGGCGTGTTGCCGGATGAGCCTCTGCGTCGCCGCATGGCGGAGTATGTCAGGCAGCTCTGAATGTCCGAGTGGTGGACCTACACGCCTTCGGATTTTTTGCTGTTCTCGCCGCGCGTCTACTATCGCATGTTTGAGCTCTACAATCGCTCATTGTGGCCGCTCGCGATTGTTTCGCTGGCTTGCGGTCTTGCCATTCTGTGGCTGCTGCTCAATCGGATTCGCGGCGGTGATCGCTTGATTGCGGCGCTCCTTGGCCTCGTCTGGATCTGGATCGCCTGGGAGTTCTTCTGGAATCGCTATGCCGACATCAACTGGGCCTCGGTGTACGTCGCGCCGCTGTTTGCATTGCAGGGCGTTGCACTGCTGTCGATCGGCGCGCTTGCGGGTCGGATAAAGCTCGCCCCGCAGCGTCGAGCTGCCGACATGCTTGCCGTTGCGCTGTTCTGCTTTAGCCTGATCGGCTATCCGTTTGTCGCACCGTTGTCGGGCCGAAGCACCTGGGCGGCCGAGATATTCGGGTTGGCGCCCGATCCCACCGCACTCGCAACGCTGGCATTGCTCGCTATGTCCCGGGACGGCGGCCGCTGGGCCTTAATGATCGTGCCCGCCGTCTGGTGTCTCGCCACCGGTTTGACGCTCTGGACCATGCAGGCGGCCGGCTTCTTCGTCGCGCCGGCCGGTGCGTTGACCGCACTGCTCATTGCGGCTATCGCACCGTCGCACACTTCGGTGAGGCCCGCGCGCTGAGCCCCCACTGTGGGGCCTCTGCGCCGCGACAGCCGTGTCAGGCGCTTGCTCCGAGCAACTCCTCCTGCTGGAACGCTTTGCGGATTTCGTGAACGACCGAACCGTGCATGAGAGCGGTCACGGCCACGAAAAGCACAGTGGCCTGGACGGCATGCCGGAAATCGGGAGCCAGCCCCAAAAGCACGGCACCGACAATCGCGAAGAGGTACGGAGCGCTGTGGCTGAGCCGCCACTTCAAGGTCCTGCCGAGGAAGAAGGTTGAATAGGCGCCGGTCATCAGGAGAATGAGTCCGCCAGTCATCAGTTTGGACTGGCCGTTACCGGCGAGAATGAGCAGGCCGACGAGGACGATCGACCAGATCGCGAGCGCGAGGTATTCGCGCGCCGGTTTTCCGTAACGCTTGCTACTGTCGATGCTGGGGAGAAGCTGGTTCTGCTGCATGAAGACGCTCCATACCGAATGATCCAAATTGTCCGCTGAAATTCATTAGACGATGAGGGCTTACCGGAAGGGGCACACCCACACCGGCAATCAAGCCGTTTCGGTAAGCACATTTTAACGCCAGTACCGCACGCCAAAACTCACGCCGAAGCGTCGTCTTCATTGGGGCGGTGCTGAGCACACCTTCTTAAAGGCCACATTTTCGCGCCATTTGTCCTCGCCCCCGAGAAATCCAGCGGTCCTCAAGGGAAAATCAAGGCCGGCTCAAGGACTGCCGGCCGCGCAGCAGATATAGACCTGCAAAATTCAACCAGCCGCCGAATGCGCCGGCCCGGATCAGGAAACCGATCGATGTCCACACAGTCATTTCACCTCGAAACTCTGGCTCTTCACGCCGGCTGGCGAGCGGATCCGTCGACCGGTGCGGTCGCGGTGCCAATCTATCAGACCACATCCTATCAATTTCGTGACACCGAGCACGCCAGCAACCTGTTTGCGCTCAAGGAGCTCGGCAACATTTACACGCGGATCATGAACCCCACCAATGATGTTCTCGAAAAGCGCGTCGCGGCACTTGAAGGCGGTGTTGCCGGACTAGCGCTCGCCTCGGGACAGGCTGCATCCGCCTTCGCGCTCCAAAACCTCGCCCGCGCGGGAGACAACATCGTCAGCTCGACGGATCTATACGGCGGCACTTGGAACCTGTTTGCCCACACGCTGAAGGACCAGGGCATCGAGGTTCGTTTCGTCGACCCCATCGATCCGGAAAATTTCCGACGCGCAAGCGACGAGAAGACGCGTGCCTACTATGCTGAGAGCCTTCCCAATCCGAAGCTGACGGTTTTTCCGATCGCGGAAGTCGCGGCCATAGGGCGCCCGCTTGGGATTCCTCTTATCGTCGACAACACGGCGACACCGATGCTCACGCGGCCGCTTGAGCACGGTGCCGCTGTCGTTGTCTACTCCGCCACGAAATATCTTGGCGGACACGGAAACTCGATCGGCGGATTGATCATCGACGGCGGCAATTTCGATTGGGCGGCTCATCCCGAGCGGCAGCCTGCACTGAACACTCCAGATCCCAGCTATCACGGTGCGGTGTGGACCGAAGCCGTCAAGCCGCTCGGTCCGATTGCCTACGCCATCAAGGCGCGCGTTACGCTGCTGCGCGACATCGGGGCGGCGCTTTCGCCATTCAATGCGTTCCTCATCATCCAGGGTCTCGAGACCCTCGCGCTGCGCATGAAACAGCACTGTCAGAACGCACAGGCGGTGGTCGACTTTCTGCGCACGCGGAAAGAAGTGACGCGGATCATCCATCCCTCGCAGCAGCAGGGCGTGCACCGCGCGCGCGCCGACCGCTACCTGAAAGGCCAGTTCGGTGGACTGGTCGGGTTCGAACTTGCCGGCGGCAAGGAGGCTGGCCGCCGTTTCATCGACGCGCTGCAATTGCACTATCACGTGGCCAATATCGGGGATTCCCGTAGCCTTGCCATTCATCCTGCTACCACCACGCACTCGCAGCTGACCGTGGAAGAGCAGTTAGCCACCGGCGTATCCGACGGCTATGTGCGTCTGTCGGTCGGCATCGAGCACATCGACGATATCGTTGCCGACATCAGGCATGGACTCGAGGCATCTTCACGCAAGCTTCGCGCCGCCTGAACCCGACCGGGCGCCGGAGATGACCGTGTCTAAAATCCAGGTCGGCGATGTTTCGGTGCAATATTCGATTGTTGGCCGCAGCGATCCGGTCGTGCTCCTGCATTGCACAGGCGGCTCCGGCCGCCAATGGAACGTCATAGCCGACGCGCTTTGTGCCCGTTACCAGGTGCTCGCGCCCGATCTCTGCGGCTACGGCGGCACAACGCACTGGCCGGGACATGGCAGTTTCAACCTGGCGGTCGAGACGCACCTGATCCATGCCTTGATCGCAAAGGTTGGGAAGCCAGCGCATGTCGTCGGCCATTCCTTCGGCGGCGCCGTCGCGCTGCAGCTCGCGCTTCGCCATCCCGAAGCGCTCAGAACTTTGACGCTGATCGAGCCGGCCGCGTTCCATCTACTGCGCGACGGCGACGAACTGGATGATCGCGCCTTCCGGGAGATCTCGGACGTCGCGACCACAATCGGGAGCGGCCTGAACTGCGGCGATTATCGCGGCGCCATGCGCCGCTTCGTCGACTACTGGAATGGCGAGGGAGCATGGGATGCATTGCCGCAATCGCAACGCGCCGCGCTGGCGAGCCGCATCGCTAAGGTGGCGCTCGATTTCTGGTCAACCTTGAACGATCCCGCGCGGCCGCGCGATCTGGCGGAGCTTCAGGTGTCGGCGCTGATCATATCCGGCGAGGTTTCGCCGCTGCCGGCACGGAGGATCTGCCTTCATCTCGTGCGCACGTTACCGCGAGCGAAGCTGCGGACGATCGCAGGCGGCGGTCACATGCTTCCGGATACCCATCCCGGCCAGCTCGCTGCTCTCATCGCCGAGCATTGCGGTGAGGGACAGGCCGACCCGCTTGAGCACGAATTCCCCTTCGCGGCTCGACTTTCAGCCTGAAAACGCCTTCTGCAGCAACGCGGTGGCCCGACCACTTGAGGACACCAGTCCGCTGCCGCATATTTGTCATGTTAACGCGCGACGGTCTCCGGCCGACCCGCAGGTAGCGTGATGTATTTCTCAGTCGAGACCGTACTCGTCGTCCTGATGGTTGGCGCGATCGTCGGCCTTTTGCCTGGCACGATCGTGCACCGCAGCGGACTTTCTCTTCTCCGAGATGCTGCAATCGGAATTGCCGGCGCGTTCGTCATCGCCTGGCTCGCCCTTACAGCGCCCGATTTCATTCTGCCGCCATCCGAGGGGCCGCCTGGCCAACCGTCGGAGAGCACAAGCGCCGATATGAACCCCAACTACGAGCCCGTCGTGTTGCCGCTCGCGCCGTTGCGCCCGCTCCTCAAACCCGTCGTCTATCGTTCGAGCGAGGAAATATGCGACTCGCTCACTCATGCAGCTCGCAGCAACGATCTTCCGACGCATTTTTTCATCAGGCTTCTCTATCAGGAGAGTAGTTTCAGACCGGCCGCCATCAGTTCAGCTGGCGCGTTGGGAATCGCTCAATTCATGCCCGAGACCGCAAACGACCGTGGCCTCGACAATCCGTTCGATCCGCTGCAGGCGATTCCCGCATCGGCGCGCCTGTTGCGCGATCTCTATCGGAAATTCGGGAATCTCGGTCTCGCCGCTGCGGCCTACAATGCGGGGCCGCGGCGCATCTCGGACTGGCTCGCCAAGAAGGGATCGCTCCCGCAGGAAACGCAGGATTACGTGAGGAACATCACGGGTTGGCCGGCGGAAAACTGGACCGGGTCACAAACTGGCATTCCGGCCGTCAAGCTTCCCCGCGCAGCGCCATGTCAGGAAGCCGCCGGACTGCTCGCCTGGAACGGACCCGACCAGATCCCCCTGCCGCCGCCAAATCCACGCGTGAAGGAGCCGCCCGTCAATCCCAAGACCGCGGCGCCAAAAACCGTGACGGATACGAAACCGAAAACCGTCACGAATGCGAAGACTCTTCGCGCAGTAGCACCGCCCCGAGGGCGCACGGAGGCCTCAAGACCAGCGGATCTCGCCCGCAACTGATTCAGGCGCAGCCGCGCGGCCGCTATTTGGCTGCGGCAGCCTTGAGGATGGGCGTCAGCCGCGCAATTTCGCTCCTGACGTGCTTCGCCAGCGCCTGCGGGCCGCGACGGCTGGGCTCCGCGATTTCAGCGCCAAGCGCAGTCAGTCGCTTTTGCACCGCCTCCTCGCTGAGTCCCTTGTTCAGCGCGTCGGCGAGCTTGTCGATGACCGCCGGCGGGGTGCCCTTGGGCGCAAACAGTGCATAGAAAGGCGCGCAGTCGAACTCGGGCAGGCCCTGCTCGTGAGACGTAGGGACGTCCGGTAGCAGCGCGCTGCGTTTCTTGGAAGCGATGGCAAGCGCCTTCACGGTCCCCGCACGCACATGCGGAAGTGGTCCGAGCACAGGATCGCAGTCATAGTCGATCTGCCCGGCGAGGATTGCGTTCATGACCGGCGCCGTTCCGGTGAATGGGACCAGGGTCGGCTTAATGCCGATCGCAGAATTGAGGAGCAGACAGCCGACGTAGGAGACGGAGCCGACGCCAGCGTGACCCATATTGAGCTTCTTCTCGTTGGCCTTGGCGTAAGCGACAAATTCCTTGAGGTTGTTGACAGGGATATCCTTGCGCACCGTGAGCAGTTCCGGCTGCTCGGCGATCAGCCCGATCGGCTCAAAATCCTTTTCGGGATCGTAGCCCAGATTGGGATAGAACATCGGCGCAGCTGCATGAGTACCCATATGACCCGAGATGAGCGTGTACCCGTCCGGCGCGGCGCGTGCAGCGCGAAGCGACCCGACCGTGCCGCCAGCACCGCCGACATTTTCAACCACAAACTGCTGGCCGAGATGGCGCGTAAGGATATCCGCCACAATGCGCCCAGTGACATCGGCCGGCCCGCCAGCGGCAAACGGCACGATCACGATGCCGCTTCGCGTCGGATAGTCCTGGGCTTGCGAGCCGGCGATGCCCACAATCAAAAAGATCGCCGCCACGATCGATCGCCTGATCATCGTCCCCTCCCGTTGTTTGTTGTTGACGCAACGATAGCATGACACGGACCCGGCGCCAGATGGCACGCAGAAACGCAAGGGCCGCAGAGACTTGTGCTCGTCATCAACTGCGCGCAGTGTAGGGCATGAGTGCCGAGCCCCGTCGCCTCGCCTGTGCCCGCTGCGGCGTCGTGTTTGAATGCAGCCTGTCTGCCGATTGCTGGTGTGCGGCCGAACCATATCGTATTCCGATGACGGACGCTGTCGCTGACGATTGCCTTTGCCCGGAGTGTCTGCGCAGGAGGGCTGCAATCAAGCGTCCGGAAGAGAAAGCTCGCTAGCTAGCAAACAATTGTCTGCTCCGCCCGAGCGGACCATAATCAAAATTCTATCCCGCTCTTTTCAAACGGACACAACCGACATGATCCTCGAAATTGCGCAGATCGACGTGAAGCCCGGAATGGAGACCGAGTTCGAAGCCGGCGTAAAAAAGGCGACGCCGATCTTCCAGCGGGCCAAGGGCTGTAAGTCCGTCACGCTGCAGCGTTCGCACGAGATGCCGCAACGCTACAGGCTTTTCGTGCAGTGGGAAACGCTGGACAATCACACCAGGGATTTCCGCGAGTCGGCCGATTTTCAGGAGTGGCGCAATCTGGTCGGCCATTGCTTCGCATCGCCGCCGAATGTCGAGCACGTCACCGAGGTGATGCGCAGCTTTTGAATGGGAAGCAACTGCGAATGATGACCAGGCCGACCAACCGCATCCTCACCACACACACCGGCAGCCTGCCACGCACCGCCAGGGTCGTGGAAATGCTGCTGGCCGAGGAGAAAAGCCCGGGTGCCCACCGTGCCGAGTTGCAGGCGGCAGTGCGCGAGGCCGTCGCCGGCGTCATCCGCAAGCAGGTCGAATGCGGCCTCGACATCATCAATGACGGCGAGCAGGGCCGCACCGACTATACCGTGCACGTTCTCAAGCGGCTGACTGGCTACGAAGGCGAAAGCGCGCCACCGATGGGCACCGGCGAGCCCGAATTTCCCGAGCTTGCGGAAATCCTCAAGCAGTTTGCATCGCCGTTCCAGCACCGTCCGGCCTGCAATGGGCCGGTCGGGTGGAAGGACTGGCCGGCGGCCCAGGCTGATATCGATCTTGCCAGGGCGGCGATGCAGGATGCGAAAGCCGAGGACATCTTCATGACCTCGCCTTCACCTGGCCAGATCGCGCGCTATCTCAAGAACCGGTACTACAAGAGCGACGAGGAATATATCTACGCGCTTGCGGACGTGATGCGCCGCGAATATCAGGCGATCGTCGAAGCCGGGTTTATCCTGCAGCTTGACTGCCCCGATCTCGCGATGCTGCGGCACATGGTCTATCCGGACCTGCCGATCGGCGATTACCGGAGAATCATCGCCACCAATGTCGCCGCACTCAACCACGCGGTTCGCGATCTCGCAGCTGAGCGGATGCGCATGCACGTATGCTGGGGCTCGACCATGGCGCCGCACCACACCGACGTGGAATTCAGGGACATTGTCGATATCGTGCTCAGCGGGCGTCCGCACGCGGTGTCCTTCCCCGCCGCCAATCCGAGCCATGAGCACGAGTGGAAGATCTGGCGCGAGGTGAAGCTTCCCGCCGGCAAGAAGATCATTCCGGGCGTGATCGACTCGACCACCAATGTCGTCGAGCATCCGGAACTGGTTTGCGACCGTATCCTCAACTTCGCTTCCGTGGTCGGGCGCGAGAACGTCATTGCCGGTGTCGATTGCGGCTTCGGTACTTTCGCCGGCCGAGTGCAGGTCGACACGAAGATCGTCTGGCTCAAGCTGCAGTCGCTGACTGAAGGCGCACGCCGCGCATCGAAGCAGTTGTGGGCGTAGGCGCGATAGCTGGCGTCAGCGCGCAGAATGCATTCCGGCATGCCGCGCGCGCAAAAGAACGCGGACGCCAGTTCGTGAGTGCTCATCGGCTCGGAGCGGATGCCGGCGCAATATTCTGGTTCATTCTGAAAATATTGTCCGGATCGTATTTCGCCTTGAGGCTCGCAAGCCGCGCCAGTTTGCCGGCGCCGTATGAGGCGTCGAGTCCGGCGGCGCCTTCATCACCGATGTAGTTGAGGTACGCGCTGCTCGCGGCGAACGGACGCATCGCCTCGAAAAATTGTCGCGTCCACTCGATGTTACGCTCGCCCTCCGCGGGCGCGGACCAGGCGGATGTGACCAGGAAATTATAGGGAAATCCGCGATGCCCGAAGGCCGTGTCGGAATCCGCGACGCGCTGCATGGCGCCGTCGCTCCCGTAGTATTCGAGCACGACAACGGTACGCCGCGACGGGACTCGCCCGAAGAAATCAGCAATGACGTCGATGGCCTCGTCGCTCAGGCGCTCCAGGTAGCTCGATTTCCAGTAATTGTGCAGGCCTGGTGGCCAGAGAAAATCCGCCATGCGTTGGGCGGCATTGTAGGGCATAGGCTGGAACAGGTCCGCTACGGGCGGCCCGTAGTTGCGCAACGGGGCCAGGACCCGCTCGCCATCGCCCGGTGGTCCCGCGCAAACCCCGCCGACACCGATGACAGGAGACGCCCGCAAAGCCGGCGGTGCTGACGGATCGTCGGGGAAATGAAACAACAGCGCGCCCTGCGTGAGGTCGTTCGGCGAGGTCTTCTCGAATTCGCGCCAATGGCGAAGGACGTCGGTCGCGCCGCTCGCCGGATGCAGGACGATTCCGGCGAATACGGTTCCGGCCGGGTGGACACGAAATTGGAAGGAGGTCACGACACCGAAATTGCCCCCGCCGCCGCGTATGGCCCAGAAAAGATCGGGGTTCTCCGCAGCGCTCGCGGTGACGTGCTCGCCGTCTGCAAGCACGACTTGCGCCGAAATCAGATTGTCGAGCGCAAGCCCGTGCTTGCGCATCAGCCAGCCGAAGCCGCCGCCGAGGGTCAGGCCGGAAACGCCCGTGACAGAGACGAAGCCGCCTGTGGCGGCAAGACCATGACCCTGCAGCGCATCGTTGACCTCACCCCACGTCGCCCCGGCTTCAACGCGCACGGAACGCTCCACCGGATCGACGTCGATCTGCTTCATCGGAGAAAGGTCGATGACCACGCCTTCATCGCAGACGGCGTAGCCGGCGACATTATGACCGGCGCAGCGCACGGACAAAACTTCTCCGCGGTCATGTGCCAGTTTGATGATGTGAGCAACGTCTTCAGGCGACGTGCAGCGCGCGATGAGACCGGGTCTGCGGTCGATCATCGCGTTGAACACCTTTCTCGCCGCGTCGAAACGCGGGTCGTCGCGAGTGATCAAGTCGCCGCGAAATTTCGATCTGATGTGCTGAAGGGCCTCGGCAGTGATCATTGCAATCCTCCCTCGGCAATAGGGGTTCCCGCGACGCCCTGATCGCACTTTCCTCGCTCGCGGACTCGCCCCATATTCGGACGATGGCCAAGCCTCCTCCGAAAAAGCGGCAAAAGAACAACGATCCGGCAAAACCGACCCGCGCCAAGGCAGCGCGGCCGGATGAGCCGGCGACACCCGCCGCGCTCGCGGATCTGCTCAATCCGGCGATCAGGAAGGGAACGGCCGGAATCGGCTCCGGCACAGGAGCTCAACACACACCGAAGGCGCGGGTGAAAAGCAATGACGCCGGCGAGTCTCGAGCCCCCTCACCCAGCGATGCTGCGCGCAGTTCCCGAACAACACACACCAGCGGGCTGCAACCGCCGCCGGACAATTCCTGGGATCGCCGCCGCGATTTCTCCGCCGCGCACATCGCACGCAAGTCGACCGCCAACGAATTCAAGGAGTCCCGACAGGCCGATTTCGAGACGCCGCCGGTCAGCGGGCTCGATCCCAGGCTCGCCGAAGAGCTCGGGCTTAGCGATGAAGCAAAATACCGTCTGCCACGCGCCGATCTGCCGACGCAGCCCGGTGGCTTCGCCGGCATGGCAAGCCAGCAGTCTCTCGAGCGTCTGCTGCGCGAAGGGCGCCCGGAATTCACGACGGTGCCGTGGACACCGCATCGCCCGCCGCGGCCGGAAAAATCCGAAGGCGGCAAGGCGCTGGTCATCGCTTCGGATTTTGAGCCGAAAGGCGACCAGCCACAGGCGATTGCCGAGCTTGTCGAAGGCGTCAAGCGCAACGATCGCACGCAAGTCCTGCTCGGAGTCACCGGCTCGGGTAAGACCTTCACAATGGCCAAGGTCATCGAGGCGACGCAGCGCCCCGCCCTGATCCTCGCGCCGAACAAGACGCTGGCCGCGCAGCTCTATGGCGAATTCAAGTCGTTCTTTCCCGATAACGCTGTGGAATACTTCGTTTCCTATTACGACTACTACCAGCCTGAGGCCTACGTCCCGCGCACCGACACTTATATCGAGAAGGAATCCTCTATCAACGAGCAGATCGACCGCATGCGTCATTCGGCGACGCGCGCGCTGCTCGAGCGCGATGACGTCGTGATCGTGGCCTCGGTGTCGTGCATCTACGGCATCGGGTCGGTCGAAACCTACTCCGCGATGACCTTTACGCTCAGGCAGGGCGGCAGAATCGAGCAGCGCCAGCTGCTCGCCGATCTGGTGGCTTTGCAGTACAAGCGCACGCAAGGCGATTTCTTCCGCGGATCGTTCCGCGTACGCGGCGATACTGTTGACATCTTCCCGGCGCACTACGAGGACCGCGCCTGGCGCATCCATCTGTTCGGCGACGAGATCGAGAAGATCGAAGAGATGGATCCGCTCACCGGCCAGAAGACGGACGAGCTGGAGTTCGTGAAGATCTACGCCAATTCCCACTATGTGACGCCGCGTCCGACGCTCATCCAGGCGATCGCTGGGATCAAGCAGGAACTTCGACAGCGGCTTGATCAGCTCAACGCGGCCGGACGTCTGCTGGAGGCGCAGCGGCTCGAGCAGCGCACCGTCTTCGATCTCGAAATGATGGAGGCGACCGGGTCCTGTGCCGGCATCGAGAACTATTCGCGCTATCTCACCGGCCGCAAGCCGGGCGAGCCGCCGCCTACGCTGTTTGAATACGTGCCCGATAACGCGCTCGTATTCGTGGACGAGAGCCATGTCACCATCCCGCAGCTCGGCGGCATGTATCGCGGCGACTTCCGCCGCAAGGCAACACTGGCCGAATACGGTTTCCGTCTGCCCTCCTGCATGGACAACCGGCCGCTGCGCTTCGAGGAGTGGGATGCCATGCGGCCGCAGACAATCGCCGTGTCGGCTACTCCCGGGCCCTGGGAGCTGGAGGAAGCGCGCGGCGTGTTCGTCGAGCAGGTGATCCGTCCGACCGGACTCATCGATCCTCCGGTCGATGTGCGGCCGGCGCGCCTGCAGGTCGACGATCTCGTCGGCGAGGTCCGGCAGGTGGCGGCAAAGGGCTTCCGTTCGCTCGTCACCGTGCTGACCAAGCGCATGGCCGAGGACCTGACCGAATATCTGCACGAGCAGGGAATTCGCGTGCGTTACATGCATTCCGACATCGACACGCTGGAGCGCATCGAAATCATCCGTGACCTGCGGCTCGGTGCCTTCGACGCACTGGTCGGGATCAATCTCCTGCGCGAAGGCCTCGACATTCCCGAATGCGCACTGGTCGCGATTCTCGACGCCGACAAGGAAGGATTCCTCCGCAGCGAGACCAGTCTCATCCAGACCATCGGCCGCGCCGCCCGCAACATCGACGGCAAGGTGATCCTCTATGCCGACGCGATCACCGGTTCGATGCAGCGCGCGATCGAGGAGACCAACCGCCGGCGCGAGAAGCAGATGGAATACAACACGGCGAACGGCATCACGCCGGAGAGCGTGCGCAAGGGCATCGCCGATATTCTCGAGAGCGTCTACGAGCGGGACCACGTGCTGATCGGCACGGGCACCGGCGATCCGCGATCAGGGGCAGGCTTCGGCGAAGCGGCGACTATCGGTCACAATCTCGAAGCCGTGATCGCCGATCTCGAGACGCGGATGCGCGAGGCCGCAGCCGATCTCGATTTCGAAGAGGCCGCACGCCTGCGCGACGAGATCAAGCGCCTGCGCGCAGCCGAGATGGCGGTGCTGGACAACCCAACCGCACGTAACGTGATGGCGGCGCAGACGAAGGGATTGCGGAGCTCGTCACGAACCGACCGTCCGCACAAGCCTCACCTCGATGAGATGGGCATCGCGCTCTCGCACGAGGTGAAGCCGGCGCGATCGGAATCGCCGCGGTCGAAGCTCGGGCGGCCTGGAATGCGCGGTGGGTTCCGCAGCAACAAGCGCCGAAGCTGACATCTTTCCGGTGCGACACGTTCTGCCGTAGGCCCCGCATCGGGTCGTGTGCTCGTGCACCCGGGACGGAAGCTACAGATTAATGCCGAAGCGTGCCAGAATCCACGCAGTCGCCACATACAGGATCACGGTCAATGCACAACTGGCCACGAGGCTGGGCCAGAATCCAATGCTGGCGCGAAGCATTGCCGGCATCAGCATGAACATGGGGAGCGAAGGGATCACGTACCAGAACGTCGCCACCATATGCGAGGCAATACGCTCGTTATCGCCGGTGTCGCGCCACAACCAGATCACCGCCATGATCGAGATGAGCGGCAGCGACGCCACTAGTGCGCCGAAGGCCGGACTACGTTTGGCAATCTCCGATACGGCGGCCGCCAGAATGCCGGACAGCGCCGCCTTGATTGTCAGATAGAGCATTCAGGGCCGCACGGAGTAAGCCGTTTGCTATCGGTACCGAAAATGCCGATGCCGGCGCGAATGATACGCGAGTGCTGACGGCCGATCATCCCACGGATAGCGATACACATACCCGTCCCAGGCATAGAGGCAGTAATAGCCGGCCCAGGCGCAGCGATCTCGCCAATTCCATCCGTACAATGTCGAGCGGATATGACGCGACCCTGCCCCCAATTCCGGTCCAAGATCGGCGGCATCCGCCCGCATGCCGAGCGTGCCGAACGCAAGCGCTGCAACCAGTGTCGACAAGACAAACTTGTGCATGGCGGGAACCTCGATAAGGGGGCCTGGTGGGTCCCGCGCTATCTCAGCGCGCCTGCCAACAATCGCAACTGAAAACGGCTGAATTGGTTAAAGCCGCGGCTTCGTCATAGAAGCCAATCGAGCCCTGCCGCAGGCGCGATGAAAAGGCTCACGTGATGGGGCGCGTCTCGGGAAACAGATCAACGATGGTCTTGTCCATCGCGTTCACGATGAGAACCTGATCCTTCATGGTGACATAGCCGTAGTCGCGCAGCTTCGGCAGCTTGCCCAAGACTTCGGACGGCAACCCATACGGCTTGACGCCTTTCGGCAACTTGGCCCCTACCTTCGGCGTGAAACTCTTTGCTGACTTTGTGCTCTTGAGGCGAAATTCCACGTCGGCGTGCTGGGAGGCAACGCTCTTGCGGATCATTTCGCGTTGCTGATTAGTGAGGTTCAGCCTCGGCAGGTCGGGTTTTTGCGACACCCTTGTGCCGTCGCTCAACACCACCGCGCCCGTCGCTCTCTGGGCACTGTTGCCGGCAGCAAGAGCGGGCAGCGTCATCGCTACCAGCATCATCGCTCCGGCGAATATGTAACGGTGCAACACGGGACGACTCCTTTGCTTCGCGCCCCCAGCAACCCGCGGGGTCCGAGCCTCGCCGCCTCAGATCGACTCGCCTCCTCCTTCCAGCACCGCGTACTGGATCACGCCCGACGCTGCCTGCCACGCCGAGCCGTTGAAACCTGCAACCACGTTGATGCGCACCACCTGCACGAGCTTGTCGTGAAGCGTCGTGGTGTGGACGGTTTCGTCGCGAACGAAGGCGATGGCGGCCACCCCGCAGGCCCGCTCGTCATTTGCCCCGGCATTCACCGATTGAATGGCATCCTGAGCCTCAGCGCCGTTGCTGCGCAATTTCACGAACTCTTGCGCCTCTTCGGCAGTGTTGCATATCACCCCGACTCCGACGGCGGCGTCGCCATTCTTGGGTACAACGGAGTTGTCGGATTCGTCGGCCCACGCTGGGCTCCAGGTGAGCATGGCAGCCGTCATGACCGCCCAAATCACGCGCATCGTGGCCTCCGGGTTCCGCACTACGGTTTTACTGTTTTGCGGAATCAACGTGCCGATCCACGGGGAGGTTCATCGCCGCGCACGTATTTGTGAAACTGTGTTCCGCAGGCCATTGCGCAGGGCCGTCCAATTCGGGCAAATAACCCGCCCAGGCTCTTGCGAAGCCCACACGTAAATCATCCCGACGATGCAAACCACGAATTTTCCATTCTCGGCAACGCGCGCATCGCATCTGTTCCTGCAGCTTGCGCTGGGCGCCATCTGCACACTCGTTGTCGCCGCGTGCCAAACCGATGGCCTTGGGCCGATCGCGGCAATCGCTCCCGCGCAAAAAACGGAAGTTGGGGCGGAGCGGGCGGAGCCGCCGAAGACGCAAGTGGCCCGCCCCGCGGAGCCTGAGGAAGAATCGGAACCGATGACGCGCGCTCGAGCCGCCCGCGAATGCTGGATGAAAACCGAAAAAGCGGGCGTGCGGGAAAACCTCGACAAGCGAGCCGACCTCGTCAACAAATGCATCGACGATAAGCTCAAGGCGGCGACTTCGACGGCGCCGAAGACCTGAGCGCGTTCGCGGCCTCCCCTTGCGTTGGGCGCCGCTCGAGCTAGCATTCGCCTATCGCTCCATTGGACCGGAGGACGTCATGGCAAAGGGTCAGATGCGTGCCCCGAAGGAAAAGAAGAAACCGAAGGCGGACAAGGATAAGCCGAAGCAGCTCTCGGCCTACAAGCTCGCGCAGATGCAGGGCTCATCGCAGAGCCCATACGCTTCGTCACAAGGCAAGAAGAGCTGAGGCTTAGCGACGGCCGACTGTACCCGTTTCCATTTCATCGGGTAGCTCGGCCGCCTGCTTCGCCATCTCGAGGCAGGTCAGCAGCTCGACGTAGCTTGGCGGACCGCCCATAGAGACGAGTCCGATGCAGTCGGAGCGTTGCGCGGCTGTGAAATGACTCCATTGCTCGCCGAGTTTGCTGCGGGCGTCCTTCTCATCCCGCTCGCAGGCGCTTGAATCCCGCTGCCGGATCGCGGTCGTGACGCTCGAGACCCGGCTGCAGCTTTTTTCCACGTTGAATTTCGGAATGCGATCGGCGACGCGAACGAGATTCGACCCGGTCACCACCTGGGACGCCATTAGCAAGATCGGCAGAAGCGTGGACATGCTCGTCCTCCAATCGCCGCCTCCCCGGCATCCGATAATTCGCGAACGCGGTTCCGGGTTGCATTATTCAGCTGTGGTGTGTCGTAGGCGCCATTGCCGCCCGGTGCGGTGGAACGGTACACTAAGACCTTCCACAGCTTCGCCAAAGTTCCGTGGAATAGGGCACCGAAATTTAACCGGTACGCGCCGAGCATGGCGCGACAAGCAACCAAGCCGGAAAGGCAAAGTCGGGGGACTTTTTCTGGAATGCGGGCACATTCTCGATACGCATGCGGGATCTGCGCATGGTCGCTTGCTGGCGCCTTGGTCTTTGCAGCCACGCCTGCGGTCGCGCAGGATGTGGGCGAAGGCACTCAGCTCACGCCGGAAGAAAGTGCGATTCTTGGCAACGCATTGATTTTCGATCCGGCGACGCTCTCCGAGCGGCCGAAGAAAGAACTTCGCCTGCCGGGGCAAAGCGGCAAAGAACCCGAAATCGTTCGCACAGAGAAGCCGGACGGCTCCGCAACGTTCGTGGTCAAGCAGCCGCTCTCGACAGAATGGACGAATGCCGTCGGTGCCGATCTCGCGCCTGCCAACTCCGGAAAAAGCGGTGCTTTCGACGATCCCGTGCCCGGCACCCGCGAGGAATTCGGCAAAGCTGCCGCGTGGGCCTCGGTCGGCGTACCTCATATTGGAAGCGTCGATGCCCGTGTCGATCCGTCCAACGAACAGGGAAAGCTTGGCACCACGCTGAAGCAATCCATTCCCTTTGGGCAGCGTTTCGCTGTCACGATTCAGGATACCTATTCAGTGACGGAAACGCTGGGACAGCCATCTGCAGGACCGAGTGACCTGCCACTCATGGCTCTTCCGCCACCTTCCACAACCGCACCCACGCAGGTGTTCGGCAATGAGAAAGCCGTGAAGTTCAACATCCTGCCGACCGGCACCACGCTGGGCGCCGGTCTCACGTCCGCAAGCAACGATCCGGTGACTCACAATACATTCATGGCGCAGCAGAAGGTGTATGGGCCGTTGCAGGTTACCACTGCGGTCACGGATGTCGGCCAGACAACGAGCAGCAAGAGCATCACCGCCGGCTTCCGGCTTAACTGGTAGTGCGGTACGCAATCTGCATCCTACAAAGTCGTGCATAAGTCGGCGGCTGGCCATGTTTGGCCGGAATGTTCTTCCACGGTGCCGCTTCCCCGCCCCACGGCCGCCTCAGTCGCGTGCGGCAATCGGCCACTTGGGGAGCACTGCGCAAATTCATGCGCTTCTGTAGGAGTGGACCATGACGGCCATAAGACCCGAGCGGCTTGGTGCGGAAGGATCAGTGCCGGAAAAGACCGGGCCGGAGCTCTATGCTCCACCGCGCCGGTCGCAGGATAGATCGAACGCACCGGACCAGGCGGCAGTAACCGCGTTCGAAGGCGAAATCCGCGAGTTCGTCCGCCGCGACATCGCGTTTCTACGCCGCCATCGGACCGGTGCCGATCAGAGCGAGGTCGAAAACCTCAACACACTGATCCGCCGGGTGTCCGGCGTATCGATGGAGGAAATCGACCGCGTTATTCTCGAACTGCAGGGCGTCCGCGAGATGCTTCGCACGGAAGGCGAGCGGGTCGGGCGCGAGATTGCCGGGTACGCGAGCCTCAGCCATGCGGCGATGACCGCCATGAAGGTGATTGGCGACAGCCTCACCCAATGGAAAAACGGGCCTAATCAATCCCACGAGCAGGATACGGACTGAACCGACCTCAACAGGCGTATGCGCGCTGGTAGCTCGCTTCGGACATCATTAGCCAGTGATCTGGCTGACTACCGTACGTGTCGCCGGCTCCACCAGTAACACCTTGTCCTTGCCTTTGACGTAGTAAAGCGTCGAGACCGGATCGATGTTGCGAACGCTTTCCGGCAGTGGATGCATACCGTTCAGCGCCTGGTCCGGCGACAATTCGCTTGCCGGCTTCAGCGCATCCGCATCGGACGCCGGCTGTGACTTCTCGGCCATCACCGCGTCATAGATCTGCTTGCGCTGCTCATCGGTGAGCCGCAACGGCCAGGCCATGATCGGCACACGATCGAGAATGGCATTGCGCTTGGAGAGTTTTGCAGGGATTGTCTGACCGACAGCGCCAATCGGTCCCCATGGTGCGGGCTCCGAGGACTGGCCTGCACTGGTCGACGGCGCGGAAGCCTGGACTCCGTTCGCTGCCTGACCTGCATTCTGCGGCGACAGCTGCGATCCCCCAGAGCCGGTCGTCGAGCTCGGTTGCTCTCCGGTTGAGGGCTGCGTTGGAATCGGACTCATCAGGGCTGCACGAGCCTCTTCCGGCGTAGGCTCATCGGTCACGGAACTCGACTGTGATGACGCCTGCGGCTCCGTGCCCGGGTTGATCTGTCCGGTGCTCGGGACGAACCCCGGACTGGTCGATTGCGAGGGCTGCTCTGCAGCACGAACTGTCATGCCGGACGAAAGGACGAGCGCACTGAGTCCAGCAGCAACCATCAGGTGACGCGAAGTTTTCATGGAACCTCCATCGGCTTCTCCCACAGCAACGGCGGAGAACCGATGCGGTTGCATCAGCACAGAAATCTGCCAGCAAGCAGGCCCCGCGACGTCAGCGTGACGGGCCATACAAAGTGCGAACGCCGCCCGAATCTTGCGGACGGCGTTCGAATGTATATTGCCATGATCAGCTGGCGGCTGCGACTTTGGTCTTGGCCCCTTTGCGCGGAAGAGGATAATCGGCGCTTTCATAAAGCTGCCGAATGCCATTTCCGTCGAAACGCTTTTCTTCCACCTCAAGATACGCGCCGAGCAGCAGCTCGGGCGGCAATTCTTCGATGGCAAAACGAATTGCTTCTGCAGCAGTCGGAAAACGCTTATAGCCTATAGGACGGCGCGACTTGCGGCTGCGGCTGGGAAACAGCTCGGACGGTGCGCGGTAGTTGATCATCGCCATAATCAGTAGCTCCTTGAACACTAATATGGCCTTTGCAGCACGGAAAATCCAGCACCCCGCGGAACGCGCATATCAGCCCGGCCCGCTCAAGGTAAATACAAATGTACCAAAATGCGGCCCGGCGCACTGCCGCCCGGCCACTTTTTTCAACTGATGAGAACAATTTGTCTTGCAACCTCACCAGCTACCGCATCCGCAGTATAAGGCGGTCGTATGCGACCATCGATTTGCATACCCATGCAGCCCAACCTGATCGGCACGATCGCGAGACAGCCGCCGCGTGGATGCGCGCGAGTTTGGCATGAGTTCCGTGAATTCGGTCACAGGGTGTGCGGCGGCTCGTCCATCAGCTTCATCTTCGCACGCAGGATCTCGATTCGCTGTTGGGCTTCCTCCCGCGTCAAGTTCGGGCTGAAGGCATCGGGCTCATAGGCATCGAAGGCAAGCTGCCTGAGTATGTTTGCCTGCTCCGCAGTCATCCTGACCGAATCGTTCGGCTTCCGCGGCATGCGATAATAATTGAAATGGCGATCACGGGTTCCAATGCTTTCCCGTGACGTCGTAGGCGTCAGGCGCGTGCAGCAAGCGCAGGCCGCAAAGCGAGCGTGATCGGGAGCGTCACCAGCACGCCGGCGGCGACAACCACGACGGCCATGGGCACACCCACCGCATCACCCAGCAAACCGTAGATCGCCGGTGAGATCGCGCCGGCCCCGATCGTCCCCGTATAGAAGAGACCGAAGGCGCGCTGCCGCTGCGCCGGCTCGACCAAATCCGGCACGGAACCGTACAATACCGATGACGTTCCGTTAAGGGCGATGCCTACCACCGGCAACAGCATAAACGCGGTTTCGAGCGGAAGCGGCAGCAGCGCGACGATACCCAATGCAGTAACTGTCTCTGTCAGCCAGACAGTTGCGACGGTGCCAATGCGCGCTCCGATGAAAGCGCAGACAAGCTTGCCAGCCGCGCCCCCGGCAAAGACGAATGTCAACGCGAGTCCGACCGCCTGCACGCTCGCGCCCTTTGCTGTGAGGATAAAAGGAAGGAACGTCAGGAAGGCCATGCGGGTAGCGCTGTCGATCACGCCGACCGAAAGAAGAAGCGGGAAGGCACGGCCATCACTCTTGCCGGTGCGACGAAAATCCTGTCCGCCGCTCTTCGTTGCGGCCGGCTCGCTTCGAAAACGTGGCAGGGCGATGAAGATCGCGACGGCTGCGATGGCGCCCAGCGCGCCAAGCACCATGACGGTATGGCGCCATGATAAGGCCACCAGCAGTATCGCCGCCGCGGCAGGTACCGTCATCTTTCCGATATCGCCGGCAAAATTATAGGTGCCCAGCGCTTTCAGGGATCTCCCGCCGGCGAATGCCTGAGCAATAAGGGACGAGGCGAGCGGATGTTGTGTGCTGGCGCCCAGACCGCCGATGAAGAGAGCCGGAAGCAGAACGGCCATGTTGCTGCCAAGTCCGGCGACGAAATATCCGAGCCCGGCTAGAGCCGTCCCAATGGCAAGCACGACCGGGGTGCCGAACCTTTCGGCAACCAAGCCTGCCGGAATCTGGAATCCCGCCAGCGTGCCGGAAAACACGGTCTTCATCAGACCGAGCGCCGCAAAGCCGAGCCCGAACTCGGCCTGCCAGATCGGCAGCATGACATACACCAGATCGGTGTAACCATCGTGCAGCGCATGGGCCCCGCACGCGACGCCGAGCGCGCGCCGCTCGGCACTTTTCGGGAGAATGGGATCCGATGCGTTCATGGCGGCGCTGCTCATGCGCAAAGCCTAGAACAAATTGGCCATTGTGTAAGGGACATCTCAGGTGGCGAAGCGGAAATGCATGATGTCGCCATCGGCCACCACGTAATCCTTTCCTTCGAGCCGCATCTTCCCGGCCTCGCGCGCGCCCGCTTCGCCGCCATAAGCGATGTAGTCGTCGTACCCGATCGTCTCGGCCCGGATGAACCCGCGCTCGAAGTCACTGTGAATGACGCCGGCAGCCTGGGGGGCCCGGGTGCCCTGCGTCACGGTCCACGCCCGCGTCTCTTTCGGGCCGACGGTGAAAAACGTTACGAGACGAAGCAGCGCATAGCCGGCGCGCACCAACCGGTCGAGACCGGTTTCCTTCAGGCCTACTGCTTCTAGAAATTCCATGCGCTCTGCCGGTGGCAGCGTGGCGATCTCGGCTTCGATCTTCGCGGAGATCACGACCGCCAATGCGCCCTCTTCGGCCGCGCGCTGCTCGACTTTCCGGGAGAATGCATTCCCCGTGGCAGCGGACGCCTCGTCCACATTGCAAGCATAGAGAACTGGTGCCGAAGTGAGCAACCCGAGTGAATGAAACAGTTTTTCCTCCTCAGGCTTTCGTTCGATCAATCGCGCCGGTCTGCCCTGTCGAAGCAGCGCCAGTGACCGGTTGATCAAGGCGAGGATTTCCTTCGCCTCCCTGGCTTCTTCGCCGGTGCCCTTCGCTTTTTTTTCAAGAGCATCGGTACGCTTCTCCAGACTCTCGAGATCGGCGAGCATGAGCTCGGTTTCGATCGTTTCGATATCTGCGATTGGATCGATTCTGCCCTCGACGTGAGTGACGTCAGTATCCTCGAAACAGCGCACCACATGCACGATGGCGTCCACCTCGCGAATGGTCGCGAGAAACTGATTGCCGAGCCCTTCGCCCTTGGATGCGCCGCGCACGAGGCCGGCGATGTCCACGAATGTGATGCGGGTCGGAATGATCTGTTGTGATTTGCCCAACGCCGCAAGCTTCTCCAGACGTGCATCGGGCACAGCGATCTCACCGACATTGGGCTCGATCGTACAGAACGGATAGTTCGCCGCCTGTGCCGCGGCGGTCTGCGTCAGCGCGTTGAAGAGGGTAGACTTGCCGACATTCGGCAGTCCGACGATGCCGCACTTGAATCCCATGATTTACGTGGTCTCTTGCATTGTTGCTTGTCACTTCGAGCCGGGCAGCTCTTCGTCCGGACCGGCAAAGCCCTTGGCTTCCATGGCAAGATGCACCCTGTTCTGAAAGGTCGAATCCCTGCCCTCGACCAGCAGTGGCACGTTGTCGGCGATCACCTCGCAGAGAGCCTCGACCCAAGGCCATTCGCTCTTGGCGAAGTCGCCGAGCACGTGCATGGGGACAAGCTCCTTGATGTCGGGCTTGCCGATACCGATCCGAACGCGCTTGTAGTCATTGCCAAGATGTGCGGTGATCGATCGCAGCCCATTATGTCCCGCATCGCTGCCACCGATCTTGACTCGCACTTTCGCGGGCCGCAGGTCGACATCGTCGTGGAAGACGACGACGCTGGAGGCATCGAGCTTGAAAAAATGTGCAGCCTCCATGACCGAACGTCCGGACTCGTTCATATAGGTGCCGGGCAGAAGCAGGAGCACGCGTTCCGCCCCTATGCTGCCGTCCACCGCCACGCCTTGAAATCGTCGGCGCCAGGGAGAGAGATCATGCCGGCGCGCAATGGCCTGTACCGCCATGAACCCGATATTGTGGCGATTGTCCGCGTGCTTGGGACCGGGATTGCCGAGGCCGACAAAGAGCAGCATGGCGTGAACGGCGGATCCTAGAATTTGCGCGGAGTATTGTTTCGGCTCGACCGGCCTGCGAGCCAGGCAAGCTAATGCCGAAAAACGATATCTACGCTCGGTACGGGTTGCCGATGACGCACACAGCAGCAAGGAGGCCGCGAGGCCACCTCACTTCTTCTCGGTTTTCGGTGCGGCTGCTGCCGCAGCAGGGGCAGCAGCACCAGCCGCGGGGGCTGCACCCGGCGCAGCGGCAGGTGCCGCCCCGGGAGCTGCTCCTTCGGCAGGGACTGCACCAGGCACGGCAGCGGCTGCAGCCGCAGCTGCTGCGGCTTCCGCTGCGGCCCTCATTTCCTCGGCATAGCCCGAAGGCGGCACCACGGTGACGAGAGTCATGTCCGGGCGGCCGATCACGCGAATATTCGCCGGCAGCACCACGTCTGTCAGGTGTTTCGAGTGATTGATATCGAGACCCGCAATATCGACGTCGATGGATTCCGGGATCGCGTCTGCCGGACACATCACCTCGACGGTATGCGTCACGATATTGACCGCACCGCCGCGCTTCACACCCGGCGACTGGTCCGAATTCAGCACGTGAACCGGAATGTCGACGCGGATCGTCGCGCCCTCCGACACGCGCAAAAAATCGACATGCATCGGAAGATCCTTGATTGCGTCGAGCTGAAAGTCGCGCGGGATCACCCGGTGCTTTGTGCCATCTACGTCGAGATTGTAGAGCGTGGTCAGGAACCGCCCCGCATAGATGCGCTTGCGCAGTTCATCGTGCTCGATGAGCACCATGATGGGGGGCTTGTTCTCTCCGTAAATCACGCCCGGCACTCGGCCGGAGCGACGAGCAGCCCGGGCGGCCCCCTTGCCGCCTTTCGGACGCGCCGTCGCTTTCAGTTCCTGGACGGTGGCCATATCGAAACCTCATGCAAACCAATGGAAAAGGCGGCTTTTTGGCCGCCTACGAGCGCGGCGAGCCTCCAGGGGTGCCGGGGGCCGCGAACGTGCGGGTTTATAGCGACGGTAGACGCCAAGGGCAAGAATCTCACCCCCGACAGGGCCGCGTCGAGGTTATGCGCCGGCGTCCTTCGCCTTGTCCGCCTTGTCGGCGCTTTCCTTGGTTTTCTTCGCGGGCTTCGCCGCCTTGGCTTCCAGTGCTTCGATGCGTGCCTTCAGCGCCTCGTTTTCTTCACGTGCGAGCCGGGCCATCTCCTTCACGGCCTCGAACTCCTCGCGTTGAACGACGTCGAGGTCCCGCAAAATACGCTCCGCCTGACTGCGAAACAGTGTATCGACCTCACGCCGCACGCCTTGCGCCACGCCGGCGGCATCGTTCATCAGGCGGGCCATTTCATCGAAGAATCGGTTGCTGGTCTGCGTCATGTTTTCGCCTCCCGCGCGGGATGCCATCAGAATGGCCATCAGACGATCCCGCCGCAAGACCCGGCATGCTACCACATCGAGCCCTCAGGGTTCGCGCAAAACGGATAATGCAATGCCCTTGCTCGTCATCCCATACCCGTCGTTCGACCCGGTGATGGTGCATCTCGGCCCCTTTGCCATCCGCTGGTATGCACTCGCATATATTTTCGGGATCCTGATCGGCTGGGGTTACGCGCGCTTCCTCATCCGTTCCGAAAACTTGTGGGGCGGCAAGGCCCCCATCAGCGTGGCTGATTTTGACGATTTCATCCTGTGGGTCACGCTAGGCATCATTGTCGGAGGGCGTATCGGTTATGTGCTCTTCTACAATTTGCCGTTCTTCGCCGCACACCCGATGCAAATATTCCAGCTCTGGCATGGCGGAATGTCTTTCCACGGGGGATTTGCCGGATGCGTGATTGCAGTGCTTCTGTTCGGCTACAAGCGGGACCTTCCGGTGCTTTCGCTCGGCGACATCACCTGCGCGGTCGGCCCGATCGGGCTGTTCTTGGGGCGCATTGCCAATTTCATCAACGGCGAATTGTGGGGTCGGCCGACCGACGTGCCATGGGCGATGATATTTCCCAGTGGAGGTCCGCTGCCGCGGCATCCCAGCCAACTCTATGAAGCGACGCTCGAGGGAATCGTCCTGCTGATCGTGCTGTCGCTGCTCATTCGCGGCGGCGCGCTGAAACGCCCCGGCTTCATCATCGGAAGTTTTGCCGTCGGCTATTCCATTGCCCGCATTTTCTGCGAATTCTTCCGTGAACCCGATGCGCAACTCGGATTTCTGTGGGGCGGGGCGACGATGGGGCAGCTGTTATCGATCCCGCTTCTGCTCGCAGGCGTCTGCTTCATCGTTTATGCGATCAGGCACCCCGTGTTTCGGAGATCGTAGTGCAGGCGCGATCGCCTCTCGATGACGAAATCCGGCGGCGCATCGCGCAAGCAGGCCCGATGCCCGTCAGCGAATATATGTCTCTTTGCCTGTTCGATCCGCAGCACGGCTATTACATGAGCCGCGATCCTTTCGGCGCCCGCGGGGATTTCATCACCGCACCGGAAGTCAGCCAGATGTTCGGCGAGCTCGTGGGCCTGTGGGCGTGCGCAGTCTGGAAGCAGATGGGCGCGCCGGAAAACGTACGCCTGGTCGAGCTGGGGCCCGGCCGCGGCACGATGATGAAAGATGCCCTGCGGGCGGTCCAGGTCGTTCCCGAATTCCGTTCGGCAATCGTGCTTCATCTCGTGGAGATCAGTCCGCTGCTTCGCGAGCAGCAGGAGCAAGCGCTAGGTGACTCCGGTGTTCCGATCTTCTGGCACGTCACACTTGCGGATGTTCCTCAGGGACCGGCGATCCTGCTCGCCAACGAGTTCTTCGATGCGCTGCCGGTCAATCAGGCAGTGAAAACGGATCGCGGATGGCACGAACGACGCATCCAGGTCGATTCGAGCGGACAACTCGTGTTTACGATTGCTCCCGACCCGCTGCCGTTTTTTCAGATGCTGGTGCCCGCCTCGGTCCGTGAGGACGCTCGTGTGGGAGCCATTTTCGAGTGGCGCAGCGACACCGAAGCAATGGAAGTCGGGCGGCGCGTGACCGACGGGCGCGGCGCTGCATTGGTCATCGACTATGGGCATCTGAAAACCGGAATCGGCGAGACGCTGCAGGCTGTCGGTCAGCACGCCTTTGCCGATCCGCTCAGCGCGCCCGGGGAGCTTGACTTGACGGCGCATGTGGATTTCGAAGCGCTCTGCCGGGCAGCCGAAGCCATGGGAGCACGGTGTTATGGCCCGATCGAGCAATGCGAGTTTCTGAGGCGACTTGGGATCGAGCAGCGTGCCGCCTCACTCAAGGCAAGAAATAAGGGGCGGGACATCGCCGCTAAAGTCGAGCAGGCTCTCACGCGCCTGATCGGGCGCGACAGGGCATCCATGGGAGAACTGTTCAAAGTAGCGGCATTCGCGCATGCTGCGATCGGCCGCCCACCCGGATTCGAGACCTGATCATGCTGGCTGAACGATCATGTGCGCAATATCTCTTTCAGCATGGCTGAACAGCAATCCGGTGACCTGATGCTGCAGGCGCGCTCACTTGCGAAACTGGAGAGTATCCGTCATGCCTTTTTTACACGGGCAGGCGGCGTATCGCAGGGAATGTACAGTTCGCTCAACGGCGGAGTCGGGTCACGAGACGCTACGGAGAGAATCGCCGAAAACCGTGCCCGCATGGCGTCCGCGCTAGGCGTCAGCCCAGACAATTTGCTTACGCCCTATCAGATCCATTCGCCCGCTGTGGTCGTGGCAGAGAAGCCATGGACAAATGAAAACCGGCCGCGTGCGGATGCCGTAGTCACGCGCGTGCCGCGGCTCGCGATCGGAGTCTCCACAGCCGATTGCGGCCCTCTGCTGTTTGCCGATTCAGAGGCCGGTGTGGTCGGCGCAGCACACGCTGGATGGCGCGGCGCGCTCGCAGGCGTGATCGAGGCGACGATAGCGGCCATGGAAAGTCTTGGCGCCAATCGCAGGCGTGTCATCGCGGCGCTCGGACCGACGATCCGGCAGCCGAACTACGAAGTTGGGCCGGAATTCATCCAACAATTCCTGAAGGCCGATGAAGCGAATACAGCCTTCTTTGCGCCCTCGCACCGTCCTAACCACGCACTGTTCGATCTCACCGGCTACATTACTGAACGTGTCCACCGCAACGGAGTCGAAAGTTTTGAGGATATCGGCTTTTGCACCTATGCCGACCCGGAGCGGTTCTTCAGCTATCGACGCACCACGCACAATGGCGAGCCCGATTATGGGCGGCACATCAACGCGATCGCGATCGCGCAGTGACCCACAGCTTCCGTCCGATCCATTTTCTTTTTGTGGACTCGCCTGTCGACTTGCCGCTACGCTGAAGGCACGGTCGAGCGGTTCAATTCAATAACAGGCCGGCAGGGGTGTCGATGGGGTGGAGTTGGGCCCGCCGCGCAGCCGGCGCGGGTTGGCAGGCAGCGCATTTGCGGCCGTGGATGTTTGTCGCATGTGCCCTGATGCTCGCAGCTTGCAATGCGGACAGGCATGACCTGTCTGCTGCGCCACCGCGTGGTGCGACGGTCGCCTTCGATTCTCTTGACGGCCTGCCTCCGGCGCAATTTCATCGCCTGGTGCAAGATCTCAATAATGAGGCACAGGCGAAGCGGCTCGCAATCATCTCGCGCGAGCAGTCATCCGCCTATCGCGTGCGAGGATATGTGGCGGCAAAAGTCGCAAGGCACGAAACGACCATTTCATGGGTCTGGGACGTGTTCGATCGGGAGGAAGCACGCACCCTGCGCATCAGCGGTGAAGAGTCAACGAAGACGAGGCATAAGGATGCCTGGGCAGCGGCCGATGACGAGATGCTGCAGCGGATCGCCCGAAAGAGCATCGATCAGCTTGCCAATTTTCTCACTTCGGCCGATGTCGCGCCCGCGACCGCACCGGCGGGAGAAGCTCAATATTCCATCGCCGCCGCCCCTGAATCCTCGCCCGAAGCAGCGGGGATTTTCCGCATTTCCCAGCCGCAGGTCGACCCGATACCCGCGGAGGCGGACGTAGCCGAGACCAACGGCCCGGATGATCTGGTGCCGCTGCCAAAACGTCGGCCGCCGGCGCTGATCTCGGTCAGCGAGACGTTCACTCTCGCAGCATCGGGACACTAATCGGCTGTTCATCCTGGTCGGAAAAGACCGGGAGAAAGAATTTGACCCGTATTGCCGGGCCCTGCCTGCCTTGTTATGACCACGCCGCCTTGTAGCGGGGTTTGAGGGCGAGGTTCGAATGTCGGGCAAGAACGGAGCGATCAAGCTCGTTGCCGGCAATTCCAATCCCGTGCTGGCACGGGGAATCGCGAAATATCTTAAGCTTCCGCTGACAAAGGCCGTGGTGCGGCGTTTTGCCGACATGGAGATTTTCGTCGAGATCCAGGAAAACGTGCGCGGCGCCGACGTGTTCGTGATCCAATCGACGTCATTTCCAGCGAACGATCACGTGATGGAGTTGTTGATCATCATCGATGCGCTTCGGCGTTCATCCGCGCGCCGCATCACCGCGGTGATGCCTTATTTCGGTTATGCTCGCCAGGACCGCAAGCCCGGTCCGCGCACTCCCATTTCCGCAAAGCTTGTCGCCAACCTGATCACCCGTGCCGGCGCAGATCGCGTGCTCACGCTCGATCTGCACGCTGGGCAAATCCAGGGATTTTTCGATATTCCGACCGACAATCTCTACGCCTCCCCCGTCATGGTCCGCGACATCCGCGAGCGTTTTCGGCTCGACAATGTGATGGTCGTGTCACCGGATGTTGGCGGCGTGGTGCGCGCGCGCGGGCTGGCCAAACGGATCAATGCTCCGCTTGCCATCATCGACAAGCGCCGCGAACGCGCCGGGGAATCCGAGGTGATGAACGTCATCGGCGATGTTGCCGGCTACACCTGCGTGCTCGTGGACGACATCGTGGATTCCGGTGGCACACTGGTAAATGCGGCGGATGCCCTGCTCGAAAAGGGCGCGCAAGCGGTTTATGCGTATATCAGTCATGGCGTGCTCTCCGGTGGAGCGGTCGAACGCATCTCGCACTCACGATTGAAGGAATTGGTCATCACGGATTCGATTCAGCCGACCAAGGAGATTCTCGCGGCCGGCAATATCCGTCTTCTGGAGATTGCGCCTCTTATCGGCGAAGCCATCGGAAGGACGGCGGCCGAGGAATCGGTGTCCAGCCTTTTTGACTAGGCGAGCCGGCAGCGCGGTGACAGCGCCTGACCGCAGCCACAACGTGCCGACTTACCTGCAGACCCGGCCGCACATTTATCCACCGAAGACTCATGCTCACGCAGCTTTGGCTGTGGAGAGTCGAATCGACGGCGTTGCCTCGATGCGGCAAATCACGGCTGATTGCCACTTGACGATGCCTTTGGCGGATGGAATCAGGCGCGATATATTCGAATCGGTCTCTGATTCGCTGTCCTCGTCAAGGCATCGGTAATCTCGTGTCGACAGGCGGTCGATGCCTTCTGGTACTCGATTCCGCGACGTGTGGTGGCGTGCGTTTCCCCTCGCTCCAATCGGCAAAGCGGAGACGGCATGTCCCTCACAGGCTACGCGGAAGAATCACGAATCAATCCTCTCGATGTCGTCGAACGCCTTGCTGCCGGGAATGACTGGTCTTTCGAGCGTGCCAGCGACGACGAAATCACGATCCTCGTGACCGGACGTTGGACCGACTACCAGCTTTCGTATACTTGGATGAGCGACATTGAGGCTCTGCATCTCGCCTGCGCATTCGAGCTGCGCGTGCCCGAGAGACGGCGGGTCGAGGTTCAGGCGCTGATTTCGTCCATTAACGAGCGGCTCTGGGTGGGCCATTTCGACCACTGGACCAACGAAGGAATGGTCATGTTTCGCCACGCGCTCGTGCTCGCCGGCGGCAGCGAGCCTTCCGGGAAGCAATGCGAGGCGCTGCTCGGCACCGCCCTTGACACCTGCGAGCGATATTTCACAGCCTTTCAGTTCGTGGTTTGGGCGGGTAAGAGTGCGCGCGAAGCGCTCGATGCCGCCATGTTCGAAACCTCGGGCGAGGCATAAAGGCCGCTGACCGGCCATGACCAGCCGTCAGACAAAAAGCTTGAAGAATTTCCGCGGCGCTCTCGTGTTGATCGGCGCCGGGAAAATGGGCGGCGCTATGATCGAGGGTTGGCTCTCGCGCGGCCTCAATCCCAGACAGTTGATCGTCATCGAGCCGCAGCCAAGCAGCAAGATCAGGGCGCTCGCGCGCCGCGGGCTGCGGCTCAATCCGAGAGGCAAGACCGTGGCGAGTGCGGTTGTCTTTGCGGTCAAGCCGCAGATTGCTGCTCAAGCTCTCGAGCCACTGGCCGAGCATGTCGGAAAATCAACACTGGTGCTCTCGATCATGGCCGGCCGCACGCTTGGTTTTCTCCAAAACTTGCTGCCGAAAGGTGCGGCCGTCGTGCGCGCGATGCCGAATACACCTGCAGCAATCGCTCGCGGCATCAGCGTCGCGGTTCCAAACACACGTGTCTCAGCTTCGCAACGAAAGTTGGCGAGCGATTTGCTGTCGGCAATCGGTGCGGTTGCATGGATCAAGGATGAATCGCTGATGGATGCCGTAACGGCCCTCTCCGGCTCCGGCCCGGCCTATGTATTCCTGCTAGCGGAAGCCATGGAAAAAGCCGGCATCGCGGCAGGACTTCCCGCACCCTTGGCTCGTCTCCTGGCGCACGAAACGGTTTCCGGCTCCGGTGAGTTGCTGCATCAGTCGAAAATGGACGCCGAAACTCTGCGAAAGAACGTGACTTCACCCGGAGGAACGACGGCAGCCGCGCTCGACGCCTTGATGGCGCCTGGCGGTCTAGAGGACCTGATGACACGTGCCATCGCGGCTGCGGCAAATCGCTCACGCGAGCTTCGCGGCTAGTCCACCTCACGTGGCTGCCGGTTTTCGCCGAGAGAAGGCCCTAGAACAGCCTGTTTTCCGAACCTACATAAAGCCCAACCGTTCGTTGGGAGGACAGCATGGCACGCAGGCCCAGGCGCGAAAGCAGGCGTCCGACACCATCACCACCGTCACCACCCTCTCCGCCGCCGCGCGGCAATACCGATCGCGAGAAGGCGATCGAAGCGTTCATGTCGCTTCTTGCCGATCGGCCTTTCGACGAGATCGGACTTGCCGAAGTCGCAGGTCGGGCTGGGATAAAGCTGTCGCAACTGCGCGCCGAATTCGGTTCGACCTTCGCTATCCTTGCTGCGCATATCAAGAACATCGACGAGAAAGTGCTCGCGGGCGGCAATGGTGAAATGACCGATGAGCCCCCGCGCGACCGGCTGTTCGACATACTGATGCGACGCATTGAGGCGCTGGCGCCCTACAAAGAGGCGGTGCGCTCCATGATGTATTCGGCGCGTCGACATCCCAGCCTCGCACTCGCGCTTAATGGAATGGCGATTCGATCGCACCAATGGATGCTGGAGGCTGCAGGCATCTCTGCATCGGGTCCGCGTGGTGCCCTTCGCGCACAAGGTGCCGCGCTGATGTTCACACGCGTTCTCTCGGTGTGGATTGATGACGAGACTGAAGGTCTAGACCGGACCATGGCGGCGCTTGACCGCGGATTGGCCAGCGCAGAACGCTGGGTCGGATTCCTTGACGATCTTTGTGCAATTCCACGGTGCCTCTTGCGCGGACCTCGGCGCCGACGACGCCAGCATGGTGAGCAAGCAGAGGCAGCCTGAACTACGGGTCAGACCGGCAGCTTGACCGTTGCCCGCAATCCCCCGAGCGGACTGTCTCCCAAGCTGATGTCGCCGCCATGGGAACGCGCGATGTCCCGGGCGATCGCCAGCCCCAATCCGGTGCCGCCTTCATCCTGATTGCGTGCATCGTCAAGCCGCAGGAAGGGCTTGAAGACTTCCTCGCGCATCGCCGCGGGAATGCCCGGCCCGTCGTCATCGAGCGTGATCATCAGGTATCGGTGATCGCGAAAGCCGGTAATCCCAATCGTGTGCGCGTGTCGCACCGCATTCGACAGCAGATTTGCCAGACATCGCTTGAAGGCTGCCTGCCGAACACTGACCATCGGCGGCCCGTGGAACACCACGCTTGCCTTGCGGCCCTGGCGTTCGGCTTCCGACCGAAGCTCCTCAAGCAATTCAGCCATATCGATCGATGCTGACGTCTCTTCGCTGTCGCCACGCGCGAACGCCAGATACGCTTCCAGCATCCGGCCCATTTCGTCGACGTCCTTTTTCATCGCATCGACTTCCGGCGTTTCGGGAATCAGCGCCAGTTCGAGCTTGAAACGTGTGAGCAATGTACGCAGGTCGTGCGACACGCCCGCCAGCATGGCTGTTCGCTGTTCAATGGCGCGCTCGATTCGTGTCTTCATCTCGATAAATGCGGCAGCAGCCCGGCGGACCTCGCGCGCACCACGGGGACGGAAGTTGGGCACTTCGCGTCCCTTGCCGAAGCTGTCGGCAGCATCGGCCAATCGAAGAATTGGCTTGATCTGATTACGCAGGAAAATGACGGCCACGATGAGCAGCACCGTCGAGGTGCCAACCATCCAAAGCAGGAAAATTTCGGAGTTGGAGACATATGCCGCGCTGCGCCGCGCCAGTACGCGCATCACGGTATTCTCGAGTTGGACTCGGATTTCGAGCAGCGCCGATTTGCCGACAGTGTCGATCCAGTAAGGACGGCCGATCTGCTTGCGCAACTCCTCGGAAAGAGCCTGATCGAGCAGCGAAAAGAATGGCTTGGGACCCGGCGGCGGCATCTCCGTCAGCGGCAGAAAATCAACGATCAAACCCAGCCGCTGCTGCGCGATGCGCCGGATCAGGGCTTGGTCGGGGTCCTGCGGATATCCCCTGTAGATGTCGATCAAAGCGGCGATATCCTGGACCACGCTGGCGGACAGCCGCTGCGTCACGACATTCCAGTGACGCTCCATGAAGACGAACGCGATCACGGATTGCAATATCACCATAGGCGCGATGATGATGAGCAAAGCGCGGGCATAGAGTCCCTTTGGCATGATGCCGTTGAGCGATCGGCTAACCCTGCGCCATCCTTCTGCAACCTGGCCGAGCGTGCTGTGAATGCGCCGCACCGCAGGAATAGCGTCGTACCATTCCCACACACCGCGAAGCCGAGAGATCGCGCTGCGTACGCCGCCCCCGATATCCAGGCTCGTCATGACGTGATCACCAGACGATAGCCGATTCCGCGAACGGTCTGAATGAAGAGTGGATTCGTCGGATCGTGCTCGACCTTACGCCGCAATCGGTTCACCTGAACATCGACCGCACGTTCGCTGATCGCGCCGCCATTTCCGGCCAGAGACTGTCGAGGGACGGTCTCGCCCGGCGTTGCGGCAAGAATGCGCAACATCTCGCGCTCTCGATCAGTCAAGCGGACGATTTCGTCGCCTTTGCGCAACTCGCCCCGCGCCAAATGGTACACGAAGGGACCGAATCGTACTGACTCTGCCGGCGCCGCTGGCGCTGGACTGGCGCGTTTAAGAATATTGCCAATGCGCAATGACAGCTCGCGAGGCTCGAACGGTTTGGACAGATAATCATCGGCGCCTATTTCCAGTCCGCGAATTCTGCTTTCGGCGGCATCGCGAGCAGTCAACATCAGGATTGGCACATTGGAATTGCCACGGATCGCCTTGGCGAGATCGAACCCGGATTCGCCGGGCATCATCACGTCCAGTATCAGCAGATCAAAGCTGAGAACATTCAGCTTCGCACGCGCATCCATTGCAGTCTCTGCCGTGGTTACGCGGTATCCTTCGCCGTGCAGGTATCGTGAAAGGAGATCGCGGATGCGGCGGTCATCATCGACGACCAGCAAATGCGGCGCATCATCGGGAAGAATGGCAGGAAGCATCATTGCCGAAGTCCCTTCCGGCATCGCTCTCATGCCTTCGCGGCGCGATCCGCCCGGGCAATCAGATTCAACACGCCCTCTCTGTTGTCGTGGTCGATCATGGAAGTAAGAAACCGACGCGCCATCTCATGCGCATCGGGCCCGAGCTCCGCAAAGGCGCGATTGATCCTCTGCATCTGCAGGGCTGCGAGCCTTAACGCCAGGGTCTGACCTTTCGGCGTTACATACAGCAAACGCTGGCGCCGATCCTGAGCACCTTCCCTCTGGATTACATAACCCTGGTCGACGAGTTGCTTGAGAACCCGGCCGAGCGATTGCTTGGTAATGTTGAGAATGTCGAGCAGGTCGGCAACCTTCATCCCGGGATTGCGGTTCACGAAGTGCAGGACCCGGTGATGAGCGCGACCAAAGCCGAGCTTGAGCAAGACCTCATCTGGATCTCCGACGAAATCGCGATACGCAAAAAACAACAGTTCAATGATGTCCCAGATCGGCTCGTCACTCGGCACGGGCGCCGGCCCGCCAGCGCGCTTGGCCGCGCTTATGGTCGCGCCCGAAAGCTTACTCGCATTTAGGTCAGCCATATTGACATATTTTGTTTTTATGTTACAAAAGTAGCATCCGATACGAAAGGATTGTACCTGCAGGCAGCCAAGTCCGGCTATCCGGTCTGCGGACGGAGTCATACCGGGACTTGTCTGCCGACGCAAAGAGTTGGATCGGGCGCCAAAATGCGCCATCAGAGCGGCAGTTTTCCGCCCTGCTCAGGTGAAGGAGAGCTTCAATGGCTGCCCAATCCTATGACCGCCTCGAAGGCGTGATTTGGTACGACGGCAAACTCGTGCCCTGGAGCGAGGCCAATGTCCACGTGCTAACCCACGGGCTGCACTATGCAAGTTGCGTGTTCGAGGGGGAGCGCGCCTACGGCGGAAAGATTTTCAAAAGCACCGAACATTCGGAGCGTCTCAAGCGGTCGGCCAATATCCTCGACTTCGAAATTCCCTATTCGGTTGCCGAAATCGACGCCGCAAAAAAATTGGTCGTCGAGAGAAACGGAAAGCAAGAAGCTTATGTCCGTCCGGTCGCATGGCGCGGATCCGAGATGATGGGCGTCTCGGCACAGAACAACACGATTCATCTTGCGATCGCGAGTTGGGAGTGGCCGAGCTACTTCGATCCGGAGCAGCGGCTGAAAGGTATCCGGCTCGATCTCGCCGAGTATCGCCGACCGGATCCGAGAACGGCGCCATGCAGCGCGAAGGCAGCCGGGCTCTACATGATCTGTACAATTTCAAAGCACAGAGCTGAGCGCAACGGCTATGCCGATGCGATGATGCTTGATTGGCAAGGGCGGGTCGCGGAATGCACGGGCGCCAATATCTTTTTCGTAAGAGATGGGAAGATACACACTCCCATTGCCGACTGTTTCCTTGATGGCATTACGCGGCAGACGGTGATCGGTCTTGCGCGCAAGCGCGGCATCGAGGTGATCGAGCGCCGCATCATGCCAGATGAGCTCAACGAATTTTCAGAGTGCTTCATCACGGGTTCGGCCGCGGAGGTCACAGCCGTCGCAGAAATCGCGCGCTGGAATTTCAATCCAGGCGGGATCACGAAAACGCTCATGGATGACTACTCGGCCGAAGTGAAGCCAAAGGCCGCGGCAGCCTAATTCGCCATCGCGATCGCCGGCCGCTGGGGACGCAGTACAGTCACGTGGCGAACGTGATTTGCCGTCATGAAATCGTCCATGCGCTCGTCGAGCACCATGCGGTGTCTTTGCGATGCGTGCCGTAGCAGCAATTCGCCATTCTCGCCAAAAACAATGAAGCCTACGTGAAAATAATCCAGATTTGGCCGACGCGTGATGAAGCCAATGATATCGCCTTTCTGCAGCGCCGCACTTCCTGCCCAGAAAGCAGCCCGCGGAACGCCAATCATCGAGAAATGGCGGCGCCCGAGTGCCCGGTGCCAGAAGACGTCTTTCTCGATCCGAATCGCACCATCCATCTCAATGGGGCGGCAGATTCCACTTTCAATATTGTGGCGAGCCCATTCCGAGAAGTAGTGATTGCGGGTGCGCCAGCTTATGAACCCATTGTGATAACGAATAAAACGCAAGGCCGAAGGAAAGCCGCTTGGGCTGTCCGCGATGGCTGCCGCAAGTACCGTCTCGCAAAAAGTCACGCAATCGAAAGCATCATCATACAGGACAAACCGCTCCGGCCGCCGCGGACCACCGACCAGAGTGTCGGCAAGGTAGCGCGTCCCCTTCAGTGCACCCGAGATAAATGCAATTCGTTCCGAAACCGCCGAGGTGCCGCGCACTGCCGCAATCAGCCGATCAATTTTTGCCGTACCCGCGACACTCGGCCGGGCGGCCGTTGCCAGCAAAACGCCGCCGGCAAGAAAACGCAGGATGGCTCGGCGGTTTGCATTTGAACTGATCGGTGTCCGCACCTGCAGTCTCAATCTTTGACAACGACAAGACGATCCGTCCCGGATTCGGCGCCCCAGACTTCTCCAGGACGGCCCAGCAACTGCCGCACAGCGGCGCCACGCCTATCGCTCGGAAAGTTTTCGAATCTTTCGGCCACGGGATCGAAGCGCAGAATTGCATTCGACGTGAAATCGGTGAGCCACACCTTGTCTTTGTTATCGACGTAAACCGCGTAGCAGCCGCTCTTGCTCTTGGGCAGGGCCCAGACTTTCCACGATTTATTCATCGGATCGTACCGGCCGACCTCTCCGGTGTTCCAGAAACTGACCCACAGCATTCCCTTCGAGTCCGACCAAATCCGGCGGGGACCTACGCCTGGCTTAGGTGGTTGGACCATGAGCGCATCGCCGCTGACCGTATCGATCTTGGCGATGTGATCGCCAGCAAGGGAGGCGTACCAGACCTCCCCGTTGGGGGTCGTCGTGATTCCATATGGCCCGGTGCCTTTTGGCGCCTTCCACGCGTCCACCTTGCCGGTGGCCGGATCGACGCGGCCGTAAACTCCGTTCTGCCCCGTGAACCAGAGAATGCCCTTGCGATCGAAGGTTGCGGTGTTGAGGTTGGCGTTCGGAAATTGGCTTGGCAACGAGAAGAGCTTCACGTTCTTCGTGACTGGGTCGAAACGCGCGATTGCATTCTGACCGGTTTCGGTGATCCATGCGGCTCGGTCCGGCCCGGCGATTACACCATGCGGCATGGCGTCCTTTCCCAGCGCGACATGAGTGGTCTTGCCGGTTCTCGGATCCAGAATGCCAAGCGCGGCCTGGGCTTGCGCCGTGTACCAAATGCTGCCGTCGGGCGCGGGCGCGACGTCATGGGGATGCGCCCCGCGAGGAACTTCATAGTAGAGGACCTGCGCAGCCGAGGCCGCTTGCAGTGCGAGGGCGAGCACAGCGGCTGTAGCCAGCATCAGAGAACGCATCTCAACCTCCAGCAAATTCGACTGCAGCTATTTAGCTGCGTCCCGCGTGGCTCGAATGCTCCACCGCTCTGCTGCCGAGTCATCGCTGGCTTTGGCGTTCACCCAGGATTGACCGCCCGGCTTTTCAATCCGCTTCCAGAACGGAGCCTTGGTCTTGAGAAAGTCCATTATGAACTCTGCCGCACAGAAAGCCGCCTGGCGATGTGATGAAGCAGTTATCACAAGCACGATGTCTTCCCCCGGCACGATGCGGCCGTGCCGGTGGATGACAGTAGCAGCCAGCAACGGCCACCGCTTGCCTGCCTCGGCAACATGCTGCGCAATTTCGCACTCCGCCATTTCCGGATAGTGCTCAAGATCAATGGCGGCAATCGGCTCGCCTTCTTCGCTGCCGCGGCATATTCCAGTGAAAGTCACGACCGCTCCAATGTCAGTGCGGCCGCGCGTGATCTTCATTGTCTCGGCGCCGGCGTCAAAGACTTCTCGCTGCAACCGTATTGTCGGCATCATGGATCAGCTAGCCCATTTAGCGATCGGTCCTGATGCGCAGGCGCAAACAAGCGAGCGAACACCCACCAAGGATATGCTCGTCAGCAGAATTTTGGTACTCGCGACTGTCATTCTATCCTCCTGTCATTGGAGGAAAAAACGCAATCTCGCTGGCGCCCTTGATGGGCGCTTCAGCTCGCACATGCGTCTTGTCGACCGCGGCACGGATGACGCTGCGATTTTCAAAAGCGTAAGCATACTCTTCGCCGCGCGAAGAAAGCCAGGCAATCAAATCGGCAATCGTAGAGACCGTCGAAGGAGGCTCGACGACCTCTTCCGGCTTGCCGATACGCTCGCGCACCCACGCAAAATAACGCAGCTTTATGCTCATTATTCAATCATGTAGCGCAATCCCGCGCGCATGTAATCCCAGCCTGTATAGAGCGTTAAAATGGCAGAAAGCCACAGTAGCAAAATGCCAATTTCCGTGACGACCGGAACGATCTGATCGCCGGCCTCACCCGCGACCAGAAATCCGACAGCGACCATTTGTCCGCTCGTCTTCCATTTCGCAAGCCTGGTCACGGGTACTCCCACCCGCAGCTCGGCCAGATACTCACGCAGACCGGAAACAAGGATCTCACGGCAAAGGATCACCACCGCCGCGAGCAGCGTCCAACCCCGAATCGTCGCATCGGCGGCGAGCATCAAGAGGCAAGACGCCACGAGGAGCTTGTCGGCTATGGGATCGAGCATACGCCCGAGAGACGATTGCTGCCCCCAGCTCCGCGCCAGATAGCCGTCGAGAATGTCCGTGACGCCTGCAGAAATAAAGATCGCGAGCGCAACCCAACGGAGCCACAGCGGACCATCGACAATGCTCTGCCAGTACATCAAGGCGACCACGACCGGAACGGCGGCAATCCGCGCGTAGGTCAGGAGATTCGGCAGAGCCAGCGGCCGCGCTGGCAGCCGCTGGGAACTAAAGGCTTTCATGCTTGAAAAGAACACCTACGCCGCGATCAGGTCAACCATGCAAGGCGATCACCTTCATTGCGCACGAGTTATTGGATCGGAGGCTTGGGCAATCGGCTCTTTCCGGGCTCCATGACAAACACCTGGTCGAGGGAATACCACTCCCCCGTGACATCCTCGGCGGGTGCTCCTCCGACATGGCGGACGTAGTTGCCGACCAACGCACGGGTGACGCCGAACTGTACGTCGGTGCCCAACCGAGGATCATCGTTGACGTAAATTTGGGAGATCAACGTCTTAAACCCCTCCTTGAAGATCAAAAAATGCAAGTGAGCGGGGCGGTAGTTGTGCCGGCCTGTTGCCCGGACCAGATCGCCCACTGGACCATCGATCGGAATTGGATATCCCGCGGGTTTCACGCTGCGGAAACTGAAATGCCCCTCGCTGTCGGTTATGAATTTGCCGCGCAGATTCATCGGTGCCTGCTTCGGATCCTGCTGCTCATAGAAACCCTCCGGCGAGGAGTGCCAGACATCCACTTCTGCACCGGCGATCGGCCGGTCATTCGTATCCTTGATCCAGCAATTGACAAACAAGACGGGACCTGGCGTCGGCGAACGAACGATTGAGTCGCCGCTCTTTGTGCGAGGCGAGTTCATTCGCCAGAACGGACCAAGCAGATTGGCCGTAGTCTCCGTCTGTCCGTTGTTGCCGTTGTTGAGCAGGCAAATCAACGTGGAGAAGCCGAGGGAGCCCGACATGAGAACCACCTCGTTGTGCTTTTCATCGGTGGCCTGGCCGAGCCTGGCGACATATTGCACGGCCATTTCGAACTCTTCTTCCGTGAGGTGAACGTCTCGTGCAAAGGCGTGAAGGTGCTTTACGAGAGAGATGAGAATTTCCCGCAATCGTGGAGGTTGCGTGTTCTTGAAGGCTTCTGTCACCGCCTGGGTGACGTCTTCCTGCCGCTCGATGATCATGTCCCCGTCCGTGCTATTGACCCGCTGACTCGTGAAAGAATTCATATATCTTCCGCGCGGTCTCCGCATTGATTCCGGGGACCTGAGCAAGATCGGGCAGGCTTGCTCGCTCGATCGCTTTCACCGTGCCGAAATGGCGAAGCAAGGCTCGTTTTCGCGTTGGACCTATCCCCGGAATTTCCTGCAAGCCTGCTTCTCCGATATCCTTTTTTCGTCGCGCGCGGTGCGATCCGATCGCAAAGCGGTGAGCTTCATCGCGCAGTCTTTGGATGAAATAAAGCAAAGGATCGCGGGGCGGCAACTTGAACGGTTCCCGCCCGGGCACAAAGAAGGTTTCTCGGCCTGCATCGCGGTCGGGCCCCTTCGCAATGGCGATGATCGGTATGTCCATGAGCCCTAATTCGGCCAGTGTCTGTTGCGCGGCGCCGAGTTGCCCCTGACCGCCGTCGATCAACAACAGGTCAGGCCAGGACTGGTCGTCATCGTCTGCACCCATTGTACGAACTGCGGCATCCCGAGGACTCTCCTCCAACAGGCGCACGAACCGACGTTGCAGCACTTCGCGCATCATGCCGTAGTCATCACCAGGTGTAAGCCCTGATGCCCGGATATTGAACTTGCGATACTGGTTTTTACGAAATCCCTCTGGGCCGGCAACGATCATCGCACCCACCGCGTTGGTGCCGGCAATATGGCTGTTGTCGTACACTTCAATCCGGCGAGGCTGATGGTTCAGTGCAAAGGTTTCGGCGAAAGCGGCAAGCAGCTTCTGCTGGGAAGACGAATCGGCAAGCTTGCGCGCCAGCGCCTCGCGCGCGTTGGCCATGGCATGCTCTACAATTTCCTTGCGCTCACCGCGATGAGGCACGCTGACCTCGACCTTACGCCCGGTTTTCGCGCTTAAGGCTCCTGCGAGCAATTCGCGCTCCTCGAATTCATGAGACACGAGGATGCAGCGTGGCGCAGGCTTGTCATCGTAGAACTGCGCCACAAACGAGCCGAGAACTTCCGCAGGTCCGATGGACCGGTCGGCCTTTGGAAAATACGCCCGGTTGCCCCAATTCTGGCCTGTGCGAAAGAAAAAGACCTCCACGCAAGAATATCCGCCCGCCTGATGAACCGCGAATACGTCGGCTTCGTCCGTGCTGCGCAGATTGATGCCTTGATGTGATTGAATTGCAGACAATGCAGAGAGTCTGTCGCGGTAAATAGCAGCTCGTTCAAAATCGAGCGCCTCGGACGCCTTGTCCATCTCATCAGCCAATTCTTTTTGGACGGATTGACTGCGACCGGAGAGAAATTCATTCGCCTCTCGCACCAGTTGACTATATCCGGCAAAGTCGATCTCCCGGGTGCACGGTGCCGAGCAGCGCTTGATCTGGTACAGGAGACAGGGTCGCGTCCGCGATTCGAAGAATGAATCGGAGCAGGACCGCAACAGAAATGCGCGCTCAAGAGCATTGATCGTGCGATTTACAGCGCCCGCGGAGGCGAATGGTCCGTAGTACTGGCCGGGCCGGGTGCGCGCTCCCCTGTGCTTCAAAATCTGAGGCGCCCAGTGGTCCGAGGTAATGAGGATGTAAGGGAAAGACTTGTCGTCGCGAAGCAGCACATTGAAACGCGGACGAATTCGCTTGATCAGGTTGGCTTCAAGCAGGAGCGCTTCGGTTTCCGTTCTGGTCGTGACGAATTCAAGACTGGAAGTCGCCGCTATCATCCGCGAAATACGACTGTCGTGCCCGGTAGGGCGCGCATAGGCGGTAATACGCCTCTTGATGTTTTTTGCCTTGCCGACGTAGAGAACGTTGCCGTGGGCGTCGATCATGCGGTAGACGCCGGGAGAGGACGGCGCCAATTTTGCAAAACGCATGATCGCCGCTCGACCGACGGCAAGCGTCCCGACTGGTGCAATTTCCGGCTCGAGCGTGGGCAACGAGGTTTCTTCCTCATCGTCGCGCAGTTCGCTCGCCGAATCGATCTCCTTGCTGGTCCCGTTCATGCCATAAAGATAATGCGCCGCATGCAACAGCGCACGACCGCGCGCCGCTGCTTCGGCAATTCTATTCTACAATCTCGTTGTCGGCTGTCCGCCAGGCGAGATGCTGACCGCCGTCGACTGCAATGGTCATTCCGGTAACCGCCCTCGCCTCCGCAAGGTAGAGAACCGCGGCAGCTATATCATCCGGGCGGGGTCCGTGCTGGAGGGGCAGGCTGTGTGCCTGTGCGGCAAATTGAGCATCGGTTTGGCGGGGGCTCGGAAGGGTCGGCCCTGGTGCGACCGCGTTGACCCGCAGCTTCGGCGCAAGTGCCTGTGCCAAGGTGACCGTTGCTGTATGCAGAGCGCTCTTGCTCAGCGTGTACGAGAAAAAGCGCGGATTGGGCTTGAACACGCGCTGGTCGAGAATGTTGACGATCGACGCATCCGCGTTAGCCGGAGCCTGCGTGGAAAATGCCTGTGAAAGGAAAAGCGGCGCTTCAAGATTGACCGCCAGGGCACGGCGGAAATTCGCGAGCGACAGCGTCTCGATATCGTCCGGTTCAAACTCACCGGCATTGTTGACGAGAAGCGTGAGTTGACCAAACGCGGCGGCCGCCGGAATGAGCCCACGAACCGCTTCGGCGTCGGAAAGATCGGCGAGGACGACCCGAGCACGCCCGCCTCCCTCAACGATCTCGGCTGCGAGACCTTCTGCGTCCTCCCGCGAACGGTTCGCATGCAGAACGACCGAATAGCCTGCACCGGCCAGACCTCGGGCAATGCTCGCTCCGATACGCTTTGCAGAACCCGTTATGAGTGCTGCTCGCTGAATGTTCTTACTCGCGCCCATTCTGACTCACATCGCATCGCTGCTGTGCAACTGTTCCAGTGCCGCCGGTTCGGCACCACCCCAATCGGCTGAGAGTAAACGACGCTTTGATGAGAATGGTAAATGTGCAACTTACGAAGCCATTAAAAATAATTCTTCTTTAGGGATATCGGTTGCCCGCCAGGGGATGATTTACAGGCGTTTAACCTAGAAGCCCCGATAACTCTTCCTCGAAATTGTCGATGTTTCGCCGGCTCGGTGGCGCGAACGCTCCTTTTTTTGCGCCATCTCGTGCCGCCAGAAGGCGCGAGTTGCGTGGAGGGTAAGATGAAGCAGTCGGTCCTGGCCGTGATGCTGGTGTGCACTACCGCAGGAATGGCTGTAGCGGCGGACTTTCCGCGTGCTCCGGCTACCTATTATCCAGGACTACAGGCCGACAGGTGGACCGGCTTTTATGCCGGACTCAATGTTGGTTACCAATGGGGCTCGGTCACGAACAGCAGCGTTGATCCGCGCGGTGCCGCCGGGGGCGGCCAGGTCGGCTACAATTGGCAGATGGACCGGTTTGTAATCGGCGCGGAGACCGATCTTCAGGTCAGCGCAGCCGATGACACCTTCGCTCCCTACAAGTTTTCCAATCCGTGGTTTGGGACATTGCGTGGCCGGCTGGGTTTCGCTGTTAATAGTACTGCGCTGCTGTACGGCACGCTTGGTCTCGCATACGGCGACTTGAAAGGTGAGTTCTTCGGAACCGAAGAGAGTAAGACGCTTCTCGGTTGGTCAGGCGGTGTTGGGATGGAGGTTGGCTTCACCCCGAACTGGTCGGCCAAAGTCGAATACCTGTATGTGGATCTCGGTAGTCGGGCCTATACGATCACCGGCGTCGATAACGGCCTGCAATCAAGTTATCTGCGTTTCGGAATCAATTATCGTTTCTGGCCCAATTGATAATCTGTGAATGGGGCGTTGGGAGATTTCAGATCGAGCGACGTCGATTTGCATGATTGGTTCTGACAGCTGAGGGCTTCCCGAGATTTCATTCGCTGTTGTTGCTAGGCCGATTTTTGTCGTGTGTGCGCATCACAGACACCGCGTCAACAAGATATTCGGGTCGCCGTCAGCTCCGCGGCACTCTGAGTTCGGGTCGAAGTCGACTCGGTCTAACTTACGCAGCGGATACCAGTCCGTGCGTTCTGCACATCTTCGCTCTCAAGCGTGAAATCTTTTCTCGTGCATGATCCCGCACGATCGCCCTCAGGATGCACGGCACACGATGCACCTTTCAGGAAAGGACGGCCTCGGAAATCCGAGTTCGTCTAACTTCAGTCTAGCCTGTGATGACCAGATTGACAGCTTTGGGCCCTTTGCCCTTCTTGTCTGGTTCGACGTCGAAGCTGATCCGCTGGCCCTCGTTCAATCCCTTTAGGCCAGCCTGCTCGACCGCGGTAATATGGACGAACACGTCGCGGCCGCCGTCATCGGGTTTGATGAATCCGTAGCCCCGTTCGCCATTGAAGAATTTTACGACACCCGTTTGTGCCATCGCGGAAACTCCTTCCCCCTCTGCTCCGCCGCCGGCCCCACGCACGGCAGCTCGGCTGGACATTCACAATCGGGGAAAGCGTCAGCCAGAATGGCCTCAGTCAACTCCGCCGGCCCCCACAGGAGGCGGAACGTCACTGCCAGCGCAGAACTACACACCAAGTGCGGCCCTGTGGAAAGGGCCGCTTGTTACGATGAGGTGGTCAGGCGTTCCTCGCCTAACCATTCGAGCCGGGTGCCCGCTTTTTCCGTTCGGCGCAAAACGGCCGCAAGGCTCGGAAGCAGCACGGAAAGTTCCTCCTTCAGGGGCCACGGCGGGTTAACGATGATCATGCCGGCGCCTTGCAGGCCGGCTGGCCTGCCGGGTTGCGTCGGGATGAGCTCGGCCCTCAAGATTTTTGGGATTCCGAGCCGCTTCAGCCTTTTGGCCAGTAATTCGGGTTCGCGCCGCCCTTTGATTGGGTACCACAGGGCGTAAATGCCAGTCGGCCACTTCCGGTGCGCACCGGCGAGCCCCTCCGCCAGATACCAAAAATCGCTTTCGTCTTCGAAAGGCGGATCGACCAGCACGACTCCACGCCGCTCTTTGGGAGGCACATACGCATTCAGGGCCGTCCATCCGTCGATTTCTAGGATTTTTATCCTATCATCGCCTCGCAGATTTCGGGATAGGGCCTTAACGGTCGATTCAATTTCGCACGCAATCAGGCGATCTTGGGAGCGGAGCCACGCGCGCGTAACGGCAGGCGATCCGGGATAGAAACGCAATTGCTGGCGCTCGTTCACGGCGCGCACAACGTCAAGATAGGGCGAAAGCAGAGCAGCGACCGGCTCCGCAAATGGTGCGTACAAGATCCGCTCGATACCGTCATGCCATTCGCCGCCGCGCGTGGCGGCATCTCCGGCAAGATCATAGAGTCCCGCGCCCGCATGCGTATCGATGACTCGAAACGCAGCCGGCTTTGCGCGCAGGTAGTGCAGAATGCGACACAACACTACGTGCTTGAACACATCGGCGAAGTTGCCGGCGTGGAAATCGTGTCGGTAGTTCACACCAAATCCTCGACTTCCCCGCCGCAACTGCGGCTAGATCAACTCATTCGCGACTCGGCCTGAACGTTGTTCCCTATATTGTCATCGGCCACGTTTAGAGATCGTGCCGCGCACTGCCGGCATGATAATGTGATCCCGGCGGCACGAACGACGCGTAATCTCAGGGCATGCGCGAAAGGAAAGATTTTTCGTCAGACAGAGGCGTATCTCGGTCAGTCGTTTGTTGTCACACGAGATGCTGATCGCACCCCTTGAAAGTCCGGAGTTCGCGTTCACGAATGCATTCACCACTTCACTCGGACTGACCGAAATGGGCTCACTAAGCTCGGTGTACTGTGACGGCACATTGACCGATGCGTATGCTTTGCGCACGGTCTGAAAGAACGCTGCTGGGTCCAGCCCACTGCATGTGCCGTGACGCTGCCATTCATGGAAGATCAGTCCCGCGCTAGGCATCAGGTCAAGCATGCTGGTGACAAGGCGACGATTCAGTCGTGGGGCAGGGACCTGGCAATAAGAGGGAAAGCCGCGTTCGTATTGAGGCCAGAGCCCATGCACGACGAAAGCGAAGGGGCGCCCGGAGCATTGCTCATCCGCGGGGCGACGGCGACCACGCTCCTGAGCCGCCTGGCAATAAGAAGGAGACCACGAGAGCGCCAGCACAAAATAATCGAATTGCCCCGCTTCGCCTCGGCTGGAATCCTGGGCCAGTGCGAGGGCCGGAATCAGGAAGACACCAAGAGACAGAATGACTTGCTTCGCCGCGCGCGTGGCGTGGCCGGCGCGCTTCAAGCAGCCAGGAGCACGAGACGAGAACAAATCGGAAATGAGCATCGGGCAACGGTTCCACTCTCGAAAGACCGCCGCAGCATGAACGCTCAGCGAACAGATGAGAATGAACCGTGATCACAACGGACGGAACTCAAGGTTGAGCCATCTTGCACCCTGGATTGTACGCCCAATTGCGATCGAGGCCTACGACACACCATTCGACACCCCATGTAGCGCCGATGATGCCGGTGTCCTCGCCGATCCAATAGTGAACTGTACGCGGCCGTCCATCCGTTACGAGCGCCCGGGCGCTGCAGAAGCGGCGCGGGATCGTTTCCGGCGCCCATGGCCGATAAGCCGTTTCGCGCACGCGATCAAACCCTGTAATTTGCAGGTTTGAATTCCAATACTGGCTCTCTTTTTCCGCGAAACGTTGTGCGATGGTGCCGAGTCCGGCCTCGCAGGGTGGGACCACGTCATCATAGCGCGGCCCGATCAGATAGAAGCTCTTTTCTAGCCATCCGGCCGCCGCAGCCGGAGTCGTCCCACCAGCCGCAATGAATGTAACCGCCATCAAAAAGCATACGAAAGTAGACAGAGCCTTCATGGATCGCCTCCCCGAAGCCGCTAGTGAACCCTATCATAAATTTCGGGCAGCCATCCTGGATTTATGCACAAGCGACCTTTCTCCGTTCAAACCGCCGCGCGCCAGTCCCCCAGCACAGCCTGTACCAGCGCAAGTGCCGCGACCGCCGCGGTATCGGCGCGAAGGATCCGGGGGCCCAGCGCGATTTGGATCACATTCTTGCGCCTGAGAAGCGCATCTCGTTCCTCCTCGGCGAAACCGCCTTCGGGGCCGACCAGAACAGCGATCGGGCCGACATGCGGCTTTGCTTCGCTCAGTGCCGCCAGGGGATCCTTCACCTGTGCATCTTCATCGCAAAACACCAAAAGCCCGTGGGGTGCATCGATGGCCGCCTCAAGCGGAACGGGATCGCTCACTTTGGGCAGTGCCAGAATACCGCATTGTTGCGCCGCCTCGACGACGTTGGCGCGCATACGGGTGACGTTCACGCGCGCCACCTGCGTGTAGCGCGTCAGCACGGGACAAAACTGCGAAGCACCCATTTCGACGGCCTTTTGGACAAGATAATCGAGGCGAACGTGCTTGAGCGGCGCAAACAGGAAGTGGAGATTGCCCTCACGCGGCTGGCTGCGCACACATTTGCCAATCTCGAGAGTCGCTGCGCGTTTGCCGGCTTCGGAAATGCTGGCCTGCCATTCACCATCACGACCATTGAAAAGCAAAACGTCGTCGCCGGGACGCAAACGCAGCACATTGACAAGGTGATTCACCTGGTCCCGATCGAGCGCAATCCTCGCATCGGGAGCCAAAGGTGCATCGACATAGAGCCGGGGACTTCGAAATTCGTAGCGTGGCATCAGACTGTTCGGGCTTGTGACCAGGCTCGTTTACGCGCTCCGGGCGACCCGGGCGAGGCCCTTATGGGGGCGTCGCCCTGCCGCCTTCCCGACGCATTCGGCTTGTTATAAGCCAATGAGGCCAGCTTGCCGGCAGGGCGGGGCTTGAGAAGGATGTGTTCATGATCTTTGGCCGGATTGCCATCGCGCTTTGCCTGCTTCCGATCTTCGCGGAAGGGGTTAGGGCTCAGTTTCAGCCCGCGCCCCCTCAGCAGGAACCTCCCTGCGTGCAGGAATTCATGAAGCTTCGCACCGAAGCGGAGAAGAAGGCAACCGCCATCCGCGCAGCAGGTGAACGCAAGGCTCCGCCGCGCGAGGCATGTCAGCTCTTTACGGGCTTTGTCGCCGCGCAAACGAAAATGCTCAAATACGCGGAGACCAACGGCGTGTGGTGCGGCATCCCTCCGCAGATCGTGGCGAATCTGAAGGAGGGAATTGCGAAAACATCCGACATCCGCACGAAAGTATGTCATGCGGCCGCAGCGCCGGTGCAGCGGCCGGGACCGACGCTCAGTGATGCCCTCTCAAACCCGGTGCCCAATTCGAACAACATCAAGACTGGTCGCGGCACCTTCGATACGCTCACCGGCAATCCTCTCGGAAAATGAGCGAGAGTGCCGGACGTGTCTCGGATGCGACCGGAAACTGGGTCGACAATCTCGCGCCGCCTTTCACGCGTCCGTATCTTCGTCTGGCGCGGCTCGACCGGCCGATCGGTTCCTGGCTGCTGCTGATTCCTTGCTGGTGGTCAGTCGGCCTTGCGGCCATGCACGCGGAAAGTTTTCCGAATGTCTGGCACATTGTCCTGTTCTTCGTTGGCGCATTCGCGATGCGTGGAGCAGGATGCACCTGGAACGATCTAGTCGATCGCGATCTTGACGGGCGTGTCGAGCGCACGCGCTCGCGTCCGATCCCTTCAGGACAAGTCACGGCCGCACAAGCCACGGTCTTCATGCTGGCTCAGGCGCTCGTTGGACTGCTGGTCTTGGTGCAATTCAATCGATTCACCGTGGTTACGGGCCTTGCGTCGCTGCTGGTGGTTGCCGTCTACCCTTTTATGAAGCGCATCACTTACTGGCCGCAGATTTTTCTCGGACTTGCCTTTTCGTGGGGTGCCCTCATGGGGTGGCCTGCCACATTCGCGCGCCTCGATTGGGCGCCGATCGTACTGTATGGTGGCTCAATTCTCTGGGTGATCGGCTATGACACGATCTATGCACATCAGGACCGCGATGACGATCTCCTGATCGGCATCAAATCTACCGCGCTGCTTTTTGGCGAACGTACACCACACATGCTTGCGGCGTTCTATGCCGGCGCTACGGTGCTGATTGCGGCAGCTGGTTTCATGGCTGGCGGCGGCATCGTCTTTGCTATCGGCATCATCGCCTTCGCCGCTCATCTGGCCTGGCAGGTAATCCGGATCGAAATCGACGACCCCTCTCACTGCCTTATGCTGTTCAAGTCAAACCGCGAGGCCGGGCTTGTTCTTTTTGCCGCGATGCTGCTCGACGCAGCGCTTTAGAGATACGTCTGCACCTGCTCACATGCGCCGCGCAGCCGGTATTTCGGCGTGACCGGGCTCGCGGACGTAGCCGTCGGCGCCGGGCGTGGCAGGCGGCGACTGTGGTGTCCCGGCGGCCCTGAAAACCGACCCCGTATAGGCGGGCACTCGCCGTTTGCGGGCATAGGATGCACGAGCCTTCGCCGCCGCGATTTCGCCGGCGACAGGCTCCGGCCGACAGGGCCTTTCACCACTCGCGCGGCGCATCAGATCGACATGAATGTGATTGTAATGCGCTGCATTGTAGCCCGGCGCCAGAACCGTGTTGAAATAATTGCAAGCCGAAAACTGCACATCGTGCAGGAAGCCCTGCTCTTCGGGCGTGCCATGCCAGCCTTCCTGAACGGTGATGTGCCGGCCGTCGGCCAATGTGAAAGCGGCGATGTCGATCGCATTGCCGAACGCGTGCTCCGAAATATGCGAAGTGCCGGCACCGACCATGCTGCGGCACGCATAGGCTGAGATCTGCTTGACCTCAACGACCTGAGTGCCGAACCAGCGCAGTGCTGCAGGCTGTATCCCTTCGGCCACCCAATGATCGAGTGCCGAGACGATAGGACAAGCCAGCGTTGCCGCTGGGGTCAATACGGCCGGCGTCATTGGGGCCATGGCCTGAGACGCGCGCCCACGTCCGATCACCGGTGCTTGTCGCGGCTGACCCTGATAGAGGGCCGCTGGAGATGTTGCGGGCGAATGCGTCGCCCTGCCATCGCGGGACGGAAGCATGGCATCATCGGGGATGTCATCCGGCAGCGGGGCTGCACCGGGCGGATCGATAGATACGCCTTGCGGGTTCAGCGTCATTGGGGCCCCGGCACCCTGCTTGAAGTCATAGATGCGTGCTGGTGGGGGTCCCGGGACCCAACGCATGCGCGGTTGAGTGGGGTGTTGCTCGGCCGGCACCTGGCCGACCGATGACGGCGCCCCATAGCCAGGCGCGGAAGTGGGCCAGCTCGGCATTCTCCGAGTTGATGAATTGGGAATGGCCGCAGGAGGGCGCACGTCGTCCGCGTAGCCGATTGCGAGCGTACTCTCGCCTAGTGCCGCCACCTTGAGCGGGAAATCGGCGCCGCATATGCCAGGACCTTCAATGGAGCCCGCGCGCACCACTGTCGCTCCGAGCTTGACGGCTCCGGATTTCAGGCACGCGATCTCCGCTTCACGACGCCAGGGCTCACGCTCACCGGACAGGAAACTGCGGCCGCAGCCGGCGAGCGCGACCAGCACGGCAGCCCCGAGAAGACACAGGCTCTTTCCAAACTTCATTCTGGCAAAATGCGAGGAGTTCTTTTAATGAGGCTTCAACGCTGTAACCGGCAAATGCATTAAGGATTAAGAATCTGTTGCACTGGTTTGCCGGTCTTTCGGCGCGTGCGCGTCTGCACGCTGAGAGACGCGGCATTCACAGGCGGGCGCGCGCAAATTTCTGCTTGCGTGGTCGGGACCCTTTGCGCTCGAGCGCGAGGTCGCGACAGCATCCTGCAACAGGAATCAACATGCCGTTCGCCGCTGGTATTCGCCGTAAAATCGCCATGAAAAATGATGCATGCGGCGTTCTTTTGCACTGCGAAGCGAGCCTGAAAAAAAATTTTTCAAGCGCTCGATCAAGTAGTTGTCGGACGTCGTGAATGCTGAGCATGACCGCAGCCGCAAATTGCATACCCGGGGCCGCAGCATTCGGCAGCGCACGAGTCTTTGTGTTAAGCTTGTGTTTCAACAAGGGGAGGCACTGCCCGTGGACCTTGCCTTGACGCTCAATGTCCTGGCGGTCAGCGTCGTGTTCGTCTTTGTAGGCGCGATTTTGCTGGGAGCATTCTGAGTTCGAAGAGGCCGACGACGAAGCTGAAAACAAACCGGATTTGACCCGGGGCATCATTAAAGCACCGGAGAGCCCGCTCTCCGGTGCTTCGTTTTTCAGCGGCCGGACTTGCGCGTGTTTGCGCTCCACCGGCAGATCGCATCGCCAGCGGACAAAACGCAATGCATTCATCAAATGACGCGGTCCTCCTGACTACGCGGCGACGATGCTGGGCGATACCTGCGCGTCGTAATTGAGGATCGGTGAAAGCCAGCGCTCACATTCCCTTACGCTCCAGCCCTTGCGCCGCGCATAGTCCTCCACTTGATCACGCTCGATCTTGCCGACACCGAAATAGGCGCTCTGCGGGTGACTGAAATAAAGGCCGCACACCGCTGCGCCCGGCCACATCGCAAAGCTATCCGTAAGCCTCACACCGATACGTCCGCTGTCAAGCAGCTTGAACAGCGTACCCTTTTCGGTGTGGTCCGGTTGCGCGGGATACCCCGGCGCCGGACGAATGCCGATGTATTTTTCGGCGATGAGCTGCTCGTTACTAAGCATCTCGCCGGCTGCGTAGCCCCAGAATTCCTTGCGCACCCGCTCGTGCAGACGTTCGGCAAAAGCTTCCGCAAGACGGTCGGCAAGCGCTTTCACCATGATGGCCGAGTAGTCGTCATTTGCACGCTTGAACCGCTCAGCGATTTCATTTTCACCGATGCCTGCAGTGACGGTGAACGCCCCGACATAGTCGGGGATGCCGCAACCGCGCGGCGCAACGAAATCGCTCAAGGCCGCGTTGTGACGACCCTCCCGCTTTGAGAGTTGCTGGCGCAGCGTGTGCAGCACAGCGATCGGTTCGTCGCGGCCTTCATCGCCATAGACGAGAATGTCGTCACCATCGCTGTTCGCAGGCCAGAAGCCGAGCACTGCGCTCGCCCTGAACCATCGCTCTGCGACGATCTTGTGGAGCATGGCGCATGCGTCCTCATGGAGGGCGCGCGCCGCTTCGCCGACTTTGGCATCTTCGAGAATGGCCGGGAATTTGCCTGACAATTCCCAGGTCGAGAAAAAGGGCGTCCAGTCGATGTACTCGATCAATTCCTCGACCGGATAGTCAGCAAGCATCAAACTTCCGGTGAAAGAGGGCTTCGCGGGCCGGTATGCGCCTGACCAGTCGAGTTTGGGTGCGTTAGCTCTCGCCGCTGCGAGCGGCAGGCGTGTCTTCTCCTGCTGCGCGCGCGCATGCGCAGACGCAATACGGGCATATTCTCCGCGCAATTCTGCAATGTAACGGGTACGGGCATCGGACGACATGAGCGTCTGTGCCACTCCGACCGCGCGGCTCGCGTCATTCACGTGGACTGTCTGCCCGCGGCTATAGTTCGGGTGGATCTTCACCGCAGTATGCACCCGGCTGGTCGTGGCGCCGCCGATCATTAGCGGCAGTTCGAAACCCTGACGCTCCATTTCCGCGGCAACGAGGCACATCTCATCCAGTGATGGCGTGATCAGGCCCGACAAGCCGATAATATCGGCCCTTTCGGCACGTGCGGTCTCAAGGATTTTTGCTACCGGCACCATCACCCCGAGATCGATCACGTCGTAATTGTTGCACTGAAGCACAACCCCGACGATGTTTTTGCCGATATCGTGGACGTCGCCCTTCACGGTGGCCATGACGATCTTGCCATTGGAGCCGCCGTGCTGACGGCCGTCTCTTTCCTGCTCCATGAACGGCATCAGAGAGGCGACCGCCTGTTTCATCACCCGTGCCGACTTCACGACTTGCGGCAAAAACATCTTCCCGGACCCAAACAGATCGCCGACGATATTCATGCCTTCCATCAACGGACCTTCGATGACATCAAGCGGGCGCCGTGCCTTGAGCCGTGCCTCCTCCACATCAATCTCGATGAAATCGGTGATGCCGTGCACCAATGCGTGAGAGAGTCGCTTCTCCACCGGCTGTTCGCGCCAGCCGAGATCCGCTTCTCTGCCCCCCCGCGCGGCACCATGAAATTTCTTCGCCACCTCGAGTAGACGCTCTGCCGCGTCCGGACAGCGGTCCAGCACCACGTCCTCGCATGCTGTCCGCAACGCGGGATCTAGATCATCATAGACGGCAATCTGCCCGGCATTGACGATGCCCATGTCCATGCCGGCTCTAATGGCATGGTAGAGAAACACGGAGTGCATCGCCTGCCGCACATGTTCATTGCCGCGGAACGAGAATGACAGGTTCGATACGCCACCCGAGACGTGCACGTGGGGCAATTCGGTCCGGATGTGCCTTGCGGCCTCGATGAAGGCGAGACCGTAACCGTTATGCTCCTCCATTCCGGTCGCAACGGCGAAAATATTCGGATCGAAAATGATGTCCTCGGCCGGAAAACCCACCTTATTGACGAGGATATCGTAGGCCCGTCTGCAGATCGCCGTCTTGCGCTCGAGCGTATCCGCCTGCCCCTCCTCGTCGAAAGCCATAACTACAACTGCCGCACCATAGCGACGCACCGTGCCCGCATGAGAGATGAATGCCTCCTCACCCTCCTTGAGGGAGATCGAGTTCACTACCGATTTGCCCTGCAGGCATTTCAGGCCGGCTTCGATCACCGAAAATTTTGATGAATCGACCATCACGGGGACGCGCGCGATATCTGGCTCGGCCGCGATCAGGTTGATGAACGTGGTCATTGCCTGTTCGGAATCGAGCAGACCCTCGTCCATGTTAACATCGATTATCTGCGCGCCGTTTTCCACCTGCTCGCGCGCGATCGACAGCGCAGCCGCATAATCTCCTGCACCGATGAGCTTGCGGAATTTGACGGAGCCGGTGACGTTCGTACGCTCGCCGATATTGACGAAGGGAATTTCCGGCGTGAGCGTGAAAGCCTCCAGCCCAGAGAGCCGCAGCTGCCGCGGCACATTGGGGATGGCGCGCGGCTTCTTGCCGGCGACTGCCCTGGCTATGGCCGCGATGTGCTCGGGCGTCGTGCCGCAGCAGCCGCCGACGACGTTGACGAGGCCGGCCTCGGCAAACTCGCCGAGCAATTCGGCCATGTACTCGGGACTTTCGTCGTAATAGCCGAATTCGTTGGGTAGTCCGGCATTGGGATAAGCGCATACGAATGTGTCCGCCAGGCGCCCAATCTCCGCGATATGTGCGCGCATCTCGCGCGCACCCAGAGCGCAATTGAGGCCGATGGTCACCGGGTTTGCGTGCCTCACGGAATTCCAGAACGCGCCCGGCGTTTGGCCCGACAGAAGCCGCCCCGAACGGTCGGTGATGGTGCCCGAGATCATTACCGGTACGTCCAGATTGCTTTGCTCGCACAGTTCCGCGATCGCGTAGATCGCCGCCTTGGCATTGAGAGTGTCGAAGATCGTCTCGATGAGCAGCAGGTCGGCGCCGCCTTCGATGAGCGCCCGCGCCTGCTCCCCATAGGCAGCCCGCAGCTGATCGAATGTGATGGCGCGTAGGCAGGGATTCGAGACGTCAGGAGAGATCGACGCTGTTCTGTTTGTAGGACCCAGCGCACCGGCGACGAAACGGCGCCTTCCATCTTCCTTTTCCGCCAGTGTCGCGGCCTCGCGTGCCAGCATTGCGCCGACGTGGTTGAGCTCGCGGGCAATGCTCTGCATGCCGTAATCGGCTTGCGCTATTGCGGTGGACGAGAACGTGTTGGTTGAAACGATATCGGCGCCAGCGCGGAAATAGGCGAGATGGATGTCGCGTACCGCATCGGGACGGCTGAGATTGAGCAAGTCGTTGTTGCCTCGGACTTCCCGATTCCAGGCATCAAAGCGCGCGCCCCTGTAGCCGTCCTCGCTCAGCTTGAGCGCTTGGATCATCGTGCCCATAGCGCCGTCGAGCACGAGAATGCGCCGGTTGAGCAGATCGATCAGCTCATTTCGGGTACAGGTGCGGCCCGGTTGCGACATGATGAGCCTCAAACGTTTCCCTTCCCCGATCGAGGAGAGGGTTGGGGTGAGCTGGGGCGGCAAAGAGTCGATGTGGCCAGCAATCGTTCCACCTTGTCGATACGCGAATTCATGACCCCTCACGGCCGTCGCTTTGCTCCGGCACCCTCTCACTTGGGGAGAGCGCAGAAGGCCTGAGCCCCAGAAGGTGACAGATCGCGAACACGAGATCGGCGCGATTCATCGTGTAGAAATGAAATGTGGTGACGCCCCGATCGACCAGATCGATCACCTGCTCCGCGGCTACTGCAGCCGCGATCAGCTTGCGGGTCGCCGCATCATCGTCGAGCCCTTCGAAACGCTCGGCGAGCCAGGCAGGCACGGAAGTTCCACAACGCCTTGCAAAACCAGCCGTGGCCTTGAAATTCTGAACCGGCAAAATTCCGGGCACGACAGGAATGTCGATGCCGCTCGCCCGCACGCGATCGAGATAGCGGAAATACAGATCGTTTTCGAAAAAGAACTGCGTAATAGCGCGGCTGGCGCCGGCATCCACCTTGGCCTTGAGCATGTCGATATCGGCCTCGACCGTTGGGCTGTCGGGATGCTTTTCCGGATAACCTGAAACGGAAATCTCGAAATCGGGTGCGCTGCGCTTGATACCGCCCACAAGATCGGCCGCATTTTGATACCCCTCCGGGTGCGGCACATAGCGCGCACCCGCGCCGCCGGCGGAATCGCCGCGCAATGCCACAATGTGACGCACGCCGGCTTCGTGATATGTCCGCACGATCGCATCGATCTCGCCACGAGTGGCGGCAACGCAGGTCAGATGCGCGGCAGGCGTCAGCGCCGTTTCCGTCAAGATGCGCTTGACCGTCGCATGCGTGCGCTCTCGCGTAGTGCCGCCCGCCCCGTAGGTCACCGACACGAAATCCGGCGCAAGCGGCGCCAGCCTCTCGATTGAATCCCAGAGGACCTTTTCCATCTCTTCGCTGTTGGGAGGAAAAAACTCGAATGAAACAGCGATCCGGCGTGTTTCGCCACGCGTGAAACGGCTGAGGCGGAGCGGACTGTGCATCAGGCAACCTCACGGCGAAGCGGCGTCGCCATCAGCGCGCGCCTGTCACGCGCCAGCCAGAGCGAAACCGCAATCTTTCCCTCTGATCCCGATTCAGGTGGAAGTGATTTGTGCATCACCGGTTCGAGCCCGGCTGTCACCATCCACTGCATCACCGTTTCGGAAGCGAATCCGAGACGGCGATGAGCGAACTGCTCACGCAGAAATTCCTGCTCGTGTGGAGCAAAATCCACCACCAGCAGCCGGCCGCCTGGACGCAACACCCGCGCGGCTTCACGGATTGCGCGTGCGCCGTCATCGAGAAAGTGCAGAACCTGATGCAGGACCACGACGTCAAAAGAATCGTTTGCCAGCGGAAGGTCGTAAATGTCGCCCTGTCGTACGCTGCAATTTCTCAGCCCGGCGCGTTCGATCCTGTCGCGCGCCAGCAGCAGCATGTCGAGCGAGAGGTCGAGACCGAGACCCCGTTCGATCACCGGACCGAACATCTCGAGTATGCGACCCGTTCCCGTGCCGAGGTCGAGCAAGGACCGGAACGTCCCGTCGGCAAGCGCTGAGCGGATGGACTCTTCAACAGCCTCATCGGTGACGTGCAGCTTGCGGATGCGATCCCAATCGGCGGCATGTGAGCGGAAATACGCCTGTGCCGCCGCCGCCCGCGCCTGCCGCACGGAGGAAAGCCGCTCATGATCCCGTGCGATGATCCGATCGTCAGGATCGAGCCGCTCGAGCAGAGCCCGGGCAACGTCCCCGTGCACCCCGTGTTCAGCTAACCGAAAAAAGGCCCAGGTGCCCTCGCGGAAGCGGTCGACGAGCCCTGCCTCGACCAAAAGCTTCAGGTGGCGAGAAATACGTGGCTGCGATTGGCGAAGGATCTCGGTGATATCGGAAACGGTGAGCTCGGCCTCGGCAAGTAGCGTGAGGATCCGCAGTCGCGTCTCTTCGCCGGCAGCTTTCAGAGCCGCATTCAGAGCTTCGAATCCAAGCTTCCCGGCCCTTCGCATGCCTGTCCTATGGGCAATTTCCCACTATATAAGGATATCTTTATACGTGTAAGGAGCCTCCGGCAAGCACCTGGTGGGATTTCCCGTTCTGGATGCTCCCGCAGAGCGTATGAAGGGTGAGCCCCGCCGCGAACTTTGGGCGAAAAAAGCGGCCGTACCAGGTGGCGAAAGGAGAGAAAAATGTCAGCGAAGGACTTCGGCATACGCGATGGCGAAAAGGCTGTCGAACTGCCTGCCGCCCCGGATGCCGGCATCTATTTCATCGGCCGCATCCATACGCCCTGGAAGCAGCGCAAAGACTGCCCGAAGAATGCACGCGAATCCGAAGCTCCCTGCATCGTAGAATTGGACCCCCGCTGGAGCGACGGACTCAAGGACGTGGGTACATGCAGTCATCTTGTGCTCCTTTATTGGATGGACAAATCGCCGCGAAACCTCGTGCTTCAAGTACCTGGCCATTACGGCGCACAGCACGGGACGTTCGCACTTCGATCGCCTGCCCGGCCGAATCCGATCGCCATGAGCGTGGTGCGGCTGCTGGGCATCGACGACAACAGGCTTTCTGTCACCGGCCTCGACTGTCTCGATGGCACCCCGCTGCTCGACATCAAGCCTTATTTTTCGTCGACGGACAGCGTGCCGGAGGCCGTCGTCGGCTGGCATAAACGCGAATGAGTGGAGATCTTTCGACGCCTTAACGCATTTTTTTCGGCCCGGCTTGAGGGAACATTTCGACCTGGTCGGCGATTTTCCCTTGCGATCGGGGGCAGTCGACGAGTGCGTCATGGCCAGGTCAATGATGATTGCCGCGCTTGCCGCGTTGGCGCTGTCATGCGGCACAGCAAATGCGGATTCCCTCTTTGCCTTTCTCTCGCCACCGCGTCCGGCACAACTGCAGCCTCAAGTCATCGATCCGATGCCGGAAGAGCAGAGTGAGCCGGCGAGAATTGCGCCCCGGCTCAAGAAGCAAATTGTCCCTTATGCAGGACGCGAGTCGCCCGGGACAATCATCGTCGACACGGCCAACACGTTTCTTTACTACCTGCTCGGCGGCGGCAAGGCGATCCGCTATGGCATCGGTGTTGGACGCGAAGGCTTCACCTGGGCGGGTGTGAAGGCTATCGCCCGCAAGGCGGAATGGCCGGACTGGTATCCGCCGCCGCAGATGATTTCACGCCAGCCCTATCTGCCACGGATGGTTGCCGGAGGTCCCGGCAATCCGCTCGGCGCACGAGCCCTGTATATCGGCGGCACCGAATATCGCATCCACGGCACCAACGACCCGTCGAGCATCGGCAAACACGTGTCCAGCGGATGCATCCGTCTCACCAACGAAGACGTCACCGATCTCTACAATCGCGTGCAGATCGGCGCGAAGGTGATTGTGCTTCCGCAGACCTCGATCGCGCGTTCGGGCCCCCGCGAGCGGAGTCTTTCGGTCAGGGATTCCTTTATGCCGCAGCTGCTTTCTCCCGCGCAGACCACATGGGATCACATCCGCCGGACGGGCGTTTATTGACGTTCACTGCCCTTTCCGAACACACATAGGTTGCGTATCAATTATTGCGATCTTGTGCACGCCGGCCGTCCTCGGACGGCTATGTGCGGATACAACAGAGAGTCGGCGGTCAGGTGCCCTCGATAATCAAGCTCTCCTCATGCATGGACAAAGATTGTGAGGCTGACAACCGCGTCGGCATTCGATAGATCAGCCTCGGAAACAAACAAGCGAGTTAGACATGCGTATTGCAGCTATGGCCGCCGGAGCAGTCGGCGGTTATTTCGGCGCTCGTCTCGCGGCCGCCGGCCACGACGTTTTCTTCATCGCCAGAGGTGCCCACCGCGACGCGATCGCCAGAAATGGATTGAAAGTGGAGAGTGTGCACGGAGACCTGCACCTGCCGAAGGTGAATGTCACGGACGATCCGGCGCAGGTCGGTCCTGTAGATATCGTGCTGTTTGCTGTGAAGTTGTGGGATACCGAGAAGGCCGCAGCCACCGCTCGACCCCTGCTCGGTTCCGATGCCCGGCTGATCACTTTTCAAAATGGTGTGGACAGCGTCGAGCGCATTTCCAATGTGGTCGCTGCAGATCGCGTCATCGGAGGTGCCGCTTATATAGCCACGACGGTCGCCGCGCCGGGCGTGATCAGTCACACCAGCAACTTCGCGATGATGCGGTTCGGTCGGTCCGACAAGAAATCCGATGAGAAGCTCGCCGAATTCGCTGAGGCAGGCAAAGCAGCCAATCTCGATATAGCGTTGTCCGCTGATATCGACCGCGAGCTGTGGCAGAAATTCATTTTCCTGACGGCGATGGCCGGAGCTACGGCCAGCATGCGGTCATCGATTGGCCCCATAGTGGCCGATCCGGAATTGCGCCTCTTCTTTCGTGCTCTCATGGAAGAAGCATTTGCCGTCGGCAAAGCCAGCGGCGTCGCGATCGATCCCGCTTTTCTGGATGAGCGAATGGATTTTGTGCTGAATAAGGTCGAGCCCGGAATGAAGGCTTCGATGGCTCACGATCTTGAGCGCGGCAATCGTCTCGAACTCGATTGGCTCACCGGAAAGGTGCGCGAACTCGGGCGGCGGTTCGGGATTCCCACGCCGGCAAGCGACACGGTGTATACCGTTCTGAAACTGCACCGAATGGGCTCTCAGAAATAGGAAATTGGGCATGCCGCCGTTCTGACGTTCCGGTCCGGTTGCGCTTTTCAGCCGTGGCGACGGTGGTGTCTGGATATGGTTATGGCCGCGTTGCTGCGCGGCCATAACCGACGATGAAGCACGCACTTCACAGCCACTCGACTAGAGGGGGAGAGTGACATCCAGAGTCGAACCGCTTTCGCGACAATGCGCTTTCGCCTGAATCATTGATTCATATTATTGAAAAGGACTAAATTGTGCTTGATGAGAAATGCCGATGGGGGACTGAAACAGCATCCGTTCTTTGAACGGCTCTCTCAGCAGGTCGCGCTTACGCCTGCCGACCTGAGGGATATCGATAAGATCATCGATGGCGACCTTCTCATCCGACGGCGGCACGATCTTGTTGTTGATGGCCTCGAATATCGCAAACTCTGCTTCGTGAAGAACGGCTACGCCCTGCGCTATAAGCTGTTGCGCAACGGCAAACGACAGATCGTGAACGTGATCCTGCCCGGCGACGTCATTGGAGTGCCCAACAGTTTTTTTGAACGATCGGTCTATTCGGTCAGCGCGATCACCGACCTGACCGTGAATGTATGCGCTCTCGATGCTTATGTTCAGCTCTGCTATCGGCGCCCGGCGTTCGCGCTGGCGCTCTGCTGGATGGCTGTCGAGCAATCGACGAATCACGCCGAAAGGGTCATCGATCTCGGACGACGCACGCCAATTGAGCGGCTCGCGCATTTTCTCTTGGAATTGCATGAGCGGCTGCGGATTGTCGGACTGACCCAAGACGAGACATTCACGCTGCCGTTTTCGCAGGAGATCCTGGCTGATGTTCTTGGCCTCAGCGTTCCACATCTCAACCGCATGATGCAGCAGCTGCGTACGGAGAAGTTGATCGCAGACAAGGAGCGGCTGGTCACGTTCCCTGACATTCAGGCGCTGCGCGCGCTTGCACACTATCAACCGCACAAGCTTGCGGTCATCCCGAACGCGGAGCTCGCCAAATCAGTGTAGCCTGCCGCTGCATCTAGCCGTATGCCGGCAGCTTTCTTGATTTTCAGATTCGGGGCCTTCCTCTCCTACGCTCGGATTTAGATAATCCCTCCGGCACGAGACGCCGGCTGCTGCTGGTGGAGCCGCACACACCAGCGTAAAATTCCGAATCGGCGAATCGAGCGGAGCGGATGAGCGGGCTCGACAAGTTAATCTATTATACGACCGTGCCGATCCGGCTTTTTGCCCGATCACGCTATTTCCGATGGGGCGTGGTCGCGACTTTCATTGCCGGCACATTCTTCGCCACGACCCTATGGACCCTCAACCGTTTCACTCCGCCGGCCGACAGCGGACTCTCCGAAGCGCTCGCGATCCTCAGGCCCCCGCAGCCGCTTCAGCCGGTCACTCGTGCATCGAATGTCATTGCGCCGGTCGCCGTATCCCTTGCAGCGATCGGCCACGCGATCGATGTCGCTGCGCCGCGTGAATTTGCCGGCAAAAACAAGAATCCGGTCACCCAACTGCTAGGTCAGGCTGAAATCGGACTCACGGTCGCGCGAGGGACCATCTATGCGACCGGACAACCGGGCACGCTCACCATCACGACGCCGCTCAACGGGAGCATCAAAGTTACAGGTCAGATCGGCACGACCGCCGGCAAGGTCGTGGGCGGCATTGGTGGAGCGATCGGCGGACTGATCGGCGGCGGCGCGCTCGGGAAGCAGATTGACGACCTTGCAGTCAAGACGCTCGACCAGCGCAGCGATTTCCGCGGCGACGCGATCGTCTTCTCCCGGCCGCAGATCACTGCTGGCTGGCGCATCGAACCGAATCTTTCCGGTCGGCTCGACATCGGAGACACGGGCACGAATGTGGCCGGCTTCAGACTCAACCTCGCGAACGAGATCAAGCCGGTGCTCGATCCGACTGTGAAGAGCGAACTCGCGGCTCTTGAGGCGAACTTGCGAAATGACACGACGATCGAGCGCACCGCGCGCGAGCAGTGGACGAAGATGTGCCGGTCAATACCGCTCGGCGGTGGCAAGACCGGCCTGCCGCCGCTCTGGCTGGAGGTACGTCCTGTCCGCGCCGTGGCCGCACAGCCTGTGATCGATGTCCGCAATGTCACATTGACGATCGGCGTACAGGCGGAGACGCGTATCCTGACCCATGCAACCAGCCCGAAATGCCCGTTTCCCACCCAGCTCGAGCTGGTCCCTCCGATGCAGGACGGAGCGCTTGCTGTCGGGGTGCCAATCGACATGCCGTTCGCCGACCTCAACCGGCTCATCGAACAGCAACTCAAGGGGCGGCACTTTCCTGACGATGGCAGCGGACCGGTCGACGTCGAGATCCTGGGCGCGAAGCTCGCGGCCGCCGGTGACCGCCTGCTCATTTCGCTGCACGTAAACGCACGCGAGAAAAAGAGTTGGTTCGGGTTGGGAACGGAAGCAATGGTGCATGTCTGGGGCAAGCCGGCGCTGGATCAGGAGAGGCAGATTCTTCGGCTGACCGATATTTCACTCGCCGTCGAATCGGAAGCTGCCTTTGGGCTGCTCGGCGCTGCCGCGCGCGCGGCGATGCCTTACGTGCAGGCGGCACTCGCAGAAAAGGCGGTAATCGATCTGAAGCCGTTCGCCGATGACGCGAAAGCAAAGATCGCCGCGGCCCTGTCCGAGTTTCAGCGAGTCGGCAATGGCGTGCGCGTTGATGCCGCCGTGACGGGTCTGCGCCTCACCGGCATCGCGTTTGACACAAAAACGCTGCGTGTCATTGCGGAAGCGGACGGCACCGTGAGGGTCGCCATCGCGCAACTGCCGAAGATGTAAAATCTGACATGCCGGCGGCACGCAAGGGCACGACCTTCAATTGAATCTGTAGTTCAGGCTCCAACCGAAATACCAGCAGAGCCTGCGTTCGTCCTGCCCGATTTCAGCATGCAGGTTCCCGCACCGCCTCGGCTGGCAGGCAAGCGAGCGCAATTGATTCGACGTGCCGGTGGTCGGTGCCGCAGCAGCCTCCGAACACGGAGAAATGGCCGAACTGCCGGCACAGACCGCGGTAGCGCGCGCCGAGATCGGCCGGATCACCGATGTCGAGATCGGTTGCAGCGTCTAGCTCGGCATGGCTTCGCATCGAGGCGTTTGCGCGCAACCCGCGCAGCCGTTTCACCCATGGCTTGCCCTCGCGCAACGCATCAGCGAAATGTGCGGGGTGCGCGCAATTGATCATGTAATAGGCGGGTACGTTGCGGGTCTCGCGATCGCACTCCTCGATCGCGGCGCGTAGCGCCTGTCCGCTCGGCAGACGTCCGTCTGTCTCGACCGTAAAAGAAATCACCGACAACATACCGGCGCGGCTGCATGCACGTGCAATGCCGATCGCCTCCTCGACATAGTTGATGGTGAATGCGCTGACGAGATCGGCCTCGGTGTCGCGGAAAACGTCGACCTGCCAACCGTGATAATCCTCCGCCTCGGCGGCCGTCATGGCGTTCTCGATCTTATAGCCATCGCCACGTGGGCCAATATTGGCCGAGATCACCATCGGTGTTTCGGCGCTCTCGTGCACCTCGCGCAGCTTCGCCATGAGCTCGACCGCCGCGCGGTTCGCCGCGGCAAGCTCGTCGCGCGAATAGCCGAGCTTGGCGCCCCAGTCGGGATTGGCCCGCCAAGTCGCGCCTTCCAGCACAAAGCCCGTGCGGTTCCGCTTGGCGATCTCGATGTAGCGCTCATAGTACCTTTGGATGCGCGCGGTCCCGTCCGCCGTCCTAAGCAGATCGAAGCTCGCGAAGAAAGGCAGGTCGATGCCTTCGTGGAAGATCAAACTTGTTTCTAGTCCACCGTCGGTGAGGAACGGGCGTCCGGAAAGCTGCGGCAGCTGGCGGCGATATTTCGACATGACTTTAATCTTCCTTCTCGAAACAACGCGTGCGTCTCGGCGGCTTAGCTAGTACGTGGACGAACGCGCAGTAAGCCTACTCATGGTCAAGCGGACATGAAATTTTTTGCGCGAAATTCCAACGGGATAGAAACCTGGCGCGGCGTTTTCACGCGGGACCTGGGGCACCGCTGCACCCGTGGTACAGTTCGCGCATGCTCGAAAACGTTCCCCGCAAGACAAGCGACACCCGGGAGCGTCTGCTCGAACTCGCCGAAAACGCGGTTCTCGCCAAAGGGTTTTCAGCCACCTCCATTGAGGAGCTGATTGCGGCGGCCGGAATCTCCAAGAGCGGGTTCTTCTATCACTTCAAGGACAAAAGCGAGCTCGCCAAAGGCCTGCTGCTGCGATACCTCGCGCAGGATCGCGAGGTGCTCGAAAGCATCTTCCGACGCGGTGACGAGCTCAATGCAGACCCTTTGCACGGCTTTCTCGTCGGTCTCAAGCTCTTCGCCGAGATGATGGGCGATCTGCCGAGCGCGCACCCGGGCTGCCTTGCAGCCTCCTTCGCCTATCAGGATCAGCTGTTCAATGACGAGATTCGCCGGCTCAATGCCGAAGGCCTTCTTGCCTGGCGCAACCGCTTCCGCGAGCGATTCACCCTGATTGCGGAGAGATACCCGCCGCGGGAAGAGATCGATCTCGACGCGCTGGCCGACATGGCCGCGACGCTTGTCGAAGGCGGGCTGATCCTTGGCCGCGTGCTGCAGGATCAGAGTATTTTGCCGCGGCAGGTCATGCTCTTCCGGGATTTCGTGCGATTGGTGTTTTCGCCGGGTGGCTAGCCTTTGACAAAATTCCAATGAATCGCTTGCGTTCGTGGTGGTGCTCCAAAAAGCCTTTTGCTGCTTCCACTGGTGCGCCCGAACAGTCAACTGCTCCGCTCATGCGCGTGAAAGCGGCATCCCAGAGCACGATCCGGCATTTACGGCTGAGGCATGTGCCCGGGCCAGGCGGCAGAACTGTACGCTAGGCCCACATTGACACCCCTGCCCTCGCGCATACATTAAACGTTGTTCCGAGGGGTGCCCGTGTGGGCTGAGAAAAACCCTTTGAACCTGATCCGGGTCATGCCGGCGAAGGGACAGGACGCCTCCATGCGCCACCAATCGTTTTCGATCCCAAAGCTGATGAGCTCTTCGAAATTCCGAGTTCGTCGGCTGGATCCACAGCTTCAATCTCAAAAGTCTCATCGCAAGCGGCCAACGGAGACACGATCATGAACAAAGCCGTAACAACAGCCGATCTGATCACCCCGAGAGTCACCACGGGCCCGCTCCCCGCCTCGCGCAAGATCTATTCTGCGCCTGTTTCCGCGCCCGAGCTGCGCGTGCCGCTGCGCGAGATCGTGCTCGACGCCTCATCGGGCGAGCCACCGCTTCCCGTGTATGACACAACGGGACCCTATACTGATCCGGATGTCACGATCGATGTCGAGAAGGGGCTGCCGCGCACGCGGCTCGAATGGGTCAAGGAGCGCGGCGGCGTCGAGCAATATGAAGGCCGCGAGGTGAAACCGGTCGACAACGGGAATGTCAGCGGCAAGCATCTGGCGCGCAGCTTCCCTGACGTGCCGAAGCCGTGGAGGGCCGCCGACTCCACTCATCCGCGCGCAAGCGGGGATCCGCTGCCTGATATGAGTCCGCACCCGCTTACCCAGCTCGAATGGGCGCGCGCCGGTGTCATCACCAAGGAAATGATCTATATCGCCGAGCGCGAGAACCTCGGGCGCAAGATGATGCTCGAGCGCGCGGAAGCCGCGCTTGCCGACGGCGAAAGTTTCGGCGCCAGCGTTCCTGCATTCATCACGCCCGAGTTCGTGCGCAGCGAAGTCGCGCGCGGCCGCGCGATCATTCCGTCCAACATCAAACACGCGGAATTGGAGCCGATGATCATCGGCCGCAACTTCCTCACCAAGATCAACGCCAATATCGGCAATAGCGCCGTGACCTCGTCCGTCGAGGAGGAGGTCGAGAAGATGGTCTGGGCAATCCGCTGGGGTGCCGACACGGTGATGGACCTCTCCACGGGCCGCAACATTCACACCACGCGCGAGTGGATCATCCGTAACTCGCCGGTGCCGATCGGCACCGTTCCGATCTACCAGGCGCTGGAAAAGGTGAACGGAGATCCCGTCAAACTCGACTGGGAAGTGTACAAAGACACGCTGATCGAACAGTGCGAGCAGGGCGTCGATTATTTTACCATTCACGCCGGCGTGCGCTTGCCCTACATCCATCTCACAGCCAACCGCGTGACCGGCATTGTCTCGCGCGGCGGCTCGATCATGGCCAAGTGGTGCCTGGCGCATCACAAAGAAAGCTTCCTCTACGAGCGCTTTGACGAGATCTGCGATCTCATGCGCAAATACGACGTGTCATTCTCTCTCGGCGACGGACTGCGGCCCGGCTCCATCGCCGACGCGAACGATCGCGCACAATTCGCGGAGTTGGAGACGCTGGGTGAGCTCACGAAAGTGGCCTGGGCGAAAGGCTGCCAGGTGATGATCGAAGGTCCCGGCCACGTGCCGATGCACAAGATCAAGATCAATGTCGAGAAACAGCTGAAGGAGTGCGGCGAGGCGCCGTTCTACACCCTCGGCCCGCTCACGACCGACATTGCACCCGGCTACGACCATATCACTTCGGCAATCGGCGCCGCCATGATCGGGTGGTTCGGCACCGCGATGCTCTGCTACGTGACGCCGAAGGAGCATCTTGGCCTGCCCGATCGCGATGACGTGAAGGAAGGCGTGATCGCCTACAAGATCGCCGCGCACGCCGCCGATCTCGCCAAGGGTCACCCGGCCGCACAGCTGCGCGATGACGCGCTCTCACGCGCGCGGTTTGAATTCCGCTGGGTCGACCAGTTCAACCTCTCGCTCGATCCTGAGACGGCGCGCGAATATCACGACGAGACGCTGCCAAAGGAAGCGCACAAAGTCGCGCATTTCTGTTCCATGTGCGGTCCCAAATTCTGCTCGATGAAGATTACGCAGGATGTGCGGGACTATGCTGCGACGTTGAACGACAAGGAGCAGGGCATGGCGCAGATGTCGGAGAAATTCCGTCAGATGGGCAGCGAAGTCTATGTGGAGGCGGAGGCGGTAAAAGGGAGCAACAAAGCGTTGTAAATGTCTGCGCCTTCTCACGCCTCATTCGTTTTCTAGCCGCCTATGCGCAGATCGGCATCGATCCGCATCGGGCAGCCGAGGTGGATTCGGAAGCAAACACGGCCAATTTCAGCGTTGGCAACGGCGGTCGGCCGTGGCGCACAGATTTCATTGCAGAACATGCAAGTGGCATCTTGCCGGCCCTTCCAGACGCGGCATACGATTTTTGCGCCGTGATCGCGGCAGCAAGGATTGCAAGCAGAATGCAAGGAGAGTGCAATGAAGCGTTTTAGCCTCATGCTACTGGGCGCCGTGGGCGCGTTCTTTGTTCTCAGTCCCGCGCAAGCGGCGGATTTCCGTGTCGTCCAATGGAATTTGACGAAAATCTGCCAGATCTACGATTTCAGCTGGGGATTCCGCCCCATCCCTCCGAACTACCGGGTATTGACGCGCCCGCTGCCAACCTTCGCCGCCGCGGCTGCGGCGAAGAATTCGCTGGCGCGGCGCGGCCGCTGCTCGGCATAGGTCTTCCGCACTGCTCGCCTCATGCGACGACGCTGGCAGGCGCCCGCGACTCGAATGAGGTGAATCCCAGGAACCGCCTGCGAAAAGTCGCGCCACGGCAAGCGCGACTTTACAGGTGCGTGCGCACGCGCGCCATATCCGGATAGTTCTACGACGCCAGAACAGCATACAATCCGGCAGCAAGTTCAAAGCCAAGACGAGTTCACCATGCCTCAACGCATTGCAGTTATTGGCGCCGGAACGATCGGCGCAAGCTGGGCGGCCTATTTTCTCGCGCGCGGCTTCACCGTCGCCGCCTATGACCCGGCTCCGAACGGCGAGGATTTCACCAGGCGCTTCATCGAGAATGCCTGGCCGACACTGGAGAAGCTCAATGCGGTCACGCCCGGCGCCGATCGCAAGCGGCTGCAATTCTTCAGCGAACCGGCCGCGGTCGCTGAGGGGGCGGATTTCGTGCAGGAAAGCGGGCCCGAGCGGGAGGACGTCAAGACCGATCTCTTCGCCGCGATCGATGCCGCTGCGCCGCAAGAAACGGTTATTGCATCGAGCTCATCCGGACTGCTGATCAGCCGCATCACCGCACGGTGCAGGCACCCCGAACGGTGCGTGATCGGGCATCCCTTCAATCCACCGCATCTCATTCCACTGGTCGAAGTCGTCGGCGGAACGAAGACCGCGCCGGATGCGATCACCAAGGCGATCGATTTTTACCGCGCGATCGGCAAGCACCCGATCCATATCAGGAAGGAAGTGCGCGGACACGCCGCTAACCGCTTGCAGGCGGCGTTGTGGCGCGAAGCAATCCATCTTGTCACCGAGGGAGTCGTTTCGGTTGCCGACGCAGACGCGGCTATCGCCTATGGCCCGGGCCTGCGCTGGGCGCTCATGGGGCCTCACCTCACCTTCCACATGGCCGGCGGCGACGGCGGCATGAGCCATTTCATGAACCACATCGGCCCTGCGGTGCAGAGCTGGATGGACGATCTCGGAACGCCAAGACTTGATCCGCAGACGCAGAAAGTCATTGTCGAGGGCGTTGCAGAGGAAGCGCGCGGCCGCAGCATGGACGATCTGCGGCGCTGGCGCGACCGAAAGCTGATCGAAATCTTGCGCGTCGCAGCGAAACCCTGAGGGCTACGTTCTCTTTTGATCCTGATCCGGCACTTTTTTGCTAGCTTGACCCGGCTCAATGGCAACGCCATATCTCGCGCAGATCGCGGTGAGTGTTGCAAAGTCTGGCATGCCGCGAGCCGTGGCCTCGTCCAATTCACTGAACATCTGATCCAGGCCGCAACCCGGTCGCGCTGAGGATAAGCACACGGGCCGGCTCATCACCGACGTTGCGGACATCATGGCGCCGGCCGCGCGCACCAAAGAAGAAAGCCAGCCCCTAAGGCGGTGCGACGCAGGTTTATCCCCCAACTCGATGACGAGTTCGCCGCTGAGCACATAGAACGCTTCATCTTCGCGGCCATGGGTGTGTGGCGGCGCACCCTTGCCCGGCGGAAACACGGCTTCCCAGAGCGAAAAAGATCCTCCGGTTTCGGCAGCAGTGGCCTTGTAGATATGCGTGACACCCAGAACATTGAGCGTCGAACCAGCGGCCGGCGCACGAACGAACGGTTGAGGTGCTGCGACTTTGGACTCCATCATCGGTCTCCTGATGCGCTCTCTCGCGAATGCAACGCGTTCTAATCGGCACGACCGCAACAGCGTGATGCGATCACTTTGTGACGTTTCTGGCGTCGCGTTTCGGAGCCTGCAGAGGCGCCAGCACGGAAGCATATATCCTCAGTGCTTTTTCTGCATGCAGCCCACTATTGATTGATCTCGGGCTCGACGAGGCGGGCGAGATTCCGCAGTGACTCCTGCCACCCGACATAGCAGGCTTCTTCCGGAATGGCATCGGGTATGCCTTCCTGCACGATAGTGAGTTCGGTCCCGACCGACACCTTCTTCAGCGTAACCGTCACCTGCATTTCGCCCGGCAAATTGGGATCATCGAATGTGTCGGTGTAGCGCAAGCGCTCGCTGGGCATGAGCTCCAGATATTTGCCGCCGAATGAATGGCTCTTGCCGGTGGTGAAATTGCGAAACGACATCTTGAAGGTGCCGCCAACCTTTGCGTCGAGGTGATATACGGTACAGGCGAAACCATTCGGCGGTAGCCATTTTGCCATCGCGTCCGCCTCGACGAAGGCCCGATAGACCTTTTCTGGATTCGTCGCGAGGACGCGGTGCAATCGAACAGTTCCGGACATCTTTTTCCTCCAGAGTACGGTGATGGCTAGCGGCTACTAAAGTGGAAGGTATTGCGCGGATGCTATCAAAGAATCACCCCGCCGGTCGGCACGCCTGTGCGCCGCTCGGGGCTACACATTGACGGCCCCTGCGCAAGGAGCCGGACGGACGCTGGTTGCTAATGCGAGATGCGAATCTGGTCGGTTAAAGAATTGCGCTTGGTTCGCCCAACTCTTGCTCAATTTTTTCAGGCGCATTGGAAGGGCTCGGCGCTTACAATCATTTGGCGCTGCTTGCAGCAAGCGTTGCATTCATGATCGTAAGCCGACCCCGCGACCCGCCTCGAATCGCCCTCACCTCTTGAAGAGGCCCATGATCTCCGCCTTCGCGAGTGTATTGAAATGAAGGTTGAAGCCGACGACGGCGGCAGAGGTGTCGGCCGTCAGGTCTAGCCTCTCCCTACTCACCGCGAAGACGGTGAACAGATAACGGTGCGGATGATCGGCTTCGGGCGGGCACGGACCGCCATATCCGGGCGCGCCGAAATCTGTCCGCGTCTGCAACGCTCCCGCCGGCAGCTTGCCGCCTTTACACCCCGCGCCGGCTTCGAGCTCCGTCACGCTTGCCGGAATATTAACGACTAGCCAGTGCCAGAACCCGGAACCCGTCGGCGCATCCGGATCGAAGCAGGTGACGGCAAAGCTTTTCGTACCCGAAGGCGCGCCCGACCATTTCAGATGCGGCGACGTATTGCCGCCTGCGCAGCCAAATCCGAAATCAGCAGATAGGATGAATTCCTTCGGCAGATAGTCGCCATCCTTGAAACTGTTGCTCGTGACAGTGAACGCCATGTACGGTCTCCCTCAGGTCCTCAAACACTTGAAGCGTAGCCTTCCACGGACAAATCGCAATGACATCGTTTTTCTCCACGAATCCGTTCGACATTGCGATCCTGGTCTGCCTGTTTCTCGCGGTGGTCATGGGATTCATGGGCGGACTGTTGCGGGGGCTTGCGAGCATTTTCGGATATCTTGCCGGGATGGGCGTAGCGATCGCAGCCGCACCAAGGGTGGCGCCCATGCTCACGACATATCTAAAAGTGCCCGTGCAGACATGGATCGTGGTCATCGCGATCTTTGTCGCGGCGGGCGCGGTGCTAAGCGCACTCTTCAAGCTCGCGGTGGGCGGCCTCTTGGGTTCCGAGATCAGCCTCCCGGACCGGGTGGCGGGTGCCGCGTTTGGCGCCTTGCGCGTCGCGGTGTTGGCGCTGCTCGTGGTTGTCGTTTTTGATCGCCTCATCCCGCCGGGAATGGAGCCCAAATTCTTGCAGGGGTCGCAATGGAGGCCGATCCTCTCGACCGCAGGCCAGCAAAGCCTACAGTCCTTGCCGCCGGAAATTGAGAACTTTATCGATCGCCTCAGGCGACAGCGCCGAATTTAAAACGCACTCACCTTGCATAAGCGACCTTGGCGCTGGTCGCATGTGACTGGCGCAACCAAGCTGGACGGCGCTACGATATTGCGACAACATTCGAATTCAGGGGTCTCCCATGGCAGACGTCACCTACGAGATCGTCGAGCATGATGGCGGCTGGGCCTACAAGGTCGGCGACGTGTTCTCTGAGTCATATCCAACGCATGCCGACGCTCTGGCCGCTGCGAAAGCCGCCGCCGAGGAACAGACGGTGCCCGGCCACACTGAAACCATCGAATACGAGGACGAGAAAGGCCGCTGGCATACGGAAACGGCGCCGGGAACGGATCGGCCGCACACCTTCATCAAAGACAAAACTTGAGGCGTAACGCGAGCTGCCACTTCATCGGGGGAAACATGATGCGACGGTCGGGGGCGATTGCATTGGCAGTGGTGTTGCTACTGCCTGCAACAATGGCGAGCGCGCAGCGGTTGTTGCCGTCCTCCGCGCCCACCATGCAGGATGTCGATCCAGGCGTCGACCACACCGCGCGCGACGCCGAGCTGCCACCCGAGCTGCGTCGCAAATCCGTGTACTATCGCACTGAACAGCCGCCGGGCACGATCATCGTCAACACCGCCGATCGTTTTCTTTATCTGATCATGGGCAACGGCGTCGCGTTGCGCTACGGCGTCGGAGTCGGACGTGACGGGTTTCAATGGGCCGGCACCCACCGCATTAGCAAGAAAGCCGAATGGCCGGACTGGACTCCGCCGCCGGAGATGATCCAGCGCCAGCCTTACCTTCCGCGCTGGATGGCCGGCGGCCCGGGCAATCCGCTGGGTGCACGGGCTCTCTATATCGGCGCGACTGTCTACCGCATCCATGGCACTAACGCGCCGGAGACAATTGGCCAAGCGGTATCCTCGGGCTGTTTCAGGATGGTGAACGAGGATGTGATCGATCTTTACGAGCGCGTACCGGTGGGCACCAAAGTCATGGTGCAACACCAATAGGACGTGACCGCGTTCAATCCCAAAGACCGTACGCGCTCCATTTGGACTCCGGAATTTCCTCGCCCACTTTGTAACGAAACGCGGTCACGCTCATTCGATCGGGACTGGCAGTGCAGATATAGCTCAGGGCATACCATTTCTTACGGCTGCGGAAGGCACCGCCGGTGACCTCGAGCGTATTGCCGGTTTCCTTCGGTTCGGCGGAAGCGTTTGCCACTGCGCGATCGGGACGAAATTGCTTGCTCTCGCTGCGGATGCGGGTCATTGCGGTGTAATCGCATAGCTGCTCGAGGCGAGCCTCGGGGGCGAGCATCTTCAGGCTTCGCTCGAAGCGCCCGTCGGCAGAATAGGCAATGGTCGCAAAGCCAGTGATGGCGAGCACTGCCAGTCCAAATCCGCGCATGCAAGCAACTCCAATCTTTCAAATATCGCGCGCGTCACGCTCCGCCGCGCTTCGTGGTCGGCGCTCATCACTTTCGGTGGGAGGAAGCCATCGAATACAGGCAAGATTGCGATTTCCGCCGCAGCTGGTGCGTCACAGTGCCCTCTTAGATAGCGACCAAGGTCACGCATAATTCGGATTGCGATCGAGCAACTCGATGGAGATGCCCTGCGGCCCGCGCAGAAAGCATATCTTGATGCCTGGTCGCGGCGAATGCGGTTCTTGGGAAAACTCGACGCCCTTCTTCTTAAGATCGGCAGCAATTTCGTCGATCCCGGAGACCGACAGGCCGAAGTGATCAAGACCCTGATATGGCGTAGCCGGCGGCGGATTGACGCCGTCACCAGGACTGACTTGGGCGGTGAAAATCATGGCGCCCCCGAGCTTGATATCAACGCGAGGCTTCCCTTGCTGCGTCGAACGGATGACCTCGGCGCCAAAAATTCGTTCAAACCACTGGGCCGTTGCCTCCGGATCCGGCGTACGCAAATGGATGTGGTCCCAGGTGAAGGTCGCCATTCATGTCTCCCGTGATGTGTGCGCCAAACTAGGCGCGACAGATATTGGGACGCAAGGCTTTTTGTCCGCGAATTTTTTCTTCGGTGCGTTCGCGAGGGTGCTAGACTTGTTGCAGTGCGCGATATCAGGGGAAGTGAAGCTCAAACCCAATGTTCGCCTGATTGCGATTGATGCTGTCGATCCATTGATAATCGGCGTACGTGGAGGCGCCTATAGACAGCGCAAAAGTGCAGCTGACAGGGGGACATCATCATGATCATTTATGATCGTCGGCAATTTCTCAAATATTCCCTCGGCGCCGTGGCTGCGCAGGGCTTGGCGTGCCCAGCTTTTGCCCAAGCGGGCTGGCCGATGGCGAAACCGATTCGCGCTATCGTGCCGTTTTCGGCCGGCAGCACCATCGATATTCTCGGCCGCATCGTCCTCGATCCGCTCTCGCGTGAGCTCAAGCAGAACATCGTGGTGGAGAACCGCGGCGGCGCCGGCGGCAGCATTGGGTCGGCGGCCGTGGCGAAAGCCGAGCCTGACGGATACACCCTTCTGATCAATGCCGCTGCGCATTCGGGAGCACCGGCCGCGTATCCCAACCTGCCCTATGATGCGGCGAACGATTTTGCCGCTGTCGCCAGCTTCGGAAATGTACCGAACGTGCTGCTGGTCGCACCATCCAAGGGAATCAAAAGCGTGCAGGATCTGGTGCAGAAGGCAAAGGCCGGCAACATGAGCTTCGCTTCTGCCGGGGTTGGAAGCGCGACGCATTGGGCGGCGGAGCGATTCATCGTCAGCGCCGGTCTCAAGGTGACGCATGTTCCGTTTCGCGGCGGGCCGGAAGCGCTCACCGAAGTGATGACGGGCCGGGTCGACTTCATCTTCATCGGCATCTCGTCAGGTCTGCCATTTATCAAGGACGGCAAACTTCTGGCGCTAGCGGTGAGCTCGGCCAAGCGGTCTCCCGCTTTGCCCGACCTGCCGACGACAATCGAGGCTGGATATAAGGAGTCCGATTTCAATTACTGGAACGGCATGCTCGTGCCGGCAAAGACGCCGCGCCCGATAGTCGATCAATTGCATGCGGAGACGACAAAAGTGCTCGCGCTTCCGGAAGTGCAGCAAAAGCTAAAGCTGCAGGGAGTCGAGCCCGCACCGCTCACGCCTACGGAGATGGACGCGATGATCCGCCGCGAAATTGCGCTCAACCTGAAGATCGCAAAGGAAGCCGGATTGAAATTCAACTGAAAATAGCTGCTGCAAGGGCTTTCCAGATTCAGACTCTCCGAGTTGCCGGGGAAAATGGGCGGATCAGGAGTCTGCCATGATCTCGCCCCATGCCTTTCCAAAATTTAATGCTAATGCCTTTTTTGAGGAGTGGATTCCAAATACCCCATTCAGCGGTCATTCACACAGGAAATCAGAAACTTGCGGACAGACATCCTCGAGGCTGAGCCCCCGAACGCAGGAAACGAGCCGAACCTCCGTTGAATGCATGCGATCTCAGCAACTGAAGAAAGGTACGCCATGACCAAGACCAGGACTCTTACTGCTCTGGCGGCCGCCGCGACCCTTGCAATCGCTGCTGTTGCCTCCCCACAACCGGCCGAGGCGCGGCATGGCGGCGCAGTTGCCGCCGGTATCATTGGCGGCCTAGCCCTAGGCGCCATCGTCGGTTCGGCTGCCGCTCACGGCCCCTACTACGGTTATTATGGGCCAGGCTACTATTACGGCCCCGGCCCCGTGTACTATGGCGCGTGCTATTGGACCCGCGAGCGGATCTGGGACGGTTGGGGCTGGCGCTCTCGGCGTGTGCGTGTCTGCAATTAGGCCCTAGCCAAATCGCACGAGATTGCGGCATTACGTTAAGGGAAGGCAAGGCCCGGATTTGCTAGGGCTTCCGGGCCTTCGAAGAGGGGGGAGCCGGCGCTCAACAAACTTCCGTCCTATTGGCCTGTCTCGTCCACGGCAGGCAGGCTAAGTCTTAAATCACTCGGTCGGCGGTCGCCCGACCTGACCCTGGAGAGCACTATGAAGAAAACCGTTCTCGCAATCGCTGCGGCTGCCACGCTGGCCGTGGGAACTCTCAGTGTCCCGAGTACCGCTGACGCGCACTGCCGAGGCTGTGCGGTGGGCGCTGGCATTGCGGCCGGCGTCATCGGCGGCGCCATAATCGGTGGCGCCATCGCCAACAGCCAGCCACGGTATTATGCACCGGCTCCGGGCTATGTTGTTTACGAGGGATACGGGGCGCCCTACCCGGCTGCCTGCCCCGGCGGCTATTGGGCCCGCCGGCCGCTACACGACCGCTTTGGCAATTTCGTTGGCTGGAGCCGCCCCCGTTTCATCTGCCCTTAATGCTCGCGTAACAATTTTGGACCGATGATGGGTGTCGACTTGGGCCCTAGGCCCGAAAGGACACCCATGAAGCGGATACCGATCGTTTTCGCCGCGGCCGTGTTCATGGCCGCGGCGTTGTCGTCTCCGGCCGACGCGCATTGCCGCGGTTGCGGCACGGCAGCCGGAATTGTCGGGGGTTTGGCCGCGGGCGCAATCATAGGCTCTGCGATCGCCAATAGCGGCCCCGTCTATGGGGAGCCAGCGCCGGTTTACGTTGCACCACCACCGCCTCCTGCTTATGTCGAGCCTTCAGACGTCGCGGAGGGCGATGGCTGCCGGCTCGAGCACCGGCGCCTTTGGATCGAAGGCTATGGCTGGCGTACGCGCCGCGTGGAAGTCTGCGACTAGGGCGTATCCTCAGCGGCGCATGTGCTCGAGCACTGCAGCGGTCGGCCAGCAGTCGACCCTCAGCCCATTTTTCTTTTGATAAGCCCCGAGTGCGGCGCGCGTCAGCATTCCTGCCTTGCCGTCGATCTTATCGCTATAGAGCCCGAGCGCAGCCAGGCGTCGCTGCATCGTCTCGACGTCGGATGTCTTGAGTTGGGCGCTCTTGCTCCATGGCTTCTCGAAGGGCTTGCCACCAGCGATACGGTCGCTCAGATGCCCGACGAAGAGCACGTAAAGATCCGAATAGTTGTAATCCTTGAGTACGAAGTAGTTTTTCGGCGTGAGGAAAGCCGGCCCATAGCTCCCCTCCGGCTGCAGCAGTGAAGCGTCGATCGACCACTCGGCTGCGCTCAGCTTGCGCCTATAGGCAGGAACGAACCCCTCACGAACCCATTCGCCGACCCTCCTGACCACGTCGGGCACGCCAATGCTGCAATCTGCGTTGGCCGGCGCATGCACCTCTATGGCCCAAGGCTCGCCGGGCCGCCAGCCCTTGCCTGCAAGTTGCTTCGCTGCCGACGCAAGGGCATCCGCCACTGAGCGCCAGATGTCGGCGCGGCCGTCGCCGTCGAAATCGACTGCGTATTTGTAATATTCAGATGGAAGCAATTGCGTGAGCCCCATTGCGCCACCCCATGAGGAGCGCAGGTCTGCGCGCGGCACGCCGTCCTGCAGCATCTTCAATGCGTGCAGGAATTCATTGCGGAAAAAATCCTTGCGGTTGCCGACATAAGCCTGTGTTGCGAGCACCCGAATGGCATCGTTCGGCAGGTGGTAACCGCCGTAGTCGGTCTCCCTTGCCCAGATCGCCAGAACGATGCTCCCGGGCACGCCGAATTCTTTCTCGATGCGCCCCAGCACATTGCGATATTGTGCGGCAAGCTGACGCCCGCGGGCAGCCAACCGGTCGAAGGCCGCCTCGCGCAGGTACTGCGCCGGCGTCTGCACAAATTCAGGCTGCTGCGGTTGTTTCTCGGGTTTGCCCGGAAGCGCGAGATCGGGCAACGAGTAATCCGGCTCCAGACCGCGCAATGCGTTGTCGAATGTCGCGCGCGATACGCCCAGCGCCTGCGCGTCTGGCCAGACCGATGGGAGCCAGCGGTCGAACGCGGAGTCTGCAAAGGACGGGTTCACGAGGGAAGCAAGCGCCACCAGAATGGCGGCACGCAGCAGGAACTTCCTCGCGGGGATGGAATTAGTGCGTCTTGGCCCTGGCATACGCGGACTGGCTTATGTGTTCGACAACCGCAATCCCGACAGCCGACAGCACGAACAGGCCATGGATCAGCGCCTGCCACATCACACCGGTTTCGGTGTACGGCGCGTCGGGTTTTCCAAGTGATCCCGCGTAGATAAAGACACGAAGCAAATGGATGGACGAGATCCCGATGATCGCCATTGCAAGCTTGATCTTCAACACGCTGGCATTGACATGCGAGAGCCACTCCGGCTGGTCCCGGTGGCGCTCCAACTCGAGGCGCGACACGAAAGTCTCATAGCCGCCGACGATCACCATGATCAGCAGATTGGAGATCATCACCACGTCTATCAACGCGAGCACAACGAGCATGATCTCCTGTTCCGAGAAATTCATGGCCCCATGAACCAGGTGCCAAAGTTCTTTCATGAACAAGACCACATAGACGCCCTGCGCCACGATTAGCCCGAGATAGAGCGGCAGCTGCAGCCAACGCGAGCTGAAGATGAGCTGGGGAAGCGGACGTAGACCTGGAACGTCCGGCGGAGGAATGGCGTCGTCGGCAGCCATCGACATGTTTCGTGACCTCGTTATGCGTCATGCGCCCGGGATGGGCACTGCCAAAACATATTCGATTCGGAATGGCCGAAGGATGGCGGCAGCTTACCGGGTGAATTTTTTGTACTTCAATCGATGCGGAATCACCGAGTCTGTGCCTAAACGTCGCATCTTGTCCTGTTCGTACTCCTGGAAGTTGCCCTCGAACCATTCGACGTGGCTATCGCCCTCGAATGACAGGATATGCGTGGCGATGCGATCCAGGAACCAGCGATCGTGACTGATAATGACGGCACAGCCGGCAAAATCTTCCAAAGCTTCCTCTAGTGCGCGCAGCGTATCGACATCCAGGTCGTTGGTCGGCTCGTCAAGCAGCAGCAGGTTGGCGCCCGAGCGCAGCATTTTGGCCAGATGAACACGATTGCGCTCCCCCCCGGAGAGCGTCCCGACCTTCTTTTGCTGGTCGGCTCCCTTGAAGTTAAACGCCGCGCAATACGCGCGCGAGTTCATTTCCTTCTTGCCGAGAAGAATAACATCATTGCCGTCGGAAATTTCCTCCCAGACGTTTTTCTTGCCATCGAGGCTGTCGCGCGACTGATCGACATAACCGAGCCTGACCGACTCGCCGATCTTGATAGTGCCTTTGTCGGGCTTCTCCTGGCCGGTGATCATCCTGAACAGGGTCGTTTTGCCTGCGCCGTTTGGTCCGATCACGCCGACAATTCCGCCGGGGGGAAGCTTGAAAGTGAGATCGTCGATGAGGAGATTGTCACCGAATCCTTTGGTCAGATGTTCGAAATCGACCACGTTCTGGCCCAGCCGCTCGGCCACTGGGATAGTGATTTGCGCGACCGTGTTCTGCTTCGCGTTGGCAATCTTGAGTAGATCCTCGTAGCGCTGATAGCGCGCCTTGGACTTCGCCTGACGTGCTTTCGGCGAGGAAGAAATCCACTCTCGCTCGCGCGCAAGCGTGCGCTGGCGCGCCTCGTCTTCACGACTCTCCTGCTCCAAGCGCTTCTGCTTCTGCGCAAGCCAGGACGTGTAATTGCCCTGGTATGGAATTCCGCGGCCATGATCGAGCTCGAGGATCCAGCCGGTGACGTTGTCGAGAAAATAACGGTCGTGCGTGACGATCAGGATCGCGCCCGGATAGTTTCGTAGATGTCCCTCTAGCCAATTGACACTTTCAGCATCCAGATGGTTCGTGGGCTCATCAAGAAGCAGCAAGTCAGGCTGATCGAGCAACAATCGGCAAAGCGCGACCCGCCTGCGCTCACCGCCCGAAAGCTTGTTCACATCTGAATCATCGGATGGACAGCGCAGAGCGTCCATCGCCTGCGACACCTTGGAATCCAGATCCCAGAGATTCTGACTATCGATGATATCCTGGAGCTTCGCCATCTCGTTGGCGTTCTCCTCGGAGTAGTTCATCGCCAGTTCGTTATAGCGGTCGAGCAGCGCCCGTTTCGCCGCAACACCTTCCTCGACGTTGCCGCGCACCGATTTTTGCGGATCGAGCTGCGGCTCCTGCTCCAGATAACCGACGCGGGCGCCATCGGCGACCCAGGCTTCTCCCGTAAAGTCCGTGTCGATGCCGGCCATGATGCGCAGCAGCGTAGACTTGCCTGAGCCGTTGACACCCAGCACGCCGATCTTGGCATCGGGATAGAAGGACAGGTGGATGTTATCCAGCACCTTCTTGGCAGGCGGGTAGGTCTTGCTCAGACCCTGCATGTGGTAAATGAATTGGCGTCCGTTCATCGGCTTCTCGAAATCGCTCCAGCCCGAATCCGACCGCACGCGGTCACGCGCGACTGCACGTTTTGTCGGGAATGCGGGGCTGATGTAAATGCGGGAACCCGAAAGAGCAAGCTCGCCCCGCCCGCTCGGGCTGCCGGCGCAGTAAACCTCTAGAAAGCCTGATTGCAAAAAGTTCACAGGCGGCAATGCCTGGGCACAAGTCATTAACCGACTCGGCGCCATGATCGTCCCCTGCGATGAACTTCAGCGCCCTTATGGACGACGAAGATAAAGAGGCGAGCGCAAACGCCCGTCCCCATCGTGAGGGAGGAGGCCATGAGCCGAGCGATCCTGGCACTTTCCGGTTCCGCCATCGCACTGATGCCGCGGCCACTGATGACCTTCCGGAACGCGGTTGCCGAGTTCTGGCGGGATCTGACCCGCGACGCAATTCGTCCTTATCGGCCCGAACTTCACTATATGCGCGGGCCTGGGCCTGCCTGGCGGGCCAAGCGCGGCCTTCCTCCGGCCTGATACCCCCTATCTTTTCGGTCCGCCCGCCCTAAATTGGCGCGCCGCTCACGAGGCGAGCGGCGCGGCGGAGGAGTATCAAGAGCATGGTTCGGGCTGCCATCCTGGACGACTATCAGAATGTCGCGATGAGCTTTGCCGACTGGTCATCCATAGCCAACGACGTAAACATCAAGGTCTTCAACGAACCCTTTGCCGATGCCGAGGAGGCCATCCGGGCACTGCAGGGCTTTGCCGTCATCGTCGGAATGCGTGAAAGGACACCTTTCCCACGGCGGGTGATCGAGGCGCTACCGGATCTCAAGTTGCTGATCACAACCGGCGCCCGCAACAATTCTTTCGACCTCAAGTCTTGCGCAGAACGCGGAATCGTTGTCTGCGGCACGGGAGCAGTCGGTAGTCCCACGACGGGAATTGCATTTGGCCTGATGCTTGAACTGACCCGGCGCATCGGATTTGAAAACGCGCGGCTGAAGGGCGGCGCGCGATGGCAGGTTACCATCGGCCGCGATCTCGAAGGGCAGACTCTCGGGGTAGTGGGCCTCGGAAAGCTCGGCCAGCGCTCTGCCGCGGTCGGCAAGGCATTCGGCATGAAGATCGCTGCCTGGAGCCAAAACCTGACAACGGAAAAGGCGAAGGCTGCCGGCGCGGAATATGTCTCGAAGGAAGACCTTTTTCGCAACTCGGATTTCATCACCATCCATCTCGTGTTGAGCGACCGCTCGCGAGGCCTCGTCGGCGCGAACGAACTCGGGCTCATGAAGAAGACAGCCTACCTGATCAACACCTCACGTGGCCCCATCGTGGATGAAAAGGCGCTTATTGCGGCTCTGAGTGCGAAATCGATCGCGGGCGCGGGGCTGGACGTTTTCGACATTGAGCCCCTGCCGCTGGACCATCCGTTTCGCAAGATGGACAACGTCGTCATCACGCCGCACCTTGGTTATGTCAGCGAGCAGAACTATCGCAAATATTTCCCAGATATCGTCGAGGATATTCGCGCCTGGCTCGACGGAAAGCCGGTGCGGGTGATCGAAGCGAGGTGAGTCTCTGACCACACTGCCTCAATTTGAAAAACTCAGTTCATTAGACCGAGCAGCTTGGCGGCATTGTTGTATGCCACATCACGACGAACGCCGTCCTCGAGCGGCACTGTGTCTATGAATTCGCAGCCAGGCCAGTCGAACGGATAGTCCGCGGAGAACATCACACGATCGCGACCGAGAGCATCCAGCGAGCAGCGCACAGGCGGCAAATCATACATCCCGGAGGTCGTTACCCAGACGTTCTCCCTCAGGTATTGCGAGGGCGGCTTCGGCAGATTCCATCCATAAGGCGCCGATCGGCTGTCGAACCGCCACAATTGGAACGGCAGCGTTTCGCCCAGATGCCCGAGCACCAGCTTCGCCTTCGGATACCGATGGAAAACGCCGCTGCATATGATCCGCAGCGCATGCGACCCAGTCTCCACGCCCCAGCCCCACATCGGACGCGCGAGGACATTGTAGCCAGCGATTGCCGGCATAGGCGCGATCGGATCGGCCGGATGCAGATAGATGGGCACGCCGAGCGCGGCAGCACGCTCCCAGAAGGGATCGTATGAACGGTCGTCGAGATATTTGCCATTCGTGTGGCCGTTGATCATGGCGCCGCGAAATTTAAGGTCGCGGACACACCGTTCAAGCTCATCGGCTGCAGCAATGGCATCCTGCATCGGGAGATGTGCAAAACCGGAATAACGTGCAGGGCGCTTATCAACCTCCTTCGCGAGAAAATCATTCGAAGCCCGTGCCGCACGAACGGCTGTTGCAGTGTCTCGCTCGGCCTGCACTCCGGGTCCGGCGATCGCCAACACCGCATGCGCGATGCCGGTCTTCTCCATCATGGCAAGGCGCTGCTCGCCAAAGCTTGCGAGCGCTTCGTAAAGTTGTGCCGTTTTTGCTGGAGCGACGTCGACCATGGTCGGCCGCCAATAGGGCTCGGTGGCGGGATCCAGGAAATGCTCTTCCAGCGCGATCTTCTCGACCATGCAGACCTCCCTAGGCCTGAGCCCCGCAAGTGTGTTTTTCCTGTATCGGATTTTGGGCTATCGTGTCCCACGATGCAAGGCGACAGAGATCGCCGATATGCGGTGAGGAAGCGTGATGACGCGGCTCGTTACAAACGAGAAAAGCCAGGTACAGGTGATCGCGCGCGCGGCCACAATCCTGCGTGCGCTCGAAGAAGAGAATACCGGACTAAGTCTCGGCCAGATCGCTCAGCGCGTGAACCTCGCCCGCTCGACCGTGCAGCGAATTGTCGCTGCACTCGAATCCGAACAGCTCGTGATCGCAGCCACGCCGAATGGCCGCGTGCGGCTGGGGCCGACGATTCTGCGCCTGGCGGCCTCGGTACGTAGCGATTTTATCGCGATGGCGCGGCCGTTTCTCGAACGACTATCAGAGGAACTGCACGAAACTGTCGATTTGTCGACCGTGAAAAAAGATCACCTGGTTTTCATCGACCAGGTGATCGGGTCGCAGCGTTTGCGCGCTGTATCTGCCGTCGGAGATACGTTTCCGCTGCACTGCACGGCTAACGGCAAGGCTTATCTTTCTCGGCTTACGGAGAAGGCGATCGAGTCGCTAATCGGCCGGACCTATGAAGCGCGCACGCCGAAGACGCTGACCCGGCTTGACGCCCTGCTTGCCGATCTCAAATCAGCACGCCGCAAGGGTGTGGCTTATGACCGGGAGGAACACACGCTGGGGATCTGCGCCGTCGGAGTCGCCTTGCAGGATCCGTTGGGCAATGCAGTTGCCATTTCCGTGCCTGTACCGAGCCAGCGGTTTGCCGATCGGCAGGCGCTGATCGCCGAAAGACTCGTTTCTGCCAAAACCGCTTTGGAGGCGCACATGCGTTCGTCCTCCGCCTGAACGGATATCTGGCCGGACACGTCAGAACACTAAGCGACGATTCATGGGAAGGGAGGAAGCCGTGGCCAAAAGAATTCGCGGCGTAATGTTCGAAGAAAATCTCAAGAACAGCATGGGGCTGGAATTTTACAACCTGTCGCATCGGTTCGGGTACCAATCGCCGAACTGGCCATATTTCGAAGACGTCAAGATCGAGCGCATCCATTACATGGCGAAATCAGGCGTTCTGTCGCAGCGAATTACGACCTCGATGCACAATACGACGCATATCGACGCTCCCGCTCATGTCGTCCAAGGCACGCCCTTCATCGATGAAGTACCCCTGCCGCATTTTTTCGGCACCGGCATCGTGGTTTCGATCCCGAAGAACAAATGGGAGCCGATCACGGGCGATGACCTGGAAAGCGCCTGCGGCAAGGTGGTGCGTCCACGGGACGTCGTGATCGTCAACACCGGCTGGCACAAATACTACGAGGACAGCGAGGATTATTTCTGCCGGGCTCCCGGCTTTGTGCCCTCCGCGGGAGAATGGTTCGTTGAAAAGAAAGTGAAGGTGGTCGGTCACGACACGCAGGCGAACGATCACCCGCTTGCGACGGCGATCGGTCCGCAACGCAACGGCCCTTTGCATCCGCACCTCGCCGACGAATACCGGGAGTGGTCAGGCGGACGCGACTGGAAAGACGACTTTCCCGAATGGGAGCCGGTTCACCGGATCCTGTTCAAGAACGGGATCCTCGGGATAGAGAATGTCGGCGGCGACATCGACAAGGTCACCGGCAAGCGGTGCACATTCGCCTATTTCCCCTGGAACTGGGATCGTGGCGACGGCTGCATCGTTCGCCTCGTCGCGATTGTCGATCCGACAGGAAAATATCGCATCGAGCGCGGGAGAAAATTCTGATGATTGTAAGGAAGCTTTCCGAAGCCAAGCCGTACGAGGCACCCAACCACCGCAACTACGAGTCGCTGCGTATTTTCGGCGCCGAAATGGGAGGCTCGCAGGCATTGACGTTCGGCATCTCGCATTTTCAGCCTGGTGGTGGCGCGGGTCCCGATGCTTCGCCGCCCGAGAAGATCTACCACATCCTTAAGGGCGAGCTGACCGTGATCGCCGGCGGAAAGGAAATCGTGGCAGGGCCCGGCGACACCTGCTTCATCGCACCGAACGAAAACCGTGAGATCATCAACCGCGGCAGCGAAGTTTGCACGATCCTGGTTGCTGTTGCTGCGCCGCCGAAGTGAGGATCATTCCGGCCTGATCGGCGGCAAGAGGAAAAAATCGTCTGATCGCGTTTTTTGGCGCGGCGAGAAAAAATCGCGGGAGGGCAAAATGTCCGACGAGTTCCTGAAAAACCCACTCTCCCTGTTCGACATAAAGGGAAAAACCGCCATCATCACAGGTGCGTCCGGCGCGTTCGGAGCTCTTGCCGCAAAGACGTTCGCCGGCGCCGGCGCGAACTTGGTTCTTGCGGCAAGCAGAGCTGACGAATTGAAGAAAGTCGCAGCAGAGTGCGGGAGGCTCGGCGGCAAAACCGAGATCGTCGCGCTGCGTCCAAGCTCGGAAGAAAACTGCGACAAGATCGTGAACGCCGCTGTCGACAAATTTGGGCGCCTAGACATCTTGGTCGTCGCTTCCGGACTCAACAAGGTCTCGAAAATCGTCGAGCAAAAATACGCCGATTTTCTCGAGGTCATGGACGCGAACGTCAATCAATCATGGCTGATGGCGCGCGCCGCGGGCAAGCAGATGCTCAAGCAAGGACAGGGTGGAAAGGTGATTCTTACCTCGTCCGCTCGCGGACTGCTCGGGCATCCTGCCGGCTACAGCGCGTATTGCGCTTCGAAATCGGCAGTGGATGGCATCACCAAGGCGCTTGGCTGCGAATGGGGCGAGACCGGCATCACAGTCAATGCGCTCGGGCCGACTGTTTTTCGCTCGCCGCTGACTGCCTGGATGTACGAGGACACCGAGCGTGCACAAACCGTGCGCAAAGGTTTTCTTGCGCGTGTCCCGAAAGGCCGCCTTGGCGAACCGGAGGATCTCGCGGGACCGCTGCTGTTCCTCGCCTCAAAGGCATCGGATTTCTACACGGGTCACATCCTTTACGCCGACGGCGGCTATACGGCTGGATAGCAATGTCGAAGCCCCGCATTGCGGTTATCGGCGCCGGCCTCATGGGACACGGGATCGGACAGGTATTTGCGCTCGCAGGTCACGAGGTGACGATCACGGATACGCTCGCGGCAAATCTCGACAGTGTCAGAGCAAGGATTCTTACGAATCTGAAAGAGCTCGGAGATGACGAAAAAGCAGTCGAGCGGGTGCGGCCGATTTTTGATCTGCCGCAGGCGGTCCGCGATGCCGACTACGTCGTGGAGGCGATCGTAGAGGATCTGCCGGTAAAGCAAAAACTTTTCGCAGAGATCGAAAAGTATGTGCGGCCGGACACAGTCCTTGCCAGCAACACTTCGGTGATTCCCATCACTGAGATTATGCGACATCTCGCGCATCGCGAGCGCGCGCTCGGCACGCACTGGTGGAATCCGCCCTATCTTGTGCCGCTCGTGGAAGTAATTGAAACACAGTGGACCTCACCGCAGGTCGTCGATTTTACGCTCAGGCTGCACGCCTCGGCAGGAAAGAAGGCCGCTCACGTGAAAAGGGACGTGCCCGGCTTCATCGGTAACCGTCTCCAGCATGCCTTGTGGCGAGAGGCCATCGCCCTCGTCGAGGAAGGGATCTGCGATGCGGAAACAGTCGACAGCGTCATTAAGGCCGCATTCGGCCGCAGGTTGGCGGTGCTCGGCCCGCTTGAGAACGCCGATATGGTCGGAACCGATTTGACGTTGGCGATCCACAGGACCGTGCTGCCCGACATCGACAGCCGCCGCAAACCGTCGCCGTATCTCGAAAAGCTCGTCAGTGAAGGCAAGCTCGGCTTTAAATCCGGTGAGGGATTTCGCAAGTGGAGTCAGGAGCAGCAGGCGAGCTTGCGAGCGAGGGTGCTGCAGCATCTCAAACAGGCCCGCGCACAGGACCTCTAGCCAGACAACAGGGAGGTAACAATGAGCAAACGACGGACGATCTCGCGGCGCGCACTGGTCAAGGCCTCGCTGGGCGGTCTCCTCGCGCCCGCCGTGCTGCGCGTCCTGCCTGCCGGAGCGCAATCGCAGGTGATCAAGATCGGCCATGTCAGCCCGAAGACCGGCCCGCTTGCCGGGTTTGGCGAGGCCGACGGTTTCATCCTTGAGCAGGTGCGCGGGATCCTTGCGAAAGGTCTGCAAAACGCAGGCAAGACCTACAAGGTCGAGATCATCTCCAAGGACAGCCAGTCGAGTGGCAACCGTGCTGCGGAAGTCGCATCCGAACTGATCCTCGGAGACAAGGTCAATCTCATTGTTGCGTCGGCGACGCCCGATACGACCAATCCCGTCGCCGATCAGGCGGAGGTGAACGAGGTGCCCTGCGTCACCACCAATTGTCCATGGCAGCCGTATTTCTTCGGACGGAAGGGCGATCCGAAAAAGGGCTTCACCTGGACCTATCATTTCTTCTGGGGCCTTGAGGACGTGATCGCATCATTCCTGGCGCTTTGGGACGAACTCCCGACCAACAAGGTCGTGGGCGGTCTTTTTCCCAATGATGCTGACGGCAATGCCTGGGGCGATTCCAAGCTTGGCCTGCCGCCAGCGCTGGCTAAAGCGGGTTACAAATTGCACGACCCAGGACGCTATCAGCTCATGAACAGCGATTTCACCTCGCAGATTTCGGCGTTCAAAGCGGCTGGAGCCGAGATCGTCACGGGCAACATGATCCCGCCGGATTTCGCGACGTTCTGGTCGCAAGCTGCCCAGCAGGGCTTCAGACCCAAGATCGTCACCATAGGAAAGGCGCTCCTATTCCCATCGGTAATCGAATCTCTCGGTGAGCGCGGCAACGGCCTCACGAGCGAAATCTGGTGGACGCCGCACCACCCGTTCAAGTCTGGATTGACCGGTCAAAGCTGTCGCGAGCTGACCGACGCCTACACCAAAGCATCCAACCGGCCGTGGACACAGCCGATCGGCTTCCAGCATGCATTGTTTGAAGTCGCGATCGACGTGCTCGGACGCGCCAAAGATCTCAACGACCCGAAATCGATCCTCGATGCGATCGTTGCAACAAACTATCAATCGATCGTCGGTCCGATCCAATGGACCGGTCAGCCTGTGAAGAATGTGACGAAAACGCCGCTTGTTGCGGGCCAATGGCAGCGCAGGCATGACAAATTCGAGCTTGTGATCGCCGAAAACAAGACCGCGCCGAATATTCCGCTCGGCGGCAAACTTCAGCCGCTCGCCTGAGTCGTGTGCGAAAATCTGAGTCGGCAAGAGTTTAGTCGTTGCGCTATCGCGCCCGCGCAAGCCTAGCTTTTGCGCGGCATGACAGTCTGGGTAAGCTGGACAGATGCCGCCCGTTTTGACCCTTGAGAATATCTCCAAGCGCTTCGGTGCCGTGGTCGTGGCAGACGGCGTGGACCTCTTTTTGCAAGAGGGCGAAGCTATTGGGATTATCGGACCGAACGGGGCCGGAAAGACCACCCTTTTCGGGGTTGCCACGGGCACCGTCGCACCGGATGCCGGCCGGGTGCTCTTCGCCGGCGAGGATATCACCCGCCTGCCGCCCGAATACCGTTGCCGCAAAGGCCTTGCGCGCTCGTTCCAGATTCCGCAACCGTTTTCGGGAATGACCGTGTTCGAGAACGTTGTCGTAGCGGCAGCATTCGGAGCGGGGGAGAGGGAAGCCGCCGTCTACGAGCGTAGTGCCGGGCTGCTCGCCCGTTGCGGCCTGGTCGAGAAAGCGAACAGGCGCGCCGGCACGCTCACCTTGCTCGATCGAAAGAGGCTCGAACTAGCGCGTGCGCTGGCGACAAAGCCGCGCGTCCTGTTGCTGGACGAGGTAGCCGGCGGTCTCAGCGAGCACGAATGCGCGGTCCTGGTACGACTCATCAAGGAGATCCGCGCAAGCGGCATCTCGATCGTGTGGATTGAACACGTTTTCCATGCATTGTTGGCAGCCGTGGACCGTCTCCTCGTGCTGCATGGGGGAAAGTTCATCGCGCAAGGGGACCCGCGGGAGGTGATCCGCAGGGCGGACGTCGTCGAAATCTACATGGGGATCCCGGCGGATGCCTGAGGCGCTGCTGGAGGTGCGTGACATCGACGCCTTCTACGGCGACTTCCAGGCTTTGTTCGGCCTGTCATTGACGCTGCAACCCGGACAAACAGCCGCGATTGTTGGCGCGAACGGCGCAGGAAAAAGCACGCTCCTGAAAAGTATCGTCGGACTGATGCATCCGCGGCGCGGCGAAATCCTGTTCGATGGACTGCCGATCGCCGACACGCCGGCTTTCGATACCGCAAGGCGCGGCATTGCGCTAGTGCCGGAAGGTCGGCGCCTGTTTCCGTCGCTCACGGTCGAAGAGAACCTCATTTTGGGCGGTCAGTCCTGCCGGACCGGGCCCTGGACCATTGAACGTGTCTATCATTTGTTTCCGGCGCTTGCGGAACGAAGACACGTCCCGGCTCCTGCACTTTCGGGAGGCCAGCAGCAGATGGCCGCGATCGGGCGAGCGCTGATGTCGAATCCTCGGCTGCTATTGATCGACGAAGTGAGCCTCGGACTTGCGCCGATCGTCGTACGCGAGATCTACGCGAATCTGCCGGCCATCGTCGCGGAAGGATTGTCACTCATTATCGTCGAGCAGGACATCGTGCAGGCACTCAAGTCGGCCGATCACATCTACTGCTTGCAGGAAGGCCGCATCGCGATACACGGCCCCACAAACGAACTCTCGCGCGAAAGCATTTCGGCCGCCTATTTTGGAGTGTGAGTCATGTTCGACAAATCCGAATTGTGTTGCGTATGACCGAATGGATCAACGTTATCACGCAGGGAGTGCTGATCGGCGGCCTATACGCCATGTTCGCGGCAGGCCTTTCCCTGATCTTCGGCGTCATGCGGCTGGTGAATATTGCGCATGGTGATCTCATCGTATTCGCCGCCTATCTCTCACTGTTGGCTACGCAAACCTTTGGAGTGGACCCGCTCACGTCTCTGCTCTTGGTCGTGCCAGCGATGGCACTGATCGGCTACGCTTTGCAGCGGGGACTACTGAACTGGACGCTCGGTGAGGATCTGTTGCCCCCGCTACTGGTGACCTTTGGCCTGTCAATCATCATCCAGAACGGGCTGCTGGAGTTTTTTACGGCCGACAGTCGAAAACTGCAGGCGGGATCGATCGAGATCCTGACCCTCCAGATCACGGAGGGCGTCTGGATCGGCTACCTGCCGATGATCCAGTTCGTCATGTCCGTGGTCGTGATAGCCGGCCTGCAAATCTTGTTCTACCGAACCGGGCTCGGACGTGCGTTCCGCGCAACATCGGATGACCAGTCGGTCGCGCAGTTGATGGGCCTCGACACGCGTCACGTCTTCGCCATGGCAATGGCCCTTTCGCTTGCGGTGATCGCCGTCGCCGGAGTTTTTTTGGCGGTGCGCGCCAATTTCGATCCCGCGATCGGACCGGCACGCCTGATCTTCGGCTTTGAGGCAGTGATCATCGGAGGGCTTGGCAGCATGTGGGGAACGCTTGCCGGCGGCATCATTCTCGGCGTGTCGCAGGCGGTCGGCGCACACCTCGATCCGGGCTGGCAGCTGCTTGCGGGGCACATCGTGTTCCTCGCGATTCTTGCCGTGCGGCCACAGGGTCTGTTTCCGAAGGTGTCCGGATGAGCAGGGTGGACCACACGACGCGGTCCAGCCGGATTGGTGTGCCTCTCGTCATGGTGACTATTGCCGTGCTAGCGGCCGCTCCGCTCTGGGCCGATCGGCAAATGTTGCGGCTGCTTGCCGAGATCTTCACGTTCATCGCCCTGGCAAGCCTCTGGAATCTTCTCGCCGGATACGCCGGGCTCGTTTCGGTCGGGCAACAAGCCTTTGTCGGGTTCGGCGGCTATGTCCTCTTCGCGCTCGCGATCATGCTTGATCTGCATCCGATTGCGGCTGTGGTGATCGCCGGACCGGCGGCCGCGCTTGTCGCCGTTCCCGTTGCCGCCCTCCTATTCCGTTTGCGCGGGGCATATTTTGCGATCGGCACCTGGGTCGTTGCCGAGGTCTTTCGCCTGATCGCTTCGCAAATCTCCGCCCTGGGTGGCGGCTCGGGTATCAGCCTGCCGGCCGCCGTGGTGTTGTCAATCGCGCCAAGTCGACAGTTGCGCGAGTTCGAGATGTATTGGTTGGCGCTCATTGTCACGATCGCAATTCTGGCCGTTATCACGGCTCTGCTGCGCTCCCGCTACGGACTTGCGCTGACCGCGATCCGGGACAATGAATTGGCAGCCCAAAGCCACGGGATCGATGTTTCCCGCATCAAGTTCTTCGTCTATGTGTTGACTGCCCTTTGCACCGCTATTGTGGGAGCAATCATATTCCTGCAAAAACTACGTATTTCGCCCGATACTGCCTTCAGCGTGAACGATTGGACTGCATTCGTCATATTCATCACGGTCATCGGCGGCGTCGGTCGCATCGAGGGCCCCGTCATCGGTACGATCATCTTCTTCGCCCTTCGTCAATCGCTGGCTGATCTTGGCAGCCTGTATCTGCTGATGATGGGCGCCGTCGCAATCGTCGTTATGCTGTGCGCCCCGAAAGGGCTTTGGGGGTTGATAGCGGAACGCCTGGGCTGGCAAGTACTGCCGCTGCAACGGCATCTGATTCTGGATAAAGCAATCGGAGAAAAGACTTGAGTCCGATCATCGATATCTACTGCCACATCTTCCCGGAGCATTATTTCCAGGAAATGACTCGCGTGGCGCCGAACCTGGAGAACATTGGCAAGCGACTGCGCGGAGTGACCAAGCTGTTCGATCTCGATGCCCGTTTCAAAGAAATGGACGAGTACGGCGAGTATCGTCAGATTATCTCTCTGCCGAACCCGGCGATCGAGGACATCGCTCCACCCGACGTGGGCCTCAAGCTCGCCCGCATCGCGAACGACGCCATGGCCGAGCTTTGCCGCAAATATCCGCAGCGCTTCCCCGCTTTCGCCGCCGCTTTATGTCTGACGGATGTGGAAGGCTCGGTCACGGAGGTACGACGCGCAGTGAAGGATCTCGGTGCGCGTGGCGTCCTCATTTACACCAATGTAGCCGGCGAGCCGCTCGATCAAGCCAAGTTCGAACCGATTTTCGCCTGCATGGCGGAACTCGATCTGCCGATCTGGCTTCACCCCGTCGGCACCGCCGCGATGCCCGACTATCCGAGCGAAAAGAAATCGCGTTTCGAAATGTGGTGGTGCTTCCATTGGCCCTACGAAACGTCGGTCGCGATGGTGAGAATGGTGTTTTGGGGCCTTCTGGATCGATATCCGAAGCTGAAGATTATTACCCACCACCTCGGCGGAATGATCCCCTACTACGATGGACGCGTTGGCGCCGGACTGAAGGTGCTTGGCCAACGCACGTCGGATGAGGACTATTCAAACATATTGCCGTCGTTGAAGAAGCCGCACATGGACTATCTGCATCAGTTCTACGCGGACACGGCCATGTTCGGCGGCGGCGCGCATGCCATCCGTTGCGGGCTCGAATTCTTCGGCTCCGATCAGGTAGTATTCGCGACCGATACACCGCTTGGACCGATCGCTCCGACGATCAGCTCTCTCCACGCGCTCGAGCTTCCAGAAGCGGATCGGCGCAAAATTTTCTTTGGCAACGCCGAGAAGCTGCTCAATATGAAGTTCGGATGACACTGTCGCTCATCGGTTATTCTTCTTTCTTTTTCTGTCTGCGGTCATCGCTTGCGCCAACTCCCTGCACCGGCGTCCAGCTGGGCGGGTCGCTCGCTGGGAAGCTTTCGTCAGAACTCACCATCACATCGTCCTCCTCTGCTTCGATGCGCTTGCGTTCTTCTTCTTTGTGTTTGTCAAGCTTACTTCCAGTCGTATCCGCATGATGCGGTTTGTCGCTCTTAGGCATCGCCTCTCCTCCCGGTGGCAAAAATTGGCAGTTCATTGCAACTCCATAGGAGCCGCCGACGTTCCACGAAATCAGCGATGTGGAGGGCGCAAACGGGCCCGGTTTTGAAATGAGACGGCGCGATTACGCTGCTTTTGCGAGAGCCCTGGCGCAGACCTTCAGATCGGCGACAAACATCTTGTATTGTGCCCGCCGGTCGACCTCATCCTCGATACGCAAAATGTACGAGGGATGGATCGTGGCCAGCATTCGTCCGCCGTCCTGCAGCGCCATGACGCGGCCGCGAATCTTGCCGATTGCGAGTGGCCGGCCCGAGACGCTTCGCACTGCTGTTGCACCCATTGCGACAATGATCTCGGGATTGATGATCCTACGCTCGAAATCGAGCCACCAATGGCAACGATCGATCTCATATGCATTCGGTCGCTTGTGCAGGCGCCGCTTGCCGCGTTGCTCGAACTTGAAATGCTTGACTGCATTCGTGACGAAGACCTCCTGGCGCGAAATGCCCGCGTCCCGGAGTCCGTTTGCAAGAATGCGGCCGGCCGGGCCCACGAAGGGTTTTCCCTGCTTGTCTTCCTGATCACCAGGCTGTTCGCCGACAAAAATGATTTTCGCCCGGGCTGGGCCTTCGCCGGGCACGACTTGCGTCGCATGTTTATAGAGAGGGCAACGGGTGCATTTTTCTTCGGCTGCGCGCAGAGCCCTTAAGGACGTGATAGCTAGGGACTCGGTCACGCTAAGCGCCTCCGAGATGGGAACCGCTTCGCTCCCAACCAGTTCCGCTAGAGATCCTGCTTGATCCAGGTGTCCTGCACGCTCCCGCACCAGTTGCCGACATTCCACTCGCCCCAGGCGCCTAGTCCGCCCATTTCATGCGGGCCGCTATAGACCGGCACATGCACGACAGAGAGACCATCATGTTCGTGCGCTGCCTTCAAAGCGGCGCGCAGAGATAAGGCATCATCGCCGCCCGACAGTGCGAGGACGCCGGTCACGGCCCCCGCCAGCCGCTGATAATCGACTGCTACCCGATCATTGGTGCGGAATTCGGCTTGGTACTGCGCAAGCTGCAGACCCGTGATTGCCGCCATGCGCCGGTTGTCGAAGATCACGATCATGCCGCGCACGCCATGCTCGACCGCATCCACGAGAATCTGAGGATTCATCATGAACGAGCCGTCGCCGCAGAACGCTATTCCATATCGCGGTTGCTCGGCGAGAGCGGAGGCGAGCAGCGCACTTGCCGCAAACCCCATGTACGATGCGCCCGCTTCCGTGAAGGTATCGCCCGTGCGATCGTCCTCCACAATCTGGAATCCATTCGCCTGGACGTCCCCCGCGTCGAAGAATTTTGCGGCTCCTATTTCCTTGGCGAAATCAGCGACGATTTTGATCGCCGTGGGCTGGGTCAGGACAGCCTTCTGCCATGCTTCATCCCGCAAGGGAGGGCAGGCATACCGCTGTCGCTTGTACGCGGACCACTCGAATTTCTTTTCGGCGCAGGCTCTCAACCAGGCTTCCTTGTTGCTGCCGCCTTTCGACGCCTCCAGCTTCGCGCTGAGCCGGTCGGCTACGGACGAAATATCGCCAACAAGTGCAAGCGTCTTGTTATAGTGGAGCGCGTCCGCAAGATCGCCGTTGATGTTGATGACTGCCTGCGCATTCTTGTATCCGATACCCGAGCAGTCGGCCTGGCACACTGCCCGCGATCCGATGACGATCAGCAGATCGGCCTCGGCCATCGCGTAATTTCCGCTGATCGACCCTTTCGAACCTCCCACATGCATGTTCTGCGGATGTGAATCGGGCAACACCCCGGTCGATCCCGGCGATAGGACGACCGCTGCGCTAGCGGCCTCTGCAAGTCGTCGCACCGCGTTGTCATGACCCCGCGTGCCGCCGCCGGCCTTGATGGAGACCCTGCCCGCCTCCACGATCATTTGCGCAGCCCGGTCGATCGCTGTGTCATCTGCCGGCGCAAGCTTGGGAAGCGCGGGCCGCGTTGGGAGCGCGGCAAGATTGAAAGTGGCCATCGCCGGCTGGGTATTGAGCGGCAACAGGAGATAAAACGGGCCTGCCCGAAAGGGATGATTTACGCAGAGGCTGCCCCGACGCAGGGCATCGCGAAGTGCTTCGGGAGTATGCAGCACATAGGACTGGCCCATCGCGGCCGTCATGCGGCCGAAGAGACCCTGCTCCTCCTTCGGCACCTGCTGCATATTGTAGCCTTCGCCGAAGCTCGTTTCGTCCCCGTATATGTGGTACACGCCAACGCCGTTCGATGCTGCAGCGAGCGACCCTGCAAAAGCGTGCATGGCGCCCGGACCGATCGAGGTCACGACCGCAGAAAGCTCACCGTATTGCCAGCGCAAAGCCGTGGCCGCGTGGGCCATTTCGACCTCGTTGCGGCAATTGATGGTGCGCGTGACGCCTTCCTCTTCATAGATGCGCAGGACGTTACCGAGGTCGGTCGATCCGTGGCCGAAGATGGCGAAATATTTGCGTACGCCCTGCTTAAGTAGGCCGAGCACCAATGCCTCGGACAACGTGATCTCGACAAGCTTGGAGAGGCCCTTGTCCAAGGCCTGTTCCAGCCCGCCCGCCTCGTGTACGGCCCGGGCGCGTGCCCGCATGCGCTGGTCGGACTGATCTCCGCTGCGGGTGAGCATCACTTGGTCTTTTGCATCGCCGCCTTGAGGATCGGATTCCAGCGGTCGATGTCGGTTTTAAGCAGATTGGCCAGATACGCCGGACCACGCTGCGCTTTTGGCGGTACCGTGCCGCCGAGCTCGACCAGCCGCTTCGCGACCGCCGGATCGTCGAGCGTCTTGTTCAATGCTTCGCTGAGCTTCGCTACCACGTCCTTCGGCGTGTTCTTGGGCGCAAAGATAGCGCTCCAGATGTTGATCTGATAAGCGCCAGCGCCCTCCTCCTTGGCTGAGGGCACGTCGGGAAGCGCGGGCGAGCGCTCATTTCCGGACACCACATAAGCCTTGATGGTGCCGCCGCGGATCGCCCCCTGCACGCTCACCACCTGCTCACAGAAGAAATCGACGTGACCGCCGATGACATCGTTTAGAGCCGGACCGGTCCCCCGATAAGCGACCTGATTGGGCTTGAGGCCCATCTCGGAAGTAAAAAGCAGACACGCCATATGCGATGACGATCCGACGCCGCCATGCGCCTGCTTCACGTTGCCGCCATTCTTTTTCACATATGCGATGAACTCCTTGAAATTCTTCGCCGGAAAATCCTTTCGCGCGACAACTGCCGCTGGAGCATTCGAGGTCAATCCGATCGGCTCGAAATCCTTCGTCGAATCATATTTGAGATTTTCAAAGAGTGCGGGAGCCGAGACATGCGAACCCATGCTTGCGGCGAGAAGGGTGTAGCCATCGTGCTCCGCCGACGCTGCGCGGCCAGTGCCGATCGTCCCGCCCGCGCCGCCTACGTTTTCGATCACCACGTTCTGCCCGAGGGCCTTACTCATGCCGTCCGCCATGATGCGCGCGACCACGTCGCTGGGACCGCCCGCCGGATAAGGAACGATCATCGTAACCGGACGCGCGGGATAGTTCTGCGCCGAAGCCGGCAACGTGAATGGGGCCAAGATGACCGCAGCAAAGAATCCAAGTCCAACGCGTCTATTCATGAATTCCTCCCCACTTGTGTTGTTTTGCATTGTTATGATTGAACCAGAAGCCTCCTATTCGGCTGCGTCGACTGCGGCAGAAACGCGCTCCTTTTCCTTGATTGCCATCAGCACCCGTTCAGGTGTTGCCGGCAAGGAGGTGATACGCACGCCGACGGCGTCATAGATCGCATTCATGATTGCCGGAATCGTGGGCACCATTGCTGGTTCGCCGACTCCCTTCACTCCAAGCGGGCCGATCGGGTCGGGATCTTCAATGATGATCGAATTCACCTTTGGCACGTCGAGTGCCGTGGGCAGGATATACTTGGCAAAGCCGGACGTGCTCGTGCGGCCGTTCTCCAGCCTGTAATCCTCCATCAAAGCCTGGCCGAGTGCCTGTACGATCCCGCCCTCGATCTGACCCTCCACGCCCTGCGGATTGACTGCGCGGCCGACGTCGTGCGCGGCCCAGATTCCGAGCACCTGCACTTCGCCGGTCACCGTGTCGACCTCGACCTCGGCGACCTGGGCGCCAAACACATAAGCCTGCCATGGCCGACCGGACCCGTCGACTGGGTCGAGCCCGGTCGTGTCAGTACCGAACGTTGCCGAGCCGACCGGTACGACGCCGCGATTCTTGGCGGTAGCCACGGCTTCGGCCATCGTGATTCGATGGTTGGTATGGTCAGCCCAGACCTCACCATTGCCGGTACGGATTGTCTTCGGATCGACATCCCAGACCTCGGCCAAAACCTCGATCAATCGCTTACGGGCTTCACGCGAGGCGAGCGCGACCGCATTGCCGATCATGTAGGTCTGACGGCTTGCACCGGCGTGCGAAGCCTCGGGAGCGCGCGCAGTGTCGTTGTCGCCAATCACGACGTGCTCAGGCTGGACGCCAATTTCATGCGCGGCGATTTGCGCGAGCACGGTAAGAATGCCTTCCCCGATTTCCGTCACGCCGGTGACGATCTTGGCGCTGCCACCGTCGTCGATCTCGGCCCAGGCCGCGGCGCGGTCGATGACCGCCGTACGCGCAATCCCGTACCAGCAGGCAGCCATGCCTCGTCCTCTCTTGCGGGCCATTATTCAGCCGCCTCCTGCTTTTCGACATGCGCCAACCGGGCGCCGAGCGCGCAGGGCGGCCGGATGCCATCGCGCGCAAGATCGCGACGCGTGCCGCCGCGTGACACGGGCGCTCCTTTCTCCCAGGCCGAGCGCTTTTCAAGCTCGTCGAGAATTCGCAAGAGGCTTACCGACCCGAGCTTGGCCTTGGTGTGCGTGAGCGCACCGTCCCGCATGGCATTGACGCGGCGGATTTCAAAGGGATCGAGTCCGAGGCGCTCTGCGCAGATATCGAGATGGGATTCTGTTGCGAAGGCGGTTTGCAGGGCCCCAAACGAGCGGAATGCGCCGGAAGGCGTATTGTTCGTGTAAACGCCGTAGGTATCGATCCTCACATTCGGAATGGCGTAAGGACCCGCCGCGAGGATGGCGGCCTTGCGCATAACGCCTTCTGTCGACAAGCCGTAAGCGCCGCCGTCGCAGATCATCTTCATCTCCAGCGCGCGGATTTGGCCATTGCGCATGAGGCCCATACGCAGGCTGGTCCGTGAAGGATGTCGCTTCGCGGTGGAAACAATGGATTCTTCGCGCGTGAATACCAGCCGAACAGGCCGCCTCGTCTTCATCGCCAGGAGCGCGAGCATGCCCTGGTAGATCATGTCTTCCTTACCGCCGAAGCCGCCACCGACCGGACTCATGATAAAGCGCACTTTTGAAATGGGCTTGGCAATAATGCGCGCCAGCATATGGCGATGGTGCGTCACGTTCTGGTCGGGTGAAACAATCGTCACAACATCATCATGATCGACATAGGCAAGACCCGCTTCGGGTTCGAGATAGGCGTGTTCGATCGGCTGAGTCGTGTAGGTTTCCTCGACCACCAGATCGCAACCGGCAAGCGCTTTTTCCACATCACCGACTCGGATCGGAATGTGCTTGGTGAGATTGTCCGGCGCATAGGCGTGCAAAATAGGAGCGCCGGGCCGCAATGCCTCATCCGGATCAAACACCGCTGGCAGCGGTGCGTATTCGATCTTGATCGCGGCCAATGCGCGTTTTGCGATTAACGGATCCTCGGCGGCAACCGCCGCCACGGCCTCACCCACATATCGGACCTTCTCTCGTGCCATGACCGGCTGATCGTTCACGAAAACACCAAAGCCGTCCTCGCCAGGAACGTCGGCGCTGGTGATGACGGCTTCCACGCCGGCCATTGCTTGCGCTGCCGACGTGTCGATGGAAAGGATGCGGGCATGGGCGTGAGGCGAGCGCAGCACCTGGGCGTGCAGCATACCCGGCATCGTCATATCGGCGGCGTATCGCAGCCGCCCGGATACTTTCGCAGGCGTGTCAATGCGGCGCACGTTTTTGCCGATGAACGCACCTTCCTCGACTTCCTCTTCGAGCAACACGCTCGCGGGCAGGAGTCCGTTCTGCACGTCGCGGGCGAGTTCCACCGCATCGAAGATCTTCTGATAGCCGGTGCAGCGGCAGATGTTGCCACCGAGCCGCTCCTTGATCTCCTCGCGCCCCGCGAACGGATTTGCGCGCAGCGCCGCAGTAGCCGCCATCACCATTCCCGGAATGCAATAGCCGCATTGACTCGCGCCCGCCTTATGGAAAGCCTTTTGCAGGAGGCTCAGCTCGCCGGTTTTCGCCAGCGATTCGACAGTATCGATGGTCTTCCCATTCGCCTTGGCGACGGGAAGGAGACAGGATTTCATCAGAACGCCATTCACGAAAACAGAGCACGTGCCGCATTCCCCGGCCCCACAGCCTTCCTTGTTTCCGGTAAGGTTGAGGTCATCCCGTATGAAATCGAGAAGACGCTGATGCGGTTTGGCACCGCGCGATATCCTGCGCCCGTTGACGGTGGCGTCGAACTGCAGATCAGGCATAAGCCGCCTCCAGTTCGGGGGCCAGCGCAGCTTCGGCGGGACCCGCCCGGCGCGCCGCATTGATCAGGCCGCGCAGCATGAACCCGCGCACAACCTCGCGCCGGTATTCCCGGCGTGTGCGCGAAGCGACGAGTGAAACCGGAGCCTCGGCGGCCGCAACAAGGCGCGCCATCGTCAAGGGATAGCCACGCAGCCCCTTTTCCACTTCCGACAACCGGATTGGCTTCGGGCCAATGCCGGCAATTGCGAGGCGTACATCCTCGATATCCCGCCCATGACAGTCGAGCTTGACGAGCGCTGCCAGACAAACAAGCGAAATCACCAGTGAGCGGCGATGACCCACTTTCTCGAAGCTGCCGCCATAGGCCGGCAGCGCGTCGCATTCTATGGCGACGAGCACTTCTCCCTCGGCCAGTGCGGTCGTATTCGGACCCGTCACGAACTCGCTCAATGGCAGCACGCGGCGGCCCTTTGCTGATGCAATTTCCACAATTGCATCGTGCGCCATCAGACAGGGGGTCGCGTCGGCGGCTGGTGAGGCGTTCACGATATTACCTCCGACCGTCGCCTGCGCTCGAATCTGATCGTCCGCAAACCACACGGCGCAGCCTGGCATTGCCGGGAGCACGCCGGCCAAAGCGGCGTTGTCGAGAAATCGCTGCATCGGCGTGGCGGCGCCGAGACGCACCCGCTTCGCTCCGATTGAGATCTCCTGCAGTTCCGGAATCTTCGTTACGTCGATTAATACCGGGACATGCACGTCCCCCGCCCTGCCCTCACGCGCCCAGGGCAGCGTGTCGGTTGCTCCTGCAATGAGCCGCCAATTACCGCGATTGCGGCTCATCGCTGCAAATGCCTCCTCGAGCGAGCCTGCTGTGATGTACTCGTCGCAAGTCAGCATCGCGCTCCTCGCAAACCACGTGTCCCTTCGGAGGGACAAACGATCACTCGGCCGCTTCCTTCTGCACGGCGTTCATCTTCGCCTTCACAACGACCTTGATCGCATCCTCGACCCGATCCTTGGCATATCGAATGGCCGTCGGCAGATCATCGAGAGAGAACGTGTGCGTGTGGATCTTGGTCGCATCGAAGCGCTTTTGTCTCATGAACGCTTCGGCGCGATGCGTTGCGCTCTTGCCCTCTCCACGTATGCCGTACACGTAGATGTTGTTACGGACGATGTGCGCGACGTCGACCGGCACCTCCTCGTGCGCAAATGCAGCAAGACAGACGCGGCCGCCGCGATTGACCATCCGCACCGCATCGTTCACCGCACTGGTTGCGGCCGAGCATTCCACAACGTAATCGACGCCCTTTCCGCCGTTGAGGTTTCTGACGGCGGCAACGACGTCCGGCTCCTTGCGGATATTGACCACATGATCCGCGCCGAGTTCGACACCGATCTGCAGGCGATTGTCGCGAGTGCCTGTAAGAATAACCGGCTGGGCTCCCAAGGCTTTCGCCACTGCGACCGCCATGAGGCCAATGGGCCCAGGGCCGGTGACGCAAACGCTTTCGCCCGCAACGAGCCCGCCAAGCTCGGTGAGCGCGTACATGGCGGTACCTGCGGTGACCACGAGGGTGCCTTCCTCATCCGACATTTCGTCAGGAATGGACACCAGCGTATTGATGTTGTTGACCTGGTACTCGCAAAAGCCGCCGTCCGTGGTGAAGCCGTTGGCGCGATGGCCCTTATCGACATCACCGTAATTGAGGCCGTAGTTATGGCAGGAGGTGTACATTCCCTCTCGGCAGCGTTTGCACTGCCCGCATCCCGCGTGGATCTCGACTGCGACCCGCTGTCCGATACTGTATTCGTCGACTCCCGGCCCCAGGGCAACGACCGTGCCCATGTATTCATGGCCGGGTGTAAAGCCTTTGTTGAAAGGCAAACCGCCCTGAATGGAGGCCGGCGGCCCGTGATAGATGATTTCAAGATCGGTTGCGCAGATCGCAACTGCGTCGATGCGGACGAGAACTTCGGCCGCTTTCGGGACGGGCACCGGCTTGGTCGTGAGGCCAAGCTTGCCGGGATCGCCAAGTATCCAGGCGCGTTGGGTATCCGGTATGGGAAACTCATTGTGCTTCGTTTTTACACCGGCCGGTGCGTACATAAGGTCCTCCAGTAAGAACGCATGCGCGTCCCGCGCGATTCAGTTTGCGATCGCCTGTTTCGGCGCGCCGCCAGGCTGGGACGCCGGCTCACCGAACTCGGCCGACAGCCCGCGGGCGGCGGCGGTAATCTCATCGCGCATGAGCGCGATGTGCTCCTCGCTCGCGCGCATGGTCGGCGCGGAAGCGCTGATCGCGCCGATGACGGTGCCTGCCTGATCGCGAATAGCCGCTCCGACGCAGATCACGCCTGGCAGAAATTCTTCGCGATCGACTGCATAGCCATTGCGCCGGACGATGCGAAAGGACTCGAGAAGCGCCGGAAACTCCGTAATCGTGTTTTCCGTGAACCGCTTCATTCCTCCCGCGAGGATTCGCCTGATCTCATCCTCGGGCAGCCACGCCAGAATCGCCTTGCCAACCGACGTGGCATGCGGACCTTCAACCCTCCCGATCTTGCCGCTATCGACACGCACGGCGTGACGAGATTCACGCACCGAAAGCGTGACGACATTATCTCCCTGCAGCGCCGCGAGATGCACGGTTTCGCCAGTGGCATTGTTGACGGCTTCAAGGAAGGGCTGCGCGCGGCGCGGCAGATCGACCTGCAAACACGCGTGCCCGAGATAGATGATGCGAGGACCAAGCGCATAGAGCCGCCGGCCCGGAACTTTTGCCGCAAACCCACGCTGGATCAACGTGGCCAGCAGATGATGGCACGTTGAGATGTTTAGACCCGTGCGATTGGCGAGTTCGGTAAGCGTTGCTTCACCGCCTGTCTCGGCGATGGTCTCGAGCAAAAACAGTGCGCGGTCGACTGACTGGATGCTGTGACCGTCGCCGTTGCGGCGGCGCCCTACGCCAGGCTTGGCGCCTGGACCCGGCAAAATGGTTGCGTCCATTGGTGCGTTCTCCCTGCGCGCAAGGAAAAGCGAACACTTGCGAGAGTCAAGGAAATTTCAGGATAAGGAACGTGATTTTCGCAATGTAAAAAGATTGGCGAAAAAGACCGATATCTAAGGGCCGCGAACCAGCCCCAACTCGATTTCAAGGGCCGCGCAAAGCATTTGCCCAAGGAGAATATGCATTTCCTGGATACGAGCCGTAACGGCCGAAGGAACAACCAGCAGGTGGTCCGCGAGGTTAATCAACTCTCCGCCGCCTTTTCCCGAAAAGCCTGCGGTGACGATCTCCTTTTTCCGCGCCTGCTTGAGGGCGGCGACCACATTAGCGCTCTTGCCGGACGTGGATATGGCTATTGCGACGTCGCCCGGCCGGCCCAAGGCCTCGATCTGACGGGCGAAAACGTGCTCAAAACCAAGGTCATTGGCCGCAGCAGTCAATGCGGAGGTGTCCGTGCTCAGCGCGATTGCCGCGATCGCACGGCGATCGGCGCTGTAACGCACCGTTAGTTCGGTCGCCAAGTGCTGGGCATCCGCCGCGCTCCCTCCATTGCCGAAGAACATAAGTTTGCCGCCGTCACGCAAGGATTTCGCGCAGGCATCAAGCAGCCCGGCAAATGCCGCCAAAAGTGCGGCTTCCGATCTGCGCGCAACTTCATTGTGCTCGGTGAATTCAGCTTTGAAAAATGCTGATACGTCCACGGGCGCCTTCCTTAAGCGGCTTCGCCTCGGAATTCGGGGACTGCATCGCGCAGCAGATTGTAGATCGCAGCACGCTCGCCGCGCGCCACGCCCTGCTCCAGCGTCGCCGCCCACGCGCGGATCGTCTCGAGGGAGGGCGATCCCGGCTTGGCGGCAACAATTCCGGGAATTCCGATATCAGCAGCTGCTTCGTGACGGGCGAAAAGTATTTCGTGCAGGCGCTCTCCCGGACGGATTCCGGTAAACGTGATGCTGATGTCGCGTCCTGGCTCTAAGCCGCTGAGCCGAATGATACGCTCCGCCAGATCCACAATTCTCACCGGCTGTCCCATATTGAGCACATAGACCGAGGCGTCCCCGCCTTCCTGCGTGCATGCATGGCTTGCGGCCGTGATCACGAGATCGCAAGCTTCGCGAATAGTCATGAAATACCGAACCATATCGGGATGCGTGACTGTCACCGGCCCGCCCGCTTCGATCTGTGCCTTGAACTTGGGGACAACCGAGCCGTTGGAGGCGAGAACGTTGCCGAACCGTACAGAGATAAGGCGCATGGGCCGCTGCCCGCGGCGCGAATGCTCGGCGTCCAGCGCCTGACAATACATTTCCGCAAGCCGCTTCGTGGCACCAAGCACGGACACGGGCTCGATTGCCTTGTCCGTTGAGATCATGACCATTGCGCTGGCACCCGATGCGGCCGCCGCATCAGCGACATTGATCGATCCGAATACATTCGTCTTGATACCCTCTTCCCAATCCTGCTCGAGCATGGGCACGTGCTTGAGGGCCGCTGCATGAAACACGATGTCGGGTCTGAACTGGGTGATGAGACTCATGATCCGTGCGCGGTCGCGGATATCTGCGATCCGACCGGAGATCTCGGTCTCGTTTGCACCAAGACTTTCCAGGACCGCATGCAAAGCCGGTTCGGAATGTTCGATCACCAGAAGACGCGTTGCACCGAAGGCAACGATGCGCTCGCAAATTTCCGAGCCGATCGAGCCGCCACCGCCGGTGACCACGACCGACTTTCTGGCCACGAAATTTTCCAGCCTGCGGTAATCGATCTTCACACTTGGCCGCAGCAGCAGATCTTCTACTGCCACGGGGGCCAACTGAACGGCGGGACCATCCGCCTCGAGTGACGGCATCTGGCTCATACTCAGCCCAAGCCGGCGGGCCCGTATGAGGATGGATTCCGGGCGGGCCTCTGGCGCAAGGGCGGAGGGAGCAAGGATCAGTCTTGTGATCCGCTCACCGCGATGTTCCAAGTCGGCCACTGTCCGCTCGAGATCATCAATGTCCCCGAGGACACGCAATCCCCGGATTGACTGTCCGCGATCGGCTGGCGACGGCGAAAGTACACCCACCGGCCAGATTTTTTTGACGGCGCCGCTTTCGATCGCGCGCAGCATGACCTCCGCATCGGCCGCACGGCCGAGAATAAGTGTGGGGGTGGCGTCGGCAATCCTGGCCCGCTGCAAGGTTCGCGCGTAGTGGAAGTAACGATAAACAACGCGAAGCCCGCCGAGGAAAAACATCTGCAAAAACCAATAAAGCAGGATCGTGACCTTGCCGAAAAAGAAGGTTCCGTAAAGGTTGGGCGCCACGAGAACGTAGTCGAGTAAGAGCAGCGATGCTGCGAGTACGGTTGAGGCCTTGAACAGATTGTAGAGATCAGGAACGGACGTGAATCGCCATTTGTTACGATGCAGACCGATCACGAAATACACGACCGCGGCGTAAAGTAAAAACAGCGGCAAGAATCGCAGGAAACCATGCAATCGCTCGTCAAGCGCCCTTTCCTCGAAGCGCATGAAAAACGTGACCACGATCGCTACCGCGGTCGCTACAACGTCGTGCAGGATGATGAGAATCTGGCGTGATGTCAGTCGTGAGAAATGAGGCATCTGTTCGTATTCCGATCGAACGGAAAAATCGCACCGTCCACACTGAAGATGATGAGTGCCCCCGATGACACTTGTTGATTCAGTCAGTAAACAACGTTTGCATTCTTAAGAAACCCCCAGACGTCCACGACGGGTTTTCCATCCAGATCGGCAAACTCGTAAGAAGAATGCGGCGCGCACAGAATTAAGATATCGCTGCGCGCGACGACCACATCCAGCGGCAGGAGTGCTGGATCAGAAGTCACGAACGGGTCGGTGGTCAAAACCGCTCGTGCACAGACCTCCAGCGAGTGTTTGAGCTTATAGCTTAGCGAAGCACGTATATCGTCGATTTCGGCCTTGAATGCCATGCCTAACAGACCGACGGTCATTTTTGAGAGGTCGCGGATGCGCCTGATGTCATCCACCAATTGGAGGACAAATCCCTCGTTTACCTGCATAGCCGCATGCCCAAGTGCAAACTGGTTGCGGGCATAGGCTGCAAGCTGCATTGTGTCTTTAAACAGGCAGGGACCTGCTGAAAAACCGGGGCCCGGGAAGTTTTTGGCGCGCGGATAGTTCTGCTTCATCGCCCGCATGATCGACCGATAATCAGCGCCCGCACTTTTCGCGATCATATAAAACTGATTAGTGGCCGCGAATTCGATGTACCGATACGCGTTGTTGAACAGCTTAGCGAACTCGGCCTCAAGCGGCTTCACGATGACCAATTCGGGAGCGATTCTCCGAAACAGTGCGCTCGCCTCCTCCTCGGCTTCGGGCGATGTTCCGCTGACGATTTGCGGCATCTCCCGTAATTCCTTGATCCCAAAACCTTGCACCACGCGCTCTGGACAGAATGCAATCCTGTTCTTGCGTCCAAGGCGCTTGAGATGCTCCTGAAGCCAATTTGTCGTTCCGGGATAAATTGTCGATCGCAAAACCAATAGTTGGTCATCGCCAATGTGCGGCAGCAGCTTTTCGATACAGCGTTGGACCTCGATTTGAACCGGATTAAGGAATTCATCGACAGGCGTGCCGATTGTAATGATCACCGGACCCGAACGGCCGATCTCATTCGATGTCGAGGAAAATACAAGCCTGTTCTCGGCCAACGCCTTCGTGAGTATCGGCGCGGCGCCATGTTCTATGAAGGGAAGTTTGCCGGATTGTAGCGCATTGAGAGCGGTCAAATTGATGTCGTTGACATTGACGGTGAGGCCGGCCTCCGCAAACGCGAGCACGAGAGGTACGCCGACGTGTCCAGCGCCACCGATGACGGTCAGATCGGCATTTGCCGCAGCGACCCGCGCAGACTGCGCATTTTCAGTCGATGCAATATTCACTCCGTCCCCTTCCCTTTTCCAATCGCCGGAGCGCGTCACTATACGGGCAAATCAGAGCAGGTGTCGCGCTCGATAGCCGGGGCTTTTAATGCAACGACATTCCAATCACTTACGTACCAAATTCCGTATTTGAGGCAACACACAATTAGGCCGGTGCGGAATGGGGGTGAAGGCGAAACAAATAGTTTGCAACCGCTTATCGGGCATGCGAGTTCGAAGAGCCTTGGATGCAGCTTTAGGACAGACAACCGATGCGCCGAGCCTTGGTGCTGTTGACAAAAACGGTCGTTTCTATCCTTCTCGTTTATCTGTCGTTCCGCTGGGTTGAGGCCGATTCCCTGAGCGCACGTTTGAGACTGCTTGCGCCGGAATGGATCGCGCTTGCGGTTGCTCTGATGATCATCCAAACCGCACTTCTGGCGCTTCGTTGGCAGCGGGTTGCATTTGCCTGTGCGGCGACGATTGGTTTTGCTCCGGCGCTGCAGATAAGCCTGATCGCGAATTTCTTTAACCAAGTGCTGCCGTCGACCATCGGCGGAGACGGCGCAAGGATCTGGTTCCTTGCGCATAGGGGTTCCGGCTGGGCAGTAGCCGCCTATTCAGTTTTGCTGGATCGTTTCGCCGGCGTGTTCGTCCTTGCAATTCTGGTTATTGTGTGCCTGCCTTGGAGTCTGCAGCTTGTGCAAGATCCGATCGCACGTGTAGCCTTGCTCGTTGTTGCATTTGGTGCGCTCACGGCACCACCAACCCTTCTACTCATCGGAACGCACTTAAGTGGTCCGTTTCAACGTTGGGCCCCGGCTCGCCATTGGGCTGCCGCGACCAACTGTGCCCAGAATCTGCTCCGGTCGCGCAGAGATTCTGCAGCCGTGATCGCATACTCAGCCCTTATTCATCTGCTGACCGTCGCCGCCGCCTGGTGCTGCGTCGTCGCCGTGTCCGGACCGGTCAGCTTTGCCCAGGTGCTCTTCCTCATGCCTCCCGTACTACTGATCGCCGTCATCCCGATATCGATTGCGGGATGGGGAGTACGTGAAACCAGCATGATCGCGGCCTTCGCATACGCAGGCCTTGCCGAGAGCGACGGCCTTACGTTGTCCATTCTTGTCGGTGCCGCCGGCTTCATGGTCGGAATTCTCGGCGGAATCGTATGGATCATGAGCGGCTTCCGAATGAAGGAGCTCTATGCGACCTTCGCGAAATTCGAAGCCATTCCGCCAAATTGACAGACGCGCCTGCAAGCACTCGGCTATGGAATAATCTGAATGAACCGCACTCGCATCGATGACGCCGGAGCGCGACGACCCGCTGCCTTCCTGGATCGCGACGGTGTTCTCAACGTGGATCATGGCTATGCGCATCGCGCCGAGCAGCTGCAATGGATACAGGGAGCGCAGGAATCCGTACGGCTCCTGAATCAGTTCGGTTACTACGTGCTGGTGATCAGCAATCAATCCGGAGTGGCGCGCGGCTATTTCGACGAAACAGCGGTAAAGTCGTTTCATGCACGTATGCAGCGCGAATTGGCGCAGCATGGCGCCCGTGTCGACGCCTTTTATTACTGTCCGCATCATCCCGATGCCGTTGTGAAATCTCTGGCTGTGCGCTGCCGCTGTCGAAAACCCGGCGTCGGAATGCTGGAGCAGGCCGCGCGCGAGTGGCCGCTGGACATCGCGCGCAGCTTCCTGATCGGCGACAAGGATGATGACATGGCGGCGGCCGCCGCTTTCAATATCCGAGGGATCAGGTTCGATCACTGCCTGGGTTCGCTTGCTGAATTGGTTCGCCGTGAACTCGAATCCCCGTCTGGTCAGCAAGCCCGGATTTATCGATGAACGACGTCGGCAATGACGCTTCGACGCAATCGCGTCTGCTCGTCTCGCTTTTGTTGCTCTGGCTTTCCGGAACAGCACTACGATTGACCATCCTCGCAGTTCCTCCGGTGCTCCCGCTCATCCACGACGAAATGGGTTTGAGCGCGACGCAGATCGGGATTCTCACCGGGTTACCCTCGATGCTTTTCGCGTTTGCGGCAGTTCCGGGATCGCTGCTCATCGCGCGTGTGGGCGTGCGCGCCGCGATGGTAATTGGACTTGCAGTGAACGCTGTCGGCGGTGCACTCCGTGGCGCAGTACCGGACGTGGCGTGGCTATATGCCATGACCATCATAATGGGGGCTGGCGTGGCTATCATGCAGGTAACGATGCCACCCGCTGTTCGGACCTGGACCCCACAGCGAATCGGCTTTGCAACCGCGGTGTATACGAATGGTTTGCTGATCGGCGAGGTCGCCCCGGTGGCATTGATGCTGCCGTTGGCCTTGCCGCTGGTCGGCGGTACCTGGCAGCGCGGATTCGTTTTCTGGAGCGTGCCCGTCATCATTATCGGTGCACTCGTGTGGCTACTCGCTCCATCTCCAGCCGCTTCGACGAACGGTTCTAAATCGCGACCGCGATGGTGGCCGGATTGGAACGATCCGCTGATGTGGCGGCTCGGCATCATGCTTGGAACCGTGAACGCGACCTATTTTACGACCAATGCCTTCATTCCCGATTACCTGAAAAGCAACGGTGACGGCGACTGGATCAGCGCCGCGCTGTCAGGGCTCAATTTAGGCCAGATACCGGCCTCGCTCCTGTTGCTGGCATTGGCCGAGCGTCTGAAGAGAAGGCTCTGGCCGTACGTCATGTGCGGATTACTATGCGTGGTCGCAACGGCAGGCATTGTTTTTGGCCATGGGATATGGGCCGCGGCAGCAGCAACGTTGCAGGGTTTCTCGGCAGCCGCGATCCTCGTTCTGGTGCTCGCCTTGCCTCCACTCCTGAGCCTGCCGGACGATGTGCATCGCGTCACGGCCGCCATGTTCACGATCAGTTATAGCCTCGCCGTGATCGTTCCTGTGATCAGCGGCCTGGCATGGGACTTGAGTGGAATTCCAGCAACGTCCTTCCTGCCGATTGCGCTGTGCGGGATAGCGCTTGTGATGCTTGCACCCGCCGTCAATCGGGTCCCGCGTGCAAAGTGTGACTTGCCATGAGAGAAATTCCGATCGGAGCCCGCGGCACCTACTCGCTTCGGGTGGCTCCTGCGCATCTTGCAAATCAATTCAAGGACGCCGCGCTGCCGCCCGTCTTCGCCACCCCCATGTTGATCACAGCAATGGAGAACGCCGCGCTAAATGCTGTGCGTGATTATCTCGATCCTGGCGAGAGCGCAGTCGGTGCGGCTGTCAATATTCGGCATCTCGCCGCAACTCCCGTCGGTCATCGGATCGTCGCCGAGGCCGTGGTCACAAAAATCGACGGCAGACGAATCGAATTTGATGTCAGCGCGCGCGACGAAATGGAGGAAATAGGAAGCGGAACGCATGAACGCGTGGTGGTCGACTTGAGGCGTTTGGGCGATAAGCTGCGCGTGAAAGGGCGAGCCTGACTCCAAAGTTGGCCGATGTACCAGCCCTCAGGCACCGACCCGCGCTTTGGTCCGCAGACATTGAATGAACGACTTCACCGCGGGTGCATTCTCGCGTTTGCGATATACGACCGCGATCTCCGCCTCTTGCAGCGGATTTGTTATTCGTCGGTACACGACGCCCGGAATGGCGACGTTTTGCAATGGCGCTGAGATGATGCCCAGCCCGGCACCGGCCGCAACAAGGGTCAACAGTGAAAAAATGTCGGGCGTCCTCGCCACGATCCGAGGTGACTGACCCGCTTTCGAGATGGCCCCCAGGTTTCCCCAGAATCCGACTTCCGTTTCCAATGACCCGGATACGAACGGTTCGTTGAGAAGAGTGGCGGGTGTGAGTTGCTTGCGCATGGCTAGGTGGTGATCTTTCGGGATGGCAACGCAATAAGGGTGCCGGTGAACGACAAAGCCGGTCAGCTCGGCCGGATATCGCGGGGGAGACCTGATGAATCCGACGTCGAGCGCCCCTTCAACGAGCGCCTTGATCTGCGGGAAGGTCTCCAAGCGATTGATGTGCACCGAGACATTCGGATTCTGTTTCACAAATGACGCAATAAGATCCGGCAGAAGACCCGTACAGCTTGCCGCGAGGATGTAACCGACGGCGACGGAGCCAAGTTCACCGCGCGCAGCGCGTCGCCCGACCAGCTCTGCATTCTCCGCCTGCCTGAGCGTAGCCCGGGCTTCGTCGAGAAAACGCTTGCCCGTCTGCGTAAGCGAGACTCCGCTTTTTTTCTTACGAAACAGAAGTTGCGCCCCGAGCATGCGCTCCAGCGCCTGGATCTGATGGCTCAGAGTGGGCGTTGAAATGTTCAGTTCCTCGGCCGCGCGCGAGAAGTGCAGTTTCTCCGCGACACTGACGAAGTATCTAAGGTGGCGCAGCTCAATCATACGTCGTCGGGAATTCTTGAGTTTGCATGGAAGCGGGGCCCTATGATCACGTCGTGGCGACGGCCGGCACCATCATGCGATCGCGCCGCCGCGTTGGACCTCCTGCCAGAATCTGAATGATGCCGGCCGCAAACCCGATCAGTGTCCCGATCTGCCAGGCCAGATCATAGGAGCCCGAAAGATCGAAGATCAGGCCGCCACCCCAGGCCCCGAGTGACGATCCCAACTGGTGGACGACGAAAGACACTCCGAGCAGGGTTGCCATGTAGCGCGTACCGAAGATTTCAGCGACAAGACCGCCGATGAGCGGCGCCAGACCGGGCCACCAAAGCAAGCCCATTGCCGCCGCAAACAGCAGAGTGGTTGTCGGAGTGGGCGGCAACGCGGCATAGACGGCAAACATGATCGAACGCAGGATGTACAGAAGCCCGAGAAGTATGTGCTTCGGATAAATTCCGCCGAGCCAGCCGGTCAGCAAAGAACCAATAGCACTGGCGCCGCCAATCATGGCCAGCGCTTCCGCGCCCAGCATGGGGTCCTGTCCGCAAATCACCAGATAAGCCGGCAAATGCGTGGTCAGAAAGATAAGATTGAAACCGCAAACGAAATACGCACCCGACATGACGAGAAATGGTCGGTTGCGCATTGCCTGTCCAAGCACCTCGCGCATGGAAGCAGCTGCCGAGGCTTGCGCCGGTATTTTGTCGGCGCCGCCAGCCCAATACGCGGCCGGCAGCATCGCGAGCGCCATGAGCGCGAAAAGAAACATGCCGACTTGCCAGGTCTCGCGCGCAAGCAGCGCCTGCGTTCCGAGCGGCACCACGAGCGTGCCGAGCGAGCCCGCCGCAGAGACAACTCCGAGCATCGTGCTGCGCCGCTTTTCCGATACGGCGCGAACGCACGCGGTCATTGCCAATGATGTCGCCGTGCACGACAAAGCGATACCGATCAAGCCGCCGGAAACAATCAGCGTGAGTGCGCCTTGAGCGGCGGCCATGGCAGCCAGACCAACAACGTAGAACGCGGCGCCCGCCACCATGGTAATGCGTAAACCGAAGCGGTCGGCGGTCGCCCCGACGAGCGCTTGCGAGAGACCCCAGACGATATTCTGCACGGCCAGCGCGAGGGTGAAATCGGCCGCCGTGACGGCGAGATCGCGCGTGACCGGCGCCAGAAATAGCCCGAAACTCTGACGGATGCCCATGCCGAGAGTGAGCAGCATGGCCGTCCCGATCAAAATCAGCCGAGCCTGGCTGGCGCTCGGCACGACGGCTTGTGACATTTTCTGGAGGTCCTGTAAGTCGTGCAGAGATTCAGTCTTACCTGACACTTAGGGACGCGCAAAATCTTATCATGCCTTCCTACACTCAGAGACTGCAATGAGTTTATGAGGACATCTCACTACATGTGTCCTACACGCGAACCCTATTGATGTAATCGAAAGCCGGCTTGAGGTCTGGGACGCTTGGCATTCCATTTGCCGCTTTCTCCGCCGGACACCACGGATAAGGGAGCTTGGAGAGCCAGTCCATTACCGGGCGCAAGTCCTGCCCAGACAGTACAAGCATCAAATGGATCGTAATACTCAGTTTTTCGACGAGACGAGCCCCGCCTGTTTGGAAAATCCAGTCGTAACGTCCGCAGCCGACGCGCACAGTGCCGGTCTCCTTTTCCGACATCCCCACCAGCCAGTTGCATGAGAATGGGCCATTATCGTTGCTAGGAGCATCCGTCAGACAAAACGTATACACGTTTTCGAACGTTTTTCCGAAATCGCGAACCAGCACTTGGGTTATCGTGTCGACACCTCTAGAGATTGGCGGGAAGGAAATTGTCCCCGTCTGGACAACCATCTCAAGTGTTGCCGTCTCGGCGAATATGCGCCTCATAAGGTGAGGACGGTTTTCGTCCTTCGCACGAATATACGCGCGGATCATTTCAGAGTGAGTTTGCATACGCGGGCCTTTCGAAAAGCCTTTTTGAAACTCTACATTGACTGCCATTTGGTGCGAGCTACAGGCAGCAACGAACATCATCGACGCGTGCTACGGGAATCATGGTGTTCCTTCCGCCCAGAAAGATAGGCTGCTCTGCATGGCAATCTTTCTGCAATCCCTGCTACCGGTAGTCTATTGCCCTGTGCTGCGGCTTGATCATATCATTGTTCTAACATTAAGCTCATGCGCCGTAGTGCCAGGCTTTTCGCACGTCCGGGGGTAAAAGATGAAAGGCGGCGTCGGCCCAGCTGAGCGTTTTTCTCCATGACGCCGGCGACTTCAAACGAAGACTTCCGTGGCATGCTGCGACGGATGGAGCACGATGGATGTTTGCAGCGCACATCAAAGCGTATTAGTCCACAGTTCATCAGTGCATTGTGCTCGAAAGTCCCGAAGGCAATCTTTTGCGAAAAGGTTGACGGCTATTCGATTCGGATGGTCGGCGGGCTGTATTGGACCCGTACCAGGCTTGCATCCGCTCTCGGATGGCCGGAGACCGAATTGGCCAAGCAATTCGCGAAAGCCGTCAGCCGTCCGATCCCGCCGGTCATGGTCAATAAGGGCGCCTGCCAAGAAATCGTTCGGACCGGCGACGACGTCGATCTCACTGAACTGCCTATTCCTTTCATGCACGAGAAAGACGGTGGCCCTTACATTTCGGCGGGGGTGGCATTCGCCGATGACCCCGAATTCGGTCCGAACGCCGGTTGCTACCGCCTGATGTTCCGTACAGAACGCGAATTAGGAATCGACCTTTTCACGGCGTCAGATCTACGTCGCTATTACAGCAAGGCCTACGAGGCCGGAAAGCCGCTGCCGATTGCCGTTGCGATCGGAGTGCACGCGTATGAACACATGGCGGCCGCCTACAAAGCTCCCGCGGGCGTCAATGAGATGGATATAGCCGGTGCATTGCGCGGAGAAGCCGTCCAGATCGTCCGTGGCAAGACGGTCGATGTTCACGTTCCGGCAAACGCGGAGATCGTCCTTGAAGGCGAGTTGCTGCCCAATGGGTGGACAGCTGACGAAGGCCCGTTCGGCGAATTTGCAGGAATGCAGGGCGATCTGAAAAAAAATCCGCTTTTTCGGATCTCCGCAATCACGATGCGGAAGGATGCGATCTTTCAATCGCTTCACATGCCTTGGGAAAATGACTGGCTGAACGGACCGGCGACCGAAGCCGCCTGTATGCGCGTTCTAGGATTGGCTGGGGTGCAAGCCGTCGCCGTTCGGGCCACCGAAGGTGGCTGTTGCGGTTGGTCGGTCGTCGCCGCTATCAAAAAACGGGCAGGAGAAGGAAAGAACGCATTGGCAGCACTGCTTGCACTGCCGGTTGTGAAGCAGGCGATCGTGACGGACGACGATATCGACATCTACGACTCGAACGAAGTCGAATGGGCGGTAACTTTTCGCTGTCAGGCCGACAAGGACATCGTCATTCTCAGCGGAATGAAGGGCAAGCACGTGGATCCAAGCGTACGCCCGTGGGATCTCAAACCAGGCGAACTGCCGACCACCGCCAAATTCGGTATCGATGCAACAATCCCGGAGGGCATCCCGGCCTTCCGATACGAACGGATCGTTCCGGCTTTCAAGGATCAGGTCCGCGCGGAAGATTACTTGTGAACCGCGAAATGCAGCCGGACAGCAAACTGGTTCGTGATCTCGAAGAATTCTTGGCCAGGCCTGTATTCTTCAAGGAGGTTCTGACTCGCTTTTCCGAACATAAATATCGGGCCATTCTGAAAGCGTGGAGCGAAATAAGGTTACAGTTCGAGCTCGGCCGGGACGAAAGTGGGCGTTACTGGATCGAAGCTCGGAAAAACAGCCGCTGAACACCATCTGTGGAGGTAGCGATGCACAACCTCAAATTCACATACGCTGTCCTGGTGAGCGCACTGATCGCTTTCGCGAGCGCTCCAACCCGCGCTGCCGAATTCATTACCATCGGAGGCGGCCCGCTCGGCGGGGCCTATTATGCGATCAGCACGGGCCTGGAAAAAATATTCAACGAGAAAATCAAGGGTGTCGAGACGCGAGTGCGTTCCACGAGCGGAGCCTTCGAGGCACCCGTCCTTGCGAGCGCGGGCCGAATCGATATTGGCCCGACCAATGCCAACCTGGCAGTCTGGGCATTGCAGGGCACGGAAGTCTACAAAGGCAAGCAGCAGCCGAACATTTCACTCTTGTTCGGAGGCTTGGCAGGTGGCTTCCTGCACGTGGTAGTGCTTGGAGATTCTTCCATCAAGACGATGGCCGATCTCAAAGGCAAGCGCGTTGCGGTCGGTCCTCAGGGCAACACGACTGCCATGATGATGGACCAGCTGCTGGCAGTCTACGGCATCGCTCCCGGTGACTATACCCATGTGTATGTAAATTATAATGACGGATTTTCTGCACTGGGTGATGGCAATGTCGATGCGGCGATCATCAATACGGCGCCACCGGTTGCACCGATCAAGGAATTGAGTCTGCGCAAGTCGATTCGATTCATTCCGGTCAGCGCAGAAAAGAAGACCGCCTTTCTGGACAAGTTCCCGTTCTACACCGCTGGCACGATCGGCAAATCCGTATACGGTATTGCTGAGGACGTCCCGACCGTCGGCTCGGCGAACATTATTATCGTACGAAAAGATATGAATGCCGATCTGGTTTATCAGATGGTCAAAACGGTTTACGAAAATCTCGACCAGTTACGTAGCGTTCATCCGTCGGCGCGGGCGATCAGTCTCGAGAACGGACCCAAGGGCGGATTGCCTCTGCACGCGGGAGCGGAAAAATATTTCAGGGAGCGCGGAGCGATCAAGTAGCGCCGCGAATATGGACACCGCGACCGTGACAGAGAAAGACGGTCAAGCTTCTCAGCCAAGCGACGAAGGAACGGTCAAGCGCGACCTGGTGGGGGGTTGGCGCACACTGTTCCAGATCGGCGTACTCCTCGCCAGTGGTTTCCATTTATACACGGGGGCGTTCGGCCTGTTCGCGAGCCACGTACAGGTCACGGTCCACTGGGCATTGATCTCCTCGCTGATCCTGATTCTGTATCACTCTAAAAACCGTTCGAGTCCGAAAGGTCAGATTTGGCTCGACCTTTTCTTGGCACTCGGAGGCATAGCAACCAATCTGTATATCATTTTGACCATCGACGACCGCGTGCTCGGCGTCGGAATCCTGACTGTGCCCGAGATCATCCTGGCCGGGCTGGCTGTCTTGATCGTCCTCGAGACTGCGCGACGGACGACCGGTATCGTTCTTCCGCTGACCTGCATTGTTTTGATGCTGTACGCGCTGTTCGGAAATCACTTGCCGAGCCTTGTTGCTCATCGCGGATTCGATCTGAATGGTTTGCTTGGATTCCTTTATCTCTCGACGGAAGGTATCTACAGCCTGCCGCTTGGAATCTCCGCTTCGTACATCATTCTTTTCATTTTATTCGGCGCTTTGCTCAATCTTGCCGGCGGTGGTCGGTTTTTTACAGAAGTGGCCTACGCTGCGGCCGGGACGCTGCGGGGCGGCCCCGCCAAGACGGCCGTGCTCTCCAGCGCACTGATGGGGATGATCTCAGGTTCGCCGGTGGCTAATGTCATGACCGTCGGCAGCTTCACGATTCCGCTTATGACCAGCACCGGGGTACGCGGTGTCATGGCCGCAGCCATCGAGGCGGTGGCCTCCACCGGCGGCTCCATCATGCCGCCCATCATGGGGGCGGCCGCGTTCATCATGGCCGAATACCTGAATGTGCCCTACCGCGATGTTGCGATTGCCGCGACGATCCCCGCCGTTCTGTACTACGTCACGCTCTATTGGATGGTCGACCTGGAGGCGGCGAAGGAAGGACTGGTCGGCTTGCCGCGGGAAAAGCTGCCGAGGTTACAAGCGGTCTTGACCCATTCGGGCCACCTTATCATCCCTGTTGTGGCGATGGTCGCTGCCCTCCTGTACGGCTGGTCTCCGCTCAAGGCAGCGTTCGCCTCGATCGTGCTCCTTTTCGTCGTCGCGATAGTGCGGGCTAACACACGGCCAAATATGCGGCCGGCGATGCTACTGAAAGCACTTGAGAGCGGGATAGTCGCTACGATGCCCGTCGCTTCTGCCTGTGCGGCTGCGGGAATTATCGTCGGCGTGCTTTCATTGACCGGCCTCGGGCCTCACTTTGCATCGGTTATGTCGAGCATCGCTGGAAACTCGCTTCCAGTGGCGCTGATCTTGACGATGATCGCCGCCGTTATCCTGGGCTGCGGGATGCCTGTATCAGCCGTCTATCTGATCATGGCCTCATTGACGGCGCCGGCGCTCATTCGATTGGGTCTCACTCCTCTTGCAGCGCACATGTTCATTTTCTATTTCAGCTGCATTGCGGCGATAACGCCGCCGGTTGCTCTCGCCGCCTACGCGGCTGCAGGCATAGCCCGCGCCAATCCACATTCGGTGGGTATTGCTGCCGTCAAGATCGGCATCGTCGCATTCGTCGTGCCCTACATGTTTGCCTATGCGCCGACGCTGCTTATGCAAGGCAGTTTCATTGAAGTCGGTATTGATTTTTGCGCTGCGGTCTTCGGCACCTATCTGATCTCTGTGGGAATACAGGGACACAGCTTTCTGCCCCACAACAAAATCGAGCGCGCGGTCGCAATCGTCGGCGGCCTGTTGCTGATCAAACCAGGTTTGACTTCGGATCTGGTCGGCCTCTTGGCAGCTGTCTTTGTTGCTGCACTGGTCTGGATGCGCTCGGGAAAATTGCACAGCGTCCCGCGCGCGAAATGAGGGAAGCATGCCGGAGACAAAAGAGATCGCGGTTTTTTATCTTGACGATTTGAAGGTCGGGCAACGCTTCAAGAGTGGAACGCATGCCCTTGATGCTGAGCAGATCAAGGCATTCGCGGCCGAATTTGATCCCCAACCTTGCCATATGGACGAAAAACTTGCTGAGGACTCGATCTTGGAGGGATTGGCGGCGAGTGGGTGGCACACGGCTGCGATCACAATGCGCCTCAACGTGGAAGGCGGCCTGCCCCTTGCTGGCGGCATCATCGGCAGCGGTGGCGAATTGCAGTGGCCTATGCCAACGAGAGCCGGCGATATTCTTCATGTTGAAAATGAAATTCTTGAAATCACGCCATCGCAATCACGGCCGGATCGCGGCAGGGTAACGGTCCTTGTTCGTACGGCGAATCAGCACGGACAGACGCTTCAAACGCTGAAGGCAAAGCTCGTCGTGCGGCGCAAACCCGCCGATCAGAGGGTCGGGTAGCAATAAGGACAAGCCTGTTCGGCTGTCCGACCCAGCGGATCCCATTCTGACAGGCCGTCCCAAATAGCCTGGGCAGCTGCCTGGGCATCATCACGTAGCCGGCCAAGATCGATGCCCGGAATGGCACCATTCTCCATGCAGACTTTCCCGTCGACGATGACGGTATCGACATCATCTCCGATGCCACATTCGACAACACTCCTGACCGGATCGCGCACGGGGCCATACCGCAGCGTATTTCGGCCGGTCAGATCGATGATGATGATGTCGGCAAGTGCACCCGGTGCAAGTCGCCCCAGATCGTCGCGTCCGACGGACTTGGCGCCGCCCAAGGTGGCAGCTTCGAACACCTCGCCGGCGGCGGCAGCAAAATAGGTGTGTGTCATAATCTTTCCGAGGTAAGAGGCCGTGCGCATATTCATAATCATGTCGCGCGGATAAGTGTCGGATCCGATTGAAATGTTGACGCCGGCATCACGGTACTTATTCCAGTTATCGAGCACCCGCGCGCGCCTTACAATATTGATAGGGCAATGTGAGATCGTGACCCCCGCCCTGCCCATCAATTCAAGATCGTGACCGGATGAATAGTTTAGATTTGGGTTGTCAGCGATGAAATTGCCGTGCCCGATATTCAGTGTCGGTCGTAACATGTCCAGATCGTCGAGCAACTCGATCGGTGTCTTCATATACTCGCGTACGATGTCGTGGAACTCGAGCACGCTGTATGCGGCATGTGTTGCCATCGGCAACTTGCGCGCATCCGCCTCTTCACGGGTTCGTTGCAGCAGCGCGATGCTCGATGTTTCCACCTCGCGGGGCACCAGAATGCCGCGGATTCGACCGTCAGCCTTTCGATCATGCCGTTCGATCCATTTCAGTGCCGTTTCAAGTCCCTTAAGCCCGAGTTCGTCATTTCGGACACGCTTCAGCCGTCCGTTTTCATCGCCAACCCATCGTCCGCAGTCATAACCTGGGGCGAGATAGGCTCGCACGCCAAGCCTCGTAACCTCGCTCAACAGCGCATCTTGGACGCGTTCCTGACTGCCGAATTCGACGAAGGTGGTGACCCCGTTGCGTAGCAATTCAGCGACCGTGAATGCGGCATTGAGTTCAAAAGCGGCCTGCGATTCCGCGTCACCGTGCTTCAAATAGCGTGGATCGCCCTTAACGACTTTTCCTTCCTTTGGGACGCTGATCTCAAGGAAAGGCTGTCCGTAGTACATCGGCCTTCCGGTATCGGTGATGAGCCTGTGTGACGCTCGGTGGCCGGAATGCACGTGCGTGTCGATGAAACCGGGTGCCACAAGCTTTCCAGCTGCGTCGATCGTTTTGTCGACCGGACCATCAAATGATTTGCCGACATGGATGATCGTGTTGCCCTCGTAAACAACGACTCCGTCGCGAACCAACCGGTGGCTGCCCGCTTCATGACCCACAATCCAACTTGCTTTGATTAGAGTGCGCATGAGCCTCGCAGGGGCTTACGTGGGTCTTGATTGCATTCGGTTACAGACTTTGCACCGCAACCGGCTTCGCATGGCGATAACGGAAAAATTGATAAGCTGATACCAGGACTAATCCCGCCCCGCCGATTAGGTCCGTTGTGAAATGAGGATCAATCAGTAACGGAGCAAAGCAAAACAAAAGGATGCGTGCCGGAAGCGACAGCGGACCGAGAAGATAGCCGCCAGTGGCCGCAGAAGCCGCGATCACACCAAGCGCAGCCGCCGCGATCACTCCGGCCGCATGGATGAGATCTCCCTGCAAGATGACCGCTGGGTCGGCGACAAACGCGTACGGGATCAAGAATCCCGGGATAGCGATCAGAAAGGCAGCCCAGCCAGAATTCCAGAGGTTCGCCCCACTCAGACCCGCGGCCGCATAGGCTGCGAGTGCCACTGGCGGCGTCACCATGGAGAGAATGGCAAAGTAGAAGATGAACATATGGGCGACGAGTGCAGGAAGACCAAGTTCCTGAAGCGCCGGGGCGACCAGGATCGCTGAAACAAGATAGGCCGCCGCGGTTGGCATACCCATGCCAAAGATAATCGTCAGGATCATCGTGCCGACCAGCGTCAGCATCAGGTTGTTGCCCGCTGACCCGAGCAGCCAGTGCTGCAGATTCAGGGCCATCCCTGTCTGCACGAGCGTGCCAACGATGATGCCCGCGGTCGCGGACGGGATCGCAATCTCGACGGTTGCACGGGTGCCCTGGACGATCGCCTCATACAACGTCCCTAGGCCCATGCGAGTTGAGGTCCGCGCCCAACTGATGACGATGATAGCGATCAGGCTGGCCGCGCCAGTCAGCATCAACGAATACTGCGACATCAGAAAGTAGATCATGACGAGCAACGGCAGCAGCAGGTGCCAGCGCTCGCGCAAACCCGCGAGCGATTCCTGAATCGGCAATATGGTGCTAGGTGCAAGTCCGCGTCGGCGCGAGTAGCTGTCGACGACGACGTAAATCGAAAGATAATAAAGTACCGCGGGGATGATCGCCGCAAAGGCCACAGAAGAATAAGAAACGCCAACGATATCTGCCAGAATGAATGCCGCGGCGCCCATTATCGGAGGCGCGAGCTGTCCACCGGTCGATGCGGTGGCCTCGATCGCGCCCGCCATGGTTGCGCTGAAGCCCGTGCGCTTCATGAGCGGGATGCTGATGATGCCATTGACCAAGACGTTAGCAACGGCGCTACCCGAGATCATGCCGAACAGACCCGAGGAGATAACGGACGCCTTGGCCGCACCGCCCCAAGCTCGGCCAGTCACGCAGAAAGCGAGATCGACGAAAAGTTTGCCGGCGCCCGATCGTTCCAAAAAGGCACCGACCAGCACGAAATAGAACACCATGTAAGCGGAAGCCGAAATTGGAGATCCGAATATCGCCTGAGTTGAGAGAACCTGAAGGTCAATGAATCGGTCCAGGCGCATGCCGCGATGCGCAAGCATCCCGGGAAGATACGGGCCGAGGAAAATATAGGCGATGAAGATAGCGGCGATAATCGCCAGGATTGCACTAGTTGCCCGCCGGCAAGACTCCAGCAGCAGCGCAATCAGGACGCATCCGAAGACGATGTCTGGCGCGTAGACCGGGTCGACACCTTCGATCCGCTCGGAGATGCGCGCCCCCTGAAGCACGAAATAACCAGCACAAACCAGTGCTAGAGCCGCAAGGCCGACGTCTATCAGCGGAACTGAATCGTCGGAGGCCCGCTTTGCACGCGGGCCAAAAATCAAGAAGCTTCCCGATAAGGCCGCTCCAAGATGGGTTGCTAGAAACGTGATCTCATAGATCGAATGACCCAGAACCAAAGGCATGAACTGAACCGTGGTGAGCGCAAGCGCGATAGCGCCCAACGTCATTCTCGCGGCCGATGCAGAAAATTCCATTCAGTCCCCCCGCGTCAGGCCGCTGGAATTGATCACGCCCCGAGATCGACTATTTGATCAGTCCGACCTCCCGATAATATTTTGCGGCGCCCGGATGCAGCGGGCAATTGCCGTTCAAGCCCGCATCGGCAGCTTGCTTCGGATCGAAATCGCTTAGCGCCGAGTGAATTTTTGGCAGCTTGTCGGCATTCTCCATAATCGTCTTGGTAAAGGTGTAGACGACATCCTCGGGCACCGAAGCGGCAGCGATGATGTTCGATGCGGTCCGCACGGTCTTGACCGGCTCGGTTTGTCCTTTGAACGTGTTGGCAGGTAGCGTTGCCGGGCTCCAGCCGTTCTTCTCGACCATGCCCTTGATTATCGCATCGGGCAGCGGAAGCACGATGGTATCGTTGATAGTGACGATCTGAGTGGCGGCGGGATGACCCTTTGTTACGACATGCGCCCAGCCATCTGCCTGTCCGTCACGAATTGTCTCACCCGCCCCTGAACGCTCGGTCGGTTCGATCATGCCTCCCTTTTTTGCAATGTCTTCTTTACTGGACCCAAGAAGCGCAATCACTTGCCGGACAGCCTGCTCGCCAGTTCCACCCGCTTTCGTCGTCAGGAGATGGAATTTGTTTTTGGCAGCCACAATGTCATTCCAAGACGTGACCCCTGATTTCTTGGTGACGAACGTCCCAAAATAATAGGTGTCCAGCCCGCCAAGGACTGCTCGCACGTTTGTAAGCTTGTCCTTGAATGTGCCGAAGCCGCCGCAGGCCTCAGCTGTCGATACGGAAAACGAGATGCCCAGCTCCATTTCACCGGAGTTCACGAGCTTGAGATTGCCGATACCGCCAGCGCGCGGCAACACATCGATCGAGGACCCGGCCGGCAGCTTAGCCTTGACCAGTTCGGCCATACCCGCGCCGTAATTATACCAGGATGAGCCAATCCCGACGGTGCCGAATCTCAGCTCCGTCTTTTTTTGCGCCGATGCCGGAACGGAAGCCATGCATATTGCGCCGACCATCAAAGCCACCGAAAACATGCGCTTCATTTTGTGTCCTCCAGCTGTTGTCCAATTCGACCACGCAAACGGCACGCAACCTTCGTTACATTTTTGTACCCGCGGTTTGCAGAATCGCTCTTGCGCGCGCACGCTGCTCTTCGGAGATCACTAGCCGCTCGGCGAAATCGAGTCCCGACGGCCGCGTGGCGTCAATGCCCATCTTGGTGACAGTGAAATTCTGCGGGTCGGAGGTCGGGTCCAGGATCGCCGCCTTCGCGCCAGGAATAAAAAAGATGTCCTTCTCTGCGCGAACCCGCGTCGCCACGGCCCAAATCACGTCGTTAAGATCGAAAATATCGACATCGTCATCCACGACTATGACGTATTTCGTGTAAAGTTCGGTGCCGAGCGTGGCCATGATAGCCATCTGTGGCTCGCCATCCGCTGTCTTCTTCATTGAAATGAATGCGACGAAAGCGCCGCATGTCGTGTGAGGAACGTGCACATTGCGCACATTCGGTAGATTGCGCCGCAAAGCGTTCAGAATCTCGCCTTCGCGCGTGACGCAAGAGACCAGGATGTGATCTTTGGACATGCCCGACGTGACGCATTGGTATATCGCGTCGCTGCGCATGCGAATTCGTTTCGCAACGAAGACATTTTGCGTACTACGATACGATGCATAACCGGTAAATTCGCCGAAGGGCCCTTCCGGTTCATGTACGCCGGCAAGGATTTCGCCTTCGATCACAATTTCAGCGCCGGCTGGCACTTCAAGATCGTCGATTCCACTTCGGGCGAGCCGGTAAGGCTCGCCGAAAAGTCCGCCGATGATTTCGAACTTTCTCACATTCGGAGGATAGGCATAGACCATCGAGCCCATGTAGTGGAGGGGATGCGTCCCGATCGTGATCACTGCCGGCAGCGAATGACCGCGTTCTTCCGCTCGCCGGTGAAACTCGTACATTCGCCGACGGGAGTGCAGTGATACTCCGAGCCGGTTCTTGCCCTTGAGCATCAAACGATGGAACCCGGTCGTATCTATTCCAGTCACTGGATCGCGCGCCGAAATCTGGCCGGCGGTAATGTATGGCGCACCGTCCACTGAGAACTGTAGAGGTATCGGAAGCTTACAAAGATCGACGTCTTCAGCCTCGATCACCACCTCATTCCACGCCGCTTCGGAGACGAGCTCGCACGGGATGTATTTTTGACAGCGCTCGCGGAATGCTGTGGGAAGCTCCGCCGGCTCGACTCCTAGGCAGGCTGCTAAAAGGCTGCGGTTTGCGGCCACATTCGTCACGACTGGAATGCTGAATCCCGCAGGCTTTTCGAAGATGACGACCGGATTTTTGCCGGCGCGTTCCAGTTCGAATACGACAGAAGTCATTTCGAACTGCGGATCGACTGTTTCGGCTATTCGCAGGATCTGGTCGGGATAGTCCTCTTCGACCATTTTGAGGAAACCGCGCAAACTTTGCGCATCAACATTACCGGCGCGGTTTGCCATTACTAACGACCCCCAAAGAGCCTAATGTTAGAACAACGATAAAACGATTGCTACCCATAAGACCCTTCGGAGCCAACTGCGGAGCGGTCGGCCGCGCTAATGGCGCAGGCTGATCGCAACTTCGGTGAGTCGGTCGGGCATTTTGACCTCGGAATGTGAGGCCGAGCCGCGCGCCGTATAAATCAGAACTGTTTGCACATTTTCTCGAACGCTCTGCGGCGCATCCGTTGCGCGAGTTTTGGGCCAATGCTCGCGCGCATAAGCATAAAGCATGGCTTGCTCCATTTGCTCGGCTTCCAGCTCGATCGCCTTCACCTTAGAGCGATACCCGGCGCAATCACCACAAATAGACTTCAGTGCCGTCCGCACACCGCGGAGAGGCTGAACGACGCTCTTGTGCCAATTGCGAACAGCGGTGTCCGCACCCGCGACATCCGACGGTGTGAGGATGACATGACGTCTTGCGCCCAGCCATGCACAAAAGAGCAACAGGTTGACGTCGATGCCCAATGCCTCCTGTAGCGCGAGGCATTCCTCGGCAACTCCAGGCGTTGCATAAACCGCAACGGAAAAGCGCCAAAATTCGTTATCGAATTCTAGCTCCCCGGTACGCATGTCTTAGCCCGAGTTATGAAGAACGGATAAGATCCTCGTCGCGGGCACGAGTCGGCCCCGATTTCCCCCTTCCACCTGACCAACGCCTGACCGCGCCTACCTCGACATCGAACAGGTCGAGAACACGTCCGAGCGTATGATCAATCATCTCGGTCAGCGATTTGGGCTGCGCGTAGAAAGCCGGTACGGGCGGATAGACGATAGCGCCTGCCTCGGTCACCTCTGCCATTGTCCTGATATGACCGAGATGCAGCGGCGTTTCCCGCAATAGTAAAACAACCCGGCGCCGCTCTTTCAGCGCCACGTCGGCTGCGCGCGAGATCAAGTTCGCGGTATTACCCGTAGCGATCTCGGCCATGGTCTTGATCGAGCATGGCGCGATGATCATGCCCATGGTACGAAATGAGCCGCTCGAACAAGCTGCGCCAACATCATTATTCGGGTGCACGACTGTAGCAAGCTTCTCCAGGTCGGAAAGCTTCAGTTCGGTTTCGTAAGCGAGTGTCAACAGGGCCGCGCGCGATACGATCAGATGACTCTCGACGCCGCACGCCTTGAGCATCTCCAGGAGCCGCACCCCATAGATGGCTCCCGAGGCGCCGGTAATGCCAACGATCAACGGTTGCTTCTGTTTACCGCTCATGTCTGTCCTCGCCGAGTCGAACGGCGGCACGCGTGCACGGCTCGAAAACGCTCAACTCATCATCTGCCCGAGTTTATCAGCATCTCACATTCCCGATACGACTTTACAGGAACGGCCACGATCCGACCAATGAGCCGGCTTGGAAATCGCCACCGCCGCTCAGCCGCGGCTCACGCGCCACACCAATCATATATGCTCAGGGCCATCACCTTGATGGCTGCGAGATAGTCGTCGATCGATACGTACTCGTCGTCCGAATGCATCACGGCGGTCGAGCCCGGTCCAAAGATTACGGTCGGCGTCTTGCCATAAAGGTTGAGGAAGCGCGTGTCAGCCGCGCCCTGGCGGCCGCTGATCTCGGGCTGGCGTCCCGTCACTTCGGTGTAGTTTTTGCTCACTGTCTCCACGATGGGATGGTTAACCGGGATTTCCGAAGCCTGGGCATCGTAACCGACAAACCGAACCTGCGGCGGGTGATCTTTCATCCACGAATCTTCCGCGGCGAACTTTGCGATGTGCTCGACGAGGCTGCGCTTGACGCCCTCATGATCCTCGCCCGGGACAGTCGCCATGCTGCCCTTCAACACGCAGGTCGCGGGGAATGAGCTCGGAAAATTGCCGGAGTGAAATGCTCCGATCATGCACGGCAGAGCATCGATTGCTTTCGGGTACAACGGATGCTTGACGGTGGCGACGCGCTTCGCTTCGAGCGTCTCGACTGCTTTTGTGATCTTGTACCCAAGTTCTATGCCGCTGACCCCCTGGTACCGGCGCTGAATGCCGGCGGCCTTGCCTTGAATTTCAATCTCGAACCAGATGCGTCCGATGCAGGCCGGCTGCACAGCAAGGCCGCTGGTTTCGCCGGAAATGCCGGCGTCGGCCCTATAGCCGCGGATCACGGTATCAAGCGTGCCATGGCCGCTGATTTCCTCATCGATGACGATGTTGATGAGGACGTCACCCTTCAGCTTGATGCCCGCGGCCTTGAGCAATTCGACAGCGATGATGTGGCTGGCCACGCCGCTCTTCATGTCGCACGAGCCGCGCCCGTAGATGCGGCCATCCTTGATTTTGGCCGACCATGGATTGTCGCTCCAGCCTTCGCCATTGCCGACCGGAATGACGTCGGTGTGGCCGTTCAGCAGCAGCGACTTGCCGCCGCCCGCACCTTTCCACTTGGCAACAATATTGGGACGCCCTTCATAGCCCTGTTCGACTGGTATGTAGCCGGGATGCTTCTTTAATGCTTCCCAGTCCGACTCCCACATATCGACTTCCAGGCCAATTTGTTTCAGGTACGTGTTGAGAAATGCCTGGATCTTTCCCTCCTCGCCGGTAACGCTCGGGATTGCCACAATATCCTGCAAGAACTTGATCGCTTTGTCCTTATTGGCCTCGACGGCAGCGAGGATTTTCTTGCGGTCATCGGTCATCTGCTCTCTCCATAAAGCACTACTCGTGATCTGACATCTGCATGGGCACTCACCGCGCGTCAGCGTCCAAACAGCCGGCGTACATATGACTTCAGACGATCGACCAGCGCAGAGAAGAACAGGCCACCTGCGTTGAATTCGGCAGGCGGTTTGCCGTTTGACACACCAGCCAGACGCATTTCGACGTTTTGCGCAAAGACCGCAACGATGCGGCTTGCAATATCGCGGACCAGATCGGAGCGGCTAAATTGAGCCAACGGGCCCGTCAACCTGTAACCCACATCAAGCTCAACTTTCGTTGCATCGTCGTTTTGCGGTAGCAGTCGGTAATGGATCACTCCGCGTGTCGCAGAACTGCTGCGCTGATCGCGACCGCTGCCCTGGATCGTGCCCGAGTAAGTCGCAGGATTCCGGTCAATTTCGGCTGTGCCATGGAATTCGGCGACAATAGGGCCGACCTTGATGCGCATCTTGCCGCCGATGTTGCGCCCACTGATGTCGCCGCTCACCGAAGCGCCCGGAAGGCAGGACGCGACCGCGGCTGTATCGGAGAAGAAATCCCAGACTCTCTTTATTGCATGGTTGACGATGAAACTCTGTTTCAGGTTTGCCTGTGGTTTCCACTCGGCCAGGCTTTCAGCAGCTGCATTCTCAACCGATACCGAGGTTACAGCGGTGCGGTTGGCACTCGAACCGCCACTCACCGGTGCGCCATGTCCGGAGCCTGCGGGACCTATGGTCGTGCGCCCTGCCCCGGGCACCGCGGCGATGCCGCGGCCGCGCCGATCGGCGATAACCCCTTGGATCGCGCGGATAATGCCGCGATAGCCGGTGCAGCGGCAAAGATTCCCGCTCATCGCGATGCGGATGTCCTTCTCGGATGGCGACTCTGCACGGAGCACGAAATCACGTGCCGAGATCAGCATCCCGGGCGTGCAATAGCCGCACTGCAATGCATGCTCACGCGTGAATGCAGCTCGCAACTCCTTCCCGATCTTGTCGTCGTCAAGCCCTTCGATTGTCGTTACGCTCGCTCCGCTGCAGGCCACCGCATAGGTGATGCACGAGCGAATGGGAACACCGTCCACCAGCACGGTACATGCGCCGCAGACGCCGTGCTCGCAGCCGAGATGAGTACCGGTCAAATTCTGTGTCTCTCGGATAAAATCCCCAAGATGCATCCGCGGCTCAACATCCGAGCTTACGATCTGCCCATTGATGATGAGTGAGACCATGCTCATGCGTGCGCCTGCTCGATCGCCCGTCGCAAGCAGGCAAAATGGATCTGTTGTTCGATCGGATCGGTCACGCCGCTTGCGCTCATTGCGTTCTCGGCGAAGGCGCGATCAATCCGGCCTCCAGATTTGCTGCCAAACAGACACGACGCGTCGCTAAATATGATGGGCCTTGCTCCCGTGGCTCCAATGACCGCGCGGCACACGGAACGGGCAGGATCGTGCAAGTAAGCCCCGATGGCATGCGCGAGTTCGCCGGTCTTGCGACAATGCTTGAAGAAACCCCATCGCGCGCTGGGCGAAAGGCGCGGCACTTCGATGCCGGTAAGCACCTCATCTTGCGATAGACTGCATTCAAAGACACCGGTCATCAAATTCTCGACCGCGACACGGCGCTTCTGGTGGCCCCGACCGCGAATGATCGCCTGCGCACCGAGTGCCGTCAGGGCCGAGATCCAGTCGGCGGAGGGATCGGCGTGGACCAGGCTGCCACCAATCGTTCCTCGGTTGCGAACAGCGCGGTAAGCGATCCCCGATGCGATTGCCCGCATTGCCCCAGCACAAACATCGGGCACTCGGCCATCTTCGATGTCGGCGTGGGTAATGCAGGCGCCGATGAAAAGCGCATCCGTTTTCAGTTCGATATTTTTAAGCTCGGCAATAGCGGTGATGTCGATCAACAGATCAGGTTGGACCAGCCGCAGGTTGAGCATCGGCCCAAGCGATTGCCCGCCGGCAATAAATTTCGCCATGACGTCGCCGCGCCCTCCGAGCTCGATCGCTGCCGTCAGATCGGCTGGGCGGGCATATTCGAACTTGACCGGCTTCACGCCGCGCTCCGGCCTGCGCGGGCAATCGCTGCCAATACCTGTCGCGGGGTAATCGGGGAAACGAGCAGCTCGGCACCCAATGGCCGAAGGGCATCGTTGACCGCATTCGCGATCGCGGCCGGCGGTGCGATTGCTCCGCCCTCGCCGATACCCTTCACTCCGAATTCGGTGTGCGGCGAAAGCGTTTCCATGTGTTCGATGCGCGCGGCCGGAACCTCGGTGGGCCCCGGCAGCAGGTAGTCCGCAAAGGTGGATGCCAGCGGCTGACCGGCCGAGTCGAAGGGCATCTCCTCGTACAGTGCAGTCCCCACGCCCTGCGCAAATCCGCCAAGAATCTGGCCATCCACGATCATTGGATTGACGAGCTTGCCTCCATCCTCGACGATCACGTAGTCCAGGATTTCGACATCGCCGATTTCCGGATCGACCGCGACCAGCGCGGCGTGCGTCGCGTAGCTGAACGTGCCGCTGTCTGGCGAAGGCCGGTAGCCGACTGTGGCTTCCAATCCACCCATGTCGACATCGCTCGGCAGATTTTGCGGCTTTAGATACCAAGTACGCGCAATCTCGCCGAGCGATACGGAACCTTGCGGGCCGGCGACTTCGCCGCCGGCCACGGTTACATTGTGGACGTCTGTCTGCAGCAGCTGTGCGCCTATTCTTGCCGCGCGTTTGGCGATCTCTTTGCAGGCAACCGAAACCGCACCACCAGCCATTACCATGCAGCGCGAGCCCCACGTGCCCGTCGAGTAGGGGGTCATTGCCGTGTCACCATGCACGACCTTTATCTTTGCAATATCAATGCCGAGAATTTCGTGGGCCACCTGGGAAAGCGTCGTCTCAAGGCCCTGACCGTGCGAGTGAATGCCGACACGTAGCTCCAATCCGCCGTCGGGGGTGAGACGCGCGGTCGCCTGTTCGAAACCGGGCACCATCGGAATGCCCCAGCCGTAATAAACCGATGTGCCGTGCGCAGCCTGCTCGCAGTACGTCGCCATACCGACGCCAATCAGCCGACCGTCGGGCTCGCCACGCTTCTGCCGCAAGCGTACAGCGCCGATATCGATTGCCGCTGCCGCCCGGCGCAGAGATTCCGGATAATCACCGCTGTCGAACCATTTCTTGGTGATGTTGGTGAATGGCATCTTGTCGGGCTTCACCAATATCTTGCTCCGCACTTCATGCGGCTCGACGCCGGCTTCCCGGGCGATGGCGTCAAGAACAAGCTCAAGCGCGAAGCACACGCCGGTCCGCGCCACGCCACGATACGGCAGAATTGGACACTTGTTGGTGGCAACCGAATAAGTCCGGCAACGATATGCAGGGAAGTCGTAGGGCCCCGGGAGGATGCTCGCAACCTGTGCCGCTTCAAGGCAGGCCGAAAATGGATACGCCGAATAGGCGCCAGAATCGACTGTTGCTTCGCAGTCTATTCCGAGAAGACGACCTTCGCGATCAGCGTATCCTGTGATGCGGTAGTGGTGTTCGCGGCAATTCGCTCCGGCGGTCAGATGTTCGCGCCGATCCTCGATCCAACGCACCGGATGGCCGCAGTGCATGGCCAACCAGCCAAGGCAAACTTCTTCAGCCAACAGGATTCCCTTGTAGCCGAAACCGCCGCCCACGTCGGGCGCCACAACTCGCACCTGTCCCTCGTCCAGCCCCAGGCAGCCGGCCAAGCCTGTGCGAACGATGTGCGGCATCTGACATGCAGAATAGAGTGTAAGTTGCTCTAGGCGGTTGTCCCAGATCGCCACCGCGCCTCGGCCTTCGATCGGCGCCATGCACTGGCGCGCTGTACGGATTTCGCGCGTCACCTTGATGGGAGCATCGAGCACTTTCTCGATGCCTACATCAACAAACGTCTCCAAAAAGACATTGTCGCCCCAATGCTCGTGCAGCAATGCCGACGTAGGATCGCGCGCAGCCAGCATCTCATACACTGCCGGCAACTCATCGAGGTCGAGATCAACCGTGCCCGCAATGTCCTCTGCCTCTGCGCGTGTTGGAGCAACGCACATTGCCACGAGCTCGCCGACATAACGGACCTTGCCGACTGCAAGGGACGGCTGATCGGAAACCTTGAAGCCGCGCAGTCCTGAAACAGCGCGAATTGGCTTGACGCCATCGAGATCGGCGGCCGTGAACACGGAGCCTTTATGGTCGTCGGGAACGGCGATACCGCGGATGAGGCCATGCGCGAGCGGGCTGCGTACAAAGGCGACGTCCCTCAAGCCTGCAAAGCGCAAATCGGCGACGAATTGACCGCGCCCGCGCATCAGACGGTCGTCTTCTTTGCGGAGAATGGATGCGCCGACGCCTTGATCTGTCAAAGAGCTCCTCCCCTCCACGATCATGGCATACACGTAAGCCACGACCGCCCGACGCAATCGCAAAACACAGCGTCAAGGTTCTATGATGCTAATCTTAGTATGACATCAATTGCAACTGCGGAGCGTTCCGGCCGCGCCTGCGCCGACTGGTCTTCGTCGTCCGCACGCGTCCTGCCGACGCACGCGCGCCTGCAAGCAGGTCGATGTGCAGCTTGATCGCGTCACTGCGATAAATGATGTCGGCGACGTAGATCGCCACGCCTTTAGAGTCGATGACCGCGCATCGGCATTCAGCCACCGGCGCTCCGAGCTCGGCATGGAGCAGTCCGGCCGTTACTGGATCTGCGCTGCCGATGACCACGGTCTGGTGAGCGCCTTTAATCTCGATGTTTTTTAAACCGGCAAGCACCGACAAGGCCGGATGCTGCCGAAAATCATCCGGCGCGCGACGGAAAACATGATCAGCCAAATGAACGTTGACGACGCCATAGGGCTTGCCATCTTTGAACTGCACGCTGCGCATGAAGACATATTTCGGCGCGAGCTCGCCTTCGTCCTCGCGCAGCGCCGGCATTGGCGGCGGATGGTCCACCTTAATGCGTTTCGGGACGTTATCTTTGATCGTGTTGACAAGCACATCCCAGCTTGTCGCAAGCTTGAACCAGTGCCGGGAGACAGAGGTTTCGGCAACGAAAGTCCCTCGGCCTTGCTGCGAGCGTAAAAGCCCCTCTTCGCGCAGAATATCGATGGCCTGACGGACGGTGACGCGCGCCACTTCGAACTCGCGCTCCAGCTCAACCAGTGTCGAGATTTTTTGACCGGGAAGCCATTGTTTCGTCTCTATCCGGCGCCGCATGACCGAAGCGACCTGGATGTAGAGAGGAACGCGACTGCGATCATAAACTTTCGATAATTCTGACATGACACCTTCGATCGTTGCTCCGTCGAATTCAGCCGCTTAATCTTACCTGATCGCGTGAACCATCACACTGCATCAAGCCGATAAGCCCACAGGTCCCTCGGCGCGCAGCCAAGTCAGTCGCAACTATCGGGCGTTGTGATGGTGATGGCATCCCCCTAGCCAGCTAGAGCAATTCCTTCATCCGCCTTTGATGCCGCGCATGTGCCGCGAAAGGCCGAGGTAACGAATATCCGCGGTCTGCAACCTTGTCGATGTTGCTATCAAACTAAAAACAAGCACAATACGGCCCCGGTTTAAAGTGCCTTCCCCGGGGGCGAAGCAAGCCCGATGGCAAGATTTGGAATTGGCGCCTCGGTTCTCCGCAAGGAGGACGATCGCTTCCTGCGAGGGCGCGGGCAGTACGTCGCCGATTTTCGCCTCGCTGGCACACATGAAGTCGCCTTTGTACGCAGTCCGGTCGCTCACGCTCGACTCAACCGCATCAACATACCGGACCAATTTCGGGATGCAGTCTTCACGGCTGAGGATCTGGCCGGGATCAAGCCGATCGTCTCGGCTCCGCCGCTCAAGGGCTTCAAGTATTCCGTCGAACCCATTCTGGCCGTCGGCAAACTGCGCTTTGTCGGTGAAATGGTCGCGATGTGCGTCGCTCCTAGCCGCGCCGAGGCCGAAGATATAGCGGCGGCTATCACGCTGGAATATGACGAGTTGCAGGCGGTCACCGATATGCGCGCAGCTTGCGAGCCCGGTTCGCCTCTCGTGCACGACGATTGGAGCGATAACATCTTCGTCGAGTTCAACGAAGGAGCCCCGATCGACGAAGTCGCCAAAAACGCCACTATCAAGGTCACTCGCAATATCAGAACCGCTCGACACTGCATGTTTCCAATGGAGGGTCGCGGGGTTCTTGCTTATCGCGACTCGCGGCTACGCAACCTGACGCTGATCACCTCCACGCAATTTCCCAATTCCGTGCAGACCGGACTGGCCGAGTGTCTCGGGCTCGAGCATGGCAACGTGCGCATTATATCGCCCGACGTTGGCGGCGGCTTCGGATATAAAGGCCTGCTTTGCCGGGAAGAAGTGGCACTTGGCTGGCTGGCTCTGCACATCGATCATCCAGTACGCTGGCTCGAAGACTGCCGGGAACACCTGACGGCAAACGCAAATTGCCGCGAGCACCATTATCAGATTTCCGGCTATGCAGATGCAGACGGAAAGCTACTGGCAATCGAATGCACCGCCCATGTTGATGCGGGTGCTTATTCTTCGTATCCGGTTTCGTCGTCAGTCGAAGCGGCACAAATCGCCAATCTGTTGCCGGGACCTTACGTCTTCTCTGCCTATCGATGCCGATCACTAGCGGTGGCCACCAATAAATGTCCCATCATTCCCTATCGTGGGGTGGCGCGCAGCGGGATGTGTCTCGCAATCGAAGTGATCATGGACGCTATCGCACGCGAGGCCGGACTGGAAGCCTGCGATGTGCGGCTCCGCAATATGGTCCAGCCCGAGCAGATGCCGTTCAACAACATCGTCGGAAAACATTTCGACAGCGGCAATCATCCGGAATGCTTGCGCCGAGCGGTTGAGGCCATTCAGCTGGCCAATATCAGAGAGCGACAGAAGCGACCGGAGCCGGACGGACGCATGATTGGAGTCGGAGTTTCATTTTTCGTCGAACAAGGTGCTCATGGTACTTCAGTTCTCGCCTCCTGGGGCCGACCCATTGTGCCCGGCTATGAACAGGCAAACGTCAAACTGACCGCTGATGGCGAAGTGGAGATTCACGTCGGGACCCACTCGCATGGACAAGGCCATGAAACGACCTACGCCCAGGTCGCACACGAAATTCTTGGCGTGGATTTTGAAAAAATCAAAGTGCTGCAGGGTGATACCCTGCATGCGCCGTACTCCACTTCAACTTGGGGCTCGCGCTCCATGGTCCATGGTGGTGGTGCAGTCGCAACCGCATCGCGCCTGCTTGCGAAGCGCGCTGCTCACATTGGCGCATGGTTGATGCAAACCGATGCGGCGAATGTCAGGGTCGCCAATGGTCAGGTTATCGCCGGCGCCAGCAGCGTATCGCTGCGCGAAGTGGCACGTGCCTGGTATCTGCAGCCACAGACTTTGCCGCCCGAAATCGATACCGGCGGGCTCGATGTGACCGCCGGCTATCGCGCGGCTCGCGACAGCGGCACTTTCACATACGCAGCACACGCGGCATTCGTCGCAGTGGATCCTGCAACGGGCCTCATTGAAATCCTCGACTATGTAGTGGTGGAAGACGGCGGCACACTCGTCAACCCGATGATTGTGGACGGACAGATATACGGCGGAACGGCGCAGGGCATCGGCACCTGTCTTTACGAAGCCACGCCTTTCGATGCGCAGGGCCAACCCCTGGCTTCAACCATGCTCGACTACATGCTGCCGAGTGCGACCGAAGTACCGGAAATCCGGGTGATACACATGCAGACACCCTCTCCCTACACGGAGTTCGGGATCAAGGGGCTCGGCGAAGGCGGAGCTGTTGGGCCTCCGGCCGCGATCGTTTCGGCAGTGAACGATGCTTTGCGTCCCCTCGGCGTAGAGGTGCATGACTTGCCGCTGACACCCGAACGGGTCCTCACAGCGATCGAAAACGTCGCATCTCGTACCGGTTGATGAGGCAATGAAGCCTGCCGCTTTCAATTTCGTACGCGCGGCGAATGTCGGCGAGGCTACGCGACTGCTGGAAGAGGCGAGCGGCGATGCACGCCTGATCGCCGGCGCGCAATCATTGGGACCTATGCTGAATTTGAGGCTGGCCCAGCCGCGTATCCTTGTCGACATCACCGGCATTCCCGAATTGAAGCGAATTGAGGATGGCAATGAGACGGTCATGATCGGCGCCTGCGTGACAACGGCAAATATCGAAGATGGACGCCTGCCCGGACTTGGCCTGGAAACGCTGGCGAGCGTCGCCCGCAATATCGCTTACCGTGCCGTGCGCAACCGCGGCACCATAGGCGGCAGCCTTTGCCATGCCGATCCTGCAGCCGATTGGGTTTCCATGTTGTGTGTCCTTGAGGCCGAGTGCTTGATTGCTGGCCCTGGTGGAATGCGTCGCCTGCGCGCTGATCAGTTTATTACCGGGGCTTTCACGAATGCGTTGGGACCCGCCGAAATGTTGGAGGCCATCTCTGTGCCGAGGCTGTCGGCGCGTGGCCGCTGCGGCTATTTCAAGGTCTGCCGCAAGGCCGGTGAATTTGCTCTTGCTATCGGAGCGGTTCTGGTCGATCCCGACCGAGGCAAGTTCCGGGCAGTCATTGGCGCGGCCAAGGGACGCCCCATCATCATCGCAAATCTGAATGAACTGCGTGGTCACGGTGGTGTTCTCGACGAGCACGCTGTGATGAGCCTGCTCGATGAACACGGTGTGACGGATCCTGTCGACCGCCGCCAGAAACTCGCAGCACTCAAGCGCGCTTACGAAGAGGCTGCAGCATGACCTCGGTCCAACTCACCGTGAACGGAAGCAAGATTTCTGCAGATGTTGCGCCGCGGCTGCATCTGGCGGACTTCCTGCGTGAACACCAGAATTTGACTGCAACCCACCTGCGCTGCGAGCAAGGCGCTTGCGGCGCCTGCACTGTGCTGATCGACGGACAGCCGGCGCGCTCCTGTATCACCTATACTGTCATGTGTGACGGTGCCGCGATCACGACTCTCGAAGGGTTGGAAAACGATGCGATCATGGTGTCGCTCCGGCGTACATTTTCCGAAGAGCATGGTTTGCAATGCGGGTACTGCACGCCGGGCATGCTGGTGACTTCACGTGACATCGTGCTCCGCCTGCCTGACGCCGACCAGAGACGGATCCGCAGCGAACTGAGCGGCAATATCTGCCGGTGCACCGGCTACGTCGGCATCGTCCGGGCGATCACAAGGGTTCTTGAAGAGCAACGTAAAGGCAAAATCCCGCGTGTGGAGTACGGGCCCGCACCCATCGGGCCCGTTGGGGCGCGGAGTGCCACGGCCGAAAAACTCTCTTCGCCGACTACGATGGCTCCGCCAAGCCAGTCGCCGGAAGACGCGATTGAGACGACTTTTGGTTTGGCTGGCCGTCAGCCCAATCTTGAAATCCGACAATCTTTCAGGGTGTCACGGCCGCCGCCCGAAGTCTGGGCATTCTTTTCCGAGATCGCGCGCGTTGTGGCGTGCATGCCTGGCGCACATCTCACGCGCCCGCCGGCCGACGGTCGGATCGAAGGCGAAATGTCGATCAAATTGGGGCCAATCACGACCAATTTCACAGGTCAGGCGCGCATCGAGCGCGACGAAAACATGCGACGCGGCATCATCATGGGAGCCGGGCGAGACCGATATGGCGCATCACGGGCGGCGGGCGAGGCCGAATATGTTCTGGAAGAGTCGCCGGACGGTGGAACACTGATCGTGTTGTCCATTCGTGCTCTGCTTGTCGGTCCTCTGGCACAATTCGGGCGTGGTGCCATCGTTGAAGACCTTGTCGCGCGCATCACTCAAACCTTCGCGCACAATATCGAAACCAGCCTCGCCGGTGCAGTGACGGACCACTCACCGACGGTGGCGCCGCTCAGAATTGGCTCCCTGGTCCGACAAATTATTTGGGGGCGATTAAGTGGCGCCCTTGCACGATTCCTCGGACGCCGGACGGATTGAAACAGGGCGTGGAAACAGCCTCGCGCTAGATCTTGAATTCGGTCAGAGTATTTGGCGCAAATATCTCCTCCGGCTTGAACAGCCGATCAATGAGGCCCTGTTCCTTCGCATAGCGCATGAGCGTTTCTACGTTGCGCCAGTTCGCCTCCAGACCTTCCGGCCAGAAATCATCGCCAAATATCTCAATCGTCTCCTCCAAAGCCGGGAGGAACCAAGGCAGGCTGTACGGAATCGCGTTGATATCCAGCATCATGTCGTAGCAGCGCCTCGTGCTCTCGCGGAACGCTTTGAAGAGACTCTGGGCGATCCAAGGCGCGCGCTCGTACAAAGCGCGTTTTATCACTACAGTATGCATGATCGGCACAAAACCCATCTTCTTGTAATATGCGAGTTCGTCGACCTTGTAGTTGGGGAAGAGCCGCATAACGTCCGGGTGCTTGTTGCGATAGCTGGACGGAATGCGCGGTCCGATGAGCGCATCGATTTCTCCGCTTTCCAGCATCCCATTCAGACACTTGCCGTCTGGAATCTGCGCGATGTCTACGTCGGCATCGACCCGAACATTCATGCGATCGGCGCGATTCGGCTGTTCGATGCCGCCGGTTCGCCAGCGAATTGCGTTCGGCTTCACGCCGTAGTCGTGCTCGAACATTGCACGCAGCCAGAGCGCCGCCGTCATCGAATATTCCGGCACGCCCATGGTCTTTCCGCGCAAATCCTGCGGCTTCGTTATGCCAGACTTGCGGTTAATGAAGATGAAGGAATGGCGAAAGCAGCGTGAGGGAAATAGCGGAATGGCGACGAAATCCGGGCCGCCGCGCGATTTTGAAATAAGATAATAGGCGAGCGAGCATTCTGCGACGTCGAACTCGGCATAGCGGAGCATCCGCCAGAAAACCTCTTCGATCGGCATTTCAATGTATTCGAGATCAAGTCCTTCAGGTTGAACGGATCCGTCTATCAATGCTCGCGTGCGATCGTACCGGCCTCCCGCCATCGTGAGTTGTAGCCTTGAAGCCATGACCTCCTCGCGCAGTTTTTCCTTTAAACGGGTTCCCGGTATGAGATACTAATGTTATGATTATAGCAACAATCGCGGATCGCCTGCGGCAGGTCGGAGTTCTCATGTGCTCGTCGAAGTCGCGGTTCAAACACGAGCATCTGCTTTCAGCCAACGTTTCCAATTGCGCGGCAGCGCCCCACTTTCATCTTCTCCGGTCCCCGCGCGAGTGCAGGACGGTATAATTATTGCGCTTGACGATAGCTGCCGTATTGGCGCGTAGGCCCCAGACATGCGAGCCGCGACGTTGTCCAGTGTCCCGATGAACGCCGCAGGTCTCACCCGAACCGATAGCGCGCCGGTCCTGCGTGTCAGTAACGTGCGCAAGAGCTACCAGGATCTCGAGGCGATCAGAAATGTATCGCTTGAGGTCGCTCAGAATGAATTCGTCAGCGTGCTTGGCCCGAGCGGCTGCGGAAAAAGCACATTGCTTATGATGGTGGCGGGACTGATACCACCGAGTGACGGGGCCATTTCGATCAATGGCTCGCCAGTGACCGGGCCACGTTCTGAGATCGGCGTCGTGTTTCAACAGCCTGTGCTCCTGCCCTGGAGGACGGTGCTTGATAATGTCTTGTTTCCCGTTGAGCTGCTGAAGCTCCCGCGCTCAAGCTATCAGAAACGCGCCATGGAGCTCCTGGCGATGGCGAAAATTGAGGATTTCGCCGGACACCTGCCGCGCCAGCTTTCGGGCGGCATGCAGCAGCGCGCCGCGATCTGCCGCGCGCTCATCCATGATCCGAGCATTCTTCTCATGGATGAGCCGTTCAGCGCGTTGGATGCCATCACCCGCGACGAGATGGGTGTCGAGTTGTTGCGAATTTGGCAGGCTAATCGAAAGACCGTGATCTTTGTGACGCATAGCATCCGCGAAGCCGCATTCCTGTCCGATCGCGTTCTGGTCATGGGCCGGCGACCGGCGACAATAATAGACGAAGTGACGATTAACCTGCCGCGCCCACGCGAGATCGCAATGATGGATAGCGAGCTCTCAAGCCAATACGTCCGCCAATTGCGTAAATCCATTGAGGCAAGTCATGCTCGATAGGCTGCAACGATCGGTTGCCGAGTTCGCCTGGCCGGTTGGGATCAGCCTTGCATTGCTTGTGCTGTGGGAAGTAGCCGTGCGCGGTCTCGGCATCCGCAGCATTATTTTGCCACCACCCTCTGAGATCATCGCAGCAGTCGTATCGCGACGGGAGCTCCTGCTGACGCACCTTTGGCCGTCGCTCTATCTCACCGTGCTCGGTTTCGCTCTCTCCGTCGTAGGCGGCATCCTGGTAGCGGTGCTGATCACTTATTCTTCCATACTGCGAAGAAGCGTCTATCCGATCATCGTCGTATCGCAGGTCGTTCCTAAGATTTCGATCGCGCCGCTGTTCATTGTCTGGTTCGGCACCGGAACGATGTCGAGCCTTCTTCTGGCCTTTCTGATCGCCTTCTTTCCAATGACCATCAATTCGGCTCTTGGTTTCCAGTCGATCGACGAAGATATCCATCGAATGGCGCGCACGTTCATGGGTAACCGCTGGCAGATTTTCTGGAAAATTCGGATGCCGAACGCGCTGCCCTACATCTTCAGTGGCATGAAGATATCGATCACACTCGCAATCATCGGTGTCATCGTCTCCGAATTCGTCGCCTCGCAAGAAGGCATTGGCTACATCATCAAACTTGCCGGCGGCCTGCTCGACACGCCCCTGATGATGGCGGCGATCACCGTCCTAAGCATTAGCGGCCTTCTGCTGTACGGGCTGATCGCTTTGGCAGAGGAACGATCCGTTTATTGGCAGTCGTCGAGCGACATCAGCGGGAGCGCCGGCGGCTGAACCGGCTGAAGCGGGGAGTCAGAGCAATGAAAAAACTGCCCGCCCACTTCGATACTGTGCACTTCGGTTTTCACGACGCCAGTCTTGCGCCCGTCCTTACCATTGAGAGCGGCGAGGACGTTCTTATCAGCACGGTCTCGGCGGACCCGTCCCACGATGTTCCGGCGGAATGGTTACCGAAGCAAATTCAGGACATCTATACACGCGCGCAGCGCGGCACCGGCCCGCACATTCTTACAGGACCTGTCGCCGTGAATGGTGCCAAGCCAGGCGAGGTGCTGCAGGTCGACATTCTCGATATACGGCTTACGCAAAACTACGGATACAACGACGTAAGCCCCCTCAAGGGCATGTTTGGCTCCGAAACGCCTGTGCGGAAGACGACGATCATCCCGATCGATCTTGAAACAGGTCTCGCCGAGATTGCCCCAGGGCTGCGGGTACCCACCCGGCCATTCTTCGGACAAATGGGTGTCGCGCCACCTAAGGACTGGGGTCGGCTCGACAGCCGGCCACCAAATAAATACGGCGGCAACATCGATAATAAGGAGTTGGTAGCAGGCTCGCGCCTGTTTCTGCCGATATTCGTCGAGGACGCTCTTTTCAGCGCCGGCGACGGGCATGCGGCCCAAGGAGACGGGGAGATAAATCAGACCGCAATCGAAACGAGTCTCGATGGACATTTCCGAATATCCCTGCGTAGCGACCTTGTGCTCGACTGGCCGATGGCCGCGACATCAAACCATCTCATGACGATGGGTTTTCACGAAGATCTCGATGATGCCGCGCGCATTGCCATGCGCAGCATGATCGGCCTTCTCGAGAGCATTTACGGAATGGCGTTCCACGATGCCTACCGATTCTGCAGCATCGCTGCGGATATGCGGGTTACGCAATTCGTCAATGGAAATCGCGGCATCCATGTTCTGCTTGCGCGCAATCTGCTCTCGCAGCTTGAGTGCAAGGTCGATCTCTTCGCAGACATGCCAGCAAAAATGTAATTGGAAGCAACAACCAGAGAGGAGACGCAAAATGGCTCGTTTAAATCGGCGTTCTTTCATGACGATGGCGGGCGTCGCCAGCGCAACCGGTGCCTTGGGAATCTACGCTCCGTCGATAGTTCGCGCGGCAACGCAGGTGAAGTTCACATTGCCATGGCTGCCACTTGGCACCTTCAGCTATGCCTTCGTTGCCAAAGGCATGGGATTCTGGGAAAAGCGCGGCCTTGACGTCACCATCGACCGCGGTTTTGGATCCGGCAAGGTCTGCGTCCCGGTCGACCAAGGCCAATATGATTTCGGTGTTCTCGATCTCGCTGTGATGATGAACTGCGCCGGCCGCGGCCTCGATCTGGTGGCCATTGCCGGAATCTGGCCGATCTCGCCCGTCGGAATCTTTTCGCTCAAGGAAAACAACATCGTCAAACCAAAAGACCTTGAAGGTCAGACCGTTGCCTTCGACGTGGGCAGCGGCGATTTCCAGCTATGGCCTGCCTTCGTCAAGGCGACAGGGATCGATGACAGTAAGGTCAACAAGGTCACCATGGACGCTGCAGCGCTTATCAAGGCTCTCGCCGAGAAGCAGGTGAAGGCGGAAGGCAATTTCTTCGGCAGCATCGCGCCGAGCCTTTGGGCGCAGGGTATGGAAATCAATGGCATTCTCTATGCCGACTACGGCATCAAGATGCTGAGCAACGTTCTTGCGTGCAAGCGCTCCACGATCGAGAACAAGCCGGACCTCTGCAAGAACTTCACAGAGGGCCTGATGGAAGGGCTGAAATACGTCTATCTCAATCCCGAAAAAGCTGCCCAAATGCATCTCGACATGGTCAAGGAATTCAAAGGCGGCAGCGTCAGCAACCAGAAGGTCATCGAATACGGCCAGGCAGTAAGCACCGCTCTCGGCATGGTGCCCGCCTTCAAGCAACAGGGACTCGGATACATGGAGCCGGCACTTGTGGAGCAGACCGCGAACACGGTCGCTACCTATATGGGTGTCAAGTCTCTGCCCAAAACCGACACCATGTACACCAACAAGTTCGTGGGAACTGTGAAGCTCAATGACGCGGAGTGGAAGGCAACCGAGGAGCGCTCACAAAAATATCTGCCGAAGCGGGCATGAACGAGTCGGCCCGGCCGCGCGTGACCGCGGCCGGGAGCGCGCAAATTCTGATCGCATCGAAGTAGAGAGCTATTCTGCGGCAGTTTGATACGCGTCAATAGGAGGACATGAGCAAACGAGATTGCGATCGCCATACGCGTTATCGATGCGATTCACCGGCGGCCAGTACTTTTGCGCTGGCACGACGCCGGCCGGAAAGCAGGCCTGCGCTCTCGAATAGGGCCGTTGCCAGTGATCGTCCGCCAGATCAAGAACCGTATGGGGGGCGTTCTTGAGTAGGTTGTTCTCCCGCGGAGCCAAGCCCCGCTCTATCGCTTCGATCTCTTTGCGGATTCCGATCATCGCGTCACAAAAGCGATCAAGCTCGGCTTTCGATTCCGATTCGGTCGGCTCGATCATGAGTGTTCCGGCAACCGGGAAACTCATTGTCGGTGCATGGAATCCGTAGTCGACAAGCCTTTTCGCGATGTCATCGACGGTGATACCGGCTGAATTTTTCAGCGGTCGCACGTCGATGATGCACTCGTGTGCCACGCGCCCGTTGGCGCCCTTGTAGAGGAGGGGATAGTACGGTTCGAGACGCTTTGCGATGTAGTTGGCGTTGAGTATCGCAATCTCAGTCGCCGACGTCAGACCTGGCGTCCCCATCATGAGGCAATAGAGCCAGGAGATCACGAGGATCGATGCTGACCCGTAAGGTGCCGCCGAGACTGGCCCCACGATGGATGGACCATCCGGCCACCCGGGATGCCCCGGTAGAAAAGGGGCGAGATGCGAGCGCACGCCGATAGGTCCCATGCCCGGACCACCCCCGCCATGCGGGATGCAGAACGTCTTGTGCAGGTTGAGGTGACCGACGTCCGCGCCGTAATCGGCTGGCCGCGCCAAACCGACTTGTGCATTCAGATTGGCACCGTCGAGATAGACTTGGCCGCCGCAGCTGTGAACGATGTCGCAAATGGTCCGCACCTCTTCCTCAAACACGCCGTGGGTAGAGGGATAGGTGATCATGACTGCAGCCAGTCGGGCGGCATGTTCGCGCGCCTTGCGTCGCAGATCCTCGACATCGATGTTGCCGTTGCCGTTGCAGCGCACGACCACGACCTGCATGCCGGCCATGTGCGCCGATGCGGGATTCGTGCCATGAGCTGACTCAGGAATAAGACAGACGATGCGATCACCCTCCCCTCGCGATCGATGATACGCGCGGATCGCGAGCAGACCTGCATATTCGCCTTGTGCGCCTGAATTCGGCTGGAACGAGATTTCGTCGTAGCCCGTCAACTTGCACAATATCGCGCCAAGCTCGGCGATAATCGCCAAATAACCTCGAGCCTGCGTCGGCGGTACGAACGGATGCAAATCAGCAAGCTCGGACCAGGTCAGCGGTACCATTTCGGTGGTCGCGTTAAGCTTCATGGTGCATGAGCCGAGCGGGATCATGGTGCGGTCAAGGGCGAGATCCCGATCCGCGAGCCGCCGCATGTAACGCAGCAATTCGGTTTCGGAACGGTACTGGTGGAATACGGGGTGAGTGAGGAACGAGCTCTTACGCACAAGGTCGGCGGGAATCACATCCGGAGTATTGGCGAGTTCGATTGTTCGCCGTTGGGCACGAGGCGCCGTGTCGCCAAAGGCACACCAGACGGCTTCCAAAATCGTGGTGCTGGTCGTCTCATCGACGCTAATGCCGATGCGTGAAGCACCTTGTGATGATGGAATGTCACGCAAATTGATTGCTGCTGCACGGGCTTTTTGCAATATCTCATCACGCCGGGCGCCCGCATCGACTGTGATCGTGTCGAAAAATTCGGAGGGCTCCACCGAAAAACCCATAGCCGCGAGACCCGCGCGCAGGATGGCCGCCGTCTTGTGTACGCGCCTGGCGATGGCGGTGATTCCTTCCGGCCCATGATAGACGGCGTACATTGACGCGATCACCGCCAACAAAACCTGCGCGGTGCAGATGTTTGACGTCGCTTTTTCCCTTCGGATGTGCTGCTCGCGAGTCTGCAATGCCAGCCGAAAGGCGCGATTTCCCCGGCTGTCGATTGAGACACCGACCAGGCGCCCCGGCAGCATGCGCTTGTGAACGTCTTTCGTCGCAATATAGGCGGCATGGGGACCGCCATATCCCATCGGCACGCCAAAACGCTGCATTGAACCGACGGCGATATCGGCACCAAGCTCGCCAGGAGGCTTGAGCAGCGTCAAGGCAAGGGGATCGGCCGCAATGATCGAAATCGCGTTCGCTGCTCTCAAGCGTGCGATCGGTTCGCGCCAATCGATTATGTGACCGAGCGTGCCGGGGTACTGAAAGATGGCGCCGAAGACCTTCGTCTCGTCCAGATCGCGCAACGGGTCACCAATCTGAATCTGCCAGCCCAGCGCCTCGGCGCGCACTGCCAGCACCGCCAGAGTTTGTGGATGGCAATTCGCGTCGGCGAAGAAGATCGCGCGCCCCAAATTCGCGATCCGATGCGCCATTGCCATCGCTTCCGCTGCGGCAGTGGCCTCATCCAGGAGTGATGCGTTGGCGATCTCCAGACCAGTAAGATCGGCGACCAAGGTCTGAAAATTGAGAAGCGCTTCGAGCCGTCCCTGGCTGATTTCCGGCTGATACGGCGTGTAGGCCGTATACCAGGCGGGGTTTTCCAGAATATTCCGCCGGATGACCTCAGGCATTATCGTGCCGTAATAACCCTGCCCGATAAGCGACGTCATTCTTGCGTTTTGACCCGCAACCTGACGCGCGCGCAGCAAAGCTTGCGGCTCCGACAAAGCGGCAGGAAGATCGAGCCTCTCACGCAGGCGGATGTCCTTTGGCAGAGTTTGCGCGATCAGTTCGTCAAGACTCGCAGCATCAACTGTTTGCAGCATGGCTCCGATATCGGCGGGCGACGGGCCGATATGGCGCCTGGCGAAGGGTAACTGCGCTTCAGTTTTCATGGCATGCATAGTGTGCTCACGGCGACAATTTTAATGAGCGTCGGCGATCAATGCCTGGTACGCCGACTCATCCATTAATCCGTTCAGTTGCGATCGGTCTGCGATCTTGATCCTGAATAACCATCCTTTGCCCGTGGGGTCTGAATTGACGAGCGTGGGGTCATCGGCAACTTGCTGGTTGACCTCGATGACCTCGCCTTTGATCGGGGCATAGACGTCGGAGGCTGCCTTGACAGACTCGACAACGGCAGCCGCGGCCCCTGCTTCGAGCAACGTACCTGGCTTCGGCAATTGAACGAAAACCAGATCGCCCATTTTTTCCTGGGCAAACGGCGTAATCCCTACCGTCGCAAAATCCTTGTCGATGAGGATCCATTCGTGATCAGACGTATATTTCATCATGAGGGCCTCTCAAGCCTCACATCAGCGTTTGTATTTCGGAGTGATGAACGGAAATTTTTCGATCCGTACCGGAACGCGTTCGCCCCTCAGCTCGGCGAAGATCAGCGAATCTGGAACTGCCAATGCGGAGTTTATGTATCCCATTGCGATCGGCGCATTGATGCTCGGCCCGAATCCGCCCGAAGTCACTGCGCCGACTGGATCGTGAGATTGCGCGTCTGGAAACAGCAGCGTGCCATGCCGGATTGGCGCCCTGCCCTCAGGACGCAAGCCAATGCGACGCCGGGAGGCGCTGTTCTTGAGCTGATCGAGAATAATATCCGCTCCAGGAAAGCCGCCGGCGCGGGCCCCAGCATTCCGCCGAACGGCCTGGATGCTCCATTCGAGCGCCGCTTCGACGGGAGTCGTCTCAGTATCCAAATCGGAGCCGTAGAGGCAAAGACCTGCTTCCAGCCGCAAGCTATCGCGAGCGCCAAGCCCGATCATCGCTACATGCGGATTATCCAGAAGCCTGCGGGCAACTGCCTCTGCGGCACTGCCCCGCATGCTGATCTCAAAGCCATCCTCGCCCGTATAGCCGGAGCGCGACACGACACACTCCACCTCGCCAATATTGAGAGGGCGCACGTCCATGAACCGCATTGCAGCCGCGCCCGAAGCGATCTCACTGAGCACGCTCTCCGCCATTGGGCCTTGCAAAGCGAGCAAGCCGCGATGCTCGAGATGCTCGATTTCGCATTGCGCCGTGATCGTTTCACGCAAATATTTCTCGTCAGCCTGCTTGCAGGCAGCATTGGCGATGACGAGAAAGTGGTCGTCCAATCTTGCGACCATCAGATCGTCACGGATGCCACCTTTGTCGTTGGTCAGGAGCGCGTAGCGCTGTCGGCCCTTCGGCAACCCCAGCAAATCGACCGGGACCACCGACTCCAGAGCCGCTGCGGCCCGCGCCATGTCGTGGCCGTGCGGACGGATCGCTAACTGGCCCATATGCGATACATCGAATAGGCCGGCAGCCGCGCGGACATGAAGATGTTCTTTCAGAATCCCGTTCGCATACTGCACGGGCATCTGGTAGCCGGCAAACGGCACCATGCGTGCGCCGAGTTCGACATGCAGATCATGCAGCGGTGTCCGCCTGAGCGAAGCAGTGGCCTCGGTGGCGATCATAAGCACACCCGAGAAATAGCGATGGGCATCGCGTCCGCATCTGATTGCGGAGGCGCACAACCAACCCGGATTGAAATAGTCAGCATGAGAGGCACCTTTAAACCGGCCTGTTTGGCCGAGAGTTTGGTACCCCCTCTGTCCTGATGCCTGAGAGCGTTATCCCGTCGGCGGGCGCGTCAGCGCCTCTCTCCAGAGTGTGATGACCCCTGCGATCCTTGTGCCTGAGAGTTTCCGGGGCGGTTGCTCCTTCGGCGTCGGTCGAACCGATCTCTCCCGCAAGGGAATATTGATGTAACTAGGGGTTGCTCCTTTCCTAAGATCAGAAACATAGTAACAATAGCAAAGAGTTCCTCGTCGTCACAGCGAATTCTTCGCCGGCCCAAAAGCCAAGATGAATTGCTTGTCATGACAGCCCCTCGCTGGTGTCATCATATCAGCTCAGGGCCGTGGCGATTCTGATCCAATGACGTGCGAAACTAAATGACTGTCGAGGTTAAGCTGGGAACCCTCATCGGAAGGCGCCGGTCGATACGGCGCTACCGGACAAGCGCCATCCGCCGGGAGGCGATCGAGCGTTTGTTACTCGCGGCAACACAAGCCCCGTCTGCTCATAACCGGCAGCCGTGGCGCTTTGCAGTCATCGATGACCACGCGACAAAGGAAACGCTGGCGACGGCGATGGGTCAGCGCCTGCGCCAGGACCGCGTCGGCGACGGTGATGATCCTGTGGCCGTCGAGGCGGACGTCTCGCGCTCCTTTGCGCGGATCACGGGCGCGCCGACGGTGATCGTTGTTTGCATCGATACCAGAGACATGGATTGGTACGGAGACAACCGCAGGCGCCAATCGGAGTTTCTCATGGCGGTCCAGAGCGCTGCCATGGCAGCGCAGAACCTTCTGTTGGCGGCCGAACAGGAAGGGCTGGGTGCCTGTGTCATGTGCGCGCCGCTCTTCTGCCCGGAAACCGTTACGGCTGCATTGAATCTGCCGCACGGTTGGCAGGCGCAAATGCTGATTACGATTGGTCAGCCGGACAGTGTGGGAAAGAATCGCCCGCGCCTGCCACTCGCGGACGTGACCGCCTGGTTTCCAGACAATCAGCCTGCCAAATAAGCACTGCGGACATGCGGATTGTCCACTAGTTCGCGACCGCTTCCGGACAGCGCCAGGGATCCGGACTCCAGAAGATACGCGTGATCACACATTTCGAGCGCAGCCAACGCGTTCTGCTCGACCATCAGCACGGTGGTGCCGGCGGCGCGAATGGAGCTAATGATCTCGAAGGTGCGTTCAACAATATTGGGGGCTAGCCCCAGTGAAGGCTCGTCAAACATAATGAGCTTTGGCCGGGACATGAGGGCGCGAGCGATGGCAAGCATTTGCTGTTCGCCGCCGGAGAGCGTCCCCGCCTGCTGCTGTCGACGTTCCGCCAGGCGGGGAAATCGTTCGAACATGCGCTCCATATCTTGTGCCATTTCGCTGCGGTCGTTGCGGAGAAAGCACCCCATTTCAAGATTTTCCGTTACCGTCATGTAGGGAAAGACGTGGCGTCCTTCCGGGCAATGAGCAACACCGAGCGACAGGATTGTACGTGCGGGAGCGCGCGTAATATCGATGCCGTCAAAGGTGATGCTCCCGGCCACCGGCGGCAATAGTCCCGATATTGCGCGCAGCGTCGTCGTCTTGCCAGCGCCGTTCGTACCGATCAGCGCAACCAATTGACCACGCCCCACATGCAGAGACAGGCCTTTTACCGCTGTCACGCTGCCGTAGCGGCAGACAACATCGCTAAGCTCAAGCACGTTTCCTTCCTTCTCCCAGGTAGGCGCGGATGACCTCCGGATCGTTCTGGATTTGCGCCGGTGTGCCCTCGGCGATGATGCGTCCATAGTTCAGCACAACAATGCGCCCACAGACTGCCATCACCATGGGCATATCATGCTCGACCAGCAGGATCGTAACGCCGGAGCCGCTGATCTTTTCGAGCAGCTTCACAAAACGCGCCGTCTCCGCCTGGTTCATTCCTGAGACCGGCTCGTCGAGCAACAGCATGGTTGGTTTTGCAGCGAGCGCGAGCGCAACGCCGACGAGTCGCTGCTCGCCATAAGGCAAGACCCCGGCCTGCTCTCCGGCCCGTCTCTCAAGTCCGACAAAGCGCAGAATTTCGTGCGCCGCCTCGGCAAGCTCCCGTTCTGCCGTAATCTCGCGCCTTGAATGCAGGAGCGAATCCCACAACGACGAACGTCCGCTGCAATGCAGGCCGGTGAGCACGTTTTGGAAAACGCTTCGCTCCCTGAATACGCTGGTGCGTTGGAAGGTTCGGACCAACCCGAGCTTGGCGATTTCGTGCGGCTTCATTCCGGTGAGCATTTGACCGCGATACAGGACGTCGCCATTCGTCGGGCGCTGAAACCCGGTCACGACATTGAATGCTGTCGTCTTTCCAGCACCGTTCGGGCCGATCAGCCCGACAATTTCGCCGCGCTTGACGTCGAATGTCATATCGGAAATGGCAACGAGGCCGCCAAAATGGACTGCGACATGCTCAATCGACAGGATTGTTTCCTGCGATGCACTCATTTCTGTGGCTCCGCAGCAGCGGCTGACTCCTCCGGCGGCGATCTCTTCCGCCGGGAAAAGTAATCCTCGATTGCGGGAACAATGCCCCGCGGCAGGAAGTAGACGACCAACACCATCAATACGCCGTAGATGATCCATTGTATTTCCGGCTGGATCTCCATGCCGCGCAATATTTCCGGCACGAATCCGAACAGCGCGCCGCCGACAACCGGCCCGGCCAGTGTGCCCTTGCCGCCGGTGACCACCATGATCACCATCGTCACCGTATAGATGAACAGAAAGATATCGGGATCGACGATGCGGATGTAATGCGCATAGAGCGCGCCCGCCATGCCGGCTATCGCTGCCGAAACCACCGTTGCGAGCACCAGATAACGTGTAACGTCGATGCCAATTGACGTTGCAAGCGACTCGTTTTCACGCAGCGCGATCATCGCCCGGCCGGCTCGCGAATTGACCAGCCGCGCGATGAGCACATAGCAAACCACGATCGTCCCCAACACGAGAAGATAGAATGCAGGTTTGCGCAGAAACGACAGCTCGAAAAAGCCAAGACTCAACCTAAGCGCGGGAATGTTGTTGAGCGCCATCGGACCTTGCGTGAGTTCGACCCAATTGACTGCAACAAGCCGGACGACTTCGGCGAAGCTGATCGAAACGATAACGAAATAGGCTCCGCGGACGCGGAATGACAGTTTCCCGATCGCATAGCCGGTAAGCCCTGCGATGAGAACCGCAGTCAAAATCGCAAACCAGACGGGTTTAGGATCAAGGCCGATGGTGAAATCAGGCAACAGGTGCACTTGAAATCCGAGCGACACCAAAGCGGACGTGTAGGCACCGATACCAAAAAAGGCGACATGGCCGAGCGATAGCTGACCAGTATAGCCAAGCAACAGATTGAGGCTCATCGCCGCGATGATGAAAATGCCGGTCGTAATCAAGATATGGAGCAAATAGAAATCGTTCAGCCACAGCGGAAAGACCGCCATAAACGCGACGAGAAGCCAGCCAAGATATCGGCTCACCCGATGCGCTCCCTTTGCGCGAAGAGCCCGGTCGGGCGCATCAGCAGAATCAGGATGATCAAAAGAAAACCCATCGCGTCTCGGTAGCCGGACGAGATGTAACCTGCGCCGATTTCCTCGACGAATGCGAGGATAAACCCGCCAAGCGTCGCGCCTGTGATATTACCCAGCCCGCCGAGAATGACGATCGCGAATGCCTTGGACGCGGCGAGATCACCCATTGTCGGCGCGACGACGAACACAGGACCGAGCAGCGCCCCGGCAGCAGCAGCAAGTCCGGAGCCCAAGGCAAACGTTGCAGTGTGGATCCGGTCTATGCGGATCCCCATCAGCGCCGCAGTATCCCTGTCCTGAAAAGTCGCGCGCATTGCCTTGCCGAGTCGGGTGCGATTGACGAGATAGTAAGTCGCTCCAATCAGCGCGGTCGCAACAACGAATACGTAGACGCGATTCCAGGACACCGATAGAGGCCCAAGCACCAGGGGGTCATTGGGAAAAGGGCTGTTGATCGAAAGCGCCACGCCGGACCATACATACTGTTCGGTGTTCTGCATCACGATCCATGCGCCGATCATCACCAGCATCGTCGTATCGATGTCAGCACCGCGGAGACGATTGAGGAGAAGCATTTCGATTGCCGCGCCCAAGAGCATTCCGAGCGCCACCGCCAATACGAGTGCCAGAAAAAAATTGACGTGCAACAACATGATCAGCGCATACATGCAGTAGGCGCCAAAAGCATAAAGTTCGCCATGCGTGAAATTGACCACGCGCATAATGCCGAAGATCAGCGTCAGGCCAATCCCAAGCAGTGCATAGGTGCCGCCGAGAATTATCGCATTCAGCAGGTGCTGGGATAATTCGTCCACGTGGTCAGGCTCCGCGGCGGCCCATTGCTAAAATGCAAGGGCACAAGCCTCCGTTAGAAGCTCGTGCCCTTGCTCGCGCTCAACCTAGAAGGGCGTTTTGACCACTTTCCCGTTCTCGATCGCGACAAGATAGACCACCGGCACGTTCTGGCCGCTTTCTTTGCCGGCCGGGCCCTGCTTCGTGAAGTGAATGTCACCATAGACACCCTTCACATCGACCCCCCAAAGAGCGGCGCGGATGGCCTCAGGCTCGGCTTTGCCGGCTGCCTTGATTCCGGCAACGGCGACATAAACACCATCGAAGCCGCGATAGCCTTCGGTCAGTCCGCCGACATTATGGCCCCGCTTCTTCCATTCATCCATATAGCGCTTCGATACGTCAGGGTTCTTCGTCACCTCCGGGAACCATGGCGGGAAGAACGTCGTATGGAACGAGCCGTTGGCCGCATCGCCTGCCTGTTCGATCAGTTGGTCCGGCGAATTCGAGCCACCGCAAGAAATGATGCGCACATTGACTTGCTGCTCCTTGGCCTGCTTGAGAATAAGCGTCAGTTGCTCGACAGCTGTCGTCACGAACAGTGAATCGCTGCCCGATGCCTTGATCTTGGCGAGCTGAGCCGAAAAATCCGTCGCCTTGGGATCCATCGTTTCCATGGATCCAATCGCGACCCCGTTGGCTTTCAGCATATTCGAGTATTCGTTGGCCGAGCCGATGCCGAAATCGTTGTTGGTGTAGAGGAAGGACGCCTTCTTAAGTCCCATCTTTTTCACCAGCGGCTGGAAAGCCTTCGCTTCCATTGCGGAGGTCGGGCTGATGCGGAAGATGTAGGGATTGCCGGACGTCGTGATCTTGCCCGAAGACGATGTCTCAACCACCATCGGCACTTTATATTCTTCAAGCTTCGGCATCACTGCCAAAGTCAGCGTGGAGCTCCACGCGCCAATGAGAACGGGCACCTTGTCTTTTGTGATCAGCTTCTCAACCGTGCTCACCGCTTCCGTCGGATTGGATTTGTTGTCTTCGATAAGCAGTTGAATCTTCTTGCCGAGCACGCCGCCCGCTTTGTTGATCTCGTCCTCGGCGATTTTTGCGCCCTGTGCCACGTAGTTGCCGGATGCAGCGAAAGCACCGGTGAGCGGCTGCGTGACGCCGATCTTGATCGTCTCCTGCGCGTTAGCACCCGCAACGGCGGTGCCGGCCAGAATGGCCGCCGTCGCCAATAGTCCTGGAAGCTTCGTCATGTACACTCCTCCGATACGCGTCGACGACGGTCGACGCCATGCTTTGCCAAATTAACCACGCACAGATGTGGGCGCGCGGGAGGCGATGAGATTTCCATCATTTTTGACCAGCCCCAGGGATGCGAGCAAATACGCGCCGAAAACAAACCGCTGGCGCACCAATAAGCGCGTACAACTTCCGAGTTCTGGCTGCGAGCACGTTCCACACGAAAAGCCCCCGGGGAAGTCATCCTATTTTTAGAATGTTAGTAAGCACCCAAACACCAGGCAAGCTCAAACTTACCACCTTATCTAGACCCTCTCGGGCGCGCCGCGGGACCCTGGCCGAACGGGTAGCATTGGCTGCCTGAGGTCCGTCCGCCATTTGCATCGCAAATCGTTCGAGGATGCTGCCGCGCAGCGACGCGCCTTCATAGACACGACGATCGCCTGTGCGCCAAGCATTCGAAAATCGTCAGACTTGCTCCTGCGAGCACGGCAGGGAATGCGCGATCAGCGCATTTGCGAAATCGACCCGGCATTGAGGACGACGGACGACCGAAGATTCAATAATCTAGCTGTTCTTCAGCCGCGGGATAATTTCGCGCGCGATGATCTCGATCTGGTCTATCTCGTAGCGGTACGGCACGAAGATCAGCTTCTGCACGCCGACGGCCAGATGCGCTTTCAATTGCTCGATGCACTCATCGACGGTGCCCAGAATTGCGCTGTCCTTCGTCGATTCACTCCAGGACGCGTAATCCCACTCTTTACTGAGCCATTCCATCATGCCGGGTTCGACCTCGGCCCGCGACTTGCCGATGCGGATTGGCAACTGCGCGGCATTAAGTAGCTTGTTTGGATCTTTTCCGCCCTCTTTCGCAAAGTCGCGGATTTTTGACCATGACTTTGCGAAGCTCTCGGGCCGGTAAAAATAAGTGAGCCATCCATCGGCGTCGACCGCGGCCCTTTTGAGCACACGGTCCACGTAGCCGCCGATCAGGATGGCCGGGCGTGGCTTCTGTATCGGTTTTGGAAACATCACGCCCGCTGGAATCTTGTGGTACGTATATTCGCCCTTGACCGTCTCCTCGGTCCAGAAACGGGTGAGGATTTCGAGGTTCTCGTCCATGATCTTGCCGCGTTTCTCGAAGGGCACGCCAACTGCATCAAATTCGCGTTTGTACCAGCCGGATGCCATACCCATGATGAGCCGGCCGTTCGATAGCAGGTCCATGCTGGACAATTGCTTCGCCAGCACTACCGGGTTGCGTAATGGCAGGACAAGAACACCGGTGCCTAGCTTGATTTTCTTTGTACGCGCCGCGACCGCGGTCAGCAGCGTCAGCGACTCGATGATCGGAAAATTAGGCTCGACGCCGAGTAGGATGTGGTCCCAAACCCACAATGAATCGAATCCGAGCTGCTCCATCTTCACGCCGTACTCGACCAGCGCATGCACATCGGGCATTTCGGGATAGGCGGTGAAATTTCGCGCAGCAATGCCGAATGTTCGAGAAAGGCCGGTCATATTTACTCTCCGATGAAACTGCTGCGCGTCACCCGATATACAGGCGATCCGGATCGAGCGCCCGCAGCACAGATAATTCGTGCGCCGTCGGCGGCTCGCTCACGCCGACATCAGTGCCGAACGTGAGTTCAAATCCGGTGTTTTCCTGAACCTGCCCCTGCGTCACGCCAGGATTGAGAGCCAGCGGTGTCAAACGACGCGTGTTTTCGTCAAATCCGAAGACTGCGAGGTCTGTCACCACGCGATACATGCCGCCGCACGGCAGGCCATTGTCGTGGCGCGTGTGCCCGCCTTTGAGCCAGCCGGGGCTGGTAACGAAATCTACGTTTTCGACGAAGCGCCGCTTCTCGTGCTTCATCGCCACAATCATGTTGGTGAGGCTCGAAATGTCGTTCCCGCCGCCGGTACCCGGCAGCCGGGTTTTAGGCTTTGCCGGATCGCCGATGAAAGAACTGTTGAGATTTCCGTACTGATCGATCTGCGCACCGCCCATGAAGCCAACGTCGACATAACCGCGTTGGAGCAGCAACAACACCTCGGCGCTGCCGAGCACCATGTTCGCGCGGCTCGTGCAACGCTGATCGTTTGTCGAGGGCGGCAACTTGCCTGGTTCGATGAAGGCACCGATCACACCGCCTTCGAACAGGATGGTAAGTCCGGGACCATGCAGGCGTTGCGCCAAAGTTGCGGCAAGCAGGGGGATGCCCACCCCAGCGAATACCACCTGTCCGTCCTTGAGTTGTCGCGCGCTCAGAATGGCGAGCAGCTCGCCCGCGGTATAGGCCGATTTACGTGTCATAAATCGTTGTTCCCGCGCGCGCTGCCGTTAGAACTTCCTCGATCCCGATCAGATCCAGAAACGCTGTCCATGATTTCGGGCCGTAAACGTATCGATCAAGATATTCCTGCATGCCGGCCACCGGATCCTTGTTTACGAGACCGACATAGTACTCCATGTGTTTGATCATCGGCTCATAGATGCCGTAGCACTCATGCGGCGCCGAGCCGAATGGCAGTTCGACCACGGCATCGACCGCGAAGAACGGAATTTTCGTTTGGTCCGGCGCCCGGCGGATCTGGTCGTTCGACACGATGCGCTCGGTGGATAGGATCACCTTGTTAGCTGCCATCGCCAGATCAATATCCATGAATTGCAGACCATCGATTTGCGCGTTGCCGTATGCGTCGCACCGTTGGACATGAATGAGGGCCACGTCCGGATTGAGCGCTGGCACAAGCAAAAGCTTTTCGTTTGTGAAAGGGCAAATCATTTCCTTGGCTTCGGGCCGCTGGCTGACAACTCCCGACCCGAGCATCGAACGAATCGGCATGAACGGCACGCCCATGGCGCCGGCGCGAAAACGCATGCCCATCGCCATATGGCTCCATTCATCGTAACGCGCTTTGCCGGATTCCACGTAATGGCGCATCACCTTGGACACGCCCCACAAAATCCCCTGGCTGAACCAGCTGGTAATGATGTGTTCGCTTGCTCCAGACCCATACAACAGGTCTCCATCGCTGGAGACGATGCAGCGCGAACACGAAAGCCTCCTTCGCTTGGCGCGGATCAGTGCCCAGATCAAGCCCATCGGCGTGCGCGACATGGTGCTGCCGCCGATACCGACGGAGTCACCGTCGTGCACGAAAGATGCCGCCTCAGCCAGCGAAACGACCTTCTCGCGCAAGCTGCGGTCGCGTTGCGCTAGATCGTTACGCAATTTTATGTAGGGCTGGACCAGACTCATGCTGCGGTCCTGGCGCCGATCTCGGCATTAAACTCCCGTATCAGGCCGTCCCAGGCTGGAATGCTGTCGATCAACTCCTGCCAGAACTCCTGGCTCTTGCGTCGATCAAAATCCGCAACCGAGACGCCCTGCTGTTCGACCCAGGTGTAATAGCCGAGATTGAAAATGCGCTTGCGGTCGATATGCCGAAGTTCAAGCACGCCGTTGTCCGCGAGGCCTTCCAAATGGCGAGAGAAAATCTCTCCCGCATCGACGTCGTCAAAACCGCGGCGGTATCGACCAGCGGCAAACTTTTCTCTTTCGCTGCCATACATGGCAGCACCGTCGGTCGCCACCGTCATGACAACATCGTTCGGGCCATAATCGAGATGTTTGGCGAGCTTTATCGCGGCAACGATATTGGCCAGCCCGGAAATTCCGACGTCCTCGAACTGGCGCACGAGGCTGGCATCGATCTTCCGTCGTCCGGCCAGATAACGGCGCCCGACGTCACTACCGAACAATAGATTGAGCGAGTCACTCGCCGCATCTGAGACCGCGACAACGACATCGGTGTTCAGGACATTGTGGATGAGCGGAATGTGCTTATCGCCTATGCCTTGGATATTGTGCTCACCATAACCATTGCAAAGCATGGTTGGGCATTCGGCGGCCTCCACGGCCACGATTTTCGTGCCGTGCAGCTTCTTGAGCAGGTCACCTGCGCCGAGGGTCCCTGCAGATCCTGTCGCTGAGACGAAAGCCGCCAAGCGACGCTTGCTGAGATTTCCCTTTAAGTGATGAAAGACCCGATCGAATGCATGCCCGGTGCAGTGGTAGTGAATAATGTAGTTAGCGAATTCAGAGAACTGGTTGAAAATGATGTTTTGCTTGTCCTGCGAAAGCTCTCGACACTTGTCGTAAATTTCCTTCACATTGCTTTCTGTCCCGGGCGTACGAATAATGTCCGTCGGGTCGGTCACCCATTGCTGCAACCAATCGAAACGCTCACGACTCATTCCGGCCGGAAGGACAGCAACACCGCGACAACCCAAAATACGGGATATCGCGACTCCGCCGCGGCAGTAATTGCCCGTCGACGGCCAGATAGCCCGGTCATTCGCCGGATCGAATTGGCCGGTCACCAATCGCGGCACGATGCAGGCATAAGCCGCGAGCACCTTGTGCGCACCGATCATGGGAAAACGGCACCCGAGCAACACGACAATGGGGGCTTTCACCCCCGTCAGTTCGGGCGGCAGCACGATGTGAGCCGGAATGTCGGTCAGCGACTTCTGGTCCGGACTGTTGAACCAGTGCACGCGCCAGAGATTTGCCGGGTCGGGCGAATGAGGGTCAACCCGTACAAGCGATGGCAGGTTTTCCGGTTTGACCCCGGTCGGATCCGCAAGTTCACTCCAGGTTGGAAGTCGGACGCCTACTTTTCGCAGCCGATCGATCGCCGCATTCCGATGCTTGCGATCGACGATCTCCGGCTCAATGAAAAGGCTCATCGTGAGAGGATCCCGGATCTCATGTGCCGCGATCTTTGCGTACAGTGGAGGGATAGTAGCGGGACAATAAAGTCATACTAAGATTAGAACAATAGGTTTTTTAATTCCTTTGATCTGCATCAGTTTATCGGCTCGCTATTCTTTCTCCACTCCTCGACAGGAATGACGTGCGGTACCGTTCTTCAGTCACATCGCGATAGGTCGTATCGCGTTGCCTTGGCGTGCGCCCGATGTCGCGAATGATGCTTTCCATCATTGCCGGCGTCATCTCCTGCCCGTGCACCGCTCCGGCCGAACGGGTTATCGTTTCATCCATCAATGTGCCGCCGAGATCGTTCGCTCCGGCACGCAAGCATACTTTCACTCCCTGCGGCCCCATCTTTACCCACGAGGCTTGTACATTCGGAAGCAACCGATGGAACGCGAGCCGCGCCACTGCATGCATCAGCACGGCTTCCCGAAATGTAGGGCCCCGCCGCGCATTGCCCTTCAAAAAAATTGGCGATTCCATGTGCACAAATGGCAGCGGGACGAATTCAGTAAATCCGCCGGTTTCGTCCTGCAGTTGGCGCAGGTGCAGCAAATGACGTGCCCAGTGCACATAGCTGTCGACGTGGCCATACATGATCGTCGCGGTGGTCTTGAAACCTGTTCGATGCGCCGCTCTCATCACCTCGAGCCAACGCGACGTGCTGATCTTGTCGGGACAAAGCACCGCCCTCACCTCGTCGTGGAGCACCTCAGCCGCAGTGCCCGGCAGAGTGCCGAGACCGGCCTCCTTGAGGCGCAGGAGAAATTCACGCACTGGCAGGCCTAGAGTTTCCGCGCCGTGATGCACCTCCAATGGAGAGAAAGCGTGAATGTGAATGTTCGGCACCGCTCTACGGACGGCCTGGCATATCTCGATGTAGGTGCTCCCGTTGAAGTCCGGATGGATCCCGCCCTGCATGCACACTTCAGTCGCGCCTCGCCCCCAAGCCTCACATACGCGCAGAGCGACTTCATCAAGCGACAGGTTGTATGGCCGCCCGCGCAGGTTCTCGCTCATCTTGCCTTTCGAGAACGCGCAGAACTTGCATTTGAAGGAGCAAATGTTGGTGTAGTTTATGTTGCGCGTTACGACATAGGATACGACGTCGCCGCATATCTCCCGCCGCAAGGTGTCCGCCGCCGCGCAAACTGCGGCGAAGTCGTCGTTGCGCGCCTGAAACAAGCGAACAATGTCCCTCTCCGCAAGGCTGCGGCCACCAGCGGCGCGGTCAAGGATAGGCGCGAGATCGCTGCCTACGATGGCAGGCGCCGCGAGCGCGCGCGCCTCGGGCGGCAGTGGTGCATCCGTGCCGGCCGACCAATCGTCAGTACGCGGCCAGCCCTCGGCGTCGATGCGTTGCAGCAGCGCAGGACGCAAAGCGGAGTCGACCCAGATTTCGCTCCTGCTTGCATAGCTTGGATAGATCGCGAGTCGGTCGACCAGCCGTTTGCCCGCAACCATCGCCGCCCGCTGCAGCACTCGCAAATGTGGCCACGGGGCTTCCGGATTGACGTGATCGGGCGTCACCGGCGACACACCGCCCCAATCATTGATGCCGGCTTCCACCAGTCTGCTCACCGATCGCGGACTGAGATTGGGCGGCGCCTGAATATTCATCGACCCTGGAAATATCAATCGCGCCACCGCGATCGTCCAAAGATGCTCTTCAAGCGAGGGCGCCGGCGCATGCGCCATGCGGGTGCCCGGCTTCGGGCAGAAATTCTGAATTATGATTTCCTGAATATGGCCGTACGTGTTGTGCAGGTCCCGCAGTGCCAGCAACGCCTCGATGCGTTCGCGCCGGGTCTCGCCGATACCGATCAAGATGCCTGTCGTAAATGGGACCCGCTGCTCACCAGCCGCGCGGATGGTGGCCAGCCGCGACATCGGCTCCTTATCCGGTGAGCCAAAGTGTGGTCCGCCGCGTTTCCCGAGTCGGGGAGATATGGTCTCCAGCATCACGCCTTGAGAGATCGACACCTTGCGCAATGCTGCCACATCATCCGCGCTGAGCAGGCCCGGATTGACGTGTGGCAGCAGCCCGGTCTCATCGAACACCAGACGGGCAACCTCGGCGAGATATGACAGTGTGCTGGAGTGGCCAAGCCGATCGAGCGCTTCGCGCGCAGCGCGATAGCGAAGCTCGGGTTTGTCGCCAAGCGTGAAGAGTGCCTCGTTGCATCCGGCCTCGCGTCCGGCTCGGGCAATTGCCAGCACCGCCTCGCGAGAAAGAAAAGCAGGCTCATCATCTCGTGGAGCGTGAGCGAAGGTGCAATAGTGACAGACATCACGGCACAGCTTGGTGAGCGGAATGAACACCTTGCGCGAATAAGAGAGTGCCGCACCGTGAGCGATGTCGCGCCGGCGCGCTGCCGCACGCATCAACGTCGCAAGATCGGTGATTGACTCGAGCCGCAAGGCTTCTTCGGGCTCCAGCGTACAATTATCGGTCCTCAGCAGATTCTCAAGGTCCAAATTCATGGTCCTAGACCTTTGCCGCCGCATGCTCGGGCACCCGGCTGACGAAATCGCGATATTCCTCGATGCGCTCGGCCACCGGAATTCCGGAGAGAAACGCATGCGTCCGCGTCGGCGATTTAAGTCTCAGGAACGCAAGCAGGTTTTCCGGTCGGTCGATGTCCAGGGAAAGCTCGGGCATGCAAAGCGTTTGCACCGCGACCCCGGCCTGCTGGGCTGCGTCGAGATGCTGCTCGAAGCTCAAGGGTCCGAAGCAAGTTGGAATGACGTGGGCGGGACGGCAGGCAAAAAGATTCGTGCCACGGTCGTCGGCCGCTGCTGCAATCGCCAGGCTTGGTCTTTTTGCAATCGCTCGCGCGGCCTGCGCGAGCGTATTGGACGCAACCTGAGGAATATCGGATGGCACCACCATGAGCCCATCATCGGTATACATCTGAATAGATCGAACTGCTTGTTTGACGGCTGCATTGATACCGCGGTCGGCTGTGTCAAACACCACTTCGGCACCGCGACGCTTCGCCCGGACTGCTGCCTCGGTATCCGACGTCGCGACCAGCGTGCCGGCAAAAACCGCCCGGCACTGGACGAGAGCATCGAGGACGTCCTCAAACATCAGGCGGGCGAGTTCGAGGCGCTCGGCGGCGCCAAGCACCGATGCCAGGCGCGTCTTGGCATCGGAGAAGCGTTTAACGGGGATGACGGCCCAAATGCGATTGCCGGGAATCATCGGAGGCCCCCGGCACGCTGCATCACCTTTGGACGATCCAGAGTCTCGGCAAAAGCAAGAACTTCATGAGCAAGTCGTTCGCGGTCGCTCAGGTCTCGCATTATCGTGCGCGTCACCAGCACCGGCACATCGACGCGCTGCCGATCGCTTGCGTCCGCCTCATCAATGACCAGCCCGTCGATCAACCCGCGATAATGTGCAATGATCGATTCATTCGTGAGCGCAAACCCAAGCTCCTCCATGATCTTTGCCGTCGGGCCCTTCACCGCTTTTCCGCCGATGATCGGCGACACGGCGATGACCGGTACCGCCGCGCTGGCAAGCGCCGATGCGATGCCGGGCACGGCTAGGACGGGATCGACGCTGAGATACGGATTCGATGGACAGATTATCGCCGCCTGCAAAGTTGAACCGGCAATCAGATCGATCACACCGGGTGCGGGCGAGGCCTCGGCGGCGCCGAGAAAACGGATCGAGCGCACGACCGGCTCGCAACGGCGCCGCACGAAATAGTCCTGAAACGGCAAAACCCCCTCGTCGGTCTCGACCATCGTACGCACGACACTGTTCGTCATCGGCAGGATATCTGCGTCGATTTTGAATTGTTTCGCAGCATGTGCCGCGAAAGCGGATAGGCTCATGCCGGCACGCAGCCATGCGCTCCGCTGGACATGCATCGCAAGATCGCGATCGCCGAGCTGAAACCAGGTCTCGTCGCCGAGCTCCTGAAGCGCAGTCATGAATTGCCAGGTTTCGTGCGCTCGTCCCCAGCCTCGTTCCGGATCAGCGACGCCAGCGAGAGTATACAGCACTGTATCGAGATCAGGAGAGATATTCAGGCCGAGATGCTCGAAGTCGTCGCCAGTATTCACAACCACGGTCAGCTTTGCGCCGAGCGCGCGATAGAGCCCGAGCGCGAGCTTGGCTCCGCCAATTCCACCGCAAAGCGCGAGTACACGATTTCGAGAGGATCGAACGTTCATCTGAACAGATCCTGATCCTTGGGCCTCAATAGCGCGGATGCCGGCATGGCCGGCGCATCCCAGTCCAGCCCGCGAACATGTATGGCGGGCTGGCCCTCGGCTCCCTGGCCCATCAGCAACGAGGCCGCTGCCGCTATCTCATCCGCGAAAGCGACTTCGGTGACCCGCATCCTGCGGCCAAAGAGATCGGGCTCGCCGACCAGATTGCGCAACACCGGAATTCCGGCCACACCCAAGGCCACTCCTACCACGCCATGCCGCCACGGGCGCCCGAAGCTATCATTGATGATGACCCCAAAGTCGACGTCGAATTCGCGGTCGAGCCTCGCCTTCAAAGCGGTGGCCGAAGCGTCCGGGTTGCGCGGCAGCAGCAGCACTTGATCGCTGTCTTCGCCGGCGACGTTCGATTGATCTACCCCGGCATTCGCCATGATGAAACCGAGTCGGTGAGCAACGATCAGGACATCTCGCTTCTGCCGTATGATCTCATGGGACTCGGAGAGAATAACCTCGACCAAGCGAGCGTCCTTGTTCACTTCTTTGGCGACAACCATGGCACGTGCAGACGGCACGACGGTTTTGAGATCGACCAGACGTCCTTCTGTCTTCGACACGATCTTTTGCGCGATGACGAGAACGTCTTTGTCGCGCGGAACGATATTTGTCCGTCGCAAAGCGGCTATGATCAGCGCAGCGAGATCATCGCCGGGGTTTACGAGTGGAAGCCCCGCCAAAGCGTTCAGCGTGAGGCCTCTTGCCACCATCCAACATTCACCGAGTCTCGACCGTCGGCAATCCCGTTATGCGGATACCGGCCCCGGCAACCTTGTACCGACGGTTGATCGCGATCAAGACCGAGGTGAGCGCCTCGGCGGCGACGGCATTGGCAAGCACGCCTCCATCAACACCGCGCGTGGCAACGACATGAGCGAGCTCAATCACCTGCTCACGCACCGCAGCATCATCGGCAAAAACCAATACGTCGCAGTCGGCCTTTTCGCCGCGATGCAATTTCTTGGCGCCTACATTGTGAAAAGCTGCGGCAACCCGCACGCCTTCTCCCAACGTGCGCTGCGCTACGAGTGCGGGCGATCCTGCCGCCGGAAGCTGGACGACTGAAACCTTGGGCGGCACCAATGGAACGACCGCATCGATGAGAATTTTGCCGTCTATCACCGGCTTAACCTCTGCAAGGATCTGGTCGTGATTGGAATAGGGCACGCAAAGGAATACAATGTCAGCAGACGCCGCAGCGCCTCGATTGTCTTCACCGCGAACTTCTCTTGCGAGCTCGGTCGAAAGTTGTGCCGAAAAATGTTTGGCCTTTTCCTTCGCGCGCGAGCCGATCACCACTGGGTAGCCGGCGGCGGCGAAAAGCCGAGCCAGGCCGGATCCGAGATCACCCGTTCCACCAAGAATGGCGATGGTAGGCCGGCCTTGCATATTTTCCGCTGCCACGTGGATCGTTTCGAACCGTAAGGTACTATGTATAGGAAGACAATACCTTTCGGTCGACGGACGACACTCTGACGCGACGAGAGCTGATTGGATGCGCAGAGCGAAGCGAACGAAGGCTGATGGGACCGTGCCGGGGCGTTACACCAATCGTGAACGGAGCGCCCCGAGAAATCAGGAACGCTCCGCAACGATCTTCGCTTAAGACGCTTGTATTGCGGCTTTGACTTTGGCTGGCGTGTAAGGAACCGAACGCAAACGGACGCCAGTTGCATCAAACACCGCGTTGGAAATCGCCGAGGAGACTACAGCAGAGGTAGGTTCGCCGGCTCCCCATGGTTTCTCGGTCGGGCGGTCGACGAGTTCTATTACGATCTCCGGCATCTGCGGGAACTTAAGGATAGGATAGCTCGCCCAGTCGAGGCTGGTTACGCGGGAACGATCGAATTTCAGTTCCTCGATCAGCGTGCGGCTCACGGTTTGCATGACATTGCCTTCAATCTGATTCTTCAGGCCATCGGGATTTATAATTTGGCCGCAGTCATGCACGACGTAGAATTTTGGCACGTGTATCACACCGGTCGAGCGTTCGACTTCCACTTCGGCAACTGCGCCAATGTAAGTACGCACCAGCTCATATTTCACGTATGAGGCGCCACGTCCTTTCACAACATTGCCGTTTACGCCTTTTTGTGGGGACGGTCTTTTCTCCCATTTAGCGAGTGCAACGAGGCGATCGAGCAGTTCGAGACCACGCTTGTCATCGAGATATTTCCGACGGAACTCGAGCGGATCCATGTTCGCGGCGGCCGCAAGCTCGTCCATAAAACATTCGTTGGCGTAGGAGTTCTGCAAGCGCCCCGGCGTCCTGATCCATGAAGGACGAAGCGGCGTAGTCTCCAAACGCTTGCAGACGGTTTTGATGTTGGCGAATTTGTACTGGATTGCTGAGTTCTGAAACACGTTACCGGGTGCAATGTCGTTCCCGGCCGGCATGCCAGAAAGCGTGGCCGCCACCAGGGGCACCAAAAATCCGCCCGGTGTCTGCTGCGGCATATAGAAGTCGCCTTCCCACGCCGTTACGTTTCCGCCTGCGTCAAGACTGGCCCGCATATCCATCAAGGTCGGGGGCCCCTTGGGATCCCAGCCATGCTCGTCAGCGCGCGACCATTGCACTCGCACCGGCTTGCCGACGGCCTTTGCCAGCAGGGCGGCATCGGCAGCGGCGTCCTCATGGCCATTGCGGCCATAGCACCCCGAGCCTTCGACATAGATACAACGTACCTTATCGACTGGTAACGAGAACATCAGCGCAAGCTGCCTGCGCAAATTGTGCGTCGCCTGCGACGCTGACCAAGACGTCAGCGCGCCATCCTTGAATTCGGCTATAGCGCAAGAGGGTCCAATCGAACCGTGGGTGTGGATCGCGAAGTCATAGGTTGCCTTGACGACTTTGGCGCCGTCCTTGCCCATGGCCTCGGAAGTGTTGCCGATGTTGCTGGTGACTTCTTCCTTAGCTACTTTAGTAGCGCGGACGTGGTCCCAAAGTTTGGCCTGATCGGGCAGCGTTTCTGACTTCGACCAAGTGGCCCGAATGGCGGCTGCACCGCGGATTGCATCCCATTCGTTAGACGCAACGACGCCGAGGAAATCGCCCTCGCGCACCACTTTGACGATTCCTGGGATGTTTTTAAGAGCGGAATCATCCACACTTTCCAGTTTCGCTCCAATAGCTGCCGGACGAACCACGCGGCCATGCAGCATTCCGGGCACTTTGAAGTCCTGCATATAAGTGAAGTGCCCGGTCATTTTGGCCGGGATATCGACGCGCGGCGTCGCGCGGCCAACAACCTTGTAGTCTTTCGGCGCTTTTTCCTTCACCGGCTGCTTCGGATCGAGCTTGATGGCGAAGTTCTTGCCGCCGACAAGTTCTCCGTAACTCACTTTCTTCCCGCCGCCGGAAATCACGCCTTCGGTCACGGTCAGCTGGCCGGTGCCGAGTCTCCTTTCCGCCTCGGACAGCAGCATCTGACGCGCGGCTGCGGATGCCTGGCGCAGCTGCATGCCGCCAACCTGCACACTCACACTCGCCCACGTGGTGCCCTGGTTGGGCGTGATCAGGGTGTCACCCTGGATCAGCTCAATGTGCTCGATCGGCACGTCCAATTCTTCCGCCACAATCTGCCGCAGCGCAGTAGAGATGCCGGTGCCGAGGTCGACCTTTCCTGAATAGACGGTGACCTTCCCATTTCCGTCGATCGCCAGGAACGAGTCGACCTCCGTTAGAGTAAGCGGTTTGGTGCCGCCTTGAACTTGAGCGTCGGCCATCGAACCAGCCAACGAGAAACTGACAATAAGCGCACCCGACCCGAGGAGAACATTGCGCCGCGAAATCTGAATATTCATGGCTGCCTCCTATATCTGCGATGAAGCGCGCTTAACCGCGCGAAGAATGCGCGCATGAGTTCCGCAACGGCAAAGATTCTCCGCGAGCGCCGCCTTGATCTCTTCGTCACTTGGCTTCTTGTTCGTTGCGAGGAACGCGGCAGATTGCATGATCATGCCGTTGATGCAGTAACCGCACTGCGCGGCCTGCTCATCGATGAATGCCTTCTGCACGGGATGCGGTTTCTCCGGAGAGCCGAGTCCTTCCAGCGTCACGACCTTGGCGCTGGAATCGACCGCCGACAACGGTGTTATGCAGGAACGAACAGCTTTGCCATCGATGTGAACGGTGCAGGCACCGCACTGACCGAGACCACAGCCAAATCGCGGGCCGTGCAAGCCGAGATTGTCTCTCAGCACATAGAGCAGCGGCATTTCTGGATCATCGGAATCGATTGAGACCCGGTTGCCATTCACAGTAAGTGGTTTTGTTTTAGCCATGGACATCTCCCCCTCACCTGTGCGCGCGGTACAAATGCGCGTCGCGTGGGAATTTTCATCCACCGGTCACGGGACGAAGGCAATGCGGCATGTTCCGAAGTGGGTGGATCGAGAGAAGGATAGCAACCTCCCGACCGCGCGGAAAGGTACCGTAATTCGCTCTTGCCCGCTTTGGGTCGATTGTGTTGAAAAAGGCGGCAGTTGCGACGCATGAGGATCACTGATTCAGTCGCTGCGGGAGGCAGGACTGAAGATCATGATGGGACATCGGCAAGTCGCACAAGCGGCGTTGTTCTATGAGTTTTCGCTCGAAGGGCACGTTCCGGCCGATCATCTGTTGCGGTCGATCGACAGGTTCGTCGAACTTGGCGAACTAAGGCGG
>DASTHI010000005.1:0-22996 GCA_035718275.1 Pseudolabrys sp. | reverse complement strand
GGACGCACGCCGCGCCCCCAAAGCGCGGAGAATGTGTTGGTGCGCCTCGCGGTGCTCCATCCCCCTCGCTTTGCGAGGGGACAGGAAAGACCGGCCTGCCCGGGGCCGCGATCAAACAATACGGGCGATGGCGCTTGCCTTGATGCCGGCGCGGGCTGTTTGACAATTGAATCGGAATTTGACTTGGCCATTTCCGGCGCACGCGGCGCGTTGAAGACACATTTTTGGTCGTGCCCGCGCGGGTCGCGGGCGAGCCTGGCCATGACGATTGAGAGGCGGCACCAATTCCCATCCGCTCATTTCCGCGCATTGCGGGAATCCAGCGCAAATACTGCGGCCGTTCACTTCGGAAATGCTTCCAAGTTCTCAATCCCGCTGGAGCCTGCACTCGGGCCAGCCCAACGGGTCCGCGCAAAGCGCGGCCCGATGACAGGCTCCGGCTGGTCCCGGGTGCGTGAGATGAGCGGTTTGTTCTGGTGACACTCTCCACGGCTCACTCCGGCGCAGGCGGGAGTCCAGAAACTATTAGGAACGACAGGAGTCAGTTCCTGGATCCCGCCTTCGGAGGGATGAGCGGTTGGCGTTGAAATGATTGCCGGATCAGGCAATGACATTGTCGAGCGGCAAGGAGGACAACATGGAAATCGATCTGCCGGAGGTCGTGGCCGAGGTGAGGGCTGCCTTCGATCGTTATGAGAAGGCACTCGTGTCAAACGATGTGCCGACGCTCAACGAACTTTTTCGCGAGGATCCGCGAACGGTGCGTTACGGTGCGGGGGAAATTCTTTACGGGTTCGACGAAATCAGATCATTCCGTGGCGCGCGATCGCCCGTCGCACTCGGGCGCAAGCTCTCGCGAACCGTTATCACGACGTTTGCACGCGAATTCGCGGTGGCATCGACGCTCTACGAACGTCCATCTGCGCCGGGCAAGATCGGCCGGCAAATGCAGACCTGGGTGAAATTTCCCGAAGGCTGGCGAGTGGTCGCCGCTCACGTCAGCCTCATCGACAAGCCGGCAAGTTGAGCTAAAGCGCAGCAACGGCCTGGACTTCGACCAGAAGCTGCTCCTGCACGAGACGATCGATCATCAGGAGCGTGTTGGGCGGGTAGGCGCCATTGGCGAACATTTTAGGAAACTCGCGTAGTCGGAATTTCATGAATTTCGGAATATCCTGCGAGTGCACCAGATAGGTCGTGAACTGCACGATGTTGCTCCACCCGGCGCCGACCGATTTAAGCGCTGCTTCGATATTGGCGAAAGTCTGCACGCATTGGGCATCGAAATCGTCGACGCCGACAACCTTGCCGCCCGCATCGACACCGACCTGACCTGCAATGAAGACGAATTCGGATGCCTTCACACGCGTCAGGTGCGAATACTGGCCCAGCGGTTTGCCGAGTGCGTCGGGATTGAGCAACTTGATTTCCGCCATCATCAACTCCGTCTTGTTCCGACCAGCAAGTCACGCTGCGTGGCAGGTCAGCACGGCTAACCCACCTCGACGATCTCTTCGGGAAACTGATGCAGCCGGTCTCCCGGCCCATTCCCGCCGATGAGGTAGTTGTCACACAGCCAGTTGAGATATCCGCCATGGATATACGTGGGATGGACAACGATGTTCATGTCCTTCTCGATCGTCATGGGTTCGTCGTGCCTGATCAACGGACGCTCGACGAGGTCGTATCCCTGACCGTGGCAATAGAGGCGCGCCTCCGTTGGCCGGCCGTTCCGGCGCATGAAGTCGTTGAATGCCTCCCAGATATCCTTGCAGGGAGTGCCCGGCTTGAGGAGATCGAGCGTGAACCGCCGTGCGGCCTTGCAGAATTCAAGCTCGTCTTTCATCGCCTGCGGCACCTTGCTGCCCACGACGCACGATCGGCCAAGTTCGGTGTACATGCCGCCGGGACCGTTGTCCTCGACCAGGAGCGCGATCTGATCGCCCTTCTGGATGGTCCGGTTTTGCAGGTGCCGGTTGGCAAATTTGGAAGGCGTACCGAGCGGCATCGATGCGCAGAGATAAATCCCGTTCTCGCTGCCGTGGCACTGGCTGTAATGCTGCGCGACGGCAGCGACTTCCGTGTCGCGCATGCCGGGTCTTACGGCCGCGAAGGCGGCGCGCATGGCGCCGTCCTGCATGAGCGCGGCGCGTTTGATGAGCTCCATCTCCTCGGCGCTTTTGATTACCTTGACGCGATCGACCAGGTCCGACGCGTCCACGAAACGGGCGTGTGGGAAGGCCCGCCTGATGTGGTCGAGCAACGCATAGGACATCTGGTACGTACCTAGATAGCCGATTGTGCCCTGCGCGAACGACTTGAGCGCCGTTGCAGCGAGCTCGGGATCATATTCTTTGGTGTAATGGGCGGATGCGTAGCTCGGCGTCGTCAGAATACGTTTTACGCCGCGCCAGTTTTGATCGCCTTGTGCGGTTGCTTCGCTGCCGCCGAAAGGTCCCTGGCACACGACGGTCATGTCGTCGTCGCGTGGAAACACCACAGTGTTGGGATAGCCGTTCGTTGCAGGCATGTCGGTGAAATACCGCACATATCCGCCCATATGATCGTTGTTGTTCTGCATCAGCAGCACGTCGATCTTTTCGCGCTCCATGGCTGCGCGGACCGCGCGCCAGCGCCGATCGAGCTCGGCATCGGAGACCGGAGTATTCAGCCGCTCGGATAGAGCCATCGTTCAGTCTTTCCAGGATGCTGGCTTGCGCACGATGTTGATCATGGATTTCAGGTCGCCGGCAAGGAATTTGCGCATATTGCCGGCGATGGTGGGCATGGCGCGATCCTCGTAGCCTTGGGAATAACCGCCGAGATGCGAAAAGATTGTGACGTTCCTGGTCTTCCACAAAGGATTGTCGGAAGGAAGCGGCTCTTGCGAGAACACGTCGAGGCCGGCGCCCGCGAGCTGTCCTTTCTCCAGGGCCCTTATCAAGGCTGCCTCGTCCACCACACCGCCACGGGCCACATTGACGATATAGGCCGTGGGTTTCATCGCAGCAAAAATCCTCTCGCCGACGATATTGCGTGTTTCGACAGTGAGAGGTGTCAACACGACAAGGAAATCGAGATCACCCGCAATCCGCTCGAGATCGTCGCGATGCACCATGCGGTCGAATGCATTCGCCGGGCGAGGGCTGCCGGATATGCCGATAACGGTCATGTTGAATGCCTTGCATATCGGCGCCAGATACTCGGCAATCAGCCCGACCCCGAGAATGCCCACAGTCTTGCCTGCGAGCAGGGCCGATGGCCAGCGTTCCCATTTGCACTGCTCCTGCGCCCGCACGGAGCGCGGCATGTCGCGCGCAAGTGAGAGCATGAATGCGACAGTCGCTTCGGAAACCGGTGGGCCGTGAATTCCGCGAACATTGGTGACCAGGATTTCCTTTCCGAGCGAGGGGAGGTCAACGATGTTGTCGACGCCGGTGCCGAGCGCCTGAATCCATTTTAACTTCGGTGCATCACGGACAACGTGATCGGCCATCGGAGGTGAAAAGCAGAGGAGGATCTCGGTATCGGCAATAAAAGGGCCGACCTCGCTGTGATGCCCCACGACATTGATCGTCAGTTGGGGAAAGCGCTCGAGCAGCATCGCCTTGTAACGGGCGCGCATGGCCTCCTGAACTTCGGTGAGAATGAGAACGTTAGGCATGGGTTCGGTCGTGTATAGCCTGCCGTTCGGGGCGGTGAAATCGTGTTCTAGCCTCGCGCGGCAATGGTCATGGCCGTCATAAAGAGAAAAAACTTCGCCGCAATGATGCTCTTTCGGTGGCCCGCATCACGGGCGTAGGCTAAGTTTGTTGTGGGCGGAGAGAGCGATGGCTTCGATCGACTTTGCGCAGGTGGACTGGCTTTACGTCATCTTGCTGGTGGTATTCGTCTGCGTCACAACTTTCCTCGGCAATGTGCTCTCGTTCAATCATCGGGCGACTGCAGCGCTGCTCTCTGGTCTGCTGTTCGGAGTCGTCTTCGTATTTTGGACCTACTACCCGCACCGCGTGCCCTTCCTGCCGAGGATGCTGGCGAATCCAGAAACCCCGGTTGCCGCCCCGGCACCGGCGGCAACTCCCGCGCCCGCCGCTCCGGCAGCGCCGCAAAAACCGGCTAATCCCGTGCGAGATATCACTCCTCCGCGTAACCCGGTGACCGACATCACGCCCCCCGCGACGGCACCTGAACGCACGCCTGCGGCACCGGCACGCTAGGCTTGCATCCGACCGTCCGAATGATGTTCTCTGCGCACAGGTGGCGATGAAAGCGGTAGAGTTGCATGAAAAAAGTCTATCCAGACGCTAAAGCCGCATTGGCCGGCCTTCTCAGGGACGGCATGCTGATCATGGCCGGAGGATTCGGCCTTTGCGGGATCCCGGAGACGCTGATCAAGGCGATCCGAGACTCCGGCGTGAAGAACCTCACGATCGTGTCTAACAATGCAGGCGTCGACGGCGCGGGGCTTGGGCTGCTGCTCGAGGCGCGGCAGGTCAAGAAAATGATCTCCTCGTATGTGGGCGAGAACAAGCTCTTCGCTCAACAATATCTCGCCGGCGAGCTCGAGATCGAATTCAATCCGCAGGGAACACTCGCGGAACGTATTCGGGCGGGCGGTGCCGGGATTCCCGCGTTCTATACGCGGACCGGCGCCGGCACCGACATCGCAAAGGGCAAGGAGGAGCGTGAATTCGGCGGAGCCCGGTACATCATGGAAAGGGGCCTGGTGGCGGATCTTTCGATCGTGCACGCCTGGATGAGCGATACGGAAGGAAATCTCGTCTATCGAAAGACCGCGCGCAATTTCAATCCCATGATGGCTACCGCCGGAAAAGTGACGGTCGCCGAGGTCGAGCATCTCGTGCAGCCAGGCGATATCAATCCGGATCACATCATCACGCCGGGGGTGTACGTCAAACGCATCGTCCACGTGCCGAATGCGGTCAAGCACATCGAGCAGCGCACTGTACGCAAGCGCGACGCTGCGCCTGCCGGAACCGGAGAGGAAGTCTAATGCCGTGGACTCGCGAGCAGATGGCGGAGCGCGCAGCCAAGGAATTGCGCGATGGCTTCTACGTCAATCTTGGCATCGGCATCCCCACGCTGGTGTCAAACTACATCCCTGAAGGCATGACGGTCCAGCTGCAAAGCGAAAACGGCATGCTCGGATTTGGTCCGTTTCCATATGAGGGCGAGGAAGATCCAGACTTGATCAATGCTGGAAAGCAGACGGTCACCGAATTGCCAACGACCAGTTACTTTTCGTCGGCTGATTCATTCGCGATGATCCGGGGTGGTCATATCGATCTTTCCATTCTCGGGGCCATGCAGGTCGCCGAAAATGGCGATCTCGCGAACTGGATGATTCCCGGAAAGATGGTCAAAGGAATGGGGGGCGCCATGGACCTCGTGGCCGGGGTGAAGAAGGTGGTTGTGGTGATGGAACACACCGCGAAGGACGAGCCGAAACTCCTGCACAAGTGCAAGCTGCCGCTTACCGGTGCCGGCGTCGTCGACATGGTGATTACCGATCTCGGCGTCTTCACGATCGACAAAAAAGCCGGCCGGATGACGCTCACCGAGCTGGCACCCGGAGTGACGCTGGAGGAGATCAAAAAGAAGACCGAAGCCACCTTCTCGATCGATCCCAAGCTGAAGCATTAGCGATTAGGGCCGGAACGGCTGGAACAAAAAGGGGGGCTCCGCCCTAGATGCTCCATGGAGCCCGACGACCCGCTTTACCGCGAGCTGGATCGACTGCACGATCGTCTGCCCCCCTGGGCGCGTGGCAGCCTGCAGCGCGCCCGGCGGCCCTCAGCCGTCTGGTTTCGCGGTAGCGCGGCGTTCCTTCTCATCGTCGGAGGAATCCTCGGCTTCCTGCCGATCCTGGGGTTCTGGATGGTGCCGCTCGGTGTTGCGCTGGCCGCGATCGACATCCCTTTTCTGCGCCCGCCGCTCGCCAGGGCTCTCGCGTTCATCAACGCAAAAATGAAAACGCGAGCCGACTGAGATTTTTCTCCTGCTTTGATATTTTATGCCCGGCGAGTACAGATAACGTTGTGCTGTATTCACGGGGGGGACATGCTGTCCGAGGCTGATCGCAAAAAGGCTGCCGATATCCTCATCGCCGCTCAAAGGGAGCGCAAGCAAGCGGTTCAGCTGCATGTGACCTTTCCCGGCATCACGATAGAGGACTCGTATGCGATTTCGACGGAGGTGGCTCAGCGGAAGATCAAGGCGGGGGCGAGGCTGATCGGCCACAAGGTGGGCCTCACCTCAAAAGCGATGCAGCGTTCTTCGATGATCGATGAGCCGGACTATGGCTATATCCTCGATGACCAGCTCATTGCCGACGGCGCAAAGGTCAAGCATGCCGATTACTGTAAGCCGCGGGTCGAGGTTGAACTCGCCTTTGTGATGGGCAAGCGCTTGTCAGGGCCGGGCGTCGGCCTTGCCGAGGTTTTGCGCGCGACGGAATATGTCATTCCGGCGATCGAGATTGTCGACGCACGCATCCAGGACCAGCGGAAAATCGTAGATACCGTCGCTGACAACGGGGCTGCCGCCGGCATCGCCATGGGAGGTCGTCCCGTCGGTCCCATGGACGTCGATCTTCGCTGGGTCGGCGGAATCATGTACCGCAATTCCGAAATTGAAGAGACGGGACTGGCGGCCGGAGTGCTCGGACACCCGGCCCTCGGCGTCGCCTGGCTGGCCAACAAGATCGGTCCGCACGGGCACGCTCTTGAACCAGGACATATTGTGCTCGCCGGATCGTTCACGAGGGTGGTCTTCGCGCAGAAGGGCGATACGTTGCATGCCGATTTCGGGCCGCTGGGCGGCCTCGCGATTCAATTCGTGTGAGGGCCGACATGCCGGAAATGCCGCGCAACGCCTTCAAGCATGCACTAGCGGAAGGCAGGCTCCAGATCGGGCTCTGGTCCAGCCTCTGCAGCAATATCGCCGCCGAGATCATTTCGGACAGCGGCTTCGATTGGATCCTGCTCGACACCGAGCATTCGCCCAATGAGATCCCGATCTTGCTGACTCAGCTCCAGGCGATCCAGCGTGGCACGGCCACGCCCATCATCCGACCAGCCTGGAATGATGCCGTGCTTGCCAAGCGTGCGCTCGACATCGGAGCGCAGTCGCTTCTGTTTCCCTACGTGCAGAACGCCGACGAGGCGAGGCGAGCCGTTGCTTCGACCCGCTATCCTCCGCGCGGCATTCGCGGGGTGTCTGCTTCGGCACGCGCCAGCCGCTATGGGCGCATTGCCGGGTATGCAGCCGAAGCCGACAAGGAAATGTGCGTGCTGGTGCAGGTGGAGACCCGCGCCGCGCTGGAGCAGCTCGAAGTGATCGGCAAAGTCGAGGGCGTTGATGGCGTGTTCATCGGGCCGGCCGACCTTGCCGCCTCGCTTGGCCATCTCGGCAATCCGCAGCACCCGGAAGTGCAAGCCGCAATCGAGGATGCGGCCGGCCGGTTGCGCGCGATCGGCAAGCCTGCCGGAATCCTCACCGCCAATGAGGAAGAAGCGCGAAAGTATATGGAATGGGGATATCTGTTTGTCGCAGTGGGGGCGGACGTAGGATTGCTCGCCCGCAATGCCGACGCCTTGGCGCGGAAATTCACGAAGGGCCGAAACACGCCGAAATAGATTTGCGCTAGATCAAGGCGATTTGTTCCAGGCTGCCGGAAGTTGCGGGGCAACGACGGAGGCGGCCATGACGGCGCAAAGAGAGCCGATCCACGATATCGCGCATCTGGGCAGCGTGGAACTGTTCACGCCCAAGCTCGACAAAAGTCTTTGGTATTTTCGTGATCTTCTCGGGATGGAAGTTGTTCACGAGAGCGGCAATTCCATCTACCTGCGAGGGTACGGCGACTATGCGACGAGCACGCTCAAACTGACGGGCTCGTCGAATGCCGGCGTAGGCTGCATTTCCTGGCGCACCGTGAGCCCGCAGGCTTTGGAGCGCCGTGCGGAGGCTCTCGCTCAAGCAGGCCTCGCAATCGGCTGGACAAATGGAGACTTCGGGCGCGGTCGCTCGTTTCGTTTTCGCGACCCAGATGGCCATGTCATGGAAATTTATTATGAGGAGCAGAAGTTCGTCGCGCCTGCCGAGCTGCATTCGACTCTGAAGAACTTGCCGCAGAAATATACCGGACGCGGCGTATGCGTGCGGCGGGTCGATCACCTCGCATTGCTGGCGTGTGACGTTGAGGCGAACCGCAAGTTCGCCCAGCAACTGCTTGGCTTCCAGTTGCGCGAGCAAGTTCGGTACAACCAGGGAAAGACGGAGATTGGCTCATGGATGAGCCCGACCGCCGTTCACCATCAGCTCGCTTATGTCGTCGATGTAAAGGGGGCGCATGGCCGGCTGCATCATTTCTCGTTGTGGGTGGACAACCGCGACGACGTGATGCGCGCCGCCGACATTCTCGCCGAGAATGGAATTTTCCTCGAAGCCGGACCCTCCAAGCACAATAACTCGCAAGGGTTCTATCTCTACACATACGAGCCGGGAGGCAACCGTGTCGAAATCTACTCCGGAAGCTTTCTCGTCTTTGCCCCCGACTGGGAGCCTGTAACATGGAGCGAGGAAGAGCGGGGGACCGGTGTGTATTGGGGCGCGACACTGCCGGAGAGCTTCATTCAGTACGCGACGCCAAATGTTGAAGGGAACGAGCAAGGCCAAAAGCCCGACTTCCCCGTGTTCTTCTAAATTCAGAAAGTGAACCGATGTCGCTTCCCCCTCGCATTGATGTCCATGCCGTCCGCGAACGCATTGGACCTTATGCCGATCAAAATGCTTCGCTGGAACAGCGAACCGGAATCTATCGCGAGTTGATCGGTTTTGTTCCTCCGCGGATCGAGGCGCGCATGTCGGTCACGGGTGCGATCGATCCGGAATTGCTCGATCTGCAGGAAAAGATGCGCGAGCACGCGATGTACCCTAAGTGTTTCGATGTGAAGACCGTACAGCTCATGCTGTTCGGAATGTTGCTTATGGATTTGAGCGATGCCGCGCAGTTGCACGGCATCGCCGCCCGAAAAGCCGGCGCGACGTGGGAGGAAATGCAGGCGGTCATCAGCCTCTGCTTCCTTTTCCGCGGGCTGCCGGCGGCCAATAGGGGGGCTGAGATACTTGCCAACCTCGCGAAACGCGAAGCAACTCCCACGGAATCGGAGCGCGCTGGCGGCAGGCAATTAGCCGCGCCAAGCCGCTCTGCAGGCAAATCAACAGTTTAGGGCCTCTGTAATCGGTTGGTAGGGCTTGCCGCGCGGAGCGGAAACCTGCCAATTATGGGGTATTGAGGGGCCGCAACGTATGAGCGAAGAGATGATCCTCGAAACCGAGGATCTCACGAAGGATTTTGCAGGTTTCGTGGCGGTCAGCGGCGTGAGCCTGCGCGTGAGGCGTGGGACAATTCATGCCTTGATCGGCCCCAACGGGGCGGGCAAAACGACCTGTTTCAATCTGCTCACTAAATTTCTGAGTCCGACTCGGGGACGGATTCTGTTCAAGGGTGAGGACATCACCTGGATGCAGCCCGCCGACGTCGCGCGTCTCGGCCTCGTGCGCTCGTTCCAGATATCCGCAGTCTTCCCGCACATGTCGGTTCTGGAAAATGTCCGTATCGCGTTGCAGCGCGCTCGCGGCGGATCCTTTGATTTCTGGCGTTCGAGCTCAGTGCTCGACGGCCTCAACGAGCGTGCCATGGCGCTCATTGCCGATGTCGGCCTTTCATCGGTGGCCGACTGGGCAGCGGTCGAGCTGCCCTATGGCCGAAAACGTGCCCTCGAAATCGCGACGACGCTCGCGTTGGACCCGGAGATGCTTTTGCTGGACGAGCCCACCGCGGGCATGGGCCACGAGGACATTGATCGAGTCGCGCAGCTAATCAAGCGCGTAGCAAAAGACCGCACGGTCCTTATGGTCGAACACAATCTCTCCGTCGTGGCCGATCTTTCCGACCACATCACGGTTTTGACACGCGGTCGGATCCTGGCGGAAGGCGACTACGAGACGGTTTCGGCGAACCCCGACGTCCGCGAAGCCTATATGGGCGTCGGCCATGCTTGACAGATCAAAGCCGCTGCTCGCGATCAAGGACCTGCAGGCATGGTACGGCGAGTCACACATTCTGCATGGCGTTTCGTTCGACGTTCATGAGGGCGAGGTCGTGACGCTGCTCGGCCGCAATGGTGCGGGCAAGACCACGACGCTGAAATCGATCATGGGTATCGTCGGGCACCGCAGCGGCTCAGTCTGTTTCGAGGGCCAGCAATTGATTGGCCGCAGCTCGGATCAGATCGCGCGCGCCGGCCTGGCGTTTTGTCCGGAAGAACGGGGCGTCTTTTCGAGTCTCAGTGTTGAGGAAAATCTTCTGTTGCCGCCTGTGGTGAAGCAGGGCGGACTGGAGCTCGAACAGATCTTCGAGCTTTTCCCCAATCTCAAGGAAAGGCTTGGCTCCAGTCAGGGCACCAAGCTTTCCGGCGGCGAGCAGCAGATGCTGGCTATCGGGCGCATCCTGCGCACGGGTGCACGGCTATTGCTGCTGGATGAGCCGACCGAAGGGCTGGCCCCGGTCATCATCCAGCACATTGGCCGCACCATTCGCGCGCTCAAGCAGCGGGGGTTTACCATCCTCCTGGTGGAACAGAATTTTCGCTTCGCTTCGACCGTGGCGGACCGCTACTACGTCATGGAGCATGGTCGTATCATCGACCAGTTCGCCAATACGGAACTGGACGCCAATGTCGAGAAACTGCACGACTATCTCGGTGTTTAAGGCAATGGCGATGGCAGGAAGAAGGGAGCACCAGTCAAAGAGCAAGCGATAAGAACTTTCAATGGCGTCTCCACGCTTTTCAGCGGCTGAATATGTGAGTATCGACTACAACAAGAACCAGGAGGAATAGTTGATGAGAAAAACGCTATGGTTAGCGGCATTGGCCACGGCTTTCACCTGCGCCAGTGCCAATGCTCAGCAGGTGAATGTGAAGATTGGCGTGCTGAGCGATATGTCGAGCCTGTATTCGGATATCGGCGGGCCAGGGTCGGTAGTGGCTGCAAAGCTCGCTGTCGAGGACTTCAACAAGACGAACCCGAACGTCAAGGCCGAGATCATCAGCGGCGATCATCAGAACAAGCCTGACATAGGCTCGCAGATCGCGAACCAATGGTACGACGTGGACAAGGTCGACATGATCGTCGATACGCCGAATTCCGGTGTTGCGCTTGCGGTCAGCCAGATCACCAACCAGAAGAACAAGGTTTTCCTCGTCTCCGGCGCGGCGGCCTCTGATCTGACCGGCCCGAAGTGCAATGCCAACACGATCCACTGGACCTATGACACGTGGATGCTGGCAAATGGGACGGGCAAAGCGCTGGTGAAGACGGGCGGTGACACATGGTTCTTCCTCACCGCCGATTATGCCTTCGGGCATGCGCTCGAACGCGATACGGGCGCCGCTGTCGAGAAGAATGGCGGAAAGGTGCTCGGCAAGGTTCGCCATCCCCTCAACACAAACGACTTCTCCTCATTCCTGCTTCAAGCGCAGGCATCCAAGGCCAAGATCATCGGTCTGGCGAATGCCGGAGGGGACACCATCAACTCGATCAAGCAAGGTGCGGAGTTCGGCATCGTGAGAGGCGGGCAGAAGTTCGCCGGCCTTTTGGTCTTCGCGAGTGACGTCGCCGCGCTTGGCCTTCCGACTGCTCAGGGTCTGACCCTGACGGAAACCTGGTACTGGGACATGAACGATGCCAACCGGGCTTGGACGAAGCGGTGGCAGGCAGAGCGTTCCGGCAAATTCCCGACCATGGTGCAGGCGGGAGTCTACTCGGCGGTTACGCACTACCTGAAGGCTGTTGCGGCACTCAAGAGCGCAGGCGACGGCAAGGCGGTAGTTGCGGAGATGAAGAAGATGCCGACCGAGGATTCTCTCTTCGGCAAGGGCACCGTGCGCGCCGACGGCCGCAAGATCCATCCGGCCTATCTTTTCGAAGTGAAGAAGCCGAGTGAGTCAAAGTATCCCGGTGATTTTTATCACTTGAAAGCAACCATTCCCGCGGATGAAGCTTTCCGGCCTCTCAAGGAAGGCAACTGCCCGCTTGTCAGCGGCTGATACTGCACAAGAGGCGAGGGGCGGGCGGTGACCCGCCCCTCAGATCTTCAGGCATCCAGGCATGTTTGAGATTTTCGGCATTCCGTCGGCAGCGTTGTTCGGGCAGCTTCTGATTGGCCTGATCAATGGCTCGTTTTACGCGCTGCTGAGTCTCGGTCTCGCCGTCATTTTCGGGATGCTGAACATCATCAATTTCAGTCATGGCGCCCAGTACATGCTGGGTGCTTTTGCGGCCTATCTTTTGCTTCAATATTCGGGGCTGGGCTATTGGCCCGCGCTCATCATCGCGCCGCTGATCGTAGGCATCACCGGGATCATCATTGAGCGCGTATTTCTGCAATGGCTGTATAAGCTTGATCACCTGTACGGGCTGCTGCTGACCTTCGGGCTGGCGCTGATCTTCGAAGGTGTGACGCGCAATTACTTCGGTTCTGCAGGCCTGCCTTACACGGTACCGGAATCACTGCAGGGGGGTCGCAATCTTGGTTTCATGTTTCTCCCGAACTACCGCGCCTGGGTGATCGCGGCCTCCCTAGTCGTGTGTTTCGGAACCTGGTTCATTATCGAGCGCACCAGGCTTGGCGCCTACCTGCGCGCGGCGACGGAAAATCCGACCCTTGTGCGCGCCTTCGGAATCAATGTCCCGCGCATGATTACATTGACCTACGGTCTCGGTGTGGCGCTCGCTGCGTTCGCCGGCGTGATGGCCGCGCCGATCTACAACGTTTCGCCGCAAATGGGCTCGGAGCTGATCATCGTCGTGTTTGCAGTTGTTGTGATCGGCGGGATGGGATCGATCTTGGGCGCGATCCTCACCGGATTTGGCCTCGGGGTGATCGAGGGCCTGACGAAAGTGTTCTTTCCCGAGGCTTCGAATACCGTGATCTTTGTGATCATGGCGATCGTCCTGCTGGTGCGACCGGCAGGTTTGTTCGGACGGAGAACGTGATGGAACACGTTGCCGATCCGCTCACCAAGCAAACTTCCGCACTACGTACGCAAAGCGAATCGATCGCTTTCGCCGTGATGATCCTAGCGCTGATCGTGGCGCCGTTCATGATCTATCCGTTGTTTCTTATGCAGGCGATGTGTTTTGCGTTGTTTGCCTGCGCCTTCAACCTGCTGGTCGGTTATGTCGGGCTTCTCTCGTTTGGGCACGCGCTTTATTTCGGCTGGGCGAGCTATCTGTCCGCCTATTCTGCAAAAGCGTGGGGCTTTCCTCCTGAGCTGGCCATTCTGACGGGTACTGCCACTGCCGCGGTCTTTGGACTTGTTGCGGGGTCGCTAGCGATACGGCGCCAAGGCATCTATTTTGCGATGATCACTCTTGCGCTCGCGCAGATGATGTACTTCTTCGCGCTGCAAGCCAATTTTACTGGAGGTGAGGACGGGATCCAGGCCGTCCCGCGCGGTCGCCTGTTCGGCATTTTTGATCTCAAGAATGATCTGACGATCTATGCATTCGTGCTTCTGATCTTTATCGGCGGCTTTTCATTCATCCATCGCATCATTCATTCGCCATTCGGCGAGGTTCTCAAGGCCATTCGCGAGAACGAGACCCGCGCAATCTCGCTTGGCTACAAGACAGACCGCTACAAGCTGGTAGCCTTCGTCCTGTCGGCTACCCTTGCTGGACTTGCTGGTGCGACCAAGGCGATCGTCCTGCAGTTGGCTTCGCTTACGGATGTGAACTGGCCGATGTCGGGCGAGGTGGTTCTGATGACCCTGGTCGGCGGACTTGGCACCATCTTCGGTCCCGTTGTCGGCGCATTCATCATCCTGCTAATGCAGTTCAAGCTCGCGCCGATCGGAGAGTGGGTTCTTGTCATTCAGGGTGCGATCTTCGTCGCCTGCGTGCTGCTTTTCCGTCGCGGTGTCGTCGGCGAAGTGGCCAAATTGCTTAAAATCAGGCTTTAGCATGCGTGCTCCTTAAAGGCACATTCCCGTGAACTCGAGCACACCATCGATGGACACGTGTTTATACCGACAAACAAATTCATTCATGCATCAGGAATGCGGAGATCGCTGCAGTGTTTCAGGGCAAGGTGGGCGCGGTGCCGTCATCACTTCATGCCGCTTGGGATTTCGAGCCTTCGACGCCGCAGCGGTGGCAATCGCGGTTCTTCTCACGACGCACTGGGCCGATGCACAAGATCTTAAGCGCGGACAGGAACTGCTGGCGCGAGACTGTTCGAGTTGTCATGCAATCGGTCGCACGGGCGAGAGTCCGCACAGGCTTGCACCGCCATTTCGCACGCTCGGAAAGCGCTACCCGATCGAATCGCTGGAGGAGGCGCTTGGAGAGGGCATCATGTCCGGTCATCCGGACATGCCGGAATTTAGCTTTGAGGCGGATGAGGTCGGTGCCATCATCGCCTACCTGAAGTCCATCCAACAGCGCTGACCTGCGCGCTCCCACAAACATACAGAGTCCGATCAACATGAGTGCTCTTTTTACGCCGTGTCGCCTGGCCGGTCTCGAGCTTGCGAACCGCATCGTCGTCTCCCCGATGTGCCAGTATTCCGCCAATGACGGCTGCGCGAACGACTGGCATCTGATGCATCTCGGCATGATGGCGCATTCGGGGGCGGCGCTTGTAGTCGTGGAGGCCACGCATGTCGAGCGGCATGGCCGCATCACCCACGGCTGCCTGGGCCTGTATTCGGACGACAATGAAGCGGCGCTCGCACGAGTAATTGCCCAGGCCAAGCGCATGGGGGATGCCAGATTTGGCATTCAAATCGCGCATTCGGGACGCAAGGGTTCTGCGCAGCGGCCCTGGGAAGGTGTTGGGCCGCTCAAGCCGGACGCCGATCCCTGGCCGACGATTGCCGCTTCACCGATTCCCTTTGGACCCGGCTGGCACACGCCGCGTGAGGTGACCGAAGCCGACATGCAGCGTGTCCGCGCCGCCTTTGTCGCGTCCGTGCAGCGGGCGCTGCGCATCGGCTTCGATGAAATCGAATTGCATATGGCGCACGGGTATCTTGCGCACGGCTTCATGTCGCCGATCTCGAACAAGCGAACCGACCAGTACGGCGGCTCTTTCGAGAACCGGCTGCGCTTTCCCCTCTCGATCGCGCGGGCAGTGCGCGCGGCGGTCCCGATCACTGTGCCGCTCGGGGTGCGCATCACCGGCAGTGACTGGCGCGAGGACGGACTTACTCCGGATGATGCCGTTGCGATCTCCAGGGCCATGAAACAGGAGGGGATGGACTTCATCTGCATTTCATCGGGCGGAGTTGCGGCGGAGATCCGCAATCCTACGGAGCCGGGATACAACGTGCCGATTGCCGCGCGGGTAAAAAAAGAAGTTGGCATTCCGACGCGTACGGTAGGCCTGATTTTCGAACCCGAGCACGCCGAAAAGATCGTGGAAAGCGGCGCGGTCGACATGGTCTCAATGGCGCGCTGCTTCCTCGACGATCCGCATTGGGGATGGCACGCGGCCAAGATTCTCGGCGCCGAGGTACCGCGTCCCCCGCAGTATCAGCGTGCCGGCCCGAAGCTTTGGGCGCCCGCAGCAGCAAAGGCGTGATCGCGACCGCAGACGCTGGCGCCCGCGCGGCGCTGATCCACAACCGAAATGTGTTGGGATGGAAAACATTGTTTTTGTAGCGGTGTTGTTCGCCGCTGCATGTCACGCCGGATGGAATGCCCTGATCAAGGTCGGGCTCGACCCGCTTTCCACGACCGCAATCATCTCCGTTGGATCGGGAATCGTGGCCGTGGCGTTCGTACCTTTCGTAGGCGTTCCGGCATGGGCGGCATGGTCTCCGCTGCTGGCCTCGGTTGCCATCCACTTGTTGTATTTCGCGGCATTGGTCGAAAGCTATCGAACAGGTGATCTCGGCCAGGTTTATCCCATCGCCCGCGGCTCGGCGCCGCTGATGACAGCTGGTGCGACGACCATGCTGGTTGGTGAGAAACTCAGTGCGGTCGGTTGGATGGGCATTGTTGTGCTTGTTGCGGGAGTCTTTCTGCTCTCCGTGCGCGGCGGCCGCGAGCTGACCAAGATCGACAAACGTGCGATCGGTTTTGCGTTCATTACGGCCATTTCCATCTGCGCCTATTCGGTTGTCGACGGCATCGGAGCGCGCGTTTCTGGGAATCCGAATGCCTACTCGGCATGGCTCTTTTTGGGGATTGCGCTGGTCATGGTGCCTTACGCGGTGCTGCGTGACGGCAATGTCATTCCCGTAATGAAGCGATACTGGCGTCGTGGACTGACCGGCGGGATCCTACAAGTTGTGTCCTACGGAACTGCAATCTGGGCCATGACTGTGGCTCCGATTGCAATCGTCGCCACCTTGCGCGAAACGAGCGTTCTGTTTGGCGCGATCATCGCTGTCATTGTGCTGCGCGAGCCGCTCCGCGCGGTACGTATCACTGCCGCTTGTCTCATCGTGAGCGGTCTCATCGCGATCAAAATGCAGTAGGGCCCGGATTGCAAACCGGATTACCCAATCTTTTACAGCTTGATTTCCGGGTATTCCCGCTCCACGCGCGCGAGAGCCGCGTCATCATCGATCTGCCAGAGCGGAGGTCGTTCGGCGAGGATGAGACGACGTGCTATGAGCGAGCACGCGTTTCCGTTATGACCTTTCCGGTGCCCCACGGCATATTTGAAAATAACGCTGCATCCGGCTTTTGCATCCCGATCAGCACGTAATCGCTGTCCTCAGCGGGAATGAGGATGATCTCGGTGCCCTCCTGGAGTGCAGTTGCAGCGGCACGAATGTGCACGTGCGTTAATGCTGGACAATCGGTGCCGATGACGATCACCGGTCCGCCGGCGCTCGCGGCGGCGGCGAATATCCTGGCCCCGCGATCACCCTTGACCTGGGTCTTCAGCGTTATCGGCAGTCGCGTGACAAGTTTGAGAAAACTCTCGTGAGTTGCGTCGGGTGAACACCACAATGTCAACGGGCCGGTGTTGGCGGCGATGGCCGTTGCGACCGCACGTTCCGTCAACCGCTCCTGCAATGTTGCGGCTGCGTGGGCGCCCAGCAAAGGGATGAGCCGCGGCTTCGCTGCTCCCGGGACAGGGGCTTCAGCCAGGATGGCGATAGCGACAGAACTGCTGTTCGGCTGTGGTGGCGGCATATCAACGCGCGAGAAAGGATGGAGGCGCTTCGAGCAAATACGCCGAACTCGCTTGAAGCATCAACCCCTGGCCTGCCTTTCTCCAACGCAGCGTGGGCCACCACATTGAGTGGACCGGCCACGGGTCACCAGATCGTGCAATTCAACGTGCGAGCGCGGTCGCGACAGGTGGGTCGATGCCGATGCGCCCGTAGCCGGGCAGTTTCAGGCCCGGATGACGCAAATCGAGTCCTGCGACGAGTCCAAGGACATTGAGTTCAAATCCTTCGACCCAGCCGATTTTGATTCCCAGCACACCATTCATGCTGATTTCAATTCCCGTGCCGCTGTCCGTCTGTCCGATATAGAAGCCGGAACGAAAATCCCGGCCGACGGCATTCGGAGGCAGTGCGACGGCGAGTTCAGGGAGTGAGCGCAGGATTTCTGCCACGAAGCTATTGCTGTTCGGCCCAGGCCAGATGCGATAGTCGCCAGCGCGCGCGTATTGGTAGGCATTCACGGCCGTTTCGAGCCGGGGGATGAGAGCCTCGGCATCCGACCCCGAGATATCCGCCAGAACGGCCGGCGTATTGCCAAACCAGCGGCCGTCGGCCGGCCAATTGTCGGCCCGAACGGGAGTGCCCCATCCAACCACATCGTAGCGCTTCCATCGCGTGTCACCTGAACGCTTGAAAACTATCCAGCTGTGCACGGAAAAGATGCCCTTCCAGGCCCCGGCGGTGCCGGTGAAGATCACGATCCGTGCCGGCGAAAAATCGGATGCTTCCGGAAGCATGCCGGTGCTCGACCAATCCGCATCACGCCAGGAGCGCGGGCCGTCGCCGATAGCGTAAAAGAATGCACGGGCCAGAATTGGGGCAAGAAACAATACGAGAATTGCGGTCATCAGGAGTCTTTTTCGGCTGCGCTGCGGCATGCTTTTTCAGTACGAACGGTTTGCGACGCAAACGTGGCAATCAGTCCACTCGGTTATTTGCGATAGTGAGCTGCGGGTAGCGCCTTGCGCCATGCACCGGCCACAGCGCGCGTCCATTTCATGCCGACAATCCCGCCACGTCGCGCTCCTGCGATGACGTTCGACACGATATCGGCTGCCATCGTGGCGTTTCGTGCCAGACGCGAATCCCGCCGTTGCCGCAGAATGCGGATGGATTTTGCCCCGACGAGATGCAGTAGACCGCGGCCTTGGGGAAGCGCTCGATTGTTGCCGTGAGTATGGGCCAGAGATCGTAATGCTGTCCGCGCCTCGCGGAAACGGGATGCGCCCTTTGTCAGAACGAGGTGCGTGGCGCCACGCGCCGACGATCTGCGCTCCCTCGACCAGTTTGAAGTCTGCGGCACGATAAATTCCTGCGGGCAGCATCAGAGGCGTGCGCATTCGCGCCGCTTCGTCTAATGCACGCTGCAATGCTGCGCTCGGATCCTGACGTGCCCCAGCGGCGTAGAGAACGCGGCGGCAACCGCCAAGGATCCAGCAAGCAGACGGCGGCGGTCGACTGGGCATAGTGGAGGCATGATGCTCTGCGGAGATTAACGCCTTGCTGCTGCAGCCAGGGCTACAAGGACGTGTGCGCCCGCTACCGAGAAATCCTGCAAACTTCGGGCCGCTCGATTTCGCTTTCCCGGAATATGAATGAATGCGGCAATGCGGGGGCCGCTGCCGCTGGCCGCCAGTGCCGCCGCTCGCCAACACAGGTAGTTGCAAACATAGCGGCCGGCGTCGCGCGATATAGCCGCCGGAATTTTTGCTGTGCGACACGCGAGTAGCAGTCTCTGTGGGCATGCTGGCATTCTCATCAGCGATGGCTTGCCCGCTTCGATCGGTCTGCCTTGCGTGGAAGCACCTGTGATATCGGGCCACAGAGCGCGAGCATTTCGTGCGCGCGTCTCTACCCGCATTGCGCGGGCGCGCCGAGCAAGTCCGAACATCAGGAGTGCATCAGGTTGATATTTTCCGATCAGCATCGGCAAATCGTGGTCCACAGCTGCATAACTGGTCGGGAAAACGTGCGGGACGATTTTGACGTTCGAAAGTGCAGGCCTCCGGAATTGCGCGACACGCTTGGCCAAGGCCGCTGTGGGATTGTACGGCGCGCCCGGAAAAGGCCCGAAGCCGGTGACGAGAATGGTAATGCCCATCAGATGCCGAGCAACTTTGCGATTTCGTCCACGGCAAGACTCGGCGCCAGCTTGTCTGCCGCAACCCGGCTTTCGATCTGGCGGACTTTTGCGCGCACGGATGGGTCGTTACGAAGCCTCGCCGTAAGGCGTTCCTCGAGCATAGTCCACATCCATTTCACTTGTTGTTCGCGTCGCCGGGCCCACAATTCCCCGGATGCCTCCATCTTCTGCCGATGCGAGATCACGTGAGCCCACATGTCATCGATGCCATCCCCGGTGAGTGCAGAATATGTATTGACCGGGGGTGTCCAGTTCACTGAACGGGCCGTGAGGATATTGAGGGCCGCGCGATATTCTGCCGCGGCAACCTTGGCTCGCTCGAGATTGGCCCCATCGGCCTTATTGATCGCGATCATGTCGGCGAGTTCGACGATTCCTTTTTTCAGTCCCTGCAATTCATCGCCGGCTCCCGGCAGCATGAGCACGAGGAAGAAGTCGGTCATGTCGGCAACGGCGGTCTCCGACTGACCGATTCCGACGGTCTCGATCATCACCACGTCGTAACCGGCGGCCTCGCAGAGCAGCATGGTCTCCCGCGTTCTGGCGGCGACGCCGCCGAGTGTGCCGGATGTGGGGGACGGCCGCACGAACGCCTGCGGATCACCGGCAAGCTGCGGCATGCGGGTCTTATCGCCAAGAATGGAGCCGCCGGTGCGACTGGATGAGGGGTCAACTGCGAGAACCGCGACCTTGTGGCCCTTCCGCGTCAGGCGAGTGCCGAGCGTGTCGATCGTGGTCGACTTGCCTACTCCAGGCGAGCCAGTGATGCCGAGACGAACGGAATTGCCCGTGAGGGGAAGTAATTCTTGCAGCAACTGACTTGCCGTTTTTCGGTGGTCGGCCCGCTTGCTTTCAACAATCGTAATCGCGCGCGCCAGCATTGCGCGTTCGCCTGCACGAATCCCGCGGATCAGATCGGCAGCCGCCAACGAAACCATCGATCCTCTCAGGCTCGGCCAATGCAACGCTACTTGGACGACTCAGGCCTGCCGTTCGCGAGGCGGATCACGAGTCCACCTTCACCCTTGCGCCGTAACGCGGTCGTCCCGGCAAAGGCGACCAGCTGCTCGCGTGTTTCAATTCGGCAAGTCGAATCCTGTGTTGACTTGCAGTGCAAGCGCCGCGTTGCCGCATCGGCATCCTCCTCATCGATCGCAACCACTTGATAAACTCCGTTGGTGAGCTTGTGCGCCAACGCATATTCGTAGACGCCTGAGCGCCTAACCGATTCACTCTGAACGATAAAACGGTCTTCCCAAAATGCATGAAGGGAAAAAGATCCGACATCTCTCATCCCGCCGGCGGTGCGGACATATCGCATGCCGTCCCACTTAAAGCTCACTTCCTCTGGCTCATCCGCCACGCCCTTGTGCAATGCATAAAATTGCAACCGTACATCGTCTCCGAAGATGGCTTGTGCTGCCGGCAGCAGAGGGCCCGAAGAATCGATGCAGCCAGACAGGGCAATGCCGCACAGCGCAGCAGCGACAGCCCGGAGCAAAGCTCGCTTCACTCTGCAGCCTCTTCGGCGTGTCCCAACCGTCTATTGAGGGACTTCAGCAGTTTGTCCGCGGCATCCGCGATGACCGTGCCCGGAGGAAAGATTGCCTCGGCGCCCGCCTTCATCAGGGCATCATAATCTTGCGGCGGAACAACCCCTCCGACCACAATCATGATGTCGTCGCGGCCCTGTCTGGTGAGTTCGGCTTTGAGTTCCGGAACCAAGGCGAGATGCGCGGCAGCCAGCGATGACACCCCGAGAATATGAACGTCGTTTTCGATGGCCTGGCGAGCAGCTTCGGCGGGCGTTGCAAACAGTGGACCGATATCGACGTCAAACCCAAGATCGGCGAATGCTGACGCGATGACCTTCTGGCCACGATCGTGTCCGTCCTGTCCGATCTTGGCGACAAGCAGCCGCGGGCGTCGCCCTTCTGCCGCCTCGAAGGTCTCGACCGCAGTGCGCACACGTTCGACGGCGTCCGTCATCCCCACCTCCCGCTTGTAGACTCCGGTGATCGCCTTGATCTCGGCGCGATGGCGGCCAAATACTTTTTCGAGTGCGGCCGAGATTTCCCCGACAGTGGCCTTGGCCCGGGCGGCGTCAATTGCCAAAGCAAGGAGGTTCCCGTTGCCGCCATCGGCCGCGCGGGTGAGGGCATCGAGCGATTCCTGCACGGCGGCAAGGTCGCGCTCTGCCTTGAGACGTTGCAGCTTTTCGATCTGTCGGGCCCGAACGGCCGAGTTATCGATCTTGAGAACGTCGATGTGCTCTTCCTGCCTCGGCGGATACTTGTTCACGCCGATGACTGATTGAACACCGGCATCGATGCGCGCCTGAGTTTTCGCGGCAGCTTCCTCGATCCTCAATTTCGGGAGTCCAGCTTCGATCGCCTTCGCCATACCGCCGAGGCTTTCGACCTCGCCGATATGCCCCCAGGCCTTCCGCGCAAGCTCAAATGTCAAACGCTCGACGTAATATGAGCCGCCCCATGGGTCGACCATCCTCGTGGCACCGGCCTCCTGCTGAAGCACGATCTGGGTATTGCGAGCAATGCGAGCGGAAAAATCCGTCGGCAAAGCCAAAGCTTCATCGAGTGCGTTGGTGTGCAGCGACTGGGTTTGACCTTGGGTGGCGGCCATGGCTTCGATCATGGTACGGGCCACGTTATTGAAGACATCCTGCGCCGCAAGCGACCAGCCCGAAGTCTGCGAATGCGTCCGTAGCGAAAGTGAACGCGGATCCTCCGGTTCAAAGGGCTTCATCAGCTTGGCCCAGAGCATGCGAGCGGCGCGCAGCTTGGCGATCTCCATGAAATAGTTCATGCCGATCGCCCAGAAAAACGAAATGCGGGGCGTAAACTGATCGATGGTCAAGCCAGCCTTGAGGCCCGCCCGCACATACTCGACCCCGTCGGCAAGCGTGTAGGCAAGCTCGAGATCCTGCGTCGCGCCGGCCTCTTGCATGTGATAGCCGGAGACCGAAATCGAATTGAACTTCGGCATCTCTGCCGAAGTGTAGGAGAAGATGTCCGAGATGATGCGCAACGACGGAGCCGGCGGGTAGATATAGGTGTTGCGCACCATGAATTCCTTGAGGATGTCATTTTGGATCGTGCCGGACAGCTTTTCGTGTGGCACCCCCTGTTCCTCGGCGGCGACAATGTAGAGCGCCAGCACCGGCAACACGGCTCCGTTCATCGTCATCGACACGCTCATCTGGTCGAGCGGGATTCCCGCGAACAGCGTGCGCATGTCGTAGATCGAGTCGATTGCAACGCCAGCCATCCCGACGTCTCCGGCGACGCGCGGATGATCGGAATCATAGCCGCGATGGGTCGCAAGATCGAACGCGACGGAAAGGCCCATCTGCCCGCGCTTGAGGTTGTCGCGATAGAACGCGTTTGACTCCTCGGCGGTGGAGAAGCCGGCATATTGCCGGATGGTCCACGGCTGGCGGACATACATGGTCGGGTAGGGCCCGCGCAGGTACGGCGCGAAGCCCGGCCGGCCGTGGAGGAAGTCGAGCCCGTCGCGGTCCTTCGGCGTGTAGGCGGCGCGGACGGCGATG
>DASTHI010000004.1:0-21054 GCA_035718275.1 Pseudolabrys sp. | reverse complement strand
GATTTCCTGATTCTCGCAACAGGCGCGACGCACTCCTATTTCGGCCATCCGGAGTGGAATGCATTCGCACCCGGACTTAAGCGCATCGGGGATGCCACGGAAATCAGGCGGCGAATCCTTCTCGCCTTCGAGCGCGCGGAGATCACGTTCGATGCCGCCCAGCGAAATTCGCTCCTCACATTCGTGATTGTGGGTGGCGGTCCCACCGGCGTCGAAATGGCCGGCGCGATTGCGGACATGGCGCGGTTCACGCTGTCCAAGGATTTCAGATCCATCGATCCGGGATGCTCCCGCATCATCCTGCTGGAAGCCGGGCCGCGCCTGCTGTCTGCATTCCCGGAAAAGCTTTCACACTATGCCCAATCCGCGCTCACGAAAATGGGCGTCGACGTTCGCACCGGTACGTCGGTGAACGACTGCCGGGAATCCGGCGTGGAAACGAACAGCGGAACAATCGAGGCTGCGACAATCATCTGGGCCGCGGGAGTGAAAGCATCGCCGGCCGCTGAATGGCTGGATGCCGACCGCGATCATGCGGGAAGGATCAAGGTCAATGCGGACCTGTCGCTCGTTCATTACCCGAATATCTTCGCGATCGGGGACACTGCCCAGGTGCTTTGGGAGGATGGCAAACCCGTTCCCGGTATTGCGCCGGCCGCGAAGCAGATGGGCCGTTATGTGGCGCGCGTGATTGACGCACGAATCAGGAAGCGGCAGCCGCCCGGCCCCTTCGCCTACCGCCACCTTGGCGACCTCGCGACGATCGGGCGCAAGGCGGCCATCGTGTCGCTAGGCAAATTGCAGCTGACGGGATTTTTAGGTTGGCTGTTCTGGAGCGTTGCGCACATCTACTATCTGATCGGCGTGCGCAATCGCATGGTGGTCGCCCTCGACTGGATCTGGGATTACCTTACCTTTCAGCGCGGCGCGCGCCTCATCAATGAGGCCACGCCGTCGAGGGAAATGTCGTCCAGGGAGAAGTCTCCCTTTGACACGAACCAAGCCAGGCCGTCGAATGAGGCGTCGTCCTTTGATACGAGCGAAGTTAAGTTGTCGCGGGAGGCATCGTCTTTGGATACGAGCGAAGCCAGCCCGTCGCGGGAGACCTCGTCCGTTGATGCGTCTCAGCGTGCGAAATTGCGAAACGTGATCGAATAGCGCAGGTCATCGACGAAGCGGGAATCAGCGCAACGCTGATGTGTTTGCGCACCACCTCTGAGTCATGGCCGGACTTGTTCCGCCATCTCGTTTAGGAAGGCACTGTGCTCTCCTTAGCGGGATGCGCGGGACAAGCCCGCGCACAACAGTGGAGAAGCATCCAGCCTGGCTCGCTCCTGCGGGGTGCGGTTCGAAGTAATTACCCGTGCGGAGCAGGCGTGTCGGGACCTAGGCTTCTTCCACAAAATCCCGCCCTGGCGACATGCGTCCGGAAAAATAGGCCGCAATCGCTCCCAGGATCAGAGCAATCGCACTCACCAGCATCGCCGTCGCGAATTGATTGCGTGCCTGATCGGCCGACAATTCGGTCCCGTTCGATCGCCCGACGGTCTCCCGACGAGCTGCCGGCTGATTCCTGTTCTGTGCCGCCTGTAGCTTGCCCAGCGCGGTGACCGCCGGACCGCCCATTGCGCCGACAGCCGTGGCACTGCTGCCCGCAACGAATCCGCTCGCGCCGACGACGATCAGGGTTGCGATGGCCCAGGCTGCGAGTCCGCTGAAGCCCTTGAGTCCTTCGTCATTTGTGGGAGAGAACATGCCGGCGACCCAGCCTCCCACCGCCGCAGCGAAAATTCCGGAAAAGATCCACCAGGCAAAGACGAGCCATGCTGCGGTGGTCGGGCTTGCGTCGGAGCCGAGGCTGATCAGCCCCACGCCGAACCCGATCATGACGAGGATCACCTGAACGATCAGCGATGCGATAACGCCGGCTCCCACGGCGGACCAGGTCCAGCCGGCGGTGTGAACAGATGTGCGCGCGAGTGTTCGTTCTGCCATTGAAGCGCTCCTTGGTTGCCTGCAACCGGATGTATGGCCCAGTTCAACCTTCACTCGCTCCTTCCAGTTCCGCATGCATGGCGCAAAACCTTTGAAGGAACCCGCCGCGCGAGCATTCGTTATTGGACATCAACGGAGGCACAACAATGGGCTTTGGCAGAGGAATGATTTTGTGGCTGCTTGGAATTCCACTCCCGATTATCATCTTGTTGGCGCTGTTCTGGCGCTAGCGCGCGTGCTGTCTCAGCGGGGCAACCCGCTGGCACAGGCGCTGAGGGGTCGCGCCGTAGATGGCTTCGTTCACGGTAGGACTGAGGTACAAGTCGCGTTCGAGGGTTCTCACGATCGAGGCCGATGACGCGCTCGTTGCCGCCCTCAAGGCGAAGGCCGACAATCCCGACGCTGCGATCACTTATGTGCGCAAGTCCAATCGCCGGGGCGATCGTCGTCACCCTCACGAAAGGCTGCGAGCCGATAATCGCGCAAAATAAGGTCGACAAACCGCGCGAGCGCTCTCGCGCGCTCGATCAGGCGAGCACATTGTGCGCGACTAGTATCACCACCGACAGAACGACAAGTGCCGCGAAGATGTCGCCGGCGAGTTTTCCGATCTGCTCGGGCCACTCTGCTGATGGGTCGAAGTAGTCCACATTGCCTCCAAAATCGTGAGCTGATGATTCCGTTCGTGAGCCTATGCGATCGCGAACTCGAAGAATACTTTCATGGCCTTGCGCGTCCATTTGTCGGATGACGGCAACACGCGGGACGCAACTCATCCGCGTATACACTGCCGATACGCCCCCTCGCAGGGCGGCACCAAGGTGACCCCTCCGGGCCGCTTTATCGGCCCCGATTGGACCGGCGTAAAACCAAAGCGGCAGTTTTCTGGCTCAACCCCCTGATTTCCCAGAGGACGCGAACACCATCACTTTCGAAGTCGCCTGAGGGCGAGCCCATGCCGGGCTTGGACTATGGCGACATCGGCGGCGGTACTTAGACGAAACGTGAATGTCATTCACGTTTCGAAGGGTGCATTATATGTACACAAACATATATAACATGCCCTTGGCAGGGGCTGCCGTCAGCGCGGAATGAGAGGCCGCGAGTTCTCATGTCGATCCGTCCGGTGAAGCGCATCATCGAGTCGAAGCCTACCATCGAGGGCGCCGGCGTCCGGCTTCGCCGTGCGTTTGGATTCGGCGACACGAAGGATACGGATCCATTCCTGTTGCTCGATGACCTTCGCAACGAGCGCCCCGGCGACTATCTCGCTGGATTTCCCTGGCATCCGCACCGCGGAATAGAAACCGTCACATATATCCTGTCCGGAAAAGTGACTCATGCCGACAGCCTCGGCAACAGCGGCACGCTCGACTCCGGAGATGTGCAATGGATGACTGCGGGCCGCGGCATCATGCATCAGGAGATGCCGCAAGGCGACGCGCAGGGACGCATGCACGGCTTTCAGCTCTGGGCCAACCTCCCTTCGTCGCTCAAGATGACGCCGCCACGCTACCAGGACATCAAGGCTACGGACATCCCGGAGATCGTGGAGGATGATGGCACGCGCGTACGCATTATCTGCGGCGAGTTCTGGGGCAAGAAAGGGCCCGTTGATGGAGCGGCCTCCGATCCCCGCTATCTCGATGTTTTCGTTCCACCCGGCAGGCGCAAGACCCTCAAGGTTGAGGTGGAAAGGCACGCCTTCGCTTACGTCTTCGAAGGCGATGGCCGCTTCGCGTCGTCATCAAAACCGTTCGGCGTGTTGACCGAGAAGCACGTGAATGGCGAGGAGATTCTGTTCCGCGAGCCCGCAGGTGACCGCTCGCTCGTGCTGTTTGATGCGGGCGATGAGATCAGTGTGCAGGCCGGCGATCATGGTATTCGATTCCTCTTGCTGTCCGGCAAGCCGATCCAGGAGCCGGTTGCGTGGTACGGGCCAATTGTCATGAACACGCAGGCAGAACTGCGGGACGCGATTGACCAGCTTCGCGATGGAACTTTCGCCGGCTGACAGTCGCTCAGCAGCATTGCGTCTCATAATTTTGCGTCTCATAATTTTTTCGCACCCATCTCATCTTTGCGCACCGCATCTCCATCGAGTTGGGATGGCATAGTGCCTTCGTAAACGAAATGGCCGGGACAAGCCCCCGGCCATGACTGAGGTTGCGGGCGCAAGACCGCGGAGTGTGCGGCAGAGCCGCAAGACATTGTCATACGCGGATGCCTCTCCACCGTCATGGGCGGGCTTGACTCGCGCATCCCGCTTGGGAGGGCACAGTGCCATTCTAAGCGAGATGGCCGGAACGAGCCCGGCCATGACGAAGCCTCAAACCCCGCCCTTGCGCACGCGCAACGGTTTCGCGATATCTCACAATAGCTTAAATCAAAAATGGAACTTTTCGTCGGATACCGGCGTTTGCCGGAAGGGTCGAGGGGCAGTGTATGCGCTACCAGCGCAATGAAACGACCGGCCATTCCATGATGTCATCGCTGCGCGCAGATGGCATGCGCGCGCGCGTGCAGGCCTTTCCCTGGGCGAACACACCGCTCGGCAGCGTGGAATCCTGGTCGGAACCGCTGCGGCTCATCGTCGAACTCGTTCTCGAGTCCGGATTCCCGATGGCGGTCCGCTGGGGACCGGAACTGACGATGATCTACAACGACGCGTATGTGCCGCTCCTCGGCGAGAAACATCCGCGAGTTCTTGGGGCGCCTTTGCGGCAAGTCTGGCCGGAGATCTACGAAGAATTGGGTGCCCTGCATGAAGGCATTCTCCGCGGAGAGCGCGGCAGCTTCTTCGCGGTAGACCACCTCTGGCGAATTCAACGGTACGGAGTCACCGAGGACGCGCGTTTTACGATCAGCTATAGCCCTATCCCCGATCCATCGGCGGACAATGGGATCGGCGGCGTGCTTGCAACAGTATTCGAAACAACGGATCGCGTGCGCAATGAGAAAGCGTTGCGCATTCTGTCGGAGAGACTTGAGAGCGAGGTGCAGCAGCGCATCCGCGAACGCGACCGCATCTGGACAGTCTCGGAAGACCTGCTCGGCGTTTCAAACTTTGAAGGCTACTTCCTGAGCGTCAACCCGGCCTGGACGACTCTCCTTGGCTGGGCAGAAGATGAGATCAAGTCGCTGCATGTCAGCGAGTTAAGGCACCCGGACGATGCTGCTGCTGCGATCGCCGCGCGCGCGCGGCTCGCCCAGGGCATCCAGACTGTCCGAATTGAAAACCGTTTCCGGCATCGCGACGGAAGCTGGCGCTGGATTGCATGGACGATGACCGCCGATGACGGCCTCCTCTATGTGGCAGGCCGACACATCACCTCAGAGAAGGAGGCGGCCGAAGCTTTAAGAGAACGCGATCGGCAGTTCCGCTCGCTGGTTGCCGGCGTGACGGACTACGCGCTGGTGATGCTCGACCCGGGCGGCACCGTGACGAGCTGGAATGCCGGTGCCGAACGCATCAAAGGCTACACAGCCGAAGAAATCATCGGACGGCATTTCTCGGAATTCTATACCGAGGATGACCGGAAAAGCGGAGTTCCCAATCGTTCCCTTTCGATCGCGGCCGCGACCGGCAAATTCGAAACGGAAGCGTGGCGTGTGCGCAAAGATGGTTCGGTCTATTGGGCAAACGTCGTTATCGATGCAATTCACGACGAACGGGGAATCCTGACCGGGTTTGCGAAGATTACGCGCGACATCACCGAAAGACGCAACGCACAGGAGGCGCTGGAGCGAGCGCAGCAGCAACTTGCTCAGGCGCAAAAAATGGAGGCGCTGGGGCAACTGACCGGAGGTGTGGCACACGACTTCAACAACCTCCTGATGGTCGTCAGCGGGCAAGCCCAGACTTTGATGCGCAGGCTTTCGGAGCAGAAGAGCCTTGTCGACCAGAAGAATATCCGCTCGCTGGAAGCCATTCTGACGGCGGCCTCGCGCGGCGAAGCCCTCACGCGCCAGCTGCTCACTTTTTCCCGCCGTCAGCGACAAAATCCTCGCACCGTCAACCTGAGCCAGGTCATCGGAGCTTTCCGCGATGTTCTTGAAAGTTCGGCGCGAGGCAGAATCGAACTTCGGATCGAGGTGCCGCCAAATACCTGGCCGGTGTCGATCGATATCCCGGAATTCGAACTGGCGCTTGTGAACCTGGTGGTCAACGCCCGCGATGCCATGCCGAACGGCGGAAAGATCACCGTCGCTACGGAGAACATGAATCTCCATGGCCTGGAGACGGTCGAAGGGATAAAGGGAGACTACGTCTCGCTCAGTGTGATCGACAACGGAGTGGGCATCCCGGCCGAGCTGCTGACGAAGATATTCGAACCTTTCTTTACGACCAAGACCGCAGGCAAGGGCACCGGACTTGGCCTTTCGCAGGCCTATGGCTTCGCTCATCAATCCGGTGGCGCGATCCGGGTGCGCAGCAGGGTCAATGAAGGCACCCGCGTGACAATGTTTTTGCCGCGCAGTCATGCCCCGGTTTCGGTCCACCTGGCTCAAGAATCGTCCGGGCTGCTGCCTGGACGCGGTGAAACGATTCTCGTCGTCGAAGACAATCCCGAGGTGAAAACGGTTGCCGTCACGTTGCTGGAGCAATTGCAGTATCGGACGATCGCCGTCGAGAACGCGAGCTCGGCACTCAATGTTCTGGCAACCGGCACACCCATCGATCTTGTATTCACCGATGTCATGCTGCCTGGCGATCTCGATGGCGCGGCGCTGGCCGACGCCATCGGCAAACGTTACCCGCGCATACCGGTGCTGCTAACCAGCGGATATGCGAAAGCTCTATCCGCGCGGCACGACTTGCCGATCCTTCGCAAGCCCTACCAGATCGCGGCGCTTTCGGACGCCATCCGTTCGGCCATTGGCGCACGCGCTGAAGAAGACCGGCAAGGCCAGCTGCTGTAGACGCACGATCTTTTCAAATTGAGATGCAGCCGTCACGACCGGAGTTGCGGGCACCACATCTCACTCGTCGTGGCCGGACTTGTTCCGGCCATCTCGCTCAGGGAGGCACGGTGCCTGCCTAAGCGGGATGCTTGCAACAAGTGCATGTCCCGGGGACATCCCCGACGGTTGGGCGGAGACATAGGAGACATTGGAGCTCGCAAATTTAAGCAGAAAAAACACAACGAGACCAAAAGATAATTTGGAAAACCTAAAGCGCGCCGGCGATTGTCTCGATTGGCAAATAAAAACTCCGCGAATCGACAGGGCATTCGACAAATTCATTATCGCGCCAAAACGTTGCAGCTTTGTCATCTATTGCGTGGACAAGCACGGCGCGAACGCCGATCATTTGTGACACTTGTAAAATCCGTTTAAGGGCGTCTTGCAGCAGGTCTGCACCCAATCCTTGTCCTCTATATTTTTCGTCTCTGGCTAGCCGTGCCAAGATGGCAACGGGAATCTGTTTAGGGAGTCCTTGTTTGCGCTTCAATTTCGGAGGCAGTTCATTCACCTGAACACTACCCATTGCAATGGAGTAGTAGCCGACTACGTTGAGCGTTTGTTCGCAGACGACATATGTCCGCGCAGTCCCAACGTTCTCGCTTTCTAAACTACGTTTTTTCAGCCAGTCATCTAATATCGGCTGTCCCGAACTAAAGTGACTGACGTTGTGCGCAGAAATGAGACGGGCGGGCTGCGTGAGCCCGCCCGTCTGAGCTGCTGGATGGGGCGTTATCTTTGCCAAAGAGGATTTCTCCTCATCAGCGCCTTAAGCTTGGGCCCCGCTGGAGGGGGGTTGTCCAAAGCCTTATTAAAGGCCGCGAATTTCTCCGGGTCCAAAAGAAACAACCTCTGTTCTAGAAGGACATCTATTGCTCGCTTGCTCGCACTTTCTAGTGTGAATTCGCTGAGAGTTTTGCCCTCTAGATTTGCTGCTGTTTCAAGCAACTCCTTTGTTTTTCGGGGCGCCCTTATGTGAATTGTTGTATCACTACGCCCGGCACGCGACGTTGAACGCGCTGGGCGCTGAACGGCTGTGTGCATGCGTAAGCTCCTGTATGCGTGCGGTATATATCCTGTGCATGCGTGACATGCGGTGATCGTGTTGTCAATGTATACACATTATTTGTATAGACAACGTATACACATGGTTTTACGCTCAATCGAAATAGTTCGATATAATCAATAACTTATGCGTGTCGCCGAGCCGACGCAGGCTCGTGAATGTCGAGCTGATCCTCTCACTCTGCGGGAATCGGCGTCGCCGGCGCTGTCGGCGCGGTGGCGGCCTGCGTGGGAGCTGAAGGTCCCCGCAAAGGTCGCTCTTCCATCGCGATCAGGAAGCCGACGCCGATGAGCAGAACCAGCGCGCAGGCCAGAAACACAAAGCGGAAAGCATAGAGCAGTTCGGGCGCGGATGCCGCCCGGGCCAACATCTCGACCGACATCCCGGTCGCGCCGCCAAGACCTCCCATCACGATCGCGCCAAGGACTGCAACAACCAGCGCCGAGAACAGCGCACGAAAAAAATTCGCCGCTCCGGTGGCAATTCCCATTTGCGAATGGGCGACCGCGTTCTGCATGCAGACGGTGGACACCGGAAACACCGTCCCCAGCCCTGATCCGATGATCAACAACAGCAGGAGTACGAGCCCGGTAGACATCGAGACTGGCCACATTGCGAGCGGCCCCAGCGCCAAAATCGAAACAGTCAGGCCGGCTATCGCCATACGCTTGTAATGCATGACACGCGTCATCAGCCGGCCTGTGATGGTGGAAAAAACGACCGTGGCGGCCATCAGGGGAATCAACGCCATTCCCGACTCGCTTGCGGACAGGTGGAGCACCACCTCGAAATACAGCGGCACAAAAACGGTCATTCCGACCAGCGTCCCCATGTTGCACGCGCCTGCGAGAGCCGCAGATCTCACGACAGGATTGGCGAGAACGGTGAGCGGCAGGAACGGTTCGCTGATGGCGATGAGCCGCCAGGCAAACAGGCTCCACAGCCCCGCGGACCCGATGAGGAGCGTACCGATTTCCGGTGAAATCCAATCGAACCGGCGGCCGCCCCAGGTCAGCGTCAAGAGCAGCGTGACCGCCGCTCCCATCATCAGCACTGCACCGATTACGTCGAGTCTGTGCTTGCGAGGGCGATAGGGCACGCGCCGCAGGACGTTCGATGTCATTGCAAGCGCGCAGAGACCCAGCGGAAGATTGATCCAGAAGATCAGCGACCAGTCGAGATGCTCGGTGAGAAATCCGCCGAGCACCGGGCCGCCGACAGAAGATGCGGCGAACACCGCACCAATGTAGCCCTGGTAACGGCCCCGTTCGCGGGGTGAAACAATGTCGGCGATGATCGTTTGCGACAGGGCCATCAGCCCGCCCCCGCCGAGCCCCTGGAATGCTCGCGCCAGCACCAGCGCGGACATGCCGGTTGCGAGCGCGCAGGCGACCGATCCGGCGACAAAAAAACCGATGGCGGTCAGCATCATCGCGCGCCGGCCATGGATATCCGAAAGTTTCCCATACAATGGGGTGACGGCCGTCGCGGTGAGCAGATAGGCGGTGACAACCCAGGACAGATCCTCAAGGTGACCGAATGTCCTGCCGATCGTAGGCAACGCGGTCGCCACGATGGTTTGATCAAGCGCACCGAGGAACATCGCCAGCATGATGCCCAGCACGATGTTCCGAATTTCGGGATGGCTGAGGGAGTGCAAATCGGCCGACGAGGCGGGACCGGAGGCCTTTGGCTTCACTTTCTTTCGAGGAGTCATTGTGCGGTTGCGGAAGCCTTTCCTGGTCCAAATCGGTGAATGCCTTGCCAGTTCCCTGAAGGCAAGACGCATTCATGCGGGGGTGCTATGTGCAGGCGTCAACTGATAGAGCCCCGCGCGATGCGTCATTCACACATTCGGCATTGGTCGGCATTCGCAGCATCGGCCGCCATATTTCTTTGGGCGGCACCGGCGAACGCACGCGACGTCCTCGCGCCTGGCTTCGTCTACCTGCGCGATGTCGCGCCTGCAATCATGCAGGACATGCGTTATGCCGCGTCCGACAATTTCACCGGCCACCCCCTGCCCGGCTACGGCGCTGCCGAATGCGTCCTGCGCCGGGAAGCAGCGATGGCGCTCAAGAACATCCAAAGCGAATTGGCGGCGCAGAGTCTCGGCCTGAAGGTTTACGATTGCTATCGCCCGGTGCGCGCAGTGCGCGCCATGGTGGCTTGGGCTCACAACGGTCGCGATGCGCAAGAGACCCGGCGATTTCATCCGGCCATCGACAAGCGGAATCTTTTTGCGCTGGGGTTCATCGCGGCACAATCGCGTCACTCGACCGGCACTGCAGTCGATCTGACGCTGATACGGCTGCCCCCGCAACCGGCGGATCGGTTCGATCCTGCAACGCGCTACGGGGCCTGTACCGGACCGGCGAGCCAACGCGCACCCGACAACAGCATCGACATGGGTACCGGTTTCGATTGCTTCGACACCAAGAGCTACACCACGAGCACGATGATCTCCCCCGAGCAGCGGCGCTGGCGGCTGCTGCTTCGCTCGGCGATGCGGCGTCACGGATTTGCGAATTATTTCCGCGAATGGTGGCACTACTCGTTCCGCGCCTCCTCGGAACTGCAACACTACGATTTTGCAATTGCGCCGCGCGCGCGGTGAAGGCGTCGTCCCGGGACGGCGCGGCACCGCCGGGCCCGGAATCCAGATGAGCGCAACGGTGTTGCGCGCACCAACCTCTCCGCGTCATGGCCTCGAGCCCGGCCATGACGATTGAGAGGCCGCACCAGATTCTCATTCGCGGGGATGAGCGGTTGACGGTCTGCACCGCCTCTCCATGTCATGCCCGCGCGCTTGTCGCGGGCATCCACGTCTTTCTTTACGAACTGCGCGGCGCTAGCCGGCGCGGCGCTGCTGTGATGTGCGCGCGGCGGCCGCGGCACGCGCCCTCTTGGGCCATTTGCCAGGCCAGCTCACGATGTAATTTTCGAGCTTGTCATCGGGCACGTCTATCTCGTTCGCAGCGACGCGACCGCGCACGGATACGCCGGCGAGATGCACGGTCTCGGTGCTGCCGGACACGAGCGGGTGCCACCAGGCGAGATCCTTGCCCTCGGCGACCAGCCTGTACGCGCAGGTCGGCGGCAGCCATTTCAGCCGCCGCACATTCCGGGACGTGAGTCTCACGCAGTCCTTCACCTTGTCCTGCCGATGAGCGTAGTCGCGGCAGCGGCAAGTCTCGCAATCGAGAAGCCGGCAGCCCACGCCGGTGAACACCGTCTCGTTGGTATCGATGTCCGTGAGCTTGTTGAGGCAGCAACGGCCGCAGCCGTCGCAGAGGCTCTCCCATTCCGCCCTGGTCATTTCGCCCAACGTCTTCGTGCGCCAGAACGGCTGTTGTGCACAACGCATAAAGACCACCTATCGAGATTCGGCGCCCTTGTAACATCGAAAGCGGCCGTGTCAGCGGATTTTCCCAGGCGAACACATTTAGGCCTTTTTTGACCGCAATTTCCGTTCACTGTGTCATCGGGAACCGCAGCAGTGGCCGCGGGTTGGGCGATCGGCTAGATTGATCCCACTCCCGCACCGATTCAACGAGCGACAAGACCCTTGCGCGACCTTCTTCCCGAAGACTGGAAAGTCCGGATCAAGCGCTTCCTGCTCAGCCTCGACGCGTGGATCGACTTCACGCTGTTCCGCAGTGCCTCGGGAGCACGGGAATCCTACGAGCGCTTTTCGACCTTCATGGACCGCTTTCACGTCTCCGGCTGGCGGCGATTGCTCAATGAACTGCTTTCGGAAGGGACCACGCTCGGCACGGTTGGGCTGGTGGCCCTGCTTGCGCTCGCGATGCCGGCGTTCCGCGAGACTTCGGACGATGACTGGCTGAAAAAATCCGAGCTGGCCGTGACGTTCCTCGATCGCTACGGCAACGAGGTGGGTTCCCGCGGCATTCGTCACAACGATTCGATTCCGCTCGACCAGTTTCCCGATCACCTGATCAAGGCCGTTCTCTCGACGGAGGATCGGCGCTTCTATGAACATTTCGGAATCGATATCCCCGGCACGATGCGCGCGCTCGTGGCCAATACCCGGGCCGGCGGCGTCGTGCAGGGCGGATCGTCGATCACCCAGCAGCTTGCGAAAAACCTGTTCCTGAGCAACGAGCGCACGCTCGAGCGCAAGATCAAGGAAGCGTTCCTTGCGATGTGGCTGGAAGCCCGGCTGACCAAGAACGAGATTCTCAAGCTTTATCTTGATCGCGCCTATATGGGCGGCGGCGCATTCGGCGTGGATGCCGCGGCCCAATATTACTTCAACAAGTCTGCGCGAGACGTGAACCTCGCGGAGGCGGCGATGCTGGCGGGGCTCTTCAAGGCACCCACCAAATTTGCGCCGCATATCAATCTGCCTGCAGCGCGAGCCCGCGCCAACGTCGTGCTCGACAACCTTGTCGAGGCCAACATGATGACCGAAGGCCAGGTCTTCGGGGCACGGCGGCATCCGGCCACGCCTGTCGACCGTCGCGACGATCGGGCCCCCAATTATTACCTGGACTGGGCATTCGACGAGATGAAGAAGCTCGTCGATACGTTTCCCAAGTCCATGACGGAGCGGGTGTTCGTCGTGCGCACGGCGCTCGATACGAGCCTGCAGAACGCCGCCGATGCGGCGGTCGAAAGCTCGTTGCGGCAATACGGGCAGGAATATCACGCGCGCCAGGCCGCGGCGGTCCTCATGGATGTGGACGGCGCCGTGCGCGCCATGGTCGGAGGCCGGGATTACGGCGCAAGTCAGTTCAACCGCGCCACCGACGCCATGCGCCAGCCGGGGTCGTCATTCAAACCCTATGTTTACACGACCGCGCTCATGCATGGCATGAAGCCGACCTCGATCGTTGTCGATGCTCCGATTTGTCTCGGCAACTGGTGTCCGCACAATTACGGCCGCGGCTATGCCGGATCGATGACCCTGATTCAGGCGCTGACCCATTCGATCAACACCATTGCCGTGCGGCTGTCGGTCACGATCGGCAACGGCAATGCGAAGGTCGGACGTGCACGGATCATCAAGACCGCGCATGACATGGGCATTCGCACGCCCCTGCCCGACACGCCGTCGCTCCCGATCGGGGCCGATGAGGTGACCGTCCTCGATCACACCGGCGCCTACGCGACCTTCCCCAATCTGGGCAAGGCGGTGACGCCGCACGCCATTCTGGAAGTGAGAACCGGAACCGGCGATCTCGTCTGGCGCTACGACCGCGACGGACCCAAGCCGCGGCAGGTGATCCCGCCGGGTGTGGCCGCCGACATGATCAAGATGATGAACAGCGTGGTTGAGAACGGCACGGGGCGGCGCGCCCGGCTCGACGGCATCGCGGCTGCCGGCAAGACCGGGACCACGAATGCGTACCGCGACGCCTGGTTCATGGGCTACACGGGAAATTTTGTGTGTGGAGTCTGGTTCGGCAATGACGACTACCAATCGACAAACCGCATGACGGGAGGATCGTTGCCGGCCATGACCTGGCACAAGATCATGGCCTATGCCCATCAGGGCGTCGAAGTGAAGCAGCTCCCCGGTGTGCCTGTGCCGGAGGTTCGCCAGCAGCCCGCAGTAGCCGAAGTCAAATCCAAGGCCGGCGAACAGGCGCCGCCGCCTCGGCCGGCACTTCTGACCAAGCGCGGAGCCGACATCCTGGTTCGTGTCGAGCGCATGATGGATGACGCCAACCGCGCGCTCGGTCCGATACCGCCACGCCCGACTGTCTCTAGGGGCAAGGATAAGCAGGCCGGCGCGTCCGACGGGGGTGACGCGCTCGCCGCATCGCTGGAGGGTCGCGCCTTCGGTAACCACTGATTGGCCGCAAGCCACTCCGAGCGTAGTCTGCCCACGAGAATCAAACCTTGAATTTCGCAGCGGATCGACCGTGCGTCTGCTAACCGGAACACTGTTTGCCCTTGCGGTGGCAACCTTCGTGGGTCTCGGAATGACCTACTTCGCGCTCAGCAAGAGCGCGGCTTTTGGTGCTCTCTCGATCGAGAGCTGGACAGCCTGGCCCAAGACCGGAACCGTGGAGGCCGATCCCTATGCTCGCGCCTCCATTGCTCGAACCGGATCGTTGCCGATCGCGCTCGGCGATGGCGTTTCGTTCACGCTGCGCACCGATGATGCCGGCAAGCCGCTTGATGGACGCTGTGATGTCGTGCTGGCGGGCATCACGCCGGCCGCGCGCTATTGGACGCTGACACTTTACAGCCCTGATGGAGGTCTGGTTGCGAACTCCATCAATCGATACGGCTTCACCAGCGAGGAAATCGTCCGCCGCGCGGACGGAAACTTCGACATCATTGCGGCACCGCGCGCCAAACCAGGCAATTGGTTGCCGACCGGCGGAGTCGAGCGATACCAGCTCGTGCTGCGCCTCTATGACACCGCCGTCGGGGTCTCGACCAAGGCCGGACGCGAGGTGCCGATGCCCAGCGTCTCCACGCGAGGCTGCCCATGATCCGCTGGCTGCTTCTCTTGGTGGGCGGGGCGCTTCTCGGGGGCATCGTTCACCTCATCACGGTGATCATTCTGCCGCGGACCGCGACGCAGGACGCTTATTCGCGGCTTACGCCTCTTGTGCCGGTCAATACAGTCGTCCCGCTGGCTCCTCCCACGCCGGAGAAGGCGGTGATGCCCTTCATGGATCCGGCATTTGCCAGCGCAGTCTGCCGATATGATCTCACCGACGGCCCGCTGAAGCTCGCCGTGCCCGTCAGTCCGGCTTACACCTCCGTGTCGTTCTATACGCGCTACGATGTCGCCTACTACGCCATCAACGATCGCGCTGCCGGCCGGCGCGTGATCGAGCTGGATCTGATGACGGCTGCCCAGCGTGAGGAGTTGCCGGAAGACGAGGAAATCACCGCCGCCGACCGCTTGATTGTGGAATCGCCGACAGCGACCGGCTTGATCGCCATCCGCGCCATGGCTCCCGAGCCTGGATTGATGCCTGCCGCACAGAACGCTGTCGCTGCCGCGCGCTGCACGCGGCAGACCGAACCGGCCCGATCACGAAAATAGAGTCAATTTGCCGACGCGAGACTCGGCTCGCGTCTCCAGGTCGGCGGAAGGACCTGGTATCGCGCAAGCTGGTATTGCAGGTTGTTGAGAGAGCGTTCCACTTCCACGGCCTGCGTCATGGGTGTGGAGATCACGAGACGCTCGAGTGCAAAGTGATACGACGCGATCCGGTCCGCGAGACTTTGGCGCACGATCGAGACGACATGCGCGTTCTCTCTGATCCGGCGCAATGCATTCGCCCGCTCTGACTTGCTCAACGCCGACACATAGCTCAGGCTCTTCTGCCGCTTGTGGTCGATGTCGATCACACGCCCGGCAGTTTCAAAAAACTGCGAGAGGCGTGTTGTATCGTTCCGGACGTCATCGGTGAGCCGGGCATACACCGCGGTCGGCGAACGATGACACTCTTCCATCAGCCGATCGAAATATTTCTGGTAGTCGGACGACGTCGCGCGATAGAGGCCGTATTCCCCCGCGACCGAGTACCATTTTTGCCGGTCATAAGGGGGCTCGATCAGCGGATAGGCGAGATCGCGCAGCATGCGCTCGTCGTCCGTATATTCGAAACGCGACGGCGGCACCGGGCGCGGTCCGGCCGAGTCGCGGCCGATCCAGTCGTGGATGCCGTCGGTGACCAGCGTCGGATTGACTTCCCCGAAATCTCCATTCGCGCATTGAGCAAGAAGACAACACGCGAGCAGGCCGACTGCGGCGCTCTGCGCGCAGGCTCGGGTTCGAAGCAAAATCGGCAAGCTGAAAAGTCCTGTTCCGATCAGCGCGCCGCCCGACGCCGGCGGCGGCGCCCGGCATTGTTGCCGCTGTCGGGCTCGAGCCCGCCATCGGGATCCCGGTCTATGCGGATGACCGGCAGAATGATGACCGTGGCAGGTTCAGAACTCCCGTCGACATATTTGCCGCGCGGACTCGTCTCGTCGGGAAACCGGATAATCTCGCCCATTGCATTCCCCTCTCCCGGCCCAGCGACGAAGCGTGACCGCCGGACGCGGTGCCTCGGGGATGATTAAAGAACTTGCAAGGTTAACGGTCCGTTTATGCGGATCGCGTGGGCAGTCCTTTATGGATAGCCTTGTTGCTCATTTGAGCGTGATCGCATCATCAGTCCACAAGTGGTCGGCCATTTTTCCATCTTTACCCCTGAAAGCGGGCCATTAAAATGTTTCCGTCAAACCAGCTGACGACTCGCTTGTTTTGAGAGCAGTAAGGCCGGTTAAATGAAAAATACTTATCGTAGGCTGGCCATAATGAGCTGCGTGCTGCCGGCACTGTATTGCAGTCGGCTACATGCTGCTGATCCGTACAGATGGTGTGCTGTTGATAGTGGCGGCGGCACGAACTGTGGCTTCGTTACCGTCGAGCAATGCCGTACATCTATCAGCGGGATGGGCGGGCTCTGCCAGCCAAAGCAGATCGTTCCGGCCAATCTGTCTCCAGCAGCAAGAGCAGCCGCACCTAAGATAGACCCGAGCGGGGGCAAGGACAAATTGATGGATTGTGTGACCTACTCTTGCAAGATCAATTGCTCTCCCAATGTAAAGAGACGCTTCAGACCCAAATGGTGTGTGCACTTTAAGGAGCCAGCTGTTTGAGCATCAGGCCGACAGCACAATGTCGCCTTAACTCCGCTTAAAGGCTGCACAATGAATTCGAGCTGCTTGCTACCGGACGAACACCAATCGCCGGAAGTTGCAGGATGCTTTCTCGATGAAACGAATTTTTCTGTTCAGAAAAAATTAGTGAGGCCCGATCGAGCACAAGTTTCTCGGTGACTGGAGCATTCGCCGCGTTGCCAATGAAATCATCTTAAAACTGCCGAGCATCGCTGGGCAAAAGATAAAACAGGCGGGTCCGCGGGTTCACGATCCGCAGTGCGCGGGACAGGTCAAGATTTCGCAAACTTGCCGCGAGATCCTGCACTCACGACGCAATGCTTGCCCCGACATCCCTCGGCAGCACTGTAAAGGAATCGCAAGCCGGGCAGAGATAGGTATGAATGTCGATGTCGTCCTGGAGAGGGTGAGGTTCGCTGGCAATCAAGTTCATGTCGCCGCCACATCGCTGGCAGCGGGCAAGAGGTGTCGAGCGGGTTGGTTCTTTGATCTGGATCATCTGTTTCATGAGTCAGACGATAGGGCACACGCTCAAGCGGTCAATTCTGTTTCTTTGCAACCAGCATTTGTGACGAATGGGATTCAGCCATTCTTGCATCCTTCGGAACCTTTTTGGCCTTCCGCTGTTCTTGGGGTGCTTGCTACATCTGTTCCATATGAGTATTTCACTCAAATCGCGCAGGTGGGGGACGTGCCATGCCGGATAATCGCGGCGAGCGGTTGCAAATCATGCTCAATGCCGATGAACTCATTGCCTTGGACAATTTTCGGTACAAGCAAAGAATGCCAAGCCGGGCCGCAGCAGTCCGCGAACTCTTGCGGCGCGGTCTGGTCGCTGAGGGCCACTCCCCCGCGCCGTTTGGGGCAAAGTCCGAAGAGTATGGGGTGATTGGCCACACCCCCAAAGGGCGCGACGGCTGATCCTTCCTCGCCTTCGGGGCCAATGTACGCCCGGCCTCGAGTGACATTCGGGGCGCAATTGTTTTCCAGGCAAGATCGGTGATCACCGCGGTCATTTTGACGCAGCGCTCGCATGGGACGCGGCGGATGCACCAGCGCCGGATCGAGAAAATGGCGGTAACATTTTGAGCGGCGGGTGATGCTCGCAATCTCTTGAAAGCAGCTGCCGCGCTTTCTCGTTCGGACCGTTCGTAAACAAAGCCTTAGTCTTAACGGTCCGCTAACGTGAGGAGACTACTAATGTCATGTATCCCGCCCTGCCCGGCCGTAGAGTACCATGGCGAAGCTTGCGTTCGCGCCCCTTGATAGTCTGCTTGATCTGGCCTGCCGGGATGGCGTCGACGTACGGCCGACCCTGCTGCGTGTACTGACCGATCTTTACGTCCAGAAGACCAACCACACCCCCGACGAAGAAAAGCAATATGTCGAGTTGGCACTCGCACTCATAGAGAATGTCGACCAGCAGACGCGCCTCTCGGTCAAAGATGCACTGGCCGCCTATCCGGAGGCGCCCTCGGCTCTGCTCGAGAGGCTCGCCCAGATGCCCTCACCCCGAGCCGGTCATGATCTGCCGCCGGAAGCCGAAAGTCTTGTTGAGCTGTTCTTTTCCGCATCGGCGGAGGAGAGACGGCTGATCCTGACCAATCTCGATATCGTCTCCGAGACGCGTCGACCTCTGCCACCGGACAGCGAACTTGTCCGTCGCTTGGAGAATGCGGCCCTGCGGCGCGACCCCGCCGAATTTGCCCGCATCCTCGAACGCGTGCTCGGCATCAGCCGGGCCCTGGCAGACCGGATCACCCGTGATGACTCCGGAGAGCCGCTTGTGGCGGCCGCGAAAGCTCTCGGAATAGCGTCCGATGTTTTTCAGCGGATTCTGCTTTTCCTCAACCCTGCGATCGGACAATCGGTCGAGCGATTTTTTGAATCGTGCCGTCTCTTTGAAGATCTCAAGCCGGCAGCCGCGGAGCGCATGGCGGCAATCTGGCGGGCAGCCGCGCCGCGTGCGCGCCCCGTTCATGAACCGGTGTTTTGGGAAGAGAGCTCCCGCGCCATGCCTCGACCGGGCACGCATTCGCAGCCACGTGTCGCAAAGCCGGAACGGCATGCGACGCGATCGCTGCGGAGCTGAAAACCGGCGTCGCGTATCGACGTCGCGGACGAGCGCGATGTCGTCGAGCCTGACATATTCGCGCGTGGTGCCAACCGTAGCAGTTGCCTCTGCGATCAGACACCGTGCTCGCCGCGATCGAGGTGAGCTTGTTGATGCCCCCGGATAGGTGCTGGTGGTGGTTGCACCTGAGGCGAGCCAGAAGCGGACATGGGCTTGTTCGATGAGGACATCGACACGGCGCAAACGATCAAGCAGCGATGATCTTTTGCGGAGGGTTCCCGGACGATCGTCGCCTAATGCTTCCGGGCTTCGACGCGGTAACCAACAATGGTGGTCTCGCCCAGCGCCTTGGCGGCCTCCAGCCGGTGCAAGCCCTCGATCAGTACGAAGCGCGCGCCGTCCGCGCGCACCAGGATCGGTGTCTGCTGACCCTCCGTGAGCATGCTGTGCGCGATCGCATCGACACGCTTCGCGTCGAGCGTTTTGCGCCGCGCGGTCGGCACGTAGATATGAGCGACCAGGAAGGTTTCGCGTTTCAGCATTCGTATGAGGATAGCACAGTTGCGTACGCTGTTCGGTCACACCGACAAAACCATCTACCACTTCGAAGATATTTAACTGCCTTTGCGCGCGAGCGGGTAAGCGGTGCTGTTATAGAGTTCTCGTATGCGGGGGCCATCGACGCGCTTTTCGTCTACTTCCAGTACAGTGCCCGGCAGAAAATCGGCTGGCATTACCTCGATGGCGAAACGGATAGCTTCGGCCGCGGTCTCGAAACGGCGATAGCCCGCCGGGCGATTACGTTTTTTACTCCGGCTCGGGAACAGATCGGCCGGTGCGCCATAGTCGAAATTCGGCATTGTTATCAGCCGCAGCCGAATTCGTTTGAATTTGTCATCCGATCTTCAGATTCTCGGCAGACATCTTGCCCTTGTTTGATACTTCTTCGAAGTCGACAGTCTGCCCCTCATTGAGGGTACTTAGGCCGGCTTTTTCCACGGCAGAGATGTGAACGAAAACGTCCCTCCCCCCGCTTGTCGGCTGAATAAACCCGTACCCTTTGGTCGGGTTGAACCACTTCACTGTACCTCTGGCCATCTCAAACTCCGATGTTGACGAGAAAATTGCGAAAACAACTACGCGAGCGTGGTCTTGAGCTGCTGTTCCTCGGCGGTCCGCTCGAACGTTTCTGCCGGACTTTTAATTCGATAAATAAGCCGATTGTCTCGCTCGATCGGAACGAGGCGGACAATTTTGTATTGGCCACGAGCAGCGTTATGCCCGAACCTCGAATCAAAATAGACCATTTGGCCGACTGAATATCTGTGAGCCATAAGTAATCTTAGCACGAAATTACTGTCGCGTGGTGGTCTTTCTGCTTGTTATATCCTGGACATACGACATTTGAGGGCGCATAGGCTGCCCGATGATGTATTTTCAGCTCGCCAAGCTTTTGATCGTTGTCGCTGTTGTTGCTTATGTTGCACCTGTAGGAGCTCAGGTCGTTAAGAAAGAGCCTGACGTTAAACAGTTATCGTGCGGACAGAAATTGCTCGTCGATAATAATACTTGTCCAGCCGATGAAATCCTGGAAATTACTGGCAGCTGTCTCAATGCGGCATCTATAAATGACCTCGTGCACGCACCACGAGGGACACAATACAACTGTGTTAAGCGAAAACGTGAGTAATTCGAGCCAGTCGTGGTGCTCTTGGGCAACTCAGCGCACGAAATACGCGAGAATCGTTCCTCCGGAGATCAACAACGCTAGCTCCCACAATGACAGGTTTATCGCCCGTCGGCTGATTCCTTATCCATCCGCGGAACATGCACGTTTTGCGGGGTGATGGGTACAGGTATTTTATGATTGCCGCTTGAATGTCCGCTTCTGGCCGATTCCGTTGAAAAAGTCTGGCAGTAAAACGAAGCGGATCGCGCCGCGAGATTGAAGGCGCGCTCGATTGGCGCCGATCTGCTCTCAGGCCGGTTTCAGGTTTGGTATCGGTATCAGTTTCGCCAGTTTGCGAAGGTTCTGGGCGGTTGCTGCGAGGAGGAACTCATCGCGCGCACCGTTCGGCCCTCGTAGTCGAAGACGGCCGAGATTGAGAATGCGCTTGAGATGTGCGAACAGCATCTCGATCTTTTTGCGCAGTCGCCGAGAGGTGTGGCCTTCCCAGGACTGCGCGATCTCGCGGGCCATATCGCGAGCACCTTCGTGGATCGAGCGCGGCACTTTTCTGGCCGGGCTATTCGGACAACACCTGGGCTTGAGAGCGCATCCTGCACAGTCGTG
>DASTHI010000003.1:0-144956 GCA_035718275.1 Pseudolabrys sp. | reverse complement strand
CCAGGGAAGCACGGCGCCGGGGACAGAAAAGCCGCAGGTGGAGCGCCGCGGGGCGCGTGCGTCTCACCGGACGCACGCCGCGCCCCCAAAGCGCGGAGAATGTGTTGGTGCGCCTCGCGGTGCTCCATCCCCCTCGCTTTGGCGAGGGCAAAGGAAAGACCGGCCTGCCCGGGGCCGCGATCAAACAATACGGGCGATGGCGCTTGCCTTGCTGGGAGCGCGGGCTCTTTGACAATTGAATCAGAAATTTTGACTTGGTCGTTCCGGAGCGTGCGCGGAGCATTGAAGTCTCATTCTTCGGCATGCGCCCGCTAGTCGCGGGCGAGCCCGGCCATGACGATTGCGAGGCGGCACCGATTCCCATCCGCTCATTTCCGCGCATGCGGGAATCCAGCGCAAATACTGCGGTCGTTCACTTCGGAGATGCTTCCAAGTTCTGGATCCCCGCTTTCCACGGGGTTGAGCGGTTGAGAGTCTGCAGTACCTCTCCATGTCATGCCGGCGCGTTTCGCAGGCAGAGTCTGCACCGTCTCTCCACGTCGGGCGGGAACGAGCGGATGAGAGTCTGCGCACGCCTCTCCGGATCATGGCCGGACTTGTAACCGGATTCTGCCGGGCGTCCTGGCAAAAAGTTTCGTCGCACCCGTCCCGCTGATTCCTTGCGTCTGTCCATATATGGAGATACAAGTCCATATATGGAGAAATCGAATGGCGCGCCGAAAGCCAAAACCCGCCAAGCACATTTCATCTACCCGTCCCGAAGATCGCGCCAAACCGGCTGTCCGCAAGCGCATGTCCGCCCCCGCAATGCGAACGTTTTTCAATATTGCACGCCGCTGGGGTCTGGATACTCAGGAGCAAATAGCTTTGCTCGGATCTCCGGCCGCGTCGACGTTTTACAAGTATAAGGGTGGGGACGTCGGTACGTTGTCGCTGGATGCCCTCACCAGAATTTCTCTTGTGCTTGGCATATTCAAAAATCTGCGCATCCTTTTTCCGGACGTCGCATTGGCAGACCGCTGGGTAAAATTGCCGAATGCGAATCCGATCTTCGGCGGCAGAACTCCGGCGCAATTCATGGCACAGGGTGAGATGGATTCGCTCTATCGTGTCCGCAGACTCCTCGACGCAAGACGCGGCGGTTGGAATTGACACCGGATCTTGTCCGGATCCGCGCCCGCAATACGCATCGGCTCATTCCGAGCCGATTCCCGCCAGTTGGCTTGTTCGATGATGTGTCGTCGGCTGAAGATCTCGCGACCGTCCTGGAATTGGAGGGCTGGACAAACGATCGCATTTCTCTCGAATACGGTCTGATCCATACGATTCCAAAAAGCGAGTGGGCGGTCGGCGTGCAAGGCGCAAGCGTTATCATGGCGGCGTTTTGCTATCCCAACCCTGAAGGCGGCAGGTTCAACGATCCGGATCGCGGCGCCTGGTATGCCGGTCGCAAGCTGGAAACAGCAATCGAGGAAACGATTTATCACAGGACCAGGGAACTGGATGAGATCGGCGTCTACGATACGTATGTCCAGATGCGCCAATACCTGGCGGATTTCGATTGCAAGCTTCACGACGTCAGGCGGACGCCAGCTTTCGATGCATGTCATGATCCAGAGAGCTATGCGGCGAGCCAGGCACTGGCGCGAGAGTTGCTAGAAAACGGATCGAACGGAATTACTTATCGGAGCGTGCGGCACCGTGGCGGGAAATGTCTGGTGTGTTTTCGGCCAAAGCTCGTGACCAATGTCCGACAGGGCGCTCACTTCGAGTATCGCTGGAGCGGCAATCGAAGACCAAAGGTCACAGAAATCAAGAGCTGACCCCTTTGACGAAACGGTCTCACGCGGGTGCCGGCGATCGGAGTGGCATGTCCTTTTTCCTCACGCCATCCGCAATTTAATTTTGGTGAACGCGGAGAACAGCGCCCGCGCCGTCCTCTCGTTCGCAGGCCCAAGCCGCTACTTCGCAGGCCCAAGCACCTGCCCTTGTCATCAAAAAAAGCACACCGGGCGCGGCCATGGTCAGCCGCGCCCGTGTCGCAGTTCGTCTTAGAATTCTCAGTTCGTCTTTGCCGAGGCGGCCTTCAGAATCGGATCCCAGCGTGCGATGTCGCTCTTGAGCAGCTTCGCAAGATAGGCCTGGCCGCGGTCGGACTTCGGCGGCACGGTGCCGCCAAGGTCGACCAGCTTCTTGGCAACCGCCGGATCATCGAGCGCCTTGTTGAGGGCGTCGGTCAGCTTGTCGGCAATTGCCTTCGGGGTGCCCTTTGGCGCGAAGATGCCGCTCCAGATGCTGATCTGGTAGTCGGGAATTCCCGCTTCCTTGGCTGATGGCACATCGGGCAGGGCCGGGGAGCGATTGTTGCCGGAAACGACATAGGCCTTGATGGTGCCACCCTGGACAGCACCCTTGATGCTCACGACCTGCTCACAGAAGAAGTCCACGTGCCCGCCGATCACGTCATTGAGCGCCGGTCCGGTGCCGCGGTATGGCACAAGTTCAGGCTTCAACCCGGCCTGCGATGTGAACAGCAGGCAGGCCATGTGGGACGACGCGCCAACGCCGCCATGCGCCTGCTTCACTTTTGAGCCGTTCGCCTTCACATAAGTGAGAAATTCCTTGATGTCCTTGGCCGGAAAGTCCTTGCGAGCGACGACCGCCGCCGGCGCATGCAGAGTGAGGCCGATCGGCACGAAATCCTTGGTCGAATCGTAGTGCAGGTTGGGATAGAGCGCGGGCGCCGAGACATGCGATCCCATGCTCGCTGCAAGTACCGTGTAGCCGTCGTTCTTGGCTGCCGCCGCGCGTCCGGTGCCGATGGTGCCGCCGGCGCCGCCGACGTTCTCGATCACGATGTTCTGGCCGAGCACCTTGCTCATACCATCCGCGACGATGCGGGCGACAACATCGCTTGGGCCGCCGGCTGCGTATGGAACGATCATGGTGATGGGATGAGTAGGATAATTCTGTGCCGCGGCCGGCATGGAGGCAATCGCCAGGGCGGCCATGACCAATAGGGTGCTACGAATGATCTTCATAAGACAGACTCTCTGTTGCGTTCTCTCGGGTGTGTTCCGGGCTGGGAAATCAGGGTCGCATAAAGAGAAATATTGCGCTGTAAATGTGACCGAACGCAAAGCAAATCCGACGTAAATCGAGACGGATTTGATTGAAATGCACCCCGGACACCGCGGCGCTTCCATTCTTGCCGCCGCTGTTGCAAGCGGCGGCGCCGAGGCACCTGATATCCGCACTGCCGCGCTCAATTGTCGCTAGCCGAGGCGATCTGCGCCGATGTCCTGTCCCATTTAGAGACGCGTCAGCTTCATCGATGCTTGCAGCAGAACGCAGATTCCGTACCACTCTACCGTCGAGAGCTCGGTGTTGCGGCGGACTGCAGCGCAACTCTATGCAGGACAAGAGATTCTTACTGATGAAAATTTTGTGCCCGGCACCACGAAAAAGTCTCATAAGAGAAAAATAAATCAACAGCTGGGAGCAAATTCCATAGCTGCGGCGACGCCGCAACACGACTCGCCGGTTCTCTTCGCGGGCTTGCCGGGACAGCGGTTCGGGACGCAGCAGTAGGGGGAGTACGATGTCATTTGCGTGGGTCGCGGCGCGGGTCCGCAATCTTGCAGTCCATTCCAACAACAAGAGGCATCCCGGCAGCGGCCGTTCGTTGCGGCGGGGGTGGACCGTTGCAATTGCCGCGCTGATGGTTTGCACCGCGGCGGCTGCGATCCGTCCTGCGATGGCGCAGGTCGTGCCCAAATCGCTGCAGCAGGCGGGCACCGAAAGAGAAACCAAGGAAGCCAAGAACGCCTGGACGGTGGGAATCGTCGGCGGCCTTGTCTCCGGAACGTATATGCGGTTCGCGGTTGAGCTCGCTCAGGCGCTCGACGACGGCGATAACTTACGCATTCTGCCAATCGTGTCATTCGGCGCGGCATCAAACCTGGAAGACCTGCTTTATCTGCGCGGCGTTGATGTCGCGGTCACCCAGTCCGATGTGTTCGAATATTTCCGCACTGTCCGCAAGATTTCCAATCTGAACCAGCGCATAAACTACATCATCCGCCTTCCCGTGTCGGAGGTGCACATCTTGGCGCGGGACGAGATCAAGACGATCGAGGACCTGCGCGGCAAGAAGGTCAATCTGGGGCCGACCGGCAGTGCGTCGAGCCTGACCGGCGCCATTGTGTTTCAGCGTCTCGGCATCGAAATCGAGCAAAGCAATTTCAACAATCCGATCGCGATGGAGAAGCTCAAGTCCGGCGAGCTTTCCGCGCTCATCCGCGTGGTCAGCAAACCGGTCGACGGACTCGTCCGCATCCCGGCGAATTCGGGCTTGCATCTCATTTCGATCCCGTTCTCGAAGAAGTTCGCGGACTACTACACGCTGGGTGAACTTTCGAGTCAGGAATATCCGACGCTGCTTCCGCAAGGACAAAAGATCGATACGGTTGCCGTCCCGGCTGTGCTTGCCGTCTACAACTGGCCGCGCGGCACCGATCGTTACAATCGGGTTCAGCGTTTCATCCAGCGGCTCTTCGACAACTGGGACAAATTCCAGCATCCGCCGTTCCATCCGAAATGGCGCGACGTCAATCTTGCGGCGACCGTGCCGGGCTGGACACGGTTCAGCGTCGCCGAGGGCATGCTCCAGCGCCTCGTGAGAGCCGAGGACAGGTCGCAGCAGGGCCTCAAGCGCGACTTCAATTCCTTCCTCAGCCAGGCGGGGGGCGTTGCACATCCGCAGAACGACGCCGAACGTGAGGCTCTTTTCCGCGAATTCATGGCGTGGCGTCAGAAACAGGGCGACGCACGCAACTGAACTGCATTCCCCGCCTGAAAGCGGGGAATGTTCTGATTGGAGGACGTAAGAGCGCAGGCGTTCGTCGCCGGCGTGGGAGGGCGTTGTAATGAGTAGTCCCATTGATCCGTCACATCCTCACGACGGAGTGTCACCCTATGCGCCGAAATGGGCGCGCGAAGCTGACGACGTCTCCAAAGAAAAAGACGACACGGGTCCACGACTCCCAAGGATAGATCCGAATGAGCTTGCCAACGCGCTCAACACGGACGTTCAGCCCGAACGCGCGCGAGCTGCCGGTCCGACGCTGGTGCCCGAGCCTCCGCTGTGGGAGTCGGAGCGGCGCGGTCCACTGCGGTATTTGCTTGGCGACAACAGCGGGGCCGGTACGCTGGCGCGCGTCTTTCTGATCATTTTCGTCGCCGCGCTGGTTGCCATCATGGTTGTCGTCCTGCTGCCGGGCCGCGGCCTGCTGACAGCGCAATATCCCGTTGCCACCTCGCCGGCCGCTCCGGACCGCGCTCCCTCAACCGTTGGCTCGGGCAGTTTCGCTAAGGAGAGTGCGCAGGCTGTCGCAAGTCGATCTGATCGCGAGCCGATCAAGACGCGGCACAAGGCGGCAACGCCTCCTGCGCCTGGCCCGGAGGCCGAGCGCCCGCCGGCTTCTGCTCCGGTCAAGATCGCAGCCGTCCCGCCGCCGACGCAAGAGATGGCACCCGCTCCTGTTGCACCGGCCGTCAAGCCCGCGCCTGCGCCTGTTGCGCCCATGACCGCGCCATTGACAGACAAACCGGCAAGCGGCGACGCCGGCTCTTCGCCTGCCGTGCAGGCTGCCCCGGCTCAGCCTGCTAAGCCAGTTCGCTCGCTGGGAGCGGACGAAATCAAGACGCTGCTTGAGCAGGGAGAAGAGTTCGTATCCGTTGGTGATTTCGCGAGCGCCCGTACCGTGTTTGGCAGGGTATGGGAAGCAAACGAGGCTCGCGGTGCGCTTGCCCTGGCAAAAACCTATGATCCGGTGGATCTTGCCAAAATCGGGGCCAAGGGAGTGACGCCGGACGTGACGAAGGCGCGCGAATGGTACGCCAAAGCCGGCGAGCTCGGCTCACGTGAAGCCGCCGCACGGCTGCAGGCGCTTGGCAAAGGCACATCCGCCTTCGCAAGTCAGGACGCTGCGACACCTCCCCAGCACCGCGTCGCTGCGGCTGGCCCGGCAAGCACGAATGTGGTGAGTGCGGCCGCCAGCGATCCCTCAGGCGTCGTTGGAAGCTATTGGCGCAGCGGCGATTCGATTATGCGGCTGGAGGCGGCGGGGGTCAGTCGAAAATTCTTTTATTTCAAGCCGTCGGACGACGAAAGCCAGACCGGCGCGAAGACGGGATCGCCACGCTTTACCGGACAGATCTCAGGAAAGACCTATGTCGGTACGGCCTACGTCTATTCGGATAAGTGCGGACGCGCCGCATTCCGTGTCGTCGGGCAGATCGAAAACGACGGAGGTCGCGTGATCCTTTCGGGAAAGGGTCCGCAGTTCGATGAGGCCTGTCGAGAGATCGGCAAGACCGACCAGAAGCTTGTCTTCGACGTCGTAGGCGCGCCCGAGGAGTAAACCGGACCGTCGCATTTGAGCGAACGCCCTGGCGATAGCGGGCTGTCGCATCATTATCAGTATCCGGCCGCAAGCGATCCGCGCGTGCGCCGATCCGCCGCGCCGACATAGCCCTCGCCGCCGACTTCGATCGAATTCACCGACGTGAATGGTCGCACCGGCACGATGTTGTGACCGCGCCGGCGCAATGCGTCGAGCAGATCGGGCGCGAATCCTGGCTCGACATAGACTTCATCGGGCTGCCACTGATGATGCAGACGCGGCGTGCTTACCGCGTCGTTGATCGGCATGCCGAAATCGATGACGTCGACGATCACCTGCAGCACCGCCGTGATGATGCGGCTGCCGCCTGGCGATCCTGTGATGAGGAACGGCTTTCCGTCCTTGAGCACGATGGTCGGGGTCATGGAGGACAGCGGCCGCTTCCCCGGCGCGGGAAGATTGGCATTGTAGCCGACGAGCCCATAAGCGTTTGCCGAACCTGGCTTGGAAGTGAAATCATCAAGCTCGTTGTTGAGGAGCACGCCGGTGCCTTCGGCAACGAGCCCAAGGCCATACGAAAAATTCAACGTGTAGGTGTTCGACACAGCGTTTCCGTCACGGTCGACGATCGAGAAATGCGTAGTGTTGCGTCCTTCAAAATCGGCGGGATTACCTGCCCGAATGGTGGCCGAAGGCGTCGCGCTTTCGCCAATGCCGGAACGCAAGGAGGCGGCATATTGCTTCGAGAGCAAGCCCTTGAGCGGTATCTTGACGGCATCCGGATCGCCCATAAAAGTGGCACGATCGGCATAGGCGCGCTTCATCGCTTCAATCATGTCATGCAGTGCCTGCTCGCGGCTCATGCCCGCGAGATCATAGCCCTCCAGAATGTTGAGCATTTCGACGAGATGCACGCCGCCGGATGATGGCGGAGGAGCTGTCACGATTTCGTAGCCGCGATACGTGCCGCGCACGACAGGACGTTCGACCGCGCTATATCCGGCGAGATCGTCCTTGGTCATGATGCCGCCCGCTTTCATGACGGCGCCAGCGATCCGCTCGGCGATTCGTCCGTGATAGAAAGCGCTCGGACCATCCCTGGCAATGGCCTGCAGCGTGTCGGCGAGATCGAGCTGGATCAGGCGGTCGCCTTCCTGCATCGGCCTGTCCCCGTTGAAGAAGATCGCCGTCGTCGACGGCCAGCGCTTCAGCCGCTCCTGTGCAAGCGGCAGAGAATCAGCGAGATCGTCTTGGACCCGAAAGCCATTCTCGGCGAGGCCCATCGCCGGCGCGATCAGATCCGCGAGACTGAACTTGCCCGATCCATATTTTTGATGGGCGAGCGCGAGCCCGGCAACCGTTCCAGGCACGCCGACTGCGAGCGCGCTGTCGCGAGACTTGTCGGGGTCAGGGTTTCCCTGCGCGTCGAGAAACATGGTCGCGCTCGCGGCAGCAGGCGCTTTCTCGCGATAGTCGATGGCGATGTCGCGGCCGCCGTCGGCGAGATGAATGATCATGAAACCGCCGCCGCCGATATTGCCCGCTCGGGGATATGTGACCGCGAGCGCAAAGCCGACCGCTACCGCCGCGTCGACCGCGTTGCCGCCGCGATCCAGAATCTCGACACCGATGCGGGCGGCGCGCTGTTCCTGTGCGACGACCATTCCGTTGCGCGCGCGGACGGACTGCGCCGGTGCAATCTCGGGCGCCAGCGCAATCGGCGCGACCTGCGCCAACGAGGCGGCGGCAAAGAAGAAGGCTACGAAGACAGAAGCAAATCGAATCATATTCGAGTTTTTTTGCGGAAACCGAGTGTGCGGCCTATTTATCTGCGGCAGGCTTAAGCAGCGACCCACTTGGTCCGATGCGGATCGCACGAATCCAGCGAGACCAGGAGAAATCCGTCATCGCGCTTGCGCGTGATAGGTCATGTTCGGCCGCATATCCGTAGCCGAAGCAACGCGATTGGACATGTTGAAAAAGCTCGCTACCGCCGAAATATCCCAGATTTCGCGATCGCTGAAGCCGGTGCGGCGCAAGCGCTCGCGATCGGCCTCCTCCACGCTCCACGGAGATGCTGTGAGTTTGACGGCAAAATCGATCATCGCGCGCTGCCTTTTATTCAGGCGTGCGACGCGATAGTTCATGACCAGGTGCTCGCCGAGCAGCGGATTTCCCGAATACCGCCGCACCGCGGCGCCATGCGCGGTCAGGCAATAATAGCACCGGTTTTGCGAGGATACCGCGACTGCGATCATTTCCCGTTCCAGTTTGGAGAGGCCGGAGTCCCCGAGCATCAGGTCGTTGTACATGGCGACGAAGGTCTCAAGCTTGGCCATGTCGAACGAATAGGCCACCAGCACGTTGGGAACAAAGCCGAGCTTTTCCTGGCATTTCCTGAAATAGGCCTCCATTGCGGGAGACAGTTTCGCCGGGGGCAGGTTAAGTGCGATCACCGGTCGATCATCCGCGGCTGCCGCGGAGGTCGGCTTACGCGTGGCTGTCTTGCCCGGGACAGTCTTTGCTCCGCCATTCTTGCCAGACGCCGCCGGCTTGCCATTTTTTTCCCCGGGCAGGAGGAGCCTTTCGGTGTTCGCTTTCAGCGAGCCCGTACGGCTTGCGGTTCGTATGGCCTTATTCGAATTGCGCATTTTTTCAGTCCCTCGCGCCGATAGCAGCTGCGCCCAGCCTACATTGTTCTTCCAGCACGCGATACGCTCTGGCCGCTTTTGCGTTTCGTTTCATGATCTTAAATGAGCCCGAAACGTCCTCCAGCGTTGCACGTGTCAGGGACAGTGTGTTGGTCTCGACGCCCCTGCGCGGAAGGTGAAAACTCGCGATCTTCCTCGACTGATTCTTCTTTGTGAGGACGAAGGTTCTATGTCGATCGACCGACGCGACGGGGAGGAACGCCTCGCACGCACATTGCTCGAAGAAGCCAGCGCGATGCTGCACCGTGCCCGGTCGGACATACCGGCAGGCTTTCCTGTCTTGCTTTACGGCCGGGCCGTACCAGAAGACATCATGCGCTATGCCGCGGCCGATCTGGCCCGCCTCGCGGAACGCTCTTACGACTTCATTGCCGATCGGGCGCCCGGAAATCTCAAGATTCGTTGCGAACAGATCGAGCTCAGCGGCGCCGGCGCGCGCGAAACAGTTTCCGTCATCGACATCGTGAACGACGACATGCCTTTCCTCGTCGACTCGGTGATGGGAGAGATCACAGATCAGAAGTTCGATGTCCGGCTCGTTGCGCATCCGATGTTCAGCGTTCGCCGTGTCGGGAGCAGGCTGATGAGGGTTGGTGCCTCCGACGGCGATGGCACTCGCGAAAGCTTCATCCAAATTCATCTCGCCCCAATTGACGACCAAACCGCGCGCGAACTTGAACGCGCACTCGAGACCGTACTTGGCGAAGTGCGCATAGCGGTCAAGGACTGGCGCGCGATGCTCGGGCGCATCACCTCGATTATTGGCGAACTCAAGGGCAACCCACCGCCGCTGCCGGTCGCGGAGATTGCCGAAGCCATCCAATTTCTGCAGTGGCTCATGGCAGACAATTTCACTTTTCTTGGCGTGCGCGACTACGTCGTCGACGGGCAAAGCCTGAAGCCGGATTTCGACAGCGCGCTCGGGATCATGCGTTCTCGCGAACTGCGCGTGCTCAAACGCGGCGACGAGCATCTTGAGCTCACGCCCGAGATCATGGCCTTCCTCAAAGAACCCAGGCCGCTGATCATTGCCAAGGCCAACATCCACTCGCGTGTGCACAGGCGCGCCTATCTCGACTATATCGGCGTAAAACGATTCAATGCCTCAGGCGCGCTCCTTGGCGAGCACCGAATCGTCGGGCTCTTTACTTCAACCGCTTACACGCGCGATGCGCATGGCATCCCCTATCTGCGTCACAAGATTGCCGCCGTGGAGGCGCGGGCGGGCTTCGATCCGGGCAGCCATTCGGGCAAGGCGCTTGCCAATGTGCTGGAACACTATCCTCGTGACGAACTGTTCCAGATCGATGAAGACACGCTATATCGTTTCGCTCTGGCCATCCTCCAACTCGGGGAACGACCGCGCGTTCGCGTGCTGGCGCGGCGAGATCGATTCGATCGGTTTGTATCGGTGCTCGTCTTCGTGCCGCGCGAGCGATACGACAGCCGAATCCGCATCAGAATCGGGGATTACCTGGCGAGAACATTCATCGGACGCGTTTCGGCTTTTTATCCCTACTTCCCGGACGAAGGCCCGCTGGTGCGTGTGCACTTCATCATCGGGCGTTCGGGTGGTGCCGCCCCGCAAGTGGAACTCGCGACGCTTGAAGATGAGATCCAGTCCATCATTCGCACGTGGACGGACGGCTTCAATCAGGCGCTGCATTTAATCGAGCCACCCGATAGTGCGCGCGAGCTGTTCAACCGTTATCGGAATGCTTTTTCCGAAGGATTCCACGAGGCGTATGCGCCCACGACGGCTGCAGCTGACTTGCGGGTGATCGAGAGTCTCTCCCAGGAGCGTCCGCTCGGGGTCGATTTCCATCCCCGCCTGGAGCAAGACCAGCGCACGGTTGGTCTGAAGGTGTGGACCTTACGTCCTCTGCCACTGTCCGAACGCGTTCCTGTTCTCGAGAACATGGGATTTCGAGTGGTGGACGAACGCACCTACCACATCGAGCCGCGAGAGCGAGCTGGCGTCTGGTTTCACGACATGCTGCTTGAACGTACCGACGGCGGCATGATCGAACTCGATACCAAGAACGAGCGTCTGGAAGCGACGTTCCTGGCCGTGATGGGGGGAGCGGCCGAGAATGACGGTTATAACGCCCTGTCACTTCATGCCGGACTAGGCTGGCGCGACGTGGCGCTTATCCGAACGATGTCACGATTCCTGTGGCAGATCCGGGTGCCGTACTCGCAAGACTATATGTGGTCCACGCTGCTGAAGCATTCCGCGGTCGCCGCCAGGATCGTCGAACTGTTCCATGCCCGCTTTGACCCGCGAGCCGACGCAGGACGCAATGCGCGGCAAAGTCGGATCGCCGAGCAGATCGAGCTTGATCTGCAGAGCGTGGAAAGTCTCGATGAGGACCGAATCCTTCGGCGCTTCCTTAACGCGGTGCAGTCCGCCATTCGGACCAATTTTTTTCAGGCGGACAAGGACGGACGATCGAAGCCGGTCATCTCGGTGAAATTCGAGAGCCGCAAGCTCACCGATTTGCCCCGCCCGAGCCCGCTGTACGAAATCTTCGTCTATTCGACGCGGGTCGAAGGCGTCCACATGCGCTTCGGCAAAGTCGCGCGCGGCGGCATCCGCTGGTCGGACCGGCCACAGGATTTCCGCACGGAGATTCTCGGGCTCGTCAAAGCCCAGCAAGTCAAGAACGCGGTCATCGTGCCTGTCGGAGCAAAGGGCGGCTTCGTGCCGAAACAGATGCCCAAAGGGGCGGCGCGAGAGGTCGTGCAAGCCGAAGGCGTCGCTACCTACAAGCTCTTCATCTCCGCGCTGCTCGAAATCACCGACAATATCGGCGCCGATGGCTTGATCATTCCGCCTGCTGATGTGGTGCGCCACGATGGCGACGATCCATATCTGGTGGTTGCCGCCGACAAAGGCACGGCAACGTTCTCGGATATCGCCAATGCGATATCGATCGATCATGACTACTGGCTTGGCGATGCCTTCGCCTCAGGCGGTTCTGCCGGTTACGACCACAAGGCGATGGGCATCACGGCGCGCGGCGCCTGGGAAGCAGTGAAACGACATTTCCGCGAGATGGACGTCGATATCGGCAAGACGCCGTTTACCGTGGTCGGGGTGGGAGACATGTCGGGTGACGTGTTCGGCAACGGCATGCTGCGCGAAGATACGATCAGGCTTCTTGCCGCCTTCGATCACCGGGACATTTTCATCGACCCGGATCCCGATCCCAAGGCGAGCTTTGCCGAGCGCAAGCGGCTATTCGCGCTGCCGCGATCGAGTTGGCAGGACTACGACAAGACGCTGATCTCGAAGGGCGGCGGCGTCTTTCCGCGGTCCGCCAAGGAAATTCGGCTGAGCGCGGAAGCACGCGAAATTCTGGGGGTCGGTGAATCTGTGACCCCGCAGGAGTTGATGCGGGCGATCTTGAAAGCGAAAGCGGACCTGCTGTTTTTCGGCGGCATCGGCACTTACATCCGCGCGTCTGCAGAGAGCGATGAGGCGGTCGGTGACCGCGCCAATGATGCTATTCGCATCACCGGCGCCGATCTCAATTGCCGGGTAATCGGCGAAGGTGCCAATCTTGGCATGAGCCAGCGCGGACGCATCGAGGCTGCGCTGCGCGGGATACGGCTCAATACCGACGCGATCGACAACTCCGCTGGCGTCAACACGTCCGACATCGAGGTAAACATCAAGATCGCGCTTAGCCGTCCGCTGCGTTCCGGCGAGCTAACGATCGACAAGCGCAATGCGCTGCTCGCCGAAATGACCGACGAGGTCGCGGCTTTGGTTTTGCGCAACAACTACCAGCAAACTCTTGCGCTCTCCCTTGCTCAGCGCCGCAGTCTCGAGGACATGGGATTTCAGCAGCGTCTGATGCAGATGCTCGAGATGCGCGGTGAACTCGATCGCGGTCTCGAGTTCCTGCCGGACGAGATGGCGATCGCCGAACGACGCAAGGAGAATATCGGGCTGACGCGACCGGAGCTCGCCGTCCTGCTCGCCTATGCCAAGCTGTCTCTCTATGGCGACTTGCTCGACAGCGCCGTTCCCGATGATCCCTATCTCGCGCGTGAGCTCGGCCGCTATTTTCCACGGCAAATCTGCGAGCGCTATGCGGATGTGTTGCGAAACCACCCGCTCCGCCGAGAAATCATTGCGACGCAACTGACGAATTCGATGATCAATCGCGGCGGAGCCACGCTGATCGTACGCATCGCGGATCAAACCGGGGCGCCGCCCGCTTCGATTGCGGCCGCCTTTGCTGCCACCCGCAACAGTTTCGATCTCATCGGGCTCAATGGTGAAATCGACACACTGGACAACGCGATTTCCGGCAAGATCCAGCTTGATCTCTATGCGGCGGTGCAGAACCTGCTGCTCGACCGTCTGGTATGGTTCCTGCGCAATGTGGACTTTACGCCGGGTCTTGAAACCATCATTGGCCATTACCGCGAGGGGATTTCGCAGGTCGATGCGACTCTGGACCGTGCGCTTCCGAGTCCGGCGCGAGCGGCTAGGGATGCCCGCGAGAAGGCTCTGACCGCGGACGGAGTGCCGGAAGCCATCGCGCAGCGGGTGGCCGGCTTGCCGGTTCTCAAGGCGGCGCCGGACATTGTGCTCATCGCCGACCGAACGAAGAAACCGATCGCCGAAGTCACAGAAACTTATTTTGCAACGGAGGCATTCTTCCAGCTTGATAGCGTCACTAGTGCGGCACCGAACATTGTTGTCTCGGACTATTTCGATCGCCTCGCACTCGACCGTGCGCTCGACTCAATCGGTGATGCCGAACGCCGGCTCACGGCGGCGATGGTTGCCAATGGCCGTGCCGGCCGCGAAGCTGTCGAAGAATGGGTGCGCCCTCGTCAGGCCGAGGTCGAACGCATCCGGTCCGCAATCCACCAGATTGCGGGCTCCGGACTGACGCTGTCGAAGTTATCGGTCGCGGCCAGCTTGCTCGGCGATCTCGCCCGCCGCTAATGCGACACCTTCGGTGGCGCCCCACTCAATGCCTGAAATGTCTCCGGCCTGTGAACACCATTGCGACGTCATGGAGATTGGCGGCCTCGATTACCTTCTGATCGTTGACGGACCCTCCGGGCTGGATTACGGCCGTCGCGCCTGCTTCGATCGCGACGAGAAGCCCGTCGGGGAACGGAAAGAAGGCATCGGAAGCGACAACCGAACCCTTGGTCAGCGGGGCAGGCAATTTGAGCTCTTTTGCCGCGTCCACAGCTTTGCTGGCAGCAATACGGGCCGCGTCGATGCGGCTCATCTGCCCGGCCCCGATGCCCACCGTGGCGCGATCCTTTGCATAGACGATCGTGTTCGATTTTACGTGCTTGGCGACACGGAAGGCGAAGCGCAGATCGGCGAGTTCCGCCTCGGTCGGATACCGCTTTGTGACGGTGACGAGCTGCATTTCATCGACGGTCACGTTGTCTCGGGACTGCACCAGCAGCCCGCCAGCGACGGACTTTACGACTAGTCCCTCCGCGCGTGCATCGGGTAACCCGCCCGCGAGCAACAGGCGCAGATTCCGTTTCGCGCCGACGATCTTGATGGCTTCCTCCGAGGCGTCGGGTGCAATGATGACTTCCGTAAAAATTTCGGTGATGGCCCGTGCCGCTTCGGCATCGAGCTTGCGATTGACGGCGACGATGCCGCCGAAGGCCGACGTGGAATCGCAGGCCAGCGCTTTACGATAGGCATCGACGAGGTTGTCCGCTTCCGCAACGCCGCAGGGATTTGCGTGCTTGACGATTACGCACGCCGCGGTGCGCTCAGGGGCGAATTCAGCGACGCATTCATATGCGGAGTCGGTATCGTTTATATTGTTGTAAGAGAGCTGCTTGCCCTGGACCTGCCGAGCCGAGCTCACGCCAAAGCGTTTTTCGGGTTGGCTGTAAAAGGCAGCCCGCTGGTGCGGGTTCTCGCCATACCGCAACGCTTCGATCAATTTTCCGCCGAAGGCGCGGTAGGTGGGCGCGTCCTCGCGCAGAATTCCAGCGAACCAATTGGAGATGGCTGCGTCGTAAGCCGCGGTGCGGGCGAAGGCCTTTGCCGCAAGACTGCGTCGCAGCTCGAGCGAAAGCATCCCGTTATGTTGCGCCATTTCGCTCAGCACTCTTTCGTAATCGGGGGGATCTATGACGACGGCGACATCGGAATGATTTTTCGCGGCAGCACGGATCATCGCAGGCCCGCCGATGTCGATGTTCTCGATACAGTGCTCAAAATCGGCGCCACCCGAAGCGGTAGCCTCGAATGGATAAAGGTTGACCACCAGCAGGTCGATTGCCTTGATCTGGTGCCTTTCCATCGCCGCGGCATGTTCCTTATTGCCGCGCACCGCAAGCAGACCCCCGTGCACCTTCGGATGCAGCGTCTTGAGCCGTCCGTCCATCATCTCGGGAAAACCCGTAAGCTCCGCAACATCACGCACGCGCAGGCCGTTGTCGTTAAGGGCCTTGGCCGTGCCTCCTGTGGAGATGAGTTCAACGCCATACCGGGCAAGATCGGTCGCAAAGCCGACAAGCCCTGCCTTGTCGGAAACCGACAGCAAGGCGCGAGTAATGCGGCGGAGGTGGCTGCTCATGAGGGACGGGCTAGCATATCACGCCGATGGAAGTGTATTGGCCTGCTCCGCACAACGGCGAGGCATCCACAGTCGCGCACCTAAAGCGGCAGTTCCGGCTCGTGCGCGCGGTCGGGACGGGCGCCCGATACGGCTGGCGGGGTGTGTCGGAAACTCCAGCGCACCGCATTCTGCTCGCCGATGCGGCCGTAGATGACGATCTGCACGGTACGCCTGGGCCCATCGGAACCGGCCAGGAACACGCTCTCTTCGATTTCCACGTCCTCGCCCATCGTTGCAAACGTCCACAATTCGCGATCATTCAACAACAGGATTGCTCCACGCCCGTCGGTCAGCCTGCTCGCTTTCACCGAAGGATGAATGTGAAAGCGGATCGCGAATTCATTGTTCTTGCCCGCGGGAAGTTCGCTACCGTCGGCGGATGTGAAGCTGTCCTCCCCTTCCAATGCGCTGCCATCGGCCGTGAAGCTGATGCTGCGATTGTGAATGATTCCGAGTTCGGCGGCGTAGCCGTCGTGAGAAGCGTGCAGCGTGGGCTCGTCGGCGTCACGATTGACCCGCACCTGACGCGGGCCAGACAATATCGGCCCGCCGCCAAAGAGCCACCGGAGCAGGCGCGCGTCCACAAAACGGCACGACGAGCGCTCATCGATCGTCACGGTCGTATGGGCAGGTGTTGCACGTGATACCTTCCTCCAGTTCTCCCGGTTTACCTCCGGCAGTCCGCAATTGACGACAAGACGATGCTGTTTCCACGAGAGTTCGAAAGACAGGCACCCAGCATGCGCCTCCTGGCTCACGGCGAGGGGAGGAGGTGTCCCGGTATCCATCAGCAACGCTGTCTGACCCGCCTCCAGGCGCTGATAACCGGAATGCGGCGCGTTCGATACTGGCGTGCCTCGTGCATCGTCGTAGGCCAGCACGGTCGCGAGCAGATCCACCGGAGTCGGGCCCATTCCGTTGAATTGTGCGAAATTGCCATCGCCATGCCGGAAGAACCGCAACATCGGCATGATGCGGTCGATGGCATTGTTGAGCGCCTGAGGCGGCTGTAACTGGCGGGCCGAAAAGAGCTGACGCAGCGGCAGAAGATCTGCGACCAGATCGATCAGCGTGCCAGGATTTCGACTGATGTGGCCTCCATCCGGCAGAATCTGGGCTCGCAATTCCTCGATCAATCGTACCACGCTGCCGCGCAGGTACCCTGACTGTCCTTGCATGCAAAGCGCCGCGTAGGTGAGCGCCACGATCGACTGCAGGCGCGGCAGCCCGTCACGCGCTTCGCCCAGCGTGCCGCGGAGATAGCGAATTTGTCGCGAGAGGCTTCGAATGAATCGCCTGTAGAACCGGGCGTCCGCGTCCTGGAGCAAGAATGGCGCCTGGCTGAGCCAGCAGATCACCCGGCGTGAGAGGACGTCGGGACGCCAGCCCATGGGCTGATAGCGTCCCTGTAGACTGATCCACTCGTCGACGAGCGAGCGGGCATTCGCGCGCGTGATGGCGGAATCGGCGGCGCGAAGGTGCCTCAGCCAGACGAACGAAAGGAGTGTCACGGCCCATTCTTCCGACGGCGGTGAAATCTCGAACGGCGATCGGCGATCGGCGATGACGATTTTTCCGGCAAATGCAAAACGCCCGGCATAGATCTCACTGGCGCGAGTCGCGTCAGCGGTGCGCAAATCCTGCGGAGCGATCACAAGGCGGTCGGTCTTGGTCAGGCCGAATCGCCAACGCAAGAGCGCGCTTGACTCGATGCGCGTAATGATCCTGCGTACCGCGCGCCGCCCGATGAGCACGGAGAGCCTGGCTCGCTCCGCGACCGAAACCCTCATCATTAAGGTGTTCTTCCCTGCTGCGCGGAAGAATCCATGCGCGCGGCACACGATAGCGAACGGTCGGTTAAGCGCCAATATCTCAATGTCGCCCGTGGATTATTCGGTTTTTCGCTTGAGGCGAGCGGCATAAAAACCGTCCAGCCCACCCCAACGCGGATCCTGATCAGGAAAATGTAGGGGCAGTGTGCGCATGTCGCCGTTCGGGGTGACAAACTCAGCGCGACCGAATAGGTCGTCTGCAGCTATCGGAAGACGGCTAATACGCGGATCACGGGCGAGCAGCGCCTTGATCTGGTCTTCGCCCTCCTCGAGCTCGAGCGAGCAAACACAATATACGAGGATCGCCCCCGGCTTGAGCAATTCGACAGCGCGATCGAGCAACCGGCTTTGCAGAGGCGCGAGCGTCTCCAGATCGGCTTCTTTCTTGAGCCAGGCAATATCGGGGTGACGGCGAATTGTGCCGGTCGACGAACAAGGGGCATCGAGAAGCACCGCGTCGAATGGGCCCCCTTGCCACTCGAGCACGTCAGCCAGAATGGTATCGGCACGCAAAGACACGCGCGCGAGATTTTCGCGAAGTCGGTCGAGCCGCGTCGGGGAGCGATCGACGGCGGTCACGCTTGCTCCAGCATGGGCAAGTTGCGCAGTCTTCCCTCCCGGCGCGGCGCACAGGTCTGCAACATGCTGGCCGGCAACCGGGCCAAGCAGCCGCGCCGGCAAGGCGGCGGCGGCGTCCTGCACCCACCATGCGCCTTCGGCAAAGCCGGGCAGCAGCGTCACAGCCCCCTGTGCAAGCGTGCGGACCGTGCCGGTCGGCAGTACGCGCCCGCGCAGCCGCTCAGCCCATGAGCTGGGGTTTTCTTTCACGGTGAGGTCAAGAGCCGGTTCGTGCGATATGGCCGTCGCAATGGCGTGCGCAACATTGGGTCCATAGGCCTTGCTCCATCGCCGCATCAGCCATTCCGGCGTATCTAGCGTCCCCCGCTGATGCCCGGGGGCGCTCTGCTTGGCAACCCGACGAAGCACGGCGTTCACCAGTCCGGCATAGCGGGCGGCGCGGCGATCAGCCTGGGCAAGTCGCACGGAAAGATCGACTGCGGCGTGGTCGGGTACGTCGAGCCAGAGAATCTGGGCTGCGCCGAGCAACAGGATGGTTTCAGTGCGCGGCGCATCGGCCGGGAATCCTTTTTCCAGAAGCCCGCCGACGACGTCGCGCAGCGTGGTCAGACGCCGCAGAACCGTGGCGGTCAGCTGGCGTGTCAGCGCGCGGTCCCGTTCGGCAAGACCCGTAAGTCCTGGGTGCGCATTTTTCCCGGATAGCTGCTCGTCGAGGGAAATTCGTTTGCGTAAAATGCCGTCGAGAATATCGGCGGCGATTTTGCGGGCGGCGAGACCGGGGACTTCGGGGTGTGGCGCGGTGCGTGGACGCGGCATACCGGGATACTTGCCGATAAATTGTGTCCGCGTCGCGAAGATTGAAAGAAAATGGCAGTAACGCACAGGTTTAGGTGCGACGAGCGACGGGCGTGCGCCTTTGCACCAATCGCGAGGCCGGGATCATGTCCCGGCCCCGTGCCATCTTTCTACTCTAGTGAATTCAGGCGCTGGCCTTTGCGGCCTTTTTGTTTTGCCTGTTGCTCACAAGGTCGTCGACCACCGCTGGATCGGCGAGCGTGGATGTGTCGCCAAGATTGCCGTATTCGTCTTCTGCAATCTTGCGCAGAATTCTGCGCATGATCTTGCCCGAGCGCGTCTTCGGAAGGCTCGGAGCGAACTGGATGAGGTCGGGCGATGCGATAGGACCGATCTCTTTGCGCACCCAGCCGACGAGCTCCTTCCGCAAGTCCTCGCTCGGCTTTTCGCCGGCCATCAAAGTGACATAGGCGTAGATGCCTTGGCCTTTGATGTCGTGCGGGTACCCCACCACCGCCGCTTCCGACACTTTTGGATGCGCCACGAGCGCGCTCTCGACTTCGGCCGTGCCGAGCCGATGCCCGGCGACATTGATGACGTCGTCGACGCGGCCGGTGATCCAATAGTACCCGTCCTCGTCGCGACGGCAGCCGTCGCCGGTGAAGTATTTGCCGGGATAGGTCTTGAAATACGTGTCGACGAAACGCTGATGATCGCCGTAGACGGTCCGCATCTGCCCTGGCCATGCGTCAGCCACGCACAGATTGCCGCTGCCGGCGCCTTTCACCTCCTTGCCTTCCGCATCGACGATCTGGGGAATGACGCCGAAGAACGGACGCGTAGCGGAGCCAGGCTTGAGCTTTGTTGCGCCCGGCAATGGCGTGATCAAAATTCCACCCGTTTCCGTCTGCCACCAGGTGTCGACGATCGGGCAGCGATCCTCGCCGACGACATGGTAGTACCACTCCCAGGCTTCGGGATTGATCGGCTCGCCGACGGTGCCGAGCAGTCGCAGTGATTTCCGCGATGTCTTCTTCACCGGCGCATCGCCGCTCTGCATCAGCGCACGAATCGCGGTCGGCGCGGTGTAGATGATGTTCACCTTGTGCTTGTCGCAGACTTCCCAAAACCGGGAGGTCGTCGGATAGTTTGGCACACCTTCAAACATCATGGAGATCGCGCCGTTCGCGAGCGGTCCATAGACAATATAGCTGTGCCCGGTCACCCAGCCGACGTCAGCCGTGCACCAGTAAATATCGCCATCATGATAATCGAACACGTATTGATGGGTGATCGCCGTAAAGAGCAGGTAGCCGCCGGTCGTGTGCAGCACACCCTTCGGCTTGCCCGTGGAGCCCGACGTATAAAGGATGAACAGCGGATCTTCTGCGCTCATCTCTTCGCAGGGACAGTCGGCCGACACGTTCTTCGCAACATCATCGTAGTAATGATCGCGCCCGGATTTCATGCTGACCGGCGCGTTGGTGCGCTTGACGACGATGACAGATGTGACGCCCCCGACTTTATCGCATGCGGCATCCACATTGGCCTTAAGCGGAATCTTGCGACCTCCGCGAATGCCTTCATCGGCGGTGATGACGACGTTGGATTTGCAATCCTCGATCCGTCCTGCGAGCGAGTCCGGGGAAAATCCGCCAAAGACCACCGAGTGAATTGCGCCGATCCGCGCGCAGGCCAGCATCGAAATGGCTGCCTCGGGAATCATCGGCATGTAGATGGTGACGCGGTCTCCCTTTTTGACGCCACGCGATTTCAGAACATTGGCGAAGCGGCAGACCTCGGTATGCAGCTTCCTGTAGGTGACGACCCTGTCTTCCTTGGGATCGTCGCCTTCCCAAAGGATGGCGATCTGGTCTCCGCGCTTCGCGAGATGACGATCAACGCAGTTGTAGCAAGCGTTCAGCGTGCCGTCCTCGAACCACTTGATCGACACGTTGTGCGGGTCATAGGAGGTGTTCTTGACCTTGCTGAAGGGCTTGATCCAATCGATTCGCTTGGCCTGCTCGGCCCAGAATCCGTTCGGATCCTTGATCGAGCGCGCATACATTTCCTGGTATTTGGCATCGTCAAGAAATGCGCGTTTTCGCCACTCGGCCGGGACCTCATAAACTTTCTCGGACATTGACAACTCCTCCCGCCCGCTGCTGGCCGCGGGCCTTTGGCATACTTCTTCTTACCATTATGCGACGTCGCCTTGATTTGCGACAAGGCGGCACATCGACCTTAGTCGCGCAGTTCTGGCGGGGAATGCAACCCCTTCAGGCGCCAGACCACCCCAGCACAGAGCCGATAATAACGAGCACACCGAGCCAGTGGCCAGCGTCTATCGCCGTCAAGGCGAGGCCGCGGGACGCAAAGGTATAGTTGACCACGATTGTTGTAAGCACAAAGCCGATCCAGCACATAAGCCCGGAAAATGCTCCCGCGCGGAGCGTATATATGCCGATGTGAAACATGATGCCCGAAAGAGCGGATGCCATGATCAGTTCGGCGACGAAAGACAGCACCAATGGCGCGCTCCGCGCTGGTGTGGACTTGCCGGCGCTTTCGACCCTGAACTGCTCGACGGTTTTGCCCTGGGCGGCGGCCCATTTGCGGCCGAGGATCCCGTAGTAGAGAGCACCGAAAATCCATGCCAGCACCGCGGCCAGAATGATTGGCAGTGCATGCAGGTTCTGTAATTGCGCCATCAAGCCCTCAAAACCTGAGATGCGTCTCTTGCGCGGCTGCGGAGCGAATGCAGCTCAAAGCCCGCCCATCCTGCAGACGATGCGCCATTCGTCAGCAGTGACCGGCTGCACCGACAGCCGGGAGTTGTTTACAAGGACCATCGATCTGAGCCTGGGCTCTGCCTTGACAGCTTCGATTGAGACCGGATTGGCAAAGGCCCGCGCAGCTTTGACATCTACTGCAACCCACGGGTCGCCCGCCTTTGCAGTCGGATCCGCATGCGCCTCGCGGATGATTTCGACGATACCGACGATCTCCTTTTCGATATTGGAATGATAAAAGAACGCGCGGTCGCCCTTCTTCATCCTGATAAGATTCTGCTTGGCTTGATGATTGCGGACGCCCGACCAAACCTCGCCCTTGGCTCCCTTTTTGGCTTGTTGGTCCCACGACCATGAGTCTGGCTCAGATTTCATCAGCCAATATGCCATTTCATTCTTCCGATTTGAGCGGACGCGCGAGCAGCGATTCGATCGCCTGATCCACGCCCATTTTTCCCGCCAGCACCTCCGCTACAGCAGCCGAGATCGGCATGTCTACATCTCTTCGCCGTGCCATCTCGACCAATACCGGCGCGGTAAATACTCCTTCCGTCAGCTTGCCGTGCGCCGCTATCTCGGGCTTCTCGCCTTTGCCTATGGCGAGGCCATATGAAAAATTGCGCGACTGCGGCGTCGAGCAGGTCAGGATGAGATCACCGAGGCCGGAAAGTCCCATCATCGTCTCTGGCCGCGCGCCGAAAACCTTGCCGAAGCGCACCAACTCCGCAAAACCGCGTGTGGTCAAAGCGGCCAATGCGCTTGCGCCGAGCCCGCGTCCGGTGACGATGCCCGCGGCGATGGCAAGAACGTTCTTGGTCGCGCCGCCTAGTTCTACGCCTCTCACATCGGTTGAATGATACGGCCGAAAACCGTCGGCATTGATGGCATGTGCAAGCGAGACTGCAACATCGAGATTGGCTGCTGCTATGGTGACCGCAGTCGGCAGCCCACGTGCGACATCGGCGGCGAAGCTCGGTCCCGAAAGAATCGCTGGCACGACTCTTGGCGCGCATTCGGCGATGATCTCCGTCATGAACTTGTGCGTATCTCGCTCGATTCCCTTGGCGCAAACGACCACGGGCACAGAATCGGGCAACGCTCCGGCGAGTGAATGCGCTACCGCGCGCGTTGATTGCGCGGGCACCACGATTAGAACAGCGTCCGTGTCTGCGGCTTCGTCAAGGTTGCGGATCAGCTTGATGCTGTCTCGCAGCTTCACGCCGGGAAGAAAAAGGCTCTCCCTGCGACTGACAAGGTGTTCTGCGTTGCGTTGATCGTACTCCCACAAGACGACGTCTCGGCCGGCGCGCGCGCAGGTAAGCGCCAGGGCCGTGCCCCACGCTCCTCCCCCGAGTACGGCGATCCGCTGTAATCTCATTCGAGGGGATCCATAGAGCTTGTCATTTGTAGGCTGCCGTGCGCCGTCGCGCGCCTTCGGCGGCGGCGATCTGATCGAGCGGCCAGCGGGCTCGCGGCGCGATGTCGAGGGGATCGCTGAGACCGAGCGCGAGACGTTCGCAGCCCGCCCAGGCGATCATTGCGCCATTGTCGGTGCAAAGCTCAAGCGGCGGCGCGACTAGCGTCGTGCCGACTTCAAACGCCAGCCGAGTCAATACTTTGCGAATAGATTTGTTGGCAGCAACGCCGCCGGCTGCGACGAGTGCGCTCGGAGCACCGAAACGGGCGCGAAACAGTCGCAAGCCAGCACGCAATCGATCGAATACAACATCGACAATCGCCTGCTGGAAGCTGGCGCAAAGGTCGGACACGTCCTGATCGCTCAAAGGAGCGATCTTTTCAGCCTCGAGCCGCAACGCAGTCTTGAGACCCGATAACGAGAAATCCGCGTCTTTGCGGCCATGCATCGGGCGCGGCAATCCAAATCGGGTGGGACTTCCGCGCAGCGCCTCTCTTTCGACCTCAGGGCCGCCCGGATAACCGAGGCCGAGCAGTTTCGCAGTCTTGTCGAAGGCTTCGCCAATTGCATCGTCCTGCGTCGTACCGAGGCGCACATAGTCTCCGACCCCGCGCACGGCCACGATCTGGGTGTGGCCACCCGAGGCGAGAAAAAGACAATATGGCAGAGGGGTATTATCGGTCAGCCTTGCGGTGAGCGCATGCGCCTCCAGGTGATTGACGGCGATCAGAGGTTTCTTGCTGACCAAAGCAATCGCCTTTGCGGTCGTCAGTCCGACGATCACGCCTCCGATGAGGCCAGGTCCGGCCGCTGCCGCGACCCCATCAAGGGACTCGTAGTCGCATTCGGCCTGCATCATGGCGCTTGCGATCACGGAATCGAGGGCTTCGACATGCGCGCGCGCGGCTATTTCGGGAACCACGCCGCCGAATGCGGCATGTTCACTCAGTTGCGACAGGACGACATTGGAGAGGATTCTGCCGCGACCGTCCACGGAACGCTCGACCACCGCAGCCGCGGTTTCGTCGCAGGTCGTCTCGATGCCAAGGACGATCATAATTCCTCATTAGAGGCGCCGCTCGTGGCAAGGTGACGGCGCCTCAATTAATGGCTAGTCCTGATCACGGGCCCCGCCCGGTTTCGCCTAGCATTGCGAGGTGACATGACGCAATCCACAGTCTCGATCCGCATCGGCACGCGCGGAAGCCCGCTTGCCCTGGCGCAGGCAAATCAGGTGCGTTCGCGGCTGGCGACGGTGATCGGGGAGACAGTGGAGTCGATTGAGCTTGTCGTCATCCGTACGAGCGGCGACAGGATCCAGGACAGACCGCTCACGGAGCAAGGTGGCAAGGGTCTTTTCACAAAGGAGATCGAGGAAGCGTTGCTCGAGCGGCATATCGATCTTGCGGTGCACTCCGCGAAAGATATGCCGACGGTGCTGCCCGAGGGACTCTCGCTCGCAGCTTGCCTTGAGCGGGAAGATGCGCGCGATGTTTTCATCAGCCAGAGGGCCCCCTCGCTTGCCGGTTTGCCGCCGGGGGCTGTGATGGGCACGGCATCGATGCGCCGGCAGGCTCTCGCCAAGCGGATGAGGCCCGACCTTCGGGTGGTCTCATTGCGTGGGAACGTAGAGACCCGCTTGCGCAAGCTCGAGGCCGGCGAGGTAGACGCGACGCTCCTTGCATTGGCCGGACTGAAGCGGTTGGGATTGGCCCGGCACGCGACAAAGATCATGAGCACGGATGAATTTCTTCCCGCTGTCGGTCAGGGGGCGATCGCGATCGAAGTCCGTGACGACAACGGTCGGCTACGGGAGATTCTCTCGCGCATCGACCACATCGACACTTCGACGGCGGTTGCCTGCGAACGTGCATTTCTCGCGGCATTGGACGGCTCGTGCAAGACACCAATAGCGGGGCATGCGACTGTTGCCGCCGATACGATTCAGTTTCGTGGACTCATTGCTCGCACGGACGGCAGCGCGGCGCATGACATTCTCGGCACGGGTAGCCGTAGGGATGCGCGTGCGATCGGCAGTGATGCGGGCCGGGAACTCAAGCGGCGGGCCGGACCAGGCTTTTTCGATTGAACTCATGCGTGTCGTAGTCACCCGCCCGAAGGTTGACAGCGAGCGCACCGCGGCAGCGCTGCGCTCGCTCGGGCACGACGTTCTGGTGACGCCCTTGTTGTCGGTACAACCGATTCAGGCGGAGCTGAGTGGAGAGTGGGGCGCGGTTGCCATCACAAGCCCGAATGCTTTGTATGCGTTGGCCGGCGATCTCGCGCGTAGCTCGTTGCTGAAGCTTCCGCTGTTTGCAGTCGGAACGCGTAGCGCCGAAGCCGCAAGGCAGGCAGGATTCATCGACGTGCTCTCGGCTGACGGAAATGCCGACGATCTCGTGCGCCTGATTGCGTCTCGCTACGCGAGGTCCGCACGACCTCTGCTCTACCTTGCGGGCGAGGATCGATCGACCGATCTTGTCTCGCAGCTTGCCGCGCTGGGCGTTCGCGCTGAGATGCGCATCGTCTATCGAGCCGTCGCGGTGCCGTTTCCGCCCGAATTGGTTAAGGCGATCGGAGAAGGGCAGATCGATGCCGTGCTCCATTTCTCGCGTCGCAGCGCCGAAAACTACGTTCGCGGTGCGAAAACAGCGGGCATTTTGCCTGCTGCGCTCGCCGTTCGGCACTTCTGTCTTTCGCGCCAGGTCGCGGAAGGCCTTCCCGGTGCGGAGCGCGTCCTCGTTGCCGTACGCCCGAGTGAGGCCGGTCTGATCGAGCTTCTTGCCTAGGATGGCGATGATTGGCGCTCGCGAGCCATTTGCGTTATCTCCTTAATGCACGGACTGAGCCGAATTCGCTTAGGATAACGCGCATGGCTGAAAAGCCCACACCGCCCGATCCTGCCGAAGGAGGCCGTCCTCGCAAGCGCCAGGCGCCGACGATCGAGCTGACGGCCACCGAGGTGCCGAGCGGTGAGTGGAAACACTCGACCGAGGGCTCCACTGAAACTCCGCGCGAGGAGCAGCATACCGGGGCAGAATCCCTGTCCGACGAACAAGGCCGAAGAGATGGGCGTGACGATTCGAGAAGGGGGGGCATCTCATTGGCGCCCTACGGGCTCGGGGCGCTTGGTGGTGCGCTTTTTGTGGCCGCCGTGCTGTTCGCGCTTTGGCTGAGCGGGTTGCTGCCTGACCGCAACCAGACTTCGCCGGATGCTGCTTCCGCCGCGCTCGAGCTACGCCTGTCGAAAGTTGAAGCGGTGCTCGCGAAAGGTCCGGACATCGACCCGAGCCTCTCTGAACGTCTTTCGGCCGCAGACAATTCGATGAAGGCGCTCGGCACAGCGCTTGCCGCACTGAACAGGCGTACGGATGAGATTGCGGCGGCGTCGGACCGTGCGCGCGAGCGAGCGGATGCTTCCGAAAGAGCGGCAAATGAATTGCGGAAGCGCATGCAGGAATTGGCCACGACCAGCTCATCCGGACTTTCGCCAGCCGATGTCGATAACGTGCAGCGAAGGATCACGGCCATCGAGCAACAGTTGAAAAATGGGGCGCCGGACAGGCCCGCGAGACTAGCGCTGGTCACGGCGCTACTGCGAGACGCGACGGCGAGCGGGCGGCCATTCACTGGCGAGCTTCAGGAGGCTCGTTCGCTCGGGGCCGATGAAAAGAGCCTCATGCTGCTGGCGCCGTTTGCTGCAGCAGGTTTACCTACCGCTGCAGCGCTCGCGCACGAGCTGACCGCCCTCATTCCGATGATGGCCAAAACCGGCGAAGTGCAGTCTTCCGCCGGCGGGTTTCTCGATCGCCTTCAGGCCAATGCGGGAAGTCTCGTACGCATCCGCCCGCTCGATGCGCAGCCCGGCAACGATTCGGCGGCCGTCCTGGCGCGCATCGAAAGCCGATTAGCCCAGGCGGATATAGACGGGGTTATCGCCGAACTCGAAAAGCTCGACGCGAAAATCAGCGCACCGGCTCGAAGCTGGGTCGAGAAGGCCGAGGCTCGGCAAGCAGCCATTGCGGCTGCGCAGCAGCTTGCGCTGAATGCGGCGCATGCGCTCGAAAACCCGTGAGGACTGGATGCTCCGAATCATCCTGTTCCTCATTTCCATCGCACTGATCGCCGCCGGATTTGCTTGGATCGCCGACAGGCCGGGCGAGGTCTCCATCACGTGGCTGGGATACAGACTGGAAACATCGGTTACTGTGGCAGCGTTGGCAACTGCCTCGCTCGTCGTTCTGCTTATCATGTTCTGGTCGATCGTCCGGGCAATCCTGCGCTCGCCCGAGCAAGTCTCGTTGTTTTTCCGTCACCGGCGCACAGTTAGGAGCTATCTCGCGATCACGCGAGGACTGATCGCGGTCGGCGCGGGCGATGTGCGCCTCGCGCGGAAATCAGCAGACGACGCAGCGCGCCTGTCGCCAGGTGACCCCCTCGCACTGCTGCTTGCCGCGCAATCGGCTCAAATGGCGGGCAACCGGACGGCCGCCGAACAAGTATTTCGTGAAATGGCGCGCCGCGAAGATACGAAGCTCCTCGGGCTGCGCGGCTTATATATTGAGGCGCGCCGTCGGAATGATGCCAACAGCGCCCGACTTGCGGCCGAAGAGGCGGCAAAGGCAAATCCTGGCGTGTCCTGGGCAGGCCAAGCGGTCCTCGACTATCGCTGTGCGAATAGTGATTGGGCCGGAGCTCTGGACGCGCTCGAGCAACTCAAGAACTCGCTCGACAAGTCAGAGTATCGCCGCAAACGTGCGGTGCTGCTGACCGCACGCGCGCAGGCGCTGGAGGAGATCGATCGCGACACTTCGCTCAAGCTGATTCTCGAAGCGGTAAAGCTTGCGCCCGATCTCGTTCCGGCTGCGGCTTTAGCCGGCCGTCGGCTTGCCGAGTTGGGTGACAGCCGAAAGGCCAGAAAAATCCTGGAGTCCGCCTGGACGGTCAATCCGCATCCCGACATCGCCGAGAGTTATGCGAATCTCCGCTTTGGCGACAGTGCCCGCGAACGACTTTCGCGCATGCAGAAGCTTGCAGCGAAAGTTCCCGGCCAACTCGAGGGGTCGCTGCAGGTGGCGCGCGCTGCCCTTGATGCCCGCGAGTTCACTGTCGCGCGAAAGGCTCTGGCGCCATACCTTTCGTCACCGACGCGCCGCGTTGCGGCACTCATGGCACAGATCGAGGAAACCGAGCATGCAGACCAGGGCCGTGCGCGAGAATGGATGGCGCGCGCCGTTCGTGCTTCAGGCGATCCGGTCTGGACGGCCGATGGCGTGGTCTCTGACCGGTGGCTTCCGGTATCGCCGAGTGGCAGGCTTGACGGGTTTCAGTGGAGAGTGCCGCTTGCTGAAATTGGGGTGAAACAGCCCGAGATCGAGATCGTGCCGGCGCCAAATGAGAGTTCCGCAAATGTGGCCAAGGAACATACGGCTGAGGCGGAACCGGCAATGGCCGCGATTACAAGCCGAAAGTCGGGGAAAACGGGAAAGGCAAGCGAACCGATTATTCCGTTGCTGCATGCCCCGGATGATCCAGGGCCTGACCCTGGTGATCGCGACCCGATTGCTGAACCTGCGACTCCGCATTCGGCTGGCGCCTGGAATCGGCTGCGCAAGCTGTTTGGCTGACAGAAAGCCGAAATACTCCTCTTGCTTGCCAATTGAAGCCTGCGCCGATATCAGTGGCCCTCTTCAGCCGGCGTAGCTCAGCGGTAGAGCATCCGCTTCGTAAGCGGGTGGTCGGGGGTTCAAATCCCTCCGCCGGCACCAGTTTGACTGCGAGCAATCCACCTCGATAACGGTCGCTTCGCCGGCGATTCTGGCGCATTCAATTGCTTGAAAATACGTTGTAATTTATGATGTCGTTGATGTGGTTGGGGCCGGACATGGCTGGGGGCTTCCAGAATTTAGCCTGTCATTCTCCTGCACCGATCACGTAAGATGAGGTAATCGGCTCAGTCACTTCGCGCGCAGGGCAATTCCATGGCCAGACCCGCTGTTATTCTCGTAGGCGCCGACAAGGGAGGCGTGGGCAAGACGACCGTCGCCCGCACCTTGATAGACTATTTTGGCGCGCACCAGACGCCGACGCGCGCCTTCGATACGGAGTGGCCGCGCGGGACACTCAAGCGCTTCCATCCCGATCTAACGGAAGTGGTCGATGTGACGTCCGTATCCGACCAGATGAAGATCTTTGATACTCTGGGCAGCGCCGATGCGAAGGTGACGGTGATTGATGTTCGGGCGGGACTATTGTCGTCGACGCTCCAGGCCCTCACGGACATCGGATTCGTTGAGTCGGCCAAAAAGGGACAGATCACGTTCGCGGTTTTTCACATTCTCGGGTCTTCCATTGCATCGCTGGAAGAGATCGCCGAGACGGCACGCGTCGTTGGCGACGCCAATTATTTCCTGGTCAAGAATTTTATCAACAACACGACTTTTTTTGAATGGGATCCGGCAACATACAATTCCTATTTCAAGCGCATCAAGGGCGCCGAGGAGATCACAATTCCCAAGCTCAATGAGATGGCATACGAACAGGTCGAAGTGGCCAGCGTTCCTTTCGTTTCGTTCGTGGGCAACAAGGGGCCAAAAGGCGAAAGCGCAAACTACTCATTCGTCCTGCGCGGCTATGTACGGCACTGGCTCGGGAATGTCTGGGGAGAGTTCGACAAGGTGAAGCTCGTCGACCTCGTTTCGCCAAAGATCGAAAGCAACATCCGTCAGGCCGCTGGCTAGCAATCCATTCTGTTGCGCCGAACGAGCGGCGCGGCGTCCGGTCGGGTGATGTCATTCCGCAACTCCGTCGCCATTGTAGCGTCTCCCCGGCCTCGGGTGGGTAAGACGCTGCTGGCGAGGTTGCTCTGCGAATTCCATACAATGGAGGGACGGCCGCTTGCCGCTTTCGATCTGAGTCCCGGCGAGCGCTCGCTCGCGCAATTCCTGCCGGAACAGGCCAAAGAAGCATCGATCCGGGACGTCAATGGGCAAATGGCGCTGTTCGATCGCCTGGTTGCCGCTGACGGTGCCATGAAGGTGATCGATGTCGGGCACGATGCATTCGAGTCATTCTTTGCTCTTGCGCACCAGATCGACTTCGTGGAGGAGGCACACGGCCGGTCTGTCGCCGTTGCGATTCTGTTCACTGTCACGCCGGATCAGACGTCGGTGTCTGCGTATCGCGCGCTCAAGGAGCGTTTTCGCAAGGCGATGCTCGTGCCCGTGCACAATGAGATGCTCGGACCGAGTCAGCATCGCGACAAATATCCTGTAGCCGGTTCCGTCGCCGTGCGACTGCCGGTACTTGCCCCAGGGCTGCGCAAGTATATGGACAGCCCGCCGTTTTCGTTCGCCAAGACGGTTCCTGCCGAGACCTCAAGAATTCCGATTGACGCGCATGCCGAGTTGCAGCGCTGGTTGAGGCGCATCCACATTGAATTTCGGGAACTCGATCTGCGTCTGCTGCTGGCGGATCTGCGCTCGTCGATCGGACTCTGATGCAACCGCGGAACCTGTAAAGTTCCCGCAAAATGTTTTCCATGGAACGGAGCACGATGCCGGGCGTTGGCTTGCGCCAGAAACTCCTGCGCAAACGCGCTGAGGGAGGTGCCCCATGTGGACAACACTTTTCTGCATCGTGATCGGCATCGCACTCGGGTTTGGTTTGGGCGCGATGTTCGTGGAATCACTAGAGGAAAATGCACCGCCGTAACGGCTTGGTGCGGAAGACCGAGTTTTGGCGGCCGGATCGGTCGCCATTTTTTTAGCTGGCAGGAAGAAAGCTGAAATTGCCATAAGATGCAGCATGCCGCGCATGCTGATTCTGTCCAGGCGTTTTGCGCCTCTGTTTTGGTGCCAGTTCTTCGCGGCTTTCAATGACAACTTTCTCAAGACCGCATTGGTTTTCCTGATCATCTTCCAATCGGGCAGCAGCAACTCCGAAGCTCTTGTGACCTTGGCAAGCGCCGTCTTCATCGCTCCCTACTTCTTTCTCTCCGGCCTGGCCGGCGAGATCGCCGATCGGTACGATAAAGCGAAGGTCGCGCAGCATCTCAAATTCGCGGAGATCTTCATCGCGGCTGCGGCCGCGTGGGGATATTTTCACGCTTCACTGCCAATATTGTTTCTTGCACTGTTCGGCTTCGGCGTACTTGCCGCACTGTTCGGTCCGATCAAATACGGGATTCTTCCCGATCATCTGCGGCGGGAAGAACTGCCGGGGGGGAACGCGTTTATAGAGGGTGCGACCTTCATCGCGATCCTGCTGGGGACGATTGCTGGCGGCCTCGCGAGCCGCGGAGCGCGCGAAAGCCTGTTCATCGCGTTGATCCTCAGCATTGCGGCCGCGTGCTGGGTCTCCGCGCTGCTGATCCCATCGACCGGCCAAGCGGTCGCGAAGCTCAAAATCTCAGTCAACATCCTCGTATCGACAGCTACCATCATTCGCTGGTTGCGCGCTGATCCGCGGTTGTGGTGGGGAGCCATGGTGACGAGCTGGTTCTGGCTTGTCGGAATTGTCGTCGTGTCGCTGCTTCCCCCCATGATCAAGACGCTGGTGGGCGGCAATGAACAAGCAGTGACTCTCTATCTTGCTTTATTCTCGATTTCTGTCGGCGCGGGTTCCGCACTGGCTGCCGCGCTCGCGCGCGGCAGGATCTTTCTTATTCCGACGGTTGTAGGGGCGGTGATGATCGGCTTGTTCGCTATCGACGCCGGCCTTTCGCTGCTCGGCGCACCCCCAAGCCCCTCTTTGCGCGGCCCCGCCGAAGTATTTGCTTCGGCGATCGGAGTTCGCGCCGCAGTCGACTTGTGCGGTCTTGCTGTATCCGGCGGGCTGTTCATCGTCCCCGCGTTTGCCGCGGTTCAAGCCTGGAGCAGCAGCACGCATCGTGCCCGGACGATTGCGGCCATCAATGTCATCAATGCAGCGTTCATGACGGGCGGGACTCTGCTGATGGCAATCATGCAGAAACTCGGAGCGCCCGTACCGGCGCTTTTTATCCTGGTAGGTGCTCTGACGCTTGTCGTTGCAATGATCATCTGGAAGACGATGCCGAAAGGCGATGCGGTTACGCCTCAATCCATGAGCTAGTTCTTGTGAATCTTCAGCACACGATCGACCATTTCCCCCGCAACCCCGAGATAATTTGCAGGATCGACCAAGCCTTCGAGTTTCTTACGATCTGCATGCTTGGTGATTTCCTCGTTCTCGAGAAGGAGGTCGATCAGCGGTCGTCCGGTTTTCACGACCTCGCGGCAGATGTCGTAGACGAGATCGTGAGCCTTGTTGCGCCCGAGATCGGCGCCCAGTCCCATCATTACGGCCTCCGACATGATCAGCCCGTTGGTGATGTCCAAATTGGCGCGCATTTTTTCAGTATTGACCTGCAGGCCCTCGAGCACAAACCGGGTCTGTGCCAGCGCGCCGGCGGAAAGCATGAAGATTTCCGGCAGCGCGATCCACTCGATCTCCCATGGCCCTGTGGAGCGTTCGTGGTCCTCGACCTGCGCTTCGAGCAATGCCGCCACGAGCTGGCGGACCATTGCGCTCTGCGCCGTGATATAGACGGACGAAATCGGATTGCGCTTCTGCGGCATGGTCGATGATGATCCGCGTCCGGCGTGAAATGGCTCGTAGACTTCCTCAACCTCCGTCTGCATCAGCAGCTTGATGTCAAAAGCAATCTTGCCGCAACTTCCGGTCACGAGACCGAGAAAGCAGCCGACCTCCGCGATGCGGTCACGCACGGTGTGCCAGGAGATTTCGGGCTGCCCGAGATTGAGCTCGGTCATCAGCTCGTCCTGGACCTTGAGTCCGTCCTCTCCAAGCGATGACAGAGTTCCAGCCGCCCCACCGAACTCTCCGACCAGCACGCGTGGGCTCAATTCCTTAAGGCGTTGCCGGTGCCGCTCGAAGGCCGCCAGCATGGTGGCCATCTTGTAGCCAAAGGTGATCGGTACGGCCTGTTGAAGATTGCTGCGTCCGGCCATTGGAGTGTCGCGATACTTGCTCGCAAGAACAGCGAGGGCTTCGCCAATGCCGTTGATGTCGTCTTCCACAAGCGACAGGGCCTCGCGGATTTGCAGGATGGTTGCGGTATCGGTGACGTCCTGCGTTGTCGCACCCCAATGGCACCACTCGCCGAGGCCATCTCTGCAAAGCTTCACGAGCTGCTGGACCACAGGGAGAACCGGGTAGCCAATTCTTTCGGTGGCTTCGCGCAATTTCGCCATCTCGATTTTATCGACGTGGCAATTACGGATGATTTCATCCGCAGCCTGCCGCGGAATGATGCCAAGCTTCGCTTGCGCACGTGCGAGTGCGGCCTCGAAATCGAGATACTTCTGCACCCTATTTTCATCGGAGAAAACTTTCCGCATGGACTCGGTCGTGAAGATATTGCGAAACACTGCGGAATCGAGGATCGTTGAAGCCATTCGGGACTCTCCTGTCGGTTGCACGTTAGTCCTTCGGCACGCCCGATCAAGCTCCTCTCCCGTCCAATTGCCGCATTCGGCTGCCGTTGCAGCGCTGCAGGGGCGTTGCTAGGCTGATTGTAAGAAGTTCAAGCAATGGTCTCCCGGGAGGATAAGTCATGCCGATATCCATCAACCGCCGGCGGCTGATCGGCGGCAGTGCAGCGATCGGTCTGGCCAGCGCATTTCCGCGCCGGCTGCGTGCGCAAGAGCCCCGCACTAAAATTCGTGTCGGACTGGTGCGGCTCATCTCCTCGGGGCCGATCTTCATTGCCGAAGCGAAAAAATACTTCGAGAAGGTCAATCTCGACGTTGAGCTGAAATATTTCGCGGACGGCGCGTTGGCCATGCCGGCGCTCGTTGCCGGCGAACTCGATCTCACGGCATCGACTCTCAATGCCGGGCTGTTCAATGCCGTTGCCAAAGGCGCACCGTACAAGCTGATACTCGACCGGGGCATCGAAAAGCCGGGCTCCGGGTCAATGACTATTGTCGCGAGCAATGCGATGTATGACGCCGGCTACACTTCGACCGACAAGGCCAAGCTGCTTAAGGGCAAGAAAATTGCGATTCAGGCGCCCGGAAGCATCGACCAGTATCTGTTTGGGCGTGCTGCTGAAAAAGCCGGCCTTGACCCGACCACTGACCTGAACTGGTCTAGCGGGATGCCATATCCGGACATGATCAAGCTGATGGGCGCGGGGCAGGCCGATGCTGCGAACATCCCGGTGCCGCTCGCTTATCTCGCCGAGAAAAACAACGTCGGCAAGATCATCGGCGCAGGTTCGGATATTGAGCCGAATGCTCAGCTCGCATGCTGGGTGATGTCCTCCAAGTTCCTGTCAGAGAACAAATCTGCCGCGGTGCGTTTCGCGATGGTGCACACGCATGCAGGGCGCCTGTTCAACAAGGCCGCTGCGGCCAAGGATGCCGAGGTCATAAAGATCATTTCCGACGCGACCAAAGTGCCCGCACCTCTGATCGAGCGTGCGGCTCCGCGCTGGACCTGGTTCGACGAGAAAGGAATGCCGAACGTTGAATCGTGCATTGACCAGGGAAAGTTCTGGAACAAGATCAAGCTGGTCAACGCAACGGTGACCAAGGAGCAATTGTTCGACCTTTCGCCGGCAACCGAAGCCGACGCCAGACTGAGCAAGAGCAATCCGTTCACCTGATCGTCGCCTCAAGGGCATGCCGGCGGTTGCGATCGAGTTCGACGACGTAGGCCTGACGTTTGCACCTGCATCGGCGGCGCCCACTATCGCGCTCGAAGCGGTGACTTGCCGCTTCGAACCGGGAAAAGTGACCGCGCTCATCGGACCAAGCGGTTGCGGAAAGAGCACGCTTTTGCAGATTGCGCGCGGCTTCCTCGAGCCGACACGCGGTCGATTGCGGTTCCGGCTGGCCGAGAGCGGCGCCGAAACCACGCGACCTGCAATGTCCACCGTCTGGCAGGCCTTCAATCTGTTTCCCTGGCTGACTGTCATAGACAATGTGGCGTTTGGGCTCGATCTTGCCGGCGTCCCGCATACGGAACGCAATGCGCGGGCAGGCAACGCCATCGCCGCCGTCGATCTTTCCGGATTCGAATATCGTTACCCGCGGCAGCTTTCGGGCGGCATGCGGCAACGGGTGGGACTCGCCCGCGCGCTCGTGATGGAACCGGAAGTGCTCCTGCTCGACGAGCCGTTCGGAGCGCTCGATGCGCAGACACGGCTGGTGCTTCAGGAACAGCTGGCGCAGTTGGTCGAGACCGGCGGCACCACGGCGATCCTCGTCACGCATTCCATCGAAGAGGCGATCCTGCTCGCCGATACAATTCTGGTGATGACCGCACGACCCGGACGCGTCGCTGCGCAGATCGAAGTCGATCTGCCGCGTCCTCGGAGCGTTGCGACGACAAAGGATCCGCAGTTTTCAGCGCTGTTCGACCGAATCTATGGATTGCTTCGCGAAGAGGTCATGCGGGCCATGATCAGCGGAGAGGAAACCAACGCATGAGTCTCACACAGGCCACGAAGGACGGTCCGCAGCAGCCGGCGTCAGAACGGTATTCTCCCCTGGACGACCCGCGCGTGCTGGGCTGGGGCTCCATCGCACTTGTACTGCTGGTATGGGAGTTCACTGCCCGGATATTCGGGGTATCCGCTCTTTATCTTCCCCGCCCATCGCAAATTGTGGTCGCGCTTGTCGCGCTGTTCGGAAGCGGAGGTCTTGCGATCGATCTCGGCGTTACGCTCTGGCGCATATTTGCGGGCTTTGCCATCGCGCTGGCTTGCGGCACGATCCTGGGACTTTGGATCGCAACTTCGTTTCGGGCCCGGGCGGTCGCGGATATGTTTATCGCCGCGCTGTATCCGCTCCCGAAGATAACCCTCATTCCGCTGCTGATCATCTGGCTGGGCACCGGCGGCCCCTTCATGCTGACGATCAGCTTTCTTGGCGCGATCTTTCCGATCGTGATCAACACGGTTTTAGGCGTCAGCCAGTGCGACCCTGGTCTTGTGCTGGCCGCCCGCGATCTGGGTGCCAAGCCGCAACAGATCATGCGCCGAGTGCTGCTGCCGAGCGCCATCCCGTCCATCTTTGCAGGCATGCGGCTTGGCCTCGGCGTTTCGATCATTCTCGTGGTCGCGGCCGAGATGGTGGTCGGCAAGACGGGCCTCGGCGCCCGACTGTATCTGGCCGGTCAAATTCTGGAAACTGAGCAGGTATTCGCAGTGCTCATTGTGCTCGCTATTCTGGGAATAATCGTCACGAAGCTGCAAGACGCGGTGGACGCTGCGCTCGGCAATTGGCGTGTGGACTGAGAAGAACCCTTGGGAGATTCGAAGGAGTGCTGAAATGACTGTTATGACAAAGCCTCAGAAGACCTTCAAACTCGAGCCCGTGCATCCCAAGCCTGAAGAGGCGCATACGATGCCGTACGCGCCGGCCATTCACATTACGGGGGCTTGCGATCTCATGTTTGTCTCCGGTGCCACTGCTTCGCCGCTCTATCACAAGCACCCGCACGTCGATTCCGAACACGTGCATCCGCATTCGATTGAAGAGCAGACGGAGCGCTCGATGGCAGCAATAAAGTCCATCCTCGACCATGTCGGAGCGGATTGGCGCGACGTGGTGAAGATAACGAAGTATTTGACCGACTTCCGTGATGCCGATGCGATGCACCGCACGATGGCAAAATATTTCGGTGATTGGCGGCCCGCCAGCACCACGGTGTGTATCAACCAGCTCTCCTCGCCGGGAGCGCGCGTCGAACTCGATATGATCGTCGCATTGCCGAAGAAGGCCACGTGAAGCTTTCGGCAAATCTGCAACGCATTCTCGATACCGATTACCCGCGCTTTACCGATCTGGAGATGTCGCGGCGGCGGGATGCGGTCAGTTCTCTGCTCGCGCAGAACGAATGCGACCACCTCGTTTTTTGCGGAGCTAATCGCTTCGGCTCGGTTGTGCAATGGCTCACGCAATGGCCGGTTACTGCCGAAGCGGTCGGCGTGCTGACGCCCGGCGAGCGGGATGCGCTGTTCGTGCAATACGTCAACCATGCGCCCCAGGCCAAGATCTTGGCGGACAAGGCCGATGTGGCCTGGGGCCGTGAGTCGTCCATTGCCGAGGCCATTGACGTCCTGCAGCGGCGCGGCGCCCGTCAGGACCGGGTGGCCGTGCTCGGCTTGATCAGCGCCGAACAGCATACGAAACTGTCGGCAAAATTCGGAACACCAAAGAATCTCAACCGCGACTACGTGCGACTTCGGCAGGTGAAATCGAGCGAGGAGCTGCAATGGCTACGTATTGGCGCACATTTCAGCGATCTTGGCATGGCAGCATTGCGCGACGGCGTAAAACCGGGTTTGAACGAGCGCGAACTCGGTGACCTGATCGAGCGCGCGTACGTCCGGTTCGGTGGCGTCAATGTCATTCATTATGTCGGCGTCGCCTCGATGAAATCACCCGATCTCGGCGTGCCCCGCCAGTTTCCCCGGATGCGCCAGGTCCACATCGGAGATGTCGTCGTGGCGGAAATCAGCGCCGCCTTCTGGGATTACCCGGGCCAGGTGCTGCGCAGCTTTTCGCTCGGAGAGCCCGACGATCTTTATCGCGAATTACATGCCGCGGCCGACGCTGCGTTCGATGCGATAGCGTCAGTTCTGCGGGCTGGCGCCACCCCTGCACAGGTAATCGAGGCTTCAGGGGTGATTGAAGAAGCCGGGTTCACGATCATTGACGATCTCCTGCACGGCTATGGCGGCGGTTATCTGCCGCCTATTCTCGGGTGCAAGAGTCGTCCGGCTGGCCCGGTCCCCGACGAGCAATTCCGTGCCGGCCAGACCGTCGTTATCCAGCCAAACGTGGTGACGCGAGATGGCAAAGCCGGGGTGCAAACCGGAGAGCTGGTCCTGATTACGGACACCGGAATCGAGCGGCTTCACTCCTTTCCCAGGGGCTTCCCGCAGTTGTGACGTCGGGACCGCGTCAACCCAGCTGCTCCTTCATCCAGTCTGCGCTCTGCGAGCGCCAGCGATAGGCGCGATTCGTGGCAATGTGGTTTCCATCCTCGACTATCATCAGCTCGACAGGACCTTTGGCCTCCCGCGCAAGGCGTTCGGCATCAGCCGCGGGCACGATGCGATCGAGCCTTCCGTTCACGATGAACAGGGGGCATGTGATGTTCTGCGCGATCCCCTCGAGCGAAAGGGTGTTCGCATTCTTTCTGGCCTCCTCCTGGGTCTTGCAATGGCTTCGCACCCGGAAGGCTTCGCGCGTGAGCTCGGGCAGCCCGTCCCAGGCAGCACCCCAGTTGAACGGGCCACCGAGCGCGATGCAGGCGCGTATGCGTTTGTCAAACGCGGCCGCCCGGGGCGCATAATAGCCGCCGAGACTGACGCCCCACATGCCGATGCGCTTCCCGTCGAGGTCGGTTCGCTTGGCAACGAAATCGATGACCGCTCGCACCGGGACCTCGTAGTCCCCGCGAATCGCGAAATCATATTGCGCCTCGCCTTGCCCTGGTCCCTCGAAGATCAGGGTAGCAAGCCCCCGCGCGAGGAACGGCGCCTCATAGGCGTCACCTTCCTCCTTCGTGGAATCCAGCCCTACAGCCATCACGACCACCGGCGGCCGTTCGAGTCCTGCCGGTTTGCGCAGAATGCCTGCGAGCGTTTTGCCTTGGTATGGAATTTCGACGCGCTCACCGGGCGGCCGAAGATAGGCAAGGGCAGCCTGGCGGCATTCGATCTGTTTCTTGTGCGCCGATCTCATTTGCGCCTGATCGTGGACGAACAGGAACGAAGCAAAATGATAGTAGACGCCGGCGCGCTGCAAACATTCTCCTGCTGTGAGCGTCCGGTTCTTCGCTAGCGCCTCGCGCCCAATCTGCTCATGATGGGCGGCGCGCTGTGACCAGGCCCGGCACCATTCGTCGTAAGATGAAATCGACGAGGTCACTTCCTCGAAATCGGTGAGCACGACGCCATTGGCGACAAAGCGCGGGCCCCAATGGGCAATGGCGGCCTTGAGGCGGGGGTCGGACGACATTCGCGTTGATATCCTTTTCCGAGTTCAACCGGCTTTCTCGTCACGGCGGTACCAGGGCATGAAGCGCCGAGTGCTCCAGTTCACGAGCAACTCAAACCCTACGCCGAATGCCGCGAGCAACAGCACGCCGACGAAGGCCTCATTGTGATGATAGGAGCGCGAATTGTAGAGAATGTAATAGCCCAGGCCACCGATGGAAATGAAGAATTCCGCTACGACAGCGCCGATCAGAGCACGTCCGGCCGCAAGCCGAAATCCGGCAAGGAGGTATGGCATCGACGACGGCAGCACGATGCCGGTCAACATGCTGAGGCGATCGGCGCGGAACGATCGCGCGACTTCCATATATTCTTTAGGCACCGACCGCGCGCCATCCGCAACGTTGACGATGATTGAGAAGATTGCGGCAAATATGATCGTGGCAATGCGCGTTGCACTGGAATATCCGAACCAGAGCGAGAACAGCGGCAACACGATGATCATCGGCATGGCGTAGAAGCCGTTGACGTAATGGCGGATGGCACGGTCGAACGCAGCGCTGCGCCCTATGAGCAGGCCGATCGCGGTTCCGAGCACCAGTGCGATGGCAAGACCCTCGGCCACAGCAATCAAGGTTGCGCCGGTGGCCTTCTGAAATGCGGGATCGACGACAACCTTCGGAACAGCCATGAGGACGGTGCTTGGCTTGGCAACATAGGCTGGCGCCAGCCCGCGCACCACGAATTCCCAGGCCAGCACGATTGCTATGCCGGTGAGCAGGCGCGGCATGAACGTCGTGCGCACGCGTTCGGCAAGCGGATCGGACTTGCGTACCGATGCGACGGTAAGGGATACAGGAGCCGTCGATTCGGTCACGCCTAGTTTCTCCAACGGGCAAAATGGCGTTCTATGGCGAGACCCACTCGCATAAACGCCACTCCAACGAGACCGATGACGAAGATCGAGGCAAACACCCCCGCCGTGTCGAAATTCTGCGACGCGCCCATGATCACCTGTCCGAGGCCGGTCGAGCTGAGGAAAAACTCGGCCGCGACCATGCCTACCAGGGCGCGGCCGATCGCCTGGCGCACGCCCGTCATCGTGAATGGGAGGGTATAAGGCAGCATGACTTCACGCCAAAGCGCCCACTCGCTTGAGCGAAATGATCGTGCCACTTCGATCAGTTCCGGCTTGATGCTGCGCGCGCCTTCGACGGTGTTGTAGATCACCGGAAATACAGCAAATAGGAATACAACCAGCACTTTTGGGGCAAATCCGAATCCCATCAGCGACAATATAAAGGGGATGAGCGCCACGAGCGGCGTGGCGTAGATGATCATGATGTATGGTTCAACGCCGATCCGCAGGGCACGAATTCGCGCCAGCAGCATGCCGAACGGTGCTCCTACCAGGAGGGCGATGGCAAAACCTGTGAAGAAGAGTACTGCCGAGTCCAGGAGTTGAGGAATGAAGTCGCCGGCAACGATCAGCTGCCATAGCCTGTGAATTGTCTCTGAGAATGGCACCATAAAGGCGGCGCTGGTGCTCCGGCCCGCCGCCTCCCAAACCGCGATGCCGGCAACAATGCTGATCCAGAAGGGCGCATGATGACGCAGTGATCGAGGCACTGATTCGGTCCAGGTCAGCCGATTTCGAACGCTGGCCGTCATACCGGCGCATACGTCTCGTTGAGTGATCCGCGATGCATGCGCCGGCCTCCGGGATATCGGTAGCCGGCGATGGGCTGGAGCGTCACCGCACGTTCTTCATTTCACCATTGCGTTTGCATCTTTCCAGACGCTGGTGTCGACAAGGTCCTCATACGTTACCGGCTCCTTGTCCGGCTTGATGGCGCCGATCTTCTTCATCAGCTTTGCCGTCGCCTCCAGCTTGTTGCGCGGCAGGCCATCGTCTTTCTGCGCCCAGAATTCGATGTCCAGGAATGATTTCAGTGCAGCCTTGTTTACTTCTTTACTGTGCCCTGTGTTGGTGGCGACCTCTGCCACCGCATCCGCGTTCTTCGGATCGGCCATGAAATGCGCCGCTTCGATCATCCCCGCGACAGCGCGCACGAATGCCTCGCGATTGGCTTTCAGGTTGTCCTTGCGCGCAACCAGCATCAGGTAGTGGCTGGTTGGATTCGTGTTCTTCATGGCGAGAAGGATATTGAGCGGCTTTCCCTGATGCTGGATCTCGGCTAGGTCATCGAGATGCAGCACGGCATAATGCAGACGGCCGGCGATCAGCGCTGCGCCGGATTGCGAGCCGAGCGCCACTTGTTTCACGTCCTCGATTTTCACGCCCGGACAGCCGGAGGTCAGCATCGAGCGCAGCGCGACCGACCGCGCCCCATTGATCGAATCCACCCCGACGTCCTGGCCCGCCATGTCCTTGCAGGCCTTGCCAGTCTCTCCCGCGGCGATCACCCAATCCGGATTGGGCATTCCATAGAGTGCGACCAGAGGCACATTCGCGTTTGAAATCTGGTTGATCACAGGCGGCGTCGGCGACCAGGCCATGTCGATATCGCCTGCGACCACCGCGCGAGCCGCTGCAGTCCCGTTATCAAACGGCCGGATTTCGACATTCGCCCCATGTTTTTTGAAAAAACCATGCTTGTCCGCCACATAGGCTATCGTTACGGAGAAAATCGGCGGAATCCCCGGCAAGGCGATCACGAGCTTTTTTCCCTGCGCAGCAGCAGGTCCGATTCCAGCGAAAATTCCAGTCAGCAAAATGCCGACCGCCAAGAATGCGCTTGTTCTACGGATCATGGATTCCTCCCTGCAATTCACCTTTTATGAGCGCTCAAGCTGGAATTCAGCCTCGCGCGCCTCGCGCATCAACGTATTCCATACGCGCTCGCGCAATTCGGCAAACCGAGGCTCGCGAAGCGTGTCTCGGGTGCGCGGATTAGGGAGGTCGATCGTGATGGTCTCGTGAATGCTCGAGGGGCGTCCCTTGAGCACGATCACACGATGACCCAGCAGGACGGCCTCCTCGATGGAATGAGTGACGAAGACCATTGCAGTGGGGCGCTGTTCCCAGATGCGCAGCAGCTCGAACTGCAGGATTTCGCGGGTCTGTGCATCGACCGCCGCAAACGGTTCATCCATCAGAAGCACGTTGGGTTCCACCGCGAGAGCGCGCGCCAGGCCGCAGCGTTGCTGCATGCCGCCGGACATCTGATATGGAAACGCGTTCTCAAAGCCGGTCAATCCAACAAGCCTGATGAATTCAGGGACCTTGCTGTCAATCTGCGCCTTCGGCGCGCCCGCCATCCTCAGCCCGTAGGCGACGTTTTCGAACACCGTCTTCCAGGGGAACAGACCGAAATGCTGGAAGACCATGGCCACGCCGGGAATCGGCTGTGTCACCCGCTCGTTTCCAACCCAGATCTCTCCCGCGTCGTGAGGCAGCAGGCCATCGATGCAGCGCAGGAGGGTTGTCTTGCCACAGCCTGAAGGACCGACGATAGCGACGATTTCACGCTCGCCTACATCGAAGTCGATGTTGCGAAACACCTCAAGCGCGCCGTAATGCTTGCCAAGGCCGCGGACGCGAATCCGCGGCTGGTTGGCGGGCTGCGGTGAAAGTGACGGTTGGATCGCAGAGGTTGCGGCGGACAGACTCGTCACTCGGCAGCCTCACTGGCGGGCTTCGCGTTGACCTTGGCCCAATAATCCTCAGCCTGCTTCGACCGCTTTAGAGTCTCCAAGTCCTCGAACCCCGGCGCCATAGAAGCATCCGTTCCGGCCATGATCTGGTGGTGCTCGATATTGAGCGTCCGCAACCAACGCTGCTGGCCCATCGTGATTGCAATGAAATATCCTATTTCCACCAGTTCGGGCTCGCTGAAATGCTTATGCAGGCGACTCCAAAGTTCATCGCTCGCCGGAAGATCCCAAGTGATCGCTTCGGCGTAAGCAAGCGCCGCCTTCTGGCGTTCATCATAGCGCGTTGAACTTTCGAAATTGATCAGGTCGGAGTAATCATCTTCCTTGAGACCTGCTTTTGCAGCCTTGATCGAACGCTGGTTGCCGCAGAACTCGCAAAGAACCGATCGCGAAACGTAGATTCGGCAGAGCTCCTTGATCTTGTGATCCGCGACACCGTTCTTGAACACGTCACGCCAGGTATTGGCGAAAGACCAGAACGCAGCCGGCACGTGCGCCCGTATAGCCTGGCTTTCCGGACGTGGGGTCCCCTCGCGTGCGCAGCGCTCGAATTCGGCGAGCATGGCGGGGTCATCGATCGTTGCAGGATCAACATAGCTAATGCGGGGTTTCGTCATTTCGTCAAATCTCCAAAGCTCTTGCGCCTAAAGGTGCCGGTCCTCTTATCGGACGGGCATGTTGCCGTAAGGCCATGCTGCGGGCAACGCCGTTCGCATTATCCAAAAACCCATCATCTGCGCCAGAGGCGGCTCCTTGGACATGTCTGCGGGCAACGGGCTTCGCCCGCATTGCTGCCCACCGGAACCGAACAGTCAGCCTGAACGGCTTCTTGCCGCAATGTCCAGTATACTATCGAGTATTGTTAACACGACGCAACGTTACTGCAAAGTTGATGTGATTTCGGTCACCACATTTAAACGCTAGGAATTCATGGGCTCTTCAGCATAGGCACAATTGCAGCACTCATTTTAGTAATTCGATACTGCCTCGGACCCTAGTGTCGGCGCCTCGAACCGCGAACGAATGCGGTCACGTCAAAGAGGTTTTGCCGCCGTGCGTGCAAGCACAATCGTCATGATCGGGTTCGCCGTGGTTTTCGGACTGCTCGCGGTATTCATCGCGCAGGTCTGGCTCAACAACCAGGCCAACATGCGGGCGAAAAGTGTCGAGACGAACAAAACACACGTTGCCGCGCAGACGATCGTCGTCGCCAAACAGCCGCTGCGCTTTGGCACCGAACTCAATGCGTCGATGCTGCAGGAGGTGGCGTGGCCCTCTGAGGCCCTTCCGGCAGGAGCCTTCGGCAAGATCAAGGACGTTCTCTCTGAGGGACGCCGGGTCGTGCTCGCCGCAATCGAACCCAATGAGCCCGTGCTTGCTCTCAAAATCACCGGTGCCGGCCAGCGTGCGACGCTCTCCGCGCTTGTTCGTCCGGGCATGAAGGCTGTGACCATTCGCGTCAATGACGTCGAAGGCGTGGGCGGATTCGTTTTGCCCGGCGATCACGTCGATGTCGTGCTCACGCGCCAGATTGACAAGGGTTCTGCAACCACACAGGTCGTGTTGCAAAATACGCGCGTTCTTGCCGTCGACCAGACCGCCGATGAGCGCGCCGCAAAGGCAACGGTTGCGAAGTCCGTCACGCTCGAGGTGGACACCGTTGATGCACAAAAGCTTTGGCTCGCGTCTTCGGTCGGAAGCCTCTCCCTTTTGCTCCGCAAGGCAGGCGAGACCGCCGAGGTGAGGACCCGCAAAGTCACGCTTCAGGATTTGGGGACTAGCGAAACGGTTAGCACGGACAAGGCTGCGACCGCGACGGTCGTCGTCACTCGCGCGTCAGCGAAACAGGAATACACCGTCCCGACCGAGGGGCGTAATGGGGCCTCGGTTGCGGCGGACCGGAGGCAAATGGCCTGGTAGCGCCGGGCTTCGAATCACCAAGGGGTGGGGAGTGTGTCGTGAACGAGTACAACGAGTTTAGCGTCGGTTTTCGTTGGTCGACCAGGGACAGGGTCAGCAAAGGTACCGGGTGGCTGCGCGACCTGCTCATCGCATTCGGGATCGCGCTGATGATTTCGATTATTGGCGTCATCGGAGAAGCCTACGCACAGGGCAAAACCATCCAGATCAGCGGGAACAACCGCACAGTGATGGTGACGGTGCCCATCGGAAAATCGGAAGACGTTCGCACGGATACAAGCTTCGTCGACCTTGTCGTCGGAGATCCAGAAGTTGCAGACGTAAACCCGCTCACCGATCACGCGCTCTCGATCCTTGGGAAGAAGATCGGCACCACCCGAGTCTCGGTTTATGCCGAAGGCAAGAAGCTGGTCGGCATTTTCGACGTCGAAGTCTCCTACGACATTACGCGACTGAGCAATGAGCTGCGGCGCCGTTTCCCAGGTTCCCAGATCAAGGCATCGACCGTCAATGGACGTATCATGCTTTCGGGAGAAGTCGTGGATGCGGCCACACTTGACAAGGCGGTCACCATTGCACGCCAGTTCGGGCCGGAGATCATCAATTCGGTCTCAGTGATGTCGCCGCAGCAAGTGCTGCTCGAAGTGCGCTTCGTCGAAATTTCCCGCACGGCCGGTCGGGAGCTCGGCGTTCAGTGGAACCGCTTCGGAAACAGAAGCATCACGAACATCGGGGATCGGGTGAATGCTAATAATCTGCCGCTGACGGCCTCGACGATCGCGGGTGAAACGGCGGCCGGGCTTATTTCCGGGGCTTCGCCTTTTGGCTTCCTGGTGGGCCGCATCGTCGCGAGTGGGGTGTCGACTGATGTTCTAATCAATGCCTTGGAAGAGAAGGGCATCGCGCGGAGCCTGGCGGAGCCGAACCTCGTCGCCCTCTCAGGCGATACGGCAAGTTTTCTCGCCGGCGGTGAATATCCGATTCCGGTCTCCGGCTCTCTCGGTCAGGTCACAGTCGACTACAAGAAATATGGCGTCGGCTTGGCATTCACGCCGACAGTGCTTGGACGCGGCTTGATCAACATGAAGATCGAGCCCGAAGTCAGCCAGATCGACACGACGCACAAGATTGCAGTGAGCAGCGGGGTTTCTGTTCCCGCGCTGATCGTCAGGCGCGCCTCCACAACCGTCGAGCTCCGTGACGGGCAGAGCTTCGTCATCGGCGGACTTCTGCAGAGCGACAACCGAAATCAGCTCGAACAGCTGCCGTGGCTTGGCAGCATTCCCGTCCTCGGCGCGCTTTTCTCGAGCAAGTCGTATCAGCAGAATGAGACGGATCTTGCGATCATCGTGACGCCGCACATCGTGCGTCCTGCACGGCCTGGCGACGAGATCAGGACGCCCGCGGATGACACGCTGCCGCCGAACGACGTCGATTTCTTTCTGCTCGGCAAGACCGAGGTCAGTCGCGAAGAGGCCCGCGCACTTACGCCTGTCACGGCTCGCATCGCCATTGCCGGCGACCGGCCATTCACCGGTCATATGCTCGATCTGCCGAAGGGGGAATCCGATGCGGTCATTCAATAAGGGAATTCGCGGATTCGCACTTGCAATCGTGCTCACCTCGGCGGGCTGTTCGGAGTATTTCGATCGGAGGGATACGATTGCCGTTTCAGGTGGCAATGCGGTTGCGACCAATGTGGTGACGCACATGGTCGATCCCTGGCCGCGGGAGAGCGCCAACCGCAACATCGCGTTCAACGGCGCCAGAATGCAAAGCGCCTTCGAACGCTATCGGACCAATCGCGTGATCGCTCCCAAAGGCATCGACACATCGGGCACATATGGCGATCCGGGAGGCGGAGGCGGTCAGAACAACGGCGCTCCTGTGGGGCCTTCGGTGACCCAGCCGGCAGCGCCGGTGAAGTGATCAGAAGTCGGATGGCGCAATGCGTATCGGTCGAACTTCCGGCACAAATCGCACCCGCGTAGTGATTCTCACCGCCGACGCGGAATTCGATCGCTCTGCGCGAATGACATTCGGTGCCTCCTCGGCAATCGACTTGGCGATGGTTTCAGGCGATCTCGTAGGTCACAGCGAAACCCTGGAGGTCACGGACGCCTCGGTTGCAGTGATCGATCTGGACGCCAGCCGTGCGGAAGAAATGGCGGCGCTGGCGCGCCTCATGTCCAGAGTGGGAACCTGGCCCCCTGTGATCGCGGTGACGCAAACATTTGACGAAAATGTTGCGCGAACGCTGCTGCAGATGCGTGTGGCTGATTTCCTTGTGAAGCCGGTCGAGCCCATCGATCTCGTGCGAGCATGTGCCCGCGTCGCCAAAGGACCGGGCGGCGGCGTCGAACCGACTGAAGCGAAGATCTACACGTTCCTGCCGGCGGTCGGTGGTGCCGGTGTAACCACGCTGGCCGTCCAGAGTGCAATGATTCTACTCAACAGCGGAGGTCCGCGTTCCAAACCGTCCACCTGCCTCGTCGACCTCGATTTTCAGCACGGGGCAGTCGCCGACTATCTCGATCTCGAACCGCGTCTCAACCTCGCCGAGATCGAGCCACGCCCCGACCGCCTCGACCGGCAATTGCTGGAAGTGATGCTGTCGTATCACGCGTCCGGGCTTGCCGTCGTCGCAGCTCCAAACAGGCCGGCGGAAATGCGCTCATTTGATCCGGATGTCGTCACGCGGCTGCTCGATCTGGTGTCGAGCAATTTCGAGTATGTCGTCTTCGACATGCCGCGCACCTGGTTTTCCTGGACCGACAGCGTTCTGCTCGGCTCAAACAAGCTGTTTATCGTCAGCGAGACGACAGTGCCGGGCCTGCGCCATGCAAAGCAGCTGGTCGCTGCAATCAAGGAAAGATTGGGAGAGGGTCCGAATCCCCAAGTGATCGTCAACCGTTTTAGCCAGCGTATGTTTGATTCCGGATTGCGCCGAAGCGATCTCGCGCAGACGCTGGGTGACACTTTCCTGAGCGCTATCCCCAATGACTACGCTCTTGTTCGCGAAGCGATCGACCGCGGCGTTCCGCTTGATGAGGTCAAGCCCGGAAACAAGATCACGACGGAACTCAAGAAGCTGGTTCTCGATACCGATCATGCAAGAATCAGCGAGGGCCACCCCGTACGGCTGCTCCAGAAACTCAAGCTCGCGATGGCAGGCTGATATGATCGGTCGTTTTTCAGCACGCCGTGCACTGACGCCGGAGCCTCTGCCGGCCGAGCAGGCGGCCGCTGCTCTGGACACGTCGCAATGGACTCCATTTCCTGAAACGCCGGCGGAACAAGCGCCGGTTCAGCCAGCCGAGAGCCCGCTGCACAGCGACAAGCTTCTGGACGCTAAGGTGCGCCTGCACCGTCGCCTGATCGAGGAGATCAACCTTTCGGCACTGGAAAAGCTTCCGGAAGAGGAGATTCGCAGACACGTTCAGCAGCTGGTGTCGCAATACGTGCTTGTCGAGCGGCTGCCTCTCAACACTCAGGAGCTCAGCGAGTTCGTCACTGAAATTCTTGATGAAATGACAGGGCTGGGTCCGCTCGAACCACTGCTGAAGGACCCGACGATCAACGATATTCTCATCAATGGGCACGAATGCGTGTACGTGGAGCGCGCCGGCGTGCTTGAGCCTTTGTCGGTGCGATTCAAGGACGAACAGCATCTCCTGCGCATCATCAATAAGATCGTTTCCGCAGTAGGCCGCCGGGTCGACGAATCTCATCCGCTCTGCGACGCCCGCTTGCAGGATGGCTCGCGCGTGAACGTCGCCGTGAGGCCGATCGGCGTCGATGGCCCGTTGGTCTCGATTCGTAAGTTTTCGAAAAAGCCGTTCAATCTGACCAAGCTGGTGGAGGTCGGCGCACTCCGGCCGCCGATGGCGGAGCTCCTGGCGGCAGCGGTGAAGTCAAGGGTCACGACCATCATTTCCGGCGGGACCGGATCCGGCAAGACCACGATGCTGAATGCGCTTTCCGCGTTCATCTCCGAAAAAGAGCGTCTCCTGACCATCGAAGACGCCGCCGAACTGCAACTTCAGCAGCCGCATGTGGGTCGCATGGAGACGCGCCCCCCGAATATCGAAGGCAAGGGTGAAATACGCCAGCGCGAACTTGTGAAGAACGCGCTGCGTATGCGCCCGGACCGCATCATTCTCGGCGAGTGCCGCGGCGAAGAGGCGTTCGACATGCTGCAGGCAATGAATACCGGCCACGAAGGATCCATGGCGACGATCCACGCGAACACGCCGCGCGATGCAATTTCACGCCTCGAGCAGATGATCGGCATGGCCGGCCTGCCCATGACCGTCGCCTCCATCCGCAGCCAGATCGCAAATGCCATCCAGCTCATCGTGCAGCTTCAGCGTCAATCCGATGGCAAGCGCAAGGTCACTTCTATTGCCGAAGTCACCGGGCTGGAAGGCGACATCATTCAGATGCAGGAAATATTCAAATTCGTGCGCACTGGGACTGCGAATGACGGCACGGTGCAGGGATACTTCCAGGCCACCGGCGTGCGGCCGCGATTCCTTTCGCATTTGGCCAATCTGGGGATTCGAATCCCGGGCACATATTTCGACCCATCGCAGCCGCTCTGATCGGCCATGTCCAACTTCGATTCGATTTACGTCTTGTACTTGCTCATCGGGCTTTCGGCGGCGATGTTCGCCGAGGGCATCTATCTTCTCGTCTACAACAACGCCTCCTATCGCAAGAAGATTAATCGTCGCCTGAAGGTGATGGACGACAAGACTGATCGGGAGAGCGTCCTTGTGCAGCTGCGGCGCGAGCGCGGTCTGACAAGCACCGGCGACTACCGATTGCCGCTCGTCGCTTTGAACCGGCTGCTGCTGCAGTCGGGACTGACGATCGGCTTCGCCAGGCTGCTGCTGATGATCGCCCTCGGCACGGTCGGCATTTTCGTTTCAATTATGGTTTTTGATGGCAGGCTCTTCCATGCCATTGTCGGCGCTCTTGCGTCGTCTACGCTGCTGCCCGTGCTGGTGCTGAAATTCCTGCGCGGACGGCGGCAGAAGAAGTTCGCCTCACAGTTTCCCGACGCGATCGATATCATCGTTCGCTCACTGCGCGCCGGCCATCCTGTCCCGATCGCCATCACGATGGTATCGCGCGAAATGCCTGACCCAATCGGCACGGAGTTCGGCATCGTGTCGGACGAGCTCACCTACGGTTCGGATCTCGAAACAGCGATGCGCAATCTGTATTTCCGGGTCGGAACCGATGACTTGCCGCTATTCGTGACAGCCGTGGCAATCCAGAGGTCGACCGGCGGCAATCTCGGTGAAATTCTGGAAAATCTTTCTTCCGTCATTCGGGAACGTTTCAAGATGCGCCGAAAGATCCGCGCACTGGCGGCGGAAGGTCGCGCGTCTGCGCTCATCCTTTCGTCGCTTCCCATCGGAATGTTCGCGATCATTCAGTTTCTGGTGCCCAGCTTCTATGCGAGCGTCTGGAATGAAGATTTGACCAAGATCATGCTTACGTTGGCAGGATGCTGGATGGGCGTCGGCAATTTTATCATGTACCGCATGGTCAATTTCAGGATCTGACGAATGGACATGATCGCCACTGTCTTTGCCGACATTGCTCGCGACAGCAATGCGCTTCTCATCGCCCTGCTCATATTCCTGGCCGCGGCCACGGTTGCATTTTCGTTGATGGCAGCCATTCGCGTTCGCGGTTCTGTCAAGAAGCGCACCGCCCGCATCCTGGACGAAGGCGACCGGCAGGCAAACCACTCACGTTCATTGCAATATTCAAGCCGCAAGACTGTCGCGAAACTGATCGACTACACCACCAAGCACTACGGCTCGGCTGACAGCGAAAACCTGAAGGTTCTGCGCCGGCGCCTGGTCCAAGCCGGCGTATACGATCCACGCGCCGTGGCCTTTTTCTTCATCACGCGCACCGGAATGGCGGTCGGGCTCGCTGCCGCAACATTCGTTTTCCTGCCGCTGTTTGCCGCGACCACGGGGTCTTTCTTCTGGGTGATGGTGATCGCGGGCGGCGCCGCCGGATATGTTGCGCCGACGTTCTACGTGGACAGACGAATCTCCACGCGCAAGCTCGAGCATCGCTCGGGTTTCCCCGATTTCATGGACCTGCTCGTCGTCTGCGCCGATTCGGGTTTGTCCATGGAGGCATCGCTCGAACGCGTGGCACGCGAATTGGGTCAGAGCTACCCGTCGCTCACGGCAAATATTCATCTTGCCAACCTGGAAATTCGCGCCGGCCGTCCGTTGAAAGATGCGCTCGAGCGCTTTGCCGACCGGCTTGCGTTAGAAGAAGCGCGGGCGTTCGCAACCTTGATCAACCAGTCCATCGATCTCGGCTCCAGCATCACCGATGCCATGCGTGTTTATAGCGACGACATGCGTCACAAGCGGCTCTCTCGCGCCGAGGAAAAGGCCTATGCTCTACCGGCAAAGCTCGCAGTGCCGATGATGGTGTGCATATTTCCCGTCCTCTTCGTCGTCATTCTGCTGCCCGTCTTCGTGCGTCTCCATGCGGGGCACTATTTCTGAGAGGACGCCTTTTTCGCGCGGACTCGCGCCTTTCGCGCGCGGCGGAGGTGCCGCAAGGTGAAGATATTCTTAACCATCCTCGCCTAGCCTGACGGTGTCCCGGTATCGGGCGCTTCCGCAAGGCGCTGCAATGCTTACAGGAATTGCCCGAATTCTGTTGATCGCGGCCACGGCTTTGTGGCTGGCGGGATGCAGTACCTCCTCGAGGTTTTCGGGTCTGTTTGGCCCCAGGACATCAGGCGAAGAGCCAGCCAATGCCCAGGAGGTGGCCGACGCGTCCGCGCAGATCCAGGAATCGCAGGCTTCGGCGGCGGAGGGCGAATCGACGGGCACGGTACCGCCGCCCCTTGGCGTTTCGCCCGGCAGCGAAAAGGGGCTGCTGGGCAGCGATCCGAACGACGAATTGAATCTAGGCAAGAAGCACTACCGTGCAAATAATTTTGGCCTCGCCGAAAAGCATTTCCGGCGTGCGGTCGAATCCCATCCTCGCGATGCCGAAGCATGGCTTGGACTCGCCGCCTCCTATGACAGGTTGCGTCGGTTTGATCTTGCAGACCGCGCCTATGGTCAGGCCGCAGGCATTCTCGGGCATACCGTCGAGATTCTGAACAATCAGGGATATTCATACATGTTACGCGGCGATTACAAACGCGCGCGAGAAACCTTGGCAGCCGCCAAACGCAAAGATCCGAACAACAAGTATGTCCACAACAATATCCGTCTTTTGGAGGATAGCTACCGCACGGGTAAGGCTGTGGAATAGGCGCGTAGCCGCGAAATTTACGCTAATTTTTTCCCAATCATTGTTATAGATGCCGGTCGCAAATTTGGCTGGCGGCAGTAATCCCTTTGCGCTGCCGGCGCGACGTCGCATCGCATCCCGTGCGCCGCACCAGCGGTTGCATGAGTCCCCGGGGAGAAATTTAATGACAACCGCAGTGAACGCCGGCGCGCGTCTCGACCGGCTGCCCATCTCTTCGTTTCATTATCGCATTTTCTGGCTTGTCGGCGCCGGAATGTTTTTTGACGGCTATGATCTCTATGTCGCCGGAAGTGTATTGGCCGCTACGATTCAGACGAAGTTCTCGACCCTACCGCAGAACCTTCAGTTTCTCTCGCTCACTTTCGTCGGCATGACGATCGGCTCTTTCATTACTGGATTTGTCGGCGACAGGTACGGGAGGCGCTTCACCTATCAGGTCAATCTTCTGGTGTTCGGCCTCGCATCTCTCGCGGCAGCCTTCGCACAGGACATGACGCAACTCATCATCTGCCGATTCATCCAGGGCCTGGGGCTCGGGGCCGAGATCGTTGTGGGCTATTCCACATTGACGGAGTTTGTCCCACCGGCCACGCGCGGTCGATGGCTTGCATTCATGGCGTTTCTCACTGTGTGCGGTTTTCCCGTCACTGCCATTCTCGGCTACCTGATCATTCCGACGTGGGGCTGGCGTCCGATGTTCATCATCGCCGGTCTGGGATCCCTGGTCGTCTGGTATCTGCGCAAGAATCTGCCGGAATCGCCTCGCTGGCTTGAAGCACAGGGTCGCGATGCTGAAGCGGAAGCGTTGCTGCAAAGGATTGAACAGGACGTCGCCTCGACTGCCGGTCCCTTGCTAACTCCGAAGCCCGCCATTGCAATTCCGCAGCTTTCGGCGGCTTCGATGTTCAAGCCGCCCATCTTGCAACGCCTTATCGTCGGCAGCTGGTGCCTGATCACGATCAACACGCTGATTTTCGGTTTTGTGATTTTCCTGCCGCAGTTCTTTCTGCGTCAGGGGCTCACGATCACAAATTCGCTCGGCTACACGGTGGTGCTGGCCGGTGCCTCGCTAGTCGGCTGTGCACTGGGTGCCTACCTGTCCGATTCGATTGGACGCCGCTGGAGCATTATCGTCGGCTCCATTTTCACCATCGTGTTCGGTTGGATCTATGCGCGATTTAATGCGAGCTCTGATCCGATGACTGTCTTGAGCGTCGGCGCCGTGCTGATCGTTGCAATTTACATCCAGACATCGCTGCTCTTCGGCGTCTACACGCCCGAGCTGTTTCCAACCGAGATCCGCTTACGCGCGAACGGCATCTGCAACACGTTGGGCCGCGCGGCTACGGTCGTCTCGCCTTTCGTGGTCGGATATCTGATGGTGAACTATGCCCTGCCGGGCGTCATCTGGCTCATGATCGGGCTCGTCATCGTGCAGATCATTGCCGTCTATTTCTGGGGCGTCGAACCGGCCAGGCGTCCGCTTGAAGGACTCGACCCCAAAATCGCCTGATCGGGTGGACTTGCTGTACGCATCGGCCGTCCGGTGTTGTCCGGGCGGCCGATTGCTATAAAGGGCTGTATGGACACCCTGAGGCCTATTGCTCTTGTTACCGGCAGCTCATCCGGGATTGGTGCGGCTCTCGCACGCGTGTTTGCTCGCCATGGCCATGAGTTGGCACTTGTGGCGCGGCGCGGCGATAGGCTGAATGCGCTCGCCGATGAGATTGCCGCATCCGGTGCGCCGCGACCCATCGTTATTGCCGTCGACCTTGGCGAGCCCAACGCCGTCGCGAAGATCTCCGCAAGACTCGCCGCTGAAGGCGCTGAGCCGCAATTCGTCGTCAACAATGCGGCTTTTGGTCTTGCGGGTCGGGCCATCAGGCTCGCTCGTACCGAGCAGCTCAAAATGATCGATCTCAATGTACGCGTCTTGACCGAATTATCGCTTGCCTTCGTCGATAGCCTCGCGCGGCACCGCGGAGGATTGCTCAATGTCGGCTCGATGGCGGGTTTTCTGCCCGGCCCGGGGATGGCGGTGTACTACGCAACGAAAGCCTATGTGCTGTCGTTCACTGAAGCTCTCCATAGCGAGCTCAAACCGCTTGGAATACGCGTTGCAGTGGTCTGCCCCGGACCAGTGCCGACAGAGTTTGCAAAGCGTGCGGGTGTCAGCGAGCGAAGCTCGGAGCCGGGGATTCTAACCACATCGGCCGAGTTTGTGGCGCAAGCGGCCTACAGGGGCCTCATGTCCGGCCACCGGACGATTGTGCCCGGCGCCATGAACCGGCTCGTCTCAGTGCTCATCCGGCTCGTTCCCCGCCGCCTGCTCTTGGACGCGGTGGATCGGCGGCAACGGCGCCGGGCTGCAAAAGGGGCATAGCCTGCATCCAATGATCCATATTTCCAAATGACAGAGAAGCCATTACTAGTCCCTCGGCGCGAGCGTGCGCCGAACCCGCCATGTTGAAGCCCGTCCTCCTTATTGTTCATCAGGAACACTCCTCTCCCGGCCGTGTCGGCCAGGCTTTGGCAAAACTGGGATACCCGCTCGACATTCGCCGTCCGCGTTTTGGCGACCCGCTGCCCGAAACCATGGACGATCACGCTGCCGCAGCGATTTTCGGCGGCCCGCAGAGCGCCAATGACAGCGAAGAATTCGTCCAGCGCGAAATCGATTGGATCGGAGTTCCCCTCCGTGACAAAAAGCCTTATCTCGGCATCTGCCTCGGCGCGCAAATGATGGCGCGCCATTTAGGGGCACCTGTGTTTCCGCACCCGCACGGCCATGCCGAAGTCGGCTACTACCCGATCCGTCCGACCCAAGCCGGCCTGAAAATTTGCGCGGAATGGCCCGATCACGTCTATCAATGGCATCGCGAAGGATTCGAGCTCCCGGCCGGAGCCGAATTGCTGGCCGAGGGCGACGCATTTTCCGTGCAGGCGTTCCGCTACGGCACGGGATTTGCACTCCAATTTCACCCAGAGGTTACGCATGCGATGATGTATCGTTGGCTTGTGCGCGGCGCCCATCGCATGGAACTGCCCGGAGCCAAGCAGCGGCACGAACACATCGCCGACCGCGCGGTCCACGACTGGGCTTCGCGAAACTGGCTGACCGCGTTTATTGAACATTGGATCGGTTGTGCGCCTGATCCGGCAAATGCATAGATCACATTAGTGGGAACGCCATATGCTCGGCGCGTTTGTGTGAGAGAGCCAATACCATTGACAAAATCGCACACAAGCTGAACGCTTCGGGAGGGCAAAGGGGCGAACTTCACGCGGAGGGCTGCGATGGCCCGTGCGGGCAGCCACGCCAACCTGGTCTCGCCGTCTATGCCGTCCAGTATCAGTGAAAAGCTGCGTATTTCAGATTCCATTCTCGACTTTCTGCCAGTCGCAACGTTCATTTGCGACGTCAAAGGGACAATCCTCCAATACAATCGTCATGCTGTTGCCGTATGGGGAAGTACTCCCGCTCCGGAGCAGACGCACGATCGCTTTCGAGAAGGTGTTCGGTTCTTCGAACTTGATGGCACTCCCGTCGCGCGCTCAATGATCGCCGAAGTCATAGCCACCGGCAAACCGGTGCGTGACGTGGAAAGGATCGTCAAACGGCCGGACGGGACCACAGTTACCGTTTCCGTGAACATCGATCCGCTGCGGGACTCGAACGGGCAGGTCGTCGGCGCCGTGAACTGCTTTCTCGATGTGACCGAGCGCAAGCGGATTGACGCCGCCCTCGAACAGTCGCGAATGCGCGCGTTTGAACAGGAGCAGCGTCTCGCCGCAACCTATGAACATGCATCCATCGGTATCTCCGAAATTGCTCCCGACGGCAGCTTCCTCCGGGTCAATGAGGCGATCTGTTCGATCGCCGGCTATAGTCGCGAGCATCTGCTCGCAAGCCGGCTTTTCACGCATACGCATCCTGATGACGCGGATCCGGACCGCGAAGCCTTCCGCAAGCAGGTCGTCGGCGAGCTCGAATTCTATTCGATTGAAAAACGATTCGTGCGGGGTGATGGCCGCGTGGTCTGGCTCTCGGTGCGTTCGTCACCCGTGCGCGATGCTGACAACCGCCTCCTCTACGTCGTCCGTGTCGTCCAGGACATCACCGAGCGAAAGGCGGCTGAGCAGAGGCAAAAGCTGTTGATCGACGAATTGAATCATCGCGTCAAGAATACACTTGCGACCGTGCAATCCCTTGCGGATCAAACGGCGCGCGGCACGAGCAATCCTGCGGCATTTCGTGAGCGCTTTGAAGGGCGGCTCATCGCGTTGTCGAAGGCGCATGATCAGCTTACTAGCCACCACTGGGAAAGTGTGGACCTGCGGCAAATGATGTGGGGGAGTCTGGCGCCGTATACCGGCTCCTCCCACGAACGCATCATCCTGCGAGGTGAGGACATTCTGCTTCGCCCGCGCGCCGTGCTGACGCTGGCGATGGCCGTGCACGAGCTCACGACAAATGCTGCCAAGTATGGCGCCTTGTCGGTATCCGGTGGCCGCATCGAAGTGAGCTGGCGGCCGGTACCGAACGACAATGCAGAGCCGATGCTAGAGCTCCAGTGGATCGAGCAGGGCGGTCCGAAGGTCGCTCAGCCAGAAAGCCGCGGCTTCGGATCGAAACTCATCGAGGGCAGTATCGCCGCTGAACTGGGCGGAAAGACGAGCCTTGTGTTCGATCCTGCCGGGTTGCGCTGCGAGATGCTCATTCCTCTTGCGGCGGCAGCCGCAAATACTCGCAAGCCCTAAGCAGGATCTCTAGAGATTAAAGCAGTTCACGATCCTGGCCGGACCTGCCGACCACACCTTTGAGGTTGCGCGAGCTTGGAAGGTCAAGCCCGTCTTTCATGGGAAGCTTGCAGTTCGGAACGACGACCGATGCTCACGACCTCCATGGAGCGCTGGACGGGAGGGACAACTGTCTTCCCAGCCGCTCTACTTAGCGAGCTTTTATGTCTCTGACCGGGGCGACCGCGGCAAACCGGTCGGCCAATTCCGCCAGCGCGGCGCGGTTGATTTGCTCCGCGCTTAGATCCGGACCGCCGAGCGGATCGGGCAGATCTCGGGTGGCTACGGCATCCGAAGCCACGGTGACGTGATAACCATGGTCGAGAGCAGAACGGATCGTAGCGCTGACGCACATGTGCGTCATGAACCCGGCGATCACGAGCGTTTTCTTGCCGATTGCTTGCAGCTTCGCGTCGAGATCGGTTTTGGCGAAGGCGTTCGGCAGCGGCTTTTCCACGACCGGTTCACCGGAATGAGGTGCCGCCTGCGCGGCAAATTGAAAGTTCGGGCTTTCTGGATCAAACAAGCCGCCCGGACGCCCGCGCTGGGCAACGTGGATGATAGGGGCGCCGGCCGCACGTGCAGCCGCGAGCAAATCGGCGAGCCGCGCGAGCGCAGTGTTCACGCCTGCGAGCGGCAATCTGCCCGACACGTATTCGTTCTGCGCGTCGATGATGACGACCGCGGCATCCGAGAGGTTTGCCGGCGCCTGTTTGACACCGGCCATCTGCAACAGCGTCTTTGCTTCGCTCATCGTCTCCCCGTTTGTTCCTGCAAGTGCTGCAGCGTTTGATTGCCGCAGGCACATAACCGGTGCCACGGTGCGGCCAGTCGGTGCAATCTAAGGAAGCTGTTATAGAAAGCAGTCCGATTGGCTGTAGATGGTGGAGCCGAGGGGATTTGAACCCCTGACCTCCTCATTGCGAACGAGGCGCTCTCCCAGCTGAGCTACGGCCCCGCCAGCGTCGGCAGCCACGCCGCTGCACGAAAAATATGGCGAGTGGCGCCATTTAGGACCCGCCAAATTGCGTGTCAAGGATGCGCAATTCGCCGGCACTGCCCCAGCCATCGGCTTGTTCGATCCCGTCCAAGCCGCTACTTTGCGGCCGCTTGCAGACAGGCGGACACTTATGCGCGCACTTTTGGATATCATTCTTCTCGTATTGCAGATCTATATCTGGCTTTTGATTGCTGCCGCCGTCCTGTCCTGGCTGGTCGCATTCAGCGTCGTCAACACGCGCAACCAGGTCGTGGCGACCGTTGGGGAATTTCTGTATCGCATTACCGAGCCGCTGCTGCGGCCCATCCGCTCCATGTTGCCCAATCTTGGCGGCATCGACGTTTCGCCGGTAATCCTCATTCTCCTGATTCTCTTCATCGAAAACGTCATCGTTCGCTACATCTATCCCAACGTATTCTAGCGATGGCCGAAAGTCCGTGGTCCCTGACGACGGGCGGCGTGTTGCTCTCGGTGCGCTTGACGCCGAAGGGTGGTCGAGACGCGATCGAAGGAATCGATCACCTCTCCGACGGCAGTGCGTTCGTGAAGGCACGCGTGCGCGCAGCTCCGGCCGGCGGCGAGGCGAATGCAGCCCTCATCGCCCTGCTTGCCGAGGCTATCGGAGTGCCGCGGCGGAACATCGAGTTGGTTGGCGGCGCAGCGGCCCGCCTCAAGCGGCTGAGAATATCTGGCGACGGCCCAACGTTGACTGCGGCGCTGGCGAAAATAGCCTCGGCGCGTTAAGGCTTCCTCATCAGCACTCAGGATCGAAATGAACGCGCGCATCATCGACGGCAAGGCAATCGCAGCGAGCTTGCGGAGCAAGGTTGCCGATAACGTCAGCCGAATTCGCAGTGACAGGGGCATCGTGCCAGGCATCGCCGTCATTCTCGTGGGCAGCGACGCGGCAAGCGAAGTCTACGTGCGTACGAAATCCAGAGCCGTGGCCGATGCAGGAATGCGGGCGTTCGATCATCGACTGGGCGCCGCAACCGGCGAAGCCGAGCTACTCTCGCTTATCAGGAGACTCAATACCGACGAACAGGTAAGCGGCATCCTCGTGCAATTGCCGTTGCCCAAGCAGATCGACGCGCAAAAAATTCTGGCCGCGATCGATCCGGCAAAGGACGTGGACGGCTTTCATCCGCTCAATGTTGGGCGACTCGCCAGCGGCCTCCCTTCGCTTGTGCCGTGCACTCCGATGGGTTGCCTGCTGCTAGCCAGAACCGTGCACGAAACGCTTGCCGGCATGGAGGCCGTTGTGATCGGACGTTCCAACATCGTCGGAAAGCCGGTGGCGCAGCTGTTGCTGGCTGAAAACGCCACCGTGACAATCGCGCATTCCAGAACGCATGATCTGTCGGCCGTCTGCCGCCGCGCCGATCTCGTTGTTGCGGCCGTGGGGCGAGCGGAAATGGTTCGCGGCGACTGGATCAAGCCTGGGGCCACGGTCATCGATGTCGGCATCAATCGCCTGCCGACAGACGGCGCACGATCACGAATCGTGGGCGATGTCGCATTTGACGAGGCGGAGAGAGTGGCCGGCGCGCTCACCCCAGTTCCCGGCGGAGTCGGGCCGATGACCATCGCATGCCTGCTGCTGAATACATTGCGCGCGGCTTGCGCGCAAAAGGGAATCCCGGATCCGAAAATCTGACTTACGCCTGCCAGGCGTACGCGACCTTGTCGAGCGTCTTGGCGCCAAACCGCTCGGATGAGCGCGCCACCGCTCGACCGCCGAGAGCCCGATAAAATTGCATCGCCGGGTCGTTGTCGGAAAGAGCCCACACCACGAGGCTCTTCAACCCGCTCTGGTTGAGGTCCTTGCGTGCAGCGGAGAAAAGGCGGCGCCCAAAACCAAGCCCCTGGAATTCCGGCCGGAGATACAGTTCATAGATCTCGCCGTCATAGAAGAGACTGCGCGCGCGGTTTCGCCCGTAGTTGGCGTAACCTGCAACGCGATCTCCGAACTGGAGAATGGTGATCCGGCTGCCTTTGCGAATTGCCGACTCCCACCAATCCGGACCGCGGCGATTGATCAACTTCTCGAGTTCGTTGCCCGGGATGATTCCCTGGTACGCGGTGCGCCAAGCCTCGTCGTGTGTTTCGGCGACATCGAAAGCATCGGAAGATTTCGCGCGGCGAATCTCTATGAGGGTCGTGCTCATGTCGCGATAGAAGCAATGAACTTTGCGGCCTTCAAGCCCTATCGTAAACGATGGGTTAACGGTGTGGATTACTGGCAACAGCTGTCTGAAAGTCCGCACTCGAGCCACAAATTGATGGCTGAAACATCAACTCTGTGTCGAGCGGTAACGGTTCCGTCTGGTTCCGGGGCGATCACGCCCGCCAGACCTTTCAACTCGGGAAAGTGATTCGCAATGCGCTCCGCCATCGGCGTGCGCGTGCGATAGCGCCAGCAAACCCTATACAGCTTCCGCTTCCTTCCTGCGCTCTTCCTTCTTGCGGTCGTTCTCGTCCAGCAGTTTTTTGCGCAGGCGGATGGACTTGGGCGTGACCTCGACCAGTTCATCTTCCTCGATATAAGCAAGCGCCTTCTCGAGTGTCATGCGAATAGGCGGCGTAAGGCGCACCGCTTCATCCTTTGATGTCGTACGAATATTGGTTAGTTTCTTACCCTTAAGCACGTTCACGACCAGATCGTTACCGCGCGTGTGCTCCCCCACGATCATTCCTTTGTAAACTTTCCAACCGGGCTCGATTATCATCGGCCCTCGATCTTCCAGATTCCACAGTGCGTATGCGACGGCCTCGCCCTGGTCGTTTGAGATAAGTACGCCGTTACGGCGTCCCTGAATCGGGCCCTTATACGGGGCATACGCATGGAACAGCCTGTTCATTATCGCGGTTCCCCGCGTATCGGTCAGCAATTCGCCCTGATATCCGATAAGCCCGCGTGTCGGGGCGTGGAAAACCATTCGTAACCGGCCACCGCCCGAGGGCTTCATCTCGACGATCTCCGCCTTTCGCTCCGCCATCTTCTGAACGACGATTCCGGAGTGCTCTTCATCAAGATCGATGACAACCTCTTCGATGGGCTCGAGCAGTCCGCCGCCATTCGGCCCTTCTTTCATGAGCACCTTGGGACGCGAAACCGACAGCTCGAAGCCTTCGCGACGCATGGTTTCGATCAGAATTCCAAGTTGCAGCTCGCCACGCCCCGCGACTTCCATCGAATCCTTTTCGTCGGACTCGCGCACGCGCAGCGCTACGTTGCCCTCAGCCTCGCGGAGTAGCCGGTCACGGATCATGCGGCCGGTTACCTTGTCACCTTCGGTGCCTGCCAGCGGCGAGTCATTGACACGAAAGATCATCGCCAGAGTGGGCGGATCGATCGGCTGGGCGGGAAGCGGGATGTCGATCTCCGGCGCGCAGATCGTGTTCGAAACCGTCGCGCTTGGGAGTCCTGCGATCGCCACGATATCTCCGGCCTCGGCTTCCTCGACACCCGTCCGCTCGAGACCGCGGAACGCGAGCAGCTTGGTTACCCGGCCGGTCTCGACGAGCTTTCCGTCGCGGTCGAGCACCTTCACGATCTGATTTGGCTTCACGTTCCCGGAGGTGATCCGCCCCGTTACGATTCGCCCGAGATAGGAGTTGGCTTCCAGGATCGTACCCAGCATGCGGAAGGGCCCTTTTTCGATCCGCGGCGGCTTCACATGGCCGAGCACCAGGTCAAACAGGGGTGCCATGGACTTCTTCGGACCTTCAAGCGCTGGCGCCATCCATCCTTCCTTGGCCGAGCCGTAAAGGATCGGAAAATCGAGCTGCTCATCCGTTGCATCTAGTGCGGCAAACAGATCGAAGACCTCATTGACCACTTGCACCGCGCGGGCGTCAGCACGATCGACCTTGTTGATGACAACGATGGGCCGCAGCCCCATCTTCAATGCCTTTGCGACAACGAATTTGGTTTGCGGCAAAGGTCCCTCTGCGGCGTCCACCAGGACGATCGCGCCGTCCACCATGTTGAGGATGCGTTCGACCTCACCACCGAAATCGGCGTGGCCAGGCGTATCCACAATGTTGATGCGCGTATCTTTCCATACGACCGAGGTGACCTTTGCGAGGATGGTAATGCCACGCTCCCGTTCAAGGTCATTGGAGTCCAACGCGCGCTCGAGAACGCGCTGATTCTCACGAAACGCTCCGGATTGCTGCAGCAGTCTGTCGACCAGGGTTGTTTTGCCGTGGTCGACATGCGCAATGATCGCGACGTTGCGGAGATTCATGAGGGTCCGGAAATCAAAGCGCGGGCCAGCGGGCCCGCGACGCTATTGCAGCGCAATATAGTCATGGCGGGCCGTGATGCAACCGTTTGAAACGAAGCGTTGCAGACGAGGTTAAGCGTCCGCAGCTCGACTCCACGGACCCATGGTTGCGCCTTTGGGAAGTGCCTGCTGCAGCATGATCATCTCGGCAATCGTTTCGCTGGTGACCAGACCCACGAGCTTGCCGAAAGCATCGATCACGCCGACAGCAGGAGCCGACTTCTGCTGCAGCAGCTTGAACGCTTGCTCCAGTGTCACGCGATGACTGATCGTGGGCAGTTCCGCGGCCATCGCTTGTGAAACAATCGAGTCTGGTCCTTGCGTTTTGATGGCGCGGATCAATGCCGCCCGGTCAAGGAGGCCCACGGGCCTGCCGCTGCTATCCACGACCGGAAATTCACCCTGGCTGGTCTGCAGCAATGTCTGGACCGCGTCTTCGATCGGCGCGTCGGGTGACAGCGTGGCGAATTTGGTCATCATGGCGTAGCTCACCGGAACACCCCGCGAAGCAGCCCGCAACGCCACAAGGTGCGCTTCCGAGGAGGCCGCGAGATATACGAATATGGCGATGAAGATGAGGATCGGGTTGTACATGAGCCCGATGAATCCGAGCGCGAACGCAACGAACTGGCCGACCGAGGCGGCGACTTCGGTCGCCCGCACATATCCAAAACGGGTCGCCAGCAAAGCCCGCAGCACGCGCCCGCCGTCCATGGGAAAGGCGGGAATCATGTTGAAGACGGCAAGGAAAATATTTACCGCCGCGAGACGATCGATCAGGGGGATCCGGGTATTTTGGACGGCCGCGGCGGCGCTCGCCTGCAAAGTGGCGTCGAATATGTACACAAGCACGGCCGCGATCACGATGTTGACCAGCGGACCAGCTATCGCAATAAGAAATTCCTCCCACGGCTCTTCTGGAATTCGTTCAAGTTGCGCCACGCCGCCGATCGGCAACAGCGTCACGTAAGGCGTCGTTACCCCGAAGGCGCGGGCCGTGAAAATATGGCCGAATTCATGCAGCAGGACGCAAAGAAACAACAGCACCATGAATATGACGCTATCCCATGCGGTTGCCGCGCCGCTCGCTACGTAACTGGCGGCGAAAATCCAGGCCAGGAAAAGCAGGAATGTGAGGTGCACGCGGACTACGGTGCCGGCCACCCTTCCAATATTAAGGGACCATGACATGAAAAGCCTCGTATGGTCGGTGCCTATGAATGTGAGGTAGTATCGATTTCAACACATTGCGAGACATAGCGTTCGCAAAAGGATCAACTCGGTAATGGGCGACAGCTACCCAAAAGTAAAAGTCGCGGCCGTCCAGGCCGCGTCGGTATTTCTCGATCGAGAGGGCTCGACCGCCAAGGCGTGCCGGCTGATCAAGGAGGCCGGAAAGAACGGGGCCAGGGTGATCGCTTTTCCGGAAGGCTTTATTCCGGCGCATCCGGTCTGGTACCACCATCACGCCGCAACGGGGGCGATCGCCAACCGGCTCGCGGTTGAGCTCTTCAAGAACTCCGTAGAGATACCCGGCCCGGAAATCGCGGCGCTCTGCGATGCTGCCCGGACCGCGAACGCTTATGTCGTTGTCGGTGTATGCGAAAAGCTGCCGCATACCACCGGCACCATGTTCAATACCCAAGTCTATATCGGGCCCGACGGCACACTCATTCGCAAGCATCAGAAAATCATGCCGACCGTGGGCGAGCGCTTGGTCCACACAGGCGGGTACGGCGACACCTTCGGCGCCTTCGCCAGCGAATTCGGGCCAATGAGCGCACTGATTTGCGGCGAGAACTCAAATCCGCTTGCGATATTCGCTTTGATCGCCGAAGGCACGCGCATCCACGTCATGAGCTGGCCGAACCATTTTCCGACCAGTGGCGATCCGTTGCGCAACAGAGTTGCCATTGACTCGCAGGCATTTGCCCAAATGAGCAAGGCATTCGTGATTTCGGCGTGCGGTACCGTCGATGAGCGCATGATCGAGATGCTGCAGGTCGGTGCGGCAGGCGAGAAATTTCTACGGGATCCGAATTGCTGCGGCGGTTCGCTGATCGTCGATCCCCTGAGCCGGATCATCGCCGGCCCGATGGGACCGGAAGAGGGCATTCTCTATGCCGAATGTAATCTTGACCTCGGAATTCAGATGAAGCTGCGACACGATTTTGCTGGACACTACAACAGGCCGGACATTTTTCATTTGCACGTTAACCGCGCCGCCCCGCAACTCTATTCCGTCCACGGGGTTGAGCAGCATGCGGCCTTGCCTGAAATTGATGCCATCCATGCTGTTCCCGCACAGATGCCGCCGCGGTTGGAATTGATGGACAAGAATCTTGCTTCCGGCGCATCCAAGCCGTCGGACGAATAGAGAATCGCAACCCACGACGAGACTCATGCATGACCCACAAATTGACAGGACAAGATCGAAGATCCGCCCTGGCAAGGCTCAGCGGCTGGTCCGAAGTGGAGGGCCGCGACGCCATCTGCAAGACATTTGAGTTCAAGGACTTCAATCAAGCCTTCGGTTTCATGACGCGCGCCGCACTCGTTGCCGAAAAGATGGACCACCATCCGGAATGGCTCAATGTCTACAGAAAGGTGGAAGTCACCCTCTCAACTCACGACGCCGGCGGGTTGACAGAGCGGGATGTGCAACTTGCCGAGGCCATGGACAGGATCGTCGGCTAGGCATCTCGGGTTACTCGAAAGAAGGCGCACCACCAGCCATATCTTGCAGTTGACGCAATCATTCGCCACATTAGAGCTATGCGCTTCGATTTTGCATATTTCGGTTCGCAAGCCCAACATTCATCCGATACGGACGAATGGGCGTTCCAACGTCACTTCTGGCGGAAGTTGCAGTCCGTGGCGGCATCGCTGCCATTCATCGAGGATCTGCTCGCCGCCTATTATTGTGCGTTCGACAGGGAAACGCCGGGCTTCGTCAAGACCTCGCTACTGGCGGCGCTGGCCTATTTCGTGCTTCCGGCCGACGCCGTTCCAGACCTGCTGCCGCTGCTTGGTTTCGCGGACGACGCCGCCGTGCTCGCCGGTGCCATGAATCTTCTGGCTACGCATATTCGTCCGGAACATCGCGCCCTCGCGAAAGACAAGCTGAGGGAATTTGGTCGGCGCTGATCCCGATCCGGCCGAGCATCTCAATCACCGGCAGGACTTCGAGCGGCCGTCCGAAATCACGCGCGCAAGATGACCTTGCCCATGACCTCGCGGGCGGCAATCGCATTGAGCGCAGCCGCCGCCTCTGCAAGCGGGTATACGGCATGCACATGCGATGAGATTTTTCCGGCCATGCACCACGCCAGCAGTTGCTCGGTATTTGCGCGGTGCCCCTCCGGAGTTCGTTCAACCCAGGAGCCCCAGAATACTCCTAGTATGTCGCAGCCTTTCAGCAGTGCCAGGTTGAGCGGCAGTTTCGGGATTTCTCCGGCGGCAAAGCCGATCACAAGAAATCGGCCTTGCCAGGCGATCGCTCGGAGCGCAGCTTCCGTATACTTGCCGCCCACAGGATCATAGATCACATCAACTCCGCGGCCACCCGTTATACGGCGGAGCGCCTCCTTCAGGTTCTCTGCAGCGTAGTCGACTGAATCATCGGCGCCGCTCTTTCGGGCAAAGGCGATCTTTTCAGGCGATGACGCGCAAGCGATGACGCGGGCGCCCATGAGTTTTCCAATTTCGACCGCTGCAAGCCCGGCACCTCCCGAAGCGCCGAGGACCGCGAGCGTTTCGCCGGGCTTCATGCGAGCGCGATCTTTCAGAGCGTGCAGTGTCGTTCCATAGGTGACACAAAGGCCAGCTGCGCGATCGAAATCCAGGCCATCAGGGATTCTGAGCAGCCTGGAAACCGGAATGGTGACGAGCTCGCGCGCGGCGCCGAATCCGCAAAATCCGAGAACACGGTCGCCGATCTTTACCGTGCTACACTCGCCGCCGACGCTTTCCACGAAGCCGGCGAATTCGGCGCCGGGAGAAAAAGGCAGGGCAGGCTTATATTGGTATTTGTTGGCAATGATCAGCGTATCGAAAAAATTCAACGCGACTGCCTTGACGCGCACGATCGCTTCGCCGGATCGGGGCGTGGGCTCCGGTATATCGGCAAGCAGCAAGTCGTCGGGCGTTCCGTGTCGCGTGCAGAGTAAAGCTTTCATATTCCTGTCTTGGCTGTTGGAACGATAGTCGGTCGACGTTGAGAGTGGATCTTCGCCGAACGACCGGGGCGGATTTGTCGCCTTCACATTGCCGATTTTGACCGGTAATGGGCTAGTATCGAATGATTCTTATGGGGGCAGCTCAACGACCATCATTATGTCACCGGTAGGGGCCGATGAACACGACCGTATTTTTCCACGCCTTTATTGCCCTTTTGACGCTCAGCGCATTGAATGAAATGGCGTCAGCGCAGCAGCAAAAAAAGCCAGCCTCCAGTCCGACCGATCAGGCCGTTCTTCTCGGTCAGTACGGAGATTGGGGCGCCTACAGAGCATCGCCAGGGGGCAAGAAAATCTGTTTCGCCCTCTCCAAGCCGACATCCGCCGTCACCGAACCGAGCGGCCGCAATCGCGATCCTTCTTACGCATTCGTGTCCACCCGACCCGCCGAGAAGGTCAAGAATGAAGTCTCAGTGATCGTGGGGTATCCGCAAAAGCCCGGCTTCGACGCGACCGCGGCGATCGGCTCCGCCACATATGCGATGTACACACAGAATGACGGCGCCTGGGTAAAGAACGCTGCCGAAGAATCGCAAATGGTCGAAACCATGCGCAAGGGCGCCGATATGGTCATCAAAAGCGAGTCCGCGCGCGGCACCAAAACGACGGACACTTACTCGCTGAAAGGCATTTCACAAGCGCTCGACCGGGTCGCGGAAGAGTGCAAATGACCGGGGTTGCCGAACCCCTGCCTAGTGGCGCTGTCGTTTGATCTCGCATAGATAGAACGACATCTGTGGCAGCCAATCCCGGCAGCCCGGCGCGAGCATCGCTGCATGACCCTGGACGTGCAAAGCCCCGAGCGGATCGAAAAAATGCCGCTCGAAAAGTATGTCGCGCCGGAGAAACCGTCCCTTATCGGCATGAGCCGATCGCAACTGGCCGACTTCCTAGGCGAGTTGGGTGTGCGCGATCACCAGCGCAAAATGCGGGTGCAGCAGCTGTGGCACTGGATGTATTTTAGAGGGGTCACCGACTTCAACGTCATGACGAGCATTTCGCAGGATTTGCGAGCGGCACTATCGGATCGTTGCACGCTAAGCCGTCCCGAGGTGGTGACGGAACAGGTATCCGTCGACGGAACACGCAAATGGCTGCTGCGGCTGCCGGGGGGATCTCAGACTGCACATTCGCCCGAGGTCGAATGCGTCTATATCCCCGACAACGAGCGCGGGACCCTGTGCGTCTCCAGTCAGGTCGGTTGCACCCTCAATTGCACATTCTGCCATACCGGCACCCAGCGACTGGTGCGGAACCTGACGGCGAGCGAAATCGTCGGCCAGGTTATCGCGGCTCGCGACCGGCTGGGAGACTGGCCTGGTGGGACACGCCCGACCGTCGGGGTGGTTCCCGCTGGTGATCGCTGCATCACCAATGTCGTGATGATGGGCATGGGGGAGCCGCTCTATAACTTCGATGCTGTTCGTGACGCGCTGTTAATTGTTGCGGATGGGGAAGGGGTAGCGATTTCCAAGCGGCGCATCACGCTTTCCACCTCGGGCGTCGTGCCGAATATCCACCGCGCCGGCGCCGAAATCGGCTGTATGCTGGCAGTCTCGTTGCACGCCACGCGGGACGAGCTTCGCGACGAACTTGTGCCCCTCAATCGCAAATATCCGATCGGCGAACTGCTGGAAGCGTGTCGGAACTATCCGGGCGCGTCCAATGCCAAGCGCGTGACTTTCGAGTACGTCATGCTCAAGGGGGTCAATGACTCGGTCGATGATGCAAAGGCACTGGTACGGCTGCTCAAAGGCATTCCTGCAAAGATCAACCTGATTCCGTTCAACCCCTGGCCGGGTACGCGGTATGAATGCTCGGACTGGGAGCAGATCGAAAAATTCTCGCAAGTCGTATTCGATGCCGGCTATGCCTCGCCGGTACGGACCCCGCGTGGGCGCGACATCCTGGCGGCGTGTGGACAGCTGAAGAGTGCCACAGAGAAGCTATCGGCGCGGGAGCGCCTCGCCTTACGGGCGATGGCAATGACGGACTAGGCTGCCGCGTGCAGAGGCGTAGAGTTAACGAAACCTGAGGCGATTGAGCGCGTTAGCAAACGAAGCCTCCGCCCGCCCGGCGCGGTATGGCGCACGGGTGACGGAGATTAAGGGGGCGTCAACCGGAACCTGACCTCGGTTCTGAATGGAGGTCCCATGAGAAGAAACCAGGCAGCTGGGGATGTCATCAACCTCATCCTCGCAATATGGCTCTTCCTCTCGCCGTGGATTGTGGGCTTCTCCGCCACGACAGCTGCTGCATGGACAGCCTGGCTAAGTGCGCTTGCGATTGCGATTTTCGCAATTGCGGCGCTCTCGGCATTCGCGGAATGGGAAGAGTGGGTCAATCTTGTCCTTGGCATCTGGGTGCTGGTCTCGCCCTGGGTTATCGGCGTATCCGGACAACAGGCGCCGACGCTTGTGCTGTTTTTCACGGGCTTGATCGTCGCAATCATTGCGGCCATCGAGATCTGGATGCTTCACAGGGTGCCGCCGCGCACCACGACAGCATGAGTGCCTAGGCAAACAAGGCAAAAAGGCCGGGCCCGGTGCCCGGCCTTTTTGCTTGCGTACGGAACTGTCCGGTTCTGATATGAAATGCGGCTCCTAAGTAGCCTCATCCCGGTTCAGGACAGGACGGCAGCAATGTCCCTTTTTGGCCGAATCATTGTCATTTGTTTTGCGCTCATCGTCTCGATGATGGCGGCGGGGATCACCTTGGCCCTCGGCATCGTGGCGCCGGATTGGGCCGGCGTGGATTCCGACCCGTTCGAGCGGGTCACATTCTTCGTCGTGTCGTTCTTCGCAACCAGCTTCGTCGGCGCCGTCGCTGTAGTGCCTGCTGTCGTGGCGATTGTGATTGCCGAGGTCGCGCGCATGCGAAGCTTTCTCTATTACGGGGTGGGCGGTGCCCTGGTTGGGCTCGCTTCCTATTTCGGCTCGGATATTTCCGTGCGGCTGGAAAACACGACTGATATGCCGCCGGTCAGCAATGCGCTGCAGCTTGCGGCCGCCGCTGGCATCATCGGAGGTCTGGTGTATTGGCTGCTTGCTGGCCGCAATGCGGGACGCTGGCGCGAGCGCATGATCGCAAACGCGTAGCCCACTCGAGGCCCGGCTCAAGCCTGTCGTTACCCCAAAAGAGCTCTCCATCCGCCGCAACAAAGCTCGGCGATCCGAAAATTCCGAGCCGTTGGGCCTCTTCAGTTGATTCCCGCAAACGAGACTTTGTCTCGACCGACCGCGCGCGCTCGATTGTTGTGGCGGAGTTCTGGCCGAGTTGCTCCAGTATTTCGGCAAGCACGGCGGCATCGCCGATGTCGCGTCCGTGGCCGAATTCTGCAAGATACACTGAACGTACGTAGTCCTCGCCCCACCCGTCCTGGAGCCCGACGAGCGCAAGCCGAGCCGCCAGTACTGCGTTCTGCGGAAAGATCTGAGGCCGGGCGAATACAAGGCCCATTCCGCTGCAGATGCGCTCAAGGTCGCGCCACATGTTGCGTCCTTTGGCGGAATAAATATTGAAAGGCGATGTCGTCCACCCTTGCGACTTGAAAATGGGCCCGAGCAAAAAGGGCCGCCAGCGCACGGCGACGCCTCTTGCTTCGGCGAGCGGTGCGATGCGCATCGCTGCCGGATACGAATAGCTCGATGCAAGCTCGAACCAGAAGTCCAGCACCGCTCTCTTCATTCATGCATTATAGACGCGACATGGGAGGCAGGACGACATTCCGCTGCGACAGCTTTCTATTTCGGCAAGTGTCGGCTAGACGGAACCCATGAACCGAACCGGGCTCATTATCGTTATTGCGATCGGCGTGGCTGCTGGTGTGCTATTTGGAGTCTATCCCGAACTCGACCTTCAGGTTGCGGGCTACTTCCATTCGTTCGAAGACGCCAATCACAACGCGTTCGCATTGCGTATCTATCCGCCATTGATGCGGATCCGCGATGTGGGGCTTTGGATCGGCACCGTGCTTGTTGCGCCGGCAGTCGCAGCGCTCGTCCTCAAGCTGGTCTTCCCGCGGCGGAAGCTGCTGATCTCTGGCAGGGCCATGGTTTTCTTGATTGCAACGATGGCCCTCGCGCCGGGACTTCTCGTCAATGCCGTGCTCAAGGACCACTGGGACCGCCCGCGCCCCATCGATGTCGCCGAGTTCGGAGGCAATCAGCACTTCGTGGCCTGGTGGGATCCGCGCGGCGATTGCCCGTCGAATTGCGCGTTCGTATCCGGCGATGTCGCGGGAGCGTATTGGACGCTCGCGCCGGCGGCTCTTGCGCCGCCGCAGTGGCGAGCCATCGCATATGCCGGCGCGCTGGCGTTAGGTACCGGAATGGCAATGATCCGAATCATGGCGGGCGCGCATTTTCCATCAGATGTCATCTTTGCGGGAGTATTCACGTTCTTGATAATCTGGATCATGTACGCTCTCATCTATCGCTGGCCTCGCACCAGCTTTTCGGATGAGGACGTCGAGGGTTGGCTGGAGCGGGCGAGCTTGCCGATTCAGAATTTTTTTTCAGACCTGCTCGGCAAAAAACGGAAGCCGCGATAGCGCTGCGAATGAATTAACCTTTTGTGCCGCGGCGTAGACCAGCGCTGTCTTTCCGCGGCTGTTCTTTGGTCTTATAGTCCGCCGCAATTCTAGGGCGGGTCGGATCAATGTCCATCGAGAAGACCAAAAAGGACGTAAAAAAAGTGGTGCTCGCATATTCGGGCGGGCTCGACACGTCCATCATCCTGAAATGGCTGCAGAGTACGTATGCCTGCGAGGTTGTGACATTTACCGCCGATTTGGGACAAGGAGAGGAACTGGCGCCGGCGCAGGAAAAAGCGCGGCTTCTCGGCATCAAGGATGAGAATATCTTTGTCGACGACCTGCGAGAAGAGTTCGTTCGCGATTACGTATTTCCAATGTTCCGCGCCAATGCGCTGTACGAGGGCCAATATCTGCTCGGTACCTCGATCGCGCGTCCTTTGATTGCGAAACGGCAGATCGAGATCGCCGAAAAGGTCGGCGCTGATGCGGTGGCCCATGGTGCCACGGGCAAGGGCAATGACCAAGTCAGGTTCGAACTCGCCTATTACGCACTGAATCCGGAGATCAAGGTCATAGCCCCGTGGCGCGAATGGAGTCTTACGTCACGCTCCAAGCTCATTGAGTTTGCCGAAAAGCACCAGATCCCGATCGCGAAGGACAAGCGGGGCGAGGCCCCGTTCTCAGTGGATGCAAATCTTTTGCACACCTCCTCAGAAGGAAAAGTCCTGGAAGACCCTGGCCAGGAGGTTCCCGACTACGTGTTCTCGCGCACGGTCGATCCCGAGAAGGCGCCCGACAGGCCGACGACTATCGCCATCGACTTCGAAATGGGCGATCCGGTTGCAATCGACGGAAAGAGACTGACGCCCGCGGCGCTGCTGAAACAGCTGAACGATTTGGGGCGGGTCAACGGTATCGGCCGACTCGACCTCGTCGAAAACAGATTCGTAGGCATGAAGTCGCGAGGCATGTACGAAACGCCGGGGGGAACCATCCTGCTCGCAGCCCACCGCGGAATCGAATCCATCACGCTCGATCGCGGTGCTGCGCATCTCAAGGACGAGCTGATGCCGAAATACGCCGAACTCGTCTATTATGGGTTCTGGTTTTCTCCGGAGCGCGAAATGCTCCAGTCGGCAATTGACAGAAGCCAGAAGTTCGTCACTGGCCGCGTCCGGCTCAAGCTGTACAAAGGAAATGTCGCTGTCGTCGGCCGCGAAAGCAAATTTTCGCTGTATGACCAGGACCTGGTGACGTTTGAGGAGGGAGCAGTGGCGTACGACCACCGTGACGCTGAAGGCTTCATCAAGCTTAATGCGCTTCGCCTGCGGACGTTGGCGCAACGGCGCCGAAAGCTGAAGCTCGACTGAAGATCTGCCGACATGCGCAGTACAGCCTTCGCGAGCGCGTGTCTTTTATCAGCATCCTGGCTGTGTCTTGCGGCATGCTCGTCAAGCAGCAAGGAGCCCCTCGAGAATGCCAACCAGTTTCCGGCGAACTATAAGGATGAGGTCCTGAATACGCTGACCACCACGCTCGAGGATCCGACGAATGTGCGCGGAGCATACATCGCCGATCCTGTACTTCGTGCTGCCGGCAAGGAAGAACGGTATGTGGTTTGCGTGCGTTTCGATGCGAGGAACGCAAACAAGCACTACACGGGAAGCAAGGATCGAATCGGCTATTTTTACGCCGGGCATTTGAACCAGCTGGTCGATGCCGATAATGAGCAATGCCGAAATGCTGCCTACAAGCCCTTCCCGGAGCTGGAGAGGTTATGCCAGGCGAAGAAATGCGCCTGAAAACGCAACGCTGATTACCGTTTCCAGACGGACTGCTTTAAGATTGAAACGCGCTTTACGGTGCGCTCGGACGAAACACTTGTTTCGGCCTCAACGGCTTTGAAGTTGGTCGATCTATAAGGCCTCGATACCCGCGATATTAGTGTGCGAAAGAACGCCGGCCGTAGGATGGCCTTGTGAGCAGAGCCCATTTTTTGAAAGAACTGCTCAATAGTAATCCCAGGCGGCGGCCTGCTGATTCTCGAGCGGCTCCGCTTCGCGCAGTTCGGGAATAAGCGGAAGGTTGCGCCGCTGCTTGTCCGCGATCTCGGCAGCAACTTGCTGCATTTGAACGAAACGAACCGGAGTAATCGGGTGGTCGGTCGTAATCCGGATACTGCCGGGATTCTCAAGGCCAAATGCCCGCCAAATCTGCTCCGCCCCGGCAAGATCGAATCCTGCCCGCGCCGCATAGTAGGCGCCGACATAGTCTGCCTCGCGCTCGAATGCGATGCTGAACGCCCGGGATCCGGCAGCAGCGAATTCCTTCGAAAAAATCCTTGTCGGAATTCCTGCCAGCGAAACGCCCGCATCAAGAACTGCGCCAGCGGCCCACCCGATCATTCTATTTGTTTGCTGCTTGTCCAGATGGCCGAGATTGGAGTGAGCAAGCTCATGCCCAATGACCAAAGCAAGCTGCGCATCGGTGCGTGCAATTCTCAGGACGCTTGAATGGATCACGATGTGGTCGCTGGTCGTAACCGCATTCGTTTCCGGATTGATCTTGAGCTCGATCGGAATGGCGCAGGCCCTGACCGGATACACGGTGTGCATTTCGTCGCTTCCACCGCGTCGCACCAGAACCTTGATCGGGCTCTCGCCATTGCTGCGCACGTACCCACCGATCCAACTGGACGTCCGCAACCCGGGGACCGCTTCATTGTTGAACGTGAGCAGTTGGTCGCCGGGCCTTATGCCTGCTTGATCGGCTGGCGAACCGGTGGCGACGGAAAGAACCGTGGCGCGATCCCAACTGAGCGAAATCTCCTCGTGGGCAAAATGGCGATACTTTCGCGGCAGGGCCCTTACCGTGCCGGCGTTCAAACCGATCTGGGCCCACGCCCAAGCGCCACACGCATCACGATTCGCCACGCGCAAGCGAAAGGCGACGTTGTCGAGCCGCGCGAGCTGCGCGAAGTAATCCCGGAGATGTTCGATCTCCTGGTTGCGGCGTTCTTTTTCGATCTCGGCGGCAGGAAGCGACGGCAGCTTTGAAATCGGCCCACAACCGGCGCATAGCAAAACGCCCACGATCGGGAGAACTCTGTACCAATACACAACGATACCTCTGGCCGCATTGCTGCACGGAGTGTGTTATGATGCAAGCATAAGTTGTATCGTGGCGGTACTGGTGAGCATCGCTCTCATTCGATTAGCCGAGAGACGGCGTGTGAAAATCGTGTCGCGGGGTCTTCGGGGCGCAATTTACATCTCGACTACGAGCTTCCGGTTCTGCCCAAGGCGAGGCTGTTGATGAGTTTCGCGCGCTTTGGCGAATTCGTAGCGGGCTACGGCGGAGCTCGCCGGACCGTCCCACAATTCCGCAAGGGCCGGGTTGATCCGCAATACACGCACATTCTGGTCCTAGGGGCCTTTCGGCCACCAGACGCTGTCGCTCTTTTTCCAAAGATGCTGTGCAAGCGTATGGTCCCGCAGGACCTCGGCCGTTCCCGTGATCGAAAGATAAGCCCGATTTTTGTGATCCACCGTGGTAAATCCGACGTCGGGTGACGCCTGGATCTCGTCATCCTTGAGCCCACGCACGTCGATTACGAAGTAGATCGCCCGGACCTTACGCGCAGGCCGCGCATCAAGGGGACGCGCGCGCAGGCCGCCAGAGAAACGCGTCGTAAGCATTCCGACCGACGAGTGCTCAAGAATTTCCCACACCCGGCTTTGCGGATTCATGCCCCGGCAAACGCGGCGTGCGAACGGCGAGTTCCGCTCCGGGAAGGTAGAACTTCAAAGTTGCCGATCAACCAATGCCTTTTTCAATACCGCGATTTCCTTCGCCGGATTGAGCCCTTTTGGACACGCCTTCGAACAATTCAGAATCGTGTGGCATCGGTAAATCCGGAAAGGATCCTCAAGATTATCCAGCCGGGCACCCGTCGCTTCGTCACGACTGTCCTGAACCCATCTATTCGCCTGCAGCAACGCCGCAGGTCCGAGATAGCGATCCGAATTCCACCAGTAGCTCGGACAGGAGGTGGAGCAGCACGCGCAGAGGATGCACTCGTACATCCCATCGAGCTTGGCCCGATCTTCATGAGTCTGCCGCCACTCCTTCTCCGGTGTCGGCGTTGCAGTCTGCAGCCAGGGTTCGATAGACGCGTATTGCGCGTAGAAATTATTCAAGTCGGGAACGAGATCTTTTACGACGGGCTGATGGGGCAGCGGGTAAATCTTCACCGGAGTTCGGGAATCGTCGATCGCTTTCGTGCAAGCAAGCGTGTTGGTGCCGTCGATGTTCATCGCGCACGAGCCACAGACACCTTCACGGCACGATCGACGGAAGGTAAGCGTCGGATCGACATTGTTCTTGATCCAGATGAGCGCGTCGAGAACCATCGGGCCGCAATCATCCCGATCGACATAGTACGTATCGATCGATGGGTTCTGGCCGTCTTCCGGATTCCAGCGATAGATTCGGAATTCGGAGAGGTGGGTTGCGTGCGTGCTGCGCGGCCACGTCTTGCCCTCTTTGATCTTGGAATTTCGGGGCAGCGTAAATTCGACCATGATTCCCGTTCCTCAGTACACCCGCGCCTTTGGCTCGACATAGGCGACATCGTTGGTGAGCGTGTAAGCATGAACGGGGCGGTAATCGAGCCTCACATTGCCCGTTTCGTCCATCCACGCCAATGTGTGTTTCATCCAGTTCTTATCGTCCCGCTCGGGATAGTCCTCGCGGGCATGCGCGCCGCGGCTTTCGGTGCGGTTTCTCGCCGAGTCCATCGTCACGACGGCCTGGGCGATAAGGTTGTCAAGTTCGAGCGTCTCGATCAGATCGGAATTCCAGATCAGGGACCGATCGGTGACGTGGATATCAGCGATGCCTTCATGGACCTCGTGGATTCGCTTGTGGCCCTGATCGAGCACCTCGCCGGTTCGAAAAACAGCGCAATCCTCCTGCATCACGCGCTGCATGCTCAGCCTCAGCTTTGCCGTCGGCGTTCCGCCGGCTGCATGCCGGAATTTGTCAAGGCGCGACAAAGCGAGGTCGGCCGAGGACGCGGGCAAAGGAGGCTGCTCATCATTAGGTGTCAGGACCTCGGCGCAGCGCAACGCGGCCGCGCGGCCAAAGACAACCAGATCGATCAATGAATTCGAACCGAGGCGATTGGCTCCGTGCACGGAGACGCAGGCGGCCTCACCGAGCGCCATCAGTCCCGGAACGACCACATCGTCCCCACCGTTCTTTTTCGTCAGCGCTTCGCCGTGATAATTGGTGGCGATGCCCCCCATGTTGTAGTGGACAGTCGGCAATACCGGTATCGGTTCGCGTGTCACATCGACATTTGCGAAGATACGCGCCGTTTCGCTAATTCCCGGAAGCCGCTCATGCAGCACCGCGGGGTCGAGATGATCGAGGTGAAGGTAAAGATGATCCTTGTTCTTGCCGACACCGCGCCCTTCGCGGATCTCGACGGTCATGGCCCGCGACACGACGTCTCGTGACGCAAGATCTTTCGCAGACGGCGCATAGCGCTCCATAAAGCGCTCACCTTCCGAATTGACCAGATAGCCCCCTTCACCGCGTGAACCTTCCGTAATGAGGCAGCCGGCCGGATAGATGCCGGTTGGATGGAATTGCACGAACTCCATATCCTGCAGCGGCAGCCCTGCGCGCAGGACCATCGCGTTCCCATCGCCGGTACAGATATGCGCGGATGTGCATGAGAAATAGGTCCGGCCGTAGCCGCCCGTGGCGAGGATCGTCATGTTGGCGGCGAAACGGTGGATCGAGCCGTCATCCATGTTGAGTGCCACCACGCCGCGACAGCGTCCTTCATCCATGATCAAGTCGATCGCGAAATATTCGATGTAAAATTCGGCCGAGTGCCGCAGCGCTTGCCCATACATCGTATGAAGCATCGCGTGCCCGGTCCGATCCGCCGCAGCGCAGGTCCTCTGCGCCGTTCCCTTCCCGAAATGAGTTGTCATTCCGCCGAACGGTCGCTGATAGATCTTGCCGTCCTCTTCGCGACGCGAGAACGGAAGGCCCCAATGTTCCAATTCGTACACTGCGGCCGGCGCGTTTCGACACAAGTATTCGATGGCGTCCTGGTCCCCCAACCAGTCGGAGCCCTTGACGGTATCGTACATATGCCAGCGCCAGTCATCCTCGCCCATGTTACCGAGTGCGGCCGCGATGCCGCCTTGCGCGGCAACGGTGTGCGATCGCGTGGGGAAAACCTTCGTGATGCAGGCTGTGCGCAGTCCTGCTTCGCTGCAGCCAACCACTGCACGTAGTCCCGATCCTCCTGCCCCGACGACGACAACGTCGTAACGATGGTCTTCTATCGGATAGGCCCGTCCGTTGATTGCTGGTGCACTGTTTGCGTTTCCATTCGTCGCCATGAACTAGACTCCGAACGATATCTTGAGGATGGCATAGACGGACGCGATACTGACCGCAAAAACGAAAAACGTGTTCGCTATCAGGCTCAGCAGCTTCCATTTGTCATCGTGCACGTAGTCGAGAATAATTTCCTGCATGCCGATCCACATGTGGTACGCAGCATTGGCGATGAAGAGCATCATCACGATCGCGACGAGGGGGGAGCCGAGAATCTGCACGACCGCGGCGTGACTGCGTCCCAGCAGAGAGGCAATGATGAGCAGCAGGCCGATGGTGAGTGGAATTCCTGCCACGGACGTGATGCGCTGGTGCCAGAAGGCACTGGTCCCTGAGTGAGCCGAGCCGAGCCCGCGAACGCGGCGAATTGGCGTACGCATATGCTGGCTGTTTCTCATCGCGGTCCTCCTACGACAAGATACCCGACTACCCAGAGAATGAGGGTGAGCGCGATCGAGCCGACCAGCGTCGTCACCGCCAGCATCTCGCGCTCGGCGGGCTCAAAGCCATGCAAGGTGTCCCAGATGAGGTGTCGAACACCTCCGAGCATGTGGTGAAGCAAGGCCCAAGTGTATCCGAAGAGAATCAATTGACCGAGCAGGCTGCCCATGAACCACTCGACACTGGCGTAGGCATTAGGTCCGCTCGCCGCTGCAACGAGCCACCAGGCGAGCAGCAGCATTCCGAAATACAGAGCGGCGCCTGTGATGCGATGCGCGATCGACATCATCATCGTCAGCATCGGCTTGTAGATTTGCAGATGGGGAGACAGAGGGCGCGCCCGCGCCGCTTCTGCTGCCGTTCTCGCCTCAACCTCCGCCATGAGTATCAGCCTCCAAATCCAAGCATGAGCCGCCCTGCCTTTTGAAACACCCGTCAGGGAGCTGGCTGGTCCGCGTACGGTTGTAACGCCTGCCCCTCCGCCAGTGATCAAGACTCCCAAGCAAAAGACGTTGCAACTGTATGGGGCCCCAATCGCTCCCAGCGGCCGCAGATGGCAAGCCGGCACATTCCGCTTGACCAGCTATTGAAACTCGCTACTTCATTATTTGCGAAGTGTGAACCTGCACATAGGCTTTGCGCAATATGCTTTCTATGTAGCCAGCCTTCGCGAAATAAGAAGGATAGGGACATGCGCTTCGACTTCACCGACCTCAACCTGTTCCGGCACATCGTCGAGGCGGGCAGCATCACTCACGGGGCCGTCCGCGCAAATCTGGCGCTTGCGGCCGCCTCGACGCGCATCCGTAAACTGGAATTGGCCTTCGGTACCCCATTGCTGATCAGGGGCCGCGCAGGCGTGAAGCCCACTCCTGCCGGCCGAACCCTTCTGCAGCACGCGCGCGGTATCATGGCGCAGACGGAGCGCCTGCAGGAAGATCTTTCGCCTTATGCCAGGGGGCTTGCGGGTCAGGTGCGCGTCCTTTCGAATACGAACGCGCTCACGGAATTCCTACCGGAGACTCTCAGCTCGTTCCTGACAGCCTATCCGGACATCAGCGTCGACCTTGAGGAGCGTCTCAGCGACGAAATCGTCGGCTTAATCGCCGAAGGCCATGCGGACATCGGCATTGTTGCTGGCACCGTCGACTATGGCGGCCTGAGCACGTTTCCATTCCGCAGCGATCGCTTCGTCCTGGTAGTCGCAACAAACCATCCGCTTGCCAACCGGTCACGCATCGCATTCGCCGAGGTGCTCGACTACGACATGGTCGGACTTGACCGAGCTAGCGCAATCCAACGCTTTCTCGCGGACAAGGCAAACCGTATCGGGCGTCCTTTGCGTCTGCGCGTGCAGCTGCGCAGCTTCGATGCGATTTGCCGATTGGTCGAGTGCAATGTCGGCGTAGGCATCGTGCCCGAGACGACCGTGCAACGTACCGAGCGGACGATGGCGATCAGTGCGATACGACTCACCGATGCGTGGGCGCTTCGCGAGCTGACAATCTGCGTGCGCGATCTCGACACGTTGCCGCCCTACGCACGCCAGCTCGTAGGTCATCTCAGGGCGAGCAGCTGAAGCGTTGGCGATCTAAGCGCGCGCGGGCGAATCGTGAACAGCACGGGAATCAGTGGGGGCAGCATCGCGGTCGTTCATTCCGTAGTCGCGAAGCACCGCGGCGACTCGCAATCGATAGTCTCGAAAGACCTCGGCGCGCCCTCTTTCTTGGCCGATGCGGTGGCGATGATGGGTGCGCCAGCTCTTGACCGCGTCTTCATCGCGCCAGAACGAAAGCGACAAGAGCTTGCTCGGATCGACCAGGCTTTGGAAGCGTTCAACCGAAATAAAGCCGTCGATCTTTTCGAGATCAGCGCGTAGCGATCCGGCGATCTGCAAATAGTCGCCCTTGCGGCCATTCGCAGGCCAGACTTCGAAGATCACTGCGATCATTGCTTCTCCTTCCGAACGGCTTCCACCTAGCGCCTCACCTTGGCACAATTACCCAGTAGTCAAGATCGAGAATGACCGCTGGGTCGTATTCGTCGCCATTCTTGAGCGGGAAATCGGCGCATGGCCGATCCTTGGTCGCGATTGTTCGCAGGCGAAGAGCGCCAACATCCGCGCGCCCCGGAATTTCAACCGCAGCAAGCACCTCCGACCAGGCGAAGACCGTACAGCCGGCGAAAAGAGGCGCAACGTGGCGCCCGGAATTGATCGCAGCCAGGTGGAATGCGTTCGCCACTCCGTTGAAGGAGAGAGCTCTCGCCATCGAGATCGCATGTCCGCCGTAGATGAGGCGACGGCCGAATCGTTCTTTGCTCTCGGCAAATTGATTGAAGTGTACGCGCGCCGTATTCTGATAGAGACGTGTGGCGATCTGATGCTCTGCTTCCTCGACCGTCACACCGTCAACATGGTCGATTCTCTCTCCAGCCCTGTAGTCCCCGAACCGGCGAGAACTTCCAGCCAGTTCAAAATCGTAGGCCTGGGTATTGATGGCCGGACAAGCGGTTCCGATTTGTTCCGGTGCGACAACTTTGGGCAGCTCGGGTACCGCATCGCCCCGTGGCGCTGCCGACTCCTCGCGCTTGCGCACCATCACCCAGCGCGCGTATTCGAGCACGGGGGCCCCGGTCTGGTCGAACCCGCGCGAGCGCACGTAGACAATTCCCGTTTTCCTGTTCGAGTTCTCGCGCAGTCCGATAACCTCCGAGACCGCCGTCAGTGTCGAACCTGGAAGTACTGGCCTGATAAATCGACAGTCAGCGTAGCCAAGATTGGCCACGGCATTGAGCGAGATGTCGGCGACCGTCTTGCCAAAAACGATATGAAACACCAGCAGGTCGTCTACTGGCGAGCGGCTGTAGCCTATCTTTTGCGCGAAATCGTCCGAGGATTGCACCGCGAAACGGGCGCCAAAAATCGCGTTGTAGATGGCCACGTCGCCGACTGTAACGGTCCGCGGCGTGGCGTGTCGGATCCGCTGCCCCAGCGCGAAATCCTCAAAGAAACGGCCCTCCGAAGCCTTTTGAGCGGGCATGGCTCTCACAATGCGCTCCCGATTCTCGCAACGCCTTCATTCTCACAAAACCGTGAGCCAAACGCCAGCTTGCGAACAACGGGAACTGATGAGGATGTGTTCCGCGGCTGTGCTACCGAATCCGCGCACATAACCTCCGAAGGAGTCCCGATGAAAAAAAGCATACTTCTGTCGGCGCTGATCGCGGCCGGTCTCGCCCTTTCGCCACTTGCGCCGGCGGCCTTTGCCGACGACATGAAAAAGGACAGCATGTCCAAGGACAGCATGTCGAAAGATTCCATGAAAAAAGATTCCATGGCCAAAGACAGCATGGCCAAAGACTCGATGAAGAAGGACGGGATGTCGAAAGATCACATGTCCAAGGACAAGATGAACAAGTAGCTCGCGTCTTCCCGGGCCCGCGGCGCGGGCCCGGGGCTTTCAATGTGATCCAAGTGCCGAAATGACAATGCGATGACAGCCGAGACGATCGTAATCCCGCGCGCTGAACAGGCAGTCCATCCGATTTGGCTGCGCGTGTGCCATTGGGTCAACGCGCTCGCCATTCTGGTGATGATCGGTTCTGGCTGGCAAATCTACAACGCCTCGCCATTGTTCGATTTCCTGCGCTTTCCGCGCGAAATAGCCCTTGGAAACTGGCTTGCCGGGGCACTGCTCTGGCATTTCGCCGCCATGTGGATTTTCGTCCTCAATGGCGTTGTCTACGTCACGCTCGGAATCATCACCGGGCGATTTCGCCGCAGGCTTTTTCCGATTCGTGCCCGCGACCTCGTGTCCGACCTCAGGGCCGCATCGACCCTCAAGCTTTCTCATCGCGACCCGTCGCACTACAACTCAGTGCAGAAGTTGCTCTATGTGGGCGTTATCCTTGCCGGCACGGTGGCCGTCTTGTCTGGTCTGTCGATTTGGAAGCCGGTCCAATTGCAGGAATTGACGATGATCTTCGGCGGCTATGAGGCCGCGCGATACGTGCATTTCTTTGCGATGGTCGCAATTGTCGCGTTTATCATTGTACATGTTGCGCTTGCGTTGATCGTGCCCAAAAGCCTGCGTGCAATGATCTTCGGCCGCTAGGAGACTCATCATGCGTCAGCGCAAAATCATTCCCGGCATCGATGATGGACTCCTGATCAAGGATGCTGCCAGGTTGATGCCCGACGCCAGTCGTCGCGGGTTCCTTCGTGGTGCGGCAAGTCTCGGCGCACTCGCCATGCTGACGGGCTGCGACATCATCGATGGAGAAAGTGCCGAAGGGATCCTTCGCAGGATATCCGAATTCAACGATGGCGCGCAAGCGGCGCTATTCAGCAGGACAAAGCTCGCGCCGACTTATCCCGAAAACGCGATCACCAGACCGTTCCCGTTCAACGGGTATTACGACGAAGAGGACGCTCCGAATGTCGATGGCGAAACCTACCGACTCGAAGTAGCCGGTCTCGTCGACGACAGAAGATCATGGACGCTCGACGAGCTTCACGCTCTACCGGAAGTCTCGCAAGTCACCCGGCATGTTTGCGTCGAAGGCTGGAGTGCCATCGGCTCGTGGCAGGGAACGCCGCTTTCGGAGTTTCTCAATCGCATCGGTGCCGATACTCGCGCAAAATATGTCTGGTTCAAGTGCGCCGATGGGTACACCAACACGATTGACATGCTCACCGCATTGCATCCGCAGACTCAGATGACGTTCAAGTTTGATAACCAGACACTTCCGCGCGCCTACGGATTCCCGATGAAAATTCGCATCCCGACCAAGCTCGGCTTCAAGAACCCGAAATACGTGACAGCCATGGAAGTCACCAATACCGACAAGGGCGGCTTCTGGGAGGACAAGGGCTACAATTGGTTCAGCGGCCTCTGATTGCCCGCCACCTTGCCATGGGGCTTTTCGCCCTTTAGCACTCCTTCTCCACATCGTTGCCGGGCTCGGCCCGGGTCACCTTCTTTACGAGGAAGGCGCGGCCAGAACCGCGCTCGATATCATTTTGCAGCGAGGCGTAGGAATGGCCACTTACAATTTGCTTCTTCTTCCCGGCGACGGGATCGGCCCCGAAGTAATGGCCGAGGTGAAGCGAGTGATCGAATTCTTCAACAAGTCCGCAACCGACCGGTTCATCACCGAAGAGGCGTTGGTCGGCGGCTCCTGTTACGACAAGCATGGTGTAGCCATCACCGATGCGACGATGGAAAAAGCGAAGGCGGCGGATGCCGTGATCTTCGGCGCAGTCGGCGGCCCGAAATGGGACAAGGTCGCCTACGACGTGCGGCCCGAGGCAGGTCTCTTGCGACTGCGCAAGGATCTCGATCTATACGCAAATGTGCGACCGGCCATCGTATACCCGGCGCTTGCCGACTCCTCGTCCCTCAAGCGAGAGGTGGTGGAGGGGCTCGACATCATCATCCTGCGCGAATTGACGGGAGGCGTCTATTTCGGCGAGCCGAAGACCATTACGGATCTCGGAAATGGCCAAAAACGGGCGGTCGATACGCAGGTCTACGATACCTACGAAATCGAGCGCATCGGCCGGGTCGCCTTCGAGCTTGCGCGCAAGCGGCGCAACAAGGTGACCTCGATGGAAAAGCGCAACGTTATGAAAACCGGCGTGCTGTGGAACGAGGTCATCACGCAGGTGCACGCGCGGGAGTATGCAGATGTTCAGCTGGAACATATGCTGGCCGACGCTGGCGGGATGCAGCTTGTGCGCTGGCCGAAGCAATTCGATGTGATCGTCACTGATAATCTGTTCGGTGACGTGCTTTCGGACATTGCGGCAACGCTGACGGGCTCACTCGGGATGCTGCCCTCGGCGTCCCTGGGAGAGATTGATCCCAAAACCCGCAAGCGGCGAGCGCTCTACGAGCCGGTGCATGGCTCGGCACCGGATATCGCCGGCAAGGGAATCGCAAATCCGATTGCCATGATCGCATCATTTGGAATGGCGTTGCGCTATTCTTTCAATCTCGGCAGAGAGGCCGACTGGATCGACCAGGCGATCTCCGCGACGCTTGCCCGCGGTTTGCGAACGGCCGACATCAAGTCGGAGGGCACGAAGGTCGTATCGACCTCGGAGATGGGATCGGCGATCCTCGGCGAGCTTGAGACCTGTGCGGTCTAGCCGTCGCTGCATAACCTGCAGTCAAAGTCCGCTGCGAATCGCAGTATCCCCGTCGTCGGCCGATCGTTTAACTCAATACTGCAGCCAGGGATTGTTCTTGCTGGGCAGCGTCCACGGGCCCGGCAGGGCGGTCTGATTGGTGCCGAATACCGTGTTGTCGAGGATGCCGGACGCGCGGTGGTTGGGCAAAACCGCGTAGCTGCGATCGCCGCGCTCGCCTGGGAAGGTCTCGGTGCCTGGGTCGAGATATGAGCGCTTCTGAATAATGATCCTCGTTCGCGTGCGGCCGTCCTCGTCGCGGCTGACCTGAACGGTGTGGTCGCGATTGTAAATGACCGTCCGCTTTTTCCTGCTTGGATTAGTCTGGGCATCCGCGGAAGCGCCCAAAACAGCCAGGGCTCCGACGACAGCTATCGCTAGGGTTACGAACTTCTTCATGTGGTCCTCGGCCGGTGGCTGGAGTGAATCAGTGTAGCGGTCTTCCATCCCATAGAACAGGGGCACACCGCCAGAGAAGAGAATATGTAGCCGAATTCGTAAAGAAAGCCCCCGCCATTTCAGGCGGGGAAGGGGGAATCGCATTCCGATCCGAAGGCGCTAAATTCCGTAATTCTTCTTCAGATATTCGGCGATGATCTTGGCGTCGGCGTCATCGATCGGGGCGCCATACGCCTTTATCATCTTGGTCACTTCGGCGTCCCAGCCTGCTCCGTTGAGGAAGGGCGAGTTCATCGGGATGTAGGCGAGCGTATGACAGGCTTGGCAATTCGCCTCCACCTTGTCGAGTCCCGGTGCCTTTTTCAGCCGGATCGGCTGGTCCTGAGCCATGGCCGGAAGGCTGATCAAAGTGGCAGCGAGTGCAAACGCGGAGATTCTCATGTTTGTTCTCCCTCAGCCCGCCATCAACGAAATGTTCTGCATGACGTTGTTGTGGTAGCCGGCGCCGTTGAAGATCAGTTCCTGAACTTGCGTCTGTCCAATCTTGTTCGTGGCGTTGACCATCACGGTGTTCTTGCCGTGCTTGGTCCGCAGCTGGAAGCTCCAGGGCCGGAAGGCGAAGCGCCCTAGGTCCTGGCCGAGGTTTGCCCTGGACCACGTCTGTCCGCCGTCTGTGGACACCTCGACCGAGCGAATTCCGTAGCCGCCGTCCCAGGCCTGTCCACTGACCGTCACCTCGCCCATTTCCACCTTGTCGCCGTCGCGGTGGCTGGTGATCAGCGAATTGACGACCATTTCGGTGATGGGGGTGGTGGTGGCGGTTTCCTGGCTGATAAAGCGGTCCCTGACCGGAAATTTCCCCACCGGAATGCGATAGGCAGGGTTCATCCAGAAATCATGCAGGGGCTTGGTGAGCGCGTTGACCGTCGTGACGTGCTTCATCCAGTAGGTGCCGGTCCAGCCGGGCACGACAACACGCGCAGGGAAACCGTTCCAGTGCGGCAACGGTTCGCCGTTCATTTCGTAGGCAATGATCGTGGACTCATCAACGGCCTTCCAGAGGGGTATGCTCTTGACGAAGTCCGGTGTCGTATTGATCGCCGGGCCGTCCGCGCCGGCGAAGAAAATCTCGACCGCCTCCTTCTTCAGACCGACCTTGTCGAGCACGTCCTTGAGTTTGGCACCCTTCCAGCGCGCACAGCCCATCGCGCCATAACCCCATTCAACTCCGGGAACATGCGGCTTTGATAGGCCGCGTCGGTTTCCGGAGCATTGATTCACGGCGACCACTTCGACGGGCGGCATTTTCTTGAGATCGTCCAGGGTTAGTTCGGCCGTACCATTCGCGCCATCACCGCCGATCCCGAGCTTGTAAGAATTGGCGTCTACATTCGGAATGTCCGCTAGGTGATAGCGCACGAAAAATTGGTCGTTGGGAGTAATTTGAGTGCGCAGATATTCGAGTGGCGCTTCGTAGTTCGGTGGCCGGTCTGCGAGCTGGATCAATGGCTTCTTGCCAGCGATGGTTCCCATGGTGACATAGCTCGCAACCCCTTCGGGCACGCCTGGCGTCAGCTCGGTGGCGGCCGACGCCGCCCGTGCGCTGGTCAAGCGGCCGAGTCCTCCCACAATGGCCGCGCTTACTGCGGCCGTGGTCCTCAAAAAGTGCCGGCGGTTGAGTGACTGCATCGATTACCTCCATCTTCACCGCTGACGGAGCGCACGAGTCGCCGCTTCTTGTACAAGATCCCTGGCGGCGTCGGGATCACCTAACATCCTGCGGGCGAACGCATAAAGCCGGGGCAGCAACCCAATCAGAACGATCGTGGTCGTGCCCCACCCGAACCCTCCGACATCAGCATGTCGACGACTGTCGGTTTGTGATGAGCTCAATGAAACGACATATCTGTGGGCGTTTGCAAGGCCCCAGCGGCCTCACCGACCGATCCCCCGCCGTGGCGTCGGCCCCTTCGCCATCGCTTGCCAAAGCAGATGATGCTTAGGTGTCGCCGCAAGTATCGTGCTGACCGCAATACTTGAGTTTAAGTTCAATCGATGTTGAACCACTCCGGATTGTTCGCGCGCGTGCCGACCCGGATCGCTTGCGGGGATTTGAAGCAGATGCGCTGAGGCAATGGAGAGCAACGCCCGACGCCCAGCCACGCCAGCGTGCGCGGAACACTGGGACGGCAGTTCGTCTCGCGAAGGAGACAAAGCGAGGTGCATGCGGTATCTTCAGGATGCCGTTGTCTTGCCGCATGTTCTCGCTTAGAAGCGCCGCTAACTACGTTGCCGCTGAGCGGCAATGCATCGGCAATTATTCCGGAGTTAACAATGGGTTATAAGGTCGCCGTGGTGGGCGCTACGGGCAATGTCGGGCGAGAGATGCTCGCGATTCTGGCCGAGCGGAATTTTCCTGCCGATGAAGTGGTGGCTGTCGCCTCGCGGCGAAGCCAGGGCGTCGAGTGCTCCTTCGGTGACAAGACATTGAAGGTGAGGGCTCTCGATCACTTCGATTTTTCCGACGTCGATATCTGCCTGATGTCGGCCGGCGGCGCCGTCTCGAAGGAATGGTCGCCGAAAATTGCCGCGCAGCGTGCGGTCGTCATCGACAATTCTTCGGCTTGGCGGATGGATCCGGAGGTGCCGCTGATCGTGCCGGAGGTCAATGCCGATGCGATTGCGGGCTTCACGAGAAAAAACATCATCGCCAATCCCAACTGCTCGACCGCCCAGCTTGTGGTTGCTCTTAAGCCGCTGCACGAAAAGGTGAAGATCAAGCGCGTGGTCGTGGCGACATATCAGTCTGTGTCCGGTGCGGGAAAGGACGCCATGGACGAACTATTCTCCCAGAGCAAGGCCGTGTTCACGCTCGAGGAAATAGAGCCGAAGAAGTTCGCAAAGCGGATCGCCTTCAATCTGATTCCGCAGATCGACGTGTTTATGGAAGATGGCTACACAAGGGAAGAATGGAAAATGGTGGTCGAGACGAAGAAGATCCTCGACCCCAAGATCAAGCTGACCGCAACATGCGTGCGGGTGCCGGTGTTCGTCGGCCACTCGGAGGCGGTGAACATCGAATTCGAACAGCCGATCACGGCGGATGAAGCTCGAGAATTACTGCGGAATGCTCCAGGCTGTCTTGTCATCGACAAGAGGGAGCAAGGCGGCTATGTCACGCCCTACGAATGCGTTGGCGAGGATGCGACCTATATCAGCCGTATTCGAGAGGATGCCACAATCGAAAATGGACTACAGATGTGGGTCGTCTCGGACAATCTGCGCAAGGGCGCGGCGCTCAATGCCGTTCAGATTGCCGAGTGCCTGATCAACCGCAAGCTGATCCAGGCGAAACGGCGCGCGGCATGAAATTCGCCGCAGCCGGATTGGTGTCTGCCGGGCGGCGCACGCGGATTACTGAATGAATGCTTCCTGAGCGCGGATCTGGTGCGCCAGTTCCTGGAAATTTGCGAGCGCGGAGTGGCGCTCGTTATAGAAACGCACGAGACGCTGAGCGGTCGCGATCTGCAAGCGTTCGAAGCTCTGGCGCGCGATTTCCATCGACTGGGGCGAAAAGCGAAACGCTTTGCGCCGCAAGATGCAAATGTGCTTCGCCGTGTCCCACGACAGACTGGCGGCTTTCGCTAGGATGAGAGCAAAGTCGCTTTCCGGCCGGGGGTCGTTCATGACGTTTTCGACGAGCTTTAGAGGAGCCCTGCACAGCGTCGACAGAGCCGCAACCGTATCTTCGAACTGGCCGCTCCTGGCATACTCGCACACAATAGGATCAATGGGAACTCCTGAGCGTCTGACAACGTCGAACCGTGCAGCGGCTTCGCGATAGTCCCGCGCTGGCAAGGCACGGCCCGCGTTCTCCTGTCCGGTGATCTCCGCCAGCACCCGGTGTACTTCGTAGACGGCGTTCGGATTGGCCGCCGTTAGTTTCTCAAATACCACCTCGGATGCCTTGGCAATCAGCGAATTGAAGTGCTCCTGCGGGATGTCCTTGCGCATGGAGACGCAGATTGCGAGGACCTCATCATCGATCGATCGATCGACCAGCTTCGTATAGCCGGCAGCGGAGAACCGAGCGCCTTCGTTTCGTGTAACCGAGAGCACGACGTCGCGATTGCCGCGCGTCACGAGCACGTCGCTGACTTTCTCGCTCAGGGTGGAACGTTTCGAAATTGCAAGCAGCCGATCCTGACCGTTGCTGCTGGCAATGTCGAGGAGATCGTCCTCCGATAGTCTGTTCGAAAGGCTCAATATCGGACCTGCAACGTCTATTGATTCATCATGGGCCAGCTTTCGCATGGTCATCGGCGGAGCATTCTCGGCTGGGGCCAGGCGGCGCGCGAGCTGAGCGCGCGCTTTCGTCTCGATTTTCTCTGCGATCCGGGAAATCACGCCGTCGAACAGATCGACCTGTTCGTCGGAATAGTTGTCGGCGCCGGCGAGGAAAAGGTCGGTGACCCGGCGAAGAATCTCCGCCTGTTTCTGCAGCGATCCGGTAGCGAACGTCCCTTCGATTTCGGCAATGATCGAGCGTTCTTGCATTATCGCGCCAGTGATCCCACCTCGACCGAGAACTGCTGCCAGCTTTAGCTGCAGGTCATTACCATCGCGTTAGGCGAAAACCGGGCATTCTCGGTAACGCTGTTTTCCCAGCACGCCAGTATTTTCGGCGCGAAATCCGCGATTTTACGGTTAAGAAATGCGCCGAGGCTAGGATCGCGGCCGCGCGAACAGCTGGGCGTACTCGTTGGCAGCCACTTGCGTGAAGATTCCGGTGGACCCATCGCGTGCTGAGAGTTGACCTGTGGCCACGCCAAAGTAGGCCCCATGCAATTCGAGCTCGCCGCGTGTCACCATCGCGCGCACTCTGGGGAAAGTCATCAGGTTGTCGAGGCTGAGCGAAATGTTCGCCTGCTCGAGGCTCGTCAAATACTCCGCGAGAACACGGCCCGCACGCGGGCCGATCTTTTCCGCTGCCGGCGCCATCAGCTTCATCCAGTTTCCGATGAAATCACCAGGCGTCAGAGGCGCCGCATTTTCCGCGAAAGCCCGAACACCACCGCATTGTGCATGCCCCAGTACCACAATGTGCCTGACCTTCAGCTCAAAAACCCCAAACTCGAGCGCAGCAGAGACACCATGGGCCTGTGCGTCGGGCGCGTAAGGGGGGACCAGATTGGCGATATTGCGAACCACAAACAGCTCACCGGGCCGGGCGTCGAAGATCATCTCCGGTGAGCAGCGGGAATCGCAGCAGCCGATCACCATGACCCGCGGTGACTGGCCGCTCTCGGCCAGTTCGCGATAGCGGTCCTGCTCTGCGCGGAGGCGCCCGCTCAGAAACGAACGATAGCCGTCAACTAGCTGCGTCGGAAAAGGCACCGGCAAACCCCGAGTTATTCTCTAGGCATCGAGACAACCAGCCTGCGCGGCTGGTGACAAGGCCGCCGCCGGTTGGATGACGGTATAACCGCAGGTAAGCTTGCATGACCTGGAGGTTCGTTGATGACCATCCGCCCACGTCGAAGCGTGCTCTACATGCCCGGTTCAAATTCCAGGGCGCTGGAGAAAGCGAAAACGCTGCCGGTAGACGGCGTGATACTCGATCTGGAAGACTCCGTCGCTCCGGAGGCAAAGGACGACGCACGCGCGCAGGTCGTCGCGGCAGTGAAGGGCGGCGGCTTCGGTTTCCGGGAAGTCTTCATTCGCATCAACGGCATCGATACACCATGGCACGCGGAAGATCTGGCGGCGGCCGCGCATTGTGCTCCCGATGCCATCCTGGTGCCGAAGGTTGCAAGCGCGGATACGCTTGAGTTGATCGGGCGACGTCTTCTCGATATGGCCACCGACCACAAGACGCGCGTGTGGGCGATGATCGAAACTCCGCTTGCGATTTTCAATGTCCTCGCGATCGCCGCGGCGGCCCGCGATTCCGAATCCCGCCTGGCCGGTCTCGTCATGGGCACCAATGATCTTGCGAAAGACACTCGCGCGCGCCTGGTGCCCGGCCGCGCACCGATGCTGTCGTGGCTGACGACCGCCGTAGCCGCCGCACGCGTCCACGGCATCGAAATTCTCGACGGCGTATACAACGACATCGATAATGCCGAGGGGTTCGCGGACGAATGCGCACAGGGTGTCGAACTCGGCTTCGATGGAAAGACGCTCATTCATCCGAAGCAGATAGACGCCTGCAACAAGACATTTTCACCTTCGAAATCAGAAGTGGAACAGGCGAGAAAAATCATCGCAACGTTCGACTTGCCTGAGAACAAGGGCAAGGGAGTGCTTTCGGTCAACGGGCGCATGGTGGAACGCCTGCATGCGGAGATGGCGCGGCGAACGGTCGCGATTGCGGAGGCGATTGCCACGCGCGGATAATTCCGATCGAGGGCTCTTGTAGCCGAAACTCAGCCCGCCCGGTCGGCGTTGTGCCATTTGCAAATGGCAGAAGAGGATTGCGCCATGGCCCAAATTCAGGAAGGCAATCGCGTTGTTACCCAAATCACTACGGTGAAGCTACCGCCGGAAAAGCAGGACGAGGTCCTTGAGTTAATGACTGAGCGCGCGCGCTTCATGGCCCAGCAGCCCGGCTTTGTTTCCATTGCACTGCATCGGAGCAAGGACGGGAGTCATGTCGTCAATTACATCCAGTGGCACGACGCGGATACTCTCGAAGCGGCCCATCGTTCACCGGAATTTCGTAAAAAGTGGCCGCAGTTCGGAAAGATCGCGGACGAGATTGAGCCCGGGCTCTACGACGTGGTGCACGTCGAAGCTTGACTTATGCCCAGGGACGAGCCGCCGCGGATTTCTGCTCGAAACTCGCGATTTTCGTCTGCTTCTGCTGAGTGAGTCCGATATCGTCGAGACCGTTCAGCAGGCAATGCTTGCGATGCGGGTCGATATCGAAATGGATGATTCCGCCGTCTGGTCCACGGATTTCCTGCTTCGGGAGATCGATCGTGAGCGTCGCGTTGGCACCCCGTTCAGCATCGTCGAAGAGCTTTTCCAGATCGTCGGGTGACACGCGGATCGGCAACAGGCCGTTCTTGAAGCAGTTGTTGTAGAAGATGTCGCCAAATGACGTAGAGATCACACAACGAATCCCGAAATCCATGAGCGCCCAAGGTGCATGCTCGCGTGACGAGCCGCAGCCGAAATTGTCGCCCGCCACCAGGACTTTTGCCTTGCGGTACGCCGGCTTGTTAAGCACAAAATCTGGGTTTTCGCTGCCGTCGTCGTTGTAGCGAAGTTCCGAAAATAGTCCTTTGCCGAGCCCGGTACGCTTTATCGTTTTCAAATACTGCTTGGGAATGACCATGTCGGTGTCGACATTGATCATTCGCAATGGAGCGGCAACGCCTTCCAGCGTGGTGAATTTCTCCATATCGGCGAACCTCAAGACACTCCCGTTATCGGTCCTTCATAAGGGGTCCCTTTAGCAGGTCAATAGCAACCGGGCTGGGTGCCTGTTGCTGGTGGAGACTCATCCGGCGCTCGCCTCGATCGCTTCCATGTCTTCATCCGACAAGCCGAAATGGTGGCCGATTTCATGCACCAAAACATGAGTGACGATCTCGCCAAGGCTGTCCTCGTGTTCGGTCCAGTAGTCGAGGATGGGACGCCGGTAAAGCCAGATCATGTTCGGCATCGCTCCCGACACCGATTCCGTTTGGAATGGCAAGCCAACCCCCTGGAATAGACCCAGGATGTCGAACTCGCTGTCGAGATGCATGCTCCGGATAACGTCCTCGCTAGGGAAATCTTCGACTCGTATCACGAGGTTCTCACAAAGATTGCGAAAATGTTCGGGCAGACGGGCGTATGCTTCCGCTGCGAGCGCTTCGATATCGGCAAGCGATGGAGCCGCCGCTTTTCGCCACGATCCTGGGTCTTTCATGCCGACGTTCTATGGGACCTTTCCGCCGCGACCAAGCGATTGACGTCGTGGATCGAATGCGCAACGGTTCACCAGCCAAGACTGAAAAACCGATGATGAAGATCGCGACATTTTGTGCCGTTCTGGGCCTCGTTCTGTTTTCGTCCGCAGCGCCGGAGGCTGCATCCGTTCGCAACCTGGGGTGCGGCGATCAGCAAGTGACGCAACGAGGATGTGCAGCCGGCTCAGCAGGGGCAATGGACCTGGTAGCGCAAAGAAAGCGCCCAAAGGTTACAATCTATCCGCGCCGGCCGTATCCGGGCCCTAACGCCAAGCGATACTGCCATGCTTGGCTGGTGAAGGAATACCGGGTGAGTGGTCCGGTGATCGTCCCGCAGATGCGCTGCTGGTGGCAGTAGTTCCGGGCGCAGGCGCAGGACAATCGAAATTGCCTGCGAGAAGATCTTTATTTCCAATCACGGACGTCGACGAAGTGACCTGCGATTGCAGCGGCGGCTGCCATGGCGGGTGACACAAGGTGCGTTCGCCCCTTGTAACCCTGACGTCCTTCGAAGTTGCGGTTCGAAGTTGATGCGCAGCGTTCTCCAGGCGCAAGCTTGTCGGGGTTCATTGCGAGGCACATCGAGCAGCCGGGCTCCCGCCAATCGAAGCCAGCGGCCTTGAAGATTTTGTCGAGCCCTTCCGATTCCGCCTGCTGTTTCACCAAGCCCGAACCGGGCACGATCATGGCCCTTACCATCGTATTTACCTGCTTGCCATTAACCACCCGCGCGACATCACGCAGATCCTCGATGCGCGCATTGGTGCACGACCCGATGAACACACGGTCGATCTTGATATCCGTGATTTTCTCGCCGCCCTTGAGCCCCATATAGGCGAGAGAACGCTCAGCGGCCGCTCGCTTCTTTTCGTCTTCGATCTCGGAAGGAACCGGCACCTTGCCGGTGACTGAGATCACCTGCTCCGGACTGGTACCCCAGGTTACCAATGGCGGGAGCTTCTCCGCATTTAGTCGGATCTCCCGGTCGAAATGCGCGCCGTCGTCCGATCGCAGGGTTTCCCAATAACGCATGGCGGCATCCCAAGCCTTACCCTTGGGCGCCTTCGGCTTGTCCTTGAGATAATCGAAGGCTTTTTCATCCGGTGCGATAAATCCTGCTTTTGCCCCGCCTTCGACAGACATATTGCAGATCGTCATGCGGCCTTCGATCGAGGTCGACCGGATCGCTTCGCCAGCATATTCCAGCGCGTATCCAGTGCCGCCGGCGGTGCCAATCTCGCCGATGATGGCAAGGATAATGTCCTTGGCGGTGACGCCGGGGGGCAGCTTTCCATCCACCACCGCCCGCATGTTTTTCGATTTTTTCTGAATCAGCGTTTGCGTGGCGAGGACGTGTTCGACTTCCGAAGTGCCGATCCCGTAAGCCAGGGCACCGAAGGCGCCATGAGTAGCGGTATGACTGTCACCGCAGACGATCGTAGTCCCCGGCAGTGTGAAGCCCTGCTCGGGTCCGATAATGTGTACAATGCCCTGCCGCTTGTCGAATTCATCGAAATACTCAATGCCGAAATCCTTTGCATTTTGCGCAAGTGCCGCAATCTGCTCGGCACTTTCCGGATCGGGATTGGGCTTGCTGCGATCCGAAGTAGGGACATTGTGATCGACAACAGCGAGCGTCTTGTACGGAGCATGGACTTTGCGGCCGGCCGCTCGCAGTCCTTCGAACGCCTGCGGCGACGTCACCTCGTGGATCAGATGCCGATCGATATAGATCAGACATGTTCCATCCGGCTGCTCGTCTACCAGATGATCATCCCAGATCTTGTCGTAGAGGGTACGCGGGTTCATGGATCGTTTGGCTTTGTTCGGGGGAAGAAAATGGCTTGTAATGGAACAGCAACTCGCCGGCCGATCAAAGTCCGCCTTGCACTGATGTTAGACGGCCGAAAAACCGCCATGGCAAACGCGCATGGTCGACCAGGACGATCCTCTGAGCTCTCGACAGCATGGGCGGTATATAGCCAATCGATCTTAGTTGGACAACGAAGCCGAATGAAAAAAGGCCGCACGTGCGGCCCTTTTGCGATCTGGAAATCGCGCGAGCCCCTATTCCGTTGTCGCCGCTTCGGCGGCTTGCTCGCCGGCCGCGCCCTGTGCCTCCGAAATGCGCGCCTTCTTGCCGCGCAAGCCCCGCAGATAGTAAAGCTTCGCACGGCGCACCTTGCCGCGGCGAACAACCTTCATCGATTCAATCATCGGCGAATACAGCGGGAATACGCGCTCGACACCTTCACCGTAGGAAATCTTGCGGACGGTAAAGTTCTCGTTGATTCCCCGGCCGGAGCGGCCGATGCACACGCCCTCATAAGCCTGCACGCGGGTCTTGTCGCCCTCCACGACCTTCACATTAACGAGTACCGTGTCGCCCGGCTGAAAATCGGGAATTTCCTTGCCGGCTGACAGCTTCTCGACCTGCTCTTTTTCGAGCTGCTGAATGATGTTCATTGCGAATTCTCCGTCGGCGCCAGCAACCGACGCGCGGTCTCGGCTATGGTGAATGGGTTGGGCGAGCTTGTATTACAAAGCGCTCTGATTGTCACCCTGCGCGTTAAAGGCCTTTTTTCGCGGCTTTGCGGGCCTGGTAAATCGCCCAGAGATCGGGGCGCCGTTCTGCCGTGAGCCTTTCGGCCTCGGCCCGACGCCAGGCCTTCACTTTTTCATGGTCGCCGGAGGTGAGCACCTCCGGGATCGGCTCGCCTTCGAATACCGGAGGACGGGTGTACTGAGGGTATTCGAGAAGACCGTCGGCAAAACTCTCCTCGGCGGCGGATGCTTCTTTGCCCATCACTCCGGGCAGCAATCGGACGCAGGCATCGAGCAATGCGAGGGCGGCGATTTCCCCGCCGGAAAGAATGAAGTCGCCCAAGGATACTTCTTCGAGCCGTCTCGCCTTGATCAGCCTTTCATCCACACCTTCGAATCGAGCGCAGACGATCACGACCCCAAGCTCGCGCGAAAGAGAAAGCACGCGCGTTTGCTTCAAAGGCACGCCCCGCGGGCTCATCAGCAAACGAGGGCGGGTATCGTGCGGTACCGCGTCGAGAGCGCGAGCCAGTACGTCAGCCTTCATCACCATGCCCGGTCCGCCACCGGCAGGAGAATCGTCGACGGTTCGATGCTTGTCGCACGCATGAGCGCGAATATCGATCGTCTGCAGCGACCAGATGCCGGAAGCAAGCGCCCTGCCCGCAAGGCTGTGCGCAAGCGGACCGGGGAACATGTCCGGAAAGATGGTTAGCACGCTTGCGCGCCACATCATTGCCCTCCGCCGTTCGCCTGCGAAACCGTGAAACGCATGGGCGCGAGATTTAACGTGAGATCTGTGAAGGAAAGCAGAAACGCGCCCTGCATGTTACTCGTCCTGGGTTTTTACTCGTCCTGACTTTCGATCTCGGTCGGCCGCACGACAACGATCTGTTTTGCCTCCATGTCGATCTTCGGCACAGTCCGCTCATCAAAACGCAGCATGAGAGGTTCGCCACTGCCCACCGGCACGATCTCTATGATGTCGCCGGCCCCAAAGTTGTGCACGGCCCGCACGGTGCCGACCTGAACGCCATCCGAGGTGATGGCGTCGAGACCGATCAAGTCGGCATGGTAATAAGTATCCGGTTCGTTGATCCTGGGCAGACGCGATCGCGCTACGTAAAGCTCCGTATTGCGTAGGCGTTCCGCGGCATCGCGATCGCCTACGCCTGCAATCCGCGCGATGAAGTAACCCTTGGCCGGCCGCAATCCCTCGATTTCGATTTGCCGACTGCCGTCCAACGTCTCCAAAAGCCCATAGTTTGCGACCGCTGCCGGATCTTCCGTAAACGACCACAGCTTCACTTCACCGCGAGTGCCGTGCGCGCCACCGATGCGCGCGATGCAGACCTTTTCTCGTGGAAGTGCGGATCTCATTGAGCACTGAAAACCTAGGCAGCAGCCGACTGCCAGGGCCTCCTAGCAGGACGCCACCGAAATCAGGTAGCGGCGGGAGCTTCGGCCGGCTTCCCCGCCGCCGCCGCCGTGGCGCTACCTGCGGCAGCCGGAGCGGCGCCACCGGCATTGGCCGTTTCTTCGGCTTTTGCCTTGCGCTCCTTACGGGGTATCGCCTTTTCAGGATTGTTGCGCTTTGGGCGCTTCATGATTCCGGCTGCATCGAGGAATCGCATGACGCGATCCGAAGGTTGGGCGCCTTTTTTCAACCACGCCTGCACCTTGTCCAGATCGAGCTTCAGACGCTCGGTCTTTTCCTTCGGCAGCAGCGGATTGAAATAGCCGAGACGCTCAATGAAGCGCCCGTCCCGCGGGCTGCGCTTATCTGCAACGACGACATGATAAACCGGCCGCTTCTTGGTGCCGGCGCGGGCAAGACGAATAACGAGAGACATCTATATTTTCCTTTCGATCAAGACGGTCATGCTGGTTGTAAAACGTAAGTAGCATCTGGCTTGGAGACAGCCGGGTTTGCCTTGTCATTTCTTCTTTGCCGGCCCAGGTGCGAGGCCACCTGGTAATCCTGGAAATTTTCCGCCCAGCCCCGGCAGTCCGGGTAAATCGGATGGGAGCTTCGGCATGTTTGATGGAAGGCCCGGGAGGTTCGGCGGTAGCTGTCCGCCAGGCATCGTTTTGGCCATTTCAGCCAGCTGTTGCGGCGACGGCATTGCGCCGCCAAATCCCAGAGATTGCGCCAGCCCAGCGAATGGACCACGCTTCGCGCCCCCCATCATCTTCATCATGTCGGCCATGCCGCGATGCATCTTCAGCAGCTTGTTGATTGCTTCGGGCGAAGTGCCGGAGCCTGCTGCGATGCGCTTCTTGCGGCTGGCTTTGAGAATGCCAGGATTGCGACGCTCTTGTGGGGTCATCGAGTCGATGATTGCGATCTGCCGCTTGATGATGCTTTCGTCGAGATTTGCTGCCGCAAGCTGATTTTTCATTTTTGCTACTCCGGGCAGCATGCCCATGAGCCCGCCTATTCCACCCATGGCCTGCATCTGAGTGAGTTGGTCGCGTAGATCGGCAAGATCGAAGGCGCCCTTGCGCATCTTTTCCGCAGCGCGCATCGCCTTTTCGGCATCAATATTTGCTGCGGCCTTTTCGACCAGCGCCACAATATCGCCCATGCCCAGAATGCGGCCGGCGATCCGCGACGGATCGAAATCCTCAAGAGCCTCCAGCTTTTCTCCGGTTCCGATCAGCTTGATTGGCTTGCCGGTGACGGCTCGCATCGACAGCGCGGCTCCACCGCGACCATCGCCATCTACACGCGTCAGCACGATGCCGGTAAGCCCGACGCGCTGGTCGAACGAGCGTGCGAGGTTGACCGCATCCTGACCGGTCAGGGCATCAGCGACGAGAAGGACTTCTTGCGGATGTATCGTGCGCCTGATCTCGGAGGCCTCGTTCATCATTTCGTCATCGAGAGTCGTGCGTCCTGCCGTATCCAGGATGACCACGTCGAATCCGCCGAGTCTGGCAGCTTCGATGGCTCGCCGTGCGATCTGAGGCGGCGACTGTCCCGCCACCACGGGCAGGGTTTCAATCTGTGCGTCACGGCCGAGAACAGCGAGCTGCTCCATCGCGGCCGGACGGCGCACGTCGAGGGACGCCATCAGCACCTTACGGCGCTGACGATCGAAAAGTCGCTTGGCGAGCTTCGCCGTCGTCGTTGTCTTGCCCGAGCCCTGCAGGCCGACCATCATGATTGCGACCGGCGGCGCGGCATTGAGATCGAGCCCGGGGCTGTCGGTACCAAGAGTCGCGACGAGCTGGTCGTGAACGATCTTCACCACCATTTGGCCGGGCGTGACCGACTTCATCACCTCGACGCCGACGGCCTGCTTCTTGACGCCCTCGGTGAATGCCCGCGCAACGTCGAGAGCCACGTCCGCTTCAAGCAGCGCGCGGCGAACCTCACGCAGCGCGGCCTCAACTTCGGCCTCGCTCAGCGCCCCTCGGCGAGTGAGGCGGTCTAGTATTCCGCCCAATCGTTCAGACAGCGACTCGAACATCAGTCTGCAAACACCTTTGCGCCCGAGGGCGCATTGCGCTGTCGGGCGTTGGCCTCCGGTCTCTCAATGGGCCGGGCGGCGGAGATGGAACTTGACGTCTCTATCGATAACGCGCGGAACCTATGGTCCGGGTGTGTGCGAGTCAAGGCGGGCTAGTGGACTGGTCACGCCAATGGCGCCGACTCGATTTTCTGGATCGCGCCGCCGCTTGAGATTTCTCGCATCAATTGCGCGCTACGATGTCAGTTCGAAGCTGACGGTCACCACCGCTCTCAATGTCTGTTCACCGGGAGCAACCGGTACGGCTCCCGCGCGGACCGCCTGCATCGGCCGAGGCGGCAATGGCACGCCCTCTTCAGTCACCGAGACGACGCGACCAAGCTTTGCGCCGGCTGCCCTGGCGTAAAGTTCGGCCTTGCGGCGCGCATCCGCAATGGCATCGTCGCGGGCCTGGTCGAGCAGCTTCGACTGATTCGAGACCACGAATTCGATACCCGACATTTCGTTAGCTCCGGCCCCAATGGCGCGATCAAGCACCGAAGGCAGCCTGTCGATGTCGCGAATCTTGATCGTGACCTGGTTGGTCACCTGGAAGCCCGTAAGGCGCGGAGGGCCTGCTTTGTTGGCATCATATTGCGGTTGAATCGCGAGTCGCGAGGTCTGAATGTCCCGTTCAGCTACGCCGGCGTCCTTTATGGCCGAGAGCACGGTCGTCATTTGCCTGGCATTGGCTTCGCTGGCCTGGCGCGCCGTCTTTTCCTGGCTACTGACGCCGATCCGGATCAACGCCATATCGGGCGGCACCGCGACGCTCGCCTCGCCGGTGACGGTCACCAAATTCTCCGCTGCGTGCACCGCTGCGATGGCGGCAACATTCAGCACCAGAGCAAGGAGTATGCGGGACAGGGATGTCATTTTATCGGGACAAACACATTTACAACCAGCTTCTCGGGATCACTTTTGATCGGATCGGACGTGTATTCTTCAATGAAAAGATCCTTCGCTTCCAATTGCCTATCGTCCAGGAAATTGGTGATGGCTTCATAGGTGGTATCCATCGAGTCATAGGAGCCGCGGTGAACGAATTTCAGTGCTTTGCCTGACGGTGCTGGTCCGACGGCGATGTTTCCCTTTGGCGGATCTTTCGGAGCGGATGCAATTGGCAGGGCAGCTTCGAAGGAGAAGCCGCTGTCGCTCGTCTCGGTATAGATTGTCATCGAAGGCCCGACGGCCTTGATCTCCTGCTTGTCGAGGTATGCGCGTAGGGATTTGAATGCTTCGACGAGAGTTTCAAAGGCGTTGTCCCAGCCGGCTTGGCCCTTCACATACACGATTGTGCGCTCGGGCAATGTGACCTCTTCGCCGAATGAATCGCCGGGCTGCAGCGGCGACGGCGATACCGGACTGGGCGCGCCTGGAGCAGGCTGTTCGCTCGTGCCTGGCATTGGGGTCTGTGCCGCTACCCAATCGGGTAAGATGAGTCCAAACGTCAGTGACAGCAATAAACAGGCAAGCGCCGGCGCAAGCTGAAAAGGCGACATCAGGGCTCTCCGTCGATATGCGGCGTCCCACGTTTCGCCAGCATTTGCACAGTGTAGCATGGGCTCTGGCCAATACGCGTTCATTCGCCATATAAAACGGGCGAAACCCGGGCAAGACAATAATGGTCGTGCTGGCCAATCAGTCCTTCGTAAAGATGAATGGAATCGGCAACGAGATCGTTGTCGTCGACATGCGGGGCCGCGCCGAGACGATCGACGCCCTGGAAGCGCGCGCGGCGGCCGCGCCGGGCGGGACGTCCTATGATCAAATGATGGCCATTCATACACCCAGAACGCCGGGCACGGACGCTTTCATTCGCATCTACAACAATGACGGTTCGGAAGCCGGCGCTTGCGGAAACGGAATGAGGTGCGTGGCTGAACTCGTGGGCCGCGAAACCGGCAAGGACTCGCTCGCCTTCGAGACGACGGCAGGAATCCTCTCCTGCTGGAAAGGAACCGATGGGCAGTTCACGGTCGATATGGGGCGGCCGCGGTTCGAATGGAGTGACATTCCTCTTGCCGAGGAATTCCGTGATACGCGGGCAATTGAATTGCAGATCGGTCCCATCGACAAACCAGTATTGCATTCCCCATCCGTGGTCAGCATGGGTAATCCGCACGCGATTTTTTGGGTCGATGATGTGAATGCCCACGATCTCCCGCGGCTTGGACCATTGCTCGAGAACCATCCGATCTTTCCCGAGCGGGCGAACATCACGCTCGCGCAGGTGGTTGCACGCGATCACATCATCATCCGGACGTGGGAACGTGGGGCAGGGCTTACCAAAGCCTGTGGCTCTGCCGCTTGTGCGGCGGCTGTAGCGGCGGCGCGACTGCGTCGAACGGATCGCAAGGTGAAGGTCACGCTTCCGGGCGGGCAGTTGATGGTCGAATGGCGCGAGAAGGACGATCACGTGCTGATGACCGGGCCCGTCCAGTTTGAGTACAAGGGGCGCTTCGATCCGACACTTTTTGCACAAACGAGTGCATCGTGAACGTGGAAGTCGTCACATTCGGCTGTCGCCTGAACGCCTATGAATCCGAGGTGATCCGCTGCAAGGCTCTTTCTGCCGGCATCGAGGATGCGATTGTCGTCAACACTTGCGCAGTGACGGCGGAATCCGTGCGTCAGGCCAGACAGGCAATTCGGCGCCTCAAGCGCGAGCGGCCGCTGTCGCGGATCGTTGTCACCGGCTGCGCCGCACAAACAGAGGCGCAAACATTCGCAGCGATGGCAGAAGTCTACTGCGTCGTCGGCAATGAAGAAAAGTTCGCGCCCGAGACCTGGGGGTCGGGTGGCAGAATTGCAGTTTCCGATATCATGGCTGCCAAAAGCGCCCGCTCACACCAGGTCGGCGGTATCGAAGGACGCGCACGCGCATTCGTCCAGGTACAGAATGGCTGCGATCATCGCTGCACGTTCTGCATTATTCCGTTCGGCCGCGGCAACTCGCGTTCGGTGCGCGCCGACGAGGTGATTGCGCAGGCAAGGCGCCTCGTTACCGAGGGATATCGCGAAATCGTGCTGACTGGTGTCGATATCACCGGCTACGGCCTTGATCTGCCCGGAGAACCGCGGCTAGGCGCGCTGGTTAAGCGCATCCTCAGGGAGGTGCCGGATCTTCCGCGTCTGCGGCTATCCTCGATCGATTCCGTGGAGGTTGATGCCGAACTCCTCGACGCGCTCGCTACCGAGCCTCGGTTGATGCCGCACTTGCACTTATCGCTTCAGTCCGGTGACGACCTTGTCCTCAAGCGGATGAAGCGGCGGCATTTACGCGGCGATGCAATTTCCTTCTGCGAACGGGTCCGCCGGCTTCGTCCCGACATCCTGTTCGCTGCCGACATGATCGCAGGATTTCCTACCGAGACGGAAGACATGTTTGCTCGCTCGCTCGACCTCATTGAAGAATGCGGTTTGACGCAGCTGCACGTGTTCCCTTTCTCGCCGCGGCCGGGCACACCAGCTGCACGCATGCCGCAAGTCGATCGCCGGATCGTCAAGGACCGCGCCCGCCGCATGCGGGATATGGCCGCAGCCGCATTGGGGCGGCATCTCGACAGCGAAATCGGCCGCCGTCGGCGGGTGCTCGCCGAATCAGATCTGCTTGCTAGAACCGAGCAGTTCATCCCGGTGCGCCTTGCCACACCCGCGGAGGCAGGTGTTATCGTTGATATCGAAGTGAAATCGCACGACGGCGCACGCCTTCTGGCCGCCTGAACGGGGAGTGACATGGCCTATCGGGATCATCTGATTACGACGATGGATCAGCTCCAATCGCTCTACGGCGAGAAAACGGGAGCCTCGGTCATCAAGGAGATCGATCACATAAATGAGGCCTATCGGAAGATGATCGAAGCAGCGCCATTCGTGGCCGTTGCGACATCGGGACCGGAAGGCCTCGACTGTTCTCCGAAGGGGGACCCGGCCGGATTCGTGCATGTCCTCGACGACAAGACACTGGCGATCCCCGACCGGCCCGGCAACAACCGCATCGATGGCTTCCGCAACATTGTGCGCGATCCCCGTGTGGCGCTACTGTTCCTGATTCCCGGCGTCGGTGAAACTCTGCGCGTGAACGGGCGTGCTTCGATCTCTATCGATCCCGAATTGATGAGCAGTTTTTCCGTGAACGGAAAATTGCCACGCTGCGTGCTGATCGTTCACGTGGAAAGCATCTATTTCCATTGCTCGAAAGCGATCGTGCGATCGAAGTTGTGGGACGAAGCGACCAAGATCGATCGAAAGAGTCTGCCCTCGACCGGCACGATTATTGCGGAGTTGAGCAAGGGTCAGCTTGGCGGCGAAAAATACGATCGTGAAGCGCCGGAGCGGATCAAGGCGCAGCTCTATTAATCCGACGCTAGCGCCCTCCGTCCCACCCGCAAGCAATCAATCTCTCGCGCATGTGCGCCGGCGCCGGGGCGACGATGGTGACGGGCGGCTTGTTCCTTGAAATAGGCACGACGAGTTCGCGTGAATGTAGATGAAGAGTCGGGCCGCCCACGCGCGCGGCATTCCCATAAATGCTGTCGCCGACGATCGGCCATCCCGACTCGGCGCAATGCACGCGAAGCTGATGCGTGCGTCCGGTGAGCGGTTCGAGCGCGAGCCAAGCAACACCTGGACCGCGCCCCAGGACCTTCCAGGTGCTCACCGATGGCAAGCCGTGCTTCTCCGCTTTCATCCACCAGCCGCGCGCCTCGTCTCTTTTCGCCAGTGGAATGTCGATACGACCTTCGCTTTCGTCGGGTCCGCCCTCCACCACCGCCCAATAGCATTTTCCGATTTTGCCCTGCTTGAAGAGCTTGCCGAGTAATGCGAGCGCCTTGCGGTGCCGCCCAAGCACAAGACAGCCGGTTGTGTCGCGATCGAGCCGGTGAGCTAAAGCGGGCGGGCGCGGCAGTCCAAATCGCAAAGCGTCGAAATAGTCCTCGAGAGCCTCGCCTCCCCTGGGGCCGCGATGCACCGCCAGGCCTGCCGGCTTGTCGAGCACCAGCATCATTCCGTCGCGGTAGAGCAGGCGGGCGAGCATCTCTTCCGGTGTCATCTTGAAACCGCTATCACGGGCGCCACCTTCCTTTTAGGCCCTGGTTCACTCGGTGACGCCCGCAATGAACGAGACTAAACAAAGCGCCGGCTGGTGGAAGCGCCTGGGCGAAGGCCTTAAGCGCACATCATCCGCGCTCGGGACGACCATTACCGATCTCGTTTCCAAGCGCAGGCTCGACGCCGAGACCGTAGAAGAACTCGAAAACGAGTTGATCCGAGCAGACCTTGGTCCCGAATTTGCCGGCCGCATGGCAGCCGTGCTCAGCCAGAGTCGTTTTGCCGCGGCTGTTACATCTGAAGAGATCAAGCTGGCGTTGGCTGAGGAAATCGAAAAAGTGCTCGCCCCTGTTGCCGCCCCTCTGGAGATCACCACACGTCCTTTCGTTATTCTCGTCGCCGGCGTGAATGGCTCAGGCAAGACAACCACGATCGGCAAACTCGCTGCCCGTTTTCACGCCGAGGGCAGAACCGTGATGCTTGTCGCAGGAGACACTTTCCGCGCCGCGGCTACTGATCAATTGAAAATCTGGGCGGAGCGCACCTCTTCCGATGTGGTGTTCCGTCCGCAAGGCTCCGATCCAGCGAGCCTTGTTTTTGATGCCGTCACCGCGGCCAAGGTGCAGGGCACGGAGATAGTCCTGGTTGACACTGCCGGCAGGCTGCAGAACCGCGACGTGCTCATGAACGAGCTAGAAAAAATCGTGCGCGTCATGCGCAAGGTCGAGCCAACGGCTCCGCACGCCGTATTGCTTGTTCTCGATGCGACAGTCGGCCAGAACGCGCTGAGTCAGGTCGAGATTTTCCGAAAAACAGCGGGCGTGACGGGGCTGGTCATGACCAAGCTCGACGGCACTGCACGAGGCGGCATATTGGTTGCGATCGCCGCCAGGTTTGGAATCCCGGTGCATTTCATCGGCATTGGCGAGGGAGTTGACGATCTGGCCCCTTTTACGGCCGGGGACTTTGCACGCGCTCTGGTCGGTCTCCAATGAATGCGGACAACAGATGACAAGCAAACAAACGCTCAATCCCGTCGTCAAACTGATACTCGACATCGGACCCCTGATCTTGTTCTTTGTCGCGAATTCGAGATTCGGCATTTTCGCGGCCACTGGAGCGTTCATGGCAGCGGTGAGCGTGGCGCTTGCCGTGTCGTATGCGATGACGCGGCACATCGCCATCATGCCGCTCGTGACGGCGGCGATCGTGCTCGTTTTTGGCGGCCTTACGCTGGTGCTGCACGACGAATTGTTCATCAAGCTCAAACCCACGATAATCTATCTTCTGTTCGGCGCGACACTGATCGGGGGACTGGCGTTCAATAAGCCGCTGCTCGGGATGGTGTTCGATTCGGTCTTTCACTTGCGGGAAGAAGGCTGGCGCAAGCTTACCGTGCGATGGGCCCTGTTCTTTTTTGCACTCGCAATGCTGAATGAGATCGTTTGGCGCACGCAGAGCACGGATTTCTGGGTGAGCTTCAAATTGTTCGGAGTTGTTCCGCTGACTTTCGTTTTTGCAGCCCTGCAGTACCCGCTGCTGAGCAAATACAATCTCGAAAAGGAATAGGGTGGGCCGGGACTTCCGTTGAGGGGCTAGACCTCGCCGCGTGAGCGCCGTTTGATTCCGCTATTCTCGAGTTTTTCGAGCAATCGGCGCTGAGACGCATAGTCGAGAAGGACCCAGGAGATCAAAGAGCCGAGCACGAAAGCCGTGACTGCGTAGGCGGCCACAATGAAGTCGGCATGCGGTCCAAGGTTCATGCGTGCATTTCCCGAGCGTGCATCATCCGCATGCTGCGCACGCGCCGACGCAAGATTTCATTGCGCATCGCGGCAAGATGCAGCGTTATGAATAGAGCTGCGAAGGCGACCGCCATGACCAGTAGCGGCGTCAGCAAGGTAGAATCGATTGTAGAGCCGCCCATACGGAACACTGAGGCTGGCTGGTGCAAGGTGTTCCACCAGTCGACCGAAAACTTGATGATCGGAAGGTTTACTGCACCAACGAGAGAGAGAACCGCCGCTGCGCGCGCTCCTCGGCCGGGTTCATCCGCAGTCCAGTAGAGTGCAAGCACCCCAAGGTACAGCAACAGCAGCACCAGCATGGATGTCAGGCGCGCATCCCAGACCCAGTACGTGCCCCAGGTGGGCCGACCCCAAAGCGAGCCGGTGATCAAACAAATCAGTGTAAATGAAGCACCAATCGGCGCTGCCGCTTTGCCGGCGACCTCGGCAAGCGGATGCCGCCACACGAGCGTGCCGAGCGCAGCTACGCTCATCAAAACCCAGCCGAACATGCCAAGCCACGCTGCGGGCACATGCAGGAACATGATTTTCACCGTCGCGCCCTGCTGGTAGTCGTCCGGTGCGTTCATCGCCAGAAAGAGCCCGATCACAAGCAGCACTGCTGTCGCCGCGATCAACCAGGGCAGGATTCGGTTGACGATGCTCAGGAAACGGGTCGGATTTGCGAGTTCGACAATGGCCATGGCGGTTAATTAACCGGCGGAGCCATGCGGCGCAAATTCGAGTGGTTCGATTTTGCAGTCTCGAGCGACATGTTTGTTCATTCCAGACCATGGCGAAGGGCGGCTGCTGCGGCGACGGGCCCGAACACAAAACTCACCAATGTCAGGGCGCACAGAATTGTGAATGGCGGAGAGAATGGCGTTGCTTCCGCAATGGCAGCATTGGTAGCGGCGACACCGAAGATCAGGACAGGGATCGCGAGCGGCAAGACAAGCACTGCCAGCAACAGGCCGCCGCGACGCAAAGCCACAGCCAAAGCTGCACCAACGAGCCCGATGAAAGTCAGCGCCGGAGTTCCGACGGCCAGGGTCAGCATGACAACAGGGACTGCTCGCAGTTCCACGTTGAGCATTAAGGCAAGCAGCGGCGCAATGAGGACGAGCGGCAGTCCGGTCGTGAGCCAATGCGCGATAGCTTTGGTCGCCACGATAAGTTCCAGCTGCGTTTCTCCGATCATGAGCAGGTCGAGCGAGCCGTCCTCATAATCGGTGGCGAACAGACGATCGAGAGCGAGCAGGCTTGCGAGCAGCGCGCCAAGCCAAAGGACCGCGGGGCCAATTCTCGCGAGCAGTGCAAGATCCGGCCCGATCGCAAACGGCATCACCGATACGACCACAAGAAAGAACAGCGCGCCCATGATCGCGCCGCCACCGACCCGCACGGCGAGGCGCATATCGCGGACAAGAAGAGCAAAGAGCGCGCCCATGCTTAATCCAGTCTCAGCTCGCTTGCGCTCTCGATTCCGATCGGCCCGTGCGCCGCTGCGATGATCATCCCCCCTTGCGCGAGGTGCTCGCGCATGCGTTCGGCCAGCCGCTCCTGTGAAGCCGCATCAAGCGATGACGTGGGCTCGTCGAGCAGCCATATCGGTCGACCAATTGCAAGAAGTCGCGCGATTGCGAGTCGCCGCCGCTGGCCGGCCGAAAGGTAGGCTGCGGGGATTTCCGACAGCATGGCAAGATCGGCGGCTTCCAACGCAGCTTTCACCCCGCCGTCTCCTCCCTGAAATCCTATCCAGAATTGCAGGTTTTCGCGTACCGTAAGCGAAGGCTTGGTCGCATCCTGATGCCCCAGATAGTGCACCTGTTCGCCGATTTCGGCGCCGGGAGCCCCGCCCTCAAGCAGCAGGCGGCCGGCGGCCAATCGCACCAGGCCTGCAATCATTCGCAGGAGTGAAGACTTGCCGGCGCCGTTGCGGCCGGTCACCAGCATGGCTTGGCCCGCCGTCAGCCGGAAATTCACGTGCCGGAAGACCTCGCGGCCACCCCGGACACAGGTCAGCTCCTCGGCCCTGAGCTCCATCACGGGTGCGCAAGGCCTTTGCGGGCAGGGGTCTCGGGGCCAGATGCCCCGATTCCCGATCTTTTAGGCATGTCCTGCAATGATCCCAGTGAATATGGCGTCTGGCGCGAAAAGACCTTATAAGCCCCAGCGACGTTAAGTTATTAAAGTTCGGACGCAAGTCTCGCCGCGCGAGAAAACCATCACCTTGCCAGCAGTTTAGTCCGAACCAGCGCCGGGCATCCGGCCGGGAATGGAAACAGCGGACATGACCTCGCTCGATAGTTTCAGGTGCTGCAAGGCCCTTCAGATCGCCAACAAAAACTATGCATATTTCAGCCTTCCTGTCGCCGAGCGGAATGGACTTAAGGGCATCTCGCGACTTCCGTTTTCGATGAAGGTGCTGCTGGAGAATCTGCTGCGCAACGAAGACGGGCGCACGGTCACCAAGGATGACATCAAATCTGTAGCCGAGTGGCTCAAAACAAGGACCTCAGATCGGGAAATCGCATTTCGCCCCGCGCGGGTGCTGATGCAGGATTTCACCGGAGTTCCGGCCGTGGTCGATCTCGCCGCGATGCGCGACGCGATGAAGCAGCTCGGCGGCGATCCAAAAAAGATCAATCCGCAGGTGCCGGTGGATCTGGTTATCGATCACTCGGTTTCGGTCGCGTTTTTCGGCAGCAACCAGGCGTTCAAGAAGAACGTCGAAGAGGAGTATCGGCAGAATCAGGAGCGCTACAAATTTCTGAAGTGGGCACAGCGCTCGTTCGACAATTTCAGCGTGGTGCCCCCCGGCACCGGCATCTGTCACCAGGTCAATCTTGAATATCTCTCTCGGGTGGTGTGGAGCCGCAAGGATAAGGTGAAGCTGGACGGCAAGCAGGTAAGCATGGAGCTTGCCTATCCGGACACTTTGGTTGGCACCGACTCACACACGACCATGGTGAATGGGCTCTCCGTGCTTGGCTGGGGCGTCGGCGGCATAGAAGCCGAAGCCGCCATGCTGGGGCAGCCGCTTTCGATGGTGCTGCCGGAAGTCATCGGTTTCAAGCTCATCGGCAGGCTGAAAGAGGGCGTCACCGCCACGGACCTCGTGCTCACGGTTACGGAGATGCTGCGCCATCGCGGCGTTGTCGGCAAATTCGTCGAGTTCTTTGGTCCGGGTCTTGCCCATCTCACGATTGCCGACCGCGCGACTCTCGGAAATATGTCGCCTGAATACGGCGCGACTTGCGGATTTTCGCCGATCGACGATGACACGATCAGGTATCTCAAGGACACTGGCCGCCCGCAGGAGCTTGTTTCCCTGGTTGCCGGATACGCCAAGGCGCAAGGCATGTATCGGGTCAAGACAACTCCCGACCCGATGTTTACCGACATATTGAAGCTCGACTTGAATTCAGTCGAACCTTCTGTAGCCGGCCCGAAGCGGCCGCAGGATCGCGTTGCTCTGAAAGACGCAAAATCCGGTTTCGCGGTTTCGCTGGACAAAGAATTCGGCAAGGCTGCCGAGGCCCGAAAACGGGTGAAGGTGCCGAACAAGAATTACGATCTCGGCCATGGCGACGTGGTCATCGCAGCAATTACGTCATGTACCAACACTTCGAATCCGAACGTGATGATCGGTGCCGGATTGCTTGCGCGGAAAGCGGTGGCAAAGGGACTGACCGCGAAGCCTTGGGTAAAGACCTCGCTTGCTCCGGGCTCGCAGGTGGTCGGCGAGTATCTCGAAAGATCGGGCCTACAGAAGGATCTCGACAAGCTTGGTTTCAATCTGGTCGGCTTCGGCTGCACGACTTGCATCGGAAATTCGGGGCCGCTGCCACCCGAGAATTCAAAGGCCATCAACGACAATGATCTTGTTGCTGCGGCAGTGCTCTCGGGCAATCGCAATTTCGAGGGACGCGTGAACGCGGACGTCCGCGCAAACTATCTGGCCTCGCCACCGCTCGTGGTTTCATATGCCATCGCCGGTTCGATGAATGTCGATCTCGCGAGGGAGCCGCTAGGAGCAGATGAAAAAGGCAAGAAGGTTTTTCTCAAGGACATCTGGCCATCGAACAGGGAGATCGGCGACTTTGTCGCGAAAAACATCACGCGGCAGATGTTTGCCAAGAAGTATGCAGATGTCTTCAAGGGTGACTCCAATTGGCGCAAGATCAGCGTCAAGGGCGGCGTGACCTACGATTGGGACAAAAAGTCCACCTACGTGCAGAATCCGCCGTATTTCGTCGGCATGGGCCGCCGTCCGAGGCCGCTCGAGGATATCGTGGAAGCTCGCGTGTTGGCTTTGTTGCTGGATTCCATCACAACCGATCACATTTCGCCCGCCGGTTCGATCAAACTTGATTCCCCGGCGGGGAAATATCTCATAGCGCACAAGGTCAAACCTGCCGACTTCAACCAGTACGGTACGCGACGTGGAAATCACGAAGTGATGATGCGCGGCACGTTTGCCAATATCCGGATCAAAAACCAGATGGTGCCGGGCGTCGAAGGCGGCGTAACGATTCACTATCCGTCAAAACAGCGCATGACGATCTATGATGCGGCCATGAAGTACAAGGCCGAAAAAGTGCCACTCGTGGTTTTCGCCGGAAAAGAATACGGGAGCGGCTCTTCCCGGGATTGGGCGGCAAAGGGGTCGCTGCTCCTTGGCATCAGAGCTGTGATCGCCCAGTCGTTCGAGCGCATTCATCGCTCCAACCTGGTCGGCATGGGAGTCATGCCCTTGGTTTTCGAAGAGGGTACATCCTGGCAATCGCTCGGGCTCAAAGGCGACGAGCAGGTGACGATTCGCGGCCTGCACGGTGAACTCAAACCGAATCAGAGGTTGATTGCGGAAATCGTATTGGGCAACGGCACCTTGAAGCGGGTACCCTTGATTTGCCGAATCGATACGCTTGATGAACTCGAATATTTCAAGAACGGTGGCATATTGCAGTACGTCTTGCGGCAATTGGCAGGAAGCCGTAGTTAACAACCCGGCCTTTGTGCTGCCGCTCACTGTGAAGTGAGTAGCCGGTGATCGACGAAGAGACCTATATGTTGCCCGCGAGGCGGGGATTTGCGGGAGAGACATGGACTGTCGCCAAGCCACGTTTGCAGTCGCTTTTTTTTGCAGCTCGATGACGTTTGCGTCTGCGGAACCGCGCGCTGTCATTGAACTGTTCACCAGCCAGGGCTGCTCCTCGTGCCCGGCTGCGGACAAGCTCCTTGGCGAGCTGTCGCGGGATCCTTCACTTCTCACGATGAGTCTTGCGGTCGACTATTGGGACTATCTTGGCTGGAAAGACACTCTTGCGCTGCATGGGCATTCGAACCGTCAACGCGCCTATGCTGAGGCGCGCGGCGATCGGGAGGTGTACACTCCCCAGGTCGTCGTCAATGGCGCAGTGCACGTGCTTGGAAGTGACAAGGCAGCGATCGAAAGAGCGATTGCGCTGACGCGTCGCAATGCAGCCGTGCTTGCAGTTCCCGTCACCATGACCGTTGCGGATGGCAAAGTGACTGTGAAGCTTCCTGCTGCACAAGGCGAACACCGCAAGGGCGAAGTCTGGCTGTGCCCCGTGAGCGGCAAGATCTCCGTACATATCGGACGCGGTGAGAATCACGATCGCACGCTGAGTTACACGAACGTGGTTCGCGGTTGGACGAAGCTGGGCGAGTGGACGGGTGAAGCGACAACATTCACGGTTCAATTAAGCGAACTGCCGAATGCGAAGTATTCGCTCAACGATATCGACCGACTCGACGTGGTGTTGCAGAGCGGCGTCGCGGCCAAACCTGGCGTCATGCTGGGTGCCGCGACGGCTCCATGCTGCGCTGTTTCAGCAAAATAGCTCATCCTCGTCTGTTTAAAAAAAACGGGCCGGCAAATGCCGGCCCGCAGGCTTTAGGGGATTGAACCGTACGCGGAACTCAACTGGCCCGGCCGATCGAGCCCCGGGGGGCTGGGGGGCTGAGGAATCCGGTGCTCGTACCGGACCGGGCCTTGAGGCAACACCTGCCTTATCCCAATGCAGCATGTCCGGCGATTGACAGAAATTGGGCGTTATTGTGGGCGGGTTTAACGAGTTCGTGATCGTTCTTTCGCGGTTTTGCGCCGATTTCGAGAAGTTCGAGACAATGCAAAGAGGCTCTTGCCCCAAGCTATCGTCGGCGCGATCATTCAAGTTTCAGAACGAAGGAGGCGCCGCATGGCTTTCGGTCCCGGCGAAATTGATCCCAGCCAGTCCCTCGGGGGCGGTGCACCCATCCGCATCGTCCCTCCCAATCGGGTGACATTCAGCCGCTCCGAACTCAATCGCATTCTCGACCTGTATGGCCGCAAGGTGGCTGCCGGCGAATGGCGCGACTATGCGATCGATTTTCTTAAAGATCGCGCCGTGTTCTCCGTCTTCCGACGCGCGTCGGAAGTGCCTCTGTACCGCATCGAAAAGAACCCCAGGCTAGGCCGACGACAAGGCGCCTACAGCGTCATTTCGGCGACAGGCTTGATTGTGCGACGGGGGCACGAACTTGATCGCGTATTGCGTTCGATCGACTTCTCACTGGCGCTGGTGAATTAAGTTCGCGGTTGTCGCCTCAGGGCGGCGTCGTTGCAGCGTGTCCGAGGATTCGCTGCATCAGCAGACTGTCGAGCCAACGACCATGCTTGTGCCCGACTGATTCCAGCAGTCCTGCCCGTCGGAAGCCAAGTGCTTCGTGCAGGCCAATTGAAGCCTTCTGCCTCACGGAATCTCCGATCACCGCGATCATTTGCCGGAAGTTTCTGGCTTCGCTCGCCTCGATGACGGCTTGCAAAAGGGCCCGCCCATGCCCCTGACGCTGGGCGCCCGGTGCGATATACACCGAGTCTTCCAGGGTCCATCGATAGGCCGGGCGAGTTCGATAAGGTCCGGCATATGCATAGCCACAGATAACTCCGTCGGCTTCCGCCACGAAATAAGGATAGTCGTCTGCCAGAAGCAGCTCCATCCGCCGGCTCATTTCTCTCGTGTCCGGCGGATGGAGTTCGAACGAAGCGGTGCCGTGCTCGACGGCGTGAGCGTAGATGGAGGTAATGGCGGGAATATCGGATGCGCGGACAGGACGGATGGCGACGGTCATCACGCCGTACAGGGTAGCAAAACAAAGACGCCCCGGCCTATAGCCGGGGCGTCTGATTTCCCGTCCTGTAGCCGATTTCTCAGCGGCGATCGCCCATGAAGCGAAGCAGGAACAAGAACAGGTTGATGAAGTCGAGATAGAGCGTCAAGGCCCCCATCACGGCCTTGCGGCCGGCGATGGTGCCGTCGTCATTCGCGCTGTACATCTCCTTGATCCGCTGGGTGTCCCAGGCGGTCAGGCCGGCGAAGATCAGCACGCCGATGACCGAGATCGCGAAATCAAGTCCCGAACTCTTCAAGAAGATATTCACGATCATGGCCAGGATCAGCCCGAAAAGCCCCATGATCAGGAATGACCCAACCGGAGAAAGATCGCGTTGCGTCGTGTATCCATACAGGCTCAATGCGCCGAACGACGCCGCGGAGATGAAGAACGTGCGGGTGATCGACGCCCCCGTATAAGCGAGGAAGACGGACGACAGCATGAGGCCCAGCAGTCCCGCGTAAACCATGAACAGCGTAAGCGCCGTGCTAGGCTGTAGGTTGCTGATACGGAAGCTCATGAAGAAGACCAGTCCGAGCGTTCCGAGGAACAAGATAATCGTCAGCGGGCCGCTGAAGATGGCCTGTCCGAAGGCAGTGAGCCCGGTGATCCGCCCAGCCGCATCAGTGACCACGGCAGCATTGTAGGTAAGCCAGGCCACAACGCCGGTCAGAGCGACGCCGGCGGCCATGTAATTGTAAACGCGGATCATGTAGGCGCGCAGGCCTGCATCGATCGCGGCTGCAGGCGCGGCGCCGAAGCCGCGGGCAGCTATATTACGGTCGTAGTCCGACATCGAAGTTTCCTCTCTCATGTCCCGGCGTTCGGCCGGTTGACGTCATGCGCTCGGGCACATTGCCTCCGCGCTCGGAACGAATCTAGTGATTGTCAACTCTTGGCGCCAGATATGGCCCGATGATGACACCACGAAGATTAACGGTTGTACTTCACAATAGCCCGAAACGACCCGGAAAGATCCGGAGAAGCCCAATACGCGGCGGAATGTCGCAAAAACTATAGGTTTCTCAACACCGGGGCGGGTTTCTGGCCAAGCGCCACAAACGTGCCGACCAGGCCAAGTCCCACTGTAACGGCCACGGAGGCCAGCGCCGCGATCATCGCCGAGGGCGGAATCCAGGTGAAGGACAGGTGCATCAATTGCGCCACGATCAGCCAAGCCGCCAGCGAGCCTGCGATCGTGCCAAAGACCGCAGTTGCCGATCCGATAAGGATGTATTCGAGACTGTACGCTGCGATAAGACGCCACCGCGTTGCGCCAAGCGTCTTGAGAATTACGGCGTCGTAGACCCGGTGCCGATGGCCTGCGGCCAGAGCACCTCCAAGCACCAAAGCGGCCGCAACCAGGGTCACAGCGCTGGCACCTCGGATTGCCAGGACCAGGTTGCCGATCAGGCCGCCGACGGCCTCCAAGGCCTCCTTCACGCGAACGGTTGTCACCCTCGGGTAGCTTTGCGATACGGCTCGGAGGATTTGCGCTTCCTGTGCGGGTCTCCCGCCGCCTGGCAAGGCAAGCGTCGCAAGATGGGTATGCGGCGCACCGCGAAATGAATTGGGCGAGAACACCATCACGAAATTGATGCCCAGACTCTCCCAGTCGACTGTGCGCAGGTTGGCTATCGTTGCCGTGACATTCCGCCCGAGCACATTGACAGTGATCGAGTCACCAAGCTTGAGCCCAAGTCCGTCGGCGATCCGCTTTTCGAACGAAACCAGTGGCGAGCCATCATATCCTTCCCTCCACCATTCTCCTTCAACGATACGTGAGCCAGCTGGAATCGTATTCGAGTACGTGATCCCGCGATCGCTTTGCAAAACCCAGGCCGCGTCTTCGCTCGGATGGAGTTTTTCGACAGGAATTCCGGCTGCGGCAATTATGCGTCCGCGCAGCATCGGCACCTGCTCCATATTTGCGGATGGAGCTTGCGCCGTGACGAATTTTCGGAAATCCGATGCTCGATCGGCCGGAATATCCAGAAAATAGAATGACGGGGCTCTTGCCGGGAGCTCGTTCGAAAACTGCCGCCGCAAGTTACCGTCGATCTCGATTACGGTCACGAGCAGGGTGATCCCGAGACCGAGCGAAAGCACGACAGTGGAAGTCAGCGCGCCCGGCCGGTGAACGTTCGCGACCGCCATGCGCAGTTCTGTGGAATGGGCGCGCGGGGCGCGCTCGGCCAGCATGATCAACAGCAGGGCAACCATGCGCAGTGTGAGAAACACGACTGCAGCGGTTCCCACAAAGATCAGCGCGACCCGGCGATCGTAGGCGAGCAGCACTGCTAGTGTTGCAAGCGCAATAACGGCCGCTGCCGTCAGCACGACATAACGCTTGCGCGGACGCTTCGCGTCCGGCGCCACAACATCGCGAAAGAGGGCGCCAACGGGCGCATCGTGTGCGCGACCGAGCGGCCATATCGCGAACGCAAGAGCCGTGAGCACACCATAGATAGCAGCCAGCAACAGCTCTTCCGGATGAATCGAGGGAACGATCGGCAGTGGAATGAACGAGCCAAACATCCAGGCAACCGCAAAGGGCAAAACCGCGCCGATCGCGACACCGATTGCGCCGCCGATCGCCGCCAGAAGCAGAACCTGCGCGAGATAGACTGCAACGATGGTGCGGCCATTGGCCCCGAGCGCCTTCACCGTAGCAATCGTGTCACGGCGCCGGTCCAGGTGACTCTTCACGGCATTGCCTACTCCGACGCCGCCCACGAGAAGTGCAGTCAGGCCCACGATCGTGAGGAACTGGGTAAATCGGTCGATGTTGCGCTCAAGCTGTGGTGACGCATTGCTGCTGCTGCGGATGTCCCAGCCCGCTTGCGGAAACGCCTTGCGTGCCTGCACCGTGAGTGCCTTTGCGTTCTCATCGGACGCACTGTTTTGCGGCAATCGCAGTCGATAATGCCAGCGCACGAGGCTGCCCGGCTGTAACAGGCCAGTCGCTCGCAGCGCCTCCTCGCTCACCAGGAATCGCGGACCGAAGCCGATTCCTCCAGCCAGCTTATCGGGTTCGCTTTCAAGTGCAGCTCGGATTTCGAAATTGACCGTGCCTACCGACACTCGCGCGCCCGGACCTGCTTGCAGTCGGGCCAGTAGCGTAGGATCGGCAAGCGCGCCAAAAACGCCGTTGCGTTCAGTCAGCGCGTCAACAAGCCCAATCTGCGGGTCCGCCGCCACATTCCCGAACAGGGGGTAGGCTGAATCGACCGCTTTGAGCTCAACCAGACTGGACTCACCCGTGGGAGTGCGCGCCATGGCGCGCATTGTGGCAACGGTCGAGAGCTCGCCGTGACTCTTCAAGAATGCTATTTCTTGCTGCGTCGCTTCGCGCTGCGTCAGGGTGAACGCTAGATCGCCGCCGAGGATGACGCGCCCCTGGCGTGCGAATCCTTCTGCGAGGCTTGCCGCAAGCGAACCGATTCCTGCGATGGCCATGCTGCCAAGAGCGATGCAGGCGATGAACACGTAAAACCCGCGCAAGCCTCCGCGCAATTCGCGCAAGGCGAAGCGCACCGGCAGCCATCGTCTCGCTGACTTGCCCGTCATGGTCTCGTTGTACCGTCGATACGGCCGGAGCGCAGGCGAACCACTCTCCCGCAGCGAGCCGCCAAGGCGGGATCGTGCGTGACGAGCACAAGCGTCGAGCTTCGTTGCAAATGACCAGTAAAGAGCAGGTCGATGATCTGCTTGCCAGTATCCTCGTCAAGATTTCCGGTCGGCTCGTCGGCAACGATGATGGGCGGGTTGGGCGCAAGCGCCCGCGCGAGTGCGACCCGCTGCTGTTCGCCCCCGGACAGCTGGGCAGGATAGTGATCGAGCCGATCGGCAAGACCGACGGCGAATAGCTCTTTTCTGGCGCGATCGTGTGCATTCGGCTCGCCGGCCAGTTCGAGCGGCACAGCGACGTTCTCCAGCGCCGTCATAGTGGGAATAAGATGAAAAGACTGAAATACGATGCCCACATTCCGTCCGCGAAAGCGCGCGAGCGCGTCTTCATCGAGTGCGTTCAGATCCTGACCCACTACCTCGACTGTCCCGCAGTCGGGACGCTCGAGGCCAGCCATGACCATGAGAAGGGTCGACTTCCCGGAGCCGGAGGGGCCCACTAGGCCAATCGCCTCCCCGGTTCCTATATGCAGGCTGATGTCCTTGAGAATGTGGACGCGGGCCGGCCCCTGTCCGAGCGATAGATTCACACCGGCGAGCTCGATTGCTGAGCCCGCCTGGAAGTTGTTCGTCATGGGACCTCGTGCTTCGCTCCACTCATATGGGAGTAAGCCGTCGTTGGTAAAGCGGTTCGCAGTTGCCTTGCTGGTGATGACTTTTGGCGCGCTTGCCGGTGTGTCCGGAGACGCGGCCGAAAGACCGGTGAGCATCGTTGTCCTCGGGGATTCGCTGAGCGCGGGGCTGGGACTCCCGGCACAGGATGCATTTCCCGCAAAGCTACAAAAAAGTCTTCAGGCCAAGGGAATCGCCGCGACCGTGACGAATGCGGGAGTGTCGGGGGATACGGCTTCCGGGGGCTTAGGTCGACTGGACTGGTCGGTGCCAGCGGGGACCGAGGCCGTCATCCTGGAGCTCGGCGCCAATGATGCGCTGCGCGGCATCGATCCGAAAATTACTAAAGCCGCGCTTGATGAAATTCTCCGTAAATTGCGCGACCGGCATATCACGGTGCTGCTGGCGGGAATGCGCGCGCCGCCCAATATGGGCGGCGACTATGTGCGAGAATTTGATGCCATTTACCCGGCGCTTGCTTCGACTCACGCGGTCGTCTTTTATCCATTCTTCCTGGAAGGGGTGGCAGCCGATCACAGTCTCAACCAGCCTGACGGTATCCATCCGAATGCAGACGGCGTTGATGCGATCGTAACGCGCATCATGCCGCTCGTGGAAGAACTGGTTGCCCGCGCGCGCGCGGCACGGGCGTCGTGAATGAAAGTTTCACCATGCCGCGTCTTTTTACCGGCGTTGAAATTCCCGCCGATATAGTCCAGGCGCTTTCCAGCCTGCGTGGCGGTTTGCCTGGCGCTCGATGGATCGATCCAGAGAACTACCATCTCACATTGCGTTTCGTGGGCGACGTTGACGACAACATTGCCCATGAGGTCGCCTCCATGCTTGGTCGCGTCAAACGCGCTCCATTCGATTTGCATATGGAGGGGCTTGCATCATTTGGCGGGCGCAAGCCGCGGGCAGTGGTGGCCAATGTTGCGCCGGCGCAAGCGCTGCTCGACGTGCAGGCCGAGCATGAAAGGCTCATGCAGCGCATCGGACTTGAGCCCGAGGGTCGAAAATATATTCCCCACGTCACCCTCGCGCGTTTGCGCGATTCTTCCAGTAGGCAAGTCGCCGAGTATCTGTCGGCGCGGGGTTATTTCCGTACGTCGCCATTTCGTGTGCGGCGCTTTGTCTTGTTTTCGTCGCGAGCTTCGACCGGAGGTGGGCCATATGTCGTCGAGGCCAGCTATCCGCTCAGCGCTTGAGAGATTGCATCAGAGATTGCATCAGAGATTGGATCGAACTCGCCTTATGGAACCCAAGATGTACTTCGCTGCGGCTCGGAATGGTGATCAGTGTCTTGCAACGACCTCGCTCCCATTATTGCGCAGGGACACCCTTCAGTGGCAAATGCATGAAGCAAACCGAACGAACCTCGACTTCTGCGTAAACCCTCCTCCAAACTGCCGCGCACGATCCGCAGACCATGAAGTTTGACGCTGCCCTGCGGATGGCACATTCACCACGCTGATCCATGCCCGAAACTTTCGCCACGCGATATGCGGCACTCATTGCCGCGGGGAAAATCGAGTCGGATCCGGGTCAGGCAATTCTCGCCGGGCGGCTTGCTGACCTGGAGCGCCGGCTCGACCAGCACCGACTGGCGCGCAAATCCTCATCGCTTGGATGGCTTTTCGGAAAGCGCGAAAGAGTTGGCGAGCCGCTGAAGGGATTGTACGTCCACGGCGAGGTTGGCCGTGGCAAGACCATGCTGATGGATCTGTTTTTCGAGACCAGCGGCGTCGCACGCAAGCGGCGGGTTCATTTCCACGAATTCATGTCCGACGTTCATGAGCGCATTCACGCCTATCGCCAGGAAATCAAGAACGGCGACAGCGAGCATGACCCGATTCAGCGGACTGCTGCGGCGATAGCGCAAGAGACCTGGCTCTTATGCTTCGACGAGTTTCACGTGACCGACATCGCTGACGCCATGATCCTGGCACGGCTGTTCACGCGGCTATTCGAACTCGGCGTGGTCATGGTGGCGACGTCGAATCTCGCGCCTGATGAGTTGTACAAGGATGGCCTTAACCGCTCCCTATTTGTGCCGTTCATCACGCTGCTCGAAAAATACTGTGAAATCGTGGAGCTTGAGGCGCGCGTCGACTTCAGGCTCGAGAAACTTACGGGAGTTCCGACCTGGTACGTACCCGATGATCACAAGGCGACGGCCGCGCTCGATGCAGCCTGGCGGCGACTCGTCGGTGATCATGCCGGTGTGCCGCAGGAGTTGACCGTCAAAGGACACTCGGTCCGCGTCCCGAAAACCGCGAGGGGCGTAGCCAGGTTTTCATTCGAGGATCTTTGCGTGCAACCGCTGGCAGCCGCCGATTATCTCCGGATTGCCCACGAATTTCACACGATCCTCCTCGAGCACATCCCGATTATGACCTACGCCACGCGCAACGAAGCCAAACGTTTCATCATTCTCATCGACACGCTTTATGATCATGCGGTGAAGCTGCTGGCTTCGGCAGAGGCAGAAGCGGACCGGCTATACGTCGCGACCGAAGGCTACGAGGCAAACGAGTTCAAGCGGACCGCTTCGCGATTGATCGAGATGCGTTCGCAGGCCTATCTCGGGCTGCCGCATGGGGTTCGGCAGGGCAGGGCTGTCGATGTGAGCAAGATTGCGGAGACGTAGTGCTGCATCCGGCATTCGGTGGACGCCACACCATGACTGCCGTCCGCACCTCTGGACTTCGGGGCTTCGGTCTGCTGATATCGTCCTGGTATAATGTATACAAGAGGCGGATGGACTGCTGCAGCTGCGTTCGCCCGCGACTTGTGGCTTTAGATCTGACCGGTTACTCACCCGCCAAACCTTCTGGCCGCGCTCTGCGGCAGCAAAGTCGAGAGTTCTTCAACTATGGCGCGTAACAAGATTGCGTTGATCGGCGCCGGCCAGATCGGCGGGACGCTCGCCCATCTGATCGGCCTCAAGGAACTCGGTGACGTCGTCATGTTCGACGTCATGGAAGGAATCCCTCAGGGCAAGGCGCTCGACATTGCCGAGTCTTCGCCCATCAATGGCTTTGACGCAAAATTCGTCGGTACCAACAGTTATGATGCGATCGAGGGAGCGGACGTCTGCATCGTGACCGCGGGCGTGCCACGCAAGCCGGGCATGAGTCGTGATGATCTGCTCGATATCAACCTGAAAGTGTTGGGGCAGGTCGGTTCCGGCATCAAGAAATATGCGCCGAACGCCTTCGTGATCTGCATCACGAATCCCCTGGATGCGATGGTGTGGGCCTTGCAGAAGAGCTGCGGCTTTCCGCAGCAGAAGGTCGTGGGCATGGCCGGCGTGCTCGACTCGGCGCGCTTCCGATATTTCCTCGCCGATGAATTCAATGTGTCCGTCGAAGACGTGACCGCTTTCGTGCTTGGCGGCCACGGCGACACAATGGTTCCGCTCACCCGCTATTCGGCAGTGGCGGGCATTCCAGTGCCCGACTTGGTGAAAATGGGCTGGAGCACGCAGGCGCGCATCGACGAGATCGTAAAGCGCACGGCCAATGGCGGTGCCGAGATTGTCAATCTGCTCAAGACCGGCTCGGCCTTCTATGCGCCGGCTGCATCGGCAATCGCAATGGCGGAGAGTTATCTGCGCGACAAGAAGCGCGTCCTGCCATGCGCTGCCTGGCTCAATGGCGAATATGGCGTCAAGGACCTTTATGTCGGCGTGCCCGTCGTTATTGGCGCAAAGGGCGTTGAACGCATCGTTGAGATCGAACTCAACAGCAGCGAGCGGGCGATGTTCGAAAAGTCGGTCGCCGCTGTGCAGGGACTGGTCGAGGCCTGCCAGAAGATCGCGCCCAATTTGGCTTGACGAATTCCCCGCTGTCATGCCCCGCGCAAGCGGGGCAGCCAGTAAACACAACTGTTGCTATGGAAGTTCGGAATACTGGACATCAGGGATCGTGATTACTCGATCGTTCGCTTTCGCGGGCAATGACATTGAAGGTCGCCTATGAACATTCACGAATATCAGGCCAAGGAAGTACTGCGCGAGTTCGGCGTGCCGGTACCGCGCGGTATTCCGGCATTCAGCGTTGACGAGGCGATCAAGGCTGCCAACCAGCTTGGCGGACCGGTCTGGGTGGTGAAGGCGCAGATCCACGCAGGCGGGAGGGGCAAGGCGGGCGGCGTGAAAGTCGTGAAGTCTATTGACGAGGTTAGTAAGGAATCAGCGCGCATCCTGGGCTCGACACTGGTCACGCACCAGACCGGACCGCAGGGCAAGAAAGTCAACCGTCTGTACATCGAGGAAGGCTCGGCGATCGACCGCGAGTTTTATATCTCGGCACTGATCGACCGCGAAACCTCGCGCGTGGCCTTTGTGGTTTCCACGGAAGGCGGCATGGACATCGAGGAAGTCGCGAAGAATACCCCCGAAAAAATCCTTACATTTTCGGTCGATCCGGCGACCGGCATCATGCCGCATCACGGTCGGCGCGTGGCGCAGGCGCTCAAGCTTTCCGGCGATCTCGCCAAGCAGATCGAAGCGCTGCTGCCGAAGCTCTATACCGCCTTCACCAGCAAGGACATGAGTTTGCTTGAGATCAACCCGCTTGTGGTGACCAAGGACAACAGAATTGTCTGTCTCGACGCTAAGGTCGGCTTCGACGGAAATGCGCTCTACCGGCATGCCGACATCGTTGCGCTTCGCGATCTTACCGAAGAGGACGAGAAGGAGATCGAAGCGTCGAAATACGATCTCAATTACATCGCGCTCGACGGATCGATCGGCTGCATGGTCAATGGTGCCGGACTCGCGATGGCGACCATGGATATCATCAAGCTCTATGGCATGGCGCCGGCGAACTTCCTCGACGTCGGCGGCAGTGCCACAAAGGAAAAGGTCACCGCGGCTTTCAAGATCATTACCTCCGACCCGAGCGTGAAGGGTATTCTTGTCAATATTTTCGGAGGGATCATGAAGTGCGACGTCATCGCCGAGGGCGTGGTCGCAGCAGTCAAGGAAGTGGGTCTCAAGGTACCGCTTGTGGTGCGGCTCGAAGGTACAAATGTCGATCTCGGCAAGAAGATCATCAGAGAGTCCGGCCTCAACGTCACTTCGGGAGACGATCTCGACGATGCCGCACAGAAGATCGTCAAGGCGGTGAAAGCGGCGGCGTAAAGCGTAATTTGTTTCCGTCATGCCCGGCCATGTGCCGGGCACCCACGTCTTTCTTCAATTCCACGCTGCAAGGCGTGGATGGCCGCGACAAGCCCGGCCATGACGATGCTGAGGGGTTCGCCTGATGTCCATCCTTATCGACAAGAACACGAAGGTCATCTGCCAGGGCTTTACCGGCAAGAACGGCACTTTTCATTCCGATCAGGCCATCAAGTATGGCACCAAAATGGTGGGCGGCACTTCTCCCGGCAAAGGTGGATCGATTCATCTCGGCTTGCCGGTGTTCGACACCGTCGCGGAGGCTAAGGAAAAGACGGGTTGCGACGCGAGCGTTATCTATGTGCCGCCCGCCGGCGCGGCCGATGCCATCTGCGAGTCCATCCAGGCGGAAATTCCGTTGATCGTCTGCATCACCGAAGGAATCCCGGTGATGGACATGGTCAAGGTGAGGCGCTCGCTCACGGGTTCGAAGTCACGCCTCATCGGCCCGAATTGCCCGGGCGTGATGACGGCAGGCGAATGCAAGATCGGCATCATGCCGGGAAACATCTTCAAGCCAGGCTCGGTCGGCATCGTGTCGCGCTCTGGAACTCTTACTTATGAGGCGGTCTTCCAGACGAGTCGCGAAGGCCTCGGCCAGACCACAGCGGTCGGAATCGGCGGCGACCCTGTGAAGGGTACGGAATTCATCGCCGTCCTGGAGATGTTTCTCGCCGACCCCAAGACCGAGTCGATCGTCATGATCGGCGAGATCGGCGGCTCGGCGGAGGAGGACGCGGCCGAGTTTCTAAAAGGCGAGGCCAAGCGCGGCCGCAGAAAACCCATGGTTGGATTCATAGCAGGGCGTACAGCACCGCCGGGCCGACGCATGGGCCACGCCGGCGCGATCATTTCAGGCGGAAAGGGGGATGCCGAGTCCAAGATTGCGGCAATGGAGTCCGCCGGCATCAGGGTGTCTCCTTCGCCAGCCCGGATTGGAAAGACACTCGTAGAAGTATTGAAATCATGATTCAGTGCTTAAGTCTTTCGTAGACTTATAGACGTCATAAATAAAGCTACAACGGCTGGAGGACCTCGTGGCCGCGGCTACCCCTCATGGGAGCCGCGCAGACCGTCGATTCGCCAGCTGCGTCAAGGATCAAGCCATGTCCCGCCAGGACGCCAACGCGCTCTTTGCCCGTACTTCATTTCTGTACGGCGGCAATGCTGCCTATATCGAGAATCTCTACGCCAAATACGAATCCGACCCTTCCGCTTTGGACGCCGAATGGCGCGCCTTTTTCCAGAGCCTGAAGGACGATCGATCGGACGTGGTCAAAAGTGCCCGGGGCGCCTCCTGGAAGAAGCCGAACTGGCCGCCGCGTGCGAACGGGGAGCTCGTCGCCGCGCTCGACGGCCAGTGGGCGGAAGCGGAAGCCGGCATCGGTGCGAAAATTTCCGCCGCTGCGCAGGCCAGAGGGGTCGAACTTGCCTCCACGGATGTCATGCAGGCCACGCGCGATTCTATTCACGCGCTCATGCTGATCCGCGCCTACCGTATGCGCGGTCATTTCCACGCCAAGCTCGACCCTCTCGAGCTGGAGCCTGAGAAGAACGAAGAGGAACTCGATCCGCGCTCCTACGGTTTCACCGAAGCCGACATGGACCGCAGAATCTTTCTCGATAACGTTCTCGGTCTCGAATTCGCGTCCATGCGGGAGATCGTCGGAATCCTGCGCCGCACCTACTGTCAGACGCTTGGCGTCGAGTTCATGCACATCTCGAATGCGGCGCAGAAGAGCTGGATTCAGGAACGTATCGAGGGCCGCGACAAGGAGATCACGTTCACCCGCGAGGGAAAGCGGGCGATCCTCAACAAGCTGGTGGAAGCCGAAGGATTCGAGAAATTCCTCGACGTGAAATACACCGGCACGAAACGCTTCGGCCTCGATGGCGCTGAGTCGCTGATCCCGGCGCTCGAGCAGATCATCAAGCGCGGCGGCAATCTGGGCGTGAAGGAAATCTGCATTGGCATGCCGCATCGCGGCCGCCTCAATGTGCTGACGCAGGTGATGGGTAAACCGCACCGCGCGCTGTTTCACGAGTTCAAGGGCGGCTCGGCGACGCCGGACGAGATCGAAGGGTCCGGGGACGTGAAATATCACCTCGGCGCATCATCCGACCGCGAGTTCGACAACAACAATGTACACCTGTCGCTGACCGCAAACCCGTCACATCTTGAGATCGTCGATCCGGTCACTCTCGGCAAAGTTCGGGCCAAGCAAGACCAGCACGGCGCCAAGCCGGACGAGCGCACAATGGTGCTGCCCCTGCTCATCCATGGCGACGCGGCTTTTGCCGGTCAAGGCGTGGTGGCTGAATGCTTTGGCCTCTCCGGCCTCAAGGGGTACCGGACAGGCGGATCGATTCATTTCATCGTGAACAATCAGATCGGTTTCACGACCTATCCTCGCTACTCGCGCTCGTCGCCTTATCCGTCCGACGTCGCGAAAATGATCGAGGCCCTGATTTTCCATGTGAATGGTGATGATCCGGAGGCGGTGGTGTTCGCCGCGAAAGTGGCGACCGAGTATCGACAAAAATTTCAACGGCCGGTCGTCATCGACATGTTCTGCTATCGCCGCTTCGGTCACAACGAAGGCGACGAGCCGTCATTCACTCAACCGTTGATGTACAAGAAAATCCGCTCGCATCCGAGCACGCTAGAGATCTACAGCCAGAAGCTTGTCGGCGAGGGCGTCATCAACGAAGGCGAAGTCGAAAAGATGAAAGCCGACTGGCGCTCGCGGCTCGACGCGGAATTCGAAGCCAGCCAGGGATACAAGCCGAACAAGGCCGACTGGCTGGACGGTCGATGGTCCGGACTCAAGGCGACGCGCGAAGCCGATGACCCACGGCGCGGGAATACGGGAGTGGATCTCGCAATCCTCCGCGATATCGGGAAAAAGATCACCGTCGTGCCGCAAGGCTTTGCCGTCCATAGAACGATCCAGCGCTTCCTTGATCATCGCGCCAGGGCCATCGAAACCGGCGAGGGAATCGACTGGGCGACAGCGGAAGCTCTTGCTTTCTGTACCCTATTGAAGGAAGGGCACCCGGTTCGTCTCTCCGGACAGGACAGCGAGCGCGGTACTTTCTCCCAGCGGCACTCGGTCCTCTTCGATCAGAACACCGAAGAGCGGCACACGCCCTTCAATCATCTCGGCGGCAATCAAGCGCGCTTCGAGGTTCTCAATTCGATGCTGTCGGAAGAAGCCGTGCTCGGCTTCGAATACGGGTATTCGACATCGGAGCCCAATGCGCTGACCTTGTGGGAAGCGCAGTTCGGTGACTTCGCCAACGGGGCGCAGGTCGTGTTCGACCAGTTCATCTCCTCAGGCGAGCGCAAATGGCTGCGCATGTCCGGACTCGTGTGTCTCCTGCCGCACGGGTATGAAGGGCAGGGACCGGAGCACTCTTCGGCGCGCCTCGAGCGTTTTCTGCAGATGTGCGCGGAAGACAACATGCAGGTTGCCAACTGCACCACGCCGGCAAACTACTTCCATATCTTGCGACGGCAGCTGAAACGAGAATTCAGAAAGCCGCTGATTCTCATGACTCCGAAATCGCTGTTGCGGCATAAGCGAGCGGTGTCGCGGCTGGATGAACTCGCCAACGGCACATCATTCCACCGGCTGTTGTGGGATGACGCGCAACAGCTGCCGAACGAGAAGATCAAGCTGGCCGACGACGGCAGGATCCGGCGCGTTGTCATGTGTTCGGGCAAGGTCTACTACGATCTATATGAGGAGCGTGAGAAACGCGGAATTGACGACATCTACATCCTTCGGCTCGAGCAGCTTTATCCGTTTCCTACGAAGGCACTCGTCGCCGAGCTTTCCCGCTTCAAGGAGGCGGAGATGGTTTGGTGCCAGGAAGAGCCGCGCAACATGGGTGCCTGGTTCTTTGTTGACGTATTCCTGCGGTGGATCCTCAATCAGATTGGCGCAAAGCACCGTGTACTGCGCTATGCGGGACGGCCGGCATCAGCCTCTACGGCTGTTGGGCAGATGTCGAAACATCTCTTGCAGCTCAGGCAACTCCTCGACGAGGCTCTCGGTTAAACATTTGCGTAATCGCCCGCAAAAAGCGGGATTCGGTCATCAGACCGCGCGAGGTTGTACCTATCGTGGTTTTTGGAAGCCCCGCATCGGCGGGGGATGACTACACACAGAGATAAATTGCATTCAGACGGAACGAATCATCATGGCAGATATCCGCGTGCCCACGCTTGGTGAATCGGTGACCGAAGCGACCGTTGGCAAATGGTTCAAGCAGCCGGGCGACCCGGTCGCGGTAGATGAACCCCTGGTCGAGCTCGAAACGGACAAAGTGACGCTCGAAGTACCCGCCCCGGCCGCTGGAGTCCTCTCCGATGTTGCAGTCAAGAACGGCGACACCGTCGCGGTCGGCGCATTGCTCGGCCAGATCAGGGAAGGCGGGGTCGCGCAAACAAAACCACCCGCTGCACCGGCTATCGTCAGTAAGTCTGCGGCCAGCGCGACGGGCGCTCCTGATGAGAAGACCGCAAAGACAAAACCCATCGGAGCTGGCCCGGAACAGCCGCAGCCGCGGGAGATGCCCCTGCCACCCTCGGTGCGTAAATTGGCGGTCGAAAGCGGCCTCGATCCGGCGAAAGTGAGCGGCAGCGGGATGCACGGACAGATCACCAAGGGCGATATGCTCAACGCGATTGAGCGTGCTGCCGCCCAGCCGACGCCGATCGCTGCGCCGGTACAGATGCGCGCGCCATCACCCCCCGATGATGCCGCGCGCGAAGAGCGCGTCCACATGACACGTCTACGTCAGACGATTGCGCGTCGTCTGAAGGATGCGCAGAACACGGCGGCGATGCTCACGACTTTCAATGAAGTCGACATGAGCGCGGTCATTCAGCTTCGCAAGCAGTACAAGGACCTGTTCGAGAAAAAGCACGGCATCAAGCTAGGCTTTATGGGTTTCTTCGTGCAGGCCTGCATTCAGGCGCTTAAGGAAATTCCGGCCGTCAATGCGGAAATTGACGGTACCGATCTCGTCTACAAAAACTACTACCACATCGGGATTGCGGTCGGGACTGACAAAGGTCTGGTCGTTCCTGTCGTACGCGATGCGCAAATGTTGTCGATCGCCGAGATCGAGTCTCGCATCGCTGATTACGGGCATCGCGCACGCGAGGGCAGTCTCAAGATCGAGGAAATGCAGGGTGGGACATTCACCATTACGAATGGCGGTGTCTACGGTTCATTGATGTCGACGCCGATTCTCAATGCCCCTCAATCGGGTATTCTCGGCATGCACAAGATCCAGGAGCGGCCCGTCGTTGTCGGCGGAAAGATTGAGGCTCGGCCGATGATGTATCTCGCGCTTTCCTATGATCACCGGATCGTGGATGGACGTGAGGCGGTCACTTTCCTTGTGCGGGTAAAGGAAAGTCTGGAAGACCCAACCCGCATCGTGCTTGATCTCTAGGTTCTGTGCATGCGCGGTTTTGTGCCGTCATCCCTCTTGCTTTCCTGAATGGATGACCATGAGGAGCGCGGAGTAGTTGATGTCTTACGATCTCATTGTTATCGGCACCGGGCCCGGCGGCTACGTTTGCGCCATCCGTGCTGCGCAACTCGGTCTCAAGACCGGAGTCGTGGAGAAACGTCCAACTTTCGGCGGCACCTGCCTCAACATCGGGTGCATCCCCTCCAAGGCTCTTCTGCACGCCTCCGAGCTTTTCGAGGAAGCCGCCCACACCTTTAGCAAACTGGGGATCGGCGTTTCGCCGAAGCTCGATCTTAAGGCCATGATGGCGTTCAAGGATCAGGGCGTTGAAGGCAACGTGAAGGGTGTCGATTTTTTGCTGAAGAAGAACAAGGTCGATACGTTTCGCGGCGAGGGGCGTATCACGGCACCTGGCAAGGTCGAGGTCAAAGGGGTCGACAACAAGACGCAAACGCTTGAAACGAAGTCCATCGTTATTGCCACCGGCTCCGATGTCGCGCGGCTTAAGGGCGTCGAGATCGACGAAAAACGCATCGTCTCATCGACCGGCGCCTTGTCGCTATCGCAAGTACCGAAGCAGCTCCTTGTCATCGGCGCCGGGGTGATTGGGCTTGAGCTGGGCTCGGTGTGGCGAAGGCTTGGCGCGCAGGTCACGGTCGTGGAATTTCTTGATGGCATTCTGCCCGGCATGGATGGCGAACTTCGCCGTCAGGCGCAGCGCCTGTTCGAAAAGCAGGGAATGACCTTCAAATTGTCGTCGAAAGTGACTGCGGTCGACTCTGGCGGGAAACGTCTGAAGGCAATGGTCGAATCAACAAAGGGTTCAGGATCCGAAACGATCGAAACTGACATCGTTCTGGTTGCCGTCGGGCGCGTGCCATACACCGAGGGTCTCGGCCTTGATGAAGTCGGCGTGAAGCTCGATGCACGCGGACGCGTGGCCGTCGATAAGTACTATGCAACGAATATCCCCGGAATTTGGGCGATTGGAGACGTGATTGCGGGACCGATGTTGGCACACAAGGCCGAGGATGAAGGCGTCGCAGTTGCCGAGATCTTGGTCGGCCAGGCCGGTCACGTGAACTACGATGCCATTCCCAACGTCGTCTACACCTTTCCGGAAATTGCGACTGTTGGAAGAGGTGAAGAGGAACTGAAGGCCGAGGGGATTGCCTACAGCTCCGGAAAATTTCCGTTCACCGCCAATGGGCGTGCCAAAGTGAACCTGACAACGGACGGGTTCGTGAAAATCCTTGCCGACGCGAAAACCGACCGCGTACTCGGCGTGCAGCTCATGTGTGCCGATGCCGGCAACATGATTGCCGAGGCTGCTATCGCAATGGAATTCGGGGCATCGGCTGAGGACATAGCGCGCACTTGCCATGCGCATCCGACGCTCTCGGAAGCGGTGAAGGAAGCAGCCATGGCCGTGGCCAAGCGCGCGATTCACATGTAGCAATTCTTTGCTCCAAGCAGGTTCGCGATCCTATCGCTGCAGTCTCGCTTGCGCAGGGGCTGGCGATGACAAATGATAACGCCCGGCTGACAAGGGTTTTGCGAGGGGGAAAGGAATGGCCAAAGGTCACCAGGACAAGGTCGCCGTTATCACCGGCGCGGCAGGCGGGATCGGACAGGCGTTTGCGAAGCGCTTGGCCGAGGATGGCGTGCACATCGTCATCGCCGATATCGGCGATGGCAGTGCGACCGCAGAGATGGTTGAGGCAGCGGGCAGGCAGGCAATTGTCGTCAGGTGCGATGTCGCATCGGAAGCCTCAGTTTCGGCCATGGCGAACGAGGTTCAGAAAAAATTCAGCAATGTCGATATCGTCGTCAACTGTGCGGGCGTTTTTCCGCAGAAGAACTTTCCTGAAATGACCTTCGCAGACTGGCGCACCGTACTGTCGATCAATCTCGATGGCACGTTCCTAGTGACAGCGGCGTTCGTTCCCGGCATGCGTACGCGTAAATGGGGCCGCATCGTCAACATGGCCTCGAGCACGCTGGGGTCGGTGGTGACTGGCTTCGCACATTATGTCGCGAGCAAGGGAGGCATCGTGGGGTTCACTCGCGCGCTCGCAACCGATCTTGCGCCGGACGGAATAACGGTCAATGCCATTGCGCCCGGATTGACTCGCTCTCCCGGCACGCTGGCGCGCGCTCCGCGGCCCGGCTTCAAGACCATGGACGAGGAATTTGCAGCTGTCGCGCAGATGCAGGCGATCAAGCGAGTGGAAATTCCCGATGACCTGGCCGGCGCCGTTTCATTTCTGACCAGCGACGACGCAGCCTTCATTACCGGACAGACGCTGAACGTCGACGGTGGCCGAGTGCGATCATAGTTGTTCGTCAGCCGAAATGAACGGCGTGCGGAGCCCACAATCCGAGCGCCGTGAATCCGAGCCCGAATATGCCCACGAAGCCGGAGAGCCAGCCGAGAGCGGCTATGCTGGTGATGATTTCCGCCGACGCCAGCACGATTGCAATCTGGAATGCGGCGGACGCGAATTCATATTGATGATACCGCGCCAACCAAGTGTCGCGACCATGTTCGAACTTTTCCGCAAGCGCGCGCAATTCCTTGCGGCCGTCCTGCTCCTTCGGATCGGACTCGTATCGGTTGACGGTATTGCGCCAGCTTTCGATCTGCTTTGCCGCTGCGAGCTTGGCCTCTTCGCTTGTCATCGCGGGTAATTGCGCAGCGAGGGTTTCGGCAGCGGTCCGCAACGTCGTCTGCCGGATCGTCTTTGCCTGGAAGAAATTCCAGGTATCGGATGACTTGATGTTGTCGGCTATGGCGGCAGTCTGCGCGCTTTTGCCGAGCGTTTCCGAAAATGCAAGAAACAGCGCCAAGACGGCGATCAGCAGCGCGATCTTCTTGTTGGAATGCGAAGCATGCTCGGCACGCTCCGCGTGCTCAAGATTTTCGTGTGAGCCCATCACCCCTCTCCCGACCACAAATGATATCAGAAGGCGGGCGAGTGCAAGAGGGCGAACAAACTAGGCGCGCGGGTGCGCGCTGTTGTAAACTTCCAGTAAACGCTCGGCATCTACGGCGGTATAGATCTGAGTTGTCGACAAGGATGCATGCCCGAGCAGTTCCTGGATGGCGCGCAGGTCGCCGCCGCGCGCGAGCAGATGAGTGGCGAATGAATGGCGCAGGGCATGCGGGGTTGCGGTGTCTGGGAGGCCCAACGCGCCGCGCAATCTCGCCATTGCGAGCTGGATGATGCGGGCGGCGAGCGGCCCTCCCTTTGCGCCAACGAAGAGAGGTCCGTCGGGGCCTAACCGAAACGGACAAAGCGCAATGTAGTCGGTGATCGCTGTAGCAACTTGCGGCAGTACCGGAACCATGCGGGATTTACCACCTTTCCCAACCACGGTGAGGCTGTCGAAGGTGCCGCTGCAATGCTTGCGCCGAAGCCCAAGCGCTTCCGAAATTCGCAAGCCGCTGCCGTAAAGAAGCGCGAGCACCGCCGCATCACGCGCGACAATCCATGGATCCTGTGCATCGCCTTCGCGCACGTCAGTCCTGGTGATTTCCCGGGCAGCTGTCACGCTCAGTGGCTTTGGAATCGTCTTCGGCAGTTTCGGTGTTCGCACGACCGTGAGTGCGGCAATGGTGCCCCGCCGGTTGCGCTCAAGAAAGCGGGCGAATGAGCGACAGCCGGCGAGGGCGCGCATCAGCGAACGATTGCCGACTCCGTCGCTCCGCCGCGCGGCCATGAAAGCGCGAATATCGGCCGGTGCAAGCTTGGCCAGCTGTTTGAGCGAAGGGGCGCTACCGAGATGTTCGGTGAGAAACGCAAGCAACTGCCAGATGTCGCGTCGATAAGCATCGACAGTTTTCGGAGCCATGCGCCGTTCGGCAGCGAGATAGCTGAGCCAGCGCTCGATTTCCTGCGAGACCTGGGGATTAATCTGGAACTGGGGCATTCTCCGAGATTGGCATTGCTTTCTTCACTCTTCCTTAAGGCGACGGAATCGGCCACAGCTGATCCATGAGCATGCGTGTTGTCGATGTCCTGGTGCCGGTCGCCCTCGACCAGACCTACTCGTACCGTGTGCCGGCGGGCCTTGAGCTCGCGCCGGGCAACCTGGTTTCCGTCTCGCTTGGTGCGCGGGAGTGTATGGGCGTGGTGTGGGCGGAGAACGCGGAACCAAATCCACGTCTGCACAACCGACTGAAGGATATCGACGACAAGCTTGATGTGCCGCCGCTTAAGGCCGAATTGCGGCAGTTCGTCGACTGGGTATCGCACTACACGCTCGCGTCTCGCGGGACGGTGCTGCGCATGACCCTGCGCATGGGCGAGCATCTTGGCCCCGGGCGTGAGAGGATCGGCGTGCGCCTGTGCGGGCCGCCGCCGCAGCGAATGACGACCGCGCGTGCCCGCCTGCTTGAGCTGCTGTCAGACGGCCTTGTCCGCCCCAAGGGAGCGGCCGCGCGGGAGGCTGGCGTGAGTGCCGGCGTCATCGATGGATTGGTCGATGAAGGGACGCTGGAGACCGTCGTATTGCCTCCGGAACCAGCAGCGCTGCCGCCCGATCCCAATTTCAGCAGACCCGACTTCTCGCTCGCGCAGTTGGCCGCCGCGGACAATCTGCGAACAGCAGTGGAGCAGGGCGGCTACACGGTCACGTTGCTCGACGGCGTCACCGGATCCGGCAAGACGGAAGTCTATTTCGAAGCGGTTGGCGAAAATATACGGCGCAAGCGTCAAACGCTGATCCTCATGCCTGAGATTGCCCTCACGGCGCAATTTCTTGACCGCTTTGCCGCCAGATTCGGGAATCGGCCAGCGGAATGGCATTCACAGATGTCTCCGCGCCGGCGTGCTCGAACTTGGGCGGCTGTAGCGGCCAATGAAGTCTCCATTGTCGTGGGAGCGCGATCCGCGCTCTTTCTGCCCTATGCCGATCTTGGGCTCATCATCGTGGATGAAGAGCATGACCCGGCATACAAGCAGGAGGATGGCGCGCGCTATCACGCGCGCGACATGGCGGTCGTACGCGGGTCCATAGCCAAGATCCCGGTTGTGCTCGCCTCGGCGACTCCTTCGGTTGAATCCGAGTTGAACGCCCGGCGCGGCCGCTACCGGCATGTGCATTTGCCGGAACGCTTTGGCGGCGCACGCATGCCGTCGATCGAGGCGATCGATATGCGTCGCGAGGCTCCCCCGCGCGGACAATTCATTTCACCGCGATTGGCCGAGGCGGTGAATGAGACGCTCGCTCGTGGCGAGCAGGCACTGCTTTTCCTGAATCGGCGTGGTTACGCACCACTGACGCTATGTCGCGCGTGCGGGTTTCGCCTGCAATGCCCGCATTGCGACGCCTGGCTCGTCGATCATCGCTTCAAGCGTCGTCTCGTATGTCATCACTGCGGCTTCTCGATGCCTCCGCCCCCGCAATGTCCCGAATGCCATGCGCCAGACAAGCTCGCGGCCATCGGCCCGGGAGTCGAACGAGTCGAGCGTGAAGCGACCGAACTGTTTCCGCAATCGCGGATCCTGGTGCTTTCGAGCGATCTCGTAGAATCCGTTGAACGCCTGCGCCAGGAGCTCGACGACGTATCTCAGGGCCGTTTTGATCTCATCATCGGCACCCAGCTCGTCGCCAAAGGGCATCATTTCCCAAAACTGAATCTTGTCGGCATCGTTGATGCGGATCTTGGCCTCGGCAATGGTGACCCGCGTGCAGCCGAGCGCACTTTTCAGCTGCTGCATCAGGTTGTTGGACGAGCCGGCCGCGAGGATGGACGTAGTTTTGGTTACCTGCAGACACACCAGCCCGAGCATCCCGTCATACGTGCCCTGGTGTCTGGAGACCGTGAGGGTTTCTACACAAACGAGATCGAGCAGCGCGAGCGCGCCGGCTATCCTCCCTTTGGGAGGCTTGCGAGTCTCATCGTCACGGCAAACGAACGGCCCGAAGCTGAAGCCTATGCGCGGCTTCTTGCCAATGCCGCGCCGCCGGACGAGCAGGTGCGCGTGCTCGGCCCCGCCGAAGCACCCATCGCCGTCGTACGCGGCCGTCACCGATTTCGCCTTCTGGCAAAATCGCCAAGATCATTCGATCTTTCGGGCTATTTGCGCGGGTGGATTGGAAAGGCGGCGAGACCACGTGGCAATGTGCGGCTGGAAATAGACATCGATCCGCACAGCTTCCTCTAGATTTACGAGGAAAATTTCAAGCCGGCGATTCCGATCACGATCAGACCGATAAAGGCGAGGCGAGCGACAGTCGCCGGCTCGCTGAAAAGAAAAATCCCGAGCACCGCTGTTCCAAATGCTCCGATGCCGGTCCAGACCGCATAAGCCGTTCCCAAGGGCAAATCCCTGAGGGCGAGACCGAGCAGCGCGAGGCTCGCGGCCATGGCAGCGATGGTCAGCAAAGACGGAAGAAGCCGAGAAAAACCGTCGGTGTATTTCAGCCCGATCGCCCAGCCAACCTCAAACAGTCCTGCAAACAAGAGGTAGGTCCACGCCATTTTCGATCCTCCTCGATGCATTCACTCGGGCATCTCGCTGTGCTGCACGCCGGGTTGCAGCAGCACGCAGGCGGCGGCGGCGAAAATCATGGCGAAGCCGATGATGTCCGGCACGCTCAGCCGTTCACCGAGCACGATCGCGCTTGCGCTCACTCCGATCACCGGCACCAACAAAGAGCCGATGGATGCCGTCATTGTCGGCAGCCGCCCGACGATAGCCCACCACAGGAAGTGCGCGAGGCCGACGCCAAAGAGTCCGACATAGACCATCGCCAGAATCGAGGTGCCGCCGATCGGCCATGGCTGCACGTAGCCCTCGAATGCCAATGTGCCGAGTACGATGAAGAGCAGGCCGAACAAGAGCTGCCACGCTGCGTTCGCAAGCGGCTCGACCGTTACTTTCGCCCACTTGATATATACCGTCGCAAAGGTCCAGCTCATGGCGCAGCCCAGCGAATACACTACGAAGGCCGGGAATCCGTCTGCAAGCAATGGCCACACCAGGACTCCCAGGCCGATGACGCACAACGTGAACGCAATCCATCGGATCGCGTTCAAACGCTCTCCAAGCACAACCCGGCTGAGCACGGTCGTCCAAATCGGCATCGAATACGTGATGATGATGGCACGCGAAGTCGCGCCGTTGAGTTGCGCGAATGCCGAAAGAATCTGGAAGGCGGCAACGTTCCAGAAGCCTGCGATCATGACATGGATGTACTCGCCTCGCGGTACCTTTAGCGAATGACCGGTAAGCAGCGCGGCGGAAAACAACGTTGCAGTGCCGAGGCCGGAGCCGACGACGCGCAGGGTCCACGGGGTCACCTCGCGCAGGGCGAACGCCGCTGCGATCCAGTTGAACCCCCAGGCAAAGGCGAGCAGCAGGACGAGCAATCTGGCCGTGGCGTCGCTCTTGTGTTGGAGCGTAGACATGAATGGATCCGTTGGGCGGGAGGGACGCACGCTATCGCGCAGGCATCGGGATTGCGAGGCAACCCTGTGATGCAGATTTGTCGGGTGGCGAAGCGCCGCATTGGAGCGCGCACCCTGTGACGGAACGGCTCAGTCTGTTGCGCGGTCATGGCCGCTGTGTTAGCTAGCCCTCGATTTCAGGGGCTTTCGTTGAGCTGTCGCGACCTCCCCGGAGATCGGAATTCCCTCTTGGATTCCAACAATTTGCGCCGCCCCTTCCGCGACGAGGGCGGATTGTGAGCGAAGTAAAGGCACCGAGCGTTTTCAGTGGCAGGCGAACACTCCACCATTTCCGGCATGGCTGGCCGCTACGCCACAGCTCTATTCGAGCTCGCGCTCGAGAATAAGGCAATCGACGCGACCGGAAACGATCTTGGCCGGTTCGAGGCGCTCGTTTCGGCTAGCGCCGATCTCGAGCGTCTTGTGCGGAGTCCCGTATTCGATGCCGACGAGCAGCTTCGGGGACTCTCGGCGATCTTGGACAAAGCCGGCATCACTGGACTGGCTGCAAACTTTCTGCGGCTCGTTGCGCGCAATCGGCGGCTGTTCGCGGCGCGAGATATGATACGTGCCTACCGCCACCTCGTTGCCAAACACAAAGGCGAGGTGCTGGCCCAGGTTACGGTGGCCGAGCCGCTTAACGACAAGCATCTCGACGCACTTAAGAGTGCGCTGAAGTCAGTGACGAGCAGCAAGGATATCGATCTCGACGTGAAGGTCGATCCTGCAATCATCGGCGGCCTGATCGTGAAAGTCGGCAGCCGGATGGTCGACAGCTCGCTTCGCACAAAGCTCAATTCGATCAAGTTAGCGATGAAAGAGGCCCGCTGATGGACATTCGCGCCGCAGAAATTTCCGCGATCCTCAAGGAGCAGATCAAGAATTTCGGCCAGGAGGCCGAGGTCTCCGAGGTCGGTCAAGTATTGTCGGTCGGCGACGGCATTGCCCGCGCCTACGGTCTCGACAATGTGCAGGCCGGCGAGATGGTCGAATTCGAGAACGGCGTGCGCGGCATGGCCCTCAATCTCGAGATCGACAATGTCGGCATCGTCATTTTCGGCGACGACCGCCAAATCAAGGAAGGCCAGACAGTCAAACGCACGGGTGCCATCGTCGACGTGCCGATCGGCAAAGGCCTGCTTGGCCGCGTGGTCGATGCGCTCGGCAATCCGATCGACGGTAAGGGTCCCATTAAGGCAGAACGGCGCGCCCGTGTGGACGTGAAGGCGCCCGGCATCATTCCCCGCAAATCGGTGCACGAGCCGATGGCTACCGGGTTGAAGGCGATCGATTCACTGATCCCGATCGGCCGCGGCCAGCGCGAGCTGATCATCGGCGATCGCCAGACCGGAAAAACTGCTATCGCTCTCGATACCATTCTCAACCAGAAGTCATTGAATGTGCAGCCCGACGAGAAAATCAGGCTGTATTGCGTCTATGTCGCCGTAGGGCAAAAGCGCTCAACCGTGGCACAGTTCGTGAAGGTGCTCGAAGAGCAGGGTGCACTCGACTACTCGATCATCATCGCCGCGACGGCCTCCGACCCGGCGCCCATGCAATTCCTTGCCCCGTTCTCCGGCTGCACGATGGGCGAATACTTCCGCGACAACGGCATGCACGCGGTCATCATTTACGATGATCTTTCGAAACAGGCGGTTGCATACCGGCAAATGTCGCTGCTGCTGCGCCGCCCGCCGGGCCGTGAAGCCTATCCGGGCGACGTATTTTATCTGCACTCGCGCCTGCTCGAGCGCGCCGCCAAGATGAACGACGAGAACCAGGCAGGATCGCTCACCGCGCTACCGGTGATCGAAACGCAGGCCAATGACGTTTCCGCCTACATTCCGACCAACGTCATTTCAATCACGGACGGGCAGATCTTTCTGGAGACCGACCTTTTCTACCAGGGCATACGCCCGGCGGTGAACGTCGGTCTTTCGGTGTCGCGCGTGGGGTCCGCCGCGCAGACCAAGGCGATGAAGAAGGTGGCGGGGCGCATCAAGGGCGAGCTTGCGCAGTACCGCGAAATGGCCGCGTTTGCCCAGTTCGGCTCCGACCTCGATGCGACCACGCAGCGCCTGCTCAACCGCGGTGCACGGCTCACCGAACTCCTCAAGCAGCCGCAGTTCTCGCCGCTCAAGATGGAAGAGCAGGTCTGCGTGATCTATGCCGGCGTGAACGGCTATCTCGATCCTCTGCCGGTCGAGCGGGTGCGCGCATTCGAAACTGGGCTGCTCGCGCTGTTGCGCACGCAACATAGCGATCTACTCGCCAGCATTGGCAGGAGTGGCGACCTGTCGGACGCCGATGCCGCCAAGCTCAAGGACGTGGTTGGCGGCTATGCCAGGACCTTTGCGTAATCGATGGCGATCTCATAGTCCGGCTTGTCATGGCCATTCCGATGATCGGGGACCGTACCCGCCTAAGAGATATGCCCGGCACACGGCCGGGCACGACCGAGAATTAAATCGAGAGACATAAGTAAAAGACATGCCCAGCCTCAAGGACATGCGGGTTCGGATCGCCGCCACCAAGGCGACGCAGAAGATCACCAAAGCGATGCAGATGGTCGCAGCTTCCAAACTGCGCCGTGCGCAGGCTGCGGCGGAAGCGGCGCGTCCGTATGCGGAACGGATGGCAAAGGTGCTCGGTTCGATTGCGGCGGCAGTCGCTGGAAGCGATTCGGCGCCGAAGCTTCTCGCCGGCACCGGCAACGACAAGGTGCATCTTCTGGTGGTCTGCACTGCGGAGCGGGGGCTGTGTGGCCCATTCAATTCTTCTATCGTGCGGCTCGCGCGCGAGAAGGCCCAAGCGCTGTTTACCGACGGTAAGGAGGTCAAGATCCTCTGCGTCGGACGCAAAGGCCACGAACAGCTTCGTCGCCAATACGGCAGACAGATCATCGAGACTGTCGAGTTGCGCGGCATTCGAAGCGTCGGTTTCGAGCAGGCCGACATGATTGCCAGAAAAATTGTCGCCCTCTTCGATCAGGGTGCATTTGACGTGTGCACGCTGTTCTTCTCGCGTTTCAAATCGGTGATCGCGCAAATCCCGACCGCCCAGCAGATTATTCCGCCGGTATTCGAGGCCGCGACAGAGGTTGGTCCGGCGGCGTCTTACGAATACGAGCCGGAGGAGGAGGAAATCCTTGCCGAGTTGCTGCCGCGCAATCTGTCGGTGCAGATTTTCCGGGCACTTCTTGAGAATGCTGCATCCGAGCAGGGTGCACGCATGAGCGCGATGGATAACGCCACCCGCAATGCCGGCGAGATGATCCGCAAGCAGACTCTTACCTACAACCGCACGCGTCAGGCAATGATCACGAAAGAGCTGATCGAGATCATCTCCGGTGCCGAAGCGCTCTGATTTTTCGAAACGAGGACGAAATGGCTACACCCAACGCAGTCGGAAAGATCACGCAGGTCATCGGAGCCGTTGTCGACGTGCAATTCGAGGATCACCTGCCGGCGATCCTGAATGCACTCGAAACCAATAATGCGGGCAATCGCCTGGTACTCGAGGTCGCGCAGCACCTCGGCGAGTCTATCGTACGAACGGTCGCGATGGACTCTTCCGAGGGCCTGGTTCGCGGCCAGGAGGTCACCGACACCGGACAGCCGATAGCCGTGCCGGTTGGCAACGAGACACTCGGCCGTATCATCAACGTGGTCGGCGAGGCGGTCGACGAGGCAGGCCCGGTGAAAACGAAGGAAAAGCGTCCAATTCACCAGCCCGCGCCGGCATATGTCGAGCAGTCCACGGAAGCCCAAATTCTGGTCACCGGCATCAAGGTTGTGGATCTGCTGGCGCCTTACGCCAAAGGCGGCAAAATCGGCCTTTTCGGCGGCGCCGGCGTCGGCAAGACCGTGCTGATCATGGAGCTCATCAACAACGTCGCCAAGGCGCACGGCGGCTATTCGGTTTTCGCTGGCGTCGGTGAGCGTACGCGCGAAGGCAACGACCTCTACCATGAGATGATCGAATCCGGCGTCAACAAGGATCCAAAGAAAGGTTCGGTCGAGGGCTCGAAATGCGCTCTCGTGTACGGTCAGATGAACGAGCCTCCCGGCGCACGCGCGCGCGTCGGCCTCACGGGATTAACGGTGGCCGAATATTTCCGCGATCAGGGCCAGGACGTGCTTTTCTTCGTAGACAATATTTTCCGCTTCACGCAGGCCGGCTCGGAGGTTTCCGCGCTGCTCGGCCGAATTCCCTCGGCCGTCGGATATCAACCGACGCTCGCCACCGATATGGGCGCACTGCAGGAGCGCATCACCACCACCACCAAAGGATCGGTTACGTCCGTGCAGGCGATCTACGTGCCGGCAGACGACCTCACCGATCCGGCACCGGCCACTTCGTTTGCGCATCTTGACGCCACGACGGTGCTGTCGCGCGATATCGCCGCGAAAGGCATCTATCCGGCGGTTGATCCGCTCGATTCCACTTCGCGCATGCTCTCGCCGCTGATCGTCGGTGAAGAGCACTATGGAGTGGCGCGGCAAGTGCAGCAGATTCTTCAGCGTTACAAGGCCCTGCAGGATATCATTGCCATCCTGGGCATGGATGAATTGTCGGAAGAGGACAAGCTCACGGTTGCCCGTGCCCGCAAGATCGAGCGCTTCCTGTCACAGCCGTTCCATGTGGCCGAAGTGTTCACCGGCTCCCCCGGTAAGCTCGTCGATCTTCAGGACACCATCAAGGGTTTCAAGGGTCTCTGCGAGGGCAAATACGACAATTTGCCCGAGGCTGCCTTCTACATGGTCGGCACCATCGAGGAGGCGGTTGAGAAGGGCAAGAAGCTCGCGGCCGAAGCAGCGTGACAGGCTCGGATCTCGAGCGGCGGTAATGAACAGGGGACAGCGGCGGGCGCTACAATCCCGCTTGCTGTTCTCGTGCGATGGACCACATGGCGCTACGTTTTGAACTTGTTTCCCCCGAAAAGCTCGTCTTTTCCGGCGAGGTCGATCAGGTCGACCTGCCGGGCATCGAAGGTGATTTTGGCGTGCTGGCCGAACATGCTCCGCTGGTCACGACCTTGAGGCCTGGAATCCTGACCGTGCGCAGATCCGGTAGCGAGCAGAGGATTGTCGTGCTTGGCGGTTTTGCTGAAGTGTCGTCGGAAGGTCTTACCGTGCTGGCCGATGTTGCAGATGCGGCTGAAACCTTTGATCGCTCCCTGATCGCCCAGCGCATCGGAGAGCTGGAGGGCCGCATCGCCAAGGAGGAACCGGGATCCGAACTCGACAAGATGATGACGCGTCTCGATCACTTCAAGGAAATCGACCGGCATCTCGTCGGGACGGCGATGCACTAGCGCAATCTGTTGAGACTGGAAGCTGTACCAGTATTCCGGATTGTTCCGGCCCCCCCACCTTCGAAGTCGCATGCTCTCAAAATGGATACCGCGACATAGGCGTGCGACAGCAAGCCGTGCTTCGGATGGCCATTGGCGGGCATGACGATTATGTGAAGCCGCCCTAGCGTGTGAAGCGCTCGAATTCTTTCACGACCCGTTCGTAGGTGTGCCGCTTGAACGGAATGGCGAGGTGCGGCAGATCCCGCATAGGCACCCAACGCCACTCCACGAATTCCGGTTTGTGGCCGCTGGAGGGATGAGCAATATCGATCTCCTGCTCCTCACCGGTGAAGCGCAGGGCGTACCACTTTTGCTTCTGACCGCGATATCTGCCGCCCCAGGCCTGCTTTGCGATGACGCTCGGAAGATCATAGGCGATCCACTCGGTCAATTCGCCGAGCTTCTCAACCGAGTGTATTCCGGTTTCCTCCCTCAGCTCCCGCAGCGCCGCAACATAGGGATCCTCATTCTCGTCAATGCCACCCTGAGGCATCTGCCAGGCGTGGTCGGCATCGACGTGCTCCGGGGCATCAGCGCGTCGACCGACGAACACGAGCCCCGCGCGATTGAGGACGGTCATGCCCACGCAAGGGCGGTATGGCAGCGTTTCGAAAGAAGACATGGTCGTATAACAAATATAACAGCGCTTTGATCAATACTTGAACGCTCGCTATCGCAGGTCACATTCCCTTCTGCGTCATGACGATTTCGCCTTCATGGCGAGGGTTGTGATTGGCACCAGAATGAACCCGCGCGATTCACTCTTTTTCGTCCATTCCGCGATGCGTGCAATGGTGCTTGGCTGAGCGGTCGCGTAACCGACCGCTTTGCCAGTGTCACGCGCCTTCATTTCGAGTCGTGCAAGCGCGTGATCGATTTCCGCAGCGGTGGGAACGCTGTCGAGCACGACATCGGCCCTTGCGAACGGCAGGTTGTATGTACCCGCGAGCTGCGCGGCAATGCTGCGAGAGGAGGAACCATCGTCGACATAGATCAGGCCGCGCTTTCCTGTTTCGCGCAGCACCGGACCCAGGCTCTGCTCGGAAACCGTAAAGCGCGCCCCCATGAAGCCGATCAAACCGACATAGCCCTGGAAGCGACTCATGAGCCAGTGCAGGCGGTCGATGTTCTGCTCCGATGTCAGGGACGTCAGCAACGTCTGCGGTCCCGGGTCGTTGTCCGGATAGTCGAACGGCTCCATCGGAACTTGCAGGAGCACTTCGTGTTTTCCTGCCCGTGCCCGTTCAGACAAATTTTCCAGATCAGCGCCATAGGGAGCGAGCGCAAAGGTCACGGCCGGTGGCAATTTCGTGTAGGCGTCCGCCGTTCCGCTCGCACTGATCCCCAGTCCTCCGATGACGATTGCGACAAGCGGCAAGTTGCTCTTGTTGGCCGGCAGCTGGCGCGACTGTGCATATTGTGTCGATGGACGAGCGCCGTCCGGTCCAATTTTTGGAATTGCGCCATGGCGGGTGGCTTCGAGCAATTTCGTGTCCAGCAGTGCCTTCGGCGAATTGTCTGGCACCGTGACCTGCTGCCGGGCGCCGCTGGAGCCGTCAATGATCGTGATCGTCTTCGATCCTGGCGGTGCAAGAGCAACGATCTTGGCCGCCGCCGATGTATCCTTCGCATCCGTCGTCGTCCGCTCGGTCGGTTTTGCCCCGTTCTCGACCCGCCCGTCCTTCGCCGGCGAGGACCCCAGCTTGGTCTCCACGACGGCGATGGGCTCGCCGCCGAGCGGATCATTGACGAGTACGGCCCACCCGATCACGACCAGGACTGAGAGGCCAAGCAGGCCTGCGAGCAGTTGCGGGCCAGGGATGGGAAGCTGCGGCAACCGCTTCGGTTTTTGCTGGCCGAGCGGCGCGTTCAGCTCGTCGGGGGCCACGGCGCAAGATCCTCGCGAATCATCGGCAGAGTCTAGCACGCAAGCAAGATGCTCGCGGACGCCTCTGTCGAGCGCGCAAAGGCAGAAGTTCACCGGGAATCAAAAGGGGCCGATTCATCGGCCCCTGTTGAGCGCACGGCTCTGTGCTGAGAGTCAGTTCGGGACAGGTACCTTCGCATTCGGCGGGAACGCCGAATTCACCTGTGTGCCGTGCAGCAGGTCGAGCGCCAGATGCAACGCCTTGTCGTTTTTCGAGTCCGGCGGGATATAGGACTGCGATCCGGTCTGCTCCTTGCCTTCGTCACCTTTCAGGTGACCGCGCAATGAGGCCTCGCCCTTGGTATCGGTCTTGGTCTTGAGATCGTCAGGAACGTCCTGAAGAACTTCGATGTCCGGCGAGATGCCCTTGGCCTGGATGGAGCGTCCCGATGGAGTGAAATAGCGCGCCGTGGTCAGCCGCAGGGCGCCATTTCCCGAACCGAGCGGAATGATCGTTTGTACCGAGCCTTTGCCAAAGGAGCGGGTGCCGATCACCGTCGCCCGCTTGTGGTCCTGCAAGGCCCCGGCAACGATCTCGGATGCCGATGCCGAACCGCCGTTGATCAGCACGATTATCGGCTTGTTTTTCGTGAGATCGCCGGCCCGCGCGTTGAACCGCTGAGTCTCCTCGGCGTTGCGCCCGCGCGTCGAAACAATCTCGCCTTTCTGCAGGAAGGCATCGGAGACTGAGATTGCCTGATCGAGCAGACCACCAGGATTGTTGCGGAGGTCGAGGATATAGCCCTTAAGTTTGTCGTCCGAAACCTTCGCCGAGATGTCTGAGATTGCTTTCTTCAATCCCTCGGTGGTCTGTTCGTTGAACTGAGTGAGCCGGATATAGCCGATGTCCTCGGATTCGACATGCGAGCGCACCGAACGGACGCGGATGATATCGCGAGTGATCGAAACTTCCACCGGCTTGTCCTGACCTTTGCGCATGATGGTCAGGCGAATCTTCGTGTTCACCGGACCGCGCATCTTCTCGACCGCCTGATTCAGCGTGAGGCCCTGTACCTGTTCGTCATCAAGCTTTGTGATGATATCGTTCGCCATGACCCCGGCTTTTGCAGCAGGCGTGTCGTCGATCGGTGCCACGACCTTGATCAGGCCGTCTTCCATGGTCACTTCGATGCCCAGTCCGCCGAATTCGCCGCGCGTCTGCACCTGCATGTCGCGGAAGCTTTTCGAGTCCATGTAGCTCGAATGCGGATCGAGTCCTGCCAGCATGCCGTTGATCGCGGTTTCGATCAGCTTGGCGTCGTCAGGCTTCTCGACGTAGTCGGCACGCACGCGTTCGAATACATCACCGAAAAGATTGAGCTGTCGGTAGGTGTCGACTGCCGCCGCTTTGGCGTTTGCCCCTGCCAGGATTATCCGCGGCTGTACCGCTAGCAGCGTCATTGCTGCTCCCGCCGCCGCTCCGAGAAGAATGAGTGAGGTCTTGCGCATCATCCGCGAACCTTTTCGACTTCGCCAGCCGCCCACCATGGGCCTGGATCGATAGGAGTGCCGTCTTTTCGGAACTCGATATACAGAACCGGTTGGCTGGAGCCTGTCGCAAGAACGGCAGCAATACGGGAGCCGTTTCCCATCACTGCAACGGGCTCTCCGGCCAGCACAAACTGTCCGAGATCGACCGAAATCCTTTCCATCCCAGCGAGCAGCAGATGATATCCGCCGCCCATATTCAGGATCAAGAGTTGGCCATAAGACCGGAACGGTCCTGCATACACAACCCAGGCATCCGCCGGGGCCGTCACTTGTGCACCGGCCCTTGTGGCAATTGAAAGGCCGCGTTCTTGGCCGCCGATGCCGTCGGGCGCACCGAAGTCACGAATCTTGACGCCGTTAACCGGCAGCGAAATTCGCCCCTTCAATGACGCAAAATTGACCTCCGGCGCCAGCCGGCCGGGATCGCGTCCCGGCGGAGTTCCGGATGCGGCGTCCGGCCGGGCGGCTTCCCGCGCGGCCCGCGTCTTCTTGTCGAGCCCGGCCTCCAGCTTGGCGATCAGGTCCTGCAGGTTGTCGGCCTGCTTGGCCAGGTCGACCGCGTGCGATCGCTCGGCCGCCAGCGACGCCTCGCGATCGGCTTGTTGTTTCTGCCGTTCGCCGACCAAGGCCGCCATCCGGGTGCGGTCGGTTTCGATCGCCGCCACCTGGCTCTTGAGGTTGTCGCGTTCGGTCGCGATTTCCTTGCGCAGCCGCACCAACTCGCCGAGGTCGGTCGCCAGCTTCTGCATCTCGCCGCGCATCTGCGGCAGCACCGAGCCGAGCAGCATGGCGCTGCGCACCGATTGCAACGCGTCTTCCGGCGACACCATCAGCGCCGGCGGCGGGTGCAGGCCCATGCGCTGCATCGCCGCCAGCACTTCTGCGATGGTGGCGCGGCGGCCGTCGAGCGCCTTGTGCAGGCGCGCCTCGTCGGCATCGAGCGGCTTCAGCCGCTGTTCGGTGTCGCCGATCTTGCGCTCGAGATCGCGGATGCGTGAGGCGGTGTCGATCAGGTCCTGGTTGAGCTTGCGGCGGTCGGCGCCGAGCTTCTCGATCTCGCGCTTGAGCGCGGCTTCGCTCTCGGCCGATTGCTTCTGCTGCTCGCGCAGCGTCTCGAGTTCCTGGTCGTGCTGCTTGAGCGTATCGAGCCGGTCGGCCGTTGGCTGGGCTTGCGCGGCACCGGCGAGCGCGAGCGCTGTAGCCAATGCGCAATACCGGACCCATGAGGCGGGAGGAGTCATCGGCGGGAAAATACGCCTGTTCTTCTTAACAGCAACGACAATATAGCCCGTCATCCCG
>DASTHI010000002.1:0-84225 GCA_035718275.1 Pseudolabrys sp. | reverse complement strand
AGCCGCCCCGGACTTGCGGGTCAGAAAGCCCGTGAGGTACGCGCCAGGGAAGCACGGCGCCGGGGACAGAAAAGCCGCAGGTGGAGCGCCGCGGGGCGCGTGCGTCTCACCGGACGCACGCCGCGCCCCCAAAGCGCGGAGATTGTGTTGGTGCGCCTCGCGGTGCTCCATCCCCCTCGCTTTGCGAGGGGAAAGAGAAGACCGGCCTGCCCGGGGCCGCGATCAAACAATACGGGCGATGGCGCTTGCCTTGCTGGGAGCGCGGGCTGTTTGACAATTGAATCAGAAGGCCGGCGCGTAGCGCGTTAAAGGCGAAATCGCTTCTGGCTCGTGACCAAGGCGACCAACTTGTCGCCCGCCTCGAACCGGCTGCGCGCCGCGATGCTGAATTCCGAAACTTACATCCCCAGCAGCTTCTTGGCGCTGCCCCCGGCCAGTGCCGCACGCGTTCTTTCGTCGAAGCTCTCCACCGAATTGATATGACCGATCGGATCGTGCTCCAGCATGTCGAACGGATAATCGGTGCCCATGATGACATGGTCCACCCCGAACAGATCGACCAGCGCCTTGAGCTGCGCGGCCGTGAAGACGACTGTATCGACATAGACCTGCTTGAGATAGCTAGTGGGCGGTTTCGGCAGATCGGCGTGGCAATCTGACCGCGCGCCCCATGCGTGATCGATACGGCCGGAATAGGCTCCAAGATAGCCGCCACCGTGCATCGCAAAAATTTTCAGCTTCGGGTGCCGCTCAAGAACGCCGTCGAAGATCAGGTAATGGAGGGCAAGCGTCGTCTCGAACGGATTGCCGATCACGTTATTGAAGTAGAACCGCGACAGGCGTGCTCCTTCGGTGAAGCCATTCGGGTGGATGATGACCAACGCACCCAATTCCTCGGCTTTCTTCCAGAAGGGCGCAAAAGCTGGATCGGACAACTCCCGGCCTGCAACATTGGTGAGGATCTCGACGCCTTTGAAACGCAGCGTTTTCATGCAGCGCTCGAGCTCCTTGGCGGCTTCGTTTCCGTCCTGCATCGGCACTGTGCCGGTGGGTATGAAGCGATCAGGATGCTTTGAGACGAATTCGGCGACGCCGTCATTAATCATCTGCGCGGCCGGCACGGCGTACTCGACAGCAACCGTGTGATACAATTGCGGCGGGGGCGGCATGACCAGCTGCATGTCGACGCCCATCTTGTCCATGATGGCAAACCGCTCGTCATACCCCGTCATGCTGGAACGGATGTCGGCTTCTTGCTTGGCGTTGACTGCTTTGGTTTCCGCCGAGGAAAAATGCGCAAGCGGAATCGTGCTCACATCCAGATGCGGCTTAATGAAGTCAGCCGCGCGCGGAACGGCAATATGGGTATGCGCGTCGATGGTGATGCTTTTTGGCCGGAGTTCACGTCCTGGCCTGCCGTGCTGGCGCGCAGCCGTGTCCGCATATTTGTTCCAGATGTCACCCATTTCGCATTCCTCTGTTGGTCCGTGACGCGCGGCCGGTGCCGGATATCACGTTCTTTGCTTCCTCGTTCATACACGGTCGAACAATAAGGGCTTGGGGCTGCTCGAGCCATGAAATCGATTTTTGACCATGTCAACTCAAGTTCCCGAGACAGCGTGGCGGATTTCAAAACACTCCGAGGTGCTGGCGCAAATCGACGTGGTTGTTCTCGAGTTCTGCCGGCGTGGATACGACAGCCACGCGCCCGGTGTTAAGGATGACAATATCATCGGCAACATCGAAGACGAGCTTCGGATTCTGCTCGACTAGAACGATGGACAAGCCGCTTTCCTTCAGCTTGCGGATGGTAGCCATGACTTCTGCAACAATCTGTGGCGCAAGTCCTTCGGAAGGCTCGTCCATCAACAACACGCGCGGATTTCCCATCAAGGCTCGCCCGATCGCCAGCATCTGCTGTTCGCCGCCGGAAAGATGAGCAGCGATCTGATTTCGCCGTTCGTCCAGTCGCGGAAACATCCCGAAAACGGTGTCGATCGTCCATGGCGCGTGTTTGCTGCCGGACTCGGGCTTGCGCGCCGCGACGATCAGGTTTTCCCGCACGGTGAGACTCTTGAAAATCCGGCGGCCTTGCGGAACGAGGGCGACACCGCGCGCTGCAATCATTTCCGGCGACATCCCGCCGACCTGCTCGCCGAAAACGGCAACCTCGCCGCGGCGCGGCGGCAACAGGCCCATCGTGACGTTCATGCAGGTCGATTTTCCGGCGCCATTGCGTCCGAGCAGCCCCAGCATGCGCGCTTCGCCCAGCTCGAACGACACGTCGCCGAGAACGTGGCTATCGCCATAGTAGGCGTCGACATGGCTCAGTTGCAGCGCGCTAGTGGCCAAGATAGACCTCCCGCGTGCGCGGATCGGCAACCACCTCGGCGCGGTTGCCTTCAACGATCACCTCTCCAAAATGGAGCAGCGTGATGCGCTCGGCAAATTCCAATGCGACGTCCATGTTGTGCTCGATCATGACGATGGTCACGTCGCGCGGAATTGCGAGCAGCAGCTGGTGCACATCGCGGCGCTCGTCGATCGACAGCCCGGCAAAGGGCTCGTCGAGCAGAAGCACCTTGGGATTTTGGGTCAAGGCCATGGCGATCTCCACGCGCCGGCGCTCGCCGTATGATGTCTGCCGGAGCGGACGGTTTGCTATGTGCCCGAGTCCGATGCGGTCGAGAGCGGCTTGTGCCTGCTCGACAAAATGGCCTTGTCTCTTGAGATCGATCAACGGGTTCCAGCGCGCGGGCGAAAGCCCAAGCAGCGCCAGCGTGACGTTGTGAATGATCGTGTCGCGCGTGAACAGCGTGATGATCTGGTATGTTCGCGCCATTCCCAGATGCGCGCGGCGCCTGCTCGGCACCTTGGTGATGTCCTGCCCGAACAACTCGACCGTTCCCGAATCAGGAGTGAGCTCGCCGGTGATCAAGTTGAACAGTGTCGTCTTACCCGCGCCGTTAGGGCCGATGATCAGCCGACGTTCGCCGGCTTCGACATTGAGGTTGACGTCGGTCGTCACGTGCAGGCCGCCGAACGATTTGCATAAATTCGTGACGGTGAGGGCACTCATGGTTTTGCCTCCACCTTCGCGGGCATCCGGGCTGCGCGGCGTTCGCGCTGTCGCCGGGCGAGCCGCCACAGCCGCACGCTTCCGGGCACCAAGCCCTCCGGCATCAGGATCACGATGGCAACGAAGATGGCGCCGAGCAGGAAATTCCATCGTTCGATGAAGCCGCTGACCACGGTCTTGACCACGACAACCAGCGCCGCTCCAACGATCGGGCCGAGCAGAGTGCCGGCGCCTCCGGAGATCACCATCAGCAACACCTCTGCCGATGCCGTCAGTGCGAGCGTCTGCGGGCTGATGAATTGCGTGTAGTAGACGAAGAGAATGGCCGAGATCGCCGTCAGCAATCCCGAGAACAGGCAGGCATAAAATCGGATCGCCCATACGTGATAGCCGAGTGCGTTCATGCGGCGCGGTTCGTCGCGGGTGCCCATCAGCGCCGCCCCCAACGGCGAACGCACGAACACCATCATCGCCGCAAGCGAGAGGAGGAACACGATCAGCGTCGCGTAATAGAAGGTGTCCGCATTCGCCAGGGAAAAGCCCAGCGGCTCGGGGCGGGTCTTCAGGCTGAGACCATTGTCGCCGCCAGTCAGGCTGATCCAGCGATAGGCGAGACCCCAGAGGATCTCACCAAGCGCCAGTGTAATCATGATGAAGCCGATGCCGGTCGAGCGCAGTGAAAGCGCCGCATAGACTGCCATTGCGGCAACGCCGGTCACGAGTGCGAAGATGATAGCCGTCGTATGGCTAAATCCCAGCTGCAGCATGTAGCCGGTTGCATAGGCTGTCACCCCGAAAAGCCCCGCGTGACCAAGCGAAACGAGGCCGCCATAACCAGCCAACACGTTCAAGCCTAGCGCGAAGATCGCATAGAAAAGAATCTGGCTTGCGACGTTGACGTAGTACACGCCGGTCATCCAGTACGGGAGCGTGATCAGCAGGAGCAGCGCAATAAGAAGCGCGGTATAGCGTCCGCTCATGGCAATTGCCTGCCGAACAGGCCCTGCGGACGCAGCAGCAGGACCAGCAACATTGGGAAGAACAGGACGAAATATGCGAGCTCGGGCAGGAGCGCCTGGCCGAAATTATAGATGAAACCGACGACGATGCTGCCGACGAATGATCCAAGCAGGCTTCCGGTGCCGCCGAGAATGACCACCACGAGCGCCAGCGGCAGCATGTCCTGATCGAGACCCGGATAGACGGAGAGAATCGGGCCGCCGATGATCCCGGCAAACGCCGCAAGCCCCGCGCCAAGCGCGAATACGATCGTGAAGAGCTGCGACACGCGAATTCCGACGACACGGGCCATATCGGGATCGTCGACGCCTGCGCGGATCATGGCGCCGAGCCGCGTCCGCTCGAGCAGGAGCCAAAGTCCGATCGCGACCAGGACGGCGATGATGATGATGGCCAGCCGATAATTCGGAAAGACCAACACGCCAAGCCGGGCGAAGCCGGCGAGCTCGGCCGGCGTTGCCACCGACAGCGGATCGCCGCCCCAGACCATCAGGCAGAAATCGGCGGCCATGAAAGAGAGGCCCAGAGTGACGAGCACCTGCGCCATCTGATCTCCTGGCAGCCGCCGCAGAAGCAGACGTTCCGCGAGTGCTCCAAGCATGGCCACTGTCACAGTCGCGAGCAGTGCCGCAATCCAGAAGTTGAACTTCACTCCCAGAACGCCGATTGCGAAAGTCGCGCCAATATAGGCGCCAAGCATGAACAGCGAACCGTGCGTCAGGTTCGGGATCCGCATCAGGCCGAAGATCAGCGAAAAGCCCGCCGACAGCAGAAACAGCAGGCCACCAAAGGTGACGCTGTTGACCGTCAGCACCAGCCAAAAAGTCATGTGAGCCGTGTTCCCGCGCTCGTCCTAAAGATAAAGCGCGGGCGCCCGACAGCGCCCGCGCCTGCCTTGCATCAAGATTTGACCGGCGGGAAATCGCGAGAATAGACCGGTTGCTGGAGGAATTTCTTTTCGTCGTAAGTCCAGAATTGACTTACGTTGTGATAGGTCTTGATCGTCTTATTGATGTACTTGCCGTTCGCCTTTTCGAGGTGGCGAATGAAGATTTCACCAATGACATTGCCCAGGTGATCGAACTTGATCGGGCCGCGAGGCGTATCGTTCAACGTGATCGACTTCATGGCCGCCATCAATGCCGCCTTGTCGTCCGACTTGCCGCCGGTCTTCTCCAGGCCGGCATTGACAACCATGCCGTTGACGTAGAGCCCGGCACAGTAGAAGCCCGGATCCACGCCGTAGTCCTTGTTCATGGCAGCAACAAATCGCTTGTTGCTGTCGGTATTGAGGTCGAGCGTATAGGGGCAGGCACTATAAAGACCGAGTGCCTCGTCGCCGAACGAGCGCAGCAGGGCGTCGTCACCGCCCGTTTCACCGGTCACGACGGGATATTTGAGACCGTTGGCGGCGTATTGCTTCATGAAGCGCAGCGGGTTCGAGCCGGCAAACCCTTGGCACACGCCGTCACAATCCTGGATCTGCGCGAGATACGGGGTGTAGTCAGGCGTCACGATCGGCGGCCATAGCTTTTTAAGAATTTTGCCGCCGTTGTCCTCGAACGTCTGCTGAAAGCCGCCCATCTGCTCATAGCCGAAGGCAAAGTCCTCGGAGATGGTGATCATGCGCTTGAGCTTCAGCTCCTTGGCGGCGAAATCCGCCATTGGATGCATCGCCTGCGACGATGTCGCCGACGCGCGCAGAAAGTACGGGTTCGGACGGCGCTGCGTCATATCCTCGGCTGCGGCGAGGCTGAGGCAGGGTGTCTTCTGCTGCGCGATATAATCGGTGATAGCGAGCAGCTCGAAGGCGGCAAGCGGTCCCACGATCGTGTCCACCTTGTCGCGCTCGATCAGTTCCTGCGCCTTGGTCTTCGTTCCCGCAGGATTGCCGCCCGTGTCCGCTGAAATAAATTCCACCTTCCGACCCGCGAACGTGTAGTTCTTCTCCTTTAAATAAGTGACGATGCCCTGTTCCATTTGGATGCCGCCTTGGGCGAGCGGACCGGTTTTCACCGTGAGCAGGCCGAGCTTGAACGGCGCTGCCTGCGCAATGGCCGGTGCTGGAAACTTGAACACGACTGCGGCTGCGCCGGCAGCGGTCCCGGCCATGAATTTGCGGCGGCTGAATTTGCGAGACATTGCACTCCTCCCTTTGCGCCCCCTAAGGGGGCCGTTTGCATGCCAGCTTGCTCTTACCGGCAAGTCTGGTCTTGTTCGCGACGCGATAACTTTTTGCTGGACCCCTTTACCCCTCGATGGGCGACCCCGACCGGGTGCATCATCGACCAAGCCCTTCCACGATGTAAAGCCCAGTCATGTGACCACGACGCAGCGCGCCCACGGTGGGCAGCGGGGAGGCAACGGCAAGCCGTCGGCTCCGACGCTAAATGCCGAGATAGTTCGATTTGACTTCTTCGTTCGCGCGCAACTCTTCGGGCTTGGCTGAATATACCACTTGCCCCTTGCTCATCACATGGACGTAGTCCACCAATTTGAGAGCAAGATGCGCATTCTGCTCGACCAGCAGAATGGATAAGCCTTCTCTTTTCAGCGTCCCGATCGCGTCCCAAAGTCCCTGGATAATAATCGGCGCCAATCCCTCGGAAGGCTCGTCCATGATGAGACAGTCGGGGTTAGTCATCAGGGCGCGGCCGATGGCCAGCATCTGCTGCTCGCCACCCGACAAGGTCTTTGCGCGCTGGTTGCGTCGCTCATGCAGTCGCGGAAATAGCTTGTAGACGCGTTCCACATTCCAGCCGTGCCGATCTAGGCTACGTTCGGCGACAAGAAGATTCTCCTCGACGCTGAGCGTAGGGAACACGCGCCGGCCCTGCGGAACGAGTCCCATGCCCCCGCGAACGGTTTCGAACGAAGACTTGTGTGTGATGTCGTCGCCCTTGAAAACCACCTTGCCGCGACGTGGCGGATTGAAACCAACTATCGAGTTCACGAGTGTGGTCTTTCCCACGCCGTTGCGTCCAAGGAGACCCAGAATCTGCCCCTGCTCTAGTTGCAGCGAGAGGCCCTGCAGCACATAGGCATCGCCGTAATAAGTATGGATGTCCTGGACTTCGAGAATGGCCATGGGTCACTCGGTCCCCAGATAGATTTCCCGAACGCGGCGGCTGTTCTTGATTGCCTGGGGCGTCCCGGACTCCAACACCTCGCCGAAATGCAGAACGGAAATCTCTTCCGCCACGTCGAACACGACGTCCATGTCATGTTCGATGAGCAGGATTGCGAGCTTAGGATCAAGCTTCCTCAGAAACTCGGTCATCTCGGTGGACTCGCCTGAGGAGAGTCCGGCCGCCGGCTCGTCAAGCAGCAGGATCTTCGGATCGCTGGCAAGGCCGAGCACGATCTCCAGCTGGCGCTGCTCGCCGTGCGAGAGATTGCGGACCTCCACATCCTTCCGGTCAAGGAAACTGACCTGTTCGAGCAGCTGATAGGCCTTTTCGTACACGTCCCGATATGACGACATGACCCGCCACATGACGAACTTCGAAGGGCGCAGCCCCTTGATTGCAAGCAGGACGTTGTCGAGAACTGTCAGCCTCGGAAATAGGCTGGTGACCTGGAATGTGCGGGCCATGCCGAGCGCAGTGCGCCGATGGCTCGGCCATTTGGTGACGTCCTCTCCGAACACGAGAACTTGGCCCGAGGTCACCGGATAAATCCCGGTTATGAGATTGAAGAGAGTGGTCTTTCCGGCACCGTTCGGCCCGATGATGGCCTTGCGGTCGCCGGGCATGATCCGCAGCGTAACGTCGCGCGTGGCCTGCAGGCCGCCAAAACTTTTGCAAAGGCTCCGCAGTTCCAGCGCGGCAATCGCCGCGCCGTCGCGTTGGGTGTCAGTGCTCACGCCGCATCCTCGATAATTTGGACAAATGGCAGCCGGAGCCCATGTCGAACGGGCTCCGGCGTTCTCGTCCCTATTCGCAGAACTTGCAGGGCGGGAACTCGCGGCTGTAGACGGGCTGCGCCAGGAATTTCTCCTTGCCGTAAGTCCAGAACTGACTCACGTCCGGATAGGTCTTGATCACCGTATTCCAAAGCTCATCCTTGTCGTAGCCGAACATCTTCTTTTTCTCGACCTTTTTGATGTAGATGTTCTGGATCGGGTTGCGCATGTCGTCGAAGCTCACAGGCCCGCGCACGGCGTCCACTTTCAAAGCCAGCATGGTCTTGATGAACGGTTCGGCGCCCGGATATTTGCCTGCAGACTGCTTGATCGCTTCGTCGATCATCTGAGCCGTCGTGTAGTTGCTTTCCGAATAATAGGACGGGACCTTGCCGTATTTTGCGCGGTAGGCTTTCACGAAGGCTTCGTTCTTCGGCGTCGTGATGGCGGCGCTGTATTGCAGGGACGAGACATCGCCGATCACTTCATCGCCCATGAATGGCAGAACGAATTCGTCGTAGCTGGTGCCGCCGCCGATAATCGGCTTCTTGTTGCCGGAAGCGCGCAACTGCTTCGGAAACTGAAGCGACATCGGTCCAACCATCAGCGAGAAGATGGCATCGGCGTCGCCCTTGATGCTCGGGATATAAGGCCCGAAATCCTTTGTCCCGATGGGCGGCCAGATTTTCTGGATGATCTTGCCGCCGCAGTCCTCGAAGACCTTTTGGAATCCGCCGGCCTGTTCATAGCCGAACGCATAATCGGCGGCGATGATGACGACTTTCTTGTAGCCTTGGTCACAGGCCCATTGGCCGATCGCGTGAGTCGGCTGCGACGAGGTCCAGCCGGTTCGGATGAAGTACGGGTACTTGCTCAGTTGACGCTGCGTGAGGTCGTCCGCGGCCGAAATCGACGAAATATAGAGCGTCTTTTCGCTGCTGCTCACCGGTGCTAGCGCGTAACCGGCCGATGCGAGCAGGCCGCCGATGAACATGTGCACCTTGTCCTGCAGCACCAGCTTCTTGGCCTTTGTCACCGCGGTGTCCGGTTTGCCCTGCGTGTCCTCAACAATGAATTTCACGTCGGCGCCGCCGAGCTTGTTCCCGTGCTGGTCGAGATAGAGTTGGAATCCGTCGACCATGTCCTTGCCGACCTGGGCAAAGATGCCGGTCGTCGGCGACAGGAAACCGATGCGCAGTTCCTCGGCGCCTGCATTCGAAGCCGTAAGGCCGACCGCCAGGACGGTTGCGAGAAGCAGCGCGCCTCGCTTTTGCGATTGCTTGCCTATCATCTTGTAGTCCTCCCTTTGTTGTCTTTACCTTCCATCAGGAAGGCACGGATGCGAGTGTCTTTGAGCTTCCCGATTTACTCGGCGTTTTGGTTCGTGTGCCGCGCCCCTGACGAAGCCGCGCGGGGATGCCCATCAGGCCTGTCGGCAGATACAGGATCGTCAGTACGTAGACGCCGCCGAGCACGTACTGCCACCACGGCACCAAAGTGCTGAGATACTCGCGCAATCCGAATACGATCGCCGCGCCGATGGCGCCTCCCACCAGGGTGCCGGCACCGCCGAGGACCACCATCAGCAGCGCATCGACTGATGTCGTCAAGACGACCGTTTCCGGGCTGATCAGGCCGTTCGTATGGGCCCAGAGCACGCCCGACACCCCGCCGAACGCGCCGGCAATGACGAAGGCAATGTATTTGTGCAGCCAGGTATTGTAGCCGAGGATCTGCATGCGCAATTCCCGCTCGCGGATGCCGGCGAGGCTGCGGCCAAACGGAGAGCGGACCAGCACATAGAGCGTCAGCAGGCTGACGACGAAGAAGCCGAACACCAAATAAAAGAACGTCCGCTCGTCGGTGAGATCGAGACCGAAACTCGGGCGGGCGGTGACGTTGATGCCGTTGTCGCCGCCGGTCACCGAATTCCAGCGATAGGCGAGGCCCCAAACGCACTGGCCGAGCGCGAGTGTAATCATCAGGAAATAGACGCCCGTCGCGCGAATGGCGAACAGCCCGAAAAAGGCAGCCAGCGCCGCCCCGAACAACAAGCCAAGCAGCACGACCAGCCAGAAATCCCATCCAAGCCCGAAATGAAATCTGGCGGCGAGCACGGCTGTCATGTAGGCGCCGACGCCGAAGTAAGCGGCCTGACCGAGCGAGGGCAGGCCGGTGAAGCCGAGCAGGAGGTCCACGCTCATTGCCAGGATCGCGAAGACGAGGGCGCGGGTCGCAAGCAGCACGACAAAGGAGCTGGAGTGCGGGATGATTGCCGCAAGTGCCAGCAGGACGACGATCACGATCACGACCTTGGCTTTCTGGGTCATCATCGTCGTTCACTCTCTTCCGAACAAGCCAGTCGGCTTGATCGCCAGAATGAGGACCATCGGCGCATAAAGCGTGAAGTACGAGATCTCGGGCATTAAGGCCTTGCCGAAATTGTCGGCGAGCCCGACTGCAAGAGCGCCGATCGCCGCTCCGCCAAGGCTTCCCATGCCGCCGATGATGACGACGGCAAAGGCGAGCGGCAGCATTTCGAAATCGAGTCCAGGATAGATGCCGAGAAACGCGCCGCCGATCACTCCTCCAAGGGCGGCGAGAAATGCGCCGAGCGCAAAAATGAACATCGATATCCTGTTCGTGTCGATGCCGACGCCGCGGGCCATCTGCGCATCGTCGACCGTGGCACGAACGGCAGCGCCAATACGCGTCTTCTCCATAGCCAGCCAGAGCGCTACGCCGATGAGGAGCGCCATTCCGATCATGAATACGCGATAGAATGGAAAATACAGTCCGCCGATGACGAGGCTGCCGGTCATTTCACTGGGAGGATTGATATCCATGTTGTTGCCGCCCCAGATATCGAGTGCTCCCTGCTGAAAGAGGAAGGCAAAGCCGACCGTGAGCAGCACCTGGCGCAGCACGTCGGTCTCGATCGGAACAATAGCGATTCTGTCAAATACGAAATATAGAATTGCAGTTGCGATCGCCGCCACAACGGCGAATTCAAGAGCACTGCCGACGATGTTCGGTTTCCAGTCCTGGAACGCAAGCGTTGCCAAGATCGCCACGCCAAAAGCGATGGATAGATTCCGCAGTATTCGGAAACCTTCCGATCGGAGAAACAAACGTTCCATCACGATGCCGAGTGCGGCGATCGCCAGGGCTGCCACGGGCAGTGACAACGCCCAGGAGCCGGTGGCGGCTATCACCGAAATCGCCACGTAGCCGCCGAGCAGGAAGTAAGAGCCGTGCGCGAGATTGACGATCCGCATCACGCCGAAGATGAGCGACAGTCCGCTACCGACGAGAAACAGCAATGCGCCGTATGAAACCCCGTTAAATGCCTGGATAATCCAGAAATTAGTATTCATTCCCCTCTGGTTCCTTCCGTTAGCCGAAGGCTTCCGTAAAAGCTTACCTTAGGTTCGATGCCGATGAACACCCCAAATGGCCGCAGGGTCTTTGCTTGACAGTCCGGCGAAGCAGATTGCCGCCGGCCCTTTCATTCTCATCCTTTCCTTTTGTTCGCTGGGATGAGCGGCAGCAACACATAAGGGCTTCGGCCGCGGCCAAAATGCAGGCTGGTCGTTCCATCGAAGACGGCCGGCGGCCGGTCACGCGGATCATCGTGCAGGAAGGGCCCGCAGCCCTTCAGTTCGTTCTTAAAGTTCGACAGCTTGCCGCCACTTCCGCCGCCGTATTCGTAATCCTTTCCGCGAATGGACAGGCCCACACGGTATCCCGCCGGAACAACGATGGAAGTCGGCCATATCTCTATGTCGAGCTCTACGATCTGTCCTTTCTTGAGCGGCTGCTTCTCGTCATGTGTGTGGTAAGGCCTGTAGGGTTTGGAAAGTTTCCGGTCGAGCTTGCGATGCGAAGCACGCAGCCAACCCTGTCCGACCGGTGTGTGCGGATCGATCGCGCCCTGGAAGACGATCTCCTTGAGATCGCCGGTGAATACACGAAGTACAACGAAAAAGTCGGCGTCTGCTGTTGACGAGGATACGAATAGTTTCGCCGCCGATGGACCGGTTATCTCGGTTTCTTTTGCAAGCGGAGAGGTGAGGAATGTCAGGCCATCGCCCATCGCGGCGTATTTGAGCTGCGCTGCGCCGGATGGCTTCTTCGTCGTGAGCGTCATGGAAACAGGATCGAGATAGAATTTGGTCCATCGCGTTCTCTTGAGCGGCCACTCGTTCTCAACGCGCGGCACGAATTTGTCGATGTGACGAACTTGCAAGAGCACCCTCGGCTGCTTTGCCCAGCGTTCCTTTTTCCCGTGCAGGAAGCAGTCGAAGAACCGGAGCTGCTGCTCCCGACCATAGTCAGTGTAGAAGTGCGTCCAATGTTCGATTCCGTGCGCCTCGAGCCATTTCTGTTTCGATGCAGCGCGGACAAATCCCTCGAAATTTCCCCGCGGATGGAGTCCCTGACCGCCCCAATTGGCTGCCGAGAATAGTGGCGTGATGATCTTGTCCCACTTTGCAGACCGATCCTTGTGGTAATCATCATCCAGCGCATGTTTCGCGATTTCTGTACCGAAATCGGCGCGGTTTTTTGCAAGTTCGCTTTCCGGCAAGGTCTCCGGGCCGCACACCAGTTCGCCGTGAACACGGCTTCGCTTCCCGCGTTCGCCGGCGCCGTATTGCACGGTCTTGACCTGCATGTCGTACCAGTTCTCCCAAAAGGTCGAGAGAATACCGCCATGGTGAGTCATGTCGCGGTACCAGTCAGCGGCGCCTTCCCAGATGCACATCGCGGAAAGGTGAGGCGGCTGCAGCGAGGCAACGTGCCACTGGTTGATGCCGTAGTAGGAAATCCCGTTGAGGCCGACTTTGCCGTTCGACCAGGGCTGCACGCCCGCCCATTCGATGCAGTCGTAAAAATCCTTCGTCTCTCGCGGGGAGAAATGATCGATGAAGCCTGGGGAACACCCGGCTCCGCGAGAGTCGACGCGCACGCAAGCATAGTCGTGCGGTACCCACTTCTCAGGATCGACGACTTCCCAGCTTTGGTAGAGGTTGCTTGATCCGGCAGTGACATCAGGATGGTTTTCCGCCATGCGCTGCCACGCGCTCGGATAGCCATCCTGAAACGCCAGACCCTTGGCATACGGTCCGTGGCTGAGGATGACGGGGTATTTGCCCTCTTTCGCTGGGCGAAAGACATCGGCGCGAAGCACGAGCCCGTCGTCCATCGTGATCGGCACGTCCCAGTCGATCCGCATGTTGTCGCGGATCTCCGATCGTTGCCGCAATGAAGGCATCCAATTCCTCCCCCAGCCCTTCATTATTTTTCGCTGGGAAGGCTACAGAAGACCAAGCCGGACGCAAGTGCTGTGTGGTGCGCGACCGAAATCTAGCCTCGCTTGCGTCGTGTCACCTTTGCCATTTTTTCGAGCACCGCGCAGACCGCTGCGGTGTCGCGGTTGCCGAGTCCGCTGCGCGCGGCCTTGAGGTAAACAGGTTTCGAGGCATTGAACATCGGCGTCGGCACACGGATCTTGCGCGCGTAGTCGCCGATCACCTGCATGTCCTTGTCCCAGACCGAAATCTTCATCGTGACATCGTCGTATCGGCCCTTCGCCATCATCGGCGCTCGCAGTTCGAATACGCGTGAATTGCCGGCCCCTGCCTTGATGAGATCAACGACCATCCCCGGATCGAGACCGGCCTTCATGCCAAGCACCATGGCTTCAGCCGAAGCGACGTTGTTGATCGCGACCAGAAGATTAGCCACGTACTTCATGCGGCTGCCATTGCCGAACTCGCCGACATTGAAGACGCGACGGCCAAAATCGGCAAACAAAGGACGCAGGCGCGCAATAACCTTCGCGTCTCCGCTGGCATAGAATACGAGATCCCGGTCCTTCGCCTGCGCTCCGGTGCCGCTCACCGGGCAGTCGATCATGATGTGTCCGGCCTTGCTCAATACACGAGCGGCCTTCTCCTTGTCGGAAATTGCGAAGGTGCTCATCTCGACGAGAATCTTTCGGGCGAGTTTTGCGTCGGCAATCTGTCGCACGCTATCGGCGAGGGCCTGCGGCTTGGGAAGGCTTGTGATGATCGTCGGTACGGCTTCCGCAAGCGCTACGGCATTGCGCGCGATTTCTACGCCTGCGTGTCTCGCCTCCCGGCGACGCGCTGCGCTGGTGTCATAACCCACAACACGCCAACCGGCCTTGACCAGATTCTTGGCGAACGCACCGCCCATGATGCCGAGCCCGATCACACCGACCGCGCCCTTGCTTCGTCGCGCTGCCATTCGTTTCTCCCCATGCCCGATCGAATTCGCGCCCCTCTTATGCGCTGCTCGTCAGCCTGTCGAGTCGCGCGGAGCGGCCGCCTTTCAAGCCGATCGGCGATAGCATATGGTCGCATCCAAAAGCACGAAGGAGGTCGTATGAAAATCGGGGTCGCAGGCCTTGGCGTAATGGGCGCGGCTGTGGCCGCTCGACTCATGGAAGTCGGCCACGAGGTGACGGTCTGGAATCGTACTCCCGAGAAAGCGAGGCCGTTGACAGAAGCGGGCGCCAAGCTCTCGGCTTCGCCGGCGCAACTTGCGGCTTCGGTTGAAGCCGTGATCACGCTGCTCACTGATGCCGCCGCGATCGATTCGGTTTACAACGGCCCAGATGGTCTCTTGTCCGGCGACGTCAAGGGCAAGCTGTTCATCGAAATGAGCACTGTGGCTCCGAAAGTGCCTGTCGCGCTTGCGTCAAAGGTGCGGGCAAAAAACGCCGCGTTGGTCGAATGCCCGGTTGGAGGATCCACCACTCCGGCGCGTCAGGGCAAGCTGCTCGGCTTGATGGGCGCGGAATCAGCCGACGCGGCTCGCGCTAGGCCAATTCTCGAGCAGCTCTGTCGACGGCTTGAACACTGCGGACCTGTCGGCACCGGTGCGTCGATGAAGCTTGCGATCAATCTGCCGCTAATGGTGGCATGGCAAGCCTATGGGGAGGCGTTCGCGATAGCGGGCGCCGCGGGCTGGGAGCCCAAACGCCTTCTCGATCTTTTCGTCGACACGAACGGAGCCAATCCCGCTTTGAAGAATCGCGCCGAGATGATCGTGACGATGTTCGAAGGCCGCGATCCCGGGCCGACCACTTTCAGCATTGCAAACGGCGTCAAAGATTTGCGCTCGATGATCGAGACGGGGGAATCGCGGGGCGCCGAAATGCTTGCGACGAAGGCCACGCTGGCGGGCTTCGAGGAAGCCACGAAAAACGGATTTGGTGGCGCTGACGGCTCGTGCATGACCGTCTATTGGGCCAAGCGCAAGAAATCCTGAAAACCTGAAAACCAAACTTCGCCCGTGGCGGGCGAAAGGGGAGGATGTTGTGAAGCTGTTTTCATTTTGGCGTTCGCTTGCGACGTTTCGCGTGCGGATTGCGCTCAATCTTAAGGGACTCTCGCCCGAGGTCGTGGAAGTGAATCTCATGAAGGGCCACCAGCGCGAGGATGCATTCCGCAAGGTGAACCCGATGATGGCAATTCCCGCCCTGGTCGATGGTGACGGCCCCGCGCTCTACGAGTCGCTCGCGATTATCGAATATCTCGACGAAACACATCCCAATCCGCCGCTCCTGCCGAAAGAACCGAAGGCGCGCGCCCGCGTGCGTGGGCTTTCCCAGATTGTCGCTTGTGATTCCCATCCACTAATCGTTCCGCGCGTGCGCGAATATCTGGCGAACGAGTTCAAGGCCGACGAAGCTGCGGTGACCAGATGGGCGCAGCATTGGCATCGCGCAGCACTGGTAGCGATCGAGGCGCATCTTGCCGGGGAAAAGGAGACCGGTACCTATTGTCAAGGCGAGCAGATCACGATTGCGGATATTTGCCTTGCCAGCCAGGTTGCAGGGGCGAACTTTTTCAAGGTCGACTTGGCCCCCTATCCGACGGTGGGACGCATCGCGGGGGCTTGCATGAAGAACGACGCGTTTGCACGCGCGCATCCGCTCAAGCAGCCCGGAGCGCCGGCAGCCGTATAATATCTGTTTCCGGATCTGACGTTCCTGCAACGAGCCTTTTGGAACCCCGAAAATGTTGAACACGGCGATCGTGGGCCTCGGGTGGTGGGGCAAGACGCTGGTGAAAGCGGCGCGGGACTTTGGCGCCCCGCTGCACTTTACTCGCGGGGTGACGCTCGAGCCCGACTCCGTGCGCGACTTTGCCGCTGAGCAAAAGATTGCGATCGGGACGTCGCTCGATGAGGTGCTGGCGGATGTGTCGGTTCAGGCCGTGGTTCTGGCAACCCCCCACACCAAGCATCCTGCGCAGGTGAAGGCGCTCGCGAAGGCCGGCAAGCACATCTATTGCGAAAAGCCGTTTGCACTGTCGAAAGCCGAAGCCGTTGCCATGCTCGATGCCGTCCGAGCCGCCGGCGTTCAGATTGCGGTCGGTCATCATTTCCGGCTGATGCCCTCCATGCGAATCCTCTCAGAGCTCAAGGACGCGGGCGCCTTCGGCACGATCATGCATGTCGAGGGCAACTACAGTCACGATTGGCTGGCCAACTATCCTGCCGACAGTTGGCGGATGGCCGCGGAAGAAAGCCGTGCCGGAGGTATGACAGGCATGGGGATACACGTGCTGGATTGCTTCCGCGATCTGGCCGGACCGATGAGGCGCATCAGCGCACTCTCGAAAGCACGTGCAATCAAGCTGCCGACGGGCGACACCACGGCCGCGCTGATCGAATTCGAGAATGGGGCGACAGGTACGCTCGGGACGACACTGAAGACGCCGTTCCGTTGGCGTATCGCGGTTTTCGGCGAGAACTGCTGGGCCGAGAGCGTCAGCGAAACGCGCGCAATCGTGCGATATGCAGGCAAGGACGAGCCCGAGGTGATCGATCGGCCCGCAGACAATCACCTTGGCCGCAATCTGGACTTTTTCGCGAAGGCCGCGCTAGGACAGGGAACGTTTCCGATTTCGCCGACTGCAATTCTGCAGACCGCGGCTGCGCTCGAAGCTGTCTTCAGATCGGCAGATGCCGACGGTGCCTGGATTGACGTCTAGTAGATGAGTAACGGCTGTCAGGCCGAAAGCTTGCGGATGGATCCGGCTATCGCAGCATTCCACACATCGTGGATATGAGTGACTTCCTGCTCGAAACGATGCAGGAACATGCGCGCCTGCGTGGAGAGCCGGCGGCGCGTCGGCTGGATGACGACGAATTCCGCGTGCATCTCCGGATCGACGACAGGATTGACCACCAGTTCGTTGCGGCCGATGTCGTTGACGGAGATGACGCTTGGAAGAATGGTGACCCAATCCGAACGCGCGACGAATTCGAGCGTTGCGATCATTGCGTCCATTTCAAGCATGGCTTCGACTTCGACGCCGTTCGCCTGAAAGTACGTCTCGAGATTGCGACGGCGGATATTTTCCGGACTGGGCGCGACGATCTTCAGTGGCCTGCATTCGGACAGGCGCACCGGAGACAGTGGCGTAAATCCCGCCCGCGGGCCTGAAATGAGCATTTCGCGGTCGCGCACCAGCATGCGTGACTTGAGCCCAATGGTGCCCTCGAAGGCAGGCACCACCGCAAAATCCAAAGCGTCTTCGAGAACCATTTCGGTCAGCAACGAACTGTATCCTTCCACGATGTGTAGCCTGACCTCCGGGCAACGCGGTACGAAATCATCAAGGACCGGCGCGAGGACAGCGCGCGTGAATGTCGGCATCAGACCGATCCGCAGATCGCCTGTGACCTCGCGCCCAAGCGAACGCGCCTCCTCCGCCGCTTGCTCAAGCGTGCCGACCGCCTCCACGCAGCGTTTGTAATATCGAAGCCCGGCAGGCGTGGGCGTGACGCCGCCCGTCGTGCGCTCGAACAGCTTCACCTTCAACGCGCGCTCGACCGCCGCAACGTGCTGGGAAATGCCGGACTGCGTTGCGTTCTCGCGCTGCGCAGCACGCGTGAAAGAGCCTTCTTCGCATACCGCTATCACGGCGCGGATTTGCCGCAGCGGGATGTTCGCCATAAATCCCCTTGCAATTCGCGTCATTAGAAAAACTAATGAGTGGAGGCAGAATATATTATTTCTTCGACAGACGCCAATCGGCATAGGATTTCTGCCAACCAGCAATGAGCGCGCTAACGCGCGGGTCGGGAGGAAGCATCATGGGAGCGAATTTCGGCATTGCCGGAATGGATTGGCAGCAGCGGGTCAATTGGGACCGGCTGCGCGAATATCGCATCGAGCGCGCACGCTCGATGATGAAGAAGCATGGCCTCGGGGCGCTGCTCTGCATGTACGATGAGAACGTCCGTTACATCACCGGCACGCTGACCCCGGGTTGGAACAGGCTCAAGCCCGGTCTGCGGTACGCCATGCTGTGTGGTGATGGGCGCCCGATTCTGTTCGAGCAGGGCGACATCGGCTTCCAGATCGAGCGGCATTCGCCTTGGATTCCCAAGGAAAACGTCCGTCACTCCTTCGCCTGGATCAAGGGCGCTGCGGGTCCGGCCTCGACGCAGCAGGTGACCAAATTCACCAAAGCGGTCATCCAGGCAATGAAAGACAACGGGGTGGCCGGACAAAAGCTTGGTGTCGACTTCATCGACATCAACATGATCAACATTTTCAAGGAAAACGACATCAACTGGACGGACGGCATGACTCCCATGATGGAGGCGCGCGCCGTCAAGAGTGTCGACGAGCAGGAATGCTTCCGCATCGTCGGTGCTATCGGCGACGCGACACACTGGGAATGCATGAAATTTCTTCGCCCGGGCATCACCGAAAATCAGGTGACGGCGCATCTGATGGAATATCTCTACAGCATTCCGGGAATGGAGGATGTCGAAGACGTCATCGTTTCGTCAGGCCCGAACACCTGGCCTAACTGGCGCAACTTCTCGGATCGCATCATCCAGCCCGGCGACATTGTGTTCATGGATTTGGCTGCGCTGACCTGGAACGGATATAAGTCCTGTTACTACCGCACCTACTGCGTGGGCAAAGAGCCGACAAAAGAACAGAAGGATACTTACGCCACGGCACTTGAATGGCTCTACGATTCGATTGGCGCGGTGAAAGTGGGAGCCACGACCAAGGATATCGCTTCGAAGTGGCCGTCGGCCATGGAGACTTGGGGCTACGAGGACGAGGACCAGGCGGCCGCCAATCTCTGGGGCCATGGCCTCGGTCTCGCGCAGTACGATCCGCCGGTGATCTCGCGCATCTGGTCTCTTGATCATCCGATAGAGATTCAGGAAGGGATGACCTTCGCGCTCGAGACACAGCACGGGAAGCGTTTCCGTTACGGTGTCCGCATCGAGGAAATGCTCATCGTCAAGAAAAACGACATAGAAATCGTGTCGAATTTCCCGGTGAAGCAGATCACGGTCGTTGATCCGCTGCCGGGCTATGGCGATCACGTGAAATGATTTCGGCCGCTTGGCCGAAATTATCTCCGGGCCGGGCGCGACGCTCTGTGACCGGCGGGATCTCGAGCAGCTACCGTCCGCCCAAACAGGGGGGCAATGGTGCCGCGACAACCGACGTCCAGCGATTGTGATGACCGCTTATATTCTTGATCTCGATGATCCTTTGGCTGCGGATCCCGAACGGGTGGGGCCGAAAGCGGCGACGCTTGCCGCGCTGACACATGCCGGGCTGCCGACGCCCGGCGGCTTTGCTCTCACGGCCGCCGCATATCGCCATCAACTTCGGCATCTCGGGATCGAGAACCTACTGCGTGAATATAATGAGGCCGATTTGCCGGCCTCGCGCCGGATTTCGATCCAGATCAGGCTCGCGCTTTATGAGCGTGATGTCGCGCCCGAGATTCTCCAACCGCTGCTCATCGCCTGGCGCAAGCAGCGAGAACGCTTCCCGTTGGGGGTGGTGCGTTCTTCGGCGCTGATAGAGGATCGAAAGGGCGCGAACTTTGCCGGGCAGTTCGAGAGTTTTCTCGGGCTTTCAGACGAAACTGAGTTTCTCACCGCGGTACGCGCGTGCTGGGCGGCGCTATGGACCTCACATGCGCGGCGCTACATGGACAATCACGGTCTCTCTCCAGCCGATACGGCGATGAGCGTGCTGATACAGCCACTGATTTCGGCGCGCGTTTCCGGCGGCGGCTTGAGCGAGACCGCTGAAGGGCAGATGCTGATCTCGGCAACCTGGGGACTGGGCTCCGCCATTGCGCAGGGCGAGGTCGTTCCCGACCGTATCGTGTTAAGCAAGACGGGGTTTCTTCGTACCATCGAAGCGGGACGCAAACGTCACCGCGACACCTGCGCCCACGGGGTGTCGGCGCCCGAACTCGTGCCCAAGGATCTCGTCGCCGAGCCTTGCCTATCACCAGGCGAAGCGGTGGGTCTCGGGCGGCTCCTGCGCAAATGCGAGCAGCTCGCCGGCGGGCCGGTGGAGATTGAATGGGCGCTGGATGAGAGCGGATTTACTCTCCTGCAGTCGCGACCGCTTCATATGGAGCCCGCAATCGTTCCCGACGAGATCTGGCTGCAACATCCTGGATTGAACGGTCATCCTGCCGGCATCGGCTGGGGTGCCGGTAGGGCAGTCGTCGTGAACTGCGAATGTGAGTTGTCGCGCGTCGCTCCCGGCGACGTGCTCGTGACGCGCGTTGCCGGTCCGGCGCTCAGCCAAATCCTGCCGCGAGTATCCGGCGTTGTCGCCGAACTCGGTGGGTCCACCTCGCATCTTGCGTCGCTCGCGCGCGAACGGGGGATTCCAATGGTTCTGGGCGTGCTCGACGCGACGCGAAAAATTCCGGACGGCGCGCAATGCGCAGTCGACGGGGTTGCCGGTGTGGTGCGGTGGCTGCGGTGAACGCAAAACCGCGCGTCTTCGTCACTCAGCCGATCGCGGCCGGCGCGCTGAATCGCCTGCACGCGATTGCAAATGTCAGGATCAACTCCGATTCGGCCAGGATCATCACTAAACCGAAGCTGATTACCGCGGTGAAGAAATGCGAAATTCTCTTTTCGCTGCTTCACGACAGGGTTGACCGGGCTGTTCTTGGCGCAAATCCGAAGCTGCGTGCCGTCTGCTCGATGTCGATCACACCCGACAACATCGACGTGGCGGAAGCGACAAAACGCGGCATTCCGGTCACGGTGGTACCGCCCATCGTGGCGGAGTCGACTGCCGATATTCATTTTGGCTTGATGATCGCGGTGGCCCGCCGGATGGTCGAAGGCGATCGCATGGTTCGGGCGGGGAAATTTCCCGGCTCCCAGTCCAACCATCTTGCCGGCGCCTATGTCTACGGAAAGACGATCGGCATCGTAGGCGCGGGGCGCATCGGACAGGCGACCGCGCGCCGAGCGCGCGGGTTCGGAATGCGAATTCTATATTGGGGTCCACGCCGGAAGCCCGAAGCCGAGCGCGAGCTTGGGATGGAGCATGTCTCGCTTGAGCGGCTGCTCGCAGAGTCGGATTTCGTCTCACTGCATCCGCCGCTGAATGCGGAAACGCGACACATGATCTCCGACAGGGAATTCGCGATGATGAAACCAGGCGCGTTCATCATCAATACTGCGCGCGGCGCCATCATTGATGAGAAGGCTCTGGTGCGCGCGTTGAAGAGGCGACAGATCGCGGGCGCCGGCCTGGATGTCTTCGAGCATGAGCCGAAGCTCCCCCGGGCTTTAAAGACCATGAAGAACGTGGTGCTAACACCTCACCTCGGCAGCGCGGTGATGGAAGTACGTGAGCAGATGGCGAATATCGTGGTCGACAATCTGCAGGCGCTGATCGGCGGAAAGACGCCACCCAACTGCGTCAATCCGCAGGTGCTAAGATAAATGTCATGGCCCGGGATGCCCGCCTTCGCTGGCGTCGCCATCCTGAGCGCCATCGCCGGGCGAGCTCGGTGACGGCAGCAGAAAGGGAGGAACACAATGGCTGACCTGCCCAAACTCGATGTCGTGATCGGCAACAATTTCGGACACCTGCCGATGTTCATCGGTGCCGAGAAAGGCTTTTTTGCGAAGCATGGCGTCGACGCGCGCATGCTCGTGGTGGACACGGGCACCGATATGGTCAATGCCATGCATGATGGCCGTGCGCAGATCGGTGACATGAGCACGACCACCTACCTCAAGGCCGTGCACTCGGGCGAGCCGTTCAAGGTCATCGGCCTGATCATGAATGATGCGACGCGCGACAATGCCGATGATCCGCTCGCCATCGTCACCAAAAAGGGCAGGGGCATTGAGCCCGGCAGGATCGCCGACCTCAAAGGCAAGAGGGTCGGTCTCGCCCGCGGCCAGACATCCGACGAGTACTTCAAGATGGTGCTGCGCCGCGCTCAGATGAAATACGAGGACCTGAGCATCGAGAACATCTGGTCCCAGTTCGGCCTCGCACCCGCTCTGGCTGAAGGCAAGGTTGATGCGGTGGTGTCGTGGGAGCCTTACGTCACGCAGGTGCTTACGCAGGTTCCTGATTCATATCTCGTCATCCGCGGCGGACAGCACATGTCTTATGTCATGGTGGCGACGGCACATGGACCGACCATTGAAAGCAAGCCAGCGTTGGTGAAGGCGATAGCGGCGGGATTGGCCCAGTCCTCGCACTTTACGCGCAACAATCGTGACGAGGCGGTGGAGATATTCGCGAAATGGGTGCCAGGCACCGACATCGCCATCGGCAAAAAGGCGGTGCGAAACATCTCCTACGATCCGCGCCTTTCCGACAACGTGCTGCGCGCGTTCGAAAACGCCGAGGACGAGGTGCTGATGAATACGCTCAAGGGCGCGCCACGGCTTGACGTGCCGAGCCTGTTCCGGCCGCAGTTCATGGCCGAAGTGCAGAAGGAGCATCCGGAGTATTTCGCCGACCTGCCTCCGCTGAAATAGGCCCGAGCGAGCCCACTCAGTCGGCGGTCCAGCCTCCATCGACGACAAGCGACGTGCCGGTCACCAGCGCCGACGCATCGCTGGCGAGGAACACGACAGCTCCGGTCAGATCCTCGAGCTGTCCCAGACGACCAAGCTTGATTCGCCGCAGCGTGTCCTCGCGGAAAGCCTTGTTCTCGAAGAAAGGTCTCGTCATCGGAGTCTCGATGAATGTCGGGGCGAGCGTGTTCACGCGAATCCCGTGCGGCGCAAGTTCGATGGCCATCGCTTTGGTGAAGCCTTCCATCGCATGCTTGGTGGCACAGTACACCGTGCGCGTCGGTCCTCCGACGTGACCCATCTGCGATGACATGTTCACAATCGAACCGGTCTTTTTTGCCTCGACCAGCCTGCGTGCTACGGCCTGCGCGACGAAATAGGCTGCACGCACATTCAGCGAGAAGACGAAGTCGAAATCCTCGATGCTCACCTCGACAAATGGCGCCGGCCTGTTGGTGCCGGCATTGTTCACGAGGATATCAAACGGCTCTTGTGACCCGATCGTGCTCTTTACCGCTTCGACATCACGCACGTCGAGCGTGAGCGCTTCGGCTTTTTGACCGCGTGCACGAATCGCTTCGGCGGCCTCCTCGATCTCTCTCGACGTTCGCGCGGCGAGCGTTACGTGCGCACCGGCATCCGCCAGAGCCGACGCCGCGGCAAGGCCGATGCCGCGTCCCGCGCCGGTCACCAACGCCCGCCTGCCATCGAGGCGGAAGGAGGGAGTAGGAGTGAGATCAACGGCCATTCGTCGTCATGCCTACCTTCGTGCCCGACATGCATGGGATGCGCGAGACGAGATTGGACGGGCCAAGTCTGTGCCCCTCGAGCGCTATTCCGCTGCCTGGGCGTACGGGACATTGCGGCCGCCATAGCGGCGCACGCGCACATTGGCCTGCTCGGCGTGCGCCAGGAAGCCTTCCAGCACGCAGAGGCGCGAGCATACCTCGCCTATCTTGGCGCTGGCTTCATCGGTAAGCACTTTCTGATAGGTGCATGTCTTTATGAACTTGCCGACCCAGAGTCCGCCGGTGTAGCGCGCGGCTTTCTTAGTCGGCAGAGTGTGATTGGTGCCGATGACCTTGTCGCCATACGCCACATTGGTGCGCGCGCCGAGAAACAGCGATCCATAGTTCTTCATGTTGTTCAGGAAAAAATCAGGATCGCGGGTCATCACCTGCACGTGCTCGGACGCAACCCGGTCGGCCTCCCGAACCATTTCGGTTGCATCGTCGCAGACGATGACTTCGCCGTAGTCTTTCCATGCCTGGCCCGCGAGGTCGGCGCTGGGAAGGATCTTGAGAATGCGTTCGACCTCTTTCATCGTTTCACGCGCCAGTTTTTCCGAATTCGTGATCAGTACGGCGGGCGAGGTGGGGCCGTGTTCGGCCTGTCCCAGCAGGTCCGTCGCACAGATCTCACCGTCGACGCTGTCGTCTGCGATGATCAGAGTTTCAGTCGGGCCCGCAAGCAGATCGATGCCGACGCGCCCGAACAACTGACGCTTGGCCTCGGCCACATACGCATTTCCCGGGCCGACGATCATGTCGACCGGCTTGATCGTCTCGGTGCCGAGTGCCATGGCTGCCACGGCCTGTACGCCGCCCAGCACATAAATTTCGTCGGCTCCGCCGAAATGCATTGCCGCAACGATCGCCGGATGCGGGCCGCCCTTGAAGGGTGGCGCACAAGCAATGATGCGTTTCACGCCCGCGACTTTCGCTGTCACGATCGACATATGCGCGCTTGCGACCATCGGATAACGGCCTCCGGGTACGTAGCAGCCGATCGAATCCACGGGGATATGGCGATGGCCCAAGATCACGCCCGGTAGCGTCTCCACTTCGAGATCGCGCATTGTCTCGCGCTGCTTCTGCGCAAAATTGCGAACCTGGGCCTGCGCAAACCTGATATCGTCGAGGTCACGCTCGGGCACCTGCGCGATCGCGCGCTCAATCTCCGAAGGCGACAACCGGAAATCCCTCGGCGACCACTTGTCGAACTTCTCGGACAACTCCCGGATCGCCGCATCCTTGCGCTCGTCGACCTGGGCGAGAATGCCTTCGACGGTTTCGCGTACCTTGGCATCGGCGGCCTTGATGGCGCTCGCGTCCATTCCGCTCTTGAGCCAGCGAGCCATGGTTTTACTCCTTTAATTTACTCCCCACCCGCGCCTTTCGCCGGCACTATAGCCTAAGGCGTCGCCCCTCGGGACAAGCCCAACATCAGCGAAAATGGCGCGATCTATTTGATCGCCTGAGGATTGATCGGGGATCCGGTTCCGCCGGTGATGATCAGCGGCGGGCCGCAAAAAAAGAACTCGTATATTCCGTCCTGCTCGCAATCTTCAGCAAGCTCCTTGAGATAAAAAATTTCACCCATGCACAGGCCCATGGCGGGAATCACGACCCAGTGCCAGGGCTGGTTGGCTTCTGTGGTCTCATTCGGACGTACCTCCACGCCCCACGTATCAGTGCAGATGGCAGCGATCTGCTTTTCCTGGCACCAGTAGCAGTTCTCGAACTTCACGCCGGGTGCATCGCCGCCGGCATAGCCGCCCCACTCCTTTTCAGCGAGGCAGCGTTCCATCTGGCCGGTGCGGATGATGACGAAATCACCGCGCCCAATCGAAACGTTCTGATGCTTGGCGCATTTGTCGAGTTCGTCATTGGAAATGCTTTCGCCATCCTGCATCCACTTCACGCCCCGAAAACGCGCGATGTCGAGCAGAACGCCGCGACCGACCATCTTGTTCTTTGAATGCTCGATGCCGAGCACGGAAAGTCCGCGCGAGTCTATCAGCTTGGCATCGTAGCCGTTGTAAGCCTTATCTTCATAAAAGATGTGCCCGAGCGCATCCCAGTGAGTAGCACCCTGCACACATAGCGTGAGCGTATCATCGGCATACCGGATCTTGTTCCAGTCCTGCTGGCCCGCAATGGCGTCCGTGCCGGTGGCGAGCATCTGATGGATCGGGTTGAAACGGCCACCGAACAGACCGGTCTGTGGGCCAGTGCGATCGAGTGGGATGCCAAGTGCAAAGACCTTGCCGGAGCGTATCAAACTCGCCGCCTTTACGATGTCTTCAGGGGTCACGTGATTGAGCGTGCCGATCTGGTCGTCCTTGCCCCAGCGCCCCCAATTCCTCAGCTTTTGTGTCGCTTCGGCGATGGCTTGTTTGCCGACCTTGATATCCATGAAGTATTTCCTTCTGGTATTGTCGTTGCCCCGTGCGTTGCCTGAATATTGCGCGCGCACCGGTGTTTCATCAAGCGGGTGCTCATCGCTGCTTTGACAGAGCAAGCACGGCTGCGCATCATCGGCGCCAGAAACAGCCGAAGAATGATCGTTCAGGGAGAATATTCATGAAACGCAATTTATTGTTTGCAGCGGCCCTCGTGCTGGCGTTCGCGGTGCCTGCCCACGCGAAGGATATTGTGGACGAATGGGCGAACATAAAGGCGCCGCCTCCACCGACACTCAAGCCGGTGACGGTAGATCCTAAAACCACAGCCCTGCTGATGCTGGATTTCATGAACCAGAATTGCGGGAAGCGGCCGCGCTGTGTTGCGACCATTCCTGCGATGAAGAAGTTGCTTGAGGCCGCGCGCACGGCGAAGGCGACGGTGGTCTACAGTCTCATCAGCAAGACGACGAATGCTGACGTCATCAAGGACGTCGCGCCTGCAGCGGGAGAGCCTTCGGTGCTGTCGGGGCCGGATAAATTCCTCAACACAGACCTCGAGAAAATCCTCAAGGATAAGGGAATCACGACAGTCATCGCCGTCGGCACCTCGTCAAACGGCGCGGTGCTCTATACTGCAAGCGGCGCGGCATTTCGCGGTATGAACGTAATCATTCCAGTCGACGGAATGTCGGCCGTCGACCCTTATGCCGAGTTCTCGACCGTATTCACTTTCATGAATGCGCCGTCGGTCTCCGCCAGAACCACCCTGACACGGAGCGATATGATCAAATTCTGAGCCGCACCTTCACGGCGCCCGCACTGGCAAGAGCGCGCGCTTTTCGCAAGTCTGCCAGCGACGAAGATCCTCATACCTTTCCGAGCGCGCGCAAAATCTTGTCGGGAGTGAACGGCATGTCCGTCAGCGGTGCCGCCCCGAGGGGGCGAAGCGCGTCGTTGATCGCATTCATCACCGAGCCAGGTGCACCGGCGGTGCCTGCTTCGCCCGCGCCCTTTGCGCCGAGCTCGCTGTCCGCCGTCGGGGAGACGACATGGCCGCATTCGATGTCCGGCATTTCTGCCGCCATGGGCACGAGGTAGTCCGCCATATTGCCGTTGAGCAGCTGACCGCGTTCATCATAGATGCAGTGTTCGAACAGCGCGGCGCCAATACCCTGCACGACACCGCCGCGGATCTGTTCGTCGACGAGCTGCGGATTGATGATCGTGCCGCAGTCCTCGACGCACCAATGCTTGAGCAGCTTCACGAAACCGGTTTCGACATCGACCTCCAGATAGCTCGCCTGGATGCCGTTGGTGAAGGCAAACGGCCACGCGCGCGGCACGTAGTGGCGCGTGGCCATCAACTCGGCCTGAAAACCGGGCGGCAGCGTGTCCGGCCTGAAATAAGCCACCCGCGCCAGCTCCTCGAGCGGCAGGCGCTCGGTGCCGCTGGCCTTGTCGACCACGATCCCTTTGCGGATGTCGAGCTCCTCGGGCTTGGCTTGCAGCATGGCCCCGGCAACCGCCAGCACGTTCTCGCGCAGCGCCTTGCCAGCCTGCCAGGCCGCTTCACCGCCGATGCCGGCGGCGCGTGAGGCCCAGGTGCCGCCGCCATAGGGCGTGTTGTCGGTATCGCCAGTAATCACCCGTACCCTGTCGATCGGGACGCCGAAAGACGATGCGACGCATTGCGCTACAACCGCTTCGGCACCTTGCCCTTGCTCGGTGACGCCGGTGTGCACGATGATGCCGCCTTGCGCATCGAGCTTCACCGTCGCGCCGTCCATCGACGTGATGCGTGCGCCGCCAACGCCATAGAATGCCGCAGAGGGATTGGTTACCTCGATGAAGCTCGCAAAGCCGATGCCGCGATAAACGCCTTGCTCGCGCAATTTCTTCTGTTCGGCACGAAGGCCGGCGTAGTTCATCATCGAATCGAGATGAGCCAAGGCCTCGTGGTGTGACAGCAGCTCGAATTTGAGTCCGGCTGCCGATTGGGTTGGATAGGCATCATCGGGGATGAGATTGCGGCGGCGCAACTCGAGCGGGTCCATGCCGATTTTCGCAGCCGCCAGCTCCACGAGTCCCTCCGTCACCGCGACCGCAATGGGATGTCCCACCGCCCGGTACTGGCACATGACATTTTTGTTCTGGAACACGACGCGTGCCTGAGCGCGGTAGTTCGGACATTTGTAGGGTCCGCCGACCAGGTTGACGATTTGATTGGCTTCGATGCCGCTAGTGCGGGGATAGACGGAGTAGGGGCCGATTCCAGTGAGGTCGTCGATCTCGAAGGCAGTGATCGTACCATCCTTGCTCACGCCGATCTTGGCCTTGATGCGGTGATCGCGGGCGTGGATGTCGGTGACGAAGCTTTCGATGCGATCTGCAACGAATTTGACCGGTCGCTTGAGCAGCTTGGAAAGTGCCACCGTCGCCATCTCGTCGGCATAAGTGTGCACCTTGATGCCGAATGACCCGCCGACATCCTTCGTCAGCACGCGAACCTGGTGCTCCGCGAGGCCGAGATGCTTGGCAAACAGGTTCTGCATCATGTGAGGCGCCTGCGTGCCTTGATAGACCGTCATCCGCTGCTCGCCTTCGTTCCAGTCGGCAACGATGGCGCGCGGCTCGTTGGTCACGCCGGTGTGCCGGCCAAAGCGGAACGTTGCCTCTACGACCGCTTCGGACTCGCCAAAGGCGCTGTCTACCGAGCCGACATCCAGCTTGCGCTCGAAACACAGGTTGTCGCCAAGCGACGCATGAATAACGGGTGTGTTGGCATCGAGTGCGGCTTCCGGATCGGTGACCGCGAGCAACTCCTCGTAGGCGATCTCGACGAGTTCGCAGGCATCCTCCGCTTCCGCGCGCGTTCGCGCGACGACGGCGCAGACCGCTTCGCCTTGCCAGCAGGCGCGCTCGATCGCAATTGGCGCCTGAGGCGCCGATTTGAGGCCTTTCAGGTGCGTGAGGACGCCAACCCACGGCGTCATCACTTTCGCCAACTCCGCGCCGGTGACGACAGCGATTACTCCCGGCGACTGCCTCGCCTTTTCCGTGACGATCGTCACGATGCGCGCATGCGCATGCGGAGAACGCACGAAGGCCACGTGCGACATGCGCGGCAACACAACGTCGCTGACATATTGCCCGCGTCCCTGGGTCAGACGATTCAGGTTGGGGCGCGGCACCGAGCGGCCAAGGTAGGAATTGGGCCGGTCGAGCGCGGTGAGAACGGGAGGTGAGTCTTCGGCGATTTTCATTGCAATAGCGGTTGCCCCTGTTTCATTTCCTGCCGCTCGCCCGCTGCTGTGCCACCGCTTCAACGGCATCGACGATCGCGTGATATCCGGTGCAACGACAGTAATTGCCCGACAAGTGATTACGGATGGCGTCCCGCGAAGGGACGCGGGCTGATCGCTTAAGAAGGTCTTGCGCGGCGGTGATCATGCCTGGCGTACAAAAGCCGCACTGCAGCGCGTTTCGCTGCTCGAACGCGGACTGCAGATCGGCGACTTCGCCCGAATCGGAAAGACCTTCGATCGTCTCCACCTCGGCGCCGTCGCACTGAACGGCGAGCATGAGGCAGCCGCGCACGATCTCACCGTTCACCCGCACGGTGCAGGCGCCGCAGACACCGTGCTCGCAGCCGACGTGGCTGCCGGTCAATGCCAAATCCTCCCGCAGGAAATCTACCAGTGTCCTACGTGGGTCTACCCGCTGGCGCAGGCGCTCGCCATTGACGATCATCGAAACTTCGACAGCGTGATCGCTCATCGGGCTGGCTCCATCAATTGATGGGCAACGCGCCGGAGTAGCACACCGGCGAGATGTTTCTTCACTTTTCCCGTGGCTTGGACGTCGTCGGGTGGATCGAGGTCGAGCGCAGCAACGGCTCGTTCGACGTCACCGTGGGTGAGCGCAGCCTCCGCCTTCCTCGCACGTACGGGAACGTTGCCGACCCCGAAATAGGCGAGGCGCACGTCGGAAAGTCCCTTGCCATCGGCACGCGCACATGCCGCCAGTCCGACGATCGCATAATCGCCGTGCCGGCGCGCCAATTCTGCGAAGCCGATGCGCGTCTCGTTGGTCGCGACTGGTATGCGAATGCCGGTGAGAACGTCCTGCGGACCGAGCGCTGTCTCGAACAATCCCTTGAAAAAATCCTGCGCCTTGATTGTCCGTCTGCCTTTCGGTCCCGTTGCTTCAATCTCTCCGTCAAGCGCCAGCAGGCAGGCCGGTAGTTCTGCCGCCGGATCGGCAAAGGCGATTGAGCCTCCGAATGTACCTCGATTGCGGATGGCAGGATGACCGATATGTGGCATCGCCCGAGCGATCAGCGGGGCGTCTCTTGCAATCACGTCCGAATATTCGACTTGGGCATGCCGAGCCAATGCGCCGATCTCGACGCTGCCATCGGCTCTGCAAATACCGTCAAGCCCGACGATGCCATTGATGTCGATGAGCATAGCGGGAGATGACAGCCGCATGTTCAGCGTGGCGATCAGGCTTTGCCCGCCGGCAAGCAGTTTTGCGTCTCCGCTGCCGAGCAGGCTGACCGCCTCGTCGAGCGATCGCGCCTTGTTGTATGCGAAAGGCGACGGCTTCACGTGTCCTCCCCCTGTCTTTTTTTTGTATTGTGACCGGGAACGCGATCACGTCAATGCGGGGTCCCGTTCGCCAGGTCGCGTTCCGCACCGCATATGGGAACAGCACGCCGAACGGTTTCTGGGCAATCTGGGGCGTCAACCGACGATTGTTTTCACAATGTCGATGGCGCGACGGAGCAGCTTCATCGACGCTTCGAGCGTACGAAAGGCGGCATGCGAGGTTAGTGTGACGTTCGGCAATTTCGCGATCGGGTGATCCGGCTTCAGAGGTTCGGCATGAAAGACGTCAAGCCCGGCATGACGGATATGGCCGCTACGCAATGCATCGATCAACGCATCTTCATCGATCAGGGCTCCGCGCGCGGTGTTCACCAAAATCACACCCGGTTTCATCCGCGCAATCCGCTCTCTGCCGAGAAAGCCTTTCGTTTCCTCGTTGAGCACCAAGTTCATCGACACGACATCGGATCTTGATAGCAGCGTGTCGATATCGACAATCGGGGCGGATGCATCGGCGCGCGGCGTGCGGTTGTACGCGATCACATCCATGCCGATGCCTTTGGCGATCCGCGTCACCTCGGCACCTATTCCGCCGAGCCCAATCACGCCCAGGGTCTTGCCGAAAAGCTGCATGCCTTCCTGTGGCGTCCAGATGCGAGACCGTACCTCACGGTCCATGCGGGCGATGTCGCGTGCTGCGGCGAACATCAGCGCTATCGTGTGCTCTGCTACTGCGGTATCGCCATAGCCCTTGATTGTGTGCACTTTTACGCCACGCGCAGCCAGTTCCCCGATATTCATGTAGCTCGCCGCGCCGGTTCCGAGAAAAACGATGTGTTTGAGCGAAGGGCACTGCGCGACCAGCTCGGTCGGCATGTAGGAATGATCGTCCAGCGCGATGTCGTAGCCTTTTAGCACGCGTGGCAATTCATCGCGTGCGAAAGCCTCGCGATTGACGTCGATGGGAGGGTCGTCCGGCCGTAAGACCTTCTGCCACACCGGCGCAAGCTGATCATTGCAGTCGATGAAAATCGATTTCATGTATTTCTACTGCTCTCCGCTGACCTTTGGTCATACCGGACGGACAGACCATGTAGCCGCAAAGATACCGGCTGCAAACGTTGACTGGCTTCGAAGCGCAGAATACATGCACCCGACGCCGGGTGGAGCGCAATGTACAACCCTGCTCGCAACGGGACTTGTGCCGATCGATGAGGAGTGAACATAAGGCGGTTTGTGTCATCGCCTGGCCTGCGGGACACTCGCGTTCGCCGCTCATACACAACTACTGGATCAAGCAGCACAATCTGGATGCCGAATACCGCCGTGAGGCGGTGCCGCCTGAAAAATTCGCAGGCTTTATCCAGAATCTGCGCGACAACGGCTATGTGGGCGCAAACATAACGGTGCCGCACAAGGAGGCCGCTCTCAAGCTGTCGCAACCGGATGATCGGGCACGCGCAGTCGGCGCAGCAAATACGCTCTGGTACGATGATGGGACCTTGCGTTCGACAAACACTGACGTGGAGGGTTTTCTTGCCAATCTCGATGCGATGGCGCCAGGCTGGGACCGTGGCCTTGAGTCTGCCGTGGTGCTCGGCGCCGGCGGTGGCGCTCGTGCCGTCATATTCGCATTGCTCCAGCGCGACGTCGCGCGCGTGTATGTGATCAACCGCACGATCGCGCGTGCGCAGGCGCTGAAGAAAAAGTTTGGCACGCAGGTCAATGTAGCCGGGTGGGAGGAAACGACCGGTCTGCTCGGCGGTGCGGGGTTACTGGTCAACACCACCACACTTGGCATGGTTGGGCAGCCGCCGTTGGAGATCAATCTGCGCTGTCCTGCCTCCCTCGTGGTGGCTGATCTCGTGTACGCGCCGCTCGAGACCGCTCTCCTGGCGGCGGCTCGCGCGCGCGGTCTGCGTACGGCTGACGGGCTTGGCATGCTTCTTCATCAAGCGGTGCGCGGCTTTAAATTGTGGTTCGGCGTACGGCCGGAAGTGACACCGGAACTGCGGTCGCTGGTCGAAGCTGACCTGCTCAGCAAGAATTGAGCGCGGGTACGGAATATACTTCCTGCATTGGGGTTAGCGGCTGATTGAGTATGCCAAGATGCCGGAACAGTTGGGAGGACATTCAGAATGTACAACTTGAATTCGAACAGCATGCTGCGAACAGTCGCTGCCGCAGTCGCGTTTGTCATGGTCGTGACGGCGGCCTATGCGCAGCAACCGGGCCGCATCCGCGGACAGGTCGAGAAGGTTGACGGCAACATGCTGTCGCTGAAGTCGCGCGACGGCAGCATGCTCAACATCAAGCTGGCTGATGGCGCGCGCGTTTCGGCGCTCGAGAAGGCTTCGCTGGCCGATATCAAGAACGACAGTTTCATCGGGATCGCCGGCATGCCGAAGCCGGACGGCAGCATAGAAGCGTTCTCGATCCACATTTTCCTGCCAGCTCAGCGCGGCGTTGTTCCCGACCGGCACGGTCCGTGGGATGCGCGCCCAAATAGCACCATGACCAATGCATATGTGACCAGCATGGTGAAATCCAATGATGGCGAAAACCTCACGGTAAAATACAAGGAGGGCGAGAAGAAGATTATCGTCACACCACAGACGGTGATTGCGGCCGCTGCCCCGGGCAAGAAGGACGAGATCAAGCCGGGAGCGCAACTCATCATCTTCGGCTGGGAGAAGCAGTCGGACGGGTCAATTCTTGCCAAGACAATGTATGTGGGGCGGAGCGTCGCTCCCGCGATGTGATCAGACCGCGCGGCGGCTCGGCCCATGCGCCGAGCCGCGGGCGGGAACGTCGAGATCGGCGGCAAGCTCAGGCATTTCACGCATCAGGCGAAGCAGCCGATTTTGTCGGCCGCCGAGTAGACGCGCTTCACGCTGCTCCTCGATTGGACGGCGCACTTCATCACAGCGGGCCAATCCATCGATCTCGCCGCCACGTTCAGCCAGCCGCGTGAGAAAAGGCGTGAAGTCCTCGATCTGCTCGGCGATGACGTGGATGACGCCGGCCTCCTCCTGCATTGGTCCGCTGACGGACACATATCGAGCCCCGAGGACCACGGGGCGGAGACGTTCGAAGACCTTCGGCCATACGATCACGTTGGCCACGGCGGTTTCATCCTCGATCGTCATGAATACCACGCCATTGGCAGAGCCTGGCCTCTGCCGGCAGGTGACCAGGCCGGAAATACGCACACGGGTATTGTTCGTGAGGCTACGCAGCAATTCGTTTCGCTGGATGCCCTTGGCATCGAGATCGCGCCGCAGGAACTGCGCTGGATGCGCGCGCAGCGACAGGTGCAGGAAACGATAATCGTTGATGACTTCCTCGCCGATCAGCATGGGGGGAAGGCAAACGTCGGGCTCGCCAAGCCTGTCATTCGCGGTGTCCTGATCCCGTTGGCCACCCGCGAACAACGGCAGGTTATCGTTACGGTCCCCCACGCGGCCCAGAGCCTTGGCGGCCCAGAGCGCCTCACGGCGGGGCAGGCCCAGCGAGCCGAAAGCATCGGCATCCGCCAGGCGCTCGAGCACGCGGGACGAAAGCCCGGTGCGCAGCCAGACATCGCGCACAGAATCGTAGGCACCGATAATTTCGTCATGCCCCGCCTTGTGCCGACTATCCACGTCTTCACGGGACTCGAGAAGAGATGGCCCGGGCGAGCCCGGCCATGACAACCGGACGCGTCGGTCTACGATCAACTTTGCATCCTTTTCCTTTAGTGCCTTGATCTCGCGCAGGCCAAGACGCACTGCGTGCATGCTATGCACGTCATCATGCATCTCGCGATGCAATTGATGCAGGCGATCGGACGCTCGCGGGCCTCCTTCGAGCGTCGCGTCCCATGACGAGTGATTGACGTCGGGCGGGCGTACTTCGACGCCATGCTCGCGGGCATCGCGCACGATCTGCGCCGGCGCATAAAAGCCCATGGGCTGCGCATTGAGCAGTGCGGCAGCGAAGACATCGGGATAGTGGCATTTGAGCCAGGCGGAGGCATAGACCAGTAGCGCAAAGCTTGCCGCGTGACTTTCGGGAAAACCGTACTCGCCGAAACCCTCGATCTGCTGGAAGCAGCGTTCGGCGAACTCGCGTTGGTAGCCGTTGGCGAGCATTCCTTCGATCATCTTGCGCTGGAAGGTCCCGATCGTGCCGACGCGCTTGAAAGTCGCCATGGCGCGGCGAAGTTTGTCGGCTTCGGAAGGGGTGAAACCCGCGGCGACAATGGCAATCTTCATCGCCTGCTCCTGAAAGAGCGGCACGCCTAGGGTTTTGCGCAATACCGCTTCCAGCTCTCTGGAGGGATAAGTGACTTCTTCCTCTCCGCGCCGGCGGCGCAAATAGGGATGGACCATGTCGCCCTGGATCGGGCCAGGCCGCACAATTGCGACTTCAATGACCAGATCGTAGAAATTCCTAGGCTGAAGGCGCGGCAGCATCGTCATCTGCGCCCGGCTTTCCACCTGGAATACGCCGAGCGAATCCGCGCGGCAGAGCATTCGGTAGACCGCCGGATCCTCGGCAGGGATCGTGGCGAGGCTCAGGCGTTTGCCATAATGTTTTTCAACCAGATCGAGCGCCTTGCGAATGCACGACAGCATGCCGAGACCGAGCACGTCGATTTTCAGGATTCCGAGCGCGTCAAGATCATCCTTGTCCCATTCGACAAAGGTACGATCATCCATGGCGGCGTTGCCGATCGGCACCACTTCATCGAGTTGGCTGCGCGTGATGACGAAGCCACCGACATGCTGGGAGAGATGGCGTGGGAAGCCGTTGATCTCGTGGGCAAGTGCAATAATCTGACGCATGCGCCGGCTTTGCGGGTCTAATCCCGTCCGGACGACGGCCTCCCTGGAAACAGCACCGCCACCGCCGCCCCAAATGGATGATGACAGGGCGCCAATGGCGTCCTCGCTCAAGCCGAAGGCCTTGCCGACCTCGCGGATCGCCGATCGGCCGCGATACGAGATCACGGTGGCGGCAATGCCTGCACGCTCACGGCCGTATTTTCCGTAGATATATTGAATGACTTCCTCGCGCCTCTCGTGCTCGAAATCCACATCGATATCGGGCGGCTCGCGCCTTTCAGGCGAGATGAATCGCTCGAACAGGAGATCCGCGCGATCCGGATCAACCTCCGTGATGCCGAGGCAGAAGCAGACTGCCGAATTGGCAGCCGAACCCCGGCCCTGACAGAGAATGCCCTTCTCACGCGCATAGCGCACGATGTCATGGACGGTCAGGAAGTAGGGCGCATATTCGAGTTGAGCAATCAGCTTCAGCTCATGCTCGAGATTGGCACGCACCTTGGCGGGAAGGCCCTGCGGATAGCGGTGGGTAGCACCTTCATAGGTGAGATACACCAGCGCATCCTGGGCGGTGTCGAATCCCTCGATCGTCTCGTCAGGATATTCGTAGCGCAATTCGTCTAGCGAGAAGGAAAGCGCGTCACTGAGTGCGACGGTTTCCTCGACCGCTTCCGGCAATGCGCGGAACAGGCGCAGGATTTCCTGCGGCGGTTTGAGATGCCGTTCGGCATTCGCGGCGAGTTTCCGGCCGGCGGCATCGATCGTGGTTTTCTCCCGGATGCAAGTGAGCACGTCAGCGAGCCGCCGCCGGTCGGGGTGGTGATAAAGCACGTCATTGACAGCAATGAGGGGGATACCGGCGGCGTGCGCAAGCTCGTTCGTGCGTTGCAGCCGGGCGCCGTCGCGGCCCTGATAGAGCATGGAGGCGGCGAGGCGCACGCGTTGGGGAGCCATGGAGCCAAGCGCGGAGAGCAGATTTATCATTTGATCCGCGTTGCGCGGTCTCTTCTCTCCGGAGGGATGGAGGGCGTTCCGATTTTTTATAGCCTTGCGCAGGCTTTCTTCCGATCTTTGCCTTTGGGGAGAAAGCGAGGCGGTACATTTGTCCATGACGACCAACTCAAGCCCGAAAATATGTGACAGCAGATCATCGAGGCGCAGGATGCATTCGCCTTTTCTGGCACGAAGGTTTCCCAGCGTGAGCAGCCGAGTCAGTCTTCCCCAGCCTGCGCGCGTGCGTGGATAGGCGAGGATATCGGGCGTGCCGTCGGCGAAGACGAGCCGGGCACCTGGGTGATAGCGCAATGGCAAGTTTTGTTCGCGCTTGGCCAGATGCGCGCGCACCACGCCGGCGACCGAGTTGCGATCGCATAAACCTATGCCGGCGAGGCCGAGATGAGCGGCCTGCACCATCAGTTCCTCCGGATGCGAAGCTCCGCGCAGAAAGGAAAAGTTGGATGCAACGGCAAACTCGATGTAACGCATGATACCCATCGATTTTCATTCGGGTGCTTGCGCTCCGAATGATTCAGAACAAGTCAGGCGAACGTCCCGTGCATGAACCACTTTGGCTCACCGGTTGATTGCGCGAGATCGCGATAGAGCCCGGTTCGGAACAGCCAGAATCGCAATCCGCTCCTGTCCTCGACGCGGAAATAGTCGCGCGAGGGCCCGCCATGCTCGCTCCACCAGGCTCCATCGATGCGCTCGGGACCTTCGGCGGCAACCACTTCGTGCAGCGCGCGCCGCCAGCGGAAGCGCAGCGGCGGCCCGTCCGGCACCTCCGCCACGGCATCGATCGGCTCCGGGCGCGCCAATAGCCGCAGCGGACGAGGCGGAAGCTCGGAGTCATCCCTGTATCTGCGGAAAGCAGTCCACCCGTGATCGCCATTGAGCATCTGTGCGGGCAAAGCCGTTTCCGCGATCTCCGGAATATGACTGTCCTGCGCGATCAGCCGGCGCACGCGTCGCGTGCCGAGCCGTGCACTTAGGCGATCGACAAGGCGGCAGAGCTCGGCAGTATCTTCGCCGCGGCCGATGCCGATCTGTTCGGGAGGCGCGGGTTCGGCAACGAGCACGGACAGTCGCGCCATGTCGAATCCGAAGCCCGGGTCGAGTTCATCATTGAGCCCGGCGAAGCGTTCAACGAAAAGAGCACGGATGTCCTCCGGATTGCGCGAGGGCCGCGAGGTCCCGGCCGCAATGCGGCGAACGACACCGTCGGTCCGGAAGAGGCTCAGCTCGATGCGGCGCGCTCCGTCTCCGCGCCGCTCCAGCGCGATTTGCAGCCGCCGTGCCAGCCGCAACGTGACTGCCAGCACGTCTTCCTCGCGTGCGATCGGCTCGGCAAACCGCTGCTCGGCGACATAGGGCGCAACTGGCAGCCTGGGCGTGAGCGGCTCATGCTCGAGTCCGAGAGCGCGATCCAGTTGACTCAGCACTTGCGATCCGAAGCGCGCGGTCAGCGGCGCGCGCGGGAAATCGAGGATGTCGTCGATGCGCTTGAGGCCGACACGGGCAAGCCCTGCCACCGTGTCCGCCGGAAGACGCAGCGCCGGAAGCGGCAATGGTGCAAGCAGTGCTCGTTCATTCCCGCAGGGATAACTTCCCGGTTTGCCAAAATGTGCGAGGGCCCAGGCAGCGCCGATCGTCCCGGCAATGGCAAGCGAATAGGCGAAGCCTGCGCGATCGAGACGATTACTGAGATCGGCGACAAGTCTGGTTTCGCCGCCATAAAGATGGGCGCAACCGGTGATGTCGAGCAGCAGTCCGTCAGAGGGATCGCAAGCCACCAGTGGCGTGTAACGGAGGCACCAGTCGGCAATGGACTCGAGCAGCGCGACATCTGCTTCAATGTCTTCGGCGGTTGTCTCGATACTGGGACTCATCGCATGCGCCTGCGCCAATGCAATCCCGGGCGAAAGCCCCAGCCGCTCGGCTGCTTCGTCGACGGCAGTCACGACTTCGATGTTGGCGCGCTTGCCGGTGACGACCAGCGGAGCGGATGGTTCACGCGACCTGGCGATGCGGTCGGTCGAAAGCCTGCACAGCCACAGGCTGAGCATGCGTTGCGAGCATGAATTGCCCATCGCTCTCACTCCATTCGAGAATCCATGAGCCCACCGGACCGCGGCGATTGCGGACAAGTTGCGCGGTAAAGCGGGTTTTTATTTTCGTGTCATTACGGGTTCGCTCGCGCCCCGCAATGACACTGGTTTTTGACGCCGTACCCACGATCCACCGGGTGGCGGCAGCGGATGCGTCATTGGGAGGTGTCGTCCGCAACAGCAAGCCGAGTGAACCGCTCTCCACTGCCGCGAGGGAGAGTCGGCGCACGGCCACTGCATCAATCGCTCCGGCGCGCAGCTCGCCGATCACTGCGCGGACAGCGCGGCAGCGGAGCGCTTCTTCCATTGCCCACAGCAGATCACGGCGATGCATGGCCAAGACTGTCACCAGATACTCAGGCTGGATGCCGAAAGCATCGAGGCCGGCGCCATGCGGCGCCCCGCTTTCGACAAGCACCATGTCCTCGGCGAGCCAGACGATGCTCTTGCCTTTTTGCATGCAGACGCCGTCATTCCGGAGCGTTTGCTGCTGTTGTCTGTATGTCGTTCCTGAAATCTGAGGAGGCGCAACCAGCCCCAGGACGAATCCCATTGCGGTCGGGAAGTGGGCTTCGCCAGATGCCGCGACTTCATGCAGGGCGCCATAAATGAGCCCGCCGCCCAGGATTGCATCGATGGCAGGAATGCCGAGGGGTCGGGTACCGGGTCCGATCGGAGACCTTTGCAGGCCGAGAAGACGTTGGCGAAGCTGAGTGATCATTGCTAACTCATTGAAGACAAAAGTACATTTAGTCTTTAGGACCTTTGTCTCCCAATTTGTGTTCGCTATTTGTTCTAATCTGAACGATGGACCAGATCAGGTCAAGCCGCAAGAACAAGCGTGATGCCAAATGACTCTGCCCCAAGGTCTTGAGCCAGACGGGACCGAGCCTGCCTAGCGAGCTAGATTCGCCTCCAGGCCGAGTCGGCGGGCTAGATCCCCGTAGCGGATCAATTTAGCTCGAGATAGCTGCGGCCAAGCGCAGTCAGCAGGATCCGGGATTCCTTCATGCTACTGCCGTTCTCGAAACGAATGAGCCCGTTTGCGATGGCGTCTTCCCAGATCGACAGATGCGGACAGCTTCGGCGCCAAGCCTCCGCGTCAGCATAGTTGCGCGGCGCTTCCGCCAGCCAAGCGAGAAACTGCAACGTGAGCGCCCGCGCAGCATCTTCCATGTCCATCACATACATCCCAACGGGCCATTAAACCAGACGCTCGAAAGTGCGGATCTCAATTTCGGATTCGAGCGTGCGGTGTACCGGGCATTTATCCGCGATTTCCAGGAGCCGCTTGCGTTGATCGGGATCTAGGGTGCCTTCCAATGTGATATTGCGATCGATGCGATCGACCATTCCTTCCTTCGTCTCGCAACTCAGGCAATCCTCGGCATGAATCTTGTTGTGCTGCAGACGGACAGTCACTCGCTCGAGCGGCAGCTTTTTATGCTCGGCATAGAGCCGCAACGTCATCGACGTGCACGCACCCAAGGCGGCCAGCAGCAGATCGTATGGACCGGGTCCTGAATCGTGTCCGCCGACCTTGACCGGCTCATCGGCGATGAACCGGTGCGGACCACTCAGGATCTCCTGCTGAAATTTTCCGCTGCCCGTTTCGCGCACGACAACGGTCCCGATTTCGATTTCTGCCTCGCTGCGATCGGGTGTCTGCTCGAAATACCGTGCGGCCCAGGCGGCGATCACATTCGCCACGTAGACTGCATCGCTTCGCTTGCTAATGAGGTGATCGGCGCCGGCAAGGGATACGAAGCTCTTCGGATGCTTTGCGGACGTAAAAATTTGCGACGCATTCTCGATGCCGACGATGTCATCCGTCGGGGAATGAAATACAAGCAGTGCCTTGCGCAAGCTCGCCAGATGCTCGTTGATCTTGTTTTCCGCTACATCTTCGATGAAGTTGCGGTTGATGCGGAACGGCCGCCCGGCGAGCTGCACCTCGACCTCTCCCTGATCGCGAATATCGGCGATGCGCTCCTTGAACAGACCCGTCACATGCGCCGGATCGGATGGCGCGGCGATCGTCACGACGGCCCGTGCGTCGGGAATGCGTTGCGCCGCGGCTATCATCGCGGCGCCGCCGAGACTGTGACCGATCAGGATGGCCGGCGCACCATACACATTTCGCAGATGATCGGCTGCGGAGACCAGATCATCGACATTGGACGAAAAATGGGTTTCGGCGAACGTGCCTTCGCTCATGCCGATGCCGGTGAAGTCAAAGCGCAGCACGCCGATGCCGCACATCGCGAGTCCTTCGGAAATGCGCTTGGCTGCCAGATTGTCCTTACCGCAGGTGAAGCAGTGCGCGAAAAGCGCGAACGCGTTCGGCTTGCCAAGAGGGAGATCGAATAGTGCGGCGAGCTTTTCTCCTTTGTGGTTGGAGAATTTGAGGCGCTCCGTGCGCATGGCTAGACCTCCTGCTGCTTTTTACTCCGTTCCCGCGATGTGCTTGCGCCTTACGCGTCTGACCACCCACCATATTGCAAGCAACGCGATAGGCACAAAGAGCGCCGTGGCGAGCGATACATTGACCGGCACACCTTCGTCATGCACGCCTTTGATCACGTACCCGAACAGCCCGACAACATAGTAGCTGATCGCCGCAACGGAGAGCCCTTCGACCGTGGCTTGCAGCCGCAACTGCAGCCGCGTCCGTTCGTTCATCGACCGCAGCAGGTCACGATTCTGTTGCTCCAGCTCGACATCCACCCGCGTCCGCAGCAGATTGGCGGCCCGCGCAAGTTTTTCCGATAAGTTCGCCTGCCGCTCCGCGGTGGTGATGCAGGTGCGCATCGCGGGTGACATGCGCCGGGCCAGGAATGAAGACCAGGTGGGTAGACCGTCCACCTTGCGTTCGCCAACCGTCTGCAGTCGCAGCTGCGCAATTTCGTAATAAGCTCGTGTCGCGCCGAAGCGGAACATGCTCGCCGCAGCGCCGGCTTCCAGTTCCGCCGCGAGCTCGGTCAATTCATAAAGCAGGCGATGATTGTTGACGAACTCGTCCGTGCGCCGCATTTCGTCAGTGAGTTCGCCAAGCCGCTTCTCGATGCGAGCGATGAAAGGCATCAGGCGCTGCGCCTCCGGAAGGCCGAGCAGCGCGAGGGTGCGATAGGTTTCGAGCTCCAGAATGCGTTGGACTACGGCTCCCGCCCGTTCGCTGCCAAGTTCCCGATCCAGCACAAGAATACGGACGAAGCCGCCGGCATCGACCTGAAAATCAGTCGCAAACAGCGCACAGCCGTCCGAGTTCTCGGCTACTGCAAGGCTCGCCCGGTCGAACAGGCCGGTGACGGAGACTTCCTCTTTTCCGCCCTTGAGGAGATGCAGATCAAGGGCCACGAGGAGCGGCCCTGGCTGTGGCAGATCGGTCATCAGCCCGGCCAGCGAGGCGGCATCCGGATGGAAGGGGTGGGCGCCGGGCGAAGGCAGCTCCCAAGTGTAGGTGGTAAATTCGGTATGCTGCTCCCATCGCAGAATGGCGCCGCCGAACACGATGCGGTGCTGCTTCACTCCGTCCTTCAGCGGCTCGAGATGATGGCGACTGCAGATTTCAGCCAGTGACGCCCGATCTCGGTTGCCGGCGTCACCCAATGTATCGAATGCAAAATGCAGCACGCGGCGCGGTGCTGCCATGGGCGTGAACGGGCGGGCGTGCAGCTCGCCGAGTATCGCGGCACGCAAAGGGTGCGGCGTAAGTTGCAGGCCCTTGTGTCCCATCAGCCCGTCGGTGCTCATGGTGTTCCCGTCGCATGCGATCCGATCTTTGACAAGGGTGCCGAAGTTTACAGCGTTTGCCCAAGATTGGGGCACGTCAGATGTCTGCTGCCCCCTCAGAGCCTGAATGACTGCGGTCACTGTGGCGCAAGCTGTCGCCGAATAATTGGCACGCTGATTGCAGATCAGCAGTCAATTGCCGGCCGGGTCCGGTCCAACAGGGGCGTTGCCATGTCCACATTCGATAATCCCTTTGACCCGTCACGTTCATTGAGCAGCAAGGGTTGTTCTTGCGGTCGTCACACTGATCAGGCCGAACACGAGCGCGATGTCGCGCCACATCCGCAATGCGTCGACGAGAGCGAAGAAAAGCGATACGAAAGCGTCGTCGCTTCGGCCGTAATGCGGGCGATGTTCCCGAAGGACATTGCCCGCCGCGCGTTTCTGAGATCGCTTGGCGCCTCGACCGCTTTGGCTGCCCTGTCGCAGGCCTTTCCGCTGAAAACCGCGACGGAAATCTTTGCGGCGCCGGGGCCTCTTGAGAAACAGGACCTCAAGGTTGGGTTTATCCCCATCACCTGCGGTACGCCGATCATCATGGCTCAGCCGATGGGCTTTTACACCAAGCATGGCCTCAACGTCGAGGTGATCAAGACCGCAGGCTGGGCCGTCATCCGCGACAAGACGCTGAACAAGGAATACGACGCCGCGCACATGCTTTCGCCCATGCCGTTGGCGATCACGCTCGGTGCCGGCTCGCAGCCCATCCCCTACACCGCGCCGGCGATCGAGAACATCAACGGCCAAGCCATCACGCTGGCGATCAAGCACAAGGACAAGCGTGATCCGAAGTCATGGAAAGGTTTCAAATTCGCGGTGCCCTTCGATTATTCGATGCACAACTATCTCCTGCGTTACTATCTCGCGGAGCACGGGCTCGATCCCGATCAGGACGTGCAGATCCGCGCCGTGCCGCCGCCCGAGATGGTTGCCAATCTGCGTGCCGAAAATCTCGACGGCTATCTCGGTCCTGATCCGATGAATCAGCGCGCAGTATATGACGGCGTCGGTTTCATTCACGTACTCTCGAAGAATATCTGGGAGGGGCATCCTTGCTGCGTGTTCTCGGCATCACAGGAATTCGTGACGCAATCACCCAACACGTACGCAGCATTGCTCAAGTCGATTATCGATGCCACGGCGTTTGCCACCAAGCCGGAGAATCGCAAGCAGATCGCACAAGCGATCGCGCCGGCCAACTATCTCAATCAACCCGTCACGGTGATCGAACAGGTGCTCACCGGCACGTTTGCCGACGGTCTCGGGAATGTGCAGCGTGTGCCCAGTCGCGTCGACTTCGACCCCTTCCCCTGGCAGTCCTTCGCGATCTGGATCATGACGCAGATGAAGCGCTGGGGTCAGATCAAGGGCGACGTCGACTACGCCAAAGTGGCGCAGGAAGTATATCTTGCCACGGACACAGCGAAGCTAATGAAGGAAATGGGGCTGACGCCGCCATCGACCACCTCGAAAAGTTTCATGGTCATGGGCAAAACCTTCGATCCGGCCAAACCTGACGAGTACGTCAAGAGCTTCAAGATCAGGAAGGCTGTCTGAATGAATGCGGCATCACTCACGGCCCGCGCAGCTGTCGTTTCACTCGCGCTGTTGTTCAGTTTCCTCGTGGCGTGGCATCTCGCCACTCGCGGGTCGGGCGTCACGCAGCGCATGGATCCCGAATACGCCAAGTTGATGGGCGCGACAGCAACGCGGGGCGCGTCGGCAATGCCGGGTCCAATTGATGTCGGCGCGAAGCTGTGGGAGCATCTGCGCCAACCATTCTACGATAACGGCCCCAACGACAAGGGCGTCGGCATCCAGCTCGCCTTCTCGATCGGGCGGGTAATGCTCGGCTATCTGCTGGCCGTCGCGATTGCGGTGCCCGTCGGTTTTCTGATCGGCATGTCGCCATTGATGAGCCGGTCACTCGATCCCTTTATTCAGGTACTCAAACCGATCTCGCCGCTCGCCTGGATGCCGCTCGCGCTCTACACGATCAAGGATTCAAGCCTGTCGGCGATCTTCGTTATTTTCATCTGCTCGTTATGGCCGACCATGATGAACACTGCTTTCGGCGTGGCTTCGGTGCGGCGCGAATGGCTCAATGTCGCAAAGACGCTGGAAGTCGGTACGCTCCGCCGCGCTTTCACCATCATCCTGCCGGCCGCGGCGCCGACAATACTGACCGGCATGCGCATTTCTATCGGGATCGCCTGGCTGGTGATCGTAGCCGCCGAGATGCTCGTCGGTGGCACCGGTATCGGCTACTTCGTCTGGAACGAATGGAACAACCTGTCCATAACCAATGTGATCACCGCGATCGTGGTTATCGGAATTGTCGGTATGCTGCTCGACTTGATCCTTGCCCGGCTCGCGAAGCTGGTCACCTTCCCTGAGTAAGCGATGTCCGAGCACTTCATTTCCATCGAAGGAATTGCGCGGCGGTTTCCGGCCCCGGCCGGCGGGATGACCACGATCTTCGAGAATTTGTGGCTGTCGATGACGCGCGGGGAATTCGTCTGTGTGATCGGCCATTCCGGATGCGGCAAGACCACCGTGCTCAATATTCTTGCCGGACTCGACATGCCTTCGAGTGGTGCCGTAATCGTGGATGGTCAGGCGATCGAAGGGCCGAGCCTTGATCGCGCAGTGATTTTCCAAAGCCACGCGCTACTACCGTGGCGTACGGTGCTCGGCAATGTCGACTATGCCGTGTCGTCGAAATGGCGCCACTGGCCCGCCGCGAAGGCGGCAGCGCAGGCGCAGAAGTTTATTGATCTGGTCGGGCTTACAGGCGCCGAACACAAGCGGCCCGCCGAACTCTCCGGCGGCATGAAACAGCGCGTCGGCATTGCCCGTGCACTTTCGATTGAGCCCAAGATCATGCTGATGGACGAGCCTTTTTCGGCGCTCGACGCGCTCACGCGCGGCAGCTTGCAGGACGAGGTTCGCCGCATCTGTCTGGAAACGCAGCAGACTGTCTTCATGATCACGCACGATGTCGACGAGGCGATCTATCTTGCCGACCGAATCGTGCTGATGACCAATGGCCCGGGCGCGGTGCTGGCCGAAATCGTTGACAACCCGCTCCCCCGCGACCGTGCCCGCGGCGATTTCCACCGGCACCCGCTTTACTACGCCACGCGCAATCACATCATCGATTTCCTGGTGAGCCGCAGTCGCAACTTCGTCCGAGAGGAGCGTGGCGCTTGGGAGCCGCGTCATGTTTCAATCGTTCGACCCGGCGTTCCCGAGCCGGCAGTTGCACCAAGACGGCCGGGCGCATTCGGCCCATCCGCCTCGCATGTGGCATAAGGAACCCGCGGGTCTTCGGCACAACGCCACGATGCAGAAATCCTATTCAACAAGGGAGACAGCAATGAACCGCGCCGCTCTCACCGAAAAGCTTTTAGATATCAAGCGCGAGAAGGGTTGGACGTGGAAGTACATCTGCTCAGAAATCGGCGGCATGTCCCCGATCTTGGTGACCGGGGCGATCCTTGGACAGATGAAGCTGACGAAACCTCAGGCTGCCAATGCGGCGAAGTTGTTCGGGCTCTCGAAAAGCGAACAGATAATGCTCAACGAAACGCCGTTTCGGGGCACGGGCACGCCGATGCCGCCCACAGATCCGTTGATCTACCGATTCTATGAACTCATCATGGTCAACGGGCCGGCGTTGAAGGCACTGATCGAAGAAGAATTCGGTGACGGCATCATGTCGGCCATCGATTTTGACATGGATGTCACGCGAAAAAGCGATCCAAAAGGCGATCGCGTCGCCATCGCGATGACGGGCAAATTCCTGCCGTACAAGTATTACGGCGCGACCGGGAATGCGCTTGCCTATGGATTGAAGGAGGAGTGAAGAGCCGGACTGCGCCGCGCGTTCGCAGGCGCGGCTACTCTTGCGCAGTTTTTTTGCGCTTCGGCGCCGGGGCCTGTTTCTTTGACATTTCGCCGCCGACCAGGACCTGGGGGCCGATGTCGCTCACCCGTGTGACACCTGTGAGTGCCATCGCCACGCTCAGCTCTTTCTTCAGGATGTCGATGGCCTTGGCGACTCCGGTTTTACCGCCGGCTCCGAGGCCATAGATGTAGGAGCGCCCGACCAGGCATGCACGCGCCCCTAGAGCCAGCGCGCGCATGATGTCGCTGCCCGTGCGGATACCGCCGTCGAACAGCACCTCCGTATCTGCGCCGACCGCCTGCGCAATCGCCGGAAGCGCCGAGATCGATGACGGAGCTCCATCGAGCTGGCGGCCGCCATGGTTCGACACCACGATCGCATCGGTGCCGAGTTTGACAGCGGTCTTGGCGTCCTCGACATCGAGAATGCCCTTGATGATGAGCTTGCCGGGCCAGATCTTTTTGATCCACTCGACATCTTTCCAGCTCAACGCTGGATCGAATTGGCTGTTCGTCCACTGGGCAAGGGAGTTGACGTCATCCATACCTTTGACGTGGCCGGCAAGGTTGCCGAAGGTCTTGCTTTTTCCCTTCAGCACGCTGAGGACCCATCCAGGCTTGGTAGCCATGTCGATGATGTTGCTCAGGCGAATTTCCGGCGGCACCGTCATGCCGTTGCGAACGTCGCGATGTCTTTGCCCGAGAACCTGGAGGTCGACGGTTAGGACCAGAGCATTGCAGCCAGCTCTGACGGCGCGATCGAGAATATCCTTGGAAAATCCGCGGTCCCGAATGACATAAAGCTGAAACCAGAACGGCTTGGTCGTTGCCTCGGCCACCTGCTCGATCGAATTGATCGACATCGTCGACAAGGTGAAAGGAATTTCGGCCTCCTCGGCCGCTTGCGCCGACAGGATTTCACCATCCCCATACTGCATTCCACACAGCCCTATCGGAGCCAAGGCGAATGGCGCGCTGGTTTTTTGTCCCACGATAGTGGTGGCAAGGGTGCGGTCGGACACGTCAACGAGTACGCGCTGGCGCAGCTTGATCGTCTCGAGGTCCATACGGTTGGCGCGCAGCGTCTCTTCGTTATAGGAGCCGCTGTCGGCATAGTCGAAAAATGCTTTCGGAACTTTGCGGCGCGCGAGTGCCCGTAGATCCTCGATACAGGCAACGGTCTTCATGGCAGCATTTCTGGAACTTTCTTTGCGTCGAGCAAATGGTTAGCACGGCCGTAGTCCATTCCGGAATAGGCGGATTCATGATTGCCCGGGTCGCGACAAGGTTAACGGCATCCGGCGACTCACGATTTTTGGGGAAAATGACGGGTGCCGAGATTATTATCCCTGCCGCTGGCCACGACTTGGCCACCCATTCCTTTTCCGGCTAGTCAGGGGCCGTTATACATTTCCTAACGCGTCAGGGGATCTTGCATGGGTCGTCGGTATTTCGGGACGGACGGCATTCGCGGCCGGGCCAATCGTGTGATTACGCCCGAACTTGCGATGAAGGTCGGCCAGGCCGCCGGGCTCATCTTCAAGAACGGCGATCACCGCCACAGAGTGCTGATCGGCAAAGATACCCGCCTGTCTGGCTACATGATCGAGACGGCTCTCGTCGCAGGATTCACTTCGGTAGGCATGGACGTCCTGCTGACCGGGCCCATCCCGACGCCAGCGGTCGGCATGCTGGCTCGGTCGATGCGCGCCGATCTCGGCGTCATGATTTCCGCATCGCATAATCCTTTCGACGACAATGGGATTAAGCTGTTCGGTCCCGACGGCTACAAGCTCAGCGACGAGATGGAGGAAAGGATCGAGCAGCTGCTCGACTCCGATCTCGGCAAACAGCTTGCGAAGAGTGGTGATCTCGGCCGCGCCAAGCGCATCGATGGCGTGCAGGACCGCTATATCGAGTTTGCCAAGCTGACGCTGCCGAAGGCAGTCTCTTTCGAAGGCCTTCGCGTCGTCATCGACTGCGCCAACGGGGCGTCCTATCGTGTGGCGCCAGGTGCATTGTGGGAGCTCGGCGCCGACGTCATCTCGATCGGCGTCGATCCGGACGGATTCAATATCAACAAGGATTGCGGCTCGACGGATCTTGCGGCGCTCTCACGCAAGGTGCGCGAGATGCGTGCTGATATCGGTATCGCGCTCGATGGCGATGCCGATCGGGTCATGATCGTCGACGAACGCGGTCACGTCGTTGATGGCGACCAGCTGCTCGCAGTCATCGCCGAGAGCTGGAAGCAGGACGGGCGGCTTCAGCGCCCCGGAGTTGTCGCGACGGTTATGTCCAATCTCGGGCTCGAACGCCATCTCCGGGAACTCGGGCTGGAGCTCGTGCGCACGCCGGTCGGCGACCGATACGTGCTCGAACACATGCGCGCGCACGGATACAATATCGGCGGTGAGCCGTCCGGACACATTATACTCTCGGATTACACAACCACCGGCGACGGATTCATCGCGGCCGTGCAGGTGCTCGCCGTGGTCAAGCGACTCGACAAGCCGGTGTCCCAGGTCTGCCATCGGTTCGAACCCTTGCCGCAGGTGCTCAAGAATGTGCGGTATCAGAAGGGCAAGCCGCTGGAAAACGCCAGCGTCAGGTCAGCCATCGCCAGCGCGGAGCAAAAGCTCGGTGGTGGCGGGCGTTTGATCGTGAGACCATCCGGCACGGAGCCGGTCATTCGCGTGATGGGGGAGGGCGATGACAGAGTGCTGGTCGAGTCGGTCGTCGACGATGTCGTCGAGGCGCTGACCGAGGTCGCCGCCTGACGCGACCGCGAGGGCAAGGCATATCTCCCTCGTGCCTTCGCAAAGCTGATGTCGCGCCAGCTCGAGCGCACGGGTCATGCTCGCTGCATAGATGCTGCAAGCGCTTCATAGGCGTAAACAGTTTCTTAATCACGCTTTCAACCGCGGTTCTACAAACCGAGTCATCTTTCTACTGCGCAGTTTATTAATATGCATGGTAAAGAATTAAGGTTAAGCCAGATTTAAGTTTTTGCTGCCATCGTCTCCCAGCATTGGCCGGGGCGGCCCGACTCTTGTGGGGGATGATCATGATGACTGCGCGTGTTCGTCGTCTGTTGCTCGCGCTGGGTGCTCTTTTGGCGCCGATCGGCGGGGCGCATTCAGCCAACCTGGCGCTTACGCCACCGGTTGTGTTTTCGGGCTGGCATCTTCACGGGGATATCGGCTTCAGCAACCAGAGGGTTGGCAGCCTCTTCAACGCGAACTACGCGCATTTCGATTCGGTCAACAATATTGACAAGGGCTTTGACGCCGCCCCGTTCTTCGGGCTTGGGATTGGCTACACGTTCAACAACTGGCTTCGTCTGGCCGTGACCGGCGAATATCGCGGGGCGGCGAATTTCCTCGGGCTCGGTATCGGGTCAATTCCCGCTGCGTCGTGCAGCGGCGCGCCGCCTTGCTTCGCTGATGACCGCTACACCGCCGGCAAGTCCGAATGGACAATTCTCTTCAACGGCTATGTCGATCTTGGCGATGCGCGAAGCGGCGATGTGGTTGCCTTCGACGGCACAAACAACGCCAACAATCCGATGGGATTTCGTCACCTGACATCGCATGACGTCAAGCTGGGCGGTCGATTCAACTTCGGCGGCTATGACAGCTTTGCGGGGCCGCCTCCGCCTTCGCCGTCGCTCCGTAAGAGGGGCTAACGATGCGTCTCCGGAAAGCATCCCGTCCGCGTGCAGCGGGCTTGAATCAAAATGGGATCTCCGCCATGAGCCTGTGGCGTTTCTCCTGGGGCGGCAAATGGCGCTGGACAGCAAAGCACCTGCGCGCGACGTGCCTCGTTTCCTGCGCCCTGACGGTCTTCTCGGCTGAACGGCTTCTGGCGGCCGACTGGTTTGGGGACTCGGGCTTGCGGGGATCGTTGACACCCATCGGTTACATGCGATGGGATGGTTGGCAGTTCGGCGCTTTCGTCGGCTACGGCAACCTGAATACGGATTTTGGAAACAGCACGAGCCCCTTGGTCGCATACATTCTTCGCAACTCGACGCTCGAGGCAGAGGGGGCTCCCTCGAGTTGGACGACTTTGCCGGCAAACACCACTAATGGCGTCGTGTTCGGCGGGTATCTCGGTTACAATATGCAGTGGGATCGGCTCGTTCTCGGTTGGGACCTAGCCTACAAGCACCCGTCGATTCTGCAGTCGTCCACCGGCGATTCGCTTCGGCGAGTCTTCACCACGTCGGACAGCATCGAACACGATGTGACGATCGCGGCTGAATCCTCATTCAAGCTGGTCGACTATGCCACTTTGCGCGCGCGCGCCGGGTATGCCGTCGAGCAGTTTCTGCCTTATGCAGCGGTTGGCGTTGCGGTAGGGCGCTTCAACTACCACACCACCGTAACGGTCACGGACGCGCAGACGCAGCTTCCCCCACCCGGTGTATTCCTGGGCACGTTTCAACAGTCCGCCAGTGCCGGTCAGAACAACGTCTTCGCTGTCGGCGTTGCAGCAGGACTCGGCGTGGATTGGGCGATCACTCCAAATGTGGTTGTACGGGCAGAATGGGAATTCGTTGCTTTTGCACCTGTGAACGGGACTCGTTCCAACGCTCAGGTCGGACAGATCGGGCTTGGAATGCGGCTCTGGTGATTCACAACCCCAGACGCTGCGCCTTTTTTTAGCTCAGGGCTTTACGCCACGGTTGACCGCGGCCGGCAAGTCGCCTATTCCCGCCAGTGGGACACCCCTCCCCAACGAGGGGCGCCTATCTGGAAGGATAGACATGATGACGGCGACGAAGCCCGGCGTGCGGCCGGCAAGTCCGCACTTCTCGTCCGGCCCTTGCGCAAAGCGCCCCGGCTGGAGCCTGCAAAACCTCACCGACGCAGTTCTCGGACGCTCCCATCGCTCGAAAAGCGGCAAAGCAAAGCTCAAGCGCGCCATCGAGCTTACTCGCGAAGTTCTGGAAGTGCCGTCCGCCTATCGCATCGGCATCGTCCCGGCTTCGGATACGGGTGCGGTAGAGATTGCGCTCTGGTCGTTACTCGGCGCGCGGCCTGTGACGATGCTCGCGTGGGAATCCTTTGGCGAAGGATGGGTCACCGACGTCGAGAAGCAGCTCAAGATCAAGCAACTCGCGGTGATCCGCGCGCCATATGGCGAGCTGCCCGACCTGTCGAAGGTCGATCCTGCAGGCGATGTTGTCTTCACCTGGAATGGCACCACGTCGGGAGTGCGGGTGCCGGACGGCAACTGGATCGCCGGCGATCGCGCCGGGCTTTCGATTTGCGATGCGACGTCGGCAGCCTTTGCGCAAAGGCTGGACTGGCCCAAGCTCGATGCGGTCACCTTCTCCTGGCAGAAGGCTTTGGGCGGAGAGGGCGCGCACGGCATGCTCGTTCTTTCGCCGCGCGCCGTGGAGCGCCTGGAAAGCTACAAGCCTTCCTGGCCGCTTCCAAAGATTTTCCGACTCACCAAGAACGGTAAGCTCAACGAGGGAATTTTTGCCGGCGAGACCATCAACACGCCATCAATGCTGTGCGTTGAGGATTATCTCGATGCATTGACGTGGGCGAAGTCGATTGGTGGGCTGTCTGCGACGATCGCTCGCTCCGACGCCAATGCGAAGACATTGTCGGATTGGGTGGCGAGAACACCGTGGATCGATCATCTTGCCGCGAATCCGGCTGCGCGATCGAACACGTCTGTCTGCCTGAAGGTAGTCGATCCGGCGGTTACGGGCCGATCGCTCGATGATCAGGCCACTTTTGCCAAGACGATTGCCGGATTGCTCGAGCAAGAAGGCGTCGCCTATGACATCGCACACTATCGCGATGCTCCGCCGGGTTTGCGCATCTGGTGCGGCGCGACCGTTGAGCAGCGCGATATCGAGGCGCTCGCGCCATGGCTCGATTGGGCTTTCGCCGAAGCGAAAGCGGCGTTGCCGAAAGCGGCGTGAGGTCGGCTATGGCCAGGGTTCTCATTTCGGATGCGCTATCGCCGGCCGCCGTGCAGATCTTCAAGGAGCGCGGCATCGATGTTGATTTTCAGCCAGCGCTGGGCAAGGACAAGGAAAAGCTTGCCGCCGCGGTTGGCAATTTTGACGGCCTTGCGATCCGTTCCGCCACGAAGGTGACGGCAAAAATTCTCGACAACGCAAAAAAGCTCAGGGTGATCGGACGCGCCGGCATTGGAGTAGACAATGTCGACATTCCGGCGGCCACCGCACGGGGCATCATCGTCATGAATACCCCATTCGGCAATTCGATCACGACCGCCGAACATGCGATCTCGCTTATGCTGGCGCTGGCGCGGCAAATCCCGGAAGCAGACGCTTCCACTCGCGCCGGCAAATGGGAAAAGAACAAGTTCATGGGCGTTGAGATTTTCGGGAAGACTCTCGGCATCATCGGCTGCGGCAATATCGGATCCATCGTGGCGGACCGCGCGCTCGGTCTGAAAATGAAGGTTGTCGCCTACGATCCGTTTCTCTCGCCGGATCGCGCCAAGGATCTCGGCGTCGAAAAGGTAGAACTGGACGAACTGTTCAGGCGCGCGGACTTCATCACTTTGCATACACCGCTAACCGACAAGACCCGCAACATCATCAATGACGACTCGATCAGGGCCATGAAGAAGGGTGTGCGGATTATCAACTGCGCTCGCGGCGGCCTGGTGGACGAAGCCGCTCTTTATGAAGCGCTAAAAAGCGGCCAGGTGGCGGGTGCGGCCTTCGATGTATTCGTCACCGAGCCTGCGACCGACAACCCGTTATTCGCCTTGCCGAACGTCGTCTGCACGCCGCATCTCGGCGCCTCTACCAAAGAAGCGCAGGAAAATGTCGCGCTGCAGATCGCAGAGCAGATGTCCGACTATCTGCTGCGCGGAGCTATCACGAATGCGATCAACTTTCCTTCCATCAGCGCCGAGGAGGCGCCGAGGCTCAAACCATTCGTCGCTCTGGCCGAGAAGCTTGGTTCCTTCGCCGGCCAGCTGACCGAAACCGGAATAAGCAAAATACAAATCGCATATGAAGGCGCTGTGGCGCAGATGAACACCAAGGCGTTGACCTCCGCCGCTCTAGCCGGGCTGTTGCGGCCGATGCTCGGCGACGTCAACGTAGTGTCCGCGCCGCTCGTTGCCAAGGAGCGCGGCATCATTGTCGAGGAGGTGACGCGCGAGATGCCGGAAGACTACGAGAGTCTGATCACGGTGACCGTCACGACCGAGCGTCAGTCACGACACGTATCAGGCACGGTGTTTGCCGACGGGCGCCCTCGTATCGTCAACATCAAGGGCATCCGCATGGATGCCGAGTTCGGGCCCTCGATGATTTACATCACAAATCTCGACAAGCCGGGATTCATCGGGAAATTTTCATCCACGCTGGGGGAGGCGGGAATCAATATCGCTACCTTCCATGTCGGCCGCGACGCGCCGGGCGGAAATGCGATCGCGCTGATCGAGATCGACGGCCAACTGCCCGAGACGGTCTTGTCCAAAGTGCGCGCATTGCCGCAGGTCCAGCAGGCAAAGCCGCTTAGATTCTGAAGACCGCGCAATATCCATATGTCTCGGTCAGCGGCGTGACAGGGGGACTTCGGCTTGCCTCCAGAGAGAGCATCCATTATCCGAGGGTGGACCTGGCCGGTGGCACCCGGCTTCAAGCGTCCGGGCGCTGGCTCAGGGAAGGGATCCTGATGGCGAATGTCGTGGTTGTCGGATCCCAGTGGGGCGACGAGGGCAAGGGCAAGATCGTCGATTGGCTCTCGGAGCAGGCTGATATCGTCGTGCGATTTCAGGGTGGGCACAATGCCGGCCACACTCTTGTGATCGATGGCTCGACTTACAAATTGTCGCTGCTGCCGTCGGGAGTCGTGCGCGGCGGAAAATTGTCGGTCATAGGAAACGGCGTCGTCATCGATCCGCAAGCGCTCATCGACGAGATTGCACAACTCAGGAAGCAGGGCATTGTCGTGAGCCCCGAAAGCCTTCGCATTGCCGAGAACGCGATCTTGATCTTGCCGCTGCATCGGGAGCTCGAGGCTTTGCGCGAGGACGACAATTCGGCGAGCCGCATTGGCACGACCAAGCGAGGGATCGGCCCGGCCTACGAGGACAAGGTGGGTCGGCGAGCGATTCGTTTTATGGATCTGGCGGACCTGACATCACTGCCAGAAAAGATCCAGCGGCTGCTAGCGCATCACAATGCGCTGCGACGCGGCTGCGGCTTGCCGCAGATTGAGCCGCAGACGGTCTACGATGATCTTGCGACAATTGCGCCGAAAGTGCTTCCGTTCATGGATTCGGTATGGTCGCTGCTTGATGCCAGGCGGCGCGAAGGAAAGCGCATTTTGTTCGAAGGCGCGCAGGGCGCGCTGCTCGACATCGACCACGGGACTTACCCCTACGTGACATCATCGAATACGGTTGCAGCGCAGGCCGCAACTGGCTCCGGCCTTGGGCCGAACGCAATTGATTACGTGCTCGGCATCTGCAAGGCCTACACGACGCGCGTTGGTCTCGGCCCGTTCCCTACCGACCAGATGGACAATTCCGTTGGCCGTACGCTGGGTGAGCGTGGGCGGGAATTTGGAACGGTGACGGGGCGCGCCCGGCGCTGCGGTTGGTTTGATGCAGTTCTCGTCCGGCAAGCCGTGCTAACCTGCGGTATCGACGGGCTCGCCTTGACCAAGCTCGACATTCTGGACGGATTCGAGGAGCTGAAGGTTTGCGTCGGATACAGGCTGGACGGCCGCCAAATCGACTATCTGCCCGCCGGTGAGCATGCGCAGGCGCGGGTCGAGCCGGTTTATGAGACAATCGCCGGATGGAAAGAGCCGACCGCTCGCGCCCGATCGTGGGCGCAGCTGCCCGCACGGGCAATAAAATATGTGCGTCGGATCGAGGAATTGGTTGGATGTCCGGTCTCGCTGCTATCCACAAGCCCAGAACGCGAGGACACCATACTGATGAAGAACCCGTTTGAGGTATGATGGCGGGAAAAAGACACGAAAGAGGGACAATCATGATGGCGGCGGGGGGCGCATTGGTGCCGCGGTCATGCTCGACCAAAACAATGTGCAATGGCTGATTATTATCCTCTGATCGCCCGAGCCGTCGATGGGCTCGAGAAGAACACCGGCGAAAATCGCCGCTCGTTGTACGATCGCGCCCGGGTCGCGCTCGCCACTCAGCTGCGAGGTATCGAGCCCGCGTTGGAGGAAACCGAGATTACCCGCGAGCGCTTGGCGCTCGAGGAGGCGATCCGCAAGGTGGAGGCCGAAGCAGCCAAGCGGCCGCGGGCCGTTGCCGAAAGCGAGGAGCCCTCGCTGCGTGATCGCGCGCTGCGTGACTTTCGGGAGACCGTTGCCGAAGCCGAAGAGCTGGGCGGCGCAGCGGCTGAGGCCAGGCGCGCCGCGCAGGAGACGTCGGAGGCCATTACCGGGGACGAAGTCCCGTCGCACGACATCGCGCCACCGCAGTGGAACGGCAAGGACGGCAGTTTCCGCGCGGACACGGAGACCGGAGACGATTACGTGCCGCTGCCGTCTGCCCCTCCATTCGAAGATGAGGAGGTTTATGCGCGCCCGGCGCGCTCGTATGTCGGGCTCATCAAGATCGGGGTGATCCTACTCGCGGTGCTCGGCATCGTTGGTGTCGGCTATTGGCAGCGGCAAAATATATCCTCAATGTTTGCGAATTTCCGCTCGCAGCCCCCGCCGAAAAAGGAAACGGCGCAGCCCGCGGTGCGTCCGAAGATTGCTGACCGCATCGGACAGTCTGGCGAAGCGAACTCGAATGTCGCCACTGCTCCGGCTGCTGCGGTCGCTCAGAAGGTTGTTCTTTATGATGAGGATCCGAGCGATCCGCAGGGGAAGCGCTACATTGGGTCAGCTCTGTGGCGCACCGAGACAGTATCACCGGGACCCGGTATGGCTCCCGAGCTGGCGGTGCGCGCCGACATCGAGATACCTGAGCGCAAATTGCGCATGACATGGTCGCTCCGGCGTAACACCGACAAGGCGCTTCCTGCGAGCCACACGATCGAGATCATGTTCAACTTGCCGGCTGATTTTTCCGAAGGAGGCATCGGAAACGTTCCCGGCGTACTGATGAAACAGAACGAACAGGCGCGCGGTGTTCCGTTGGCCGGGCTCGCAGTCAAGGTCACGAACGGGTACTTTCTGATCGGCCTGTCGGCCGTCGAGGTCGATGTGCAGCGGAACATTCAGCTCCTCAAAGATCGCGACTGGTTCGACATCCCGGTCGTCTACACGAGCGGCAAGCGCGCCATTTTGGCGATGGAAAAAGGCACGCCGGGAAGCCGGGCGTTCGAAGAAGCATTTCGCGCCTGGGGACAGTAGCGCGCAGGAAAATCCGCTGATCCCAGGCGTGCCCGCGCCAAGCACGGGCATAACCCGGTGATGGTAACGGCCACGCTACCCGCGAGGCATCCGCGTGCGGAACGCGGCTATCCGAAGGTCTGCGCGGTTTGAGAGGCTCGGTTTGCGAGACGAGCCATTACCGGGCCAAGATGGCCGGACCTCGCCGAAGGCAGGTGGCTACTGCGCGGCGATACCGGCCGTCTGAACGGATTGCTCGAGCGCCGCCATCCTGCTCTTTACCGCTTTTTGCACCTTCTCGAAGGCACGCACCTCGATCTGACGCACGCGTTCGCGCGATACGCCGAACTCCGATGCGAGCTCCTCCAGCGTGATCGGATCGTCGGCGAGACGACGCGCCTCGAAAATACGCCGCTCGCGATCGTTGAGCACGTCGAGGGCGGAGACGAGAGCCTTGTGTCGGTTATCGCTCTCCTCGCTTTCGGCGAGGATCCGTTCCTGGCTCGGCGCCTCATCGACAAGCCAATCCTGCCACTCGCCGCTCTCGCCGTCATCGCGGATGGGTGCGTTGAGCGACGCATCGCCGCCGAGTCGACGGTTCATGTCGACGACGTCTTGCTCGGTCACGCCAAGACGCTTGGCAATGAGCTTTACTTGCTCGGGACGCAGATCGCCTTCATCCAGCGCGGATATTTTGCTCTTCGCTTTGCGCAGGTTGAAGAACAACTTCTTCTGGTTGGCCGTGGTGCCCATCTTCACGAGGGACCACGAACGCAGGATATATTCCTGGATCGCCGCCTTGATCCACCACATCGCATAGGTGGCGAGACGGAATCCCTTTTCCGGCTCGAACCGCTTCACCGCCTGCATCAGGCCGACATTGCCCTCCGAAATGACTTCGGAGATCGGCAGTCCGTAGCCGCGATAACCCATGGCAATCTTGGCAACGAGGCGGAGATGGCTGGTCACGAGCTTGTGCGCAGCTTCGCGGTCACCATGCTCACGCCAGCTACGAGCCAGCATGTATTCTTCCTGCGGTTCCAGCATCGGAAACCGCCGGATTTCATCCAGATATTGTGAAAGGCCGGATTCAGCCTTGAGTGCCGGCAAAACGGCGGTACGGGCCATGATAGCGCCCTCCTTACTTGCCCCCGATCGATCGGCGGGCGGTTGTCGCCGCCGCTCCCCGAGCCGACGGCGCACGTTTATGTTGCGACCGCGAATTCTCGCGACCGCACTTGCAGCATACCGGCTTATCAGAGCGAATAAAAGCACTCCGCCCGTCACGTCGTCGTGACACGATCCGGGATCCCACTTTAACACAAGCCATTGATCTGGCTGGCTTAGTTCCGCAGCTCAATCCCTGCGTTATGGCTTTCTGAGCGCAGGGCATCACGTAAACGACGCATATCGCCCGGCAGTTCCGATTGGAACTCCAGGAGATCGCCGGTTTCAGGGTGTTCGATAGCCAATAGATAGGAATGCAGGGCCTGTCTGCCAAGAGCCTCAAGCGCGCTACGAGCTCGTGGCCCAAGGCGGCTTGCTTTCGTGCGAAAGCCCGCACCGTAAGCGGCATCGCCGAGAATCGGATGGCCGATATGGGCAAGGTGGACCCGGATCTGATGAGTGCGACCCGTCTCGAGCGTGCAGGCGATGAGGCTTGCAAGCGCCTCTTTGGATGACGGCGTCGCAAAACGCTCCAGCAACTGCCAATGAGTGACTGCCGCGCGTCCATCGCCCCGAACCGACTGCTTGTCCCGGGCGTGCAAGTGGCGTCCGAGTGGGAACGAGATCGTGCCCCTCGGTCGGGCCGGCGCACCCCAAGCCAGAGCGAGATAGCCGCGTTTCAGCGGACCTTCGGATTTTTGGGCGAATTGCCTCGCAAGCGCGCGATGGGCCTTGTCTGTCTTTGCCACTACCATCAGCCCTGTCGTGTCCTTGTCGAGGCGATGAACGATCCCCGGTCGCTTCACCCCGCCGATACCCGAGAGGCTGGCGCCGCAATGCGCGATAAGCGCGTTAACGAGCGTGCCTGTGGCGTGGCCTGCGGCGGGGTGCACGACCATTCCCTTGGGCTTGTCGATCACGACGATGGCGCCGTCCTCATAGACGATCTTGAGCGGGATCGCCTCTGCAGGGGGAGTTGCGGGCTCTGGTGGGGGCACAGCGATTGTAACAACGTCGCCGGATTTGACGGGTATTGCCGGATCGCGGATGGTGCGCGCCGCGATCCTGACCTGACCGGCAAGGATGAGCGCCTTCACGCGCGACCGCGACAGGCTTGCAACATGTGCGGCAAGCGCGCGATCGATCCGCAATCCGGCCTCGGCATCGGAGATCGTGATCGTCTCGACGGTTTTATCGCTCATGGCTCACACGCATGTCCGGCAGCGACCCGACACCACTGGATCCTGAGGGAGCTCGCCTCATCGCAAGAGTGCGACGGCTGATGGTGATCGCAAGTTTGACGACCTTCATTGCGGTTGCCGCGGTTCTGGGCGTCATCGGCTATCGCGTTTTGCGGAGCGGGGAAAGAGCGCAGCCTTCGCCGGTCTCGGCATCGCTGCCGGCGGGCACGAAAGTGCTTTCTACAGCGGTCGGCGAGGGACGCCTCGTTCTCACGATTGAGGTGAATGGGGCAATAGAACTGCTCAGTTTCGATCTCGACACTTTGCGGCCACTTGGGCGAACGCGCCTTGGGCCGTAATCTCCCGACTCAATGCAGATAATATCGACCGGTCCGGCATTGCCGTTGCATGCTTGCGGCGTCGCCGGATCAAGGCTATTTCGGGGTCCACGCTCCCTTCGTCTAGCGGCCCAGGACGTCGCCCTCTCACGGCGAAAACAGGGGTTCGAGTCCCCTAGGGAGCGCCAATATCGGCATTCTGCATATCATGCGGGCCGGCATTCGGAGGCTGGCCCTAAAGAACTCCTGTTCGCTATTGACGGACCGAGTGTTCCGTCGCGAAACCCGCGTCATCAAGCGATACGTTTATGTCCAATTGAACACTTAAGGGAGCAACCATCGGGAAACTCACAGAAACGTTATAGGTCAGGGACCGCGATAGAGGCGTTAAGTTGGTCAAGGGTCTTTGAGATGGAGGCTCATCATGAGCAATCCAAAGAGTACCGCCAGCATCGCGGGACATCCAATCCACCCGATGCTCATTCCATTCCCTATCGCGTTCTTCGTTGCAACCTTCGTCTGTGATTTGGCGTTTTGGCAGTCGGCCAACGACGCCTGGTGGACAGCGACGCTGTGGCTTCTTGGAGCCGGTCTCGTGATGGCTGCGCTTGCGGCGGTGGCGGGCTTAACAGACGTCCTTTCCGAGCCGCGTCTTCGCTCGCTCAATGATGCTTGGTGGCACGCGGGTGGAAACGTGGTTGTCGTGCTGATCGAGCTGTACAATTTTTACATCAGGTATTTGGAGGGAAGCTCCGCAATTCTGCCGACAGGACTGATCCTTTCGCTGATCGTCGTCTGTATCTTGTTGTTCACCGGCTGGAAGGGTTGGGAAATGGTCTATCGCCATCGCGTCGGGGTTGCCGATGTGGAAAGCCGGGAGACAAGTGCGTCCACGGCGCGACGCGCTGCATAGGAAGACCCATTGAAATCAAATCGTGGCCGGAATTATTCCGGCCACGATTTGCAACTATCATCACGCTTGCTTGGCCGACAGCGCGGCTCTAGCAGCGAATCATATTGATAGTCTGATCTTTGCCATCGGCCCCGGGGACAGTAACAGTCTGTGTGGCGCAGCCAGGCCGATAATTTACGATTGGAGCAGAGGCTTCAGGAGGCCCAGCAAAAAAGCTCGGCGGATATCGGTGAGCCCAATCCCAGGGCACGTCATATTTGTATGTGTAACTAAAGTCGCCTGAGATGGGGCCGATCGGCTGAGTGATCTCAACATTGGAAGGGCCATTCGAGTCTCCCAGGAAGACGCCTCCGGTTGCCGGAAAGAAAGGGCCGCTATGGCGTCCGATGTGGTGACGCGGTGATCCCGATGGATGGAAATGGGAATGTTTCGGGGCGACGCTTCTGCCAGGGGCTGCTTCTGGTTGTCCAGACGCCTGGCTGGAGGCGAGAATCATCACTGCGCTCAGAGCCGCACACGCTTTGTACATTGTGGTACCCCACCAACTAAACTCACAGGTTACGGACATTCCCGACGAATATTAGGGCGGACCTTTCGCACCCCCCAACGCATAATTAATCATTGGTTAAAGCATAATATTAACGTCGCTGACACGGGTAAGTGCGCGCAAGGGTTTGCCCAGACGCTTTGAGGCGGCAAAGTAACGCAATTCTCCCGTCTTTGAGGCGCCAGTTCATTCTCGCGACGGCCATACTGCGGACTGCAATGCGGCAGCGGCCACGAAGTGCTACGGCCATGATTGACCATCTGGCGCACGCACCATTTTGCATAGAAATGGCCGAGCAGAACGCCGAACCAGCGCAACGATGGCACTGCCGGTAGATTGTAGTCAATGAAAACGCGAAGCACGGATGATTTGTGGCTCTCGACAATGTCGAAACCCAAACGATAAGCATCGATGACGAGAAGACACTGTCGTCCGATTGTTTCCCATGCTTTGTGATGTGGTGGTTCTCGTTTGGTGACGACTTCCTCGAGGGACAGCTCAACACCCATCATCTTTCCACTCATACGGACATGAGAACCGATTGCCTGACCGCGTGCTTGATCGGAAGTTGTTTCCATGCTTCCGCCCATGATCATCGAGGATGAGTTATTCATGTGCGCCGACAGCTTGGCAAAGTCATCCGCATACGAGAAAATGTCCTCAGGCGTGACGGTCAAACTGACACTTTCCTCATAATGTCGTTCATAGAGTCGCGATGTCACAGCGGCCGCCCCGAAAAAGATAACTTCGTGCGGCAGCGTCTTGTGGTGGCATTGACTCAGATCAAACGGCCAGTCAGGCCCGACACTCTGGATGTTCATTGCAATCCGAAGCCGGGCAGTGGGTGGCGAGTTCGTGAAGCAACAGCGTTAGACCAATGCAAGCATGGGGAGAGAAGCATCATTCTTTTGCCAACAGGCATCGCTCACCGCGCGATCGCGTCATCTCGTTAATAGCACCCATTGGAGCGGCGAGGTCTTCTGCTACCTGCGGAGGATTGTTTGATCAGTTCTAGGACGCAATCACTGGTCAATCGGTTCCTTGACCTGCTTTCATTTGTGTTTGCAAGCTGTTGCGAGCTCATCAAGCAGCAATCATTTGTCAATTTGACAATTTGCATTCTGCAGAATCCAATATCTTTGGTAACGCGATAAACCGTGGAGGGATGGTCATGAGTATTTTCGGGAGCATTATGGGTGCAATTTTCGGACATGGCTCGGCGCAGGCGAGCGCTTCGCCAACGGCGGCGCCCAGCGCACCCCCGGCACAAAGCGTCGACGTCGCGGCCATCGTCGACAAGGCCGCTGCGGCTAAAGGCGAAAAGCTTGCCTGGCGTACATCGATCGTTGATCTGATGAAAGCGCTCGATCTCGACAGTAGCCTTACGGCTCGAAAGCAACTTGCCGGCGAATTGAATTATACGGGGAATACCAGTGACACCGCCACGATGAACGTGTGGTTGCACAAGCAGATCATGGCGAAACTCGCCGCGAATGGCGGCAAGCTACCGCCCGACATCAAGACCTGATGAGTACATGCATATCAATTTGGCTGCGGTGTTTCGACAATAGTGGGTTGCAAATGTGCCGATCGGGGATTGTACGATCGCTCCTGAGATTGCGTCGGGAGCGATCGCTCTTTTAATGAATGCCACGATGGGTTGAGCTCACGCTAAAGCACTTGAAAGGCGGCGATTGCGGTTAGCGTCGGAGGTACTGCGGCTAAAAGCAACCAACCGGGGTTGATCGCACCGTCGTCAAAGGTCCCTTTCAGGATTGCAAAGCCTGCCGGGTTGGGCGCATTCGCAATGACCGTCAACCCGCCACCGCTCACCGCACCGGCGACCAACGAATACTTGGCATCGGAGGGCAAGCCGTCGACCAAGGAGCCAAGATAGGTCAATGCCGCGTTATCAGTTATCGCGGTCAATGCCGTGGCGCCGTAATAAAGTGCGGTGCTGCTCATATTCGAGAGAAGCGGGCTGAGCCACCATCCCTGCAGGCCCCCGAGCACGACGAGACCGCCCAAAAACAACCCCACCATCAATCCCTCGCGCAGGATCAGTCGGCTCTGATAACGACGATAGGCCTCTGCAAAGCCGAGAAATAACAAAAACACTGCGATGAAAACCACGAGATGATGTTTGGCAAGAACAACCGCGAGCAGAAAGAGGAGATGCGCCGCGATGATTGGCCAAGGCACATCGACTCGGGCGAGGGCAGCCGAGATTGTCGGCAACTGGCCAAGATAGGAACGAAAGGCGATAGTCGCGGCGCCGGCGTTGACGAACACGGCGAGGGCCGCCTTCCAGCCGAACGTCTGTAACATGAAGCCAAAATCCCAACCCCACCGCTCCGCCACCATCAGGATCGGTGGAGCTGCGAACGGGGTCAGAGTTCCGCCGATCGACACGTTCACGAACAGCACGCCAAGAGTCCCGTATTTGAATGCGCGCGGCGCCTGGCGACTGAAATAGCGCTCGCGTAGAAGCAGGGCGGAGAGCGTCATGGCGGCCGGCTCGGTGATGAACGAACCGAGCAGGGGACCGATACAGAGCAAGGTGAAGTAGTACGCCAAGGGCCGTTGCACGGGCAGAAGCCGCGCCATCCAGTGCAGCATGGCGCCGGAAAAATCCAGGATCGGTCGGCTTGCCGCGATCACCATGATTGCGAAAATGAACGCGGGTTCAGTGAACGTGCGGCTTTCAAGATAGCCCAACGCGGCAGCGGGCGAGGCATAGGCGGCCATGAAAAGCACCAACGCCAGTGCCCACACACCGAAGACCGTCTCAACTTCTCCAAGCAGATGCCAAATGCCTGCGTGGTTCGGCTGTAGGCGCGCAAGGCGTTCGAAATAACGAGTCATGAAGGTGTGCAGGACCGCGAGCGCAAAGAGCGCGGTGGCCGCGATTTCCAGCATGCTCGGATGAGCGGCCCCCGGATTCATTTGCCGGACGTCAATGCCAGCGCGTCGGTTACCGTCCTGCGACTGAGCGGGCGCGACAGCAGTACGCTCGCGCCGGTGACGCGGGCTAGGATACGGTCGTCGAGACTGCCGTTTTCGATAAATGCAATGCGGAGCTGCGGATGCATGCTTCGCAGCGTCGGAAATGCGTCAAGCCCCGGCCACGGAGGCAGCACGCGATCGGTAATCAGCCAGCGGCAGCCGTTCTGCAGGATTTTGGCCGCGTGATAGCCATCCTCCGCAATCACCGCCTTGGCAGGCTGAGATGACAGCCAGAACGCAATTGCATCACGAATATCTTCCTCGGTGCAGAGGATGACGATCTCGCAGCTTGTATCGCCGGAACGGGGGCGTTGCGATTTGATCAGTTTGCCAGGTGCGTTCATGCGCGCAATCGTGCGCGATACCGATACACTTTGACTATTCGGGGCGTGCGCCTAGGGTCGAATACTTCCGTACGAATACCTACGTACGCGTGCGTAGCAGCAGGATGCGGTCAGCAGCTATAAGAGAGATGCGCGTTTTCGACCCCAAAAGTCACTGGCCAGCGATGAGTTTCTCGCGCGTCTTTTCGCTGCCTCCATCTGTGATTGCTTTCGGCTATCTTGCAAGCTATGTGCTGCTGGATTGGATCAGCTTCATCCATCCTTTTGCTCCGTTCGGCATTACGCCTTGGAATCCGCACCCCGGTCTCAGTTTTGTTCTGGTGTTGCTGTTCGGTCAGCGTTACATACCCCTCCTTTTCCTCGCGCCGCTCCTTGCGGACCTGCTCGTACGCCATCTGCCGTTCCCGTGGGTGGTCGAGCTTGCAGCATGCATTGTCATTGGCGGCGGGTATGCGGCGGGGCTTGCGTTTCTGCTGAGGCCTGCGACCCGGTTTAATCCAGCGCTGACCTCGATGCGCGACCTCGTGATGCTGCTCGGGGTCGCTGTCGTGAGTAGCGCCGTAGTTGCCGTCGGCTATGTCGGCCTGCTGGTCGGTGTAGGCCTCCTGACGCCCGACACCACTTTCCCCGCGGCGCTTCAATTCTGGATCGGCGACGTGATTGGTGTCGCGGTGGTCGCGCCCTTCGCGCTGATCGTGCTGACGCGGGGACGCGGCTTGTCGTTTACCTCGGAGACCGTACTGCAGATCGTTGCCATCCTGGCCGCGCTGGCATTCGTATTCATTTACGCGGAGAAGCACCGTTTCGAGTTTTTCTATATCCTGTTCCTGCCGGTGATCTGGATGGCGGTACGCGGCGGCCTTGAGCTCGTGACCGTCGGCATTCTCATCACGCAAGTCGGGCTCATCCTCAGTGTTCAGCTGCTGCCTCGCGAAGGTGTTGATGTAGCCGCCTTTCAGGCGCTGATGCTGGTATTGGCTCTCAGCGGCCTTGCCGCGGGCGCCGTCGTGACCGAGCATCGGCGCACTGAAGCGCAGCTGCGCCTGCATCAGGAGTCTCTTGCGCATGTAGCGCGACTTGGCAGCATCGGCGAGTTTGCTGCCATGATCGCGCATGAAATCAACCAGCCGCTCACGGCGGCGGGGACCTACACTCGGCTCACCGCCGACACTCTGCGGTCCGCCGGCTCGGAGGGCGCCGCAGCCCTGGAAACGGCGGAAAAGGCGGCTGTGCAGACCCAGCGTGCGGCGGAGGTGGTGCGGCAATTGCGCGCCCTCATCCGGCTGGACCAGAGCGGCCGTGCGCCTGTCACAGTCGATCGGATTGTCCGTGAGACCCTCGATCTGTGCCGGATCGAGCTCGACCGTCGGGGTATAGCCACGCGCGTGGCTATAGATGGCGACCTGCCCCCCGTCATGGTTGATCTCCTGCAGATCGAGCAAGTGATGCTCAATCTTCTGCGTAATTCCGCGGAGGCGATGAGCGAGACCTCGCATTCCGAGAGGCTCATTTTCATCAAGGCCACAGCAAGCGCATCCGATCACGTAACAATCGAGGTCCGCGACAGAGGCCCAGGCTTCCCTGCGGAATTCAACGGGGCGGCTTTTCCACCGCTCTCATCGAGCAAGTCGGAAGGGCTTGGTGTCGGCCTCTCTTTGTGCCGTTCCATCGTCGTGGCACACGGCGGCGAGTTTACGATCGGGGGAGGTGCGCAAGGTGCCGTAGTGAGCTTCACCCTGCCGACAGCGAAAGCGGGCTGAAAACATGCATGTTGCGTTGATCGACGATGATGCCGCAGTTCTCGACTCTCTCGCGCTCTATCTAAAGCGCAAGGACCTGGCAGTCACGACTTTCCCCACGGCGGATGCCTTCATCAGGCGGTCTGATGATCCGCCATTCGACTGCGTTGTCGCCGACGTGCGTATGCCGGGCCTCTCGGGCCTCGATCTGGTGCGCCGATTTGCGGAGGAAGGTCGCTCCACGCCGGTGATCCTGATCACGGGCCATGGCGATGTCGACATGGCGGTGGCGGCCATCAAGCTCGGCGCCTTCGATTTTATCGAAAAACCATTCGACGAGAGACGGCTGCTCGAATCGATACATAGCGCCACGAGCGCCGCCTCGAGCCGGCAGCGCAGCGCCGATGAAATTGCCGAGATGCGCTCGCGCCTGCAAAGTTTAACCGAACGGCAGCGTCAGGTCCTGGAGCTTGCCGTAGCGGGGCTCTCGAACAAGGAAATTGCAGCCCGGCTTGGGATCAGCTTCCGCACTGTCGAGAACCATCGAGCATGGATGATGGAGCGTATGGGCGCCCGCAACCTTGCCGAACTCGTGCGCATGGAAATCATGCTCAAGAGTTTGCAGCGTTAGATGCCGAGCACATTTCACGTGATCGATACACCTCCGGCCGCCCAGAATCATCGAGACCAACTTGTACGCTAAATTGCCCCGCGACAGGTGCGGGTATGATGATCATTTCACATGATCCTGAACTAGGCGTGCTTCTGTCGCATCCTGCACTAGCCGTGCTTCTGCCGCGCCTCGCGGGCAAGGCGAAGTCGCCGCAGCTCAAGCGTCCGCGCGCGCAGCCGTTCCTGCGCCGCATAATAATCCGCGGTCGCTTTTGGCGCGTCGGCTTTCTGTCGCTCGCGCATTTTGAAAAGCCGCTCGGCGCGGGCGCGGTCATCATTTTCGTGTTGAGACATGCGTTTGTACAACGTCTAAGATGGCTCAGAGTTCCAATATCCGCACACAGTCGCAGTTCACCAGGACTTCTTCCGATAAGTTCCGATAAGGCTGCAACCGACCGCAGAGTGCGCACTCGAAGATCTGTATCAGCTCTTCATTGCCATTCGGCATTTGACCGAATGGATCGAGTGCCAAGTCAACTGCTCCAAGCATTTTGGGGCAGACCGGCCGCGGCTGTGAATCAATTTTGTGCATGGCGGAAGAGGTGCGCGCCCCTCGTCGGCGCACCCTTTTAGCGAAGAGATGAAAGGGTCAGCGCCAGAATAAAGAGCGAGCTCATGAGAAAGCCGCTCAACGCCAGCCACTGCTTGGTGTTGGTTTTTCCGTTCATGTCGCACCTCGACCACTGCAACTGAGTAGGGATCATTCCGGGGAACGAGCACGCATCTCGCGAGATTTGCTCAGCTTGATGAGCCCCGCTTTCTTGAGCGCGAGCACGCGTTTGTAGTGCTGAGTTGGTTTGGCAATGCGTCTGGCTTCGCGATCAAGCTGTCGGAGAGCGTCCATGATGTCGTCCCACCGCACGATCGCACCCGAATGCGTTGCTCGAAGTTCTGGCGCGGCTTCCAGCGCACATGCATCGGAAGCCCACGAGGAAAGAATCGCGCGTTTCTCATTCAGGGTGAGGTCGGGATCGTGCACGACTTCCATCGGGTGCCCGAATGCCCGTGCCGGATGCAATAGATCGTCTAAGCCGAGCGCATCCGTCGATGATATTTTTGCGTTTTGTGAGCTATTCTGCATGCCATTTCCCCACGTCTCTAGCGAGGCGGTCCGGCTTCACGCCCGAACCGCCTCGGCAAATTTTCAAGATGTTGCTATGCGACTTTGGCGTGCTCGATCGTCCGCACCTTGTCGGTTTGTCCGACCGACGTCTTCGCGGCCCTAATCTCGATGCGCCGAGGCTTCATCGCTTCGGGCAATTCGCGTTGAAGTTCGATCTGCAGAAGTCCATCATCGAGAGTGGCCTTCTTTACCTCGACATAGTCGGCGAGATTGAATCGTCTCTCGAATGATCGGCTTGCAATTCCTCTGTAAAGATACTCGCCCTTGTCTTGAGCTTGGTCGACCGTACCCGTGACGATAAGCACGTTCTGCTTGACGCTCACATTGAGCTGCTCGGGCTTGAACCCGGCAACCGCCAGCGCAATGCGATATGTGTTTTCGCCAGTACGGATGATATTGCAGGCAGGATAATGATCCTCCGGTTCGTACCGAAGGCTCTCATCGACAAGGTCGAAGAGGCGGTCGAAGCCAACGCTTGTCCGCCAGAAGGGATCGAGATTCATGGTTCTCATAGCCACATCCTCCGCTGAGCAACATGGATACAAGAGACGCCGGACACCTGACCGGCGCCCGAAAGTGTCGACCCCATAGGGCGCTCGACGGCTTAACGAGATGGGAAGTGATCAAATGATTTCAAGGGGAACGACAATCTCAGATAAATATCTGATAATTCTTAGTATTTTTGTCTTGGGGCCATGTAGTGACCTTGTTCTTCCCCTCATGGTCGTTATGCAATCGCAAGCCTAAGGGCAGGCTACTGATGACGGCGCGGCGACTACCTAAGGGCATGGCCGGAACAAGACTGGGCTACGAAGTCACGTGTGCGCTTGCCGCGTGCTCGAGTCACGTGCGAGATCGAAAGTCGCTCACACCTTGAAAATTTCCGAGTAACGCTTCTTCACCGCGTCCGCCTGCGCATGGACGCCTTCAGGGTCCTCCTGCATCAGCTTGATATCGGGGAGTGGGCGGACGCCGGGCTTCTCCACCGTCTGGGCATGCGGCGAATACTGGCGGGCGTAGTCGACCAGGATTTGCTGAGCCTCACGCGAGTGCATCCAGTTCTGAAACAGGCGTGCGGCATTCGGATTGGGAGCAGCCTTGAAGATCGCGCTCGGAGCCGTCGCCAGCGGCGTACCCTCTTCGGGATAGATGATATCGACCGGCTGCCCAGCTTCCTTGAAGCGGATGACCAGGTAGCCCGCACCATCCACCATCACCGCACGTTCTCCGAGCGAAATTCTCTTGGGCGTATCGGTGGCCGACTGAACTTGCATGACCTTCTGCGCTGCCAGCTTCACGAGATAGTCCCATCCTAAATCGCGCGCGATCTCGAATGTCGCATTCATGATCGTGCCGCTGTAAGCCGGATGTGCCTTGACCAGCTTACCCGCCCATTTCGGGTCGAGCAGGTCCTTGAAGCTTTTCGGAGCGTCATCCTTTTTCACCAGGTTGGTGTTGTAGGCGATCGGCGAAATCAGTATGCGAGTCGTGATGTGCAGCCCCTCGGGATCGTAGTACCGTTTGTCATAGTGCTTCACGACGTCTTCCGGGAGGTAAGGCGCCAGCCAGCCGTTGCGTTTCCAGACGATGCAATGTGCCTGGTCGGCGGTGTTGACGACATCGACGCTGTGGATGTTGGAGGAATATTCCTGGCCGATGCGAGTAAACACGCGCTCGGCGCCGGATCGCTCCACGCGCACGGTGATCCCGGGATACTTCGTCTCAAACGTCTTTCCGAGGCGTTCCGCGAATTGCAGGTCCATCGCCGTGTAGAAAGAAACCGTGCCTTCCTTTTTCGCGGCTTCGATCAAAGCGGGTGTCACCGCCTCTGCCGCGGGCGCCGCACCAACCCGCAGCGAAAAGGCCGCAAATCCCAATGCTCCCGCGCATCTGAGAACATCGCGCTTGGTCAACTGGGTCATAGCATTCCCGCCTTTCCGCCTCGACCACGTCTGGACGGGCTCACTCGAGCTTAACCGTGACCCATTTCGATGCAACGGGCTTTGATGTCCTGATTTTGGGCGGGCAACTCGTTGAGTCTTAACTGGCGCGACCCTGGTTCTCACCGCGGGCGATGTTCAGCTGCCTTTGGCGACAAGCGCGAGAACGCATGCATGGAATCGCTTCCGCTTGACAAGGTAAATTTTGGGCCTATGTGCAATGTGCCATGTCACTAACAACGCACAATAAATTCCTGCGCGCGAGCCGCCTGCATTCAGGCGCTTAGCCCGAACGGACCGAGTTCCGTTCGGGAAGTCGTCCTCTTCTCACAATCGACAGCATGACATCCGGCGAGTGATCGGGGATTTGATCATCCTGACGCTTGTCGGGGCGCGACAACAAATCCGGGAGCATATCGTGACGGTCGCTGGTATTTTCATTGTCCTGGCAGCGTGGCTTGCATTGGTCTGGTATTTCGATGCAGACGGATTCCGTACATCGAAAAGGACCGACAACGAGAAAAGGATGCGAAGGCGAGTGATCCGTTACTACTGAGAACAGAGCAAGGCGTGCGAGAAGGACGGCCCGAGTGACGGCGGACGAAATGGTTCGCGGATCTGAACAAGGACTGTGAGCGCATAAAATGGACGGCACTTCGAAGATGACGATGGCGAGCCTGCTGACCGTAGATCGCGTAATTCCGCGATTGCACGCGCGCGACAAGCAGGATGCACTGGAAAAACTCGCAGCCCGCATCGGCAAACAGCTAAATCTGCCCGCACAGCCGCTCAAGGATGCGATCATGCGTTCGGTCGAGCTGACGTCGTTCGGGCCCGGCCGTGGCGTCGCTTTGCCGCACGCCTTCGTTCGCGGAGTGAAGACACCGACAGCAATTTTTGCACGCCTTGACCCAGCCCTCGATTTTGGTGCGGCTGATGGCTCGCCGACCGACCTCGTGGTGTTGCTCGTCAGCTCGGATGAAAAGGGCAGCACCCATCTGCAGGCACTGGCCTGTATCGCGCGCCGCCTTCGCGAACCAAAAGTGCGCGCCCACTTGCGCAGCTTGCGTGAGGCCGGTTCCATGTATGTCGTGCTCGCCGGCGACCCTGGTCTGCCGGAATCCGTTGGCGACACGGGATCGCCCTCGATCGCTTGATATTTTTGTGAACTCGCATATCTTAAAATTATGATGAGCTTCGCAGAATTTCGTTGCGGCCTGTCGCGTACGGGCAATCTGATCGCGGGCATCTAGCCCCGAGTTCAGCACACGCGCCTTGCGAGCTCGGGGATCCTCACAAAACGGCTAGGGCGGCGAGCGCCGACGCGTCGTTCTCGAGGCGAAAAAACCAATTCAGCAGCGTGCGAGCCCGCAAGGGGTGCACCCGCATTCGGCGCGGGGGAGTGTCCGAACATGCACACAGATGAAGGTGCTGCAAAGGAGCGGAAAATGGAAACAGAGGCCATGATGGAAATCACGAACACGGAACCGCGCGAGAAGACGCGCATTACTCTTGCGGTGGACGATTACAAGCGTCTATCGACGCTCGCGGATGCGGCAAGCGGCCGGATGCCGGAGCTCGCGGCAGAACTGGCCGATGAAATCGGGCGGGCCGACATCGTTTCGGAAGGTCCTCAACTGGAGGACGTTGTTCGAATGAACAGCGAGGTCGAATTTCGCGATGAAACGACTGGGAAGATCCACAAGGTGCGGCTCGTTTATCCCGCCGACGCGGACATCGCAGTAGGCAAAATGTCCGTGCTGACCCCGGTAGGGACAGCCCTGATCGGTGTCCGCGCCGGCGACTCGATCTCTTGGCAGACCCGCAGCGGCGAAAGCCGGCAACTGACAGTTCTGTCGGTCCGTGAGCCCTTTCGAGTGGAAAGCCTCGCGCCGTGACGGAGTCGAACCGCAGACCAGGAGGCATCCGTGCCAATGGTGATCGATTTAGAAACCCGTTCCAGGAGGCCGCGCGCGCCGGAGGGCGAAAAAACTCCTGGGCGCGAAAGCGGCAAGGACAATCGAGTCCGGCGTTCCAAATCTGAACTGGACCGAATGCTCGACCAGGCGATCGAGGACAGCTTCCCGGCAAGCGATCCCGTTTCGGTGATGACCTTGCTGTGAGGTTCGCGGAGGGACTGCCGCCAAAGAGGTCACACCCCGGGGAAGAAGAAACGGCCGGTCGCGAGTCATTTCGACGGGCCGACGAAAAGGAGCGCTTTGATGTTTGAAGCCGTGGTGCTTGCCGCTGGATTCGTCATCGTCTTGCTGCCAAGAGCAATCTTTTGGCTGCCGGAGGAGAAGGATGGCGGCGAACTGTACAAGGGCTGGATGATCCGGGGCGTGTAGGACAGCGTAGCTGCCAGCACTCCGCTCGAGGGCACACGCTATTCGCGACAGGGCCATTGATGCATTCGACCCATGCGCCTCCGGCGAGCTCAGGCAATTCGGCGCTTCATGCGCGTTGTCAGCAGTTCGCGCCCGAGCAGGATCAGGCCAAGCACGAAACCCGCCACATCGATCCACACGCCGTATCGGACGGCATTGATCGGAATGAACATCATCAAGCCCGCAACTCCGAAGCCGATCCGCACCAATGTGCTCAGCGGCCTCCTGGCATAGCCAGCGAAGGCAGCGCAGATGAACCAGACGCCGAACAGCGCGCCAATGAAGTCGACCACGATCGCCGTGGCGCTCCCCTCGAGCAGGAGCGAGGGCGAGCGGATAAAAAGAAACGGGATAATGAAAGCGATCCAGCCGAAGCGCACGGCGGTCCAGCCGGTGCGCATCGGATCGCTCTGCGCCAGCGAGGCGGCTGCATAGGCCGCAAGCGCGACCGGCGGCGTGATCATCGACATCATGCCGAAATACATGACGAACATGTGTGAGGCCATCGGCGAGAGGCCGATCTGCACCATTGCCGGTGCGACAAGCGCGGCGAGCAGGACGTAAACGCCGACCGTCGGCATGCCCATCCCAAGAATGATGGACACGATCGCCGCCAGGATGAGCAGCAGCCAGAGGCTTCCTGCGCCAATCTGCACGAGGAGCAGTGTCAGCGCGAAACTCAGCCCAGTGATGTTGAGAACACCGATAATGAAGCCGGCTGCCGCGGTGATCACCAGCAGGTCCAGCGAGGCCATCCCGGTCGCCCGAAACGCGTCGAGCACGTCCGATGCCCGCAGTTTCTTCTCTCCGTAGCCGAGAGTCGGTCCAGTCAACAATAGAATGCCCGAGGCGGCCAGTGCCGCAAGCTCGGGAGACCAGTTGAGCCAGAACAGCGCGTAAATGAGAACAGCGAACGGCAGCAGGAAATGCCAGCCCTGCTTGAGAACCTGCCGCAGCGGGGGGATGTCCGGACCCTCGATGCTGGTCAGCCCGGAGCTCGCGGCCAGCAGGTCCGCCTGGATGAAGAGGGCATAGTAATATAGCAGCGCCGGCAGCGCAGCGGCGATCGCGACATCGCGATATGGGATCTGCAGGAATTCAGCCATCAGGAATGCGGCGGCGCCCATCACGGGAGGCATCAGCTGACCCCCGGTCGAAGCAACCGACTCGATCGCGGCGGCCACGTGCGCTGGATAGCCGCCGCGGCGCATCAACGGGATCGTCAACACGCCGACAGAGGCCACGTTGCTCACTGCGCTGCCTGAAATCATCCCGAAAAGGCAGGAGGCGGTTACGGCGATTTTCGCGGAGCCGCCGCGATAACGGCCCATGAGCGTCAATGCGATGTCGGTGAAGAAGGCGGAGCCGCCCGAGGCAAAAAGGATGTTGCCAAAGAAGATGAAGGCGATGACGATCGTCGCCGCGACCATCACCGGCAGCCCGAGCATGCTACCCGGGTCCCACGTCAGGTAGAAAACAAGCTTCGGCACATCTACGGGCAGTCCGGCGAGCGGGCCGGGGATGTGTTTTCCAAGCGGCGCATAAACGAGAAAAACGATCACGATGATCGTAAGCGCAAGCCCGACCGTCCTGCGGAGCGCTTCGATGACCAGCGGTACGATGATGAACGCCACAATCAACCCATCGAGCGGCCGCAGGGTCATATCTTCCGACAGAGCGGGATAACGCGCGATCATGTGAACGCCGACGGCCAGCGAAGCGGCGGCGAGGACCCAGTCATACCAAGGAACCGAAGCGCGAGGATTACCGGGGCGGGCGCTCTGTGTCAGATAAATGAGCGCCAGCGCAAGCGAGATCATGCCGGCGAGGAACTGTTCGTTATAGAGCAAGAGCCCGAATACGTTGCGGTAGATCTGCAGTGCGAACGCGATCGAGGCGATGGAAAGAATACTCGCGCCGACATAAATCAGCCGGCGAGCCAGAATCGACTTCGGGCCCGCCGGCGCCGTGGGGTGAACGTCAGACACTAGAACTTATCCGTTCAGGTCGACGAATTGCTTTTAGCTGCCGCCCTTCGGGGGCCACTGGCCGATCTCCTTGTAGAACTTGATCGCGCCTGGATGGAATTGCACCGGGCTCATCTCCTTGGCCATGCGCTTGGGATCGAAGCCGCTGAGTGCGCCGAAATTGGCGGCGAGCTCCGCCTTGTGGTCGTGCATCAGCTTGGCGAGCTTATACACCACGTCATCCGGCACCTTGTCGTTAACCAGAACGAGGTAGTCGTAAGCGTAGACCCAGGTTGGTTCGTCGATGCCGGCTCGTCCTTTGCCGGGCGAGACCTGCGTGGCATACGCGACAGGAATGAACTTCCGCAATCTTTCCATCGCCTCCTTTGAATGGTCGACGGGCAGGACGCGCACGCCGCCGACCTGCGCGTCGACCTCTGCGACCTTGCCGGAGCCGAGTGCAAACATGAACACGTCCGCATTGCCCTTGGCGAATTCGTCCGCCCCGCCATTGACGTTCGGGACCGGGACTTTCTGAACGTCGTCATAGCTTAGCCCGGCGTTCGCCAGAGTCCCTTTGGTGAGTACGTCAAGTACGCGCTGACTTGCATAGTCCGATGGCACGCGCTTGCCCTTGAGATCGGCGATCGTCTTGATCGGCGAGTCCTTGCGCACGAAGAATTCCGAATAGAGGGGAGTGAGCAAAGCGACCACGCGTAGGTCGGGCTGCGGCTTGCCCTTGTAGATCACCTCACCGGTGACCGCGTAATGCGTCTCGAGTTCGTTGGCGAGACCGAATTGCTGCTCGCCGGCATTGACGCCGGGTACGTAGGCGCTGCTTCCGCCGAACGGCTGGACGCGAAGGTTAAGCCCGCCGTCGCCGGCGACCTTGGCGAGAGCGGCGCCAGCCGAATAGGTGAAGAAGCCCTGCTTGCCCGTACCGAGGCTGTAGATCTGCGCATCTGCCGGGGCTGCGATGGCCAGCGAGGTTGCGAGGACACCCGCGCTGAGAATGCCGAGGCGTGCTGTCGTCATTAAATCCTCCCTGATTTTTGTAGTTAAAGCGAGAGTACACGGGCGTGAATCCAATACAAGCGTTCCGGCTGGGAAAAGGCGCTTTGGTATCGGGAGTTCAAGGCCTTCGCGTTGACGAAATTTCGCAGCCTGGCCGATATTGGCCCGAGAGTGAGGCTGGCGCCACGCCATCACGCCATCCGCTCCGTTGCCAAAAGGAGCTTTGTGAACATGGCTGAGATCGTGCTCGCGATCGGAACCTCGCACAGTCCATTGCTGAACAGCCCGGCGGAAGATTACCCGAAGCATGCCGCGATCGACGCCTCCGGCCGCAAGTTGCTCGATCGCAATGGGCGGCCATGCACGTACGGCGAACTGCTCGCGCAGGCGAGCCCCTCGATTAGAAATCAAATCATGCCGGACGTTCTTGCCGAGCACTCGGCGCGATGCACAGCCAACATCGAGACTCTCTCGCGCGTGCTTGCGGACGCCCGGCTGGACGCCCTGATTATCATCGGCGACGACCAGCACGAGCAGTTTTTCGAGGACAACATGCCGGCAATCCTCGTCTACTGGGGCGACAGCATTCGGAACAATCCGTTGCGCATGGACAATGATGCGCCGCAATTTTGGCGCAAGGCGCGCTCGCAATTTCACGAAGTGGATCAATCACGCGACTACCCTGTCGACTCGCGACTGGCGCTGCATCTGATCGAGCGGCTGATCGAAGACGGTTTCGATGTGAGCCAGTCGAGACGGCTGAGCAAGGAGCACGGGGAAGGTCATGCCTTCGGCTTCGTGCATCGGCGGATGATGAATAAGCGTGTGATTCCCATCGTGCCGGTGGCGCTCAACACTTATTTTCCGCCCAATCAGCCGCGACCGCGCCGCTGTTACGAGCTTGGGCGGGCCATCCGCAAGGCAGTCGGATCGATGAATTCGAACGGCCGGATTGGCATTCTTGCCTCGGGCGGATTGAGCCACTTCACCGTCGACGAGGAACTCGATCGCGGCCTGCTCGATGCCTGCAGACGCAATGATGGCGAGGCACTCTCGTCGATCCCAATTGAGAAGCTCAATTCCGGCAGCTCGGAAATTCGCAACTGGATATGCGTGGCGGGCGCCGCCACTCACCTGAGAAACGAATGGCAGGACTACGTACCCTGCTATCGCTCGGCCGCAGGTACCGGCTGCGGCATGGGCTTTACAGTATGGAAATAGCATCGCGCTCGTGTGCATTCCGGTGGCCGCCAAACTGAGCGGCATGAGTTCGCGGCATGAGTTCGCCCGTAGGCGGCTCCCTGTACCTTCTCTTGTCATTTTCGCTCGATTTGGCATCTTAAAAAGCATGCATGTAGGTGCAGTGTAATGCAGTTGCTCACCACCGCAGAGGCAGCCGCCTATCTTCGCCTCAAGGAACGCAAGATCTATGAAATGGTCGCGGCCGGCACTGTGCCGTGCACCAAGATCACGGGTCGGTGGCTTTTTCCGAAATCCGAGCTGGATCATTGGCTCGCCTCGAGCATCTCGCGGCCGGACGGCACGACGCGTGTCGAACCGGCTCCCATTGTCGGCGGCAGCCATGATCCGCTCCTGGAATGGGCATTACGCGAAAGCGGCTCAGGCCTTGCGACGCTGGCAGTCGGGAGCGAGGCAGGAATTTCCGCCTTTGCCGCCGGTGAAACGGTTGCCGCGGCGATCCACCTTCACGCACTGGAGGATGGCGAGGCAGACGCGAATGTCGCCACCATGCAGCGCCGCAAGGATCTCCATCACAGCGTGATGATCGGCTTCTGCCGGCGCGAGCAGGGATTTCTCTTTGCGCGAGGCAATCCCCTGAAGCTTCGTTCGATCGACGACATCAGAAAGAAACGCGCGCGCGTGGCGATGCGGCCGAAAGGCGCCGGGGCGCAGCTGCTCTTGCTGGGGTTGTTGCACGGAGCCAAAATTCCGTTCAATGACCTCGCTGCCGTGGCGCCGGTCTGCCCCACCGGCCCCGACATCGCTCAGGCAATTCGTGCCGGCCGCGCCGACACTGGAATCGCGACGCGAGCCGTGGCAAACGCTGCCGAACTCGATTTTGCGCCCATTATCTGGGAGCCTTTCGATCTCGTCATGCGGCAAAGAGATTATTTTCGACCACCGTTGCAGGCGCTGATGAAATTTCTCCACTCCGATATGCTCGCGCGGCGGGCTACCGAACTGGGCGGCTACGATCTCGGTCCAGCCACGTCGGTACGGTTTGTGAGCTCATGAGCAAAATCCGCGCATGGCCGACGGAATTGCGCCTGCACAAGGATCGCAGAACATTGACGGTGAGGTTCGAGAGCGGCGAGCATTTCGAGTTACCGGCGGAATATTTGCGCGTCAAAAGTCCAAGTGCCGAAGTGCAAGGCCATTCAGCGGAGGAGCGCAAGACCGTCCCGGGCAAGCGGGACGTCGCCATTCTCGAGGTCCTGCCGGTCGGCAATTACGCCGTGCGACTGGTCTTCGACGATTTGCATTCGACGGGAATTTTCGACTGGGACTATCTGCACGATCTGGGACGCAACCATGAGTCCTACTGGCAGGAGTATCTCGACGAACTCGGGGCAAAGAACCTGACACGCGACCCGCCTCCGCGCCGAAGGTAAGGATTGTCAGTATCGGGCTCCGGCGGCTGACTGGTCCATTGCCTATTCGCCTTTCGCCTCGTCAACCAGTTTCCTGAGCTTGGCGACGTCCACGATCGCAAGATCGCCGTGCTCTCGGCGGAGCAGGCCAATGGTCGAAAGCCGGCTCAATTCACGCGATACGGCTTCGCGATGGGTGCTGACCCGTCCGGCGATATCCGAAAGCGAAGGTGCCGGCGAAAGCACCGCCTGACCGGTAGAATATCCGGCTTGCGCGGCAAGACGGACAAGCTCTGCCTGGATGCGGTTCTGCACGACCATTGTGCTGAATTCGAAAACGCGCTCGGACAGGCGGCGTACCTCGGCCACCACGTGGCGAAGCGTCGCGAGCGCGACCTCGGGCTCCTGCCTCAACAAGTCCTCGAACTGAGATGCTGAGAGGGCCGCGACGGTGCACGGCTCAATTGCCTCCACGCCAGCCGAGCGCGGCTTGCGATCAATTGCCGCGATCTCGCCGAACATCGTCGAGGGTACAAGATCGATGAAGACGACGCCCCTGCCTTCTGCAGAGTAAATAATGACGCGAGCCTTGCCGCTCAACAGGAACAGGACATCGGTGATCGCATCGAGATAGCCGACGATCTGTTCGCCAGGCGCGTACTCTCGCCACCTGCAGAGTTGTGTCACGTGCTCGAGCGAGGCCTCAGACATCGATTGCAGGATCGGGATTCGCTTGAGGGCGCTGGTTCGGTCTAGAGCCTTCATCGGCTACTGCCCGCTTTGCGATCCTGTGAACGCCGGCGGTGGATTTCGGCGAAACAAGGCGCTCAATCGCCGATTTGTCGCAAATTTTTGCGCCGGTTGGCAAATGCCAACGACCAGGCTGCAGCTGCAGAGGCAGGGTCATGACGTTCCGTAATGAGCGAACGATTCGACTTTAGGGAGAACGACCCATGACATTTCCGACCAGAACGTACTCAACGACCGCCCTGTCTCTGCTCGCTGCCGGGCTGATCGGCATTGCCATTCCGGCAAAGGCCGACGAAGCTCCCAAGGGAAATAAAGGATTTTCTGCCTCCAAGACGACGATTGTCGATCTCGGTCCTGAAATAGATGGACTGGCAGGCCGCCAACTGCGAATGAGACTGCTGACGATCGAGCCCGGCGGTCATATCGGCATCCATAGTCACAAGGATCGTCCGGCGGTCGTCTATTTCATCCAGGGCACGGACACGGTTTTCAACGCGGATGGAACATCGAAGACGTTCCATCCGGGTGATACCTCGTCAGCTACCAAGGCAACTGCCCATTGGCACCACAATGACGGCAAGGACAATGTCGTGCTGATCGCAGTCGACGTGATCAAAGCCGCAAAATAGGGGCGGGCAGGAGGCCGCCCATCAGGCGGCCTCGTCTACGCACTGCCTGTCCGGGCGCATGCGGCTGGTAGACTCGACTTGCAGTTGCGTCTTAGACTTGCTCATCCGGGGAATTGCCTTGGCAGCAGAGATCGACGAGTGGCTTGCGCGCATCGGACTTGCAAAATATGCGCCGGTGTTCGCCGAAAATGAAATCGATATCGAGGTTCTGCCTGATCTGACCGAAGAGGATCTCAAGGATCTCAATATCCCTCTTGGCTCCCGCAAGAAGCTGATGAAAGCGATTGCGGCGATGATCGAGTCGCCGCCGGCTGCTGCCGATGATGAGCGCAAGCAGGCGTCGGCGATACCTATTCGAACGCACGCGGAAGCCGAGCGTCGTCAGCTCACCGTCATGTTCTGTGACCTGGTCGGATCGACATCGCTGTCCACGCGATTCGACCCCGAAGATCTGCGCGAGATCGTCCGGGCGTATCAGGACGCCTGCGCGAAAGTGGTCTCACAATACAACGGATTCATTGCCAAATATCTCGGCGACGGCGTGCTTGTCTATTTTGGCTACCCGCAGGCACACGAGAACGATGCGGAACGTGCTGTCCGCGCAGGGCTCGGCATTGTTCGCGAAATCCCGAGCATCAAGGCCACCAGCGAGAATTTTGCCGGGCTTCAGCTTTCGGTCCGTGTCGGAATCTCGACAGGCCTGGTGGTGGTTGGTGACGTCATCGGCGAGGAGGCGGCGGAACAAGCGAGTGCTATCGGCGAGACGCCAAACGTGGCGGCTCGCTTGCAGGCGCTGGCACAATCCAACGAGGTGGTGATCGGCCCGCTCACGCGCGAGCTCATTGGCGAGAAATTCCTCTGCGAAGGGCTGGGCGACAAGCAATTGCGCGGCCTCGACGAACCGCTTGCGGTCTGGCGTGTCATCGCTGAATCCGAAACGGACTCGGGCGTTGAACTTGCTGCCGCGAGAACCGCTAACCTGCCTCTCGTCGGGCGTCCGGAAGAGCTCGGGCTGTTGCTTCGTTCATGGGACTCCAGCAGGAAAAGTCGCGGGCAGGTCGTCCTTATTCAGGGCGAGCCCGGGATTGGGAAATCGCGCCTGGTGGAGGCGTTGCGCGCCAAATTGACCGAAGGCGATCATCTTTGGATGGTGACGCGCTGCTCGCCCTACCATACGAATACGAGTCTCTACCCGATCGTCGAACGTCTCAAGCACGCTGCAGGTTGGAGTGCCGAGGACGGCGATGCGCACAAGCTGTCCAAATTGGAGACAGCGCTTTCCGCACAATCCCTGCCTCTTGAGCGTGCGGTGCCGCTTTATGCGGATCTCATGCGGCTGCCGCTGCCGGAAGGCAGTTACGTCCCGCTCCGCCTGACGCCCCAGGAGCAACGGGAGCAGACGCTGGATGCCCTCGTCGGCTGGCTTCTCGACGAGGCCGAACGCAGGCCGGTTCTGCACGTGTGGGAAGATCTGCATTGGGCCGACCCGACCACGATCGAACTCTTGAAGCTTTGCATCGAGCAGTCGCCGACCGTGCCCATGATGAGCGTGCTTACCTATCGTTCCGATTTTGCTGTCCCGTGGACGATGCGCTCGCATATGACCCTGATCACACTGAACCGGCTTGATCGGGGTGAGGTCGAAAAACTGATGCTGCAGCGGACGGCGGGGAAGGCGATTCCGTCCGAGGTGATCGACTACGTTGCCCGCAAGACCGACGGCATTCCGCTGTATGTCGAGGAACTGACCAAAGCTATTCTGGAGGCCAATTTCCTGCGCGAAGATGGCGACTCGTACGCGTTAGCGAGGCCGCTCTCGGGCATTGCCATTCCATCGAGCCTGCAGGATCTGCTGATGGCGCGTCTCGACCGGCTGCCCAGTATCCGCGAAGTTGCGCAGCTCGGCTCGATCCTGGGACGCGAGTTCGCGTACGAGATGCTGCAGGCGATAGCCTCGCTCGATCAGGCGGACCTCGAAAAAGGCCTCGACCAGTTGGTCGATGCCGAATTGCTCTACCAGCGCGGACGCCGGCCACGTGCGCGATACACGTTCAAGCATGCGCTGGTGCAGGACGCCGCCTATCAGTCCTTGCTCAAGCGCACCCGCCAATTTTATCACCGGCAGGTCGCCATACTGCTGGAAGAACGCCATCCGGAGCTTTGCAGGAATCAGCCGGAGATTCTTGCGCACCACTTTTCACGGGCCGAAGAACACGGCAGAGCTCTGAGATATCTCACTGCGATGGCCGAAAAATCGACAGCGATGTCCGCGCATACCGAAGCGGTTGCGAGCCTGCAGGAAGCGCGCCGTCATGCTGACGAGCTGCCGTCCGAAGTGCGCGACCGGGAAGTGCTGAAGCTGGTCGTGCGGGAAGCGCATTCGCTGCATTTCCTTGGCCGGCGCAAGGAGATCATTGCGCTCCTCACGCAATACAGCGGACGCTTGGCGCGACTTGAAGATCGCTCTCTTACGGCCGAGTACTTTTTCTGGTTCGGTTTTGCGCATGCCTGGCTCGGTAATCGGGGTGAGGCGATCGAATATCTGCAGCAAAGTCTGGTTCAGGCGAAAGCCGCTGACGACTTGGCGATTGCCGGCCGCGTCCACCGCGCGCTCGCCACTGAATATGTTTATTCGGGCAAGCCGCTCGCGGAGGCGGTCGACCACGCGCGGGAAGCCGCCGCTTTGCTTGAACGCACGGATGACCGTTTTTGGCTGAGCCAAGCGCTGTTCACATTGAGCTATTGTTGCATTTTCGCGGGAGACTTTGCGTCAGCGCTGGAAGCTGCTTCCAAGCTCACCGAGTTCGCCGACGCCACTGGGATCCGTCGCGCGCAGGCCAATGCGGCCATGTTGGCCGGTCTCTCTCACGCAATGCAGGGGGATGCTGCGCAAGCAGTTGAGCTCTGCCAGCGCGCTCTCGACGTATCGCCGGACGAATTCGAAACAGCATTTATCCTTGCGTGTCTCGGCCGCTCTCGATTGGCTGCCGGAAGCGTTGAACTCGCGATCGACTCTCTGGAACAGGCCGTCTCGCTCGGCGACAAGGTCCGCTCGATTCAGTTTCGTGCCTGGTTCAGGACCATACTGGGCGAGGCGTATATCGTGTCGGGGGAATTCGAGAAAGCGGCGGTGGTCCTCGGCGAAGCGCACGAGACCAGCATAACGACGCAATTCGTGCTGGGGATTGGGCTGGCGCGGCAGCTTCTAGGCCGGCTTGCTCGCCTGAAGGGGGACCTTGCGGAAGCCGAGCAGAATCTCAATGAAGCGCTCGCTCATCTCACCTCGACGGGAGCGGTCTTCGAGACGGCGCGGACAAGTCTGGAGCTCGCCGAGCTCGCGCGCGCACGCGGCGATCAGTCCCGCGCCGCAGAAGAACTCGCCAGGGCTCAGGTCCTTTTTGCGCGCCTGAAGCTTCCCGTGCAGGGCGCGTCGGCGGCGTGACCGTCCCTGCGATCCGAGAAAAAGTCTCGCGTGGGAAAGCTCTGCAAGATCGAGGTCGATAACGGACAAGTCCGCTTCTGGCCAAACGAAGCACTTCCTAGTGAGCCGCGCCTATTGCGGGCAGCACTTTTGTCGCGAGCAGTTCGATTGATCTTGCAACCTTTGTGTACGGCAGGCCACCGATGTCGACTTGGCAGAGGAACCGATCGTGTGAGAATAGCTCACGCTCGTACATAAGTTTATCGATGATCTGTTGCGGGCTGCCGACGAAGATCGGTCCCTTGGGCCCTGCGCGCTGTTCGTAGAGCTCGCGCGGGACTTCCCCGGCGAAGTTGGCGCGCGGCGCATGTTCGCGGAAATAGGCGCTGTAGTGGGGATAAAATTCATCAAGGGCGGTTTGCGAATCTCTTGCCACATGGACATGCGTCGCTATAGCGACCTTCAAAGTGCTTGGGTCGTGCCCTCGTGCAGTGTGACGTTGTCGATAGGCGGCGACTTGATCGACGAAATTGGCCGGCGGCTGAGAGATGTTGGCGAGGATAACCGGCAGCCCAAGTTCCCCAGCGCGAAGCGCGCTTTCCGGATTGCCGCCGACACCAAGCCAGATTGGCAACTTGCCCGTTGGTCGCGGTGAGATTTGAGCGTTGTTCAGGGGTGGTCGAAACCGGCCATTCCAAGTGACTCTCGCGCTGTCGTTTAGCTTCAAAAGCAGATCAAGCTTTTCGCTGAACAGCTCGTCATAGTTCGCAAAGTCATCGCCAAAGAGTGAAAAGGATTCGATGTAAGCGCCGCGCCCGGCGATAAGTTCGGCGCGGCCGCCGGAAACGAGATCCGCTGTTGCGAAATCCTGAAACACCCGTACGGGGTCGAGGGTTGAGAGCACTGTAACGGCACTGGTCAGTCGGATGCGCTTTGTTGTACCCGCAATGGCAGCCATCACCACGGCCGGCGATGAAATCGGCAGGTCCAGCCGGTGATGTTCGCCGACACCGAACACGTGAAGACCGGCATCGTCCGCGAACTTTGCTGCAGCAAGAATCTCGGCGTAACGTTGTGCGGTGCTGATTGCACAACCGGTATTCGGATTGGGAGTGATATCGCCAAACGTGTAGATGCCCAGTTCCATCGTGCAGTCTTCTCATGGCGGAAGGCATTTCACAAGTTGATCGGTCGCTTCGCCGCTCTGGCTTGCCAGCGTAGCCGCCGCCGGCCGCAAACAGCAGATCACTAGTGGGCACATGCTGAGGCCGTCATGTCCAAGTATGTCTGGCAACACGATTTGAAGGGAGAGTCTGACCGGTTACGGCTGATGTCGAAATTGCTCGACCCGTCGAGTGCGTTCCATTTACTGCGAATGGGCACTACGGCGGGCTGGGATTGTCTGGAGATTGGCGCGGGCAACGGATCGCTATCTCAGTGGCTGCGCAGCGCGTCGGACCCGCGGGCTCGCGGTTCGCGGAATGGTGGGAGTACAGCATCCGGGAAATTACGGACAAGCTGCAAAGCGAAGGCGGTGTCTCGCAAGAAACACTCGACAAGTTTTTTGCGTTCTATCGCGACGCGACCTATTGGACGACAACTATTGCATTTACAGCAACAACCGCACAGCGCCCAATCGACAATACGCCGGCTTAAAGAGCGGCGACGCAAAGACTTTAGGATTCGAAACCGGGGCAGAGAGATTTACGCATGTGTTGCTTCGACCGGTTGAGCTGGCACTGAATAGCGGACATTGATTGTACCGCCGCGAATGGTGGGCGCTGTAGGGATTGAACCTACGACCTCTCCCGTGTGAAG
>DASTHI010000001.1:0-87922 GCA_035718275.1 Pseudolabrys sp. | reverse complement strand
ATCGACGGCATCGTTTGGCACCTCGATGTCGGCTCATCACATCCTGGGGGGGGAGCACCTCCCAAGGGTTCGGCTGTTCGCCGATTAAAGTGGTACGTGAGCTGGGTTCAGAACGTCGTGAGACAGTTCGGTCCCTATCTGCCGTGGGTGTAGGAGTTTTGAGAGGATTTGTCCCTAGTACGAGAGGACCGGGATGAACGCACCTCTGGTGGAGCTGTTGTGGCGCCAGCCGCAGTGCAGCGTAGCTATGTGCGGACGGGATAATCGCTGAAAGCATCTAAGCGAGAAACCCACCTCGAAACGAGAACTCCCTTGAGAGCCGTGGTAGACCACCACGTTGATAGGCCGGGTGTGTAAGCGCGGCAACGCGTTGAGCTTACCGGTACTAATAGCTCGATTGTCTTGATTGCTCTCATTACTAATGCCCATTCAGGGATCGGTGATCAGAAATCCGAAATCAGAATTTTTCGGGTTTCCGACCGCTATCCCTCGTGGAGAACAATGAAGAAGGCCAGTTTGCTTCCAGAAGTCCTTGCTGTGATCATCTGACTAATGATCGCTGATTACTGATTTCTGATGCCGTCTTTCGCCGGCCTGGTGGTATTAGCGGAGAGACTGAACCCGATCCCATCTCGAACTCGGCCGTTAAACTCTCCTGCGCCAATGGTACTAAGCCTCAAGGCTTGGAAGAGTAGGTCGCTGCCAGGCCTGCCAAGGACGATTGCTTCTCCTCGACACGATGAACGATTCCCAACGGCCGCCGACAGTGATCGGCGGCCGTTTTTTGTTCGTGGCAAACCGATTTTTGCCGCGTCACAATCTGATCGTCGATTGTCACCTGGTCTATGGCGTGCTTGTGTATTTGCTCTTCAAGCGCCGGGACATGTCTCGGACTTGCCTCTAGTTGCCTGAGTGGCGCGTGGCGATGCGAGCAACCCGGCCCCTGCGCCGGCACGGACGAGGCATTCAGACGGGCGCGAATTCATGGGATCCGCATGAAAGCTGGCGCTAATGGGGTCTTCCAATCGACGCCGGCCATTGCTACATAGCCGCTGATTGCGCGGGTTTGGCCCCGCGCTTCGCGTTTTGACGCGGGGTGGAGCAGCCCGGTAGCTCGTCAGGCTCATAACCTGAAGGTCGTAGGTTCAAATCCTACCCCCGCAACCAAAAAACGCCGTCAAGCGCATTCTTGGCGGCGTTTTGCTTTTCCATCCGTCTCGCAAGCACAACCAAAGTACCAATTCAAACATGTCACAGGGCTAGAGCACTGAACGCAGTTCGTGTGACTGGGTTGCGGGCCCCCGAAGAGCTTCCCTCAAAGTCACCCACCTGGCGCTCCGAGCTGCGGACGTGGTGATCGGATGGTTGCGAAGCAAATGATTCGGCCCTGCCGGGTGCAGCAGTACCGACGCGAAGCCGACTTACGCAGCGTGAGTGCCATCCCTCCAGCCTGACATGCAGTGTGGCAATCTGAGGTTGTCTGGTAGCGCATTCGGCCAGCAGCTATCATTCGACCGCTTATTTCTGTCTTTCTGTCGGACATGATCGCCGGAGATCACTACGTGAGCGCACACTGACATGGCAACACAAACGCAAGGAGAGTGCGATGAGAGGGCTGCGGAAGCTGTATCGATTGTTGTTCTCGCATCTCGTGGCGCTGACGGCATTTGTGTTCGTCGCGGCAGCAGGTGCACACGCGGCGGAGCCCATCAAGATCGGCTTCGGCGTCTCGTTGACGGGCGGGCTTGCCTCGTCCGGCAAGGCGCATCTACTCGCCATGCAGATTTGGGCCGAAGAGGTGAATGCCAAAGGCGGACTGCTCGGGCGGCCGGTACAGATCGTCTACTATGACGATCAGACCAATGCCGCGACCGTGCCCGGCATCTACGCCAAACTTCTCGACATCGACAAAGTCGATCTGCTGGTGGGACATGCCACCAACCTCATCGTCGCTGCCTTGCCGATGATCATCGACCGCAAGAAACTGGTCATGACACTTCTTGCTTATGGGTCAAACGCCCAGCGTAAATATCCGCGCTATTTCCAGAGTGCGCCTTTCGGCGGTGACTATGGGGAAATTTCGAAGGGTTTCTTCGAGGTCGCAAAGACGATCGAACCTGCGCCGAAGACTGTAGCGCTGGTGGGGGCGGACGCCGAGTTCTCCAACAACGTCCTCACCGGGGCGCGCGCCAATGCACCGAAATACGGCCTGAACATCGTCTACGACCGTCTCTATCCGCCCTCGACGCTCGACTTCGCGCCGATCGTGCGCGCCGTCGCGGCCGCAAAGCCTGACATCGTGCTTGTCGCTTCCTATCCGATCGACTCGGTGGGAATGGTACGTGCGGCGACGGAAATCGGATTGAAGACGTCCCTGTTCGGCGGCGCGATGGTGGGGATGCAGTACGCGTCGTTTCTTGGCCAGCTTTCAGAAAAACTGAACAGGGTCGTCAATTATCATCTTTACGTGCCGAGTCCGACGTTGAGCTTCCCCGGAATCGAAACTTTCCTCAAGAAGTACCAGGCGCTTGCCCCGGCTGCCGGAACGGATCCGCTGGGGTTCTATCAACCGCCCTTCGCCTACGCCGCGATGCAGATCCTCGAACAGGCAATCACCGCAACCGGCAGCCTCGACGACGACAAGCTCGCCCAGTACATTCACAAGAACACATTCCAGACGATCGTCGGAGAAATCCGTTTCGACGAGAGCGGAGAATGGGCGACGCCGCGTCTGCTGGTGGTGCAATTCCAGAACGTGCAGGGCAGCGGGCTCGATCAATATCTCACCGGCGGACGGCAGGTGGTCGTCTATCCCACGCAGTACAAATCTGGAGACCTGCAATATCCGTTCTCCAAATAGATCAGCCTTCCCGACGACGATTCGGTGTGGCGTGAAACCGCTGACATTGGAACCTCCAGCAGCCGTTTCTACGGAAAGCTCCGCGCTGTTTGGCGTTGAAGATGTCGTACGGAGGGACCCGTGTCTCGATGGGGTCTCGGTGCGCATCTTAGTGAGCAGGTGATGATGACGAAGGTCCCTGCCAAGAATGTCAGGCTTAAGCGCGCTTATGAGAAACCCACGGCTGCGGACGGCACGCGAATTCTGGTCGACCGCTTATGGCCGCGCGGATTGAAGAAAGAGACGGCGGCGCTCGATCTATGGATCAAGGATCTGGCGCCCAGCACCGAGCTGCGAAAGTGGTTCGGCCACGACCCAAAGCGGTGGCCGGATTTCAAGCGCAAATATAAAGTCGAACTACGCCAGCATGCCGACTTGCTTGAGGACATCCGCAAGCGAGCTCGTCACAGTCCGGTTACGCTCGTCTACGCGGCGCGCGACGAAGCGCACAATGAGGCCGTGATTATCCGCGACGTTCTCCTCAGCTAAGGATTGTTCTTCGCCTTCTCCATTTCATCCAGAGCCAATGCGGAATGGGCATAGGCTCCACCTGCGCGCATTTCGGCGGCGACCCAGATGGCCTCCATCAATTCCCGCTCCGATGCGCCATGCCGAACCGCGGCCTTGGTATGACCTTTGATGCAATAGGGACACTGAGTTACGTGCGCAATCGCCACCGCGATGATCTGCTTTGTCTTGGCAGGCAGCGCGCCGTCAGCGAACACCTTTTGACTGAAGTTCTGGAACGCCGCCTCGACGTCTGGAGCTAATTCGCGACGCTTCTGCGCGAGCCCTCGCGTGGATATTGGATAAATTTGCTCGTCCATTGACTTGCCTCCGATGATGGATGCTGGCTGCTGGTATTCGTGCAACCGGATAGCTCTAAGTGCGCGCGGGCGTATCTCACTCACGGCGATAGCGCGCCAACACGGCTGTGGTTCCATTCGGCCAAGCGAGAATGCCGCGACCCTTGTCGCGGACATCCGGCAAATGGAGGAAATGGGGAAATATGCTCCATCGGCAAGACGGTAAGAACGATTGTCACCCTGATGACGACCAAGATGTGTCCGCGTTAACGATGTCGCACATCGATTTGGGTCGGGTTAGAGGGTTCGCAGCTGAGCGGTAAGCGGACCATCCTTGCTGCGCCGCAAAATCTACGGTAGCACCGTCCGAGCAAGATCCCGCAATGGGCGGGTCCGACTCCACGATCTACTATTTGTGATTTGATCTGAAGCGGATATACGATGCTTGTCAGGGTGACGAGATAACGCCGAGCCGGCGACAAGATCGGCGGTGCGCAGCAACACTGAAGGGAGGAGTGAAATGCGAACTACAAGCAAAGCTTTAGGCGTTGCTGCGCTCTGTTTTGGCGCCGCAATTGCAATATCGGTTCCCGCGCAAGCGTGGGAGCCGACCCATCCGATCGAAATCATTGTTCCGGCAGGTACCGGCGGCGGTGCGGACCAGATGGCGCGTGCTATGCAAGGCATCATCACCAAGCACAATCTGTCGAAACAATCAGTCGTCGTGATCAACAAGTCTGGTGGCGCAGGAGGCGAAGGCTTCCTCGATGCCAAGAACTCGAAGGGCAACGATCACAAATTGATCATTACGCTGTCGAATTTGTTCACGACACCGCTGGCAACCGGCATCCCGTTCAACTGGAAGGATCTCACGCCGGTGGCCATGATGGCCCTCGACGAATTCGTCCTGTGGGTGAACGCCGACGAGCCTTACAAGACCGCGAAAGATTACCTCGCCGCGATCAAGTCTGCGCCCGACAATCAGTTCAAGATGGGCGGCACTGGCTCCAAGCAGGAAGATCAGATCATTACCGTCGCCCTCGAAAAAGCGACGGGCAAGAAGTTGACCTATATCCCCTACAAAGGCGGCGGTGCGGTCGCCGTGCAGCTAGTCGGCAATCACATCAATTCATCTGTGAACAATCCGATCGAGGCGGTGGCTCATTGGCGCGCCGGCAAGCTGCGGCCGCTCTGCGTCTTCGACAGCAAGAAGCTCGAGTATCATGAAAAGATCGCAGGCGATATGTCGTGGGGCGATATCCCTACCTGCAAGTCGCAGGGCATCGACGTTGAATACACGATGTTGCGCGGGTTCTTCATGCCACCCGGCGTCAGCAACGAAGCCGTTTCCTATTACGTCGACGTATTCAAGAAGGTGCGTGAAACACCCGAGTGGAAGAAGCTCATGAATGATGGCGCCTACAATCAGAGCTTCATGACCGGCAAGGAATTCGCCAAATGGGTTGGCGACGCGGAAAAGATGCACGAAGGCCTGATGAAGGAAGCGGGCTTCCTCGCGAAGACCAACTAGATGATTGAGGCGTTTGGTTCGAACGCCGCAGCGGGGATGTAATGTCTGATCATGCGCAGGAAACCGGTGGGACGGGTCCGTCCCACCGGAATGTGGAAATCGGCGTGACGTTGGCTATTATCCTCATTGCGCTGATCGGCATCTATGGCAGCATGAAAGTCGGGTTTGGCTGGGGCGCCGAAGGTCCGCAGGCCGGGTTTTTCCCATTTTACGTCAGTGTCATCGTGATCATTTCGTCGGTGATCAATCTCATGAATGTTGTCGTCGCGGATGGCGGATCACTGTTCGCTCGGTGGAATCAGCTGCGTCAGGTCGGCGCGGTTGTGTTGCCGACCGCCATCTATGTCCTGGCGATCCCCTACATTGGCATTTACGTGTCATCGGCGCTGCTGATCGCGGCGTTCATGATTTGGTTCGGCCGGTACGGCGTAGCGATGGCTGCTGCAGTCGCGGTCGTCGTTCCGGTCCTGACATTCTTCATGTTCGAGATCTGGTTCCTGGTGCCGCTGCCGAAGGGGCCGCTCGAAAACTTTCTGGGCTATTAAGCGGCACTGTGCGTCGCCGCGCAGGCCGGCCGGGACAACTCACACATGCTGGAAGATATCGGTAATTTGTTTCACGGGTTTGCGGTCGTCGCGCAACCGTTCAACCTCGTCCTGATGGTCGTAGGCATCGTACTCGGCGTTATCGTCGGTGTTTTGCCCGGTCTCGGCGGTGCCAACGGCGTCGCAATCCTGCTGCCGCTTACGTTCTCGATGTCGCCGACCTCCGCGATCATCATGTTATCGTGCATCTACTGGGGGGCACTGTTCGGCGGCGCGATTACGTCGATATTGTTCAACATACCGGGTGAACCTTGGTCGGTCGCCACCACGTTCGATGGTTATCCGATGGCGCAACAGGGGCGGGCGGGCGAAGCACTCACCGCCGCTTTCACTTCGTCGTTCGTGGGCGCGCTGTTCGCCGTCATCATGATCACGCTAGTCGCGCCGCTTGTCGCCAGCTTTGCTTTGCGCTTCGGCCCGCCCGAGATTTTCTCCGTCTACTTTCTGGCGTTCTGCAGTTTTGTCGGCCTGAGCAAAGAGCCGCCGTTCAAGACGGTTGCCTCGATGATGCTCGGCTTCGGTCTCGGCACAGTGGGCCTCGATCAAGTCACCGGCCAGCTGAGGCTGACTTTTGGTCTGCCCGAGCTGCTCAACGGCTTCGACTTCCTGATCGCGGTCATCGGCCTGTTCGGTATCGGAGAAATCCTGCTGACCATGGAAGAAGGTCTCAGCTTCCGTGGCACCGCGGCCAAGATCAACCTGAAAGTCGTGCTGCAGACCTGGAAAGAGCTGCCGCGCTACTGGTTGCTGTCACTGCGCTCCTGCCTCATCGGCTGCTGGATGGGGATAAGCCCGGCGGGCGCGACGCCAGCCTCGTTCATGAGCTACGGCATCGCCAAGCGCATTTCCAAGAGCGGCCACAAGTTCGGGACCGGCCAGATTGAAGGCGTGGTCGCGCCTGAAACGGCCGCGCATGCGGCCGGCACGTCCGCTCTTCTTCCGATGATTTCCCTTGGCGTGCCGGGCTCGCCGACCGCCGCCGTTTTGCTTGGCGGTCTGTTGATCTGGGGCCTGCAGCCGGGGCCCCTTCTGTTCACAGAGCAGAAGGATTTCGTTTGGGGCCTCATCGCCAGTATGTATATGGGCAATATCGTGGGGCTGCTGATCGTCCTGACCTGCGTTCCGTTATTTGCGGCGATCCTGCGTATTCCTTTCAGCGTAATAGCCCCGATCATCATGGTTTTCTGCGCGATCGGTGCCTACACCGTGCACAACAATGCGTTCGACATCGTGATGATGCTTGTGTTCGGCGTGGCGGGATATGTCATGAAAAAGTGCAATTACCCGCTGGCACCCATGGTGCTTGCCATCGTTCTCGGCGACAAGGCCGAGGAAGCGTTCCGCCAGTCGCTGCTGTCATCGCAGGGCGGCTTCTCCGTTTTCTGGTCGAATGGTCTGGTGAGCACGATCATGACGCTGGGCCTGATTGCGCTGTTCTGGCCGCTCCTTCAGGCAGCTTGGGCCCGTTTGCGCTTAGGAAAAAAAGGACTGCGCCCCGCCCAGTAGAGCTGTGAAAGCTCTTGGGATACAGGTTGCGCCTGGTCGCATCTCTGGCATAATGTATACCAGATGAGTCCCGGTGGCCGTAAATCTCAGTTTGTTGCCTTTTCCAGCCGGAGGTCCGGCTCTCGCGTGTCGACCGGCGCCCAACCGGCTCTCGCACCCATCGATGTGACGCCCAGTTTCAAGCATCAGGCCTATGCGGCACTGAAGAACGCGATCGTCGCGATGGACATCTATCGCAGTCGTGACGACGTTCGGCTGGACGAAAGAAAGCTCGCGCAGGATTTCGGCATCAGCCGCACTCCCGTGCGGGAGGCGATGGCGCAGCTGGAGAGCGAGGGCTTCGTGCGCTCGGTTCCGCGCCGCGGCGTCTATGTGGTGCGCAAGACTAAGCGCGAAGTGATCCAGATGATAACCGCCTGGGCCGCGCTGGAAAGCATGGCCGCGCGCCTGATCACCCAGACAGCCAGCGACGAGGAGATCGCCGCCCTGCGCAAAATGTTTGCAACCTTCGAGAACGGAAAACATCGCGCGCATCTGGACGAGTATTCCGACGTCAATATCGAGTTCCACCAGACCATCATTCGTCTCAGCCGCAACGATGTGCTGATCGATCTCGCGGAGAACCTTTTCACTCATATGCGAATGATCCGACGGACTACGATTGGCGAACAGGACCGCGCCGATCGATCCATCCGCGACCACATGACGATCATCGAGGCGCTGGAATCCCGCCAAACCGACCGTGCGGAGGAACTCGTGCGTGATCACGCGCTGGGACTCGCCGAGCACGTTGAGCGGTATGCCGATTATCTCGAATGACATGCCGCATTTTTTTGTAAAGCTGATTGCGCCGCGCCCGACATTCGCAAACGACATGAATGATCAGGAAAAAGCAATAATGCAGGAGCACTTTCTCTACTGGAAAGCACGCCAGGATAAGGGTGAAGTGCTTGTGTTTGGGCCGGTGCTCGATCCGAACGGCCCATACGGGATGGGCGTCATCAACGTGACCGATGACATCGCGGCTCGCGCTTTCAGCGCCGACGACCCGACGATAAAGGCGAACATCGGATTCACCTGCGAAATTTATCCCATGCGCGCTGTTACGCGCGAACAGACAAACTGATCGGGAGGATTCCCATGGCCGAAGCAGCAGTGAAGACAAAACCCGAAACCGCACCGGAAGCGGAGCAGGATCTCACCGACGGATTCCATCTCATTATTGACGCGCTCAAGCTCAATGGGCTGACTACGATCTACGGCGTGCCGGGCATTCCGATCACGGATTTCGGACGCATGGCGCAGGCTTCCGGCATCCGAGTTATTTCATTCCGGCACGAGCAGAGCGCCGGTTACGCGGCTTCAATCGCTGGCTTTCTGACGAAGAAGCCCGGTATCTGCCTCACCGTATCGGCGCCCGGCTTCCTCAACGGGCTCACCGCGCTCGCGCACGCAACCACGAACTGCTTCCCGATGATCCAGATTTCGGGCTCCTCCGAGCGCGAAATCGTCGACTTGCAGCAGGGCGATTACGAGGAGATGGACCAGCTCGCAATCGCCAAGCCGCTTTGCAAGGCGGCCTTCCGCATTCTGCACGCACAGGATATCGGCATCGGTGTTGCCCGTGCGATTCGCGCGGCGGTGTCGGGCCGTCCCGGCGGCGTCTATCTCGACCTTCCCGCCAAGCTTTTCGGCCAAGTCATGAATGCCGAAGCAGGCAAGAAGTCGCTTGTAAAAGTGATCGATCCAGCTCCAGCGCAGATCCCCGCACCCGACGCGATCAAGCGCGCAATCGATATTCTCAGGAGCGCCAAACGCCCGCTGATCATTTTGGGCAAGGGGGCGGCCTACGCCCAGTCGGATGATGCGATCCGGGCGTTTGTCGAAAAAAGCGGCGCGCCCTTTTTGCCGATGAGCATGGGCAAAGGTCTGCTGCCAGATACGCATCCGCAGTGCGCCGGTGCGGCCCGCTCCACGGTGCTAAAGGAGTCCGACGTCGTTGTACTGATCGGTGCGCGTCTGAACTGGCTGTTGTCGCACGGCAAAGGAAAAACGTGGGGCGACGCGCCGAAGAGATTCATCCAGATCGACATCGAGCCGAAGGAAATGGATTCGAACGTCGAAATCGCAGCCCCAGTTGTGGGCGATATTGGTTCTTGCGTAACTGCGCTTCTTGCCAGTATGGGCGACTGGCCGCCACCGCCGGTGGACTGGACAGGTGCCGTCAGCAGGAAGCGCGAGGAGAACATCGCCAAGATGGCGCCGCGACTGATGAACAACAATTCGCCGATGGACTACCACGGCGCACTCGGCGTTCTGCGCACCATCATCAAGGAGCGCCCCGACACGATCCTGGTGAACGAAGGCGCCAATACACTGGATCTCGCGCGCGGCATCATTGACGTGTATCAGCCGCGCAAGCGACTCGACGTCGGCACCTGGGGCGTCATGGGTATCGGCATGGGTTATGCGATCGGCGCATCGATCGAGACGGGAAAGCCGGTGCTCGCCGTCGAGGGCGATTCCGCCTTCGGTTTCTCCGGCATGGAGATCGAGACGATCTGCCGATACAACCTTCCGGTCTGCGTCGTCGTCTTCAATAATGACGGCATCTATCGCGGTACCGACGTCAATCCCGCCGGTCCGGACCCGGCGGTCACCATGTTCGTCAAGGGTTCGCGCTACGACAAGATCATCGAGGCATTCGGCGGCATAGGCGCCAATGCGACGAGCCCCGACGAGCTCAAGCGCGCGGTCAACGCCGCTATGGATAGTGGCAAACCTACCCTGATCAACGCGGTGATCGATCCTGCCGCCGGCAGCGAGAGCGGCCGCATCGGCAATCTCAACCCGCAAAGCAAGCTTAAGAAAAAGTGATTTCAACCCGCTCGTCCCTGCAAGAACGGGGACCCAGAGCAATAAGCCAATGCCGCACTGGATTTCCCCTTTCACGGGCATGAGCGGAAGAGAAGGAGGATCAAAAATGGCCAAAAAGAAGAGACGCACCAAGCCGGCAAAGGCGAAAGCCGCCTCGAGGAAATCACGCAAGGTGGTGCGGCTCGTCGGCAGGAGCGGCAACAATGGCAAAAAAGTTTCGAAGAACGGCAATAGTCATCGGCCACGGCCGTCGACAAAACCCTGGGGCCAGGCCGGGAAGGCGCTTACCGGGGTGCGCATCCTCGATTTTACTCACGTGCAATCGGGCCCGACCTGCACACAATTGTTGGCCTGGCTTGGCGCCGATGTGATCAAGGTCGAGCGGCCGGGTGTCGGCGACATTACCCGCGGCCAGCTCGTGGATGTGAAGGGTGCGGACTCCCTGTATTTCACGATGCTCAATCACAACAAGCGCTCGATCACGATTGATTCCAAGCATCCGCAGGGCAAGCGCGTGCTCGACGAACTGATCAAGGTCTGCGACGTGCTCGTCGAGAATTTTGCGCCTGGTGCGCTCGACCGCATGGGGTTCACCTGGGAGCACATCCACAAGCTCAACCCGCGCATGATCGTCGCGTCCGTGAAAGGATTCGGCCCCGGTCCCTATGAGGACTGCAAGGTTTACGAGAACGTCGCGCAATGCGCCGGCGGTTCAGCCTCTACGACCGGTTTCCGTGACGGACCGCCCCTGGTTACTGGCGCGCAGATCGGCGACAGCGGCACCGGGCTGCACTTGGCGCTCGGCATCGTCTGTGCGCTCTACCAGCGCAATCGCACCGGCCGCGGGCAGAAGGTGCTCGCCGCCATGCAGGACGGCGTGCTGAATCTTTGCCGCGTCAAATTGCGGGACCAGCAGCGGCTCAAGGCAGGCCCGCTGACCGAATACAGCCAGTTCAGCGAGGGTGTGCCTTTCGGCGAGGCCGTGCCTCGAGCGGGCAATGATTCCGGCGGCGGTCAGCCTGGCTGGATCCTGAAGTGCAAAGGCTGGGAGTCGGATCCGAACGCTTACATCTATTTCATCACGCAGGCGCCGGTGTGGGGTGAAATCTGCGACGTAATCGGGGAGCCGACGTGGAAAACCGATCCCGAATACGCCACGCCGCGCGCGCGGCTACCGAAACTCAAACAAATCTTCGCACGGATCGAGCAGTGGACCATGACCAAGACCAAGTTCGAGGTCATGGAAATCTGCAACAAGGTCGATATTCCGGTCGGTCCAATCCTGTCGATGAAGGAGATCGCCGAGGAGCCGTCGCTGCGCAAGACCGGCACAGTGGTCGAGGTCGACCATCCGACCCGCGGCAAGTATCTGACGGTCGGCAATCCGATCAAGTTGTCCGACTCGATCTCCGAGGTGAAGCGCTCGCCACTGCTCGGTGAGCATACCGACGAGATCTTGAAGGATGTGCTCAAGCTCTCGGCAAAAGACATTGCCGAGATCAAGAACTCCGGCGCCCTCAGCGCGCCGAAGAAGGAAGAAAAGGCGGCCTAGTCTGTCTGTCATGCCCGGGCTTGTCCCGGGCGTCCCGGTTGGGGACGCAGTGCCTTAGGAATCGGGATCGTCGGGAAGAGGCTGGCGATGACAATTTGGGGAGGAATTAACTATGCGTATTGTCGTTCATGGTCAGCAGGCCTTCGGCAAGGCTGTGCTAGAGGCGCTGCTCAAGCGTGGAGATAACGTCGTCGCCGTCTATGTCGCGCCGGAAAAAGAAGGCGCCAAGGCCGATCCGCTTAAAGAAGCCGCGATTGCGGCGAAACTCCCGGTCTATCAACCCGCTTCCTACAAGGACCCGAAAGTTTGGGAAGACTTCAAGGCGCTCAAACCCGACCTGCAGGTCATGGCCTTTGTCACCCTGTTCGTGCCGGAGGATTTCCTCAACATTCCCACACATGGTTCGATCCAGTATCACCCGTCTCTGCTGCCGGCGTACCGCGGCGCCAGCGCCATCAACTGGCCCATCATCAAGGGCGAGAAGGAGACCGGACTATCGATCTTCTGGCCCGACAACGGTCTTGATACAGGCGACATCCTCATCCAGAAGAAGACCCCGATTTCCGATACCGACACGCTTGGCACAGTATATTTCGACCGTCTTTTCCCGATGGGCGTGGACGCGATGCTCGAAGGCGTCGATCTGGTGAAAGCGGGCAAGGCGCCGCGCATCAAGCAGGACGAATCGAAAGCCACCTACGAAGGCCGCTGCACGTCCGAAAATGCGAAGATCGATTGGGGCAAGCCTTGGGAGCAGATTGACCGGCTCATCCGGGGCTGCAATCCGGCGCCTGGCGCCTGGACGACGCTTGACGGCAAGCAGCTGAAGATTTTCGACGCCAGGCCGATGCCGGCCAAAGATCCCAAAGGCATTGGCGGCAAGCTTGGCGAAATCGTCGCCGTCGAGTCGGATGGATTCACCGTCGTCTGCGCCGACGGACGCTTCAAGATCACCCGCGTGCAACCTGCCGACGGCAAAAAGATCGATGCGGGTGAATGGGCGAAGTCCACAAATCTCGCTCCGAAAGCCAGGTTCACCTGACGCCTGTCGTCATGCCCCGCCTTCGACCGGGGCATCCACGTCTTCCGGCAACAGAGACGTGGATGGCCGGGACAAGCCCGGCCATGACGAAACTAAAAAGTTTTTTTGTCACTCTTTGAATGGATCCCACAATGCCCGCCTCCCAGCACCAAAATCCGAAGTCCGACATCGAAATCTCGCAAACCTCGAAAAAGCGGCCGATCTTGGACGTCGCGAAGGAAAAGCTCGGCATCGCGCCGGAGAATCTTGAGCCTTACGGCCACTACAAGGCCAAGGTATCGATGAACTTCATCAATTCGCTCAAGGGCAAGAAGGACGGGAAGCTAATCCTGGTCACGGCGATCACGCCGACGCCGGCAGGTGAGGGCAAGACGACGACCACCGTCGGACTCACCGACGCTCTCAACCACATCGGCAAGAGAGCGATGCTCTGTCTGCGCGAGCCGAGTCTCGGACCCTCGTTCGGCATGAAAGGTGGCGCTGCCGGCGGCGGCTACGCCCAGGTCGTGCCGATGGAAGACATCAACCTGCATTTCACGGGTGACTTCCATGCCATCACCTCGGCGCACAATCTGCTTTCGGCGCTCATCGACAACCACATCTATTGGGGCAACGCTCTCGGCATCGACTCACGCCGGGTGACCTGGCGCCGCGTGATGGACATGAACGATCGCGCACTGAGAGAGATCGTCTGCTCGCTCGGCGGCGTTGCCAACGGATATCCGCGCGAGGCCGGCTTCGATATCACGGTCGCCTCGGAAGTCATGGCGATCTTTTGTCTGGCCCGCAATCTCGACGACCTCAAGGAGCGCCTCGGCAATATCATCGTCGCCTCCACGCGCGACCGTAAGCCGATCCGTGCGAGAGACCTGAAAGGTCACGGCGCGATGACCGCGCTGCTCAAGGAGGCGATCGCGCCTAATCTCGTGCAGACGCTCGAAGGTACGCCCGCGTTCATCCATGGCGGTCCCTTCGCCAATATTGCGCATGGTTGTAACTCGGTGGTCGCTACCACGACTGCGCTCAAGCTTGCCGACTACGTGGTAACTGAAGCAGGCTTCGGCGCAGATCTCGGCGCCGAGAAGTTCATCGACATCAAGTGCCGCAAGGCCGGGCTCAAGCCCGACTGCGTGGTCGTCGTCGCGACCATCCGCGCCCTCAAGATGCACGGCGGCGTCAAGAAGGAAGACCTCAAGACCGAGAACCTCAAGGCACTGGAAGCCGGCATGGCCAATCTGCGGCGCCACATCGAGAACGTGAAGAAGTTCGGCCTGCCGGCGGTCGTCTCGATCAATCGCTTCTCCGCCGATACCGATGCCGAGATTGCGCTGGTGAAAGAAAAGTGCAGGGCGCTCGGCGTGGAGGCACTGATGGCTGATCACTGGGCGATGGGGGGCGAGGGGGCCGCCGATGTCGCCAAGGCTGTCGTGAAGACGATCGACCAGGGCAAAGCCGAGCTGAAGTTCCTCTATAACGACGACATGCCGTTGTTCGAAAAAGTCCGCACCATCGCGAAGGAGCTTTACGGCGCCGAGGATGCGACGGCCGACAAGTCGGTCAAGGATCAGCTGAAGGCCTGGGAAGAAATGGGCTTTGGCAAACTGCCCGTCTGCATCGCCAAGACGCAGTACTCTTTTTCGACCAATCCGGATGCGAAAGGCGCGCCGACCGGGTTCACGATTCCCGTGCGCGAGGTGCGGCTGTCGGCCGGCGCGGAGTTCGTGGTGGCGATCTGCGGCGAGATCCTTACCATGCCAGGTCTGCCAAAAACGCCGTCTGCCGATTCGATCGACGTGAATGCGCAGGGCCAGATCGTGGGGCTGTTCTAGATAACGGCTTGCGGGCTTGCGAACCCAACCGGGGCAGGCGAAAGCAACCCAGCCGCTCATCGCGCCTGGGTTGCGGCCGGTTTAAATAGAATTTTTCATATTTTTTGATACTCCGCATACAGCGAGTTTTCGCAACTATCCGCTAACGTGCCAGTCCGCCCGGGTGCCGCCGGGCCGTGTCGAACATCGGCGCCGCTTCTACTTACATTCCATTTGCACAAGAGCTTACCATGACAGCAACTGCCGCCAGATCCGAAAGGACCGTTACGCTCGAGGAGAGCCGCTCAATTCTCGACGAGCTGATCAGCCCGGTTGCGACCGCTACTCCGAAGCACCGTCTCAGTATCATCGATCGAGTCACCGATCTTTTCGCTGCCGGGTCTCGCAGCTATTCCCACGAGCATATCGCGCTCTTTGACGATGTTCTGCGCCGGCTCAGCGCGGACATCGAAGTCAAGGCTCGTGCTCGACTCGCCCAGCGTCTTGCCCTCATGCAGAAGGCTCCTCCGAAGCTCGTTCGCTCGCTTGCTTTCGACGATGCCATAGAGGTCGCCGAGCCTGTGCTGGTCCATTCGGAACAGCTAACCGATAACGACCTGATCGAAAACGCCACGACCAAAAGCCAGGATCATCTTTTCGCCATCGCTCAACGTCTCAAGTTGAGCGAGGCTGTGACAGACGTCCTGGTCGACCGCGGCGACCGCCGCGTCGTTCACCGGATGGTCAAGAACAAGGGTGCCCGTTTTTCACTTGCAGGATACGGGAAGCTGACACGCCGCGCCCGCTATGATCGGAAGTTGACGCTGGCGCTCGGAGAGCGGAGCGATATTCCTCGACAGTATTTTCTCAAGCTTCTGGAGGCGGCCTCCGCAAGGGTTCGGGCGAAACTCGAAGCATCGAATCCTGCCATGGCGGCGGCGGTTCGAGACGCGGTGGACGATGTCGCGGCCGGAATGCAGCGGGAGGTCCGCAAGAATTCGCGCGCCCATGCCATTGCCGTTCGTGAAGCAAAGCGCCGGTTCAACGTAAAGCCGATTACAGAAGCCAGCGTTCACAGTCCCGCTCACGCACAGGATTTTGAAAAGACTGTCGTGGCCCTGGCGCGGCTCGGGGTCTTTTCGGTAGATCTGGTCGAACGGGCGCTCGTGGATGAAGGGGAAGACATGCTTTTGCTGCTTGCAAAAGCGGCCGGGTGTTCGTGGACTACCGCGCGCGAGCTTCTGTTGATGTTCGCAGCAAACCGCAACCTCAAGGCGGACGACATTACCCGTGCCTTTGAGCGCTACAGAAAGCTGAGCCAACAGACTGCTCGTAACATCGTTTCGTTTTACGAAAAGCGGCTCAAGACGCGCTCGCAGACAAATTCCAAGGGCAGGGACCAGCGTCGCAGGGCTCCTGACAGCGCTGCGGAAGAGAGTGATGAAGGCCAGCCTTTCGTGCCATCCCCGTCAGTGGCTCCGGTGTGATTTTATCTGCGAACCAATCAGCCTGAAAGGCTGGGTACCACACGTTTGGCTTCCGTCACCAGAGCAGCGGTAATCGGCTTCATCGGCTCGCGTTCAGGTACGACCAGACCAATCGTCTGAACAGCTTTCGGGTGGGTGATCGGGATTGCCCTGATCGCGTCCGTGAGCCCGAGCGTATCGGCGATCTTGGCCGGCATGACGCTTGCCCATCGTCCCGTGCGGACGTGGGAGTAGAGCAGGATCATCGAATCTGATTCGAGCGTGGGCCTTGATTCGCTGCCCGCATTCCTGAGCAGACGGTCAATGATCCGGCGGTTCTGCATGTCCGGCGTGAGCAGGCACAGCGGAACCTGTGCAACTTCCGCCCAGGTGACCGTCTCCCGATTACCAAGCGGCGCATCGACTGCGGTCAGCAAGCGGTAGTGCTCTCGGTACAGCGGCACGTTGCTGACGCGGCCAAGCGGTTCGTTCTCGAGATACGTGATCCCGGCGTCAATCTCGAGGTTCTCGAGGAGATCGAGTATTTCGATCGAGGTGCGGGAATAGATCGTGAATTGAACATTGGGGTGCTTTTCCCGGTATGGGGTCGTGACCGCTGCCACCATGGCAAGAGCGGTAGGTATGGCAGCGATACGGAGCCGCCCTGACAGACCGTGCTGCAAGGAATTGATTTCCTCGCGCATGGTACGGCTGTCGCCAACGATCCGCCGCGCCCATTCGAGAACCCGCTGTCCTTCGGGTGTGAAGCCCTGGAAACGTGAACCGCGATTGACCAGGAGCACGCGCATCTGATTTTCAAGTTGCTTGATGCCTGCCGAAAGCGTCGGCTGGGTCACGCCGCAAGCTTCGGCGGCGCGGCCGAAGTGCTTTTCGCGGGCGAGTGCCAAGATGAATTCGAGCTTTTCGATCATCGCTTCAAGGGTTCTTGTTCACGAGTCAAACGGCCTGAGGCTCGTGTAGAATTAGACATCAAAATCGCTATTATTGATAGATGTCCTCTATCGTCCAATATTGACCGAGGGATTGTCTCCACGGCGGAACCGCTGCAAATCGTAGTTCGAGGTATGGAAATGAATATGCAAAATACGCCCCGTTCCGGGGCCAACGGTACAGGCGGCCGTCGGCGCCCACCGCGCACGCCGAAAGGCCGCCAGGTGGATCCTGAGGCGCTGGAACAGGTCCGCGCTCTTCTCATCGACAGACCACGCCGTCGCGATCTGCTCATCGAGCATCTGCATTTAATTCAGGATCATTACGGTCACATTTCCGCTAGGCATCTCGCCGCGTTGGCGGCCGAGATGAAGCTGGCGCTCACTGAAGCGTACGAGGTGGCGACCTTTTACGCGCACTTCGACGTGGTGAAGGAAAATGAAGCACCGCCGCCATCGGTCACGGTGCGCGTATGCGATTCACTTTCGTGCGCAATGGCGGGCGCCGAAAAGCTACTGAGGGACTTGCCTGCAGTACTCGGGCGAGAGGCCCGCGTCGTACGCGCGCCGTGCATGGGCGCCTGCGATCGTGCGCCGGTCTGCGCCGTCGGGCATGTCCAAATTTTCCAGGCGAGCATCGAGAACACTGCCGCAGCAGCGAAAGTAAAGCCGCACGCCCATGCATGGAAGCCGGAAATCGATTTTGCCGCATACCAACGAGCAGGCGGCTACACGATCTTAAAAGACTGTATTGCGGACAAACGCACGCGCGACGATCTTGTGGCGCTCGTCAGCGATGCGGGACTGCGCGGTCTTGGCGGCGCCGGTTTCCCGACGGGGCGCAAGTGGGCGCTTGTGCGCTCGGAACCTGCACCGCGCATGTTCGCCGTCAATGCCGACGAAGGCGAGCCCGGAACTTTCAAGGATCGATACTATCTCGAACGGGATCCGCACCGATTCCTCGAGGGCGTATTGATCGCCGCATGGGTTGTGGAAGCGCGCGAAACTTACATTTACATCCGTGACGAATATCCCGAGCTGCGGCTCATGCTCGTTGACGAAATTGCAAAAATCGAGAATGCCGGTTTTTCCCCGCACACCAAGCTTCATCTGCGGCGAGGTGCGGGTGCCTATATCTGCGGAGAAGAATCCGCAATGATCGAATCGATCGAAGGAAAACGCGGGCTTCCGCGTCACCGGCCACCTTATGTTGCGCAAATCGGATTGTTCGGCCGTCCCACGCTGGAGCAGAACGTGGAAACGATGTTCTGGGTGCGCGACATCATCGACAAGGGTCCTGAATGGATGACATCACAGGGTCGGCACGATCGCAAAGGCTTCCGCAGCTTTTCCGTCTCCGGTCGTGTGAAGAACCCCGGGGTGAAAGTTGCGCCGGCTGGAATAACGATGCGCGAGTTGATCGACGAGTTCTGCGGCGGGATGCAGGATGGCCATGAATTCAAGGCTTACCTGCCGGGCGGTCCATCCGGCGGAATCCTGCCGGCCTCGATGGCTGACATTCCGCTCGATTTCGGAACCCTCGAGAAATACGGCTGTTTCGTTGGGTCGCACGCGGTTGTGATCCTGTCCGACAAGGACGACATAAAGGCTGCGGCATTGAACCTGATGAAATTCTTTGAAGATGAAAGCTGCGGTCAGTGCACACCATGTCGTGCGGGCACGGAAAAGGCTGTCAAGCTGATGTCCAAAGGGCCTTGGGACGTTAAGCTGCTTGAGGAGCTTTCGGCAGCAATGCGCGATGCCTCCATCTGCGGTCTCGGCCAGGCGGCGCCGAACCCGTTGCTTTGCGTGTTGAAGTATTTTCCCGATGAATTGAAAAAGCCTTTGAGAAATTTCTGATGCTGAACGGGCAAGTGGCGAGGACCTGATTCATGACGACTGACAATCCAAAACGGCCCGTTGGCTATGGCCGCGATCAGAAAGGCGCCGCGGGTGGGGCCAATCTCGGCGCTGGCAAACCGGGCGTAGCGCATACCGCACCGCTGGACGACGTGCACGGAAAGGGACATGGCGAGAAAACCGTGACCTTCATGCTCGATGGCAACGAAGTCTCGGCGCGTGAGGGCGAAACGATCTGGCAAGTTGCAAGGCGGCAAGGCATCGACATTCCGCACCTGTGCTATTCGCCCGAGCCCGGCTACCGAGCCGACGGCAATTGCCGCGCATGCATGGTGGAGATCGAGGGCGAACGCGTCCTGGCGGCCAGCTGTATCCGCAAGCCGACCGCAGGGATGAAGGTGAACGCGACCTCCGAACGCGCACGGGCCGCGCGGCAGATGGTCTTCGAGCTGCTCATATCCGACCAGCCCGAGCGCAAGACCTCGCATGACCCGCAATCCAAATTCTGGGCCTGGGCTGATCGGATGAAAATCGCGGTCAGCCGCTTTCCCAAGGATGTCAGACCGGATCCGGACCGCAGTCACCCGGCGATGGCGGTCAATCTCGATGCCTGCATCCAGTGCAACCTCTGCGTCCGAGCTTGCCGTGAGGTGCAGGTCAATGACGTGATCGGGATGGCCGGCCGCGGCCATGGCGAGAAGATTGTTTTCGATTTCGACGATCCTATGGGCGCGTCGACCTGCGTCGCCTGCGGTGAATGCGTTCAGGCCTGCCCGACGGGTGCGCTGATGCCGGCGACCCTTGTCGACGAAAAGAATGTGCGCACCCAGTATCCCGACCGCGAGGTGCACTCAGTCTGCCCGTATTGTGGCGTCGGCTGCCAGCTCACTTACCATATCAAGAACGACAAGCTGCTTTACGTGAGCGGCCGAAATGGACCGGCCAACGAGAATCGGCTGTGCGTGAAGGGCCGCTTTGGTTTCGACTATGTGCACAATCGGCAGCGTCTCACCAAGCCCATGATCCGGAAAGAAGGCGTGGCGAAGGTGCCGCACGAGTTCATCGACCCGATGAATCCTTGGACCCACTTTCGCGAGGCGACCTGGGAAGAGGCGCTGGATAAGGCCGCCGCTGGCCTGAAGAACATCCGCGACCGTGACGGGTCAAAGGCGTTGGCTGGGTTCGGTTCCGCGAAGTGCTCAAATGAAGAGGCGTACCTCTTTCAGAAGCTTGTTCGCGCTGGCTTCGGTACTAACAACGTCGATCACTGCACGCGCCTCTGCCATGCGTCCTCGGTGGCAGCGCTGCTGGAAGGCGTCGGCTCCGGCGCGGTTTCGGCCACGTTCAATGAATGCAAGAATTCGGATGTCATCCTCGTGATCGGTGCCAATCCGACCGAAAATCATCCGGTGGCAGCGACCTTCTTCAAGCAAGCGGCCAAGCGTGGCGCCAAACTCATCGTAATGGATCCGCGCGGACAAGCGTTGAAACGCCATGCTTGGCGCATGTTGCAGTTCAAGAATGGCACCGATGTTGCAATGCTCAATGCCATTCTCAACGTCATCGTGTCCGAGAACCTGCACGACAAGCAGTATGTGCAGACCTATGTTGAAGGATTCGGACCGTTCTCGGAAAGCATCAAGGATTTCACGCCGGAGGAGATGGCCCCGATCTGCGGGATTCCGGCTGATACCCTGCGCGAGGTGGCGCGGACGTTCGCTCGGGCGGAGAGCGCGATTATCTTCTGGGGCATGGGAGTATCGCAGCATACGCACGGCACGGACAATGCCCGTTGTCTGATCGCGCTTTCGTTGATCACCGGTCAGATCGGCCGTCCAGGTACCGGACTGCACCCGTTGCGCGGGCAAAATAACGTGCAAGGGGCTTCCGACGCGGGCCTCATCCCAATGTTCTTCCCTGACTACAAGTCAGTGGAGAATCCCGAGATCCGCGCCAAGGTTGAGAATGCATGGAACGCCAAGCTCGACCCGAAAAAAGGTCTCACCGTGGTCGAGATCATGGACGCCATTCATGCCAATACGATCAAGGGCATGTATATCCTGGGAGAAAATCCGGCGATGTCGGATCCCGATCTCAACCATGCGCGCGAAGCGCTGGCCCATCTTGAGCATCTCGTGGTGCAGGACCTGTTTCTGACCGAGACCGCGGTTTATGCCGACGTGTTCCTGCCGGCCTCAGCATGGCCCGAAAAGGACGGCACGGTAACCAACACAAATCGCCAGGTGCAGATGGGGCGACAAGCCTTGCCCCTTCCGGGTGACGCAAAGCCCGACTGGTGGATTACGCAGGAGATTGCTCGCCGAATCGGTCTCAATTGGAACTACAAGCATCCGAGCGAGGTCTATACCGAGATGGCATCATTGATGCCCTCTCTGGACAACATCCCGTGGGAGCGCGTCGAGCGCGAAAGCGCTGTGACCTATCCTGCTGACGCGATCGACAAGCCTGGTCGGGATGTCGTCTTCGACAAGGGATTCCCGCGGCCCGGCGGGTTCGGCAAGCTTGTTGCAGCGAAGCTGACGCCACCGGACGAAACTCCGGATCAGGAATATCCGTTTATTCTCACGACGGGACGTCAGCTCGAACATTGGCACACCGGCGCGATGACGCGTCGCGCAGCCGTCCTCGATGCCCTCGAGCCGGCGGCTATCGCGGCGGTATCGCGCGGTACCATCACCAAGCTTGGTATAAGGCCCGGAGATATGATTCGCGTGACCACCCGGCGTGGTACGATCGAGCTCAACTCACGGCAGGATGACGCGATCCCCGATGGCGTCGTGTTTATTCCTTTCGCCTATGTCGAAGCGGCAGCCAATATTCTGACCAATCCGGCGCTGGATCCGTTCGGAAAAATTCCGGAATTCAAGTTTTGCGCAGCGCGGGTGGAAGCAGCAGAGCCGAAGCAGCAGGCAGCCGAGTAGGGCGCACTCGAGAATCTGTTGCGATTGAAACTATACGCCGTCATTGCCGGGTTTGTTCCGGTCTTCTACTTGCACGTCTTCGAGACGCGATGGCAGCGATATAGAGCCGAAAAAGAATTCATCCTTCGGACGGCTATGTGTCGGAATGACCAATTAAATCACGACGATTGTGCATTACCTGGTTTTTGCGTTCGCGGTCTTACGGCGCCGCGTCTTTCGCCGGCGCGTTTTGGGCGCAGTCTTTGACCGTCCCAGGTCCGGTATGTAGTCCGCCAGTCCTTGCATCGAGGAAATCGACGGGACCAGCTCGATCAGTCTGGAGGGCACTTCCATCATTGCCCCCGGCCGCACTTTCTTCGTTGCACCTGCGGCGATCACGCCGAGATTGAATGCAACGGCGGCACTTGTCCGCGGATGACGGCGCACGAAATCGCTGAGGATCGAAAGCCAGTCTGCAGGTTTTGACGCCATCAATGCTCTCCAATTTCGTGCAAGGGTTCCGCGCGCGTCAACGCTCCTGCAGCGGGAACGTTCCTTCTGCCTCCTCCGGCCTGCCTTCCCGCCGAAGAGCCGTTGCCCTGTGCACGCATTCTTAGGCAAAGGTGCATGCCTATTTCCTGCCGTTTTCGCGGCAGACATTTTCCTGGGACGCAGGGTGCGACTGACTAGGCTCAGTGGAGGTAAGTCATGAAAATCGCATCGATAATTCTGGCAGGTACCGTCGTTTGTGCTGCACTGCCCGCCTTTGCAAAGCCAGCCTATGTGGCGTCGACCGTGAATCTGCGCGCAGCCCCTGGCACTGGAAGCCAGATCATCAGCAAGATTCCTGGCGGAAGCCTTGTCGATGCTGTCGGGTGCGACGGCGGATGGTGCGAGGTGAAATGGCAGGACAAGACAGGTTACGCCATTCAGACGGCGCTCGATATGAGCGGCCGCGTACCCCAGCAGCGGGCGCCTGCAGAGTCCCACGCGTATCGGCAAGCTCCGCCTGCAATGAATGGGCCACAGATCGTCGAAGGCCCTGTCTATTACGATCCGCCGCCGCCTGTCGTCTACTACGGGGGTCCCTACTACCGCCCTTATTGGGGCTGGCGCCGACGCTGGTGGTGATCGACTATTTGCGCTGCTGCCCGGTACCGAGGGCAAGCGCGAGCGCTACGAGCGTGATGACATAGGCGACGATACCAGCCGGTATCGCGATGTACAGCTTCAGCCCGAGACCCTGGTCCATTGCGAGGAGCACACCCGCACCAACCAGGACGGCTGCGAGACGGATCATTCTGTCGCGGGTCATGGTCTATTTTTTGCGATCATTAGGGGCGCGCATATTCGCCCACGGGTCGTTGCTCGTCGCAGTCTCTTCCTTGTTCTTGCGAGTTTGCTCGAGCGTTCGGTGGTACTGACGATCGACCGCATCGGCCTGCTGTTTCTTCTCTCTTTCGAGAATCATGAGCGGCTCGTCATCCTTGCGCTGCGCAAGGGCGTCTCCGCTCATCATTCCGAGCACCATTACAGCTGCAAAAACTCGGCGCATAGACATCGCTCCTGGCCGAGAGGCACAATATCATGTCATACGGGAGCGCTCAATTGGTTCGGTGCGCTTGCGCAATCTGGTGCCAGGCAAGGTATAATTATCATTCCTGCCGGAGGTTCACGAATGTCGATGTCGCCTGAAATCTCGTCGCCCGTCCTGCCGAGGGCGGTACGGCATGACTGGACACGCGAGGAGATACGGGCGCTGTTCGCGCTGCCTTTTCCGGAATTGATGTTTCATGCCGCGCAGGCGCACAGGGAGAATTTTGATTCTGCCGAAGTGCAAGTTTCTACCCTGATATCGATCAAAACCGGCGGCTGTCCGGAGGACTGCGCCTATTGCCCTCAGTCGGCCAAATACGACACGGGTGTTGCGGCCGAGAAACTGATGGACGTCGACGCCGTTCTGGACGAAGCGAGAGCGGCCAAAATTGCCGGCGCATCGCGATTCTGCATGGGCGCGGCCTGGCGCTCGCCCAAGGACCGGGACCTCGAGAAGGTCTGCGCGATGATCCAGGGCGTGAAGGCGCTGGGACTTGAGACATGCGTTACCCTCGGGATGCTTTCGGAACTGCAAGCTCGTCGACTGAAGGAGGCCGGTCTCGATTACTACAATCATAATCTGGATACGTCGCCCGAGTTTTATGGCGAGATTATCACCACGCGGACCTATCAGGATCGCCTCGATACGCTTGGCCACGTGCGCAATGCCGGCATTCATGTCTGCTGCGGCGGAATCGTAGGCATGGGCGAGGGACTGGAGGATCGCGTCGGAATGATCGCTACCCTTGCGAACCTGCCGGTGCATCCCGAGAGCGTGCCAATCAACATGCTTGTCCGTGTGGAAGGCACACCGCTCGCGCAGGCAGCCCGGCTCGATCCTTTCGATTTCGTCCGCACGATCGCGGTCGCCCGGATTGCGATGCCTGCATCCGTGGTGCGCTTGTCGGCGGGCCGAGAGGACATGAGCGAGCAGATGCAGGCCTTGTGCTTTCTTGCTGGCGCCAATTCGATATTCTACGGACCCAAGCTTTTGACCACCTCAAATCCTGCTCGCGACCGGGACATTGCGCTGCTTGGCAAGCTTGGCATGCGGCCGATGGATTAGCGCCGAGCACTGTTACCGCAATTTGATCAAGCTTCCTCCGCTGAAGCGCCGCCGACGGGCTTTCGACTGGTCCACGCTGGCGATCCGTAACTGTCTACACGGCGCAGGTTATTGCGTACTCGACCGCTTGGGCACTCTACGTCATACATCGATTGATCATTTGGGAAGTGCCGATGATGCCGCCCCGAGTGGTTTGGCTGCGAGCGCTTGTGTCCATGCCCTTGCCGTTCTTAGCAGCAGGGCTTGCCATCGCGATCGGATGTCCCTGACGTCTTGAGCGCAAACTGCGCGCGGGTATGCCTTCGATTCCCGCCATGGTAGCGTGGCGGCGGAAAGGCAAGCTCAACATCGCTGCCGAAGAGGGGACGATGGCAGACGAAACGATAGCCGACGGTGACTCGGAGATCATTTCCGAAGAGCAGCGTCGAAAAGCGGAAGAGTACGTCCAGCAGGAAGAAGGTGCCGCCAATCGGCTGTCGGGCTGGGTTGGCACGGCGGTAACCGGCATCGCTGTGGCAATGACCCTTTTTCATCTCTATGCCGCTTACGACATCGTGCCGACGATACCGCTACGGTATACGCACGTTGCTTTCGTCTTGCTCCTAAGTTTCCTGCTTTTCCCTCTTGCGAACCGATTTCGAAACCGCATCCAGTGGTTCGATGTGATCCCTCCGCTGCTCGGGATCGCAACCATCGTTTATGCGCTGATGCAGGGAGATGATTTCACTGATCGAGCCGCTGTCCCCGAACGGTGGGATGTCATATTGGGCGGCATTTTTATTTTGCTTGTGCTCGAGGCAGCACGACGAACGACCGGCTGGGTGATGCCGCTGGTTGCCGTATGTTTCATCCTTTATGCATATTTCGGCCCTGACCTGCCGCCGCCATGGACACACCGCGGCTATGACATCTCGCGCCTTGTCGGACATTTGTTCATTACGCTTGAGGGCATTTTCGGCGTTCCGGTCGACGTTTCGGCGACCTTGATCATCATGTTCACCATCTACGGTGCGATCCTGCAGCATTCGGGCGCCGGCAAATTCTTCATCGACTTTTCGCTGGGAGTCATGGGAGGCAAGCCGTCGAGTGCTGGACGAGCAGTCGTTGCGTCTTCATTCCTGCTCGGAGGACCGTCGGGTTCGGGCGTTGCCACAACAGTGATGATCGGTACCGTCGCCTATCCGATGCTGGCCAAGGCCGGCTTCGAGAAGAATGCCGCCGGCGGTTTGCTCGCGGCCGGCGGGCTTGGCGCCATTATCTCACCGCCGGTTCTTGGCGCTGCCGCCTTCCTGATCGCCGAGTTCCTGAAGATCAGTTATCTCGACGTGATCTGGATGGCGATCATCCCGACCTGTTTGTACTACCTGTCGCTCGTTTTCATGGTCGAACTCGACGCGCTGCGTTTCGGTGCGCACGAGGTGATCTTCAAGCCCGAGATGTCGGTATGGCAGATGACGCGGCGATACGGATTTCATTTCGTTTCGCTCGTTGCTGTGGTGCTGTTCATGGTGATCGGCTACTCGCCAATGCTGTCGGTGTTCTATTCGACGATTCTGGCTTTCGCGATGAGCGCGCTGGCCCCCGAGACCAGCCTTGGTCCGCGCAGGCTGCTGATTCTGCTTCTTGCAACTGGCGGTGCAGCAGCTGCGCTGTTCACGATTCCTCAAATTGGGGCATCTTCGTTCGCAGTCAAGTTCGAGACCTATTTTCCGCTTCTGATACTTCTGCTGATCGCAGTCCTCGCTTTTATGGGGTTGACGGAGGCGGGAAGACATCTGGTGCCATCGTCGAAAAAGCTGACTACAGCGTTGTCCGATGGGTCGATCGGAGTGCTGAGCGCAGCGACGACGTGCGCGGCGGCCGGAATCATCGTCGGGATTGTCACCTTGACGGGTCTCGGCCTGAAATTCTCATCAATCGTCATCGACTTTGCCGGCGGCAGCCTCCTCATGACCGCGATCTACACCGCGCTGGTCGTATGGATTATAGGGCTCGCCGTGCCCGTGACTGCTTCGTACATCATTTGCGCGGTGATCGCGGCGCCCGCTTTGATGAAGCTCGGCGTTCCCGACTTTGCCGCGCACATGTTCATTTTCTATTACGCTGTCCTCTCGGAGGTTTCGCCTCCGACCGCGCTTTCCCCCTTTGCAGCTGCCGCGATTACCGGAGGCGATCCTTACGCCACCACCATGCAGGCGTGGAAATACACGCTTCCCGCGTTCCTGGTGCCATTCGTTTTCGTGCTCGACCCGCAAGGCATAGGGCTGCTGATGAATGTTCCGAAGGGCGGCTCGGTCTACGATATCATCTGGATCACGCTAAAGACGGCGATCGGGCTGGGGGCACTTGCCGCCGCCGCACAGAACTGGGCGCTGCGGAGGAACACGGGCCTCGAGCGATTGGGATGGCTGCTTGCGGGCCTGCTCTTGGTCTTTCCAAGCTTGCTGGAGGGACTTGCCGAACGGATCACGGGTTTCGACCTGCCGCATCCCGCCCCATTTGGGCTCGCGCTGGCCACTCTGATCCTATTGAAACAGAAATTCGTTCCGGCGAGAGTGGTAGCATCAGTGGAACAAAGGAGCAAAAAGTGATGTTGAAAGGCCTATTGAGATCGCGTCGCAAGATCGGTGTAGCGGCCCTGGCGCTAACGGCCTCGCTCGCTGCGGGAGCCGGGCTGGCCCAACAGCGGGCGATTTCGATCGCGACTGGCGGGACCGGCGGCGTTTACTACCCGCTCGGCGGTGGACTCGCGAATGTGTTGTCAAAGACGTTGCCGGGTGTTCAGGCGACGGCCGAGGTCACCGGGGGTTCCGTTGATAATCTGAAGCTCATCAATGCAGGGCGTAGCGAGCTCGCCTTATCGATGGTTGATGCCGCGCTCGATGCCTACAAGGGTCAAGAGAAGTTCAAAGGAACGCAGGTGCCTGTCCGCACGCTGATGGTTCTCTATCCCAACCAGATGCACGTCGTGACTGTCGAAGGCACCGGAATCGAGAAAATGTCTGATCTCAAGGGCAAACGCGTCTCAACGGGGTCGGGTGGCAGCGCGACGGAAGTGATGGCCTTCCGGGTGATCGAGGCGGCGGGTCTCGACAAAGACAAGGACATGAAACGCGAGCGGCTGGGCGTTGCTGAGTCGGTGAATGCGCTAAAGGATCACAAGATCGATGCCTTCTTCTGGGTCGGTGGGCTGCCGACCTCGGCGGTTACCGACCTCGGTGCAACGCCGGGCGTAAAAATCAAGCTTGTCGACCATGCCGACCTCGCGGCAAAAATGAATGCCAAGTACGGCGATCTCTATGCCGCCAGCACGATCAAAGCGGGGACTTATCCTGGGCAGATGACCGACAACAAGAACACGGTCGTCTGGAACATCCTCGTGGCCAATGCGAGCATGTCCGATCAGGATGCCTACAATGTCGTGAAGACTATTTTTGACAAAAGAGATGATCTTATTGCCGTGCATAAGGAAGCGAAAAACTTCGTCCTCGAAAACCAGGTGAAATCATATTCACCAATTCCGTGGCACCCTGGCGCTGTGAAATACATGACGGAGCACGGCGTGAAGATGTAAGTCCGAATTGGAGGGTTGATCAGGAGGCCGGCGCAGGTTGCGCCGGCCTCAATTGCGTGGGCCATGCAAGAGTCGTGAAGTATACGAACCCACTGAAGGAGGTGATACAAAAGCTCACAGGCCAATCGGTATAGTAGGCCATGGTGATCCCGAGCCAGGACTCCGCCAGCGCAAAAATCACCGACAGTCCAATTCCGGTCCAAAGCGTGGCCGTGACGCGCTGTGCCGCGGCTGCCGGCCCGACCATAAGCGTAAAAACCAGGAGAACACCGACGATCTGTGCGCATTGAGACACCGTCAGCCCGACGATCGCGAGGAAAACGATCGAGACGCGGCGCATGGGTACTCCCTTCGCTTCTGCGAGTTCTGGCTGCAAGCTCATGAACAGCAGAGGCCGCATGATGATGGCCAGAGCCGCAAGAGCACACAATCCAATCGCTGTCAGCACGACGATTGTCGTCCGATCAACAGCCAGCACGTTCCCGAACAGAATTGCAGTTGCCTCTGTTGCGAACGAGGTATGGTAGTGCAAAAACAGCAGACCGAACCCAAGTGCCAGGGCAAGAACGATACCGATTGCAACGTCACGGTTTCTGATCCGCTCGCTCAACGCTCCCATCATAATTCCGGCGGCCAGTGCAAAGACGGTGAGACCCCAGATTGGAGCAAGTCCGATCAAGCCTGCCCCGGTCGCTCCGGTAAAACCGACGTGAGAGAGCGCGTGACCGGCAAAGGTCTGTCCCCGCAGCACGAGAAAGTAGCCCACAAGACCCGAAACCACCGCGACAATACCGGCCGCCGCGAACGCATTGGTCATGAACTCATAAGCAAACATGTCAGTGTCGAGAGGATTTGCCGTGCTCGTGGGCAGGGTCATGGTGGTCGTGTAAATGATCGCTGCGCTCGACGTCGAGGCCACGCGACATGACGAAGATATGACCATCAGCTCTCACAACATGAATTTCGGTGCCGTAGAGCCGGGAAAGGACCGGCGCGTTTACGACTTCGTCCACAGAACCAAGCACGGCCTGTCCGTTTCCGAGGTAGAGCACGCGGTCTACGGCGCCGAGCAACTGGTTGAGTTCATGCGCGCTGAACAGCACGGTGATCTTCCGTTCGCGGCACATCGTTCGAACCACCTCGATCGCCATCTCCTGGCGTCGGGGATCCAGACTGAGCAACGGCTCATCCAGCAGCAGCAGTTCCGGCTTCCCGACAAGGGCCTGCGCCAGCAGCAATCGTTGACGCTCGCCTCCCGACATGTCGCCAAGCGGCCGGAAACCAAGATCACGCGCGCCCACCAAACCGAGGGCCTCGTCGACCATGAGATACTCCCGGGCTCGCGACAGCGGCAGCCCCCATCGCTCGCCATACAATGAGGCGGCGATGAACCCACGGCCTTGAATGCGCACATCGGCAAAATTCGTGTGAAGCTGCGGCAGATATCCAATCGCCTGATTGCCGCGGCGCGGTGTGCTGCCTAGGACTGTAATAGTGCCGGCGCTCGGCAACAGAAGCCCAAGTATCGCACGCATCAATGTGGTCTTGCCGGCTCCGTTTGGGCCAAGCACTGCGATGAATTCCCCCGCTTCGATCTTGAAGCTCACATTGGACAGCACCGCGCGCCCACCAACCCGCAGGGTCGCGCCATCAAATTCGACGATGCTCATGAACCAGGCCTGCCCAGCGCAAGCTCAAGGGCATCGAGTTGTCGCAACTGCCAATCCTGGAAAGAGAGGTGAGGCGGCATTGTCTCGGTGACGCCGACTGTAGGTATGTTGTAATGCGTCGCAAGAGCTCTCAGCCGTTCACCAGTCTTGCTCGACACTTGCGCGTTATAGATCAGCACTCGGACCTTCCGTCCTTTAAGATCGTTCTCAATGCCGGCCATATCGCGGGCGCTTGGCTCCGTATTGTTCATGACCGCGAGCTGAAAGCGCTGGTTACGCATCGCCAGCCCCAATGCATCCGCCATCGGACCAAAGACGGGTTCGGTAGCGGTCACGGCAATTCCGGCGTATCGCATTCTCAACTCTGCAACCCGACGTGATATTCGAGACAATGAACCCAGCGTCGCCTTAAGCCGCTTTGTATATTCATCCGCGTGCGACGGGTCGGATCGCATCAGGGCTTCGGCAATTGCGGTGGTGACGACGGGCATGGCCGCAGGGTTATACCAAATATGCGGATTGTCGCCGGGTTTGTGGCCTACCTCTGCTGCGGCGCTGATGATCATTCGATTTTTGCGCGAGGAGGCGGCGATTAGTTTGTCCATCCAGCCATCGTAACCGGCGCCATTGCTCACTATGAGCCGCGCTTCATCGATCCGCCGTGCGACGCTCGGGGCGGCTTCGAAGAAATGCGGGTCCTGGTCAGGGCGACTCAGGATGCTTGCAACGCTCACCCTGTCGCCCCCGATCTGGCGGACAATGTCGCCATAGAAATTTTCGGCGGCGATCACCGCGATTCTTTCTTCTGCGCGCGACAGCGAGTGCCCGCCGATGCAGAAGGCGACCAAAAGCGCCAATGATGCAGCCATGCCTTTCACGCCCGAAAATGTAACATTATAACATTACGAGCGACAAGCCGCTGCAATTCGGCCTGTACCGCTGTTTTTAGAGTTCGACTTTCGCCGCTCCGCGCACGAGCCAGAAGCGCAACATGCGGCGGGCAGTGGGGACCGAAAGCTTGAGGAAATCGGCGCGGGCCTTGTTTAGATCGTTAGCCGGAATTTCGGCGGCAGCCCATCGAGCCTTCAGAACGGCCATGAAGGTTGGCCAGCGAAATTCAGCTGCCTTGCAGGCGACAAGGACGCCATCATAGCGGACGTTCTGCATCACCCGCTCGATAAGCTCGACTGAGGCTCCAGACACTCGAGCAAGGCCGACAAGGAGTTCTTCGTACTTTCCCGTCGTGGCGAATTCCGCGATAGCGGCTTCATTGAGCTTGTATTCGCCTTGCATCTTGTCGATGAGCGCGATAGCGCGGCTGAAATCGCGCGGAGCTGTTGCCTTTCGGAGAAATTCCTCCGATACCGACGAGAGAACCTCCTGGATGGCAGATCGGCTTTCCGGAGGCGCAATCGCCAGCAAACGCGCGCGCACTGTCTCGGTCGCCTTTGCCATTAGCGTTTGCAGCAACTCGGGCGGCATATCCAGCCGCAGTCCCAGGTTTTCAGCAAGATCTTCGTCCCTTTCGGCGCGGGTTGCGAGGGTGACATATCCTTTCTCCGAGAAACGCGCGCCCGCATTTTTTGACAGCTTGCGAACTATGTTCGTCTCGCCGCGCTGGATGAGGATATCGGTCACGGCTGCTGCGAGCCGGCGCCGCTCTGACATCGCGCTGAGATGACCTTGACCCTTGGTTTGAGCAATCCTGACAAGATCGGCGTCTGTGAGCTGGGGGGATTGCGAAATGACCGGGGCGGCAACTTCGATCTCATCATGAAATGCGAGCGTCCGTATAACTCCCGCGGGCGCTTTTTCGATAGGCGCAAGACGAGTCCCGAGTTCGGCGAGAGCTTTGGTTTCCACCTCTCGGATAAGACGTGCAAGCACATCATCAAAAACGGCGATCTGCGGCGGATCGAAATTGTCCGCGTTCCCGATGAAGAGATCGGTCACGCGTCGAAGTATTTCGGTCCGTCGTTCTCCGGGGCCGACGGCCAGTACATGTTCCAGTTCATCTATGACGGACGCAACTTGGGACATTGGTTGTGAGGGCAGCTGGCCCTATCACCTTTCGGGGCTGGTCCGGGGTGCTCAGACCCCGGCGCAACATATCGGCCGGCCGTAAAGCTTAGGTAAAGCCGTGCTTGCGTGCTTCGGCAGAGAGCCCAAAGTGATCGAGCTCCTTCCTGACCATGATTGGGAGACGGAATGGTCTATAAAAGGTTATTGCGCGCGGATATTCCCTTCCTTGATCACACGGGCCCATTTGTCGAGCTCTGTTTGCATGTATTGCCCAAATTCCGCTGTCGTCATGTTGACCGTGGTCGCTCCTTCGCGCGCAAACTGGGCCTGCAAGTCCGGTGCTTTCAGCGCGGCTTGACTTGCCGCATAAAGCCTCTCGATCAAGGGAGTCGGCAATCCTGCGGGGGCGGCAAGGCCCCACCAATTATCGGCAACATAACCGGGCACCCCGGCCTCGGCGATCGTCGGTACATCTGGCAGTACCGCGGTTCGCTTCGCGCCCCCGGTCCCGAGCGCCTTGAGTTGGCCAGACTTGATGAATGGTGTCGTCTGGATCAGGGACGAAAAAATGATTTTCACGTGCCCGCTGATCACATCCTGCATGGCGGGGCCGCCGCCCTTGTAAGGCACATGCACAATGTTGACGCCGGCAGTAAGTTTGAACAATTCGCCGCCCAGATGCTGGAAGCTGCCGATCCCAGCCGAGGCATAGTTCAGTTCACCCGGTTTCTGCTTCGCAAGTGCGACCAATTCCTTCACCGAGCTGACCGGCAAGCTCGGGTTGATCGCGAGGACGTTGGGACCTGTGGCGAAAATGGAAATCGGGGTGAATGACTTGATCGGATCATAGTTGAGCTTGTGGAGGGCCGGATTGACGGCATGTGCAATGGATATAATGCAAAGCGTATAGCCGTCCGGCGCTGCGGTAGCGCAGGCTTCCGTGCCGATCACGCCGCCCGCTCCGCCACGATTGTCGACGAATACCTGCTGGCCGAGTTGGACACTCAGTTGCGCGGCTACAAGCCGTCCGACCACGTCATTGCTGCCGCCGGGCGGGAACGGCACGATTAATCTCACGGGACGGTTCGGGTAGTCGTCTGCGTTGGCTGGAAAAGCGAGAATAAGAAAAAGTGACACTGCAATCAGTCGTTTCAGCAGAGGCAGCATGATTCCCCCCGGTTCTGAATTCAATGCCAATAAGGTGGATAGTCGGTGCTCTTTTGCTCGGCCTCAAGTCTGCGCAGCATAGCCGGCCATTCCAGCACTCCATATGGTCTTCTCGTCTGTGGCTGGTACAGGTCCGCGGTGCGCGCCAGAACATTTTCGCCGGGCATCGTGAGATCGGCACCGGCGGCCATCGCATCCACTTGCACGCGGCATGACATTTCAAGCTGGTACATCGTGTTGAATGCCTGCTGAATTGTGGCACCGCATGCTAGCAGGCCGTGGTTGCGCATGATCAGCGCATCATGCCGGTCCAGGTCGCGCACCAGGCGTTCGCGCTCATCAAGATGAACCGCTGGACCCTCATAGTCGTGATAGCCGATATGTCCAGTGAAACGCATCGCAGTCTGTGAAAGCGGCAGCAGTCCGCATTTCATTGCGGCAATGGCCATGCCCGCTCGCGTATGCGTATGCAGTACGCAGGCAACGTCTGGTCGCGCCTTGTGAATGGCCCCATGGATCACGTACCCGGACTTGTTGATCCCGTAATCGGTATCCGGCTTCCAGACAATTTCGCCGTCGACGTGAATTTTCACCAGGCTGGAGGCCGTTATCTCCTTGTAAAGCAGTCCGTACAGATTAATCAGTAGCAGGTCCTGCTGATCAGGAATTCGCGCAGTGATGTGATTGTAGATGAGATCCGTCATCCCATACACATCCACGAGGCGATAACAGGCGGCAAGATCGAGCCGCACCCGCCATTCTTCGGCTGACACCTGGTCCTTGATCGATGGAAACTGGGCAGAATAGTTCATTGAGGACTCGGTTCAGGCCGGCGCCTGTTCCCGCTTCTTAGGACACCATACCGCCCTGCTCGGCGGTCGGCTACAGGCACTACGGTTCTGGGGCGGTATGAGAGTCGGCCCCGCCGCACGCAGGTAGCTAGAGCGACGCTTTGTGTTCGCCCGCACCCCCACCACGTGCGGCTAGATGTCTTTCGCCGATCTCGTTCGGTTCGGGAGTGGTTACATTCCACGGCGAGGGAAACGACTGATACATGACCGCCAAGATCTCGACGATTTGCTGCTTCCGGGCCAGTTTTAATCCAGCGTCTTGAGGAAGCACTCGAATGCCTCTTTCATCTCGCGAGTCGTGTTCGGCGGCCGCAGATCGAGACGCGCGGTCTGGTCTGCTTCATACGGGCGTACAGGCGGTCACATCACGTTCTGCAGCAACAGCAGCAAGCCTCCCGTCACGCCGATATTGGCAAGAAAACCGTTTTGCATGCCGGTGCGCTTCATAGGATCGTCCATCTCCCAGAAACGGAGCAGAAGCAGAGACGCGAGTACGGTGAACACGATGAGGCATAAAGCGCCTATCGCGGGATGCCAGTTGATGAGCAGCAGCACGCAGCCAACTGCATCGAGTCCCATGCCGGCCCAGAAGGCTGCGCGCGGCATCGGCGTCTTGAAAAATGCGAGACGTTTGACGTGATCCTCGATGTGGTGAGGTGAGAGATTGCGCACCCAAACAAGCGCGAAGAAGGCGACGATCAACAGACGGCCCGCGCTGTCATAGATGGATGCGTCATTTGGATACAATCCGTGCATGATTCCCTCCGTCTGCGCATTGAAAAAATTGGAATGATGCTGCGCGCGCACCATGGCGATTGCAACAACCGATCAGGGCGGAACGACCTGTAGCTCCCTGTTTGCCGGGCTCGTTCCCCGCAGGTCAAGGGGATTCGTCCTTGTGGCTCGAAGCATATGCAGTGTCTTGAACCAGAACCCGCGCATGTCGGCTCGCCCACGCCGCCCGAGTTCGCTGCGCAAATCACGGGCTCGTCTCGACGCTTGGGACCGGACACGCGCAGCACCTCGCCGAGCGCGCGCTCGAGGCGGCCGTCGCGCCGCATCTGCCGTGTGCCGATATTCATTGCCGCGTCCGGCGATTGCAAGGGTCCCGACGTTCGTGCCACCCGAGTTGTCTAAAATCTTGATCGCGAGATCGGCAGGCCACCAATCAAATTGCCAAAGCTCGAACTTTTACAGTATTGGCACAGTCGAGCTCACGGAGAGGTGGGTAATAAATGTATACGATCAGTTTTTGCCAGCTTCTACCGCCTGCCTACGACACAAGCCCGCGATTGACGCGGTCATCTATACAAGCGTGGCGTCCGGAGTGGACATGACTGACCACAAGCACCGTCGCGTTCCCGTAGCCGTCGTCGGTGGCGGCCCCGTGGGCCTGACGCTTGCGCTCTTCCTTGATTGGCATGGCGTCGAATCCGTCCTCTTCAACAGCGAAGAGACCACGCGATGGCACCCGAAGGGAAGCACGGAAGGCTCGCGGACGATGGAGCATTTTCGTCGTCTCGGCATCGCTGGTCAGATCCGCAAACTGGGCCTTCCCGACGATCATCCGACGGACGTTGCTTATTTCACGAGGTTCAGCGGGTCTGAGCTTGCTCGGTTACGCATGCCGTCGGCGCGCGAAGCAATGGAGGTAGTCGCGCGATCTGCAAAGATCGACCAGGTGCCCGAACCAATTCACCGCGCCAACCAGATGCATGTTGAACGGTTCCTCTTCGAGCACGCAAAATCCAGGCCGAGGATTACCGTGCGCTTCGGCTGGCACGTCGAAGATTTTGTGCAGGATGCGGAAGGTGTTTCGATCAGGGCAATTCACCGGTCGAGCGGCGAGACAGGATTGTGGCGCGCGGATTACCTGGTGGGTTGCGATGGCGGTCGCAGCGCGGTGCGGCGGTCCCTCGGAATCAATTTCCGCGGCGAGGCTGGGCTCGAGCAGCGCTACTTCGGTGGCCGCATGTTTTCTACTTACCTGTATGCACCCACACTCTATCGTGAATATCTTGGTCAGCGCCGTGCCTGGCAATATTGGGCTGTAAATCCCGAGATCCGCTCGACCTTGATTTCTGTCGATGGCGACAACGAATTTCTGTTTCGTACCCGTGCGAGCAAGCCGGGCGAGCCTCCCGACGACACAACTGTTGCTGAATCCATGCGCCGATGTGTCGGCGCAGACGTCGACCTGAAAATCGTTGCACACGAGCCGTGGACAGCCGGCATGGCACTCGTGGCGGAGCATTACGGAGACCGCCGTGTCTTTTTGGCCGGTGACGCCGTGCATCTATTCACACCGACCGGCGGCTTTGGGATGAACACCAGCATTGACGATGCTGCCAATCTGGCCTGGAAGCTTGCCGCCATTCTGCAGGGCTGGGGCGGAAGGCGTCTTCTCGACTCCTATGAGGCCGAGCGGATGCCTGTCGCGCTCCGCAACACTGACGCGGCGCGCCGCCTCGCGGCAAATATCGGCGACACGGATGTCGACGCGTGCATCGAGGAGCAAACCCCTGCAGGCCAATCTGCACGCCAGGCCGCGGGACTGATGCTCTCACAGTTCAGCGAACAATTTGCTTCGATCGGTGTACAACTCGGTGCCCGCTATGACGGATCGCCCATCCTGCCAGGCGACGCCGCCGCACCGGCCGACAGCTTTACCAGCTATACGCCCAGCAGCGTGCCAGGTGGTCGCGCTCCGCATTTCTGGATCGATGAAAAGCGCAGCTCAGGCAGTTCGCTGTTCGATCTGCTTGGACCGGGCTTTACCCTGTTGCGCATCGGCCCGAGGGCGATAGAGGCCGAGGCAATCATTGCAGCGGCGGCCTCAATGAGGGTTCCATTGCGGGTCCTCGATCTGCCCGATGCCGACGCACGTGATCTCTATGGCTGCGATGTCGCTCTGATCCGGCCGGACCAATATGTTGCATGGCGCGGCAACACGGTGACAGATCCCGAAAAGCTAGTGAGGTTGGTGTCCGGGCATTGAAGCTAGCGCTTCCACGTGACGCTGCCAGATCCGCTCAGGGCGCATATCAAAAGCAGGCGCTGTTCGGCTGGCTCATCCAGCGGGCGGGTTTTGTGCATCGGCGCCATATTGCTTATATGTGGTGCTCAAAGGAGCAATGATTTTGCATGTCAATCGGCCAATCTATTGAAAAGATTCCAGTTACCGTGCTTACGGGCTATTTGGGGGCGGGAAAGACCACGTTGCTCAACCGTATCCTCTCGGAGCCGCACGGCAAAAAGTTTGCCGTGATTGTCAACGAGTTTGGCGAGATAGGCATTGATAACGACCTCGTCGTGAACGCCGATGAGGAAGTCTTCGAGATGAATAATGGCTGCATCTGCTGCACCGTTCGTGGTGACTTGGTGCGGATAATCGACGGCCTAATGCGGCGTAAGGGCAAGTTCGACGCGATTATCGTGGAGACAACAGGTCTGGCGGACCCAGCGCCAGTCGCGCAGACCTTTTTTATGGATGAGGCGGTCGGTGCGAAAACCAAGCTGGATGCGGTGGTGACGGTTGCCGATGCCAAGTGGCTGACCGATCGACTAAAGGACGCGCCTGAAGCCAAAAATCAGATTGCTTTTGCCGACGTGATCCTCATCAACAAGACTGACCTCGTGGCGCCCGAAGAACTGCGCGAATTGGAAGCACGCATTCGGGGTTTGAATCCCTATGCGACACTTCACCGGACCGAACGAGCAAAAATCGACATCGATCACGTGCTTGGCCGCAATGCCTTCGATCTCGATCGCATTCTCGAGATCGAACCTTCATTTCTGGATTCGGACGAACAACACCACGACCACGATCATCATGAGCACAGCCACCATCACCATCACGGCAATGGGGTCAAACACTACCACGACGAGGACATGCAATCAGTGGCGCTGAAGACCGAACGGCCGCTGAACGCCGACAAATTCCTTCCATGGATACAGGATCTCGTCGCCAAGGACGGGCCTAATATCTTGCGCTGCAAGGGCATTCTCTCTTTTAAGGACGATCCCGAACGCTTCGTGTTTCAGGGAGTGCACATGATCCTTGACGGGGATCATCAGCGCCCCTGGCGCGCGGACGAAAAGCGGGAGAGCAAGATCGTGTTCATTGGCCGCAACCTGCCCGAAGAAAGAATTCGCCGGGGCTTCGAAAGCTGCATTGCGTAAAGTGAGCGAAGCTCAGTCCACAGTCCCGTCTCTTGCCGATCGCGTCACCCGGTTGAATGCCGGCGGCGTGGTCGTGGGTCTGCACTTCCTCGACGCGACAGCTGTTTTCGTAATGGGCGAGGAAGCGCTGCTTTTTGTAGATACTGATATCGAGCGGCGCGTATCTGTGCATTCCGGCGCCATTTTGGCCAGTGGTTCCGACGGACGCCGCGTCATCACCGGAGGCGACGATGGCACGCTCAGCGAAATCGCTGCAGACGGGGCGCCACGCACAATCGAGAGGGACGAGAAGAAGCGCTGGATCGATCAGGTGGCTATCGGGCCGGATGGCTCGATTGCGTGGTCGGCAGGCAAGTTCGCTCACGTACGCACCAAAAAGGGGGATCTGCGCACGCTGGAGGCACCCTCGACCGTCGCAGGCCTGGCGTTCGCGCCGAAAGGGTTGCGTGTCGTGATCTCTCATTACAATGGCGTCACACTTTGGTTTCCCAATGCAAGTGGTGCGAAACCGGAATTCCTCGACTGGAAAGGATCGCATCTCGGCGTGACCGTCAGTCCTGACGGGCGCTTTGTGGTAACCAGCATGCAAGAGCCGGCGCTGCACGGCTGGCGGCTTGCGGACAGCAGGCACATGCGGATGTCAGGCTATTCTGCGCGCGTGCGCTCTCTCAGTTGGACAGCGGGAGGGGATTTCCTCGCCACCTCGGGCTCCGAGCAGCTTGTCCTCTGGCCCTTCGATGGGAAAGACGGACCGATGGGAAGGCAACCTAAAATCCTCGCGCCTGCCGACATGCGTGTGTCGGTCGTCGCCTCGCATCCGCGTCAGCCTGTCGTGGCCACCGGTTATGCGAATGGTGCCGTGAGGCTCGTGCGCATCGATGATGGCGCACTAATTGCGGTGCGAGAACAGGACGGCCAGCCAGTGACGGCACTGGCCTGGGATATTGGCGGCCAAAGGCTCGCATATGGCACTGAATCCGGAGAGGCCGGTATCCTGGCCTTGTAGGGATTCATCGCATCAGCACATTCCGGAACTGCCAAGGATCGCGCTTGTCAATGTCTTCCGGAAAAAGACCCGGCCGACCCGTCAAGGGCGTCCAATCCGTGTACGTACCGATGACAGGGCCGAGATAAGGCTTCTGTACTTCGAGGCAGCGACGAAAATCCATTTCATCGGTTTCGACGATGCCGGAATTCGGATTCTCCAGCGCCCATACCATGCCGGCCATCACCGCGGAGGTGACCTGCAGACCTGTTGCGTTCTGATAGGGAGCAATTGCGCGCGTCTCGTCAATCGAAAGCTGTGATCCATACCAGTAGGCGTTTTTCTTGTGCCCGTAGACGAGCACCCCAAGTTCATCAATGCCGTCCGCGATTTCGTGTTCATCCAGGATGTGGATGCCTTTTTGCCGCTGGCCCGCCCGGCCGAAGATTTCGTGCAGCGATAGGACGGCGTCGTTGCACGGGTGATAGGCATAGTGACACGTCGGACGGTAGATGGTCTTGCGTCCGCGCCGCAGCGTGAAGTAGTCGGCGATCGAGATCGACTCGTTGTGGGTGACGAGGAAGCCGTATTGTGCCTGCCCTGTCGGCGTCCAGGAGAGCACGCGGGTATTCGCCCCAGGCTGCAGCAGAAATATGGCCGCGCCGCAGCCGCCTTTGTGCCGACGTGCATTTGGCGGCATCCATTTTTCGTGAGTGCCCCAACCGAGTTCTGCCGGTTGCAGCCCTTCCGCGATAAAGCCTTCGACCGACCACGTGTTCACGAAGACGTCTAGCGGTTTCGGCTGCTTGGCTCTCTGCGTATCACGTTCGGCGATGTGGATGCCCTTGACGCCCAGCTTTCGGGCGAGACGCCCCCATTCATCGCGGGTCTTTGGCTCCTTGAACTTCAAGCCCACGTCGTTTGCTATGTTGAGTAGGGCCTGCTTGACGAACCACGAGACCATGCCGGGATTGGCTCCGCAGCAGGACACGGCCGTCGGCCCTCCCGGGCGTTTTCGGCGCGCAGCGAGGATCGTCTCGCGCAGGGCATAGTTCGATCGCGCTTCCGGTCCCAGATGGGTGTCAAAATAGAAGCCGGCCCAAGGCTCAACGACCGTATCAACATAAAGCGCGCCGATTTCCCGGCAGAGCTCCATGATGTCCAGCGAGGACGTATCCACCGAAACGTTCACGCAGAAGCCCTGGCCCCCTCCTGCGGTCAGCAGCGGCGTGAGCAGGTGCCGGTAATTGTCTTTGGTCACAGCCTGATGGACGAATCGGATTCCCCGATCGTCCAGCATCTTGCGGTCCTTGTCTTCCGGATCGATCACCACAAAACGGGACTTGTCATAGGCAAAGTGACGCTCGATCAGCGGCAGTGTGCCCTTTCCGATCGAACCGAAGCCGATCATTACGATGGGCCCGCTGACACGGGCATGCACTGGCCATTTGGGCATCGTTAATATCTCCAAAAAGGCTGGTCATATCCGCCCCAGAGCGTGAACGGAATACTTGCCGGACACATGCTGCGCCGGCTTCCACGTAATTTTGCTGGAATTTCAGGCCGCCGAAGCCGCGATCTCCGGTTCAAGCACACGGCCGTCGGCCCGCAGCAGCCCGCGCGCACCATCGAGCGCACCTGGGGAGAGTTCGAGTCCTAGCAGGCGCTCTGGATCAAAAGGTCCGGGCATTCGCAACCCCAGTGTCTTGGCGGACGAAAAACCGAACCGGGCATAATAGGAGGCGTCGCCGATCAGGACGATGGCACGGTGCCCGCGTCGGCGCGCGGCATTGATCGAATGGCGCACGAGTGCCGCACCCACGCCGCGATTGCGGCACTCGGCAGCTACGGCGACTGGCCCAAGGAGCAGGGCGCGTCTGCCGGCATGGCAAGTGACCTCCCACAGTCGAGCCGTGCCGATGATACGACCGCCCTCCGCTGCCACGAAGGAAAGACCCTCGGCCGGCGCACGCCCGTGCCGCAATCGCTGGGATGTCTTCCGCCAGCGGGCGCGACCGAAGGCGTCATCGAGCAGCCGCTCGCGAGACGTCAAATCCGCAGCACGCTCTTTCCTGATGGAAACCATACCCTTTCCTCACTTCCGTCGCTCGCAAACGTGCGAGGGGTCCGCTGGAAGATCCGCGCGCATGGGCACGCGTCCTTCCGCCGCACTCGCGCCTTGCCTCCCGAAAGATGAAGGGAGGCAAGGCTTGGTTTCAGATGTGATAGGTCTTCAGCGGCGAGAAGCCGTTGAAACAGACCGAAGAGTAGGTCGCCGTGTAGGCACCGGTACCCTCAATCAGCACCTTGTCGCCGATCTCGAGGCTCACCGGGAGCATGTACGGCTCCCTCTCGTACAGCACGTCCGCCGAGTCGCAGGTCGGCCCCGCAAGGACGCAAGGTGCAAGGGCATCGCCATCCCGCGGTGTACGGATGGGGTATCGGATCGATTCGTCCATCGTCTCGGCCAGCCCGCCGAACTTTCCGATGTCGAGATATACCCAGCGGACATCGTCCTCGTCGCTCTTCTTGGAGACGAGAACCACTTCCGCTTCGATGGTACCGGCATTGCCGACCAGGCCGCGACCGGGCTCGATGATCGTTTCCGGGATTCGGTTGCCGAAGTGCTTCCGCAATGCCTTAAAGATCGCCGTTCCGTAGGTTTTCACGGAAGGCACGTTCTTCAGGTACTTCGTCGGAAAGCCGCCCCCGAGATTGACCATCGTGAGCTGCATTCCACGCTCGCTGCATTCCCGAAAGACCGCCGCCGCTGACGCCAGTGCGCGATCCCAGGCGTGCTGATTGCGCTGCTGCGAACCGACATGGAATGACACGCCGACTGGCTCAAGACCGGCCTTGAGCGCGTGCTCCAGCACCTCCACGGCCATGGCAGGCTCGCAGCCGAATTTGCGCGAGAGCGGCCAATCCGCTCCGACACAGTCGGAGAGAATCCGGCAGAACACCCGGCTTTTCGGCGCGGCGCGCGCGATCTTGTCGACCTCGGCCTTGCAGTCCACGGCATAGAGCCGCACGCCGAGCGCAAAGGCGCGGGCGATGTCACGCTCTTTCTTGATCGTGTTCCCGTAGCTGATGCGATCGGGCGTCGCCCCTGTCGCCAGCACCATTTCGATTTCGGCGATCGAGGCGGTGTCAAAGCACGACCCGAGCTTGGCCAGCAGCGCCAGGACTTCTGGCGCCGGGTTGGCCTTCACGGCATAGAATACGCGCGTGTCGGGAAGCGCCTTGGCGAAAGCGCTGTAGTTATCCCGAACGACATCAAGGTCGACGACGAGGCAGGGCCCCTCGTCGTTACGTTTGCGTAGAAACTCGCGGATGCGCTGTGTCATCTGCGTTATTCCCCAACGGCTGAGGAGCCATCAAGCTCCCGATGTCGCGGTGAACGAGGGTACGCGTCTGCGCGCGATGGGGACGCGCCAACGCTACACGCATCGTCTCCCGCTCATGCTGCCTTGGATTGGATGGGGATAATCCCCGTCCGCACGGCCGGCAAAGATGAACAAGCCTCTTCGGTGACCCGCGCCAGTGGTGGAAGCCGGCAGAGACCAAGGAAGCCCGATCGTCGTTGCTTTAAGCCGCGTCCCCTGCTGAGAGCAGAGTGTGCTGGTTTCGCCTCCAGCTGCCGGTCAGATTTCTTGGAGAGCTTGGCTCTTCTCTCCAGGCGGCTGGCCGGCCTCTTGTCCGGCTACCTACCGACCGACACACGGCCACAGGCACGTGCGAAATTGGGCACAACCGAAATAAGTAATTTTGCTGAGTCATGCAAGCGAATTAGTTCGCTGCATGAAAAAACTTTCTTAACTTTCTCGTCAACGTGTCTTCACTCGCGAGCGGTGAACGGCTCGATGCGGTGCGCGGCGCGAATGAACTGCACCATGATGGCGAAACCGCCGACGACGAAGATCACGTCGAGCACTCGGGCGCCAAGTCCACCAAGGTCGAACAACGTGGCGATCGCCCACGAGCCGGCGAACGCCGCTCCGAACACCTCGGCGCCGATCAGGATCGCGGCGCTGATGACGGTGATGACATTGAGCCAGAGGATGCGGCGAGCCTGTGCCATTGCGTGTCCCTTTCAGCGCCGCAATGTCTTCGAATCCGGGTGGAAGATCAAGCCCATAGCGGGAACATCCAACGCAACTCGCGTTTGATCCTGCGCATAGCCAGCAGGAGTTCGGGCGCACAGACTTAACCTATGTCGATGCACCGAGTGCTTTCCCTCACGCGCTCCGCTCTCGCGGTCATCGCGGCCGTGGGGCTGTCGGGCGGAATTGTTGTCGTCCTCGCCGGGCAGGCCGAGCTCGCGCGGATAATCTGGACCGCAGTCACCGTGCCGGTGCTGCTCGCCTTGGCCATCGAGATTGTGACGAGTCTGCGGCGCGGGGAGATCGGGCTGGACATCGTGGCCGCTCTATCGATGACTGCCGCGCTTGCCTTCGGCGAAGCTCTCGCCGCGTCCATCGTCGCCTTGATGTACGCAGGAGGGCAGTATCTCGAGAGCTTCGCCGAGCGTGCGGCCCGGCGAGAAATGACCGCGCTGCTCGCCAGAGTGCCCCGTACCGCGCTGCGGCATCGCAACAGGCAACTGGAGGAGGTTTCCCTCGACCAAATTGTGCCGGGAGACCGGCTGCTCGTCCGTCACGGCGACGTGCTGCCAGTGGACGGGAATGTTGCCGCTGGCCTTGCGGTGCTCGATCAATCAGCCCTGACGGGCGAATCACTCCCTGTAAAGGCACGACCTGGCGATCTGGTGCTCAGCGGCTCCAGCAACGCCGGGGAGGCCTTCGATCTTAAGGCTGTCCGCCGGGCTGCCGAAAGCACCTACGCCGGAATTGTACGACTGGTGGAAGCCGCTCAGCGCTCGCGCGCACCGATGTCGCGGCTCGCCGATCGCTATGCGTGGGTCTTCCTGGCGGTCACCGTCGCGCTCGCGGCCGCCGCCTGGTGGTTCAGTGATGATCCCGTCAGGGCAGTGGCTGTGCTGGTGGTCGCTACGCCCTGTCCGCTTATCCTGGCTGTGCCGGTTGCCATCGTCTCTGGCCTCTCGCGGGCCGCCAAGCTCGGGATCCTGATTAAGGGCGGAAAGGCAATCGAGATGTTGGCCAAGGTGCGATCGGTCGTCATCGACAAGACGGGAACGCTGACGATTGGCGAAGCCAGCATGATGTCCATCAAGACAGCTCCCGGGATAAGGCCCGATGAACTGTTGCGGCTTGCCGCCTCGCTCGATCAGGTCTCGAAGCACATCATAGCCAAGACGATCGTCACAGAAGCGCGAAACAGGGGGTTATCGCTGTCAGTGCCCTCGAATGTGGCGGAAACCCCGGGGGATGGCGTCGTTGGAAAAGTGGAAGGACATGATGTCGTCGTCGGAGGGATCCGCTTTGCCAGCAGGATGATCGAAGATGCAGAATTCTCATTGTCGCCTGGGGCTCGAGCTCCAGGCGACCTTACTGTCGCAGTCGGCATCGACGGCCGCATCGCCGGGTATCTTGTCCTTGCGGACGAACTGCGCGCGGGCACCGAGGGTATGCTGCGCGAATTGCGAAAGATGGGCATCGAGCGCATCGTTCTCGCGACAGGCGACCGGCGCGACGTCGCTGACTCGATCGCCACGAACCTCTCCCTAGACCTCGTCCGCTCCGAACTCTCGCCCGATCAGAAGATCCTCGTGGTGTTGTCGGAGCGCAAGAACGGTCCGGTCATGATGATCGGAGATGGGATCAATGACGCGCCGGCCCTGGCTGCGGCGGATGTGGGAGTCGCCATGGGCGCGAAGGGGGCGGCCGCATCCGCGGAGGCGGCGGACGTTGTCCTGCTTGTCGATCAGCTGGATCGCGTGCTGCCGGCGATCCGAATCGCTCGCCGTTCCCGGCGCATCGCCCTGGAAAGCGTAGTAGCCGGCATGGGCCTCTCAGGTATTGCCATGATTGCGGCCGCCTTTGGTATCCTGGCGCCGGTTGAAGGGGCTATCCTGCAGGAAGCTATCGACGTGGCCGTTATCTTCAATGCGTTGAGAGCGCTGCGCGGATAGAATACTGAACAATCGACAATCTGCCGGATGCAGGTCGTCTCCTGCGAAATGAAAGCCCGGTGGCCTGGAAGGGGATACGTGATGAGCTTTGCGCGGCTGGTTCTGGCGAGCTTGCTGATGGTTTCCGGTTTTGGCATGGCGCAAGCGCAAACGGCAGCCATGGATTCATCCGGGCCCGCCGTGAGCAAGAGGGCGTTGCGGAACCAGGACAGGCAGCACTGCACCACGCGAGCCCAGGACCACGGGGTCATTTCAAGGAACCAGGCAGAGTTCATTCGCGACTGCATGGCGCAGAGGCAGGGCGAGCGACGGGATGCAGCGAAAAGGAAAGCCCTTGAAGAGCGGCGCATGAAGCGGGAAATCGCGGCGGAGGAATGGGAGGCGATTCAAAAAGTGCGTAATCAGGAACGGCGCCAGCTCTTGGAAAAGCGTGCCGAAAAGCGGGCAGGATGCAACAGGCTGGCGAATGAAAGAAAGCTCCGGCTCAAAGAGAGACGGAGCTTTGTCAAGAAGTGCATAGCTGAATAAGAGAGCTGGTCGAATTCCGAACGCAAGCGGCTATTTGCCCCTATATAGATAGAACGCATGAAATCCCGTCATTCATCTCTCGCCGGGGACGAAAATCCCTTGCTGGCCGACTGGACCGGTCCCTTCGGGCTGCCGCCTTTCGCAGCGATCCGACCACAGCATTTCCGTCCTGCCTTCGCTGCCGCACTCGCCGAGCACCGCGCTGAGATTGAAAGGATTGCCGGTCATCTGGACCAGCCCAACTTCGAGAACACGATCATAGCCCTTGAGAGAAGTGGCCGCGCCCTCGATCGCATATCCAATTTATTTTTTATTCTGGCTGGAGCCGATACTTCGGATGACATCGAAGCAATCGAACGGGAAATTTCTCCCCTGCTCGCACGGCACGAGAACGCGCTTTATCTCAATCGCGCACTCTATGCCCGGATCAAAGAAATCTACGACCGTCGCGCTAGGCTCGACGTCAATCCCGAGCAATTGCGGCTGATCGACCGCTATCACACACGCTTTATTCGTGCCGGGGCAGCTTTGGAGAAGCCGGCGCAGGACCGCCTCGCGGCCATCAATGAGCGGCTGGCGAGTCTCGGCACCCAGTTTAGCCAAAATGTCCTTGCGGACGAGAAGTCTTTCGTCATGGTGCTTGAGGACGCTGATCTTGTCGGCTTGCCGGAATTCGCGCGTACTGCCGCCCGCGCCGCAGCTCAGGAGCGCGGGCTTCCCGGAAGATATGTCATCACCCTGGCACGCTCCTCGGTGGAGACCTTCCTGCAATTTTCTGGCCGGCGGGATCTCCGTGAGAAGGTCTTTCAGGCATGGATCAGTCGCGGCGAAAATGGTGGCACAACAGATAACCGTGCGCTGATAGCGGAGATGGTGAGTTTGAGAGCCGAGCGGGCGAAGCTTCTCGGGTTTACGAGTTTTGCCGACTACAGGCTCGACGATCAGATGGCGAAGACGCCGCTGGCCGCCCGTAAGCTTCTCAAAGACGTGTGGGGAAGGGCAACGGCCAAAGCCTCCGTCGAGCGCGCAGCTTTGCAAGCGATCGTTACGGAAGAAGGCGGAAACTTTTCGCTTTCTCCCCATGACTGGCGCTATTACGCAGAAAAGCTCCGCAAGCAGCGGTATGATATCGACGAGGCCGAAATCAAGCCGTATTTCCAGCTCGATAAAATGATCGAGGCGGCTTTCGATACAGCCGGCCGCTTGTTCGGCCTCAGGTTCAAAGCTGTGGAGGTGCCTCTCTATCATCCCGATGCGCGCGCCTGGGCGGTCAGTAACGCACAAGGCGCCCACGTGGCGCTCTTTATCGGCGATTATTTTGCGCGAAGCTCCAAACATAGTGGGGCCTGGATGACTTCGCTGCGCGACCAGGAAAAACTTTCGGGCGACATACGACCGGTCGTGCTCAACATCTGCAATTTCTCCAAGCCCGCGGCCGGCGATCCTGCGCTGTTGTCCTTCGACGACGCTCGCACCCTGTTCCACGAATTCGGCCATGCGCTGCATGGCATGTTATCGAATGTGACCTATCCTCTGCTCGCGGGTACCGCGGTGCCGAGCGATTTCGTCGAGCTTCCATCGCAACTGTTCGAACACTGGCTGGAAGTTTCCGAGCTGTTGCGCAAATACGCACGGCACGCGCGCACGGGCGAACCGATACCGGATAAGCTGCTCGAACGGCTTCTAGCCACGCGCACCTTTAACCAAGGCTTTGCGACCGTCGAATACACCGCATGCGCAATCATTGATCTTGATCTTCACGCGTTGACGGAAGGCGAACTGATCGACATTGCCGAGTTCGAGCGCAAGAGTCTTGAAAGGATATCGATGCCGGCGGAGATCGTCATGCGGCATCGGTTGCCGCACTTCCAGCATCTCTTTGCCGGTGGCGGATACGCGGCGGGATACTATTCGTATATGTGGTCGGAAGTGCTCGACGCCGATGCATTCGCCGCTTTTGAAGAGGTGGGCGACCCGTTCCATCCCGAGATCGCGGAGCGACTCAAGAAATTCATCTACAGTGCAGGCAATCTGCGCGACGCCACGGAGGCGTACAAAGCCTTCCGAGGACGCCTGCCGACGATCGACGCAATGCTGAAGAAACGTGGGTTGAACGATCCATCGGGCGCAGACTTGCGGACATGACTCCAAGCGAACAGCTGGTTGAACACACCTTATGCCGGACACAGATGCCCGGTGATAAAGGCATGCCGTGACACTTCATACAGCTGGACATCAGCGCGGCGTTGTCTGCGCACCGCATCTCGCTGCCGTCGAGGATGGACGGGCAATTCTCGCGGAAGGCGGCAATGCCATCGAGGCGATGCTTGCAATGGCAGCATCGATTGCTTCCGTATATCCACACATGAATCACGTCGGCGGAGACGGATTCTGGCTCGTGCGAGAGCGTTCCGGCCGTATGCGGGCACTGATGGGTGCAGGCCGCGCCGGCAGCAGCGCGAGCGTGGGGCTGTATCGGGATGCCGGATTTGACGAAATTCCGTCGCGCGGACCGCTTGCAGCGTTGACCGTACCAGCCGCGGTGGCTGCGTGGATGCTTGCTTTCGAGGCATCCCAGGCCATGGGAGGCAAGCTGCCTCTGAGCCTGCTTCTCACGCCCGCAATCAGACACGCTCGCGAAGGGTACGTTGTCACGCGAAGTCAGGCGCGGCTTACGGCGGAAAAGCTGCCCGAAATGGAGAATGCAGTCGGGTTCAGGGATACATTTTTGTTGGACGGCAAGATTCCGGAAATCGGAGCGAGGTTGAAGCAGCCCGCCCTTGCTGCCACGCTCGAGCATCTCGCGCATGCCGGCCTCGGCGACTTCTATCGTGGTGATGTCGGACGCGAAATCGCGGCCGATCTTCAGCGAATCGGCAGTCCGGTTACGCGTGCCGACCTCGAGCGATTCCGTGCCGAAGTCCAGGAACCGCTCAGCGTCACGACGCGCTGGGGCACCCTTTACAACTCGCCGCCTCCAACTCAGGGGCTGGCCTCTCTGATTATCCTGGCCCTGTTTGATCGACTAAGAATCGTTGAGGCGGAAGGTTTCGATTATGTCCACGCCATTGTCGAAGCGACCAAACGAGCCTTCCGGGTCCGCGACAAACTCATCACTGACCCTGATAGGATTACGACTGATCTCGACCGATACCTTTCGAAGGCATTTCTCGATTCGGAAAAGGAAAAGATCGACCCTCGAAAGGCTGCCCGATGGCCGCTGCCATATGGCGAGGGGGACACGATCTGGATGGGGGCTGCGGACTCAAGCGGCCTTCTCGTCTCATATATTCAATCGGTCTATTGGGAGTTTGGGTCGGGGTGTGTGCTGCCGTCGACGGGCGTTCTTATGCAGAACCGCGGCGCAAGTTTTTCCCTGGATCCGAACGCGCTCAATGCGCTCGCGCCCGGCCGCAGGCCGTTTCATACGCTCAATCCGGCGCTTGCTGTGCTCGATGACGGACGAATCCTCGGCTACGGCAGCATGGGCGGTGATGGGCAGCCGCAAACCCAAGCTGCGGTCTTTGCACGATACGTTTGTTTCGGGCAGACCCTGGACAGGGCGATCGATGCGCCGCGATGGCTTCTCGGCCGCACCTGGGGTTCCACGCATACAAGCCTTCGCATGGAATCGCGTTTCGAAGGCAACCTAGTCGATCGACTGCTGTCGGCGGGACATGATGTTTCGGTGCTCGCCGAGCCGTACTCCGACACAATGGGACACGCTGGCGCTGTGGTCTTGCATCCTGACGGGAGCATGGAAGCGAGCCATGATCCTCGTGCCGACGGCGGTACAGCCGGAATCTAAGCGCGATACGCTAACAACCGGGTGCGCAATAATCGCATCCACATCCTTCAACCAGGTTGGTCGTCAGTGCGCGCGTGCGTGGTGGAACGGGCTGCTTGATGAAAGCTACGCGAAATCCTCTTCTTTCAATTCGATGGGCTGCCCATGTGGCGTGCGGTCGCAGGCGCGATCCCAAGCGTCGCGATAGCGCTCCAACGTATCCTGGGTCGTCAATCCTTTTTCCGCGACCAGCTTTTCGAGTGTGCTCAGCCAATGGCGATAGTAGGTCTCGCCGGTGTCGGGATCACCTGCGGCTTGCGCGCGCTTGATTTCGGTACCGAGCGCAGTCGCCCATTCGCTCCAGGTGAATACCCCGCGCTCATGAAGTGCGAGTGCCATCGCGAAAGCCTGAGCCTCCCAGGGCTCGCGAAAAACCGGACCATCTGCATCGCGCGGAACGCTCGGCACTGCAATCGCAGCGCGCATCGCGGCCTGCGGGTCGAGACTCATTTCAGACAGCCTCCAGATAGGGTTCCCATGCGTCGACCGAGATGCTTATGGTTTGATCGGCATCCGCTCCCCACAATTCACGCCCATCAAATCGCACGGTATAGAGCCATTGCGGGTCTTCACCGGCACCGGTGGCGTTGCTGTCGGGAAAGACGTGATAGCCGATGACGCGGTCGATTGTGCCTACATGCCCGCGCACATAGCGCGGCAACCTCGTATGAGTTAGCGGATTGATATTCCTGGCCCGAACTCTGTCACCGGTCTTGAACGCTGCCGTGGCGTTCGTCTGCCGTTCGGTCGGCCCTCCGCGATAGAGCACCTGTGCCACGTCGCCAGGCAACAAGATGCGTTTGACCGGTTTGGGCGGCTCGAGCGAGTGCCCGGCTGCAATTTCATCTTCGGAGACCAGGCCGCGCTCTTTGAGCATGCTCTCGAGAGCGGCAAACCAGATTTGGTAGTAGCTCATCGACAGGTATTCGCCCGGCGGCCGGTTCTCGCGCGCAAAGCGGGACATATCGATATTCCAGCCGCCCGGCATCGCCATTGCGAGCGTCAGCGCAAATGCGCGCTTCTCCCATTCGCCGTGGAAAACCGGCTCATTCGGTTCCGGTCTGACCGGCCCGTGGCCATGCGTCCCGCCGAGATCCTGCCCGCCGTTCATGTCTTACTCTCAGCCTCTCAGCCCTTACCCTGCTACGCAAATTCATTCCACCTCCTGCGGCCGTTTTGGCAAGCCGGTCCCTATCATCGAATCGCGTGTGACCAATTCGGCAAGCTTGTCCTCGCTCCAGCCTTCGGTGCCTGCAGGCCGCATTGGGATAACCAAGTACCGAATCTCGCTGGTCGAATCCCACACACGAATTTCGGTATCCTTCGGCAGTGAGACACCGAAATCGGCCAGCACGCCGCGTGGGTCGGCCACCGCCCGCGAGCGATAGGGTGCCGACTTGTACCAGACTGGGGGGAGGCCGAGTACCGGCCACGGGTAGCACGAACAAAGGGTGCAAACGACCATGTTGTGCAGCTTCGGCGTGTTCTCCAGCGCGACAATGTGTTCGCCCTGACGGCCGGCGTAGCCGAGCTCGGCGATCGCCGGCGTTGCGTCCTTGAAAAGCCGGGCGCGATAGGCGGGGTCGACCCACGCGCGCGCCACGACACGCGCTCCATTTCGCGGTCCCACCTTCTTTTCATAGGTTTCGATCAGCAGGTCGAGCGCGGCCGGATCGACATAGCCCTTTTCGGTAAGAACCGTTTCAAGCGCGCGGACACGGAGCTGGGTTTCCGAAAGCTCGGAGTGCTCGTGATGGTCGCGTTCGTGCCCAGACATAGCCCACACTAAAGCAAAGCTCGGCGGTTTATGCCATCATTGCAATCATGAATTTCAAGAATTTGATCGCCATCGCCGAGAGCATCGACCGCTTGACCACGGTGGTCGGACGTGCGGCAGGCTGGTTGGTCCTCGGATACGTACTGCTTCAATTCGCGCTGGTTGTGGCGCGCTATCTGTTCGGGTTCGGATCGATCTGGCTCGCTGAGACAGTGATGTATGCACACGCGGTAGCGTTTTTGCTTGCCGCCGCGTGGACACTGCAGCTGGGCGGTCACGTGCGGGTGGACGTGTTCTACGCGGACGCTTCGGAACGCACCAAGGCCCTCGTAGACCTTCTCGGCTCGCTCCTGCTGCTGCTTCCGTTCATGTTCGTGCTGCTCACACTATCGGTTCCATTCGCGAGGCGTTCATGGGCGGTTCTCGAACGCTCGCAGGAGGCGAGTGGACTGCCACTCGTGTTCGTGCTCAAGACATTAATTCCGATTTTTGCGGTCCTTATGGCCTTGCAAGGCATTGCGCAAGCGATCCGCGCAGCATCGGCGCTGACGAGGGCGCAATGATATTTCACCCCGAGGTGTTTGCGGTCCTCATGGTCGCCGCCGTGATCGCCGCGCTGATGGCGGGATATCCGGTGGCGCTGACGCTTGCCGGCGTGTCGCTGGCGTTCAGCCTTCTCGGAGACGCCCTGGGACTGATGAGCTTCGCAATCCTTGGCGCATTGCCGGAACGGCTCTTCGGAATCATGACGAACGAAGTCCTGCTTGCCATTCCGCTTTTCATTTTTATGGGCGTCATGCTCGAGCGCTCTCGGATAGCGGAAGATTTGCTCGAAACCATGGGCCACCTGTTTGGCACGTTGCGCGGCGGTCTTGGTATCTCGGCGGTGATCGTCGGAACTTTGCTCGCGGCAGCGAAAGGAGTCGTTGGCGCCACAACGGTGACCATGGGCCTCATCATGCTGCCAACGATGATTCGATTCGGCTACGACCCGCGTCTTGCCGCGGGCACGGTTGCTGCCACCGCGACGCTTGCACAAATTTTTCCGCCTGCGACCGTGCTGGTGCTGCTCGGCGATCAGCTTGGGAATGCGTATCAGGCCTCACAGCTTTCGAGAGGCATCTTCGCGCCACGTGCGGTTACGGTCAGCGATTTGTTCGCTGGTGCGCTGGTGCCGGCATTTGCGCTAGTGATGTTCTATTTGCTTTTTCTGATTGCGGTGGCAATTCTCAAGCCGAAAGCATCTCCAGCACTACCAACGGACCCTCGACGCGGCGAATTACCGATGCGAGTGCTGAGAGCTCTGGTTGCACCGCTTGCATTGATTGTAGCGGTATTGGGCTCGATTCTGCTTGGGATAGCGACGCCGACCGAAGCAGCATCGATTGGAGCGGTCGGTGCCATCCTGCTCGCCTTCTTCAAGGCACCCGCGGTGGCCCTGCTGAAAGCAGTCTGCGAAAAAACAATCCAGATCGTGAGCATGATTTTTCTGATCCTTATCGGAGCGACCATGTTCAGCCTGGTATTCCGGGCACTTGGCGGCGATGAAATGGTGCACCGCGCGCTCATGGATCTACCCGGTGGAACAGCCGGAGCAGTGCTCGCCGTCATGCTTGCCATGTTTCTTCTTGGGTTCGTCATGGACGCATTTGAGATCATCTTTGTCGTTGTGCCGATCGTGGCTCCAATCCTGCTGTCAATGCCTGGAGTTGATCCGGTCTGGCTCGGAGTCATGATGGCGCTCAACTTGCAGACCTCCTACATGCACCCGCCGCTCGGGCCGACATTATTCTTTCTACGCGGTGTCGCCCCTCCGCAGATCACCACGCGGCACATATACGTCGGAATCATTCCGTTCGTGGGAATTCAGCTTCTTGCGCTCACGCTGCTGTGGTTCGTTCCGTCATTGGCTACTGCGCTGCCGCAGGCAATTTACCGGCATTAAACCCAAATCTGCTCGAGGAGGACCCAAAGCCAAACCAGGCCTGCCGCGATCAGCGACAGTCCGACCGCCGCTGAACCCATATCCTTCACACTCTTGATAATAGGGTCCTGATCGAGGGTCACGCGGTCGCTGAGCTTCTCGATTGCAGTGTTGAGCAATTCGACGATGAGGACCAACAGCAGCACTGCAATAAGCGCCAGACGTCTGCCTGCATCGCCGCTTATCGAGAACGCAACCGGAATCCCCACCGCGAACAGCACCAGCTCTTCGCGAAAGGCCGCCTCGGTGCGGATGATCGTCCTCAGGCCATTCCAGCTGTTTACTGCCGCGCGCCAAATGCGATCCACGCCGTCCCACCCTTGATCTTCAGGATTGGTACGAATTTTTCGTCTTCTATTCCATATCGTTGCGGCGCCCGTGTATAACCGCCCGGCATGAAGGCTGCCGATATGTTTAGCTTGGAAGGCCGTGTGGCCCTGGTGACGGGTGCATCAAGCGGTCTCGGCGTACAGTTCGCGAAGGCGCTGGCCGATAACGGCGCTCGCGTCGCGCTGGTTGCCCGCCGGGCGGAGCGCCTGAAAGCTCTCAAGGAAGAGCTGGAACGGAAGGGGACCAAAGCCGCGGCTATCGAGGCCGATGTCACCGATCACGCCGCCATGTCGCATGCCTTTGATGAAGCCGAGAAGGCATTCGGGACGGTGACGATCTTGGTCAACAATGCCGGGATTGCTCATGGCGGCCGTGCCATCGAGATGTCGGCCGAGGAATGGCGCAAGGTGCTTTCAACGGATCTCGATGCCGTCTTCTTTTGGGCGCAGGAAGCGGCACGCCGTATGCTCGCAGCCAAGAAACAGGGCTCGATCATCAATATCGCGTCCGTTCTGGGTCTGGCCGTTTCAAAGGGCGCAGTTGCCTATGCTGCGGCCAAGGCTGGTGTCGTGCAGGTTACGAAAGCGCTTGCCGTCGAGCTCGCATTCAAAGGCGTGCGCGTCAACGCGATCGCGCCGGGCTGGTTCGTTACAGAAATGAACGACGATTATCTTTCGAGTGAAGCTGGTGCGGCCATTAAGCGCGAGATCCCGATGGGGCGCTTCGGCGAGTCGGGTGATCTCGACGGAGCGCTGCTGCTGTTGGCCTCCGATGCGGGGCGCTACATGACCGGCGCGACAATCGTCGTCGACGGGGGACAGGTCGTGGCAATCAGGGGATAAAAATGGATTTCACCTTGCCGCCCGAGATCGAGGACCTGCGTCTCCGGGTTCGCGCGTTTGTTGCTGAACATGTGCTTCCGCTCGAGAGCGATCCTGCAAATTTTTCCGAGCACGAAAATATCCCCGCTCCGCGGCTTGCGCCGGTGCGGGAGAAAGCAAAAAAAGCCGGTCTCTGGGCACCGCAATCACCAAAAGAATATGGTGGGATGGAGCTGCCGATCGTCGCCTGGGCGGCGATCTACGAAGAGGCAGCGAGATCAATCTTCGGACCGCTAGCCATCCACTGCATGGCGCCTGATGACGGCAATATGAATCTGCTTGCCAGGATAGGGACGCCTGCGCAGAAGGAAAGATTTCTTCGGCCAATCGTGGAAGGCGGAGCACGTTCGGCCTTCGTGATGACCGAGCCGCATCCCGGCTCCGGATCGGATCCGTCGATGATGCTCACGCGAGCAGAGAGGAAAGGCGACCGTTATGTCGTGCATGGGCGCAAGTGGTTCATTACTGGAGCCGACGGAGCAGAGCATTTCATTTTGGTCGCGCGGACCTCGGATGATCCACGGCGCGGGCTGACGGGCTTTCTGCACCATAAGGATCAACCTGGCTGGCGCGTCGTCCGACGCATTCCGATCATGGGGCCTGAGGAGCACGGCGGACATTGCGAGCTCGAATATGATGGGCTGGAAATCCCGGTCGAAAATGTGCTGCTCGGAGAGGGCGACGGGTTGCGGGTCGCACAAATCCGGCTCGGGCCGGCGCGTCTGACGCACTGTATGCGCTGGCTGGGCTTTGCCAAACGCTGCGTCGAGATTGCGCAGGAGTATGTCGGGAGACGCGAAGGCTTCGGGAGCAAGCTCGCCGATAGGGAAAGCGTCCAAATCAAGCTCGGCGACGTGGCGCATCAGATCGAGATCGGGCGGCTGCTCACGATTCGCGCAGCCTGGAAGCTCGATCAGGGGTCGCGCGCACGTAAGGAAATCTCGATGGCGAAGATACAGGTGGCTGACGCACTGCATAATGCCGCAGACGTTGCGATTCAGCTTAATGGCGCGCGTGGATATTCGAAGGACACCATCCTGGAATGGATTTACCGTTATGCTCGCTCCGCCCGCCTCGTCGATGGCGCTTCTGAGGTGCACAAGATGGTGCTCGCCCGGTTCCTACGCGAGGAGGGCGCTGACTTCTGGAAGTGGGGCTGATGGTTACTGACGAGGCACGCAGCCACAAGCTTACCCGGAGTGAACAGAACGCTGGCTGGGTGCCGACTTGCGCAGTAATGCAACTTCGTCCCGGGCCGATCGCATCAGATATTGAACGTCTGAACCGGCGATCACGAAACGGGCTCCGAGCGCGATCAGCTCGGCAATGTGGCCGGGGTCGCCGCGTATGCCTCCAATGCCCAAATATTTCTTGTGCGTGTTACAGGCCTTCGCCGTGATTTCGTAAGCGGCACCCAACCTGGGGCTTTTCAACTGGCCTGGAATTCCCATCGCCGTGCATAGATCGTTGGAGCCGATGAGTAGCACGTCAATCCCCGGCACGGAGGCGATTGCGTCCACATTGGCTATAGCGCCCGGATTTTCCAGCATCGCGACAAGGAGCGTCGCACTATTGCTTTCGGCGTTCACATCCGACAGGGGCATCGCTCGATAGCCCTGCAATGCTCCGGTACCGGCGACAGACCTTTCCCCGAGCGGCGGGAACCGGCAGGCGCGCACCAGCGCCTCGGCTTCGCTGCGCGTGGTGACGTTTGGACAGATGATTCCTAATGCACCCATATCGAGTAACCGTGTTGCATCCTCGAAGCGGTGGCCGGCAATTCGGACGAGCGGCGTCACTCCAAGGGGCAGGGCCGCGATGCAGATCTGCGCCGCGGCATCGAGCGAGATCGTGCAGTGCTCCATATCGATAAAAAAACCATCGAACCCGCATGACTGGGCGATCATCGCGATCTCGGCTGTGCGGGCGAGGCGCGTGGCCATGCACAGCGCTGTTTCGCCGCGAGCAAGCCGCTCTTGCATGCGGTTCGTAAACGCCACGACGGCGCGGCTCAGTTTCGGTAACTGGGATCGATCTGATCGAGCATGCGCAAGTAGGCAGCCCAGTCGTGACTGCCGCGGCCTGCATCGTGATGCACGAACTGCTCAACGGTCTTGGCGCAGATGGCTGCAGGAATTTCGATTATTTCCGAGCCTGTAGCTTCCAGTTTGAGCTGAATATCGGCCGCGTCGATGAGATGCTTCATCAACACGAAAGCTTCCCGGGCGCTCTTGCCGACGGTCAGCAAGCCATGATTCTGCAAGATCATCGCGCAATTATTGCCCAGATCGCGATTGAGCCGCTGGCGCTCCTCAAAATCCTCGGTGATGCCTTCATACGCGTGATATCCGATCCGTTGATAAAAGCGGACCGCCTGCTGCGAGACCATGCGGAGCCCGTGCTTCAATCCCGCGATGGCCATCCCGATGTTGGTGTGAACGTGTACGGCGCAATTGACGTCTGATCGCGCGCTCAACACGCCTCCATGCAGGGTAAAGCCGGGCCGATTGACGCCTGATTTCTCGTCCAGATCCTCATCCATGCAGACCTTGACCAGATTTGAAGCGGTGACTTCGGTGTAAAGGAGGTCATGCTTCTTCATTAGAAAATTGCGCGGCTCGCTTGGTACCCGCATTGAAGAGTGATTGTAGATCACGTCATCCCATCCGTAATGTGCGGTCAGCCGATATACGGCTGCGAGATCGACCCGGGCCTGCCATTCAGCCGGCGAAATTCCATCGCGTGTAACGTTCGCAACGCTGGCGAGTTTGTTCATCGGGCCCTCCTTCGATCTTTGCAGAATTTAGCATACCGTTTCTGCTTGGCCATATTACGGCCGCCAGATAGAAAGCCGAAAAGGAGCCGCCGATATGAGCCGTCCAATTCGAATCCGCATGGGCGGTTACGGCCCGCCGAACACCGGTTTCAGCAAAGCGCTGAAGCTGATCGGCGAAAAGCTTAAGGCGCGTTTTGGCCCTGACGTTGAGGTTGAATACATCTTCAACATCATGGATCTCGGTCATAAGGCTGAGGACATCCTCACACTGGTGGAAAATGGGGAGATCACGCTCGGTTACCAGTCGTCCAGCTATTTGACGGATCGAGTCCCCGAACTCGGCTTTGTTGATCTGCCATTCCTCTTTTCAAGCAACGCGCAGGCGCGCGCAGCAATGGATGGTGCGCTGGGTGCCTTTCTTGCGCGAATGATCGAAGAACGCATCAATTACCGGATCCTAGGCTGGTTCGAGAATGGCTTTCGCCACATATCGAACCGATTGCGCCCCATTCATCTGCCGGCCGACATGACTGGCATGAGGATCCGCGTGTTACCGAGCGAAATTCAAAGGCGCACGTTCGATTTGCTTGGCGCGGTTGCGATGCGAATGGACCTGACCGAGGCTATTGCCATGATCAAGGCGGGAACTCTGGACGCGCAGGAAAATCCGCTGGCCAATACGGTAACCTACGGCGTGCACAAGTTTCACAAATTTCACACCCTCACATCACATTTCTATATTTCGCGCCCGATCTTTCTCAACCGCACAATGTTAGAAAGTTGGCCTGACGAACTCAAACGTGCGATGGGCCAAGCGGTGGCCGATGCAGTCGCATATCAACGCCAACTCGCGATCGACGAACATGTTCAGTCATACAAGATGATTGAAGCGCAGGGTTGTGAGATCAACGAACTTACAACTGGCGAACACGATGCGTTCGTGGCAAAGGTACAGCCGCTGCTGATCGAGGCCCGGAAAACTTACGGCGAAGCGATGTTCAGGATGCTGCCGAAAGCTTAGGCGAATGCGGGCGTGAGCCGTTTTCTGGCCAGCAGCACTCCCAAGACGAGTAGATTGAGAATATTTGCCCCGATGCCTGCAGCGAAAGCCGGGGCGTAATAGCCAAAGTGATCATAGAGAAACCCTGCAAGCCAGCCGCCGAGCGCCATACCCCCGCCGCTGAACAAAAGCAGCGTCGGTATCCGCCACGAAGCTTCCGACGCAGGGAACAGCTCGCGAAGCGCGAGCACATAGGCCGGAATGATCCCAGAAAATCCGAGGCCAAAAGCCGCAGAAACAGTGAACAGCCCAGCCTCGCTCTGGGTGAAGAGCAGCGCCGTCATTGACGCAGCCTGCCAGGCGGAGCCGATGAACACGGTCGCGAGCCCGCCAATTCGATCGGAGATTGCTCCCCACACCTGTCGACTCAAGAAGGCGGTTCCAAGAAGTACCGTGAGCATCAATGCGCCGCTCGATCGCGTGATGCCTAAATCGCTGCAAAAAGCGACGAGATGGCCCTGCGGCATCGCCATCGGAATGCAGCACAGCACAGCCGCACCACTCATGATCCAGAATACGAGATTGCGTGGCCAACCCAACACTCGTGCTTTTGCCGGCGAACCAGCGCCGGTGACGCTTGGAATGATGAGCTCCGGGGGCGCGCGGAAGAAGATGATCGCCAAGGGTAGGATCAGCGCGATTTCGAGGACAGCGTACGCGAGCATCGTCTGTCGCCATCCCAAGGCCGCGATCGCACGTTCAAAAACCGGCGGCCACATTGCGCCGGCAAGATAGCTGCCGCTGGAGATCAGGGCGAGCGCTGAGCCGCGCCGGCGGTCGAACCAGCGGCACACATAAATGTACATAGGGGCATTGATACCTCCCAGACCGATGATACCGATGAAAAGCCCATGACCAACCCAAAGCGGCCAAGGCGGCCCAAAAGTCGAGATGGCGAGCCCGACTCCTATCATTATCGCGCCGCAGATGACGGTCCATCGCGTCCCGACCTTGTCGGCAATAAGACCCATCACGATTCCGCCGAATCCCAATCCCAGCCACGCAAGCGCACTTGCGAGCGAGGGGATTGACCTCGTTCCACCCACCTCGGCAGCGATGTCCTTCAGCGCGACCGGCGTAATCCAGGCCGCACCGAATGCCATCAGCATCGTTATGAGCGCGGCCGAAGCGACGGCCCAGGATGCCTTTGATTCAATAGATGTAGAGGTCGGCTGCAGCATGGTCCAAAAGTCCGCTTTAGGAGGGTTGTGGCAAACGGGCGAGCGCTTGACCATCCACGCTGGCGGGAGGCTGCTTTGCTGCTGCATTGCGCCATAATGCGCGCCAGGGCCTTCGCGCGAAATTTCCTTATATCGCCTGCGTTAAGAACGAAATTGACCGAGCGAGGGGCAGGTATAGTTTTTCCGCCGCGTCGGTTTTGCGTCGGCAAATGCAAGCCTATATGACTAGGCAATGTAGCGTATCCAATTCGCGCCAGTGACAAGGCTTTCATGCCCCTTCGACAGGTCACTCTCGACGACAAGTACGATCTGGCGAGGTCGCGCGTTCTGGTGACCGGCTATCAGGCATTGATCCGTGCCTGCCTGATGCAGAAGGAGCGCGATCGGCGGGCCGGTTTGAACACCGCAGGGTTCGTCACCGGTTACCGAGGCTCCCCGCTCGGCGGACTTGATCAACAGTTCATGCGTGCCGCGCGACACATTGCGGCTGCCGATATCAAGTTTCAGTCCGCCATCAACGAGGAACTTGCCGCGACAGCGTTGTGGGGCTCACAGCAGGCGGAGTTGCGCGGCGAAGGGAAGTTCGATGGCGTTTTCGGGATGTGGTACGGCAAGGGTCCGGGAGTGGACCGGTCGGGCGACGTTTTCCGCCATGCCAATTTCGCCGGCACGTCGAGAAATGGCGGCGTGATCGCGTTGATGGGTGATGACCACACGGCCGAGTCATCCACCACGGCGCATCAATCTGAATTCCATTTCGTTGACGTGATGATGCCGATCCTCAACCCGGCTGGCGTCCAGGAAATTATCGATTACGCGCTCTATGGCTGGTCAATGTCCCGCTTTACAGGAGCCTGGACAGCTCTCAAATGCATGCACGAAACGGTTGAATCGGCCGGAGTGGTCGAGGCCGGCATCGATCGCGTGAAGATTGTCCTACCGGATGATTTTCAGCCGCCCGAAGGCGGTCTCAACATCCGTCTCGTCGATACCATTCTCGGTCAGGAGGCCCGCCTTCACGATTTCAAACGTGATGCAATGCTGGCCTTCGTGCGCGCGAATCGGCTTAACCGCATCATCACGTCGGGCGGGCGGGCGCCCAAAATCGGAGTGGTCACCACGGGGAAAGCCTATCTTGATGTGCGTCAGGCTTTCGACGAACTCGGCATTGACGAGGTCAAGTGCAATGACCTCGGATTGCGGCTTTTCAAGATCGCTTGCGTATGGCCGATCGGCCGGCAGGAACTCGCCGAGTTCGCTCAGGGACTCGATCTCATCATCGTTGTCGAGGAGAAACGTTCTCTCGTCGAGGTGCAGGTCCGCGAAGAGCTCTATGGTGGCGCCAATCAACCCGCGTGCATCGGCAAAAAAGACGAGCAAGGCAACTGGCTTTTCCCGGTCAAGGGGGCGCTCGATCCGAACGAGATTGCCATCTGTATTGGCGAACGTCTGTTGCGCTACGGATCCAACGATGAACTCGCTGCCAATGTTGCGCGGCTGAAGTCAGCACAGCGCGCTCTCAACGAAACAAGCGATGTGGCGCAGCGTATCCCGTATTTCTGCTCGGGGTGTCCCCACAATACCTCCACACGCGTGCCCGAAGGTAGCCGAGCCTACGCCGGCATCGGCTGCCATTATATGGCGCAGTGGATGGATCGGAAAACACTCGGCTTCACGCAAATGGGCGGAGAGGGGGCAAACTGGATCGGCGAAGCCCCGTTTTCCAAGCGCGAACACGTGTTCCAAAATTTGGGTGACGGCACGTACAATCATTCCGGCTATCTCGCCATTCGCGCCGCGATCGCCTCCGGCGTGAACATAACCTACAAAATCTTGTTCAACGACGCTGTGGCTATGACCGGCGGACAGGCCAATGATGGAGGTCTCTCGGTGCCGCAGATTGCGGCCCAGGTCGCCGCCGAAGGCGCGAAGCGCACCGTGGTCGTAACCGATGAGCCATGGAAATATCCGAAAGGCACTGAGTGGCCGCGTGGTCTTACGATCCATCACCGCGACCAGCTCGATGCGGTTCAGCGGGAGTTGGCGAGCGTACCGGGCGTCAGCATTCTGATCTACGATCAAACCTGTGCGGCCGAGAAGCGACGCCGCCGCAAGCGTGGTGCCTATCCCGATCCGGACAAGCGCGTCGTCATTAACGATCTCGTCTGCGAAGGCTGTGGTGATTGCGGCGTAAAATCGAACTGCGTCTCTGTGCAGCCGCTCGAAACGGAGTGGGGTCGCAAGCGAACCATCGATCAGTCGAGCTGTAACAAAGACTACTCTTGCGTGAACGGCTTTTGCCCTTCGTTTGTCACTGTGCACGGCGCAAAGCTGAGGAAAACCGAAGGTATTACCGAGCCGGCAGACTGGCCGGCACTGCCTGCGCCAACCGCGCCTCTGATCAATCACCCTTATGGGATTATCGTCACCGGCATTGGTGGGACCGGAATAGTAACCATCGGCGCAATTATCGGGATGGCCGCCCACCTTGAAGGTAAGGGGGTTGGGGTGATCGATATGGCGGGTCTCGCGCAGAAGGGTGGCGCGGTGTACAGCCACATTCGCATCGCCAATACGCCCGATGAGATCCACGCGATTCGAATCGCAGCGGGAGGTGCGGATCTCGTCCTTGGTGGCGACATAGTTGTGGCCGGAGCCAAGAAGGTGCTCGGAGCGATGAAGGCGGGAACGACGCGGGTTGTGGTCAACACGGCCGAGTTTCTGCCGGGCGACTTTACGCGAAACGCCGAATTCTCGTTGCCGATCGAGCGGCTCAAGCGAGCGATTGCGAGCCATGCGGGACGCGAACGCAGCTATTTCGTGGATGCAACGCGGCTTGCCACTGTGCTTCTCGGTAATTCGATCGGCACCAATATGTTCATGCTTGGATATGCTTACCAGCTTGGTTCACTGCCGCTTTCATCCGAAGCCATCGAGCGTGCGATTGAAATGAATGGCGAGGCGATCGCGATGAATGTCGCTGCATTCCGCTTCGGTCGCCGGGCAGTCGTAAGTCCGAGATTAATCGAGGATTTGATCGAGCCGCAGCCCGCCGAGGAGAACGATTCACTCAAGATGTCGAAGTCTTTTGCCGAGACAGTTGAACGGCGTGCGGAGTTTCTGACGGCCTATCAGAATGCCGCCTATGCGCGCCGTTACCGGAATCGCGTCGAAAAGATACGCGCTGCGGAGGCTGAAAAAGCACCCGGTCAGACCGGCCTCGCCGAAACTGTGGCACGATATCTCTTCAAACTGATGGCCTACAAAGACGAGTACGAGGTCGCCCGCCTCTACAGCGAAACTTCATTTCTCAGCCGAGTGAAATCCGGCTTCGGCGGAGAAAACCTGCGCTTCGAGTTCCATCTGGCGCCGCCCTTGCTTGCCCGGGTCGACTCGGCCACGGGTGAGCCGAGAAAGATGTCGTTCGGTCCATGGGTTTTGAAGGTGTTTGCCGTGCTGGCGAAACTGAGATTTCTGCGTGGCCGCTTTCTCGATCCCTTTGGCTACAGCCATGAACGCAGGACCGAGCGCCGGCTGATCTCGGACTATGAACGCCTTCTCGACGACATCATCGAGAACCTCACTCCGGGCAATCATCAACTGGCCGTTGCGCTTGCTGCAATCCCGGAAAAAATTCGTGGATTCGGCCCCGTGAAACAGCGGCATCTGGCCGCGGCAAAAGCAGAGGAAACCGCGCTCTTTGAGCGATTCCTTGCCGGAGGGGCGCCCCTTCTGAGGGCTGCTGAATAGAGCGCCTGCGTCCGGTTCGATAACGATCTTACACTTGACCGCCAGATGGCGGTGTTTTCATATCGAGACAACAAGATCGCCAACGAGGGCGGCGAGGGGTTTGAGGGTTGCGTCTCCGAAGCGCAACCACATGGGAGGGATAAGCCGTGGCGCCGAACGCCGCTGCTGGTGCAGATACGTTTCCTAAGCTGCTGGTCCGTAATGCGGAAATTTACGGCAAAAGGCCAGCCATGCGGCACAAGGACCTCGGTATCTGGCAAAGCTGGAGCTGGAGTGAGGTTCTCGATATCGTTCGTCCCTACGCTATCGGTCTTCACAGGCTTGGCCTCAAACGCGGCGAGACGATCGCTATCGTCGGCGCAAACCGGCCAAAGCTCTATTGGTCGGTCATGGCGGCGCAGACGCTCGGGGCGATTCCGGTTCCGGTGTACGCCGATGCCGTCGCCGACGAGCTCGCCTTCGTGCTTGCTCATGCCGACGTGCGATTTGCCGCGGTCCAAGACCAGGAGCAGGTGGACAAGATTCTCTCGGTTGCCGAGCGCGTCCCCCATCTCGAATTGATGCTTTACGATGAAAAACGCGGCCTGCGCGACTATGATCACAGCAAGCTGCATTCGATGGATGACATCATCGAAGACGGCCACAAGGCGCTCGCGGCCGATCCGTCGCTCGCGACCTGGCTGAAGAACGAGATATCTGCCGGCAAAGGATCGGATCCTTCCATTATCCTCTACACGTCAGGAACAACCGGCGCCTCCAAGGGAGTTGTGCTGACGAACGAGCGTTCCATCCGTGCCGCCGCCGATACGGTCGCTTTCGACAAGCTTACCGAAAAGGACGTTGCGCTCGCATACCTGCCGCTTGCGTGGGTGGGAGATCACTACCTCAATTATGCCCAGGGGATGGTATCGGGCTTCTGCACTGCGTGTCCTGAAAGCTCCGATACTGCCATGCACGACCTGCGGGAAATCGGGCCAACCTTCTATTTCGCGCCACCGCGCACACTAGAGCTGTTGTTGACGCGCGTGATGATCCGCATGGAAGACGCCGGCTTCATTAAGCGGAAATTGTTTCACTTTTTCATAGATGTCGCACGGCGTTATGGAGAACGTATTCTCAATGGGCAGGCGGTGCCGCTTCGAGGCCGCATGCTCTACGCTATCGGCAATCTTCTCGTTTATGGTCCTCTGAAGAACGTGCTCGGGTTTTCGCGCGTGCGTGTCGCCTACACGGCGGGCGAGGCGATTGGGCCCGACCTTTTCAATTTTTACCGATCGATCGGGCTCAATCTGAAGCAGCTCTACGGCCAAACAGAAGCATTTCTTTATGTCACTGCGCAGCCAGACGGCGAAATCTATTCGGACACGGTCGGACCAGCTTGTCCCAACGTCGACATTCGCATCGCAGAGAACGGTGAAGTCCAGTTCAAATCCCCTGGAATGTTCACCGGCTACTTCAAGGATGAAGTTAAAACCGCTGAAGTTATGACGCCGGATGGCTACGTGAAGACAGGAGATGCAGGCTTCTTCGATGAAGAAACCGGACACCTGAAGATCATCGATCGCGCGAAAGATGTCGGTCGGCTCAATGACGGCACCCTGTTTGCACCGAAATACATCGAGAACAAGCTCAAGTTCTTTCCCAATATCCGCGAAGCCGTTGCCTTCGGCGACAAACGGGATTTTGTTTGCGTCATGCTGAATATCGACCTGACGGCGGTCGGCAGTTGGGCGGAACGCAACAACGTCGTGTATGGCTCGTATCAGGAATTGGCCGGTCATCCTCTCGTTTACGACATGGTCGAAAAGAATGTTGCGGAAGTGAATCGCTCGCTGGCTGCCGACAAGGCGATGTCGGGTGCGCAGATCAGGCGCTTCCTCATTTTGCACAAGGAGCTCGATGCCGACGACGGGGAGCTCACGCGAACGCAGAAGGTCCGGCGTGGGTTTATTGCCGAGCGATACGCACCCCTGATCAAGGCGCTGTACGACGGCTCCAAGGAAGCCGATATCTCGACCGAAGTCACCTTTGAGGACGGGCGCAAAGGCGTGATCAGCGCCCGCGTTAAAATTCGCGATATGAAATCAGAGCCGACTGCGGCTCCAATGGGGAAGGCTGCATGAGGGCCCCGAGTGGACCTCTGCTTGCCGTCGGCGATATTCTTTTAGCTGTGGAGAACGTATCGCTGTCCTTCGGCGGCGTGAAAGCCGTCAGTGACGTCTCCTTCGACATCCGCAAAGGCGAAATTCGCGCGATCATCGGGCCGAACGGTGCCGGCAAGACGTCGATGCTCAACGTCATCAACGGCTTTTATCACCCGCAGCAGGGCCGCATCATGTTCAAGGGCGAAGCGCGCGCCAGCATGCGCCCGCATGAAGCGGCGAGTGGCGGCATAGCTCGCACATTCCAGAACGTTGCGCTGTTTCGCGGCATGACTGCGCTCGATAACATCATGGCCGGCCGCACACTCAGAATGCACAGCAATTTCTTCTGGCAAATGCTGCGTTATGGGCCTGCCATGCGCGAGGAGGCCGAGCATCGCCGGCGGGTGGAAGAAATCATCGATTTTCTGAAAATTCAGGAAATCCGGCGCGTGCCCGTTGGTCGGCTGCCTTACGGTCTGCAGAAACGGGTCGAGCTCGGCCGTGCGCTTGCGATGGAACCCGAACTTCTTCTGCTCGATGAGCCGATGGCGGGCATGAACCTTGAAGAAAAAGAAGACATGTCACGTTTTGTGCTTGATGCGAACGACTATTACGGCACCACAATCGCGCTGATCGAGCACGACATGGGCGTTGTGATGGACCTATCGGACCGCGTCGTGGTGCTCGACCATGGCATCAAGATCGCCGATGGATCACCGGCCGAGGTCAAGGGCAACCAGGCGGTGATCGACGCCTATCTCGGCGTTGCGCATTGAGGGCACGATGGGGTTGCTCTACCAGATCTTCATCGATCCCTTCGTACAGATGGGGACGGCGCCGGACCTTTTTGTCCAGACATTATGGGAAGGCATGGTCGGCGGTATGCTGTATGCGCTGATCGCCCTCGGCTTCGTGCTGATCTTCAAGGCCTCCGGCGTTTTCAATTTTGCACAAGGAATTATGGTGGTTTTTGCGGCGTTGACGCTGGTTGGTCTCTACGATGCCGGCGTCCCCGCATATCTTGCGCTTGCGCTGACCATCGCTGTGATGTTTGGGATCGCGTATGCAGTCGAGCGGGCCGTGTTGCGCCCTCTGGTCAATCAGCCAGACATCATTCTCTTCATGGCAACGTTTGGGCTGACGTATTTTCTTATCGGCTTCGGCGAATTTGTATTCGGTGGCGATCCGAAGGTGATGATCACCGACCAGCTTTTTCTGCCGAAAGGTGCCGTTACCTACAAAGCGCTCGGCGGTATCATCTCGGTGCAGAAACTTGATGTTGCTGCAGCAGTCATCGCATCGATTATGGTTGCGGGACTTGCGGTCTTTTTCTCCAAGACCCGTATCGGCCGGGCGCTGCGTGCTGTTGCTGACAGCCACGCGGCGGCCTTGTCCGTCGGTATTTCGCTCGAGCAGATCTGGGTGATCGTGTGGTTTGCCGCGGGTTTGGTGGCATTGGTCACCGGCATTTTTTGGGGCGCGCGCTCGGATGTATCCTTTGCGCTCGACGTCATCGCCCTCAAGGCCCTGCCGGTGCTCATTCTCGGCGGCTTAACGTCCATTCCGGGAGCCATCGTCGGAGGTCTAATTATCGGCATCGGTGAGAAGATGTGGGAATTCTATTGGGGGCCGCTCATCGGCGGCGGCACCGACGCCTGGTTCGCCTATGTGATCGCGCTGGTGTTCCTGCTGTTTAAGCCGCAGGGTCTGTTCGGCGAAAAAATTATCGAGCGGGTTTAGGGACCAAAAGATGCTCTACCGCGAGGCCGGCCAGTTCAAGACCAGCTACACCAGCGACCAGGCGGTATTCCCGATTTTGCAGGACCGTATCGGGATCTTCGTCATCCTGGCAATCGCATTCGTCATCATTCCGATCGCAGGCAATGACTTCATCCTCAACGCGGTGATGATCCCGTTCCTGATCTTCGCGCTTGCCTCGATTGGTCTCAATCTCCTGACCGGCTACACGGGCCAGCTCTCACTCGGCACGGGTGCGTTCATGGGTGTGGGCGCCTATGCATGCTACAAACTCACCACGATCTTCCCGGATGTGAACATCATCATCTGGATTATTACTTCCGGATTGTTTGCGGCAGCAACCGGGGTTGTGTTTGGCCTGCCGGCGGTACGCATCAAAGGCTTCTATCTGGCGATTGCCACGCTGGCGGCCCAGTTCTTCCTCGAGTGGTGCTTCACGCGCATTCCTTGGCTTTACAATTACAATGTATCGGCAGCCATCGAGGTGCCGCAGCGCGAGCTGTTCGGCATCATCGTCACCGGTCCGCGTGCCACCGCAGAAACGCGCTACTACATCGTGCTCGCGATCGTCGTGGCGATGACTTGGGTGGCGTCCAATCTCGTTCATGGCCGCATCGGTCGCATGTGGATGGCAGTGCGTGACATGGATATCGCTGCCGAATTGATGGGAATCCGGCTGCTGCCGACCAAGCTTCTTGCCTTCGCAGTATCGTCGTTTTACTGCGGCGTGGCGGGCGCGATGATGGTGTTCCTCTGGTACGGCGGTGCGGAATCGACCGTCTTCAATATCAACCAGAGCTTCACGATCCTCTTCATGATCATTATCGGCGGTCTCGGCAGCCTGCTCGGTTCGTTCCTGGGCGCGGCGCTGATTTATATCCTGCCGATCATCCTGCGTTTTGTGCCGCCCGAATTCGGTTTGCCCCTGCACGCAGCGACCGTGGAGCACATTACGTTTATGGTTACCGGCGCGCTGATCGTGTTTTTCCTGATTGCGGAGCCAGCCGGACTTGCCCGCTTATGGCAAATTGCCAAGCAAAAACTGAGGGTGTGGCCGTTTCCGTACTGATAGTGCAGGATAGGACAATTTCCGACCATGACAGCAGTCATGGCTCCGAAACCGCTCGATATCTCGGGCGAGGTAGAAACCAGAGGCGTGCCCCGCCGGGCACGAACCTAAGGGAGGAAGAACTATGAAGGCAAGAAAGCTACTGGTCGGCATGACCTGCGCCGCCCTGCTCGGGGCAGCGATGCTCACCGGCAAGGCGCAGGCGCAGGACTCGATTTACGTGCCGCTTTTGACCTATCGGACCGGGCCGTTCGCCGGCTCCGGCATTCCAATCGCCAACGGCATGCACGACTATCTCACCATGCTTAACGAGCGCGATGGCGGCATCGGCGGCGTAAAGCTCAACATTGAAGAATGCGAGACTGGCTACGATACCAAGAAAGGCGTCGAGTGTTGGGAATCCGTCAAGGGCAAGAAGCCGGCAGTCGTGAATCCCTATTCGACTGGTATCACCTTGCAGATCATTCCCAAGGCAGCAGTCGATAAAATTCCGATCCTGTCGATGGCTTATGGACTTTCTGCCTCGGCAGTTGGCGATAAATTCCCCTGGATCTTCAATCCGCCGGCGACTTACTGGGACGGCCTGTCGATGATCATGCGTTACATCGGCGGCAAGGAAGGCGGCCTCGACAAGCTCAAGGGCAAGACGATCGGGTTCATCTTCCTTGAGAGCGGATACGGCCGAGAGCCGCTCCCGCTACTCCACCAGTTTGCCAAGGACTACGGTTTCACGGTGAAAGAGTATTCGGTCGCCGGAAAGGAAATGCAGGATCAGTCCGCGCAATGGTTGGCCGTCCGGCGTGATCGTCCTGCCTGGATGATTATGTGGGGCTGGGGCGCGATGAATCCGACGGCTGTCAAACGCGCGTCAGAGAACGGCTATCCAATGGATCACTTCGTTGGAATCTGGTGGTCGGGTTCGGATGACGATGCGCGCGGCGGCGGCCAGGCGGCCAAAGGGTATCTGGCCCTCAACTTCAACGGCCTCGGCTCGAATTATCCGGCCCTCAATGACATCAAGAAATATGTCGTCGACAAGGGCAAGAGCCAGGTCGAGAAGGACAAGTTCGCGGAGAATTTCTACAACCGCGGCGTCTACAACTCCGTGCTTGTCGCGGAAGCGATCCGCAACGCCCAGAAGTTGTCCGGCAAAAAAGTGGTGACGGGTGAAGACGTCCGCCGCGGCCTCGAAACACTGCATATCACCGAAGCGCGCTGGAAGGAGCTCGGCTTTCCGAACTTCGCTGCGCCAATCACGAACGTAAATTGCACCGACCACAATGGTCATGCGCCCGCTTACATGCAGCAATGGGATGGAACCAAATGGGTCAAGATTTCCGACTGGATTCAGCCCATGAAGGAGAAAGTCCGTCCGCTGCTCGACGCGGCCGCCAACGAATATGTCGAGAAGAACACCGGTTGGCCGAAGCGAACCGAGGCTTGCGACAAGTCGTCATAACAAGCCACTGACACGATGAACCTCTCCCCGGAAAAGGGGAGAGGTTCACGTTCGGAGTAGTCATTAATGTCTGCCGTTGAACGTACTGGGCCGACACCCCTAGCGCAGAATGAGCGGGTCCTCACGGTCAACAATATCGAAGTGATCTACGATCACGTAATTCTGGTACTCAAAGGGGTGTCGCTCGAAGTGCCGAAAGGAGGCATCGTCGCCTTGCTCGGCGCCAATGGCGCGGGAAAAACCACGACGCTCAAGGCCATCTCAAATCTGCTGCACGCTGAGCGCGGCGACGTGACCAAGGGATCCATTATCTTCGAAGGCGATGAGGTGCAGGACCTCTCGCCGAATGAACTGGTGCGGCGGGGGTGCATCCAGGTTATGGAAGGACGCCATTGCTTCGCGCATCTGACGATCGAGGAGAATCTTCTTACCGGCGCTTTCACGCGACGTGACGGCAAGACCGCTATCAAGCGTGATCTCGAGTTGGTCTATTCCTATTTTCCGAAGCTGAGTGAACGAAAAAACTCGCTTGCGGGCTATACTTCCGGGGGCGAGCAACAGATGTGCGCCATCGGACGTGCCCTGATGTCTCGGCCAAAGATGATCCTGCTTGATGAGCCGTCGATGGGGCTCGCCCCTCAAATCGTCGAGGAGATATTTGGCATCGTCAAGAATCTGAACGAGAATGAAGGCGTCTCGTTCCTCTTGGCCGAGCAGAATACGAACATGGCGCTACGGTTTGCCCGTTACGGGTATATTCTTGAAAATGGCCGTGTGGTGATGGACGGCAATGCAAAGGCACTCGCCGAAAACGAGGACGTGAAGGAATTCTATTTGGGCATTTCTCAAGGCCGGCGAAAATCCTTCCGCGAAGGCAAGCACTACCGCCGGCGCAAGAGATGGCTCGCCTGAGCTATGCCTGAGTATTTCGACTCGCTTGAAATTCGCGATCCCATTGCGCGCGAACGTGAGCAGTTCGCCCGTCTGGCGGCTATCATCGCGCATGCGAAAAGCGCCCCGGGCTGGGCAAGACACCTGGCAGACGTCGACCCGGCAGCTATCACATCGCGCGCGCAGTTGGCCAAACTGCCAGTGTTCCGAAAATCCGATCTGTTGGCTTTGCAGAAGAAGAATCCGCCGTTTGGCGGCCTCAATGTCACGCCGCCCGGCCAGGCGAGGCGGCTCCTGCTGTCACCTGGTCCGATCTTCGAACCGGAAGGTAAGGACGGCGATTGGTGGGGCGCGGCGCGGGCACTCTATGCGGCAGGCTTTCGTCGCGGAGATGTGTTGCACAATTCATTTTCGTACCACTTGACGCCGGGAGGGTTCATCCTCGACTCCGGCGCACAGGCGCTCGGCTGCGCAGTTATTCCGGGAGGCACCGGCAACACCGAGCAGCAGCTGGAAGCCATCGCACATTACCGGCCCTCCGGTTATGTTGGCACGCCCGACTTCCTCAAAATTCTGCTCGATACCGCCGAAAAAACGGGAAAGGATATCTCCTCGATCAAGCGCGGACTCGTTTCCGGAGCGGCGCTGCCAGACTCGTTGCGCGCGGAGCTTGGCCGGCGAGGCGTTGCCGTCCTCCAATGTTACGCGACCGCCGAGCTTGGCGTCATTGCTTACGAAACCGAGGCTCTCGAAGGCATGATCGTCAATGAGACGCTCATGGTCGAAATCGTACGTCCGGGTACGGGGGACCCGCTCCCGGATGGAGATGTTGGCGAGATCGTCGTGACTTCTTTCAATCGTGACTATCCGATGATCCGTCTGGCGACGGGCGACCTGTCGGCGACGATGCAGGGGCATTCGCCATGCGGCCGCACGAATTCGCGCATCAGGGGTTGGATGGGCCGTGCCGACCAGACGACCAAGGTCAAGGGGATGTTCGTGCATCCGGGTCAGGTCGCCGAGATAGGGGTGCGGCATCCGCAGCTTAAGCGCCTGCGCCTCGTGATCGAACGAGAAGCCGAGCAGGACGCAATGACCTTGCTGGCGGAGTGCTCGACGCCTGACCCATCTCTTGGGCAAGTCGTTGGCGCGACTTTGCAATCGATCACGAAGCTGAAAGGATCCGTGAAATTGGTGTCGCCGGGCACGTTGCCCAATGATGGAAAGTTGATCGCGGACGAGCGCAAGCTATGAGTCCGGCCAATGTCTCGGCGGGGACTTCCCATCGTATTGGGGTGCTGCTTGTCAATCTCGGGACGCCGGATGCAACCGACTACTGGTCGATGCGCCGCTACTTGAAGGAATTTCTTTCCGACCCTCGTGTCATTGAGGAGAATCGCCTGAAATGGTGGTTGGTTCTCAATCTCATCATTCTGACGGTTCGACCTCGTCGAAAGGGTCGCGACTACGAGAAAATCTGGAACAGGCAGCGCGACGAGTCGCCTCTCAAGACCATCACGCGCGCGCAATCGGACAAGCTTGATGAAATGCTGGACAAGGTTGACAAGCGCATCCGTGTCGATTGGGCAATGCGATACGGAAATCCGTCGATTAGATCTCGCCTGGAAGCATTGGCGGCCCAGGCCTGCGAGAGGGTCCTTGTCGTGCCGCTCTATCCTCAATACGCCGCCGCGACGACTGCAACGGTTTGCGATGAAGCGTTTCGTGCCGTCCGCCGGATGCGATTTCAGCCCGCGTTGCGAGTTGCGGCCCCTTATTATTCCGAGCCTGTCTATATCGATGCGCTGGCAAATTCATTCACAGCGGAGGTAGCCAAGCTTCCGTTCAAGCCTGAGATCATCCTTGCTTCCTATCACGGCATGCCGCAGGCATACGTAGAAAAGGGAGATCCCTATCTCGAGCATTGCACGCAAACGACCGCACTTCTGCGCAAGAAGCTGAAACTCGATCCTGAAAAACTGGTGATGACTTTTCAGTCGCGTTTTGGCACGGCTGAATGGATCAAACCTTACACAGACGCGACGATAAGAACTCTGGCGCAGCGCGGAGTGAAAAGCGTTGCCGTTATCACACCCGGCTTTGCTGCCGACTGCCTGGAAACGCTGGAAGAGATCGCGATGGAAAATGCAGCGATCTTCCGCCATGCCGGAGGGGAGAATTTCGCAGCCATTCCGTGCCTCAATGACACTCCGGAAGGCATGGCGGTCATACGCGATGTAGTGATGCGTGAGCTTAAAGGGTGGCTGTAGGAGCTAAAGGCTTCTGTGGTCCGATCAACTCCGCGTTAACCACAAGACTTAGCTTCCGTTAACCAGATCGGTCCGAGGGGCACGCGGGTTGCGCGTGGCGCCCGTTTTTGCGTTCCGATCCAAGCTCAACCCTCGTGTCCATCTAAAAGGTGGATTCAGGCAAGACTGGCTGCGCTCGACTTCGCCAAGCGCCGACTATATGGCCAGCGTCCTCATGCTCGGTCTGCAGCGCTGATCATTCTTCGTTCAGTATCCGGCGCATTTCCTGGCGAAGCTCAGGCGCAATATCCTCTCGCTGAAGAGCATAGGCGATATTAGCGGCCAAAAAGCCGATTTTTGAACCGCAATCGAAGCTTCGGCCGTCAAACTGCAGCCCGAAGAACGGTTGCGTCCGCGCGAGAGCCACCATTGCGTCAGTGAGCTGAATTTCGCCTCCGGCGCCGGCTGCCTGCTTCTCAAGGAGTTCAAAAATCTCCGGCTGCAGGATGTAGCGGCCGGTGAGGGTCAGGTTGGAGGGCGCTTCGCTTGCCTTGGGCTTTTCGATCATTTTCGTGATCGAGAACGCCTTGCCCTTGCGGGCGCCGACGCCAACCACCCCGTACATGTGAACGCGCTCCGGAGGGACTTCCTCAACAGCAACGACATTCGCATTCGGCTCGAGTTGCTTGGTCGCCTCGATCATCTGCATCAGACAGCCTGGCTCGTGCTGAACCAATACGTCCGGCAACAGCAGCGCGAAGGGTTCGTTGCCGACAAGCTCCCGCGCACACCATACCGCGTGACCAAGGCCGAGCGGTGATTGCTGGCGCGTAAAGCTGACGGTTCCAGCTTCCGGCAGATCCTGCGACAACATCGCAAGCTCCGCATTTTTGCCACGTTCCGTTAGCGTCACTTCAAGTTCGAATTGTCGATCGAAATGATCTTCTATGACACTCTTGTTTCGGCCGGTAACGAAAATTAGGTGTTCGACGCCTGCCTGCCGCGCTTCATCGACCACGTGCTGGATCAGCGGGCGATCCACGACCGGAAGCATCTCCTTGGGCATGGCTTTGGTTGCCGGAAGAAAGCGGGTTCCCAAGCCAGCCACCGGAAATATGGCTTTGCGAATACGGTTCATGCGAGAATTCACTTGTTGTTCGGGCGCAGAAAGCGCGCCTCTTGGCGGGAGATGTGCAAGAAGAACATTAGAGCATTAACGCCACAGAAATGGTATCGGGGGCACCCATAGGATCGGGATATATCAGCTCGAGACGGGGAACGGGCATGCGCATCGCGTTGCCAGCAATCATTATCGTGGGAATGTCTGTCGCCGGCGCCGAATTTGGTGCGGCCGAGGGAACGCGCGACATAAAAGCCGCCTCGGCGGTACCGGGCACGGCCGGCGCATTGCCATCACCTACTGGGCAGCAGGTAGAATGGAGCGGGCAATCTGGAGCTTCCGGCCATCCGCTCATGACTGCCGATGCGATCCGCGCCGCGGCCGCCGGATTCCATTCGTGCATCGCGCAGTTGTGGCCAGCTGCAGCCAGGAGAGGCGTCTCGCGAAAAGTTTTCGCGGGCTACACCGCCGGGCTCACACCTGATCTACGGATCATGGACCTGCTCGACAATCAGCCCGAGTTCACCAAGTCGGTTTGGGATTACCTCGACATCCTGGTGACCGATGACCGCATCGCAGAGGGACGAACATTGCTGGAAAAGTATCGCGCCGTCTTCGATGCGGCGGAACGAATCTATGGCGTCGATCGGCACGTCATTGCGGCGATATGGGGTGTCGAGACCAACTATGGAACGCTCGGCGGCGAGCGTCCCGTCATTCAGTCGACGGCAACGCTTGCCTGCATCGGGCGCCGGCAAGCCTACTTCCGCGAGGAATTCCTTTCCACGCTCGAAATCCTGCAGCGCGGCGATGTCCGTCCCGATCGACTGGTAGGTTCGTGGGCGGGAGCGTTCGGACCGACCCAGTTCATGCCGACGGCCTTCAAGCGGTATGCGGTCGATTTCAACAGGGACGGCCGGCGCGATGTGGTGGATTCCATTCCGGATATCATTGCGTCAACCGCCAACAATTTAAAAAAGGATGGCTGGAACACCGGTCAGACCTGGGGCTACGAGGTGGTGGTACCAGCCACTTTCAATTTTCTTCTGGCCGACCGTACGCGAACCATGAGTATTCGCGAGTGGGAGCGCCATGGCATAAAGCGCCCCAGCGGGCAGCCCTTCCCTCGACCGGACGATCATGCATTCCTGCTGCTGCCTGCCGGCGTGCAAGGACCAGGGTTTCTGATGCTCGAGAATTTCGGCGTGATCATGAAGTACAATCCGGCGGAAGCCTACGCTCTGGCCATCGGCCATCTTGCAGACCGGCTGCGCGGGGGCGGCCCCTTGGTGCAGAACTGGCCGCGATACGAGCGCGTGTTATCGAGAACCGAGCGGCTCGAGCTGCAGGAGCTGCTGGCGCGGCATGGTTACGATGTTGGCGAGCCGGATGGTCAGGTGGGGATCCGGACTCGAGCAGCCATTCGAGAGTTTCAGGCCAAAATCGGTCGAGTTCCGGATGGATTTGCCTCGGCAGCGGTATTGAATCAATTGCGTGCCCGTTAACGATACTTGTTCCGCTCTCCTTCGAGTTGACATATTCTCGCCGCTTCTAGTCCATGTGGCTGTGGCGGGGGCATTCGAATCGCCCGTCGTCGCGGGGGCTTTGCGAGCTTCATGAATTGTAGATGCCCGCTTTTGCGGTTGCTGTTCGGGGTCATCCTCCTGACCGCCGTCGATTGCGGAGCATTGTTCATTCTCGCGTCCGGGTTCAGCTCACCTGCGCAGGCCCAGTTTCGAGACGACAGATTTCCTTTTCTGGGCCGGCAGCGTCCGTCCCGCTCGGGTGGGGGGTTTTTTGGTGGATTTTTTGGAGGCTCGCAGCGCTCCTACGAAAATCCTTACGAGCAGCCGCAGGCTCCGGTAGACAACTCCCGTGCGCCGCCGCCGCGTAAGGTGGAGGCAAAAACCGACGCGGTGGCACCAACGACATTCCTTGTGGTCATGGGTGATGGTATGGCCGATTGGCTCGCCTATGGCCTGGAAGATGCGTTTTCGGACTCGCCTGAGGTTGCGATCATCCGCAAGAACAAGGTCCACTCGGGACTGCTGCGTTACGAATCAAAAGGCGATCTCGATTGGGCGCACGTGGCTCGCGACATTCTCAATGGGGAAAAGGCGAGCTATGTGATCATGATGCTGGGGGTCAGCGACCGTCAGAGTATCCGGGAGCGTGATCTCGCCAGGGAAGCAGAGAACAAAAAAAAGGAGCAAGCCGAAAAAAAGGCGGCCAGCGATAAGGACGTGGAGAAAAAGGAGCAGGGCGAGGATCAGGAGCAGGAATCCCCCGCCGCCCCCGAGACGCAAACCGCAAAGAAAGCGGGCGGAGTGATTGAGTTCCGAACCGAGCGTTGGGCGGAAATCTATTCGAAACGCATTGACGAAACGATCGCGGCGCTCAAAAGCAAGGGCGTGCCGGTGTTCTGGGTCGGTCTGCCATCGATCCGCGGCAGCAAGTCGACGGCAGATGTGGTGTACCTCAATGATCTCTATCGGGCGCGCGCCGAGCGTGCCGGCGTCGTCTATATCGATATTTGGGATGGCTTCGTCGACGAGTCGGGCAAATATTCCAATTTTGGCCCGGACTATGAAGGGCAGATGCGACGCCTTCGATCGAGCGACGGTCTGTACTTCACCAAGAATGGCGCATTGAAGCTCGCTCACTATGTCGAACGTGAAATCCGTCGATACATGAACAGTCGCGCAACTCCGATCGCGCTGCCATCGGGCCCGATCACCGCACCTGTTCCCGACGGGAAGCCTGCGGCGCGCCCGGTCGCCGGACCGATTGTGCCTCTGACGATCACGCCTGCCAATTCGGAGGAATTGCTTGGTGGTCATGGCAACAGTTCGCCGCATAGCGATGCTGTCGCGACGCGCGTCCTCGTGAAGGGAGAACCGGTGCCGGCGGCACCCGGGCGCGCCGACGATTTCAGCCTGCGGCGAGATAGCGAGGGCGGTGAGGCGCCGGCTTCTCTCTCGGCTCCCGCAGCAGCAATTGCTACCGCGCCAGCCGCACCGGCACCCGCCCATATCGATACGAAACCACCCGAGACGGCGGCGGCACCGCCACCTCCGGAGAAGAAGGTGCCCGCGCCGAAGGCGGGAGCCACCGCCAGATCATCGCAAAATGCGGCCAAGCCCAGGATTCAGAGGGCTCCACCCCGAGATGATGCGCCGCGTCCGCCACGCCCGATTTCCGGCACTAGCCCGTTCAGCCTTTTCCGCTGATTAGCGCGGCAGTGTCGTCGCGCCCATGAGAAACTGATCAACAGCGTGGGCAGCCTGCCGGCCCTCGCGAATCGCCCACACCACCAGCGATTGGCCGCGACGCATATCGCCGGCAGCAAACACCTTCGGCAAGGAAGTGCGATAGGTGGTCGTGTCCGCTGAGACGTTGCCGCGTTGGTCGAAGGAAAGGTTGAGTTCCTTGAGCATCCCTTCGTGCACGGGGTGCACAAAGCCCATGGCAAGAAGCACCAGATCCGCTTCGATTTCGAACTCAGAGTCCGGAATGGGCTGAAATTTCTCGTCGACATGTACGCAGTGCAGCTTCTTTACGTGCCCGCTCTCGCCAGAGAATTTCTGTGTCATGACGGCGAACTCGCGCATCGCGCCTTCCTCATGACTGGATGATATCCGGAGCTTGATGGGCCAGTTTGGCCAAGTGAGCATCTTGTTTTCGTGCTCGGGAGGCTGCGGCATGATTTCGAAATTCATGACCGAACGCGCGCCCTGGCGGATCGAAGTACCGATGCAGTCCGAGCCTGTATCACCACCGCCGATCACCACGACCTTCTTTCCCGAGGCAAGAATCGGTTCCACGTTTCCTTGCAGCTCGTTGCTCACGCGCCGATTCTGCTGCGGCAGGAAATCCATCGCGAAATGAATGCCCTTGAGATCGCGGCCGGGTATTGGCAGGTCGCGCGGCTTTTCACTGCCGCCAGCAAGCACGACGGCATCGTATTCTTCGACGAGGCGCGCGGCAGGGAGGCTGACTCCGACATGCGCGTTGTAGTGGAAGACGACGCCTTCAGCCTGCATCTGCTCGATACGCCGGTCGACGTGGATCTTCTCCATTTTGAAATCGGGAATACCGTAGCGTAGCAGGCCTCCAGCTTTGGCCCAACGCTCATAGACGTGCACATCGTGGCCCGCGCGCGCCAGTTGCTGCGCGCATGCGAGTCCGGCCGGTCCTGAGCCGACGATAGCCACTTTCTTCCCGGTCTTGCGCTGCGGCTTCTCGGGCTTGAGACCCTGCGCGATTGCGCGGTCTGCGATCTGGCACTCGATCGTCTTTATGGTAACGGGGTTCTCATTGATGTTGAGCGTGCAAGAAGCTTCACAGGGCGCAGGACAGACGCGCCCGGTAAATTCCGGAAAATTGTTGGTGGAATGAAGATTGAGAGCGGCCTCTTCCCAGTTTCCTCGATAGACGAGATCATTCCAGTCGGGGATCTGGTTGTTCACCGGGCATCCGGTGGGCGCTCCAGTGATTCGACTCGTCCCATGACAATAGGGGACACCGCAATCCATGCAGCGCGCGGCCTGACGCCGCAATTCGTCTTCGGGCAACGGAAGCACGAATTCGCGCCAATGCTTTATGCGCTCCGCGACCGGTTGGTAATCGCGATCCTCACGCTCTATTTCGAGAAAGCCGGTGACTTTGCCCATTTCATTCCGCAGCTTGCATCGTGGCAGCCTTCTCCTTTGCCATCTCGGCGAGCGCGCGGCGGTATTCGACCGGCATGACTTTCCTGAAAAGCGGCCGATAGTGACTCCACCCGGCGAGGATCTCGGCGGCGCGGCGCGATCCAGTATAACGGGCGTGATTGGAAATGAGCACGTAAAGCCGCTCCGCATCTTTTGTCGTCAGGTCGGACATGACATCGACCCGGCCGTGACTTTCCAGATCGTTGTAATGTCCGAATTCCTGCTCGGCAATTCGCTCTTCTTCGGGGACGGGCTCGAGTTCGACCATCGCAAGGTTGCAGCGCGAGCTGAACGTCGAATCCTCGTCCAGCACATAGGCAATGCCGCCCGACATTCCGGCCGCAAAATTCCGTCCGGTGCGACCGAGTACCACGACGACGCCACCGGTCATATATTCGCAGCAGTGGTCGCCAGCACCTTCGATCACGGCGATGGCGCCGGAATTGCGCACCGCGAAGCGTTCACCCGCGACGCCGCGGAAGTAGCATTCGCCTTCGATTGCTCCGTAGAGAACAGTGTTTCCGACGATAATCGACTCCTCGGGGACGATCCCGGAATCCGCGGGCGGTCGGATAATCAATTTCCCGCCCGAAAGACCTTTGCCAACGTAATCGTTGGCGTCGCCTTCCAGCTCGAATGTGATCCCGCGTGCCAACCAGGCACCGAAGCTTTGGCCTGCCGTTCCGGTAAAACGGACATGGATGGTGTCATCCGGCAGTCCGTCGTGGCCGTATCTTTTTGCAACCTCGCCGGACAGCATGCCGCCGCAGGCGCGGTCGGTATTGTGAATCACGGATTGCAGCCGCACCGGTGCGCCGCGGTCGAGCGAGGCTTGCGCCTGGGCGATGAGCTTGCGGTCCAGGATATCCGCAATCTTGTGGTCCTGCGGCTCGCATTTGTAAATGGCGGTACCTTTCTCAGCGGCTGGTTTTGTGAACAGCTTCGAGAAATCGAGACCTTTGGCCTTCCAGTGCTCGACCAGCTTGCGGCGGTCGAGCATCTGCATCTGGCCGACCATCTCATCAAACGTGCGGAAGCCGAGCTCAGCCATCAATTCGCGCACTTCCTCTGCGACGAAGAAGAAATAGTTGATGACATGCTCGGGCTGACCCCTGAAGCGCTTGCGAAGCACGGGGTCCTGCGTCGCCACCCCCACTGGGCAGGTGTTGAGATGACATTTGCGCATCATGATGCAGCCCGCCGCGATCAGCGGCGCAGTGGCAAAACCGAACTCATCGGCGCCGAGCAGGGCGCCTACAACGACGTCCCGGCCGGTGCGGATTCCACCGTCGACCTGCACGGAGATGCGGCCGCGGAGCCTGTTGATGACGAGCGTCTGGTGCGTCTCGGCGAGGCCGATTTCCCAAGGACTGCCGGCATGTTTGATGGAGGTGAGGGGGCTTGCTCCGGTTCCTCCCTCGAAGCCGGCAATCGTGACGTGATCTGCGCGAGCCTTCGAGACACCTGCCGCGACGGTGCCGACTCCCACTTCGGAGACGAGCTTGACCGAAACATCGCCGGCGGGATTGACGTTCTTGAGATCGAAGATCAACTGCGCCAGATCTTCGATCGAATAAATGTCGTGGTGTGGAGGCGGGGAAATCAGTCCAACGCCCGGGGTCGAATGCCGCACCTTGGCGATAATCTTGTCCACCTTGTGCCCGGGCAGTTGACCGCCTTCTCCCGGCTTGGCGCCCTGAGCCATCTTGATCTGCATCATGTCCGAATTGACGAGATATTCCGCGGTGACACCGAAGCGGCCTGATGCAACCTGCTTGATCGCCGAGCGCATGGAATCGCCATTCGGCAGCGGCTTGAAGCGATCGGCTTCCTCACCACCTTCCCCGGTGTTGGATTTCCCGCCAATGCGGTTCATTGCAATGGCAAGCGTGGTGTGAGCTTCGCGCGAGATCGACCCAAACGACATGGCGCCAGTCGAGAAGCGGCGCACGATGTTCCTGGCCGGTTCTACCTCCTGTAACGGGACCGGCTTGCGCCCGTCCTCTTCGGCGCTTTTCAGGCGGAACATGCCGCGGATGGTCAGCAGCCGCTCGTTCTGATCGTTCACGATCTGCGCAAAAGCGCGATAATGATCCTGTGAGTTGCCGCGCACTGCATGCTGCAGTTGCTTCACGGTCTCGGTGGTCCAGACGTGATCCTCGCCCCGCACGCGGACCGCATAGTCCCCGCCGACATCGAGCATCGAACGATAAATCGGCGCATCGCTGAAAGCGTCACGGTGACGGCGCACCGTTTCCTCGGCGATCTCGGCAAGCCCAACGCCCTCTATGCGCGTGTGCGTTCCGGTGAAATACTTGTCGACGAAGTCCTGCCGCAGTCCGACAGCGTCAAAAATCTGCGCTCCGCAGTACGACTGATAGGTGGAGATGCCCATCTTCGACATCACCTTGAGCAGTCCTTTGCCGATCGCCTTAATGTATTTTTTGACGATTTCCCCCTCATCGGTCGGCTTACCCGGCAGATCGCCCTTCATCGCAATCAGGGTCTCGAAAGCCAGATAAGGATTAATGGCCTCTGCCCCGTAGCCAGCCAGGCACGCGAAATGATGAATCTCGCGCGGCTCACCCGTTTCGAGCACCATCCCCACCGACGTACGCAGTCCGTTACGGATCAGGTGGTGATGCACTGCGGCGCAAGCGAGCAGGGCCGGGATCGGGATGCGATCAACGCTCGCCTTGCGGTCCGATAGAATGATGATGTTGCAGCCGTTGCGCACTTCCTCTTCGGCACGCTCGCACAAGGCATCGAGCGCCCATTCCATGCCGTCAGCGCCGTGCTCGGCCGGAAAAGTGATATCGAAACTGCTCGACTTGAAATGATCGCCAGTCATCGTCGAAATCGACCGGATTTTCTCCAAGTCTTCATTCGTCAGGATTGGCTGGCGGACTTCGAGGCGCTTGGCCTTCGACGTCCCTTCGAGATCGAAGATGTTCGGACGCGGCCCGATGATGGAGACAAGACTCATCACCAGTTCTTCGCGGATTGGATCGATCGGTGGGTTGGTGACCTGCGCGAAATTCTGTTTGAAGTAAGTGAAAAGCGATTTCGGCCTGTCGGACAACGCTGATATTGGTGTGTCGTTGCCCATGGATCCGACGGCCTCTTCCCCAGTCGTCGCCATTGGTGTCATCAGGAATTTCAGATCTTCCTGGGTGTATCCGAACGCCTGCTGACGATCGAGCAGCGCCAAATTCGAGATCGGTGCGACATTGGCAGTTCCGGGCAGTTCCTCGAGGACGATCTGTGTGTTGCCGAGCCACTCCTTATAGGGATGGCTCCTCGCCAGGGTCGCCTTCAATTCTTCGTCGGGAATCAGGCGACCTTCCTCGAGATCGACCAGAAGCATCTTGCCCGGCTGCAGCCGCCATTTCTTGACGATATCCTTTTCGGGAATCGGCAGGACGCCCGTCTCCGATGCCATGATGATGCGATCGTCGCGTGTGACCAGATAGCGAGCCGGCCGCAATCCGTTGCGGTCGAGCGTGGCACCGATCTGCTTGCCGTTCGTGAAGGCAATCGCGGCAGGGCCGTCCCACGGCTCCATGAGTGCCGCATTGTATTCGTAGAACGCACGCCGTTCCTCGTCCATGAGCGGGTTGCCCGCCCAAGCTTCGGGAATCATCATCATCATGGCGTGAGCTAACGAGTAGCCGCCTTGCACGAGGAATTCGAGCGCGTTGTCAAAGCAGGCAGTGTCCGACTGACCTTCGTAGGAAATCGGCCACAATTTGTTGATGTCGGAACCGAATAGTGGCGACGAGACAGATGCCTGACGGGCAGCCATCCAGTTCACGTTGCCGCGGAGCGTATTGATTTCGCCGTTATGCGCGATGTAACGATAAGGATGCGCGAGCGACCAGGTCGGGAAAGTATTCGTCGAGAATCGCTGGTGTACCAGTGCGAGCGCGCTTTCGAAATCCGGGTCATGCAGATCGGGGTAATAGGTGCAGAGCTGGTCTGCGAGGAACATTCCCTTGTAGATCACCGTCCGACTGGAAATTGATACCGGATAGTATCCGGACGTCCGGCGCTCGCGGCGGCGATAAATCGCGTTAGAGATTGACTTGCGCAGGATGTAGAGCCGTCGCTCGAATTCATCTTGCGAGATCTTCGTTTTACCGCGGCCGATAAACACCTGCATGTGCTTCGGCTCTGTCGGCTTGACGGACTCGCCGAGTGTCGAATTGTCGGTTGGCACTTCGCGCCAGCCAAGAAGGGTGAGCTTCTCGCGCGCGATGACCTCGGCATAGATATCGCGGATAATCTGCCGCCAGTTCGGATCCTGCGGCATGAACAGATAACCGACGGCATACTCGCCCGGCTTGGGAAGCCTGATCCCAAGTTTTGCGCACTCCTTCGCAAAAAACTTGTGCGGAATCTGGACCAGGATGCCCGCGCCATCGCCCATGCGCGGATCGGCACCGACGGCACCGCGATGCTCGAGATTACAAAGAATCTGCAGACCATCTTCGATGAGTTGGTGCGACTTGCGTCCTTTGATGTCTGCGATGAATCCGACCCCGCACGAATCCTTGTCCAGCGCCGGATCGTAAAGGCCCCGCGCAGGCGGCGTGCCCGGATCAGCAGTTGGGTAAGCCGACCATCCGGAGCTGCGGTTCATTTCATTCATCTCGCCCTGCCTCCGCTGGTGCACCGTCGGTTTTCCGGCGCACCCGCCTCATCCGCGGGCCATCGCAGCTCGCGCGGTCATCGCGAAACGATCTCTAGAAGGGCAGCCGTGTCCGGCTTTTTTCACCGCCCGTGGCTGCACCTGTCCGGGCGCCACCGATGTCTGCCCCTGCGACCTGAGAGCCGCCACCCGTGCTCGCCAAATTAGGACAGCATTACTGTCCTAATGGACCATGCCAAATTTTGCTCTCGCGCACAAGGCCGGTCCACGCCAAATCTTATGTTTAGTTGCGCAAAGGCGAAAGGGCCTGCAATGCCCGAAGCTTTTCGGCGCGCCGACCGCAACGTCGTTGCGTCGACCCTTGTTCTTTGGTCGGTTCCATCCGCAAAAAAAGCGCCCCGGCTACGGGGCGCTTGCCTGATGTTGATCGTTGATGGTCAGGCTGCCGCCTTGGATTCAATGACCTCAGCCTTCGACGTGGCGCTGCCGATGGGGATCTGGCGCGGTTTCTTGGCTTCTGGGATCTCCCGCGTCAGATCGACGTGGAGCAGCCCATTCTCGAGGCTTGCGCGCTTGACCTGGACGTGATCGGCAAGCTGGAAGACGCGCTCGAATGCCCGCGCAGCAATGCCCTGATAGAGAACCTCGCCGGTCTCTTCTTGCTTGCTTTGCTTGGCGCCCTTGATCGTTAGCGTATTCTCGCGCGCCTCGATCGAGAGCTCATTTTGGGAAAAACCGGCAACCGCGACCGTGACGCGATAGTCGTTTTCACCGGTGCGTTCGATATTGTAGGGCGGGTAGCCCGGGGCAGCCTCGAATCCGTCAAGCATCGAGAACAGACGGTCAAAGCCGACAGTCGAACGGTAAAGGGGGGAAAGATCGAATGTTCGCATGGCATATCCTCCATTGTTGAGCGACATGCGGTGGTCCGCCAAAGGGCCGGACAAACCGTGCGCAGCCTATGAGGCCTGCGCATGCCGGATATGGGGGCGGTTCCCGGAGCCTGCAAGGACCCTGTTGGCTCGGCAGACAGGCTGTTGATGCTATGAATTGCGCTTCGCTGGTGACTTCCAATTGAGCCGCTGGCGTGCCCTGCTATAACGCGCCACTGAGCCGCTTCGGGCTTGCCTTCCAGCCAGATGAAACTCGTCTCAATTCCCGCCAATCCGGTGCCCGAAGGTGTGGTGGCCGGCGCCATCAAGACCCCGGATGGGGTCAACCTCCGTTTTGCCCGATGGGCGCCGCCGCCAGGCCGAAAGGGCACCGTCGTCATCCTGCAGGGACGCGCCGAGTTCATAGAGAAATATTTTGAGACCGTGCGCGATCTGCGCGCGCGTGGCTTCGCGGTAGCAACCTTCGACTGGCGTGGGCAGGGCCTTTCGGATCGGGCGCTCTCGAATCGGCAGAAAGGCTACGTGCGGAGTTTTTCGAACTACATCACGGACCTGGAAGCCATAATGGAGCAGATCGTGCTTCCGGACTGTCCGCCTCCATTTTTCGCGCTGGGGCATTCCATGGGCGGCGCGGTTATCATTCGCGCCTGTCATGACGGCAGTCGCTGGTTCGAACGAATAGTGCTGACTGCTCCGATGATTGGGCTGCCGTCGAGTCGTCTGGTGCGGATGGCTGGTCCACTTACGCGTCTGATGCGATTGATCGGCAGCGGTGGTGCTTACGTCCCGACTGGGGACTCGACGGCCCCCGGGACGGAAAGCTTCATCGGCAATGTTCTGACATCGGATCCCGTACGATACGCGCGAAACGCAGCAGTCCTCGAAAAAGAGCCGGCGCTCGGCCTCGGCGCACCGACGGTCGCCTGGGCTGATGTGGCACTGCGCCAGATGAAGCAGTTTGCCGAGCCTTCCTATCCTGCGAGCATCCGTCAGCCCATTCTCATGGTTGCAGCGGGGCGTGATGAAGTCGTGTCGACATCTGCAATCGAAACCTTCGGACAATATTTGCTCGCAGGCCGGCATCTCATCCTGCCCGGCGCGAAGCACGAGATCTTGCAGGAGCAGGATCAATATCGCGTACAGTTCTGGGCGGCATTTGATGCCTTCGTGCCGGGCACACCGCGTTTTTAGCTTGCGTTCAGGATGTCCAGTGCGGCTGCGTGAACCGCGCGATCGCCGGCGACGATGATGCGCCCGCCGGCCTGCGCCGGGCCGTTTTCCCACGTGGTGACGATGCCGCCGGCACCGGCGATGATCGGCATGATCGCGACAATGTCGTAGGGCTTGATTTCGGTCTCGATGATCAGGTCGATCAGGCCTGACGCCAGCATGCAGTAAGCGTAGCAATCGCCCCCGTAGCGCGAGAGCTTCACTCGCTCCTCGAGCTTTGCGAAAGCGCTACGATCGCTTGCATTCATGAGCAACGGGCTTGTTGTGAAAAGAAGGGCTTCCTCGATGCTCGTGCACTGACGCACCCGCAAATTGCGATCACCGGCTGGGCCGCGGTAAGTCGCGGCGCCGCCGTCACCCGAAAAGCGCTCGCGCGTGAATGGTTGGTGCACGGCTCCGAACACTGGTTCGCCAAATCGCATCAAGCCGATGAGAGTCCCCCAGGCCAGCATTCCGGAAATAAACGACTTCGTGCCGTCGATCGGATCGAGCACCCAGACATACTCTGCGTCGGTCCGTTCCGATCCGTATTCTTCGCCGAGGATGCCATGATCGGGAAAATGCTTGCGGATCAAGGCGCGCATCGTCTGTTCGGCGGCGCGATCGGCGGCCGTGACCGGGTCAAATCCGCCAATCGCTTTGTTTTCTATCGCGAGCGCGGTCCGAAAGAACGGCAGGATCGTGTCGCCCGAAGCGGTTGCCAACTGATCGACGAAAGAAGCGAAATCGACAGCCGTCATTCAGCCGACCCAATGCGTAGCACACACGCATCGCCGCGGCGCCAGAACGCGAGCTGCAAAGCGGGACGGAAAGTTGATCGCCATCGTGTAGTCCCGGGCTTGGATGGAACGAGACGGGAGCGGCAGGCAGCCATGCAAAATAGCATAGATAAATGGTCACCTATCCTTGATTTTTGTGCGGCGCGGTCTATTTATTGCACTGCGGTAGCGAGAGCTACCGCTGCCCTCCTTGGGCGTTTCCTCCCTAGACTTGGGCCGCTCGCAACCGCTAGCGGCCCCTTTTTTTATCCCTATTCAGCCGCCGAACGGTAGGGCCGCAACTGCTCCAGCGGGATCGCGGCAATGCTCTCTGCGAGGACCTCCATGTCTGCGGCGAGATGTTCGAACATTGAGGACCGTTGATAGCGGCGCTCGTCCATGTAGAGGGCGCGATTGATCTCCAGCTGGATCGCATGCAGTCCGGCCGCAGGATTTCCGTAATGCTCCGTAATGAAGCCGCCCGCATACGGCTTATTCCTGCTGACGGTGTATCCGCGAGACCGTAGGGTTTTCTCGACCGTATCCGCCACAATGCCCACGCAGCTCGTGCCATAGCGGTCACCGAGCACAAATTCCGGCCGTGGCCGCTCGTCCCTGTGACCCGCCGTCGAAGGCATCGAGTGGCAGTCGATCAGGACGGCCGCGCCGAATTCCTGATGCAAACGGACGAAAAGGCGACGCAGGCTGCGATGATAGGGCTTGTAGAGGCTCTCGATGCGTCGCAATGCGTCGTCAATCGGAATTCGCTGATCGTAGATCTCCTGGGCATCTCCGACGACTCTTGCAACCGTACCGAGTCCGCCAGCGACGCGCATCGAGCGCGTATTCGCAAAAGACGGCAGGCGACCCTCAAACATGCGTGGGTCGAGTTCGTAGGGCTCGCGATTGACGTCGACGAAGCAGCGGGGGAAGTGGGCGCGCATCATGGGATAGCCGCGACGCACGACGCCTAGGATCAACTCATCTACGAAGCTGTCTTCAGAGCGGCGCAAGGTCCCGATATCAAGCCTGCACGAGGCCAGGAAATCGCGGGGATAGATCGAGCCGCTATGCGGTGAATTGAATATGACCGGCCCCCCGCAAGTCTTCGGCTCGAGGATTTCGAACGGCGGGTCAAGCTCGTCTCGAATTTCGCTCATAAGTGGCCGTGGCTGCTCTCGTTGATCGGGTCACGCATCGGCAAAAGCATTCCTGGCAACCTATTGTTCACGCCTCTGCCACAAAGCCAAGCCATGCTTTCGGTTCACCCGTTATTTACCGGGCATAAGTCTTAATCGGGGCGCTGAGACGGCCAAAGTGGCCGGACGGGGTGGTTTTGCGTATGTCCAAGATCCTGTTGGCTGAAGACGATACCGATATGCGCCGCTTCCTGGTGAAGGCGCTGCAGAACGCCGGTTTTGACGTAACCTCCTATGACAATGGCCTGTCAGCCTATCATCGGTTGCGCGAGGAACCTTTCGAATTGCTGCTCACGGACATCGTCATGCCGGAGATGGATGGCATCGAGCTTGCCCGGCGAGCGGCTGAACTCGATCCGGATATGAAGATCATGTTCATCACCGGCTTTGCCGCGGTCGCGCTCAATGCCGATTCCAACGCTCCAAAGCAGGCCAAGGTCCTTTCGAAACCCGTCCACCTCCGCGAGCTTGTCACCGAAGTGCAGAAATTGCTGGCGGCCTGAACTGGCACTTGGAGTTGACGGGTCGGTCTTGGCAAAGAGATGCTGCACGGTTGGCGCCCTTGCCTGGCCGGTATTAAGCCGATAGATGATTTCCCTTCGAGGGCGCGTAGCTCAGCGGAAGAGCACTACCTTGACATGGTAGGGGTCACAGGTTCGATCCCTGTCGCGCCCACCATTCAGTCGC